>NZ_WHOL01000074.1 GCF_009745975.1 Actinokineospora pegani | reverse complement strand
GTCCGGCGGGCGGGCCCCAGTCCGGGCCACAGCACGGGGCGCAGCAGGCAGGTGGGCCGCAGGCCGGTTCCCAGAGTGGTCCGCAGGGCGGTCCGGCAGGCGGGCCCCAACCCGGAGTGCCGCAGGTAGGCGGGCCGCAGACGGGTGGCGGGGCGCACCGCACTGAACCGGGTGAGCAGGGGCAGGACGTGGACAAGGATCAGGGGGTTGGTGCGGCGTTGGAGGGCACCGCGCAGCAGGGGGGAACGAGGAAGATCGACGCGGCTTTGGGAGCTGCGGCAGGTCAGGGTGGCGCTTTGCTGAATGAGGGTGTTGCGGGGTCTGCAGACGAGGGGTCCTCGGGCAAGGGTGAGGCCGCTGGGGTCGAGGCTGTCGACGGCAAGGGGGCTGACAGCGGGGCTGCCGAGGGCAAGGGCGTCGAAGGCAAGGCTGACGCCGAGGGCAAGGCCAGCGAGGGCCAGGGTGCCGGCGGCAAGGCAGGCGATGGCGTCGTGGGTGAGACTGGCGACGCCAAGAGCGCCGGAGATGAGGCTGGTCAGAGCCAGGACACCGGAGCCGGCACGGGAGACGGCAAGGCCGGTGAGGGCCAGGGGGCCGGAGATCGAGCTGGTCAAGGCATCGGAAGCAAGACTGGCGATGCCAAGAGTGCCGGGGGCCAGGCTGGTCAGGGCACGGGGGCCGGAAACCAGGGTGCTGGCGACATGGCAGCTCGGGAAGCTTCGGCGAAGCCTCCGGGCATCGTGGTCGCGGGGCAGCCCGCTGACGGCAAGGGGGCTGTTCCGAATGCGACTGCGGCGAGTACGCGGGCGACGCAGAGCCCCGCTGACAAGGGTGACCTGAGCAACCACTCCGGGCGGCACTCGGTCGATGACTCGGCCGAGGTCACCCAGGTGGTGACCAATGCCGGTGACCCGACGCAGGTCGTGGGGCGGGAGTCGATCTCGCGGATCGCGGGCGGGTCGCCGGGTGAGGTGGGTTGGGTGCCTCCGGGGCGGCCGGAGGCGGTTGAGGAGGACGACATCTTCACGGTGACTCGGCCTGCTCGTTCCCGGGTGCCGGTGTTGGCCGTGTTGATCGTGGCGTTGCTGCTGGCCGCGGGTGGGGTGTGGTGGTTCGCCTTCCAGGGCGACGACTCCCCGACGCCGCCCGGGGGGCAGCAGGCAGCGGCTCCGGCCTCGCTCGAGGACGCGGTGGCGAAGCTGCCGGGGCTGCCGGGGCGGGAGCGGAACATCCCGGTGACGATGCCGCTGGACGGGCTGGTGGAGGAGCAACTGCTGCCGCAGCCGACCGTGGACGTGTTGCGAGAGGCTGGGGTGACCGAGGTCGGGTTCCGGGGGACGACCGAGGTCGGGGTGACCGTGTCCGTCTTCGTCGTGCCCGGGGACCGGGAGGACGTGCTGCGCGACCACCAGGCGGAGCTGGGGTTGGCGCCGGTGCGGGACAGTGGGCTGGCGGACGGGGTCGGGGTGTACCGGATCGCCACCGACGACGGGGTGTTCCGGCGGGGCGTCTACCGAACGAACGGGTTCACCGTCGTGATGGACAGCTCGGAGTTGGGCAAGGACGTCGACGAGAACAACGCCGCCACGTTCGCCGAGATGGCCGACCGGGTGCTGGGGGCGCTCCCGCCGAGCTGAGGGCGGGCTACGGCTTCGTGACCGCCTCGACAACAATCGGGGCGGGCATGACCCTTCCTGCCCCTATCGGGTGGCGGGGCGTGCACAATGTCCCCGTTCGGGGTCAGGGGCGAGCCGTGACCGCGCACGTCCCCACTAATCCGGAACAGGGAAGGGGGCCAGGGTTGTCCTGGCAGGAAGAACAGCGCAAGCTCGACCAGGAGCTCGCGACCGGGCAAATCAGCGCCGACGAGTACCGCACGCGGCGCAACAAGCTGCTCGCCGACGCGGCCTCGCCGAGCCCGCTGCAGCAGAGCGCGCCGACGCAGGCCCCGACCGAGACGACCCAGCTGATCCAGCCGATCAGCGCAGATCAGCCTCCGCCCCAGGCTTCAGCACAGCCGTCCCAGCCGCAGGCTTCGCCGCCGCAACCGTCCAACCCGCAGGCGGCTGCGCAGTCCTCGGACTCCGGCGACAGCGACCGCACTCAGGTCGTGCCGGGTCAGGCGGTGGACAAGCCCGCCGACCAGGCGGAGCGGACGCAGGTGGTCAGCGGCGGGTGGCAGTCCGCGCAGGCGCCGCGCACCGGTGACGGGGAGCGGACGCAAGTGGTGCCCGGTGGCATCCCCGGTGTGCCGCAGCAGCCCGGTCACTTCCGGCCGCCACCCACCCAGGGCAACCAGCAGCAGTACCTGGGCCAGCAGCAGCAGCAACCGCAGCAGCAGCCGCCGTGGGCCACCGGCGAGAACGAGGCGCCGCCGTGGGCAGGCGCGGAGTTCCCACCGATCCAGCAGAACACCTACGACTGGACCCGGCAGGGCCCGGAGGTGTTCGAGGAGTCCTCGGGCGGCAGCAAGAAGGTCCTGGTGATCGTCGCCGCCGTCGTGGTGGTGGCGCTCATCGGCGCGGGGATCTGGTTCTTCGGCCTCAACGATCAGGAGAAGCAGGCCGCTCCTGGCCCGTCGTCGCCTCCCCCGGCCACCAGTTCGACCCCGTCCGGGCCACCGCGGCCGCTGGAGGGCGTCGACGGCGAGGTGGACCCGAACTCCAGTGGTGACATCACCGTCGACGGCGCGCTGGAGAAGCAGCAGTTCGCGCCGGACGAGGCCACTGAGCTCAAGGCGTGCCGAGCGGCCGAGGGGCAGACCGAGATGCTCTACCGGCAGACCTGGTACACGTTCGTCCACGTCTTCGAGTGCAACAAGAGCGGTTCGGCGGCGGAGACCGCGACCAAGCTGCTCGATGTGCAGAAGACGTTCACCTTCACCGAGTTCGATGCGCCGGAGTCGCTCGACGGGATGGTGCTGGAGAACGCGACCGACGTGCCGGACGTCCCGGTCGACGCGCGCGTCTTCTACGCCTCCGGGGACTACGTCGTGCGCGTCGAGGTGCGCGGCAAGACCCGGGCGGACGTCGACAGCGGCCTGACCGAGGTGCTCGGCAGCGTCACGCAGAACTACCCGAAGAAGTAGCCCGGCGGCTGTGCCAGCGCCACGCGGTCTCGAGGATGTCCTCGAGGCCGCGTGCTGCTTTCCAGCCGAGGACCTGCTCGGCGCGGGCCGGGTCGGCCCAGACCACGGGCGGGTCGCCGGGGCGGCGGTCGGCGAACTCGACCGGCACGGCGCGCCCGGCGGCGGTCTCCAGGCCGCGCACGACCTCGAGGACCGACGTGCCCGCGCCGGTCCCGAGGTTGAGCGCGGTGTTCGCGCCGCCGCCGACGAGGTGGTCGAGCGCGCGAACGTGGGCCTCGGCGAGGTCGACGACGTGGGTGTAGTCGCGCACGGCGGTGCCGTCTGGTGTGTCGTAGTCCTTGCCAAAGATCAGGACGGGTTCGCGCAGACCGAGGGTGGCCTTGGCCAGCAGCGGGATGAGGTTGCGGGTGGGGCCCCAGTCCTCGCCGAGGGTGGCGTCGGCGCTGGCCCCTGCGGCGTTGAAGTAGCGCAGCGAGGCCCAGCGGAGGCCGTGCGCGGCGCCGAAGGCCTCGACGACCCGTTCGGCGGCGAGCTTGCTGTGGCCGTAGGGGCTGATCGGCAGCAGCGGGCTGTCCTCGGTGATCGGGAGGGTCTCGGCGACCCCGTAGACCGAGCAGCTGGACGAGAAGACGAAGTGCTCGACGCCCGCGGCCACGCACGCCCGCAGCAGCGAGAGCGTGCCTGACGTGTTGGTCTCGAAGTAGAGCCCGGGGTCGGTCATCGACTCGCCGGGGTTCTTCAGCCCGGCCAGGTGCACGCACGCCGTGACGCCGTGCTCGCGGGCCAAGGCGGTGAGCCCGGCGCGGTCGAGCACATCGACCTCGTGCAGGGGGACGTCAGCGGGAACTGCGGCGCGGGAGCCGGTGCGCAGCGTGTCCGCGACGACGACGTCGCGGCCGCCGTCGCGCAGCGCGCGGACGACGTGGGAACCGATGTAGCCGGCGCCACCGGTCACGAGGACGGTCATCCGGACACCTCCTGCACGAGCCGGGGACAGGTGGTGCAAAGGTAATCGCACAGCACCCAGGTCGTGTTCTGGGAGTCTCGTTCGCTGAGAGTCGTGATCGGGGTGGTTTCTGGCGGTGCGGGGTGGAGGTGCCGGTACCGGGGTTGTACCGGTGCCTTCGCCCCGTGCCGCCAGGGGCCGCATCCGGCACGGCTATCGCGAACACGGACTCTCAGAACACGACCAAGGGGCCTTGACCGGCACAAGAGGGGATGAGGGGCTATGGGCAACCGGGTCGTCTACCTGGCTCCGGACCACAACGAGCCGTCCGGGGGGATCAGGGCGATCTACCGGCACGTGGAGCTGCTGACCGCAGCGGGGCACGACGCGGTGGTCTGGCACCTGGCCGAGGGGTTCGCCTGCGACTGGTTCGACACGACGGCGCCGGTGGTCAACGGCCCGCACCTGCTGCTCGACGGCTCGGACACCCTGGTCGTGCCGGAGGTGCTGGTCATCGCGGGCAACGACCCGGCCCCCGGGTGCCGCAAGGTCGTCTACAACCAGAACCACTTCTACACCTTCGACAACACCTCGGCCGAGGGCTACCCGGGTTGGCCGGGCGGCGCGTCGACGTGGGTGTCGTCGACGACCTCGGTCGAGGTGCTGCGCCGGGTGCACGGCTCGGACGTGGCGCTGGTGCCGTACTCGCTGGACTTCGAGCTGTTCGCCCCGGCGGCGCGGCGGGTGCCCAAGGTGGTGTGGATGCCGCGCAAGCGGCCGCGCGAGGCGGCGGTGCTGGAGGCGATGTTCCGCGCCGACGAGCGGTTCGCCGGTGTCGAGCTGGTGTCGGTCGACGGGTTGACCGAGGCGGGCACCGCCGCGCACCTGGGCGACGCGTCGGTGTTCGTGGCGCTGGGCCACCAGGAGGGCTTCGGCCTTCCGGTGGCCGAGGCGCTGGCGGCCGGGTGCGCGGTGGTCGGCTACGCGGCGGGCGGCGGCGCCGAGCTGTTCGAGGTGCCGGGAACGGTGGAGGTGGCCGACGCCGACCTGGTCGGGCTGGTGGAGGCGGTGGCCGCCGTGCTGGCACAGGCGCCGACCGACGAGCAGCGCGCGGCGTGGCGGGGGGCGGTGGCCGCGCGCTACACCGCCGAGCGGCAGCTCGACGCGCTGGTCTCGGCGATCGAGGCGGCGCGGGCGACCCCGGGCGCGGCGGGCACGGCGACCTACCCGGACGCGGCCGTGCTGCTCGGTGACGACGGCCCGTCGTTCGAGGAGCAGTTGCGGGGCCGGATCGCGGAGCTGGAGGCGGCGCTGGACCGCACCCGCGACGAGCAGGACGCCCAGCGCGTGGCCAGGGAGCGCGCCGAGGAGCACGCCACGGCCGCCCGCGAGCACGCCGAAGGCCTGGAGAAGCAGCTCGAGTCGGTGCTGGCCGAGCACGCCGAGGTGCGGCGGCGGGTGAACCTGCTGACCGAGCAGCTCGCCGACCTGCGCCACGAGCGCGCCGACCTGCGCCGCGCCGCCGATCGGGTCGTGCACCTCGAGGAGGTCTCGGCGCTGCTGGAGCAGTACCGCAAGGACAACGACCGGCTCAACCACCGGCTGACCCACGAGCTGGCGCAGTTGAGCGCGGTGATGCACCGCCAGCTCGACGAGGTGCGCGGGTCGACCAGTTGGAAGGTGACCGCCCCGCTGCGCAGGGTCTCGGACGCGATCAGCTCGGCCAAGGGCGGTCGGCATGGCTGACCTGCGCCTGCGGATCGTCCAGTCCCGGTTCCAGAACGCGTTCTTCCACGAGCTGGCCGACGTCATCGCCGACGAGGCGGGGCGGCTGGGGGCGAGCGTCGACGTGGTGCGCAGCCAGGTCGAGGCGGAGCCGGACGACGTGTTCCTGCTGCTGCCGACGCACGAGTACACCGCGCTGGAGGGCCCCCTCTGGTACGAGGAGCCCCGGTTCGCGGGCCGTGCGATCGGGCTGACCGCCGAGCAGCCGAACTCATCGTTCTTCGACTCCAACATCGCGCTGTCGCGGCACCTGGCGGCGGTGCTGGACTTCAGCGAGCACGCGGTGCGCGTCTACCGGGAGCACGACGTCCCGGCCGAGCACCTGCGGTTCGGCTGGACGCCGAGCTGGGACGTGTTCGACCCGGAGCAGGCCTACGAGCGCGACCTGGTGTTCCTCGGGTGTCTGAGCGAGCGCCGGGAGCGGGCGATCGCGGGCATGACGCGGCTGCTGTGGAGCCGCGAGTCGAAGCTGGTCGTGTCGGACAACGCGACGCCGAACTGGGCGCAGGGGCCCTCGTTCGTCACCGGGGCGGCCAAACGGCAGCTATTGGCGACCAGCAGGGTGCTGCTCAACGTGCACCAAGCCGAGACCCCGTACTTCGAGTGGCTGCGGGCGGTCGAGGCAGCGCACTGCGGGGCGGTGCTGGTGTCGGAGACCTCGCTTCAGACCGAGCCGTTCGAGCGCGGCACGCACTTCCTGTCCGCGCCCGCGGCCGGGCTGTCGCTGGCCGCCGAGGACGTGCTCGACGACCCGGACCGGCTCAAGGCGATGCGCGCGGCCGCCTACGAGCTGATCAAGGAGCACCCGTTCTCAGCGAGCGTCGAGAAGCTGCTCTCGATCGCCGAGGACGTGCGCAAGGGCCACGGGCACCGGTCGGCGCTGCGGATCGGCCCGACCAGGCGCGAGCCGCTGAGCCGCAACCTGGTGCCGCCGTGGGAGCGGCCGCGCACCGAGGTGGACGGGATCAAGCAGGCGGTGCGCGAAATCCGGCTGGACATGCTCGACCTGCGGCGGTCGGTGAACACCGGCCGCGCCCAGGTCACCGAGCCGTTCGTGGACCGCACGACGTGGGCGTGGGACCGGGTGTCCGCGCCCAGGGTCTCGGTGATCATGGCGATGTACAACCACGGCGACTACGTGGCCGAGGCGCTGGAGTCGGTGGCGTCCGGCACCCTCGATGACCTTGAGATCGTCGTGACCAACGACGGGTCCACCGACGACTCCCGCGATCGGGTGGTGGCGTGGATGGACCGCTCCCCGCACGTCCCGGCGATGCTGGTGACCCACCCGGTGAACCGGGGCCTGCCGCGCTCGCGCAACGAGTCGCTCAAGCACACCCGCGGCGAGTACGTGTTCGTGCTGGACGCGGACAACTCCGTGGTGCCCAACGGTCTGGAACGCCTCGTCAGGGCACTGGACGAGGACCCGGAGGCCACCTTCGCCTACGGCGCGCTGCAGCGGTTCGACGCGGCGGGGCCGCTGGGCATGATGGGCCTGTGGGACTGGGAGCCGTGGCGGCTGCGCTACGGCAACTACATCGACGCGATGGCGATGGTGCGCGGCAAGTCGCTGCGGGCGATGGGCGGCTACACCACCGACCGGCGGCTGCACGGCTGGGAGGACTACGACCTCTGGTGCCGGGTGGCCGAGGCGGGCGGCCACGCCGCGCACGTGCCCACGGTCGTGGGTCGCTACCGCACGTCGGCGTCGTCGATGCTGAGCTTGACCAACATCTCCCAGGACGCCGGGTTCGACGCGCTGCGCGAGCGGGTGCCCCGGCTGATGTCGGGGGTGTTGGAGCCCGAGGTGGACGAACTGGTCTCCTGGGTGGGCGAGATGGAGTCGGCGCGGACCGGGCGGGACGCGTGGATGCGCAGCTGGGAGGTGGCCCAGACCGATGGCTGAGAAATCGGTGGAAGCACGGGTGGTGGTGACCGGCGGCGCCGGGTTCATCGGGTCGCACCTGGTGGACGCGCTGCTGGAGCGGGGCAGGCGGGTGGTCGCGGTGGACGACCTGTCGTCGGGCTTCGCGGAGAACGTCGAGGCGCACACTGACAACCCGGCGTTCGAGTTCATCGACGGCGACATCCGCTCGCCGTTGCAGGTGGACGGGCCGGTGGACCTGGTGCTCAACTTCGCGAGCTCCGCGTCGCCGCCGCTGTTCCTGGCGCGGCCGCTGGAGACGCTGGAGACCGGCTCGCTGGGCACCAAGCACGTCATCGCCCTGGCCGAGGCCAAGGGCGCGCGGCTGATCCAGGCCTCCACCAGCGAGGTCTACGGCGAGCCCCTGGTGCACCCGCAGACCGAGGAGTACTGGGGCAACGTCAACCCCATCGGCCCACGCAGCGTCTACGACGAGGCCAAGCGCTACGGCGAGGCGCTGATCGCCGCGCACGTGCGCCTGGGCCGCTTGGACGCGGGCATCGTGCGCATCTTCAACACCTACGGCCCCCGGCTGCGGGCCTCGGACGGCCGCGTCGTGTCGAACTTCGTGCACCAGGCGCTCAACGGCAATCCGCTGACGGTCTACGGGACCGGTGAGCAGACCCGCAGCTTCTGCTACGTGGAGGACCTCGTCCGCGGCGTCCTGGCCCTGGCCGCCCGCGAGGGCCAGATGGGTCCGGTCAACCTCGGCAACCCCGAGGAGATCACGGTCCTGGAGCTGGCGGAGACGATCAGCGAGTTCACCGGCACCGCGCTGTCGGTCGTGCACCGGCCGCTGCCGCTGGACGACCCGACGCAGCGCAGGCCGGACATCACCCGGGCTCGGCAACTGCTGGGCTGGGAGCCCAGGGTGGGGCTGCGCGAGGGCCTGCGCCGCACGATCTCCTGGTTCAAGGACGCGGTCAGTTGATCGGGGCGCGCGTGAGCACGGTGGCCAGGCCGAAGGCCAGGCCCATCACGCCCAGCTCGACGGCCGCCCAGGTCACCAGGGCGGTCGTCTTGTGGGCGGAGACGGCGGGCAGCAGTCGCCAGCGGATGTGCGCGCCGAAAGCGCCCAGGGCCAGCAGGCAGCCGGTCTTGAGCAGCAGCAGGACGCCGTAGCCGGTCGTGAACACGCCCTCGACGAGGGTCAGCGTGGGGCTGACGACCAGCTCGACGTAGCCGTTGAACACGCCGGTGATCGTGACCAGCACAAGGCACGCCGTGGCGAGCTTGGAGAAGCGCGGCAGGGTGTGCGCGAGCAGGGTGCGGTTCCCGGCGAGCACCACGACCACCGCCCCGAGGCCGCCGGTCCACGCGGCGGCGCTCATCACGTGCAGCTCCATCGAGATCATCGTGAAGTCGTGCCAGCGCCAACTGCTCGCGTGCCCGGTGACCGGCAGCGGCAGCAGCGCGAACAGCGCCACCGCCGCCCGCAGCTCGGCCGGGATGGCCTCCGCCGAGCGCAGCGACCACACCGACAGCGCGAAGCACAGCAGGGCGAACACGGCGACGAAGACCAGCGCCTTGCCCGCGCCGACCGTGCTCACGTACTCGGTGATCGCGGCGAACGAGACCGCCGCGCCCGGGCGGACCTCGCCGGTCTGCATGACCAGGGCCACCAGGGCGGTGACCGCCCAGACCAGCGAGCTGAACATGGCCATCCGGCGGGCCCCGCGCAGCAGCGGGACCGCCGACCTGGGGTGGTCGAGCCCGACCAGCAGCGGCAGCAGGCACAGGCCGACGGTGACGACGGCGGCCATGTCGAGCAGCACGCGCACGGCCGGGAGGCCGACCCGGACCACCGCCGCCGGTTGCGGCAGACCTGGGATGGGGGCCGTCGCGGTGATCGCCAGGCCGACGAGGACGCCGACGAGCGAGCTGGCGACGAGGACCCCGACCAGGTGGTACCGGTTCCCGGCGGCGGTTGCCCGGGTTTGGGTCACTGCTCGGAGCCGCCCACCTTGGCCGCGAGGAGCACACCACCGCCCAGCAGGACGACCGCGCCCACGATCCACACCCAGATCGGCACGCCCTCGTCGTTGGCGTTCTGGGGGGCCGCCGCTGAGGTCGAGTCGTCGGCCGCCGGGGCGCTGGCGTTGAGCGGCTGGTCGGACGGGGTGCCCGTGCCTGCCTTGGTGAGGGTGAACGGCAGTTGGCCGCTCACCGAGTGCCCATCGGCCGAGAGGATGCGGTAGCCGACGTTGTACACCCCGGCCGGGCCCAGGTCACGCAGCGGGACGGAGACGACGTTGCTCTTCACGACCGCCGTGCCGTCCTGCCACTGACTGGTGCCGTCTGGTCCGACAACGACGATGGTGTTGAGGTCCTTGCCCGCCTGGACCGGCTGGTCGAAGGTCAGCTCGATGCTGGCCGGACCGGTCTCCAGGGTGGCGTTCTGCGCGGGGGTGCTCCCCACCAACTGGTTGTGGGCCAGCGCCGTCCCCGCCAGTCCGACGAGCGCGAACAGCGCCACCAGCGCGGTGACCAGGGCTCGACCGAGGATGCGCATCGGCTACTCGCCCGCCTTCGCGGCCGCGGTGGCCCGGCGCGCGCGCAGCACGGCGCCCGCGCCGAGGCCCAGGCCGAGCGCGCCGACGACCAGGCCCGCGCCGCCGAGCCAGCGGGCGGTGTCATCGGTGGACGAGGCCGCGGCGGCGTGGTCGTCGTGGCCGTCCGCGGCGTTGGCCGCCGCGCCGTGGCCGTGGCCCTCGACGGCCGCGGTCAGCGCGATCTCGGGCGCGGGGCGCTCCGGCTCCTCGCCGCCGTCGGGGGTGGGCTGGTCCCAGGCGACGACCTTGCCGTTCTCGTAGCTCTGGATGGCCGGGGTGACCAGCGAATCGACATCCTCGGGCAGCGCGCCGACGGACAGCTCGAACTCCTCGAACTGGCCGGGGGCGATCTTGGCCGGGGCGACGGCGGTCCAGACCACGGTGCTGTAGGCCTCGGTGATCTCGGCGCCGTGCGAAGTCACCGGCTCGTCCAGCTTCACCTTGGTCAGCTCGGAGGTCCAGCCGGGCATCGGCTTGGTCCGGACCGAGGTCAGCGGGTGCTCCGCGGGGAGCTTGATCTCCACCTTGACGGTGCCCGCGGTCGCGTCCTCGTTGGGCACCCGGTAGGTGATCTTGGTGTAGCCGCCCTTGGCCGCGGCCTCGCCGAGGACCTTCGCGGTGACGTGGGCGGATGCGAGGCTGGGGCTGAACAGGGCAGCCGCGCCCACAGCGGCGAGCACGACGCCCGCACGCGCGATGTGACGCTGAGACATGTTTGTTCTCTCCTGGAGAGCGTGTTCGGGGGCCTGGCCGCGTGGCGACCGGGCGTTCGGGGTGCAGCGGCGGTTCAGGCGGGTAGTGGTGGACCGCGCTTGCCGCACACGCGCCGCAGGAGGACGGCCATGAACGTGCCTTGGGCGGGGGCCACGACCGGTCCCCCGCGAGGGCGTTCCGCGACGGGCAGGACGACCGCGATCGCGCGGACCAGGCCGGTCAGCGCCGCGGCCGCGGTGGCGAACGCGGCGGAGGCCCTGGTCAGCAGCAGAGCGGTGAGGAGCAGCGCGACCACGTGCAGCGCCAGCATCAGCGGCGTGGGCAGCACGCTGCCGGGCGCGGTCTCGCCCGGGTGCGCCACGGCGACGTGGGAGAGCAGCACGTGCAGGGTGGCCTGACCACCGCCGAGCAGCAGCAGCGTCGGGACGAACCCGGTGTGCCGGTCGGCGACACCCGTCCCGGCCCAGCCGACGAGCGCGGCGAGCACAATGGTGACCGCGGTGTCGGGAACACCGCCGCCCGCGATTCCGTGCGCGGCGACGGCAAGTGCAGTGGATGAGAAACCGAGCAGTACCCCGCGTACGACGCGGCGCGCGTAGGTGCTTTCACCTGCCCGGATGGTCATAGCTCACCACTGTATGGGGTGCTGTCTAGGCCCCCTGCCCAGCATTCGGGAAATTGTTATGCCAGACACCCAGGGTGGCGAGCAATTGCTCCTCGATGCGGTCCAATTCACGCGAAACGGCGCGGTGCGCGGCCTTGCGCCGGGCCGCGGGCATCCGCTCCGCGGCGCGCACGGCGGCGGCGAGCTTGCGCAGGGTCGCCTCGGACTCGTCGGCGAGGGCGAGCTCGGCCGGGGTCGTCTCGGCCTTGGTCCGCACCTCCGAGACGCCGATCGCCGCGCCGGAGATGCGCGCGTGCAGCGCCCCGCCCCGGCCGGTGTACTGGCCCAGGTCGTCGACGGCGACGCCGAGCCTGCGGGCGCGCCGCCGGTCGAGCCGCTCGCGCGCCGCGGCGGCGCCCTGCATCACGAACGGCGCCACCACGGGCACCACCGCCGGACCCAGCACCTTGACCAGCGCCAGCGCCCGCTTCGCGTTGGCCGGGGTGAACCGGCCCTGCGCTGCGAGCGCGGCCTGAGCTGCTTTCTTCCTGGCCACGTAGTGCCTCCCCGACCTGTCGGTGTTGGCTGTGAACCTAGCGCCGGCCGTTCGGCGCAGCACGCGGACCTGCCCCATGAGGACCCAGTTGAGCGCAGAGTGCGGGCGAACTGCGCTGCGTGACCGGTGCGCGGGAAACTACATGCGGCAGGTAACTAAGCTGGCCGGTGTGACGACGACGGTGCTGCTGGACGCTGGCGTGGTGAGCCGGTGCAGGCGCCGCGTGCACCTGGAGCACGACCCCGGGATGCGCGACACCGAGCGCGGCGCCCCCGATCCCACCGCTGAGCTGCGCAAGGCCGACGCGGCCGCGCACCGCAGGGCGGTCGCCGACCGGTTGTCCGCGCACTTCGGCGCCGACTGGACCGAGGTCCCGCCCGGCCGGTCCGGCGAGCGGGAGGCGGCCACGGTCGCGGCGCTGGCCGAGGGCAGGCCGCTGATCTGGGGCGCGCAGCTCCCGCGCGACACCGAGCACGGCCGCCGCGGCGCGATCGACCTGCTGGTGCGCACCCGGGGCGGGTACGTGCCGGTGCTGGTCGTCCGGCACAAGGTGCACGACCCCGGCCAGGGCGCGCGGACGAGCCCGCTGTTCGGCGTCACCGACGTCGGCGGGGCCAACGACCCGGCGCGCAAGGTCCGCCCGCAGCCGCGCGACCAACTGCGCCTGGCCCACACCCGGGCGCTGCTGCGCGCCGCCGGGTACGCCGACGAGCGCACCGGGCACGCCGGGGTGATCGGCCTCGACGGCGACACCGTCGTCTGGCACGACCTGACCGCCCCGACCTGGCCGGGGTCGCGCACGGCGCTGGCCGAGTACGAGACGCGCTTCGCCGACCGGGTGGCCGTGGCGCAGGCCGCCGCGACCGGCGGCGAGCCGCTGGCCCGGCCGTCGCGGATCGTCGAGTGCAAGAGCTGCCCTTGGTGGCCGGTGTGCGACGCGCAGTTGGTCGCCGAGCGCGACGTCAGCCTGGTGGTGCGCGGGGAGGACGCCGCGCTGCTGCGCACCGCGGGCGTGGAGACCGTCGACGCGCTGGCGGGCATCGACCCCGAGGACCGGGACAACCCGCCGCTGGTGGGCATGCCGCTGGGCGACGCGGTCGGGCTGGCCAAGGCGTGGCTGGCCGACCTGACCCTGGTCCGGCGCCACCGCGAGGTGTCGGTGCCGCGCGCGGACGTGGAGCTCGACGTCGACATGGAGAGCTTCGGCGACGCCGGGGCCTACCTGTGGGGGACGCTGCTCAGCGGTGCCGACACCGGGATCGCGCAGGGGTACCGGGCGTTCGTGAGCTGGGACCCGCTGCCCACCGACGACGAGGCGCGCTCGTTCGCCGAGTTCTGGTCGTGGCTGGGCGCGGTGCGCGCGGCGGCGGCCGAGCGCGGGCTCAGCTTCCGCGCCTACTGCTACAACGAGCTGGCCGAGAACCGGTGGCTGCTGGCCTCGGCGCGGCGCTTCACCGGCCGCCCCGGCATCCCGACCAGGCGGCAGGTGCAGCAGTTCATCGCCTCCGACGAGTGGTTCGACCTGTTCGGCAGCGTCCGCGACCACTTCCTGTGCTCGCATGGCAAGGGGCTCAAGACGATCGCGCCGGTCGCCGGTTTCCAGTGGCGCGACCCGGAGGCGGGCGGGGAGAACTCCATGCGCTGGTACCGCGACGCGGTCGGGCTGGACGGCGGCGAGCCCGACCTGGCGCAGCGCGTGCGGCTGCTCGAGTACAACGAGGACGACGTGCGGGCCACGGCCGTGCTGCGCGCGTGGATGTCGTCGGACGAGGTGGCCGGGATCCCGTTCGTGGGCGACATCTGAACTCTGTGGATGAATGCGTGCGCGCGCATGTGACCTCGCCTACGGTTGGGGGCACAAGCAGGGATTCGATGAGGAGCGTGCGCATGGCACAGCAGGTCAAGGGCGTCGTCGCGCGGGCGAAGGGCGCGCCGGTCACGGTCGAGACGATCGTGGTGCCGGACCCCGGGCCCGGGGAGGCGGTCGTGCGGGTGCAGACGTGCGGCGTCTGCCACACCGACCTGCACTACCGCGAGGGCGGGATCAACGACGAGTACCCGTTCCTGCTCGGCCACGAGGCCGCGGGCGTGGTCGAGTCGGTCGGCGCGGGCGTCACCGACGTCGAGCCGGGCGACTTCGTGGTCCTCAACTGGCGGGCCGTGTGCGGGTCCTGCCGGGCCTGCCTCAAGGGCAAGCCGTGGTACTGCTTCAACACCCACAACGCCGCCCAGCCGATGACGCTGGAGGACGGCACGCCGCTGTCGCCCGCGCTGGGGATCGGGGCGTTCGCAGAGAAAACGCTTGTCCATAGTGGACAATGCACCAAGGTCGACCCGGCCGCCTCGCCCGCGGCCGTGGGGCTGCTCGGGTGCGGGGTCATGGCGGGCATCGGCGCCGCGGTCAACACCGGCGGGGTCGGCCGGGGCGACTCGGTGGCCGTGTTCGGCTGCGGCGGCGTCGGCGACGCGGCGATCGCGGGCGCGCGCATCGCGGGCGCGACGAAGATCATCGCCGTGGACGTCGACGACCGGAAGCTGGAGTGGGCCAAGGGGTTCGGCGCCACGCACACGATCAACTCGAAGAACACCGACCCCGTCGAGGCGATCTACGACCTCACTGACGGGTTCGGCGCCGACGTGGCGATCGACGCCGTCGGCCGCCCGGAGACCTGGAAGTCGGCGTTCTACGGCCGCGACCACGCGGGCACGGTCGTGCTGGTGGGCGTGCCGACGCCGGACATGCGGATCGAGATGCCGCTGATCGACCTGTTCTCGCGCGGCGGCTCGCTCAAGTCGAGCTGGTACGGCGACTGCCTGCCCTCGCGCGACTTCCCGTACCTGGTCGACCTGTACCAGCAGGGCAAGCTCGACCTCGACGCGTTCGTCACGGAGACGATCACGCTGGACCAGGTCGAGCAGGCGTTCGCGAAGATGCACCACGGGGACGTGCTGCGCTCGGTGGTGGTCCTGTGACCGGCATCGACAAGGTCGTCACCTCCGGCACGTTCAGCCTCGACGGCGGCACCTGGGACGTGGACAACAACGTCTGGCTGGTCGGCGACGACTCCGAGGTCCTGGTCATCGACGCCGCGCACGACGCGAACGCCATCCTGCGGGCCGTCGGCGACCGGAACCTGGTGGGGATCGTGTGCACGCACGCCCATGACGACCACATCAACGCGGCGCTGCAACTGTCGCAGGCGGCGGACGCGCCGATCCACCTGCACCCGGCCGACGACGAGCTGTGGCGACGGGTCTACCCGGCCAACGAGTACCGGCCGCTGGCCGACGGGCAGCGGTTCGCCGTCGCGGGCACGGAGCTGACGGTGGTGCACACCCCGGGCCACGCGCCGGGCGCGGTCTGCCTGCACGCGCCGGAGCTGCGCACGCTGTTCTCCGGCGACACCCTCTTCCAGGGCGGACCGGGGGCGACGGGCCGGTCGTTCAGCGACTTCCCGACGATCATCGACTCGATCACCGACAAGATCCTCACCCTGCCGGCGGACACCGAGGTCCGCACCGGCCACGGCGACTCGACGACGGTGGGCGGCGAGGCCCCGCACCGCCAGGAGTGGATCGACCGGGGGCACTGACCACACGGCGGAGGGGCCTGCCCTGACGGGCGGCCCCTCCGCCGTGCGCGGTCTAGCGCGGGGCCATGCGCAGCGAGCCGTCGAGGCGGACGACCTCGCCGTTCAGGTAGTCCTGGTCGATCAGCGAGAGCGCCAGCGCGGCGTACTCGTCCGGGCGCCCCAGGCGCTTCGGGAACGGGATGCCCTCGGCCAGCGCGGCGCGGAACTCGTCGCTGACGGTGGCCAGCATCGGGGTGTCGATGATGCCGGGGGCGATGGTCAGGACCCGGATGCCGTGGCTCGCCAGGTCGCGGGCGGCGGGGAGGGTGAGGCCGACGATGCCGCCCTTGGATGAGGCGTAGGCGACCTGGCCGACCTGGCCGTCGAAGGCGGCGACGGACGCGGTGTTGATGACGACCCCGCGCGCGCCGTGCTCCAGCGCCTCGGTCTTGGCGATCGCCTCGGCGGCCAGCGTGAGGACGTTGAACGAGCCGATCAGGTTGACCTCGACGACCTTGCGGTAGAGCGCCAGGTCGTGCGGCCCCTTCCTGGACAGGATGCGCGCCGACGGCCCGATCCCCGCGCAGTTCACCACCACGCGCAGCGGGCTGGCCGACCCGGCCGCCTCGTCCACCGCGACCTGGACCTGCTCCGGATCGGTCACGTCCGTGGCGACGTAGGTGACCCCCTCCACCTTCGGCGCACCCTCGATGGCCGACGGCAGATCGAAGGCGTAGACCGACGCCCCCTTCGCCGCCAGCGCCGCCGCAGTGGCCCCACCGAGCCCGGAGGCCCCACCGGTGACGATCGCCGCGACCCCGTTGACCTGCATCCCTGGTGTCCTCTCTCGCACGTCCAACTGGCAGGAGCAGGTTAACGGTTGTTCAGCGACAGGCGATGGCGGTGTGGGCCACTCGACTAGCGACTTGACTCAGAACGCGCACCGCGCCCGGACTGGGCAACCAACAGCGCGACGCGCCAGCACGATCATGCGATCGGGTGACACCTAGTCCGAACTATCCTCGACCGGCTTGTTCCTGTCCCCACCAGGTAGCGCATGGAGGCCTCTTGCTCCAGTACCGGCTGTTCGCCGAGGTCAGTGACGACCGCGGGATGGTAGAGAAGAAAGCCGAGGAGCAACTGCACTCGTGGCTGCGGCGCAAGCGGTTGGCTGCGGACGCGCTGCGGCTCGGACGGACGGTCGACCTCGGAGCCAGAGCGACCGGGTCGTTGGCCGTCTCGCAACGGCCCGACGGGTCGCGATCATGGCGAGCGATCATTGCCGAGGACAACAACAAGGGCCGGTGGACCACCCGGCTCACCATCGACATCCCGGGGAACGACAAGCGCAAACCCTGGTTGTGGCTCGACCTCGACGGTCCGGACGACATCGTGGCGAAGGCGCCCGGGCTGGCGTCGATGCTGCTCGAAGTCTTCGACGCCAAGTCCGATGGTGTCCGACAAGGCGCGGCCGAACCGATCTCGCGCCGCGAGGACGTCCGCGAGTTGGTCGAATCGGTGTGCAGCGAGACCAGGCGCGGGCTGTTGTTTGTCGCGGGCTCGGACGCGAACTTGCCATTCGACCAGTGGTTGGCGTGGGTGCGGGGAGCGGTCGCGCAGAGCGTGGGCCTGGCTGCTTGCTACGTACTCGACCCGACCGCGACCGATGTCTTCAACAACGCGATCGGGCCCACGCACCGGGTCGACCCGTGGACGTTGCGCACATTTCAGCCCGGCGTCGTCCCGGACGACCCGGAAGACGGGCGCAGGCACAAGGTGCTCGGTCGGGACCGCATCATCAACGACCCGGTGCGCCGCATCACCCGGATGCTCGGCCAGCGCGCACGCCGGTCCGCGCTCGACACCCCGCTGCCGTCCGTCGCGTCGAGGATCGACCGGGTCTTCGACCACCAGATCAACCTCGATCTGCTGGAACCGGTCAGCCGTCCGGCGGAGCGCGTCGAGGTCGAGATCGCCACCGTCCCCCCGGTCATCGTCGACCCCGTGCTGGCGGCGCTGTCCGAGGTGCTCGGTGGCGGTGAGCCGACAGCGAGCCGGGTGCTCGAACTCGGCCAGCTTGCCGACCTGGGACGAGGCGCGCAGGCGAATCGCGCCGCACTGAGCGCACGGCTCGCCGGTTACGAGGATGAGGTCGGCTCGCTCACGAGCGGCAACGCCGAACTGCGTGAGCAACTCCTGGACACCCAACTCGACTACCTCGACGCCGAGGAGGGACGAGCCGCCGCAGAGGCAGAGGTCCGCAGGCTGCGCAAACTGCTCAGCATCAACTGGCCCGCGGGCCAGGTGGGGCCCGACGACCATGACACCACCGAGTTCCGACCGAGCGACCTGCTGGAGCTGATCCCGCACCTCGACGATCTGGCCTGCGTCGATTTCACCGGGAACCCGGACACGCTGCAGGAGCTGTCCCGGCACGACGAGACGGGGGCGTGGGCGGGTAAGGCGTGGGACGCGATGAACGTCCTCAACGAGTACGCCACCGCAATCGCCACAGGCGCCTTCGAGGGCAACGTCCGCGCGTACCTCGAGAACATTCCCCCAGGTGGGCATAGCTGGCCGGTGACCAAGTACGCCGACCACGAGAGCAAGCAGACGCGCTCGAACGACAAGTTCCGGGGAGAGCGCACCTTCCCGGTGCCGACAGACGTCTGCGCCGGTGGCGTGATCTTCATGGAGGCGCATTTCAAGCTCGCCAAGTTCCGCACGATCAGCCCCAGGCTGTACTTCCACAACGACGTCCGCGGTACGGGGAAGGTGTTCGTCGGGTACATCGGCAAACACCCCTCGAACACGCTCACCAACTGAGGCGACTGGACCTAGCGGCGGCCGGGTGGGCAGATGTCATCGATCACGGCCAGGTCCTCCGGCGTCGGGTGCCAGGCGGCGGCTCCGGCGTTCTCCTCGACCTGGTCGGGCGTGGTGGCGCCCGCGATGACCGAGCCCACGGCCGGGCGGGAAGTGAGCCAGCCGATGGAGAGGGTGGCCATGGAGATGTCCCGCTCGTCGGCGAAGACCCGGAGTTGCTCGATGCGCGCCCAGGGGGCGTCGGCCAGCAGGCGGGGGCGGGAGGCGAGGCGGCTGCCCGCCGGGGCGGCGCCGCCCTGGGAGTACTTGCCGGTCAGGAGGCCGTTGGCCAGGGGGAAGTAGGGCAGGACGCTGACGTTGAAGTTGGTGGCGGCGGGGATGGTCTCGCGTTCGACCTCGCGTTCGAGCAGCGAGTAGTGGTGCTGGGCGGCGACCGGCCGGTCCTTGCGGTCGGTGCGGGCGGTCCAGACCGCGTCGGCCAGTTGCCAGGCGGGGAGGTTGCAGACGCCGGTGTAGCGGACCAGGCCGTCGCGGACCAGGTCGTCGAGGGCGCCGAGGGTTTCCGCCAGCGGGGTGCCGGGGTCGGGGCGGTGGAGCTGGTAGAGGTCGATCCAGTCGGTGCCGAGGCGGCGCAGGGACTGCTCGGCGGCGCGGCGGACGTAGCGGCGGGAGCCCCTGGCGCCGAAGTCGGGGCCGTTCGCGCCGTTCATGTCCAGGCCGAACTTGGTGGCGATGACCGCCTGGTCGCGGCGCCCGGCGAGGGCGTGGCCCAGCAGTTCCTCGCTGCGCCCGCGGGGGGCGCCGTACACGTCGGCGACGTCGAACAGGGTGATCCCGGCGTCGAGGGCGGCACTGACCAGCTCCCGCGAGCCGCCCAGCGACTCGGCGGCGGTGCCGGGCCTGCCCAGGTTGTTGCAGCCCAGGCCGACGGCACTCACCACGAGTCCCGATCCGCCCAGGTGACGTAACTCCACCCCGCTGACAGTAGGCCGCCGCGACCTGTGCGAACCAGACGCGCGGTGATTCCCGGTCCACGCCCCACGCGCGCGCGGGTCTTGCGCCATGCTGTGCCCATGAGCAGTGAACCCGACGGCGCTCCGGCCACCGCACCAGGCGCGTGGACCGCCGCGGACCTGCCCGACCTGGTCGGGCGGACCTTCATCGTGACCGGCGGCAACAGCGGCCTGGGCTTCGAGACCTGCCGCGAGCTGGCCCGCAAGGGCGCGCACGTGATCCTCACCGCACGCGACGCGGCCAAGGGCGAGGCGGCGGTCGAGGCGATCACCGCGGAGCAGCCGCGGGCCGACGTGGAGACCAGGGTGCTGGACCTGGCCGACCTGGACAGCGTCGCCGACTTCGCCGAGTCGGTCGAGCGGGCTGACGTGCTGGTGAACAACGCGGGCGTCATGATGCCGCAGCACGAGCTGACCAAGCAGGGCTTCGAGCTGCAGTTCGGCGTCAACCACCTGGGCCCGTTCGTGCTGACGGCGATGCTGATCGACGTGCTCAAGCAGGGCACGGGCCCGCGCGTGGTCACCGTCAGCTCGCTGCTGCACCGCCGCGGCCGGATCTACTTCCACGACCTCGACGGCCAGCAGAACTACGACCGGGCGAAGTTCTACGCCCAGTCCAAGCTGGCCAACGTCGTGTTCGCGCTCGAGCTGCACCGGCGGCTCAAGTCCAACGGCTCCGGTGTGGCCAGCGTGCTGGCGCACCCGGGCTACTCCGCCACGAACCTGCAGTCCACGGGCCCGACCGGGGTGGTGAAGCTGGCCATGAAGGTCACCACCAGGTTCATGGCGCAGGAGGCGGCGATGGGCGCGCTGCCGCAGCTCTACGCCGCCGCGCACCCGGGCGTGGAGTCCGGCCAGATGTTCGGCCCGGACGGCAGGCGCGAGGCCAAGGGCCACCCCAAGCTGGTCTACCCGCTGGAGGCCGCCCGGGACCGGGAGCTGGCGAAGCGGTTGTGGGACGTGAGCGAGGAACTCACCGGGATGCGGTTCAGCCTCGCCGGGAGGTAACAGAACCGCTGGTCAAGCGCAGTTCCCCTAGCTTTGCCTATCTACCTCTGAGTAGCATCTCAGTATGGCAGCAACGGAGCAGCAGGCGGCCCGGCGGGTCTCGTTCACCGACTTCCTGCGCGCTCTGCCGCCGATGGCGTTCGACGCGCCCAAGATGGCCGCGGGCGCGGTCGGCCTGCTGACCATGCGCCCGGTGACCCGCGAGTCGATCGGCCACATCTTCCAGCGCATCGCCGGCAAGCACCCCAACCGCCCGTTCCTGCGGTTCGAGGACACCGAGATCAGCTACGGCGAGGCCAACAAGATCGTCAACCGGTACGCCTCGGTGCTGGAGGCCAACGGCGTGCACCCCGGCCGCACCGTCGGCATCCTGGCGGGCAACAAACCGGAGACGCTGCTCGCGGCGCTGGCCGCGGTCAAGCTCGGCGCGGCCGCCGGGATGATCAACACCAACCAGCGCGGCGACGTGCTCGACCACAGCGTCCGGCTGCTCGACAGCGCCGTGCTGGTGGTCGGCGAGGAGCACAAGCACGCCCTGGAGGGCGTCGAGACGCGCAACGTGCTCGAACTGGAGTCGCTGGCCGAGGGCGCGAGCACCGACCGAAACCCGCGCGGCACCGAGCGGATCATGGCCGGGAGCACCGCGTTCTACATCTTCACCTCGGGCACCACCGGCCTGCCCAAGGCCAGCGCGATGTCGCACTTCCGCTGGCTGAAGTCGATGACCGGCATCGGCGCGATGGGCGTGCGGCTCTCGTCCGACGACACGCTCTACTGCTGCCTGCCGCTCTACCACAACAACGCGCTCACGGTCTCGCTGTCGTCGGTGCTCTCCGCGGGCGCGACGCTGGCGCTGGGCAAGTCGTTCTCCGCGTCCCGCTTCTGGGACGACGTGATCCGGACCAGGTCGACGGCGTTCTGCTACATCGGCGAGCTGTGCCGCTACCTGCTCAACCAGCCGGTGCGCGAGGCGGAGCGCCAGCACAAGGTGCGCGTCGTGGTCGGCAACGGCCTGCGCCCGGAGATCTGGGACGAGTTCCAGGAGCGCTTCGGCATCCGGCGCATCGCGGAGTTCTACGGCGCCTCCGAGTGCAACCTGGCCTTCATCAACGCGCTCAACATCGACCGCACGGCCGGGATGTGCCCGCTGCCCTACGCGGTCGTCGACTACGACTCCGACACCGGCAAGGCCAAGCGGCACGACGACGGCAGGCTGCGCAAGGTCAAGTCCGGCGAGGTCGGGCTGCTGATCACCAAGGTCACCAGCCGCGCCCCGTTCGACGGCTACACCGACGCCGACGCCACCGAGCGGAAGCTGGTCCGCGACGGCTTCAAGGACGGCGACTGCTGGTTCGACACCGGCGACCTGGTCCGCAACCAGGGCTTCAAGCACGTCGCGTTCGTCGACCGGCTCGGCGACACCTTCCGCTGGAAGGGCGAGAACGTGGCCACCACCGAGGTCGAGGGCGCGATCGGCGAACACGAGGGCGTCGAACAGGCCGTCGTCTACGGCGTCGAGGTCCCCGGCACCGACGGCAAGGCGGGCATGGCCGCGATCAAACTGCACCAGGGCGTGCACTTCGACGGCGCCGCGATGGCCACACACCTGGGCAAGCGGCTGCCCGGCTACGCGGTGCCGCTGTTCATCCGGGTGATCAACGAGGTCGAGCAGACCTCGACGTTCAAGTCCCGCAAGGTCGACCTGCGCAAGGAGGGCTACTCCGACGAGGTCTCCGACCCGATGTACGTCCTGCGGGACGGCAAGTACGTCTACGCCTACTCCGGCTACGCCGACGACGTGGCCTCCGGCAAGATCAAGGTCTGACCCGCGCGGTCACACCCGGCGATCACGCCACCCTCCCTACGTGACGCAAAGTTATTCGAACACTTGTGCACAGTGTGGATAAGTCCTGTGGACAACTCTGATCCACAGCATCTGGCGGAGAGCGCCGTCTAGAGTGCTCGCGTGGCAGCGGAACCGGAAGTGGCTCCCGGCAGGGAAAAGGGCGACGGCGGCGCCGCTCTCCCCCCGGTGCACGAGGCGTGGCTGCCCCGCGAGCACAGCCTCTACCGGCCCCGCCACGGCAAGCAGTTGCTGGCCCTGGTCTGCGCGGCGGTGTTCTTCGGTTTCCCACTGCTGTCGACGACGCTGGGCGTGCGCCCCCCGGAGTTGGAGAACCGGCCGCTGACCGACCTGCCCGCCGTCAGCGAGGGCTGGGGCCTGCTCACCGGTCTGCAGCAGTGGGCGTCGGACAACCTGCCCTACCGCGACCAGGCGATCGCCGCGGAGGACGGGCTCAGCCGCGGCCTGTTTGGCGAGGCGCCGAGCCTGGGCGGGCGCGGCGGCACCGTCGGCGTCGGCCCGGGCTCCGGACCCGCTCCCGCCCCCGGCGGCAGGCCGAGCATCAGCGAGAACGACCGCGCGCCCGACGGCTACCCGCGGGTGATCGAGGGCAAGGACGGCTGGCTGTACTACGGCTTGGACGTAGCGGCCAAGTGCGTGCCCAACCAGACCCTCGACGAGGTCGTCGGCAACGTGAACCGGCTGCGCAAGGCGGTCGAGGAATCCGGGCGCAAGTTCGTGCTCACCGTCGTGCCGGACAAGACCACGGCCATGCCCGAGAACCTGCCCGACCAGTTCGCCGGACGCGAGTGCGCCGAGCAGGGCGACCGCGCGTTCTGGCAGCGCGCCACCCGCGATCTGGGCATCCTCGACCTGCGCCCAGCCATCGACGTCGAACGCGCGCGCACCGACCGGCAACTGTGGTTCCCGCAGGACTCGCACTGGACCTTCTCCGGCGGCCTGCTGCTGACCCGCGCGCTGGCCAACGAGATCGTCCCCGGGGTCGACCGGAGCTGGAAGACCACCCTCGGCCCGCAGTGGACCGGCGACGCCGACCTGCCCAAGCTGCTGTTCAAGAAGAGCGAGAACCGGGCCATGCAGTACGGCCTGGCCCCCGACGGCGACCGCGACCGCACCAACCGCGACGACGCGGACTTCAACGAGACGCTGCGCTTCAGCAGCGACCCGGTCCGAGGCACGGTCAACAACGAGGTCGCCATGCTCGCCGACTCCTTCACCATCTTCGCCTGCCCCTACCTGTCGGCCACCTTCACCGACCTCTCGATCACCCACCTCGAGACCCTCCGCAAGGACCCGGAGACGGTCGCCAACACCCTCACCAACAGCGACACGGTCGTGATCGAGGTGGTGGAGCGCCACCTGCTCCCCGGCCTGAGCCCGATCACCGACCCCGGGACGATCGACGTCATCGCCGAGGCGATGGCCGACAAACCCCTCAACCGGTAGGTCAGACCACAACATCTAGGGCTACAACCCGTAGTTGTCCCCAGGAGTTGTCCACAGGCATTGCGAGGACGATTCACCCTGCTACACCGCCACTTCCACCCTTGACCTGTCCACACCTGTGGATAACTACCCCCAGTTATCCACACCCCCTGGGGAGTGTCGCGCTCAGCGACGCAGAACGGCCGTTTAACGCGAACCGGACCGACTCGCGCAACGGAATCGGCCCGGATCTAACCCGAATGGGTCAACGGTGAGTGGTTAGTCCCGATCGGTGAGGGGTGCGCCGGTCGGCATCGGTACGCGCAGGGCGTTCAGCCTGCGGCTGGCGGCGGCGGCGCGGCGGTCGAGTTCGCGCTTGCCCAGCCAGCCCTTGCCGAAGGCGCGGTACGCCTCGGCCAGGAAGACCAGCTCGGCGAGGTGGTCGGCGTGCCTGCCGCGGGACTCCTCCGGCAGGCCGTGCACGGCGGCTACGCGGTCGTCGACGAGGCGTTCGATGGCGGCGGCGGTGGCCAAGGCGCGGTGCCTGCGGACGGCGGTGCGGGGGAAACCGATCATGATTCACCTCGGCGATGAGCGATCCGGAGCCAACGGTGCAGGCCCAGTGCTCGGTTCTTCGTCTGGTACTCGCTGAGCGTTACCAGCATTCCGCCGAGCGGGTGAACGGTTCAGCGGTAGCGCGTCCACTGCGCCGAGGTGTCCCCCGCGCGGAAGTCCCGCAGGCGTCGCAGCAGCTCAGGGCGCACCTCGGGGCTGCTCACCATGATGGGCAGGACGCTGGTGATGAGCTTGAGCTCGCGGACCTCGCGCAGGACCGGGAACCCGGACCAGGCGGTCACGTCGAACCCGTAAGCCGCGCACAACTCTCGGTAGTCGGTCGCGGCGTCGCCGAAGCGCAGCACGCCGAGCGCGAACGGGATCAGGTCCCACTCCGGCGGGCCGACGCCGCTGGAGTCGAAGTCGCACAGCACCGGGCCGGATGGCGACGGGATCAGGTTGCCCAGGTGCGCGTCGCCGTGGACGAACCCCCTCGGCAGCCGAAAGTCCACGTCCGCGACCCGCTCGGCGACCTCCTCGACCCTGGCGCGCAGGAACCCCTCCACCCCCTCGTCGAGCCCCTCGGCCTCGTTGACGCGCCTGCGCACGTCGTCGAGCGGGTCCCACTCGGGCAGCCCGTCCGGTGGCGGCAGGGCGTGCACGCGGCGCAGCAGGCAGGCCAGGTCGCGGGGCCGGGCGGGCGTGCGGGCCGGTTCGACTGCGTCCCACACCGTGGCCGCGTACGGGCCGACCTGCACCGGCTGGGTGAAGCCGCCCGCGTAGAGGCGGACGGCGGGGAAGTCGTGCTCGGCGAACCACTCGGCGACCCGGACCACCTTGTCGACCCGGTGCCGCAGGGACACCGACCCGACGATGCGGACCACGACCGGGTGCGACCGCAGCAGGAACACCGCGTTGTTGGTGAAGCGGAGCAGCCGCGCGCCCGCGGGGTCCAGACCGGTCGCCGCGCACACGCTGGCCAGGGCGGCGTCGAGGTTCTCCCTGGTGAACAGCCCGTCGTCTGCCACCGACACGGGTGCGGGCGCCGGGCTCACGCCACGTTGAAGTTCGTGATCAGGTCGGCGAGGTCGCGCGCGTCGGCGTTGTTGCGCCGCTTGTTCGCCTCGTCCAACAGCGGTTTGAGGCGGTCCTTGACCCGGCTGGACTTGAGCGTCTCGCCCATCTCCACGGCCTGGCGGCCGATCCGGGCGCCGTGGTCGACGTCGCCCTCCAGCAGGTGGTTGGTGGCCAGCGCGCTCAGGTTGAACGCCCGGCTGCGGGACATGTCCTCGCCGTAGGAGTCGATCGCCTTGGACAGCGCGGGGATGGCGTACTTCGTGTGCGAGGGGTCGGCGGTCTGCGCCAGCACGGTGTGCACCGTGCCGATCATGGCGTGCACGTCGGTCTCGTTGAAGAACTTCACCCAGTCCTCGGCCTGGCTGGTGTCGGCCCGGGAGAACTCGTCGCGGGTGCGGTTGAGCAGCTTCATCGTCTGGTCCTTGTGGCCCATCATCGCGTAGGCCCACGCCTGGTTCGCGCAGATCACGGCGACCGCGAGCTCCGAACCGGATTCCTGGGCGGCGATCTGGCCGAGCTGGAACATCTTCAACGCGTCGTCCGGGGCTTCCTTGTGCAGGTAGACCCGGCCCATGCGGTAGAGGATGTTGGCCACCAGCGGCTCGCTGCGGCCCGCCTTCGCCAGTTCCAGCGCCTTGCCGAAGTGGTTGCGCGCCGAGTCGGTCAGCCCGATGTCGAACGAGGTCCACCCGGCCAGGTTGTGCAGGTCGGCGAGGGCCACGTGCAGGCGCTGCTTGACGTGCTCCTGACCGGACGCGCCCAACATCTGCTGGCCCCAGGAGAGCTGGGCGACCACGGCGTCTCTGCAGAAGCCGCCACCGTACTGGTAGTCCAGCGAGCGCAGTGCCCGCGTGGCGGCCTCCACCTGTCGCACATCGGTCATCCCGATGCGTCCGGGCGCGGGGGTCTGCACCGGATTGGCGACCCACGACCCGGAGTTCGTGCCCAGCACGTTCGCACCGACCGTGACGGCGGCGGCGTGTGCCAGGAACTCCCTACGCTTCACCTCTTCGCTCTCCTCAGGCTGAGAGGCCTCGCGCGATACCGCGACTCGCACCGCGGTCACCTCGTCGTAGGCGAGACCCATGTATCCCCTCGGGACGCCCAGCCCGTCGGCGATCCTCACGAGCACGTCGTAGGCCATGACCTGCCTGCCCTTGAGGATCTCCGACACCTCGGACTGCGACTGGCCGGTCATCGCGGCGATCTGGCGCTGCGAGACACCGGTCCTGCGCAGGAGCCGGTAGACGGAACTGACCTCGCGTCCGGCCAGCGCCGCACGCATCTCTTGTTCTTCCCACGTGTCCGGAGTGATGGGAGAACCCTGAGATCCGATCGAGTTCATGTCGGCCCCTCAACATCGTCGCTCGGGCGTCGAACGCAGCGTATGCGCAGTTCACGAGCCATGAGAAGTGCTTTGCGACGAGCCTGATCGGCCCGGCTGAATTCCCGCGACCGCTTACCGTGGATCGGGTGCCGCACGGCGCTATGCCGCACCACGCCCGTTACTCAGGCCCCAATGTAGTTCGTTGTAAGCGGACGAGCACAGAGAGGGACCGCGGTCGTGGAAATGCTCCGGACGGCGCCAGGCACCAGCGCTTCGGCGCCCGGTGGCGACCGGGAGCAGGCCAGTTCCGCACCAGCCCGTCGCGAGTGGCGGGTGAGGTGCGGGGACGTGGTGAACCGCGACCGGTCCCTGACTGTGTTCGTGGACAGAAACCGGGTGGTCCTGGTCGGACCGCCCGGGGAAACGGCGGTCCTGACCGCTGGCCAGCTCGGCCAGCTGCGAACCGCCCTTCGCGAAGCCGCCGAACAGGCGGAAAGGTGACGGTGTAGAGGTGGACGAAATACTCGGCCAGGTCCTGCGCTCCGCTGTCTGGGAGCGACTGGACATGCTCACCGAACTGGCAGACCGCGCGGACGCCCCGTCCCTGCTGTCGGTCGCCCGGTCCGAACTGCCCCGGCTGACCGAGGGGTGGCGGTCCATGCTGGCCGCGCACGAGCCGGACGAGCGGGGCAACTGCCCCACCTGCTCGGGCCGCTGGCGCCAGCAGAAGGCGCCGTGCTCGGTCTGGCGCGCCGCGTACGACCACCTGATCACCGGCGGCCTGGCCCCGGAGAAGCCCGCGAGGCACGCGCTGGACGCCTTCCCGCGCCGCGTGGCCGCGGGCGTGCACTAGGCAGGCGGCTCCCGGCCTCGTCGTTCCCCCGGACGACCGGGCTCAGAACCGCCGGAACAGATCGTCACCCGGTCCGCGCACTCCCCCGAACTGGGCGGACCGGGTGTCGGTCGTCGCAACTTGCAGATTTCCCTTGCACAGCAGGGGACCAGGCCCCGCGGGCCGGCGTGGGAACGGGTGATGGGTGCCACTCGACCCCCGCGTCGGCCCGCGGTCACCAGCGGGAGCAGCCGCTACCGCTGGGTAATAAGTGAAATCACTTCTGAAAAGTTCGTGGTCGACCGATTCCTCAGCGTCACCCGCTCGTTAAGCACGTGTCGGACAAGTCAGCGACTTGGAGGAGTCACGGTGGCCACCCTTACCCCCCTTCGCCGTCAGCCCGTGCAGCAGCGCAGCGCGAAGCGGGTGGAGAAGATGCTCGAGGCCTGCGCCGAGCTGGTCGGCGAGTTCGGCTACGACGGGGTGACGACCACGCTCATCGCTGAACGGGCCGGTGTCGCGGTCGGCTCGCTCTACCAGTTCTTCCCGGACAAGCGGGCCGTGGTGCAGGCGCTGACCCAGCGCAACCTCGACCGGTTCATGACCGAGATCGGCCGCCGCCTCGACGAGACCGAGCTGGCGCACTGGTACGACGGCGCCGACCTCATCTTCGACATCTACGTGCAGATGTACCGCGAGGTCCCGGGATTCGCCCGGCTGCGCTTCGGCGACGTGGTCGACCTGCGGCTCATCGACGGCGACCGGGACAACAACACCGTGATCGCCGACGGCATGGCCATGTTCCTCGCCGAGCGGTTCGGCATCTCCTTCGACGACATCCGGCTCAAGGTGGCCGTCGCCAACGAGATCGCCGACAGCATCCTCAACCTGGCCTTCCGGCGGAAGCTGTTCGCGGAGGAGATGGTCATCTCCGAGGCCAAGGCCGTCGTCCGCGGCTACCTGTCGGGGGCGACGGTGAGCGCGGCCTAGCCGAAAGCGCGCGCTTCACCGCGATACGTGGGCGCGATCCCGGTGATCCGGTCGGCTTCCAGCACGTGGTAGCCGGTGAACCGCTCGGCGAGCTCACCGGCCTTCGCGTGGCGGAACCACACCCGATCGCCGACAGCGAGGGCGTCGGCGGCCGGGCCGGTGACCGGGGTCTGCACCTCCCCCGCCCCCTCGGTGCCGATGAGCGAGAGGCCCGCGGGCAGGTGCGGGCTGGGCAGCCGCAAGCGGTTGGCCGGTCCCGACGCGGTGTACCCGCCGCTGAACACAGTGGCCACTCCCGGCCCGGGGCGGCGCACGACCGGCAGCGCGAACAGGACGGCGGGGTCCGGGGTGAAGGCGCGGTAGTTGTCGAACAGGGCCGGTCCGATGAGACCGGACCCGGCGGCGAACTCGGTGACAGACTCATCGGAGCCGGTCTCCTCGATGCTGCCGGTGCCACCGCCGTTGACGTAGTCCAGCGGCCCACCGCGCGTGATCGCCTCGACCGCGGCGGCCCTGCGCCGCACCAGTTCCGGCACCGAGCCCCTGCGCAGCACCCGGCGCAGCGCGCCCAGCAGCGGGTTGCCCACCGGGGCGTCGCCGAGACCCGCGATCTGGCCCTCGTAGCCCATCAGCCCGACGAGCCGGAACCCCCGGCGGGCGCGGACGCGCGCGGCGAGCGCCGCCGCCTCGGCCACGTCGAACAGCGGCGAGCGCTGGGCGCCGATGTGCACGCGCCGATCGCCGAACACCGGCCGCCAGGACACGTCGAGGTCGACGCAGACCCGCACCGGGGGGTGGTCGGGGCCAAGCGCGATGTCGATGAAGTCCAGGTGCGCCACCGAGTCCACCATCACCGCGATGTGCTCGCGGGCATGGTCGTCGGCGGCGAGCGCGCGCAGCGCGGCCCGGTCGGCCGTGGGGTAGGCGACGAGCAGGTCGGTGTCGGCGAGGTCGGTCCCGGCCCAGACCCCGTGCAGCCACAGGGCTTCCGGCAGCGCGTAGGACAGGACGCCTGCGAACCCGTCGCGGCGCAGCACCCGCTCCAGCAGCGTGCGGCACCGGATCGATTTGCTCGCCACCCGGACCGGTCGCCCGGCGGCGCGGCGCACCAGGTCGTCGGCGTTGCGGTCGAAGGCGTCGAGGTCGACCACGGCCAGCGGCGGGTCCAGGTCGGCGGTGGCGGTGTCGAGCCGGGTGCGCAGGGCTTCGCGGTCCACCCGATCACCGTACGGCATGGTCCACACCATAAGATGAACCCTCTTCACATCGTTCGCCCCCGGGGAGGCACCCGATGACGTCGACGGCTTGGCGCAACTGGGCGGGAACCGAGTCCGCGACCGCGACGGCGGTCCGCAGGCCCCGCGACCCCGGGGAGATCAGCGCCGCGGTGCGCTGGGCCGCCGAGCGCGGCACGACGGTGAAAGCACGCGGCAGCGGCCACTCCTTCACCGCGATCGGCGCGGCGCACGGCCTGGCGCTCGACCTGTCCCGGTGGACCGGGGTGTCCGGCGCCGACCTGGAGACCGGTGAGGTGACCGTCCGCGCGGGCACGACCATCGCCGCCCTCAACACCGAACTGGACCGCCTCGGCCTGGCGCTGGCCAACCTCGGCGACATCGACGCCCAGACCATCTCCGGCGCGATCTCCACCGGCACGCACGGCACCGGCGCGGGCCTCGGCGGCATCGCCACCCAGGTGTCGGCGCTGGAACTGGTGCTGGCGGACGGGTCGGTGGTGTCCTGTTCGGACTCCGAGCGGCCGGAGCTGTTCGCCGCGGCCCGGGTCGGGCTCGGCGCGCTCGGGGTCATCAGCACCGTGACGCTGCGGACGGTGCCCGCGTTCGTGCTCGCCGCCCAGGAGCGGCCGGAGCCGCTGGAGGAGGTGCTGGCGGCGCTGGACGAGAACTGCGCCGACAACGACCACTTCGAGTTCTACTGGTTCCCCTACGGCCGCAACGCGTTGGTGAAGCGGAACAACCGGCTGCCCGCGGGCACCCGGCCGCAGCCGCTCGGGGCGGTGCGCAAGTTCGTGGAGTACGAGGTGGTGGAGAACGCGGCGTTCGGCGCGGTGTGCCGGATCGGCCGCATGGCGCCGTCGCTGGTCCGGCCGTTGAACCGGCTGTCGGCGTCGGTGCTCTCGTCCCGGGCCTACAGCGACGTGTCGCACAAGGTGTTCGTCACCAACCGCCGGGTGCGGTTCGTGGAGTCGGAGTACGCCATCCCGCGCTCGGCGCTGGCCGCGGTGATGGGCGAACTGCGCGAGCGCGTGCCGCGGCTGGCCGATCCGGTGGTGTTCCCGGTGGAGGTGCGGGTCGCGGCGGCGGACGACATCTGGCTGTCGACCGCGCACGGGCGGGATTCGGCGTACCTGGCGGTCCACCAGTACACGGGGATGCCGTACCGGGAGTACTTCGAGCTGTTCGAGTCGATCGTCGCCGAGGTCGGCGGACGGCCGCACTGGGGCAAGGTGCACACCCTGGACGCGGCGGCGCTGCGGGAGCGGTACCCGCGGTTCGACGACTTCGTTGCCGTGCGGTCCGAAGTAGATCCCGAAGGCCGCTTCGGCAACCCCTACACCGCTCGCGTCCTGGGTCGCTAGACCAGCGCGGACACAGCGTCGGGCACGGCGGTGTCGCCGTTGACCAGTTCGAGGGTGCGGCCCGCCGTCTTGGGCTCGTCCAGCAGCGCGAGGACGACGGCGGCCACGTCGGCGCGGGTCACCTCGGCGCCGAGGGCCTGCTCGGTGAGGGCGACCTTGCCGGTGGGCGGGTCGTCGGTGAGGCGGCCGGGGCGCAGGATCGTCCACTCGAGATCACGGGCGCGCAGGTCCTGCTCCGCGGCGCCCTTGGCCCGCAGGTAGGTGGCGAAGACCTCGTCCACGTCCGGGTCGTCGGCGCGGTCGATGCCGGTGGAGCTGATCTGCACGAGCCGCTTGACGCCCGCGACGATGGCGGCGTCGGCGAGCAGGGTGGAGGCGGCCCGGTCGACCGAGTCCTTGCGGTCGGGCCCGCTGCCGGGGCCCGCGCCCGCGGCGAAGACGGCGGCGTCGGCGCCCGCGAGGGTGGCGGCGACCTCTTCCTTGGACGCCGACTCGAGGTCGATGACCGTGGCGTCGCCGCCGAGGTCGCGGATGTCCTGGACGTGGTCGGGGTTGCGGACCAGGCCGATCACGGTGTCGCCGCGTCGAGCGGCGAGCTTGGTGAGCTCCAGCGCGATCTTGCCGTGGCCGCCCGCGATGAGGATGCGCATCACCCGAGGCTACGGGCGGGCGGCGGGGCGCGCAGACCTAGATGGTTTCGAGCACCTGGTCGTAGGCGAGTTCGCTGACCCAGCGGTAGAGGCTGTCCGCCTCGGCGTCCGCCCGGTCGGTGCGCGCGGGCAGGTCGACCTGCACCAGGCCGTCGGGCTCCGCGCTGGCCACCGCGACGCCGAAGGCGCGGGCGCGGGGCAGGCAGTTGGCCAGGTAGTCGTGGGTCAGCACGGCGGAGGTGGGCAGCACCACCGCGGCGTCGCTGTAGCGCAGGAACGGCACGGCGTTGGCCAGGCCGGTGCGCCAGTGCCGGGCGACCGCGATCGCGCCGACGATGCGCACGGCGGGCTCGGGCACCCGCCCCGCCAGTTCGGGCCAGGCCCAGGTGGCGACGCTGGCCCGGTCGGTGACCGGCTCCTGGCCGAGGCAGATGCGCTCGGCGTGCACGTCGGCGAGCAGGTCCACGACGAGGCAGACCCGGCGGCCGAGCAGCGTCATCTCGGGCAGGACGGTGCCCGTCCAGCCGAGTGCGGTGGCCGCGCCCGCGGCCAGCTCGTCCACACCGGCGGGGAGTTCGACCGGAGGGGCCAGTTGCGCAGGCAGAGCCTTAAGAGTGTCGGTTACCGCCGTGCGCCCTGGAATCCCGGTCACGAAACTTTCCGCCTTTCTCTCCGCTCAGCGCCCACTTGGAGTGCGCTTCCGCGTCTGCCCCCTAATTGAGTACCAGCCCGGCCCGGGTAAATAGGACCCTCCAGCGGCACTCCTGCGACCGGCGGCCATCTGCCGTCGATGACCGGTCGACGACCGGTTAACTGACTTCGGCTGCGCTGTCCCGCCAACTGGGTGAGCCGCAAGGTGAACGTCGGCGACAACTACTACTTACAGTGCAGTGACGGAGATCATTTCCCAGCCAGGTCCAAGAAAATCACGAAAACAGCGGTCCCCCACATGGACTACGTCCGCCCACTTTGCACCGCAATCCCCGACGCCCGTCGACCACTCGTCCCGCATTTCTTCCACTCTGCCCGCAATCGCGGCCGCAGAATTTCAGCCCTCGCAACAACACCACAATTAGCTGATGACCCGGCACGCTCAGCAACCCATGACCAAGAGTCACCCCGTCGACCGTCCGACCGACCGCTCACAGACGCAAGCACCTCCCGCCCACCCTTCGACCCGCGACAAGTCGGGGATGAGCAGCGTGGGGGTCTGGGGGGTCGCCCCCAGATGTCACTACGCAGAAAGACGGCGAGTGCTCCATGAGCACTCGCCGTCTATGATGCGTGGGCGAGGGGGGAGTTGAACCCCCACGTCCTTTCGGACACACGGACCTGAACCGTGCGCGTCTGCCATTCCGCCACTCGCCCGAGTGGTGGTGTCCCCGCTGGGAACGTGGGGAACACTAGCACGGTCCGAGGGGGGCCTTCGCACCGGGGTTGGAACATCCTCGTGTCGCGTATGGCGCACCCGGATACGATCGACCCAGGAGCACACACGTGAGGGAGGGACCATGGGCATCGGCCAGCGGTTGAACCGCAAGCTGGAGGACATCGTGGGCAACTCGTTCGCGCGTGTCTTCGGTGGCAACGTCGTGCCCCAAGAGGTGGCGCAGGCGCTGCAACGCGAAAGTGAGGACAACGTCAAGGAGTTGGCAGGCGGTCGGCTGCTGGCGCCGAACCACTACGTGGTTCAGCTCGGGCCGGGCGACCACGACAACTTCGCAGGCGACGAAGACCGCATGAAAGCGCTGCTCGCGGACTGCGTGGCTGAGCACCTCGCCGAGCACGGATGGGACACCTACGGAGACGTCGTAGTCTCCCTGGAGCGCTCCGACGCGCTGCACACCGGACAGTTCCGAACCCGCTCGTCCGTCGACCCCGACGTGAAAGCTCACGCCGGGGACGCAAGCCAGAAGGCAGGCAGACGGCCGGCACAACCCCGCAACGCAGGAGACCGATCCATGAGCCAGGCTCCCGGCTACGGCCAGACGCCCGAGGGCGACCCCTACGGACAGCAGCAGTACGGGTACGGCCAGGGCCAGTACGGCAACGATCCCAACTACAGCCAGCAGCAGGGCTACGGCCAGCAGCAGGGCTATGACCAGGGTTACGGCCAGCAGCAGGGTGGCTACGACCAGGGCTACGGCCAGCAGCAGGGCGGCTACGACCAGGGCTACGGCCAACCGCCGCAGCAGGGCTACGGCCAGCAGCAGGGTGGCTACGACCAGGGTTACGGCCAACCGCCGCAGCAGGGCTACGACCAGGGCTACAACCAGGGTTACGGCCAGCAGCAGGGCGGCTACGACCAGGGTTACGGCGGCCAGCAGCAGCAGGGCTACGGCCAGGACCCGTACGGCCAGCAGGGCGGCTACGCCCCGCCCGCGGTGCAGACCCAGCGCCAGTTGCAGGCGAGCCTCCAGCTCGACGACGGCTCGAACCGCAACTACTCGCTCAAGCAGGGTGGCAACGTGGTCGGCCGCGGCCAGGACGCCGATTTCCGGCTGCCGGACACCGGTGTGTCCCGGCGGCACCTGGAGATCACCTGGGACGGGTCGAGCGCGACGCTGGCCGACCTGGGCTCGACCAACGGCACCACGGTCAACGGCACCCCCGTGCAGACCTGGCAGTTGGCCGACGGCGACGTGGTCCGGATCGGGCACTCCTCGCTGGTCTTCCGCACGCAGGGCTGAGGTCGGACGGTCGCCCGCCCCCGCGGCGGGCAACGACGTAGGTGCGCCAGACGTCATAGAGGGCTGCCGGGGTCACAAGAGGCCCGGCAGTCCTCGTGCCGATCGGCACCGGTGAGAAGCGGGAGCAGCACAACAAGTGCCAGAGTTGGTCATGCAGCTGACCAGAGCGGGGTTCCTGGCCCTGCTCTGGCTGTTCGTGCTCGCCGCGCTGCGGGTGGTCCGGTCGGACCTCTACGCCGCGTCCGGACTCCGCGTGGCGGTGCCCGGATTTCGCCGGTCCACGGAGAAGAAGGTGCGCGGGAAGGCCCCCAGACAACTGGTGGTCACCCACGGCGCGTTGCAGGGAACCCGGATCACCCTGGACGGGCGGCCGATCCTGATGGGCAGGGCCGACGACTCGACCCTGGTGCTGGACGACGACTACGCCTCGACCCGGCACGCCCGGCTCTCACTGCGCGGAACGGACTGGTACGTGGAAGACCTGGGCTCGACGAACGGGACCTACCTGGACCGGGCTAAGGTCACCCAACCCCTCCGGGTACCGCTAGGTGTCCCGATCCGCATCGGCAAGACGGTGATCGAGCTGCGCTCATGACCCTTGTTCTTCGTTACGCGGCCCGAAGCGACCGGGGCCTGGTTCGATCGAACAACCAGGACTCCGTGTACGCGGGCCCCCGCCTGCTCTCCCTAGCCGACGGCATGGGCGGACACGTCGCGGGCGAGGTGGCCAGCAAGGTCGTCATCGCCGCGCTCGCGCCGCTCGACGACGACGAGCCGGGCGACGACCTGCTCGGCCAGTTGCGCGAGGCCACGATCGCGGGCAACGGCGCCATCGCCGAGCTCGTCGCCAACGACCCGGACCTCGACGGCATGGGCACCACGCTGTCGGCGATCCTGTTCGCGGGCAGCCGGATCGGCCTGGTGCACGTCGGCGACTCCCGGGTCTACCTGCGAAGAGACGGCCAGTTCACGCAGATCACGCACGACGACACGTTCGTCCAGTCGCTGATCGACGAGGGCCGGATCACCGAGGACGAGGCCGCCACCCACCCGCAGCGGTCGCTGCTGCTCAAGGCGCTGACCGGGCACGAGGTGGAGCCGACGCTGACCATCCGGGAGGCGCGGCCGGGCGACCGGTACCTGCTGTGCTCGGACGGCCTGTCCGGCCCGGTGAGCCAGGAGACCCTGGCCGAGGCCATCCAGATCCAGGACCCGCAGGACTGCGCGGACCGGATGATCGAGCTGGCGCTCAAGTCCGGCGGCCCGGACAACGTCACGGTGATCGTGGCCGACGTGGTCGACGTCGACTACGGCGAGAACTACGCCATCGTCGGCGGCGCGGCGGGCAACGGGCAGGACGAGATCCCGCCCGCGGACTCCCCGGCGTCCCGCGCGGGCGCGCTGACCAGCCCGCCCCGGCCCCCGGTGCGGCAGCAGGCCCAGCCGGAGCCCCCGGATCCCAAGATCAAGAAGCGCAAGCGGACCAGGACGCTGCTGCTGCTGTTACTGGTGCTGGTGCTGCTGGCAGGCGCCGCGATCGGCGTGCGGTACTGGGTGAACTCCCAGTACTTCATCGGCGAGGGCGGCGGCGGCGAGGTCGCGGTCTTCCAGGGCATCGAGGGTGAGTTCCTCGGCGTCTCGCTCAACAGCCAGGTCGAGGGCAGTTGCGCGGCCGAGGCCACCCGCTGCGACAAGCTCTACCTCGACGACCTCAAGACCATCGGCCAGGACGCCGTGCGCTCCGGCCGGGTGGTGGCCGAGTCGCTGTCCGAGGCGCGCGAGAAGCTGTCGGGCCTGCGCACCCACCGCCTGCCGCTGTGCGAGACGACCACGCCGGACCCCGGCGGCCAGGCGGGCGACCTCACGCCCCCGGACGGGCTGCCCACCTCGCCCACGACGACCGAGACCCAGCCGACGGAGCAGGCCAACCCCGGTGCCGACGCCTGCAGGCAACCGCGGGACGAGGGACAGGGCGGCGGCTGATGGGATCACCGGTCCAGGGCGCGGTGAATGGTCCGGCGACCGGACAGAGCAGCGCGAGCCCCGAGAGCACCGCCTCGACCAGGCGCGGCACCGAGCTGTGGTTGCTCGGCTTCGCCGCGTTCCTGGTCACCGGCGCGTTGATGCTCGTGGAAGCCAACCAGGAGCAGGCGCTGACCAGCCGGATCATCTGGTACGGCTTGGCCTTCCTGGGGCTGTTCGGCTTCGCGCACGCGGCCGTGCGCAAGTTCGCCCCCTACGCCGACCCGCTGATCCTGCCCTGCGTGGCGGTGCTCAACGGGCTCGGACTGGTGATCATCTACCGGATCGACCTGGCGCTCAGCGAGCGCGCGCTGCAGGCCGGTCGCGAGTTCAACGACGACGTGTCCAAGCAGATCCTGTGGACCGCCGTCGCACTGGCGTTCATGCTCGCCGTGCTGGTCCTGATCAAGGACCACCGCACCCTGACCAAGTACAGCTACACCTTCGGCCTGGCCGGGCTGGTGCTGCTGGCGCTGCCCGCGGTGCTGCCGAACGTCATCGCGCCGACGATCAACGGCGCGAAGATCTGGCTGCGGGTCGGCCCGTTCTCCATCCAGCCGGGTGAGTTCTCCAAGGTCCTGCTGCTGGTGTTCTTCGCGGCCTTCCTGGTCTCCAAGCGCGACCTGTTCATGGCCGCCGGGCGCCGCGTGTTCGGCATCGACCTGCCGCGCGCCCGCGACCTGGGGCCGGTGCTCGTGGCCTGGGCGATGTCGCTGGGCGTGCTGATCTTCCAGAAGGACCTGGGCACCTCGCTGCTGTTCTACGGCACCATCCTGGTGATGCTCTACGTCGCCACCGAGCGCGGTGTGTGGGTGGGCATCGGCGTGACGCTGTTCGTCGGCGGCGCGTTCGTGGCCTACCAGCTCTTCACCCACGTCCAGCAGCGCGTGGCCAACTGGGTGGACCCGCTGGAGACCTACGACGACCCCGGCGGCGGCTACCAGATCGCCCAGGGCCTGTTCGGCCTCGGCACCGGCGGCGTCGGCGGGACCGGCCTCGGCGCGGGCCGCCCGGACCTGGTGCCGCTGGCCAACACCGACTTCATCGTCGCCGCGATCGGCGAGGAACTGGGCTTCATCGGCCTGGCCGCGCTGCTGCTGATCTACACCGTGCTCGCGCTGCGCGGCATGCGCTCGGCGCTGGCGGTGCGCGACACCTTCGGCAAGCTGCTCGGCGGCGGGCTGTCGTTCCTGCTGGTCATGCAGGTCTTCGTGGTCGTCGGCGGGGTGACCAAGCTGATCCCGATGACCGGCATCACCGCGCCGTTCCTGTCCTACGGCGGCTCGTCCCTGCTCGCGAACTACATCCTGGTGGCCCTCCTGCTGCGCATCTCCGACGCCGCCCGCCGCCCGCAGAGCGGCTCCCGTCCCCGTCCCGTCCAGCAGGCCCCGATCGCCGAGGCCCACACCGTGATGGTGGAGCGCCCGACATGAACACCCCGCTGCGCCGCGTCGGCCTCGCCATGCTCGGCATGATCATCCTGCTGCTGGCCAACGCCACCTACATCCAGATCTTCAACGCCGACGACTACCGCAAGGACTACCGCAACAAGCGGATCGCGCTCGAGGAGTACTCCCGCGAGCGCGGCAAGATCCTGGTGCGCAACGGCAACGAGACGCTGATCCTGGCGACCGTGCAGGCCACCAACGACCGCCTGCGCTACCTGCGCCAGTACACCAACGGCCCGCTGTACGCGCCGGTCACCGGCTTCTACTCGACCCGCTACGGCGCGGGCGGTCTGGAGAAGGCCGAGGACGAGATCCTCAACGGCTCCGACGACCGGCTGTTCGTGCGCAGGCTCTCGGACCTGATCACCGGCCGGGACCCGCGCGGCGGCAACGTCGAGCTGACCATCAACCCGGCCGCGCAGACCGCCGCCTACCAGGCGATGGAGGCCAACGGCTTCAAGGGCTCGGTGGTCGCGCTCGACCCCAAGACCGGCGCCATCCTGACGATGGTCTCCACCCCCTCCTACGACCCGAACCAGCTCGCCGCGCACAACGGCGACGCGCAGGAGGCGGCCTGGAAGAGCTACAACGAGAACAACCCGGACAAGCCGATGCTCAACCGGGCGATCGCCGAGAGCTACCCGCCGGGGTCGACGTTCAAGCTGGTCGTGGCCGCGGCGGCGCTCGAGGACGGCAAGAGCAAGGACGACCCCGTCACCGCGACCGACTCGATCAAGGTCGGTGGCTCTGAGCTGCGCAACTACAACCGCGGGTACTGCGACAACAGCCGCACCACGGTGTCGATGACCACCGCCCTGGCGCTGTCGTGCAACACCGCGTTCGCCCAGCTCGCCAAGGACATGGGCGAGGACGCGCTGATCGAGCAGGCGGCGGACTTCGGCGTCGGCGAGGACGACCTGGTCGTGCCGACCCCGGTCGTGCAGTCCTGCATCGGGCCCAAGGCCGACTCGTGCATGCAGCTCGACGACCCGAACGCGATCTACCAGAGCGCCATCGGCCAGCGCGACGTGCGGCTGACCCCGATGCAGAACGCCCAGATCGTGGCCACCATCGCCAACGGCGGCGAGCGGATGCGCCCGCAACTGGTCAAGTCGATCCTGGCCCCGGACCTGTCGAAGATTTCCGACTTCGACGAGGACAGCCTGGGCAGCGCCATGTCCAGCGACTCCGCCGACCAACTGCGCGACATGATGGTCGAGTCGGAGAAGCGCACCGGCGGCAACGGCAAGCGCTCCGACCTGGTGATCGCGTCCAAGACCGGCACCGCCGAGACCGGCAACGACCCGAAGAACACCCCGCCGTTCGCCTGGTACGTGGCGTTCGCGCCCGCCGACGACCCCAAGATCGCCGTGGCGGTCGTCGTGGAGAGCCAGAACGTCGCCGCCACCGGCGGCAAGCTCTCCGCCGCGGTCGGCCGCGCCACCATCAACGCGGCGCTGGGCGGGGGAAGCTGACCATGCTCACCTCGGGCCAACTGCTCGCCGACCGCTACCGGCTCACCCGCCGGATCGCGGTCGGCGGCATGGGCGAGGTATGGGAGGCCGCCGACACCCGGCTCGACCGCCGGGTCGCGGTGAAGGTGCTCAAGCCCGAGCTGTGCGGGGACGCGGAGTTCCTGCACCGCTTCCGCACCGAGGCGCGCACGACCGCCTCCATCAACCACCCCGGCATCGCCGGGGTGCACGACTACGGCGAGACCGCGGCCATCGTCGACGGCCCGCAGGACACCGCCTACCTGGTGATGGAGCTGGTCGAGGGCGAGCCGCTGGCCGCGATCGTGGCCAGGGAGGGCAGGCTCGGCGCCGACCGCACGCTCGACATCCTGGAGCAGTCCGCCGCCGCGCTCAACGCCGCGCACGAGCGCGGGTACGTGCACCGCGACGTCAAGCCGGGCAACATCCTGATCACCCCGGCCGGGGTGGTGAAGCTGACCGACTTCGGCATCGCCAAGGCCGCCGACGCCGCCCCGGTGACCCGCTCCGGCATGGTCATGGGCACCGCGCACTACATCGCCCCCGAGCAGGCGCTCGGGCACGTGGCCGAGCCAGCCAGCGACGTGTACTCGCTGGCCGTGGTCGGTTACGAGTGCCTGACCGGGCACCGCCCGTTCCTGTCCGAGAACGCGGTGACGGTCGCGATGATGCACATCCGCGACATGGCGCCCCCGCTGCCGCCGGACGTGCCGCCCGCCACCCGGGCGCTCATCGAGGCCACGCTGGTCAAGGACCCGCGCCAGCGCTACGCCAACGGCGCCGAGTTCGGCCTGGCCGTGGCCGCGGTGCGCTCCGGGCGCCCGCTGCCCGCCCCGTCCGGGCTGGCGTTGGCCCACCACGGCGCGCCCGCCTCAGCCAGCCACCCCGGTCTCGCCCCGGTCTCGCCGCCGTCGGGCGCTCCGGGCCCGCCCGGCTACACCCCGCTGCCCGGCCACCCGCCGAGGGAGAGCGGTCGCACCGGGCTGTGGGTGACCATCGCCGTGCTGGCGGTGGCGCTGATCGCGGCACTGGCCTTCGGCCTGCCCGCCATCCTGCGCGGCGACGACCCGCCGCGCGAGGGTGGCACCGGACGCACCGCCCCCGGCGGGGTCGGCCCGACCGAACGCCAGGACCCGGAGACCACCCCCTCCGACAGCGACCAGGAAGACACCGGCAACCCCGAGGACACCGAACCGGGCGACGACCCGGGGATGCCCGCCCAACCGCCCACCGGGCCCGGCGACGAGGCGCCGGTGGACGTCGTCGAGCTCGATCTGCGCGACTTCGTCGGCAGGCCCGCGGACGGGGTGCGGATCGAGCTGCTGAGCAGGAACCTGCGCCCCACCATCAGGACCACGTTCGACACCAGCCCGGCGGACCCGGCCCAGTGCCTGGTCACCGGGCTTTCGCCGACAGGCCGGGTGACGGTGGGCTCGACAGTGCAGGTGCTGTGCGACGAGCAGCAGAACGGACCGCCGGGATGAGGCCGCCGCGCACCACCACAAGGGGACAGGACTTGACGAGGATCGGGACAACGCACCGATGACCACACCGCGACTTCTCTCGAACCGCTACGAGATCGGCGAGACGATCGGCTACGGCGGCATGTCCGAGGTGCACCGCGGGCGCGACGTCCGGTTGAGCCGCGAGGTGGCGGTGAAGGTGCTGCGCGCGGACCTGGCCCGCGACCCGACGTTCCAGGAGCGGTTCCGCCGCGAGGCGCAGAACGCCGCCGCGCTGAACCACCCGGCCATCGTCGCCGTGTACGACACCGGGGAGACCCGGATCGACTCCGGCCCGCTGCCCTACATCGTCATGGAGTACGTCGACGGGCGGACGCTGCGCGACATCGTCAAGACCGAGGGCCCGCTGCCCGGTCAGCGCGCGATGGAGATCATGGCCGACGTCTGCGCGGCGCTGGACTTCTCGCACCGGCACGGCATCGTGCACCGCGACGTCAAGCCGGCCAACGTGATGATCACCAAGACCGGCGCGGTCAAGGTGATGGACTTCGGCATCGCCCGCGCGCTGGCCGACGGCCAGGCGGCGGTCACCCAGACCTCGGCCGTCATCGGCACCGCCCAGTACCTGTCGCCGGAGCAGGCGCGCGGCGAGTCGGTCGACGCCCGCTCCGACGTCTACGCCACCGGCTGCGTGCTGTTCGAGCTGCTCACCGGCGAGCCCCCGTTCACCGGCGACTCGCCGGTCGCGGTGGCCTACCAGCACGTGCGCGAGGACCCGCGGCCGCCGTCGCACGTCAACCCCAGGGTGAGCACGCAGCTCGACGCGATCGTGCTCAAGGCGATGTCCAAGGGCGCGGCCAACCGCTACCAGTCCGCGGCGGAGATGCGCACCGACATCGTCCGCGTGCTGTCCGGGCAGCGCCCGGCCGCGCCGATGGTGATGACCGAGGAGGACCGCACCGCGGTCATGGGCGCCGGTCGCCCGCAGCCGGAGATGCGCGGCAGGCACCGGCCCGAGGCGATGTCGGACCAGTACGACTACGACGACTACGAGGACGAGGAAGAGGAGCGGCGCCGCAAGCAGCGGCGGACGTGGATGATCGTCCTGATCGGGTTGATCGTGGTCGGCCTGATCGGTCTGCTGTTCTTCCTGCTCAGCGAGGACGACAAGCCGGCGGGTAACTCGGCCATCACGCTGGAGGACTACACCGGCCAAGAGGTCGATGCCGTGTTCGCCGAGCTCACCCGGCTCCAGCTCCGGCCCGAGCGCGAGGACGTGCCCTGCCAGCAGAGCGATCCGAGCACCCCTGGCCCGTGCGGGCCGGACAGCATCGGCAAGGTGCTGGGCACCGACCCGTCGCCGGGGGCGGCGGTGCAGGTCAACGACCGGATCCGGGTCCAGGTCGGCGTCTCGCCGGAGAAGGTCGCGGTGCCGGACCTGAGCGGGCAGAGCGCGCAGGAGGCCTCCGCCGCGCTCAAGCAGGCCAAGCTGGTCGCCGCGACGTCGATCGAGGAGGTCGAGACCAACGACGAGGACCAGGTCGGCAAGGTGATCAGGTCCTCGCCCGCGGCGGGCACCCAGGTCAGCGTGGGCTCCGAGGTGAAGCTGACCGTGGGCAAGGCGCCCGAGCAGGTCGACGTGCCGAACCTGGTCGGTCAGGACTACGAGACCGCCGCCGCGAACCTGACCCAGGTGGGCCTCAAGCCGCAGCGCCGCGACGTGTCCTCGGACAAGCCCGCGGGCACCGTGGTCGACCAGGCCCCCAAGTCGGGCAAGGTCAGCCCGGGTCTGACGATCACGCTGAGCGTCTCCAACGGCGACCAGGTCGAGCTGGACATGCCCGACCTGACCGGCAAGACCAGGGCCGAGGCCGAGGCCGCGCTGCGCCAGCTCGGGTGGAGCGGCTCGCTCAACGTCAGTGAGGAGATCGTGACCGACCCCGACGAGCAGGGCAAGGTCATCGAGCAGGGCCAGCGGCCCGGCTCGAAGATCGACAAGGACGAGACGATCAACCTGAAGATTGGCCGCTCGCTGATCACCACGCCCCCGTCGACCAGGTAGCCCATCAACGGCAGAGGCCGCCTCACCCGGGATTCGGGGAGGCGGCCTCTGCCGTTGGTGGGTCCTAGGCCATCGCGGTGGCGGTGAGCGCGCGCATGCCGCGCTCGAGGTCGGCCACGACGTGTTCGGCCACGGAGAAGCCCGCGCCGCGCATCCAGTTGGCCAGCATCCGGTGCCCGCCCTCGGTCAGCACCGACTCCGGGTGGAACTGCACGCCCTCCACCGGCAGCTCCCGGTGCCGCATGGCCATGACGATGCCGGTCTCGGTGTGCCCGGTGACCTCGAACTCGTCCGGGATCGTCTCGGGCAGCACGGTCAGCGAGTGGTAGCGGGTCGCGGTGAACGGGACGGGCAGACCGGCGAGCACGCCCGCGCCGCTGTGCTGGACCTCGCTGGTCTTGCCGTGCAGCAGCTCCGGGGCCCGGTCGACGGTCGCGCCCCAGGCCACGCCCATGGCCTGGTGGCCGAGGCAGACGCCGAGCACCGGCAGCCCGCGGTCGGCGCAGCGGCGGATGACCTCGATGGAGTGCCCGGCCCGCTCCGGGGTGCTGGGGCCGGGGCTGATGAGCACCCCGTCGAAGCCGTCGAGGGTGTCGGGGGCCACCAGGTCGTCGACGTCGTTGCGCCAGACCGCGCAGTCGGCGCCGAGCTGGGCCAGGTACTGCACCAGGTTGTAGACGAAGCTGTCGTAGTTGTCGACGACCAGAACTCGCATGGCGCCGAATCTACCGGCAGCCCTACTCCGTGGTCACCTGGTTGAACGGCAGCATGGGCTCCACCCAGGGGAACACCACGAACATCAGCAGCGCCACGACGCCTGCCACCAGGACGAAGGCGGTGATCGCGCGGACCGCGAGCGGTCCGGGCAGGTGCCGCCAGATCCACCCGTACATCAGCTTGTCTCCTTCAACTCGGGCGGCGTCTCGCCGGGCTGGTCCGGGTTCTTCGCCCACTGCTTGACCATGACCGCGTGCACGATGAGCCGCTCGCGGTCGGAGAAGCGGGGGTGGCAGGTGGTGAGGGTCATCAGCGCCGCCTCCTGGCCCTTGTCCGGCCGCACGTCCGCGCGGCCGGGCACGGGCAGGATGACCGAGCCGTCGGACGGGGCCACGATCTGCTGGCCGACGACCCCGGAGTACTCGCCGCCGAGCGGCCCGGTGCCCGCGCACCGGGGATCGGCGCCCTTGGTCGTGGCCCAGGAGGCGACCTCGTCGCGCTTGGGCAGCACCCGGTAGACGAACCAGCTGTACTGGGTCTCGACCACGATGGCGTCGCACGACTCGAGCAGGTCGATGTCGTTGAACGGGGCGCCCTTGCCGACCCGGTGGCCTGCGACGGCGAAGTTGCCGGGCGCGCCGGGCTCGCCGCTGTCGGTGTAGCGGCCGGGGCCGACCTCGAGGGTCTCCTCCGTGGTGCCCTGCAGGATGGTGAAGGCGTAGTCGGCGCCGAAGGCGGGGATGTACATCTTCGCGATGCCCTGGCCCTCGGGGCGGTTGTAGTTCTCCGTCCGCTGCCGCTCGGCCTCCGGCGTGCTCTGCTGCCACTGCTGGTCCAGCTCCGCGGTGGCGTCACGCTGCTTGGCCGCCGACATGATGTCGGTGACGTAGACCTCGTAGACGACGAACAGCAGGACCACCAGGCCCGCGGTGATCAGCAGTTCGCCGATGCCGCGCACGACGGTGCGCACCGGGTCGCGGCCCGAGTCACCACCTGGGCCGACGAGGCCTCCGGAGCCGGCTCCGCTGTGCTCGACGGTGCTCATCCGGGGCCTCCTTCCCGCTGTGTTGGCCCGCTGGGGCGGGCAGATCGTTGGCGACTGGTGATTCGCTGGCCTGTTCAGTTACGTTAACGTGTTGCATCGGCGGGGGTTGCGCCCGTGCTGGCGACCTGCCGGAACGAGACCTGCCGAAACGAACCGCACCCAACGCTCCACGTCTGGCGAGGACAGCAAGCATGCCCAAGTCAAAGGTCCGCAAGAAGTCGGTCTACACCGCTCCGGCATCCGACCGCCGCACGCCGGTGAAGGTCAAGCAGGCAGGTCCCTCACACCCCGTCTACGTGGGCGTGATGCTGGGCGTAATGCTGATCGGGCTGGCTTGGCTGGTCGTGAACTACATCGCGGGCGAGAAGATCGGCTTCATGGCCGACCTGGGCAACTGGAACTTCGCCATCGGGTTCGCGCTGATGATCGCGGGCCTGCTGATGACGATGCGCTGGCGCTGACCCGCGGCGGTCCGAACGACGCGGTGGTCCGAACGGCTCAGCGCCGCTGAACCACATGGATGTAAGTAGTCCCCACTGTGGATAACTCCTGTGGATGACTCGGTCGGATGAACTGTGCGGCACCATTGCGGTGTGACTGACGCGGAGTTGACCTGGTCCCCCCGGCCCGAGGTGGTCGGCCTCGGCTGGGTGCTGGCCGTGGTCTGCGGGCTGGTGGCCGCCTTCCTCGACGACAACCGGGGCACGCTGCTGCTCGCCATCGCGGCCGCCGTGCTCGCGGTGCTGGCCCTGTTCGGCACAGTGGCCAGGCCCCGGCTGGCGGCCGGACCGCACGGCGTGGCCGTGCGGTCGCTTCTCGGGCGCAAGCAGTGGACCTGGGGGGAGGTCAACGTGCGCCTGGCGCGCACCCGCCGCCTCGGCCGCGAGGTCCACGCCGTGGAGCTCGACGCGGACAACGCCGAGGTCCCGAGCCTGGTCGTGCTGGGTCGGCTGGACCTGGGGGCGGAGCCGCAGGACGTGGTCGAGGCCCTGGTGCGACTGCGCACCTGAGCGCCGATCACGTGTCGAAGACGTCGCTGCCGGAGGGGGCGTAGCAGAAGATCTGCTGTCCGCGCGCCGTGCACTGCGCCTCGTCGCGGATCTGCGGCGTGCGGATGGCGAACATCCCGATGATCGCCACGGCCACCAGGGCGATCCCGCCCGCCTGGTAGGCGGTGCGCTTGGCGGGCGGCGCGTAGAGCAGCGCGCCGGTCACCAGGGCACCCGCGATCAGGCCGCCGAGGTGGGCCAGCAGCGAGATCTGCGGGATGGAAATGCTGATCACGAGGTTCACGCCGAGCACGGCGACGATGTTCATCACCGCGTGCTTGCCGCGCTTGAGCCGGACGAACGCCACGATCATCCCGCCGAGCAGGCCGTAGATCGCCCCGGAGGCGCCGACGGCCAGGGTGCCCAGCGAGCCGAACGCGTAGACCGCCGCGGCGCCGCCGAGCAGCGAGAGCAGGTAGAGCGCGGCGAAGCGCAGCCTGCCCAGCAGCAGCTCCAGGTCGCGCAGCACCCACAGCGAGAACATGTTCACGGCCACGTGCAGCGGCCCGTAGTGCAGGAAGCCCGCCGTCAGCGGCCGCCACCAATCCCCGCCCGCGATCAGCGGGTTGTACTGGGCCAGGGAGAAGAAGAAGTCCGACCGCTGGTTGTCGAACACGTTGGACGCCAGCGCCGCCGTGAGCACGAACAGGCCGACGTTGATCGCGATGAGCACCGGGACCAGCAGCGGCTTCGTGCCGATCTCAGCGCCCGCGACCGTGGTGGCCCTGCGCGTGGTGCGCCGCGCGTCGGCGACGCACTCGACGCAGTGGAACCCCACCGCGGCATCGACCAGGCAGTCCGGGCACGCGGACCTGCCGCACCGGTTGCACTTGATCCTGGTCTCCCGGTCGTGGTGCCGGAAGCAGACGGGGGCACCCGCGCCGGGCTGCGGTGGGGTCGTCACTCAGGCCTCGGGGCGGTCGACGACCACGGTCACCGAGTTGATGACGACGTCGGTCAGCGGCCGGTCGCCGGGACCGGTGGCGGCGCGGCCGATGGTGTCCACGACGTCGCGGGACTCCTGGTCGGCGACCTCGCCGAAGATGGTGTGCTTGAAGTTCAACCCGGTCGCGGGCCCCACCGTGATGAAGAACTGGGAGCCGTTGGTGTTCGGCCCGGCGTTGGCCATCGCCAGCAGGTAGGGCCGGTTGAACTGCAGGTCAGGGGTGAGCTCGTCGGCGAACTGGTAGCCGGGGCCGCCGCGGCCGGTGCCGCTCGGGTCGCCGCCCTGGATGACGAAGCCCTCGATGACCCGGTGGAAGGTGGCGCCGTCGTAGAACGGGCCGTCCGTCCCGCCGGACGCGTTCTCGCTGGTGTACTCCTTGGTGCCCTCGGCCAGACCGACGAAGTTGGCGACCGTCTTGGGCGTGTGGTCGGGGAACAGCTCGAGCCGGATGTCCCCCTCGGTGGTGTGCAGGGTGACGTTCACTTTCGTCCCGACGAGGGATGCGTTGCCGTCTGCCACGGACGACATCGTGCCATCTCCAGCGGAATCCGTCCGGAAGGGGCAGGATTGGGGTCATCGCAGAAGGCACGACACGAGGCAGATTGGACGAGGTGAAGCCATGACCCGGGCCGGGGAGACGGTGGGCAAGGCCGTCGGCACGGGCTGGCGCGCGGTGCGTGAAGGCGCCGTTCGCGCCGGTCAGGCAGGTGCCGAGGCGGCACACGCCGCCGAGCAGAAGCTGGCTGAGAAGGGCCTCGCCCCGCAGCAGGTGGCCGGGGCGATCGCGGAGAGCGCCCAGGTCGCCAGGGAAGAGGCGGCTGCCAGCAGCCGCCGCGCCCGCAAGCGGCTGGCCAAGACCGCGGCGAGCACCCGCAAGGACCTCGCCAAGGCGGCCAAGCAAGCTCAGAAGGACGCCAGCAAGAACAAGACCGTCAAGGCCGCCGTGGCGAAGACGGTGCCTGCCAAGAAGCAGGTCAAGCAGCTCAAGAAGGACCTCAAGCCGCAGGTGAAGCGCTACCGCGCCGACCTGCAGGACCAGATCAAGGCGGCCAAGGCCGCGTCGCGGGCCGCCGCCAAGGAGCAGGGTGGCCGCAAGCGCCGCTGGCCGTGGCTGGTGGCGCTGGTCGCCGCCGGTGTCGGCACCGCGGTGGCGCTCAAGGGCAAGTCCGCCCCGCCGCCCGCCAAGCCGCAGCCCGCGCCCGCCCCCAAGGTGGCCCCCAAGCCCGCCGAGGCGGCGGCCCCCAAGGCCGCGGAGGGCCAGCCCGTGGTGGGTGCTCCGGAGTCGAACGGCGCGAAGCCGACGAAGCCGATCTCCACCGAGAAGAACTAGCAGGCAGCGCGCCAGACGCGAAGCGCCCCGACCCTCGCGGGTCGGGGCGCTTTCTGGCGTCCTGGAACTTTCTAGAGACCGAGCTTGGTGATGGTCGTCTCAGCGAGCCTGCGCGCCTTGATGGTCTGCTTCTGGTTGGAGTCCACGACCACGGCGACGCCGTCCTTGGCCACCGCGTAGACCGCGTTCTCCTCCCCCGACAGCGACCCGCCCTTCCACCCCGCGGGCTGGTTCGCCGGGTTCGAGCTGTCGATGGGCGCGGCCTGGTCGACGACGGCCTTGGCGGTCGCCGCGTCGCCCTGGTAGACGCGCACCATGAGCTGCACGCTGCCGTCAGGCCGGTAGAAGAAGCACGCGGGGGTCGGCTTGTCCGCCGAGATGCGCACCTTGGTCACGTGCTGCCCGTTGGCCTCGGCGACCGCGGTGCTGGTCAGGTAGGGGCATGGCCCGTCCGCGACCGGTTCGGGTTCTGGCGGTGGCGTCGCGGCACCCGCCTGGGTGCTCGAGGACCCGGGGGCGCTGGTCACGGTGGTTGACGGCGGGGTCTCGACGGTGGGCGCCCCGGGGTCGGCGGTGCACGCGGCGAGGGCCAGCAGGGGCGCGGCGAGGATCACGGCTCGTTTCATAGCGCTCGCAAGTCAACCAGATGACCCTCAGTTGTGGTCCACAGCACTCTTTGAACCTTCACCCATACGTGTGGCGTAAGCACTCACAGTGGTCCCTGGCAACCACGGAAAGAAGAACCACCGCTGCAGATCCGACCGAGGAGAGCCCTCATGGACTTGTTCGACCGATCCAAAGCGCACGTGCTTGCCTTGTTCCGCATCGTGGTTGGCCTGCTGTTCGCCACCCACGGCGCGGCGACCTTGTTCAACGTGCTCGGCGGCCCCAAGGGCGGCCAGGTGCCGGAGTTCGCGGCGTGGCCGGGCTGGTGGGCCGCTGTGATCCAGCTCGTTGGCGGGACCTTGGTGCTGGTGGGTCTCGGTACGCGCTGGGCCGCCCTGATCAGTTCGGGGTCGATGGCCTACGCGTACTTCTTCTACCACCAGGACAGCGGCTTGTTCCCGCTGCAGAACGGCGGCGAGACCGCCGCCCTGTTCTGCTGGGCCTTCCTGCTGATCACCTTCGTCGGCCCCGGCAAGTGGGCGGTGGACCAGATCTTCACCACCCCCCGCACCCGCACCACCGAAACCACCACAGTCCCCGCCTAACCCCGAGGACACCCGGTGCCCCCCGTCCACCACCGGGGGGCACCCCCTGCCCACCCAAGCCACCAACGCCCACCCAAAAGCCACCACTGGCCACCCAAAAGCCACCACTGGCCACCAACGGCCACCTAGAAGCCACCACTGGCCACCTAGGAAGCCACCAACGCTGGAACGAGAGCCACCGCACCGTGGGGGTCTGGGGGCTCGGCCCCCAGTGTGAAGACGAACGCCCCGGCCCACGCTTTCCGTGGGCAGGGTTCACCCCAGTTCGTGGAGATGAGGGGAATCGAACCCCTAACCCCTGCCTTGCAAAGGCAGTGCTCTGCCAATTGAGCTACATCCCCTTGACGCCAACACGGTACCCCGTGCTGGCTCGGGTCAATCTCAGGCCTTCTTCACGCCGTTGTTGGCGGCGGGGGCGGTGGCCTCGCGCCACAGGTCCGCCTCAGCCTTCGCCGCGCTCTTCTTGCGAACGACGAAGAGGACGCCACCTGCAACCGCGGCGAGCGCGAGGAGCTTCTTCACAGCCACTGCCTCCTTCAAAGCACCTACACCGTCCCGGACCACCCGAGACGCAAAACACATCCTGCCACAACCCCAAAGATCAACTCCGCCCCCACCCACCCCGCCCCCCACCCATCCCCCACACCCACCCAACCCGACCCCCGCACCGTGGGGGCCTGGGGGCTCGGCCCCCAGATACAACGACAGACGACCCGGTCCACGCTTTCCGTGGACACGAGTCGCCTGAGTCTGTGGGCCTAGGAGGACTTGAACCTCCGACCTCTTCGTTATCAGCGAAGCGCTCTAACCGCCTGAGCTATAGGCCCGTTGTGGAACGGGGAGAAGACTAGCGCACGGGCTTCTCCCCGCCCAAACCGGTCCCCCTCTACTCGCGTTCGGCGAGGGTGACTTCCAGGCCGCCGGCGAGGTCGGCCGAGACGTTGTAGACGAAGGCGCCGACGGTGGCCAGGGCGCTGAACAGGACGATGTTGATGGCGCCCACGATCGCGGCGATGCCGAACACGCGTCCCGCGCTGATGAGCGCCTCGTCGGTGGAGCCCTCGCCGTTGAGCAGCTCGCCGGAGATGCCGTTGACCTTGTCCCAGACGCCCATGCCGTCGAGCACGGCGTAGAGGACGCCGACGGCGACGAGCCAGACGAAGAACAGGGCGACGCCCAGGACGAGCGACAGCTTGAGGACCGACCACGGGTCGAAGCGCTTGACCTGGAGGTTGGCCCGGCGCGGGCCGCGGCCGGGGCGGCGCAGCGCGCTCGGCGGGGTGGCCGAGGTGCCGGGCGGGGCGGCGGCGGCGCCGAGGCGTTCGTCGTCCACCGCGACCGAGGACGCGCCGCCGAACAGCCTGCCCGCGGCGGTGCCGCTGATGACCGGACGCGGCACGTTGATCGTTTCCTCGTCGTGGGCGGCGAAGTCGTCGTACCCGCCCGCGGCGTGGTCGGTGTTGACCTGCTGCCGGTACGCCCCGCTCGGGGTGTACCCGGAGCCGACCTTGGGCAGCGACTGGGTGGCGTCCGAGCGGGGCTCGGCCTCGTCGTCCTCGCCCCTGGCCCACGGCGGCGGCGTGTGGTTGCCGCTGTCGGGGTCGTTCTCGGGCCCCAGGCCCGCCCCGGGCTTGTCCTTGCCCGGGGCGGCTGGTGGGGCCTTCGCCGAGGTGTCCGGCTTGGGTGTCTGCACCGTGGTGTCCGAGTCCGGCGCCGCGTCCCCCGCCCCGGTCTCAGGCGTCGTGTCGGCGGAGGTGATGACCGTGCTCCGCTCCGACTCTGCGGCGGCGTCCGGTTTCTCGGGTGTGGTCACGAGCGGATTCCCCTACTGGCTGTCACTCGGCTTCGGTCTGATCGATCGGGGCGGCCTCGGTCTCCGCTGCTGCTTCCGCTGCTGCTTCGATCTCGCCTGCAACCGCCTCGACGGTCTCGACGGCGGCTGCCGTCTCGTCCGCGCTGCGGGCGATGGCTATCAGGGTGGTGCCTACGCCCAGGTTCATCAACCTGACGCCCTTGGTCTGCCTGCCCGCCTTGCGGACCTCGCCCGCGGTGGTGCGGATGACACCCCCCGAAGACGTGATCGCGTAGAGCTGGTCCTCCGGTTCGACGATCACCGCTCCCACCAGCCTGCCACGCCTGCTGTCGTGCTGGATGGTGAGCACGCCCTTGCCGCCCCGGCCCTGGCGCGAGTAGTCCTCGATGGGGGTGCGCTTGGCATACCCACCGTCGGTCGCGACCAAGACGAACGTGTCCTCCTTCACCACACCGAGCGCCAGCAGCTCGTCGCCCGTGTTGAAGCGCATGCCCTGCACGCCCGTGGTGGCGCGGCCCATCGGGCGCAGCGCCTCGTCGGTGGCGTGGAAGCGGATGGACTGCCCGCCCGCGGAGATGAGCAGCAGGTCGTCCTCGGCCGAGCAGAGCACGGCGCCGACCAGCTCGTCGTCCTCGCGCAGGTTGATGCCGATCAGGCCGCCCGCGCGGTTGGAGTCGAAGTCGGCCAGCCGGGACTTCTTGACCAGGCCGTCGCGGGTGGCCAGGACCAGGTACGGCATGGCCGTGTAGTCCTTGATCTGGATGACCTGGGCGATCTGCTCGTCGGGCTGGAACGCCAGCAGGTTGGCCACGTGCTGGCCGCGGGCGTTGCGGTTGGCCTCGGGCAGCTCGTAGGCCTTGGCCCGGTAGACCCGGCCCTTGTTCGTAAAGAACAGCATCCAGTCGTGGGTGGAGCACACGAAGAAGTGCGCCACGATGTCGTCCTGCTTGAGCGCGGCGCCCTGCACGCCCTTGCCGCCGCGCTTCTGCGCCCGGTACAGGTCGGTCTTGGTGCGCTTGGCGTACCCGGTTCGGGTGATGGTGACGACGACGTCCTCGACGGCGATCAGGTCCTCGATGGAGACGTCACCGTCGAACGGGATGATCCGGGTGCGGCGGTCGTCGCCGAACTTCTCGACGATCTCCTTGAGCTCGTCGCGGATGATCTCGCGCTGCCGGGTGTCGCTGGCGAGGATGGCGTTGAGCTCGCCGATGTAGCGCTCGATGTCGTCGAGCTCGTCGAGGATGCGCTGGCGCTCCAGGGCGGCGAGGCGGCGCAGTTGCAGCTCGAGGATGTTCGTCGCCTGGATCTCGTCGACCTCGAGCAGCGACATCAGCCCGGTGCGCGCCTCGTCGGCGGACGGCGAGCTGCGGATGAGCGCGATGACCGCGTCGAGCTGGTCGAGCGCCTTGGCGTAGCCGCGCAGGACGTGCGCGCGCTCCTGGGCCTTGCGCAGGCGGTACTCGGTGCGCCTGCGGATGACCTCGACCTGGTGCTTGACGTAGTGCCGGATGACCTGGTCGAGGCGCAGCGTGCGGGGCACCTGGTCGACCAGGGCCAGCATGTTGACGCCGAAGTTGTGCTGGAGCTGGGTGTGCTTGTACAGGTTGTTCAGCACGACCTTGGCCACGGCGTCGCGCTTGAGGCCGATGACGATGCGCATGCCCGCGCGCTTGTTGGACTCGTCGGCGATCTCGGAGATGCCGGTGAGCTTGCCGTCGCGGACGAGCTGGGCGATGTTCTCGATCAGGTTGTCCGGGTTGACCTGGTAAGGCAGCTCGGTCACCACGAGGATGGTCCGCCCCTTGGCGTCCTCCTCGACCTCGACGACCGAGCGCATCCGGACCGAGCCGCGGCCGGTGCGGTAGGCGTCCTCGATGCCCGCGGTGCCCAGGATCAGGCCCTTGGTCGGGAAGTCGGGGCCCTTGACCCGCTTGAGCAGCTCGGCGAGCAGCAGGTCGTCGTCGGCGTCGGGGTTCTCCAGCGCCCAGATGACGCCGTCGGCCACCTCGCGCAGGTTGTGCGGCGGGATGTTGGTCGCCATCCCGACCGCGATGCCCGACCCGCCGTTGACCAGCAGGTTGGGGATGCGCGCGGGCAGGACGAGGGGTTCTTCGGTCTTGCCGTCGTAGTTCGGCGCGAAGTCGACGGTGTCCTCGCCGATGTCGCGCAGCATCTCCATGGCCAGCGGCATCAGCCTGGCCTCGGTGTTGTGGCTGACGAACCCGTCGGTGACGTAGGCGTGGTCCTCGGTGTCGACCCGGAGGCTGAACACCGGCTGGACGCCCGCGTCGGTCACGGCGGTGACCTCTGCGTAGTGGAAGCGCCCGTCGGCCAGCGGGGCGGCGGCCGCCCGCGCCTCGGGGTCCTCGATGCCCGCCAGCGGGTCGACCGGCTCGTCGACGGGGGCCTCGGCGAGCAGGTGCAGCAGCTCGTCGTGGGCAACCGAGCGCAGGCCGACCCGGGCGGCCAGCAGGCTGACGTCGCGGTGGCCGACGACGACGAGCGCGGGCACGCCCTCGGTGGCGGTCAGCCGGGCCAGCACGCCGAACTCGAGCAGCATCCGCTGCACGTCCGAGACCAGGCCCGCGCTCGGCGCGGAGTAGCTCAAGCGGACGGTGCCGTCGTCGGCGAAAACGCTTGCGCCCGCGGTGAGCAGCACGCGGAGGAACACCCGCTTGAGCACCGGGCCACCGGCCCAGACCTGCTCGGGGACGCGGTCGGCGGTGGTCGGGTCCTTGACGAAGCGCGACGCGGCGCCGAGCGCGTTGGCCTGCTCGCGCGCGGTCGGGGTGTCCACGTCGTCGCCGGGGACGCGCTGCATGGCCACCCGGTCGCCCGGCTGGACCTCCTCGAGCAGCTTCCACAGCAGGGTCGGCACGCCGCCCAGGTCGACCAGCGCCAGCACCGGGTGGTTCGGGGTGCCGGTCAGCTCGAAGCCCTCCGCGGTGCGCAGGGTCAGCGTCGGCTGGTCGCCGGAGTGCAGCAGCGCGTCGGCGCGGACCGGGTCGCCGTTGCGGTCGAGGACCTTGATGTCGAGCTCGTTGTCCGAGTTCGGCGCGGCGTCGGGGACCAGGTCGCCGATGCGCGGGGTCGAGCCGTCGGCCAGCTTCACCCGGGTGTCGGCGACGACGCAGTACCGCATGGCGGCGGCGGGGTCGTTGCCCGGCGAGCCGAAGTTGCCCTGCCCGTCGACCAGCGGGTACCGCATCGACCACGGCTGGGCCAGCCGCACCAGGGTGTCGTAGATCGAGCTGTCGCCGTGCGGGTGGTAGTTGCCCATGACGTCGCCGACGACGCGGGAGCACTTGACGTAGCTGCGGTCCGGTCGCAGACCGGTGTCGAACATCGAGTAGAGCACGCGCCGGTGCACCGGCTTGAGGCCGTCGCGCACGTCGGGCAGCGCCCGGCTCACGATGACGCTCATGGCGTAGTCGATGTAGGAGCTCTGCATCTCCTGCTGGATGTCGACCGGCTCGATGCGGTCGGCAGGAGGAGGCAGGATGTCGGTCACGACCGGTGGTCCCTTCGGAAGAGCTGTGCGGGTGCGCGCGGTTCGACTGTCCGATCAGGCTGTCTGATCAGACATCGAGGAACCGGACGTCCTTGGCGTTGCGGGTGATGAACGACCGGCGGGCCTCGACGTCCTCGCCCATCAGGACGCTGAACAGCTCGTCGGCCTGGACGGCGTCGTCCAGGGTGACCTGGCGCAGCAGCCGGAACGACGGGTCCATCGTGGTCTCCCACAACTCCTCGGCGTTCATCTCGCCGAGGCCCTTGTAGCGCTGGATGCCGTCTTCCTTGTTGATCTTCCGGCCGTTCGCCAGTCCCTCGGCCATCAGCGCGTCGCGCTCGCGGTCGGAGTAGGCGAACTCGGGGTCGGTCCGCTGCCACTTGATCTTGTACAGCGGCGGCTGGGCGAGGTAGACGTACCCCTGCTCGATGAGCCCGCGCATGAAGCGGAACAGCAGCGTCAGCAGCAGCGTGGTGATGTGCTTGCCGTCGACGTCGGCGTCGGCCATCAGCACGATCTTGTGGTAGCGCAGCTTGGCGACGTCGAAGTCCTCCTGGATGCCGGTGCCCAGGGCGGTGATGAGGCTCTGCACCTCGGTGTTCTTGAGCACCCGGTCCAGGCGGGCCTTCTCCACGTTGATGATCTTGCCGCGGATGGGCAGGATGGCCTGGAACTTGGAGTCGCGGCCCTCCTTGGCCGAGCCGCCCGCGGAGTCGCCCTCCACGATGTAGAGCTCGCACTCCTCCGGGTTGGTGGAGCGGCAGTCCTTGAGCTTGCCGGGCAGGCCGCCGAGGTCCAGCGCGCCCTTGCGGCGCACCAGCTCGCGGGCCCGGCGGGCGGCCAGGCGCGCCTGCGCGGACGAGACCGCCTTGGTGACGATCGTCCTGGCGTCGGCCGGGTTGCGCTCGAACCAGTCGGCCAGCCACTCGTTGCAGGTCTGCTGCACGAACGTCTTGACCTCGGTGTTGCCCAGCTTCTGCTTGGTCTGGCCCTCGAACTGGGGCTCGGCCAGCTTCACCGACACGATCGCGGCCAGGCCCTCGCGCACGTCGTCGCCGCCGAGGTTGGCGTCCTTCTCCTTGAGCAGCTTCTTCTCGCGCGCGTAGACGTTGACCACCCGGGTCAGCGCGGCGCGGAAGCCCTCTTCGTGGGTGCCGCCCTCGGGCGTGTGGATGATGTTCGCGTAGGTGTAGACCGACTCGGTGTAGCCGGTGTTCCACTGCATCGCGACCTCGATCTGGATGTGCCGCTGCTTGTCCTCGGCCTCGAAGGCGATGACGGTCTTGTGGATGGCCTCGCGCGAGTGGTTGATGTGCTTGACGAAGTCCTCGAGGCCGCCCGGGTAGTGGTACACCCGCTCCTTGGCCTTGGCGGGCTCGCCTGCCGCGTCGGGCTCCTGCTCGGCCTCGGTGACCCGCTCGTCGCGCAGGACGATGATCAGGCCCTTGTTGAGGAACGCCGTCTCCTGCAGCCTGCGCGCGACCGTCTCCAGGTTGAAGTCGGTGGTCTCGAAGATCTTCGGGTCCGGCCAGAACGAGATGGTCGTGCCGGTCTCGCTGGTCTCCTCGCCCTCGACGACCGGGGTGACCGGCTCGGAGTCGCGGTAGGTCTGGGTCCAGACGCGGCCCTGGCGCTTGATGACCGCGTCGAGCCGGGTCGACAGCGCGTTGACCACGGAGATGCCGACGCCGTGCAGACCACCGGAGACCGCGTAGCTCTCGCCGTCGAACTTGCCGCCCGCGTGCAGCACGGTCATGACGACCTCGAGCGCGGACCGCTTCTCCTCCGGGTGCTCGTCGACCGGGATGCCGCGACCGTCGTCGACCACCTGCACACCGCCGTCGGCGAGCAGGGTGACCTCGACCTTGGTCGCGTAGCCACCGATCGCCTCGTCGACGGAGTTGTCGACGATCTCCCAGATCAGGTGGTGCAGACCGCGCTCACCGGTGGAGCCGATGTACATGCCCGGCCGGAGCCGGACGGCCTCGAGGCCCTTGAGAACCCCGATGGACCCGGCGCCGTACGCGTTCTCCTGCTTGTCTGATGCCACGTGCGCGGTGTCTCCTCGTACTCGGATCAGCTCGTCGGACCGACGGCGACGGCGATGTTCGACGGGCCGCCGTTAGCCTGCCCGCACATCCTCCCCCACATACTACCGGTGGACCCTCCCAGAAGGGGCCCAAGGACACCCCTGGCTTGCTCACAGAGCCATCAGAGCAAACGCCGACGGGTCCGGCCACCCGCCACACGGCTTCGACGCGCCAGGTTCAGCCGTAGGTGTCCCGTGGTCCGCGGCCGGGGACGTGCCTGGGCCCGTAGCGCCAACTCGGGGCGGCCGGGCCGAGCACGCGCAGGCTTTTCACCACGTCACGGCCCACTCCGGCGGCGATCCTGCTGAGCAGTTGGCGCTGCATGAGCCGGAGCTGGGTGGCCCAGGCGGTCGACTCGGCCTGCACCGTCAACTCCCCGTCCTTGAGGACGATGGGCTTGGCGCGCTCGGCGACCTCCGGCCCGACCAGTTGCGCCCACCGGCCGAACACCTGCCCGCCGGACAGGTTCTGGTGCCAGCCGCGGTCGGCGGCGATCCGGGACGCGAGCCTGCCCAGCGGCTGCGGGTCGCGGTCGTCACTGCCCGCCCCCGACCACCGGCGCCGGGCCCGGGAGCCGCCACCGGTGGCTGTTCCACGTGGAACACCGCGGCGGCGCGGCTTGGCCTTGGCGACCTCCCGCGCGGCGGCGAGAGCGGCTCTGGCAAGATCAGCGCCCTTGGGCTGTTCGGGTTGCCCACCCCCACCGGGCCCACCACGCTCCGCACTCGGCTCTCCCACACCCGGGGGCGTGCCTGTGGATGAATCGGGCAGTTGTCCACCGGTGGGTGTGGATCGTTGGCCGCCGAAGCCCCTATCGGGTACTCCAGACGGCCCCTTCGACCCGGTGTTATCCACACTATCCACAGGTTTATCCCCAGACGTGCGGAAGCGCGCGCCTGGGGATGTCACTCGCCGTGACGGTCGCAGCGAGCCGCCGAACAGGTCGTCGGCGTCGGCCGGGCCCCGATCAGACACGTCTCACCGTCCCGTCCACCACGGCGTAGCGCGTGCCGCGCAACTCCGAGGGCACATCCTCCTCCACCGCGGCGGTCACCAGCACCTGTTCGGCTGCGACGGCCACCTCGGCCAGCCGCTGGCGCCTGAGCCGGTCCAGCTCGGCGAACACGTCGTCGAGCACGAGCACCGGCTCGGCCCCGTCGGCGCGCAGCAGCTCGTAGGACCCGAGCCGCAGCGCGAGCGCGAACGACCACGACTCGCCGTGGCTGGCGTACCCCTTGGCCGGGGCGTCGCCGAGCACCAGGTCCAACTCGTCGCGGTGCGGGCCCACCAGGCTCACCCCGCGCTCCAGCTCCTGGTCGCGCCTGCGTGCCATCTCCGCGAGCAGCGCGTCGGCGACGACCTCCGGGTCGGCGCGCTGCCCACCATCCTTCCCGTACCCCTCGGGAAGTGAGTCCTCGATCTTCGAGCGGTAGTCGACGCGCGCCGGGCGGGACTCCGGTGCGACCCCCGCGTAGGCGGCCGCCGCGAGTGGACCCAGGTCGGCCACCAAGTCCAGCCGGGCCGCGAGGAGCTGGGCCCCGTGCGTGGCCAGGTGCCCGTCCCACACCTCCAGCGTGACCAGGGCGTCCGGGTCCGAGCGGCGCGCGCGCCGGTTGGTCGCCGCGCTCTTGAGCAGGGCGTTTCGCTGCTTGAGCACCCGGTCGTAGTCCGCGCGCACACCGGCGTACCGGGGCGCGCGCAGCACCAGCAGGTCGTCGAGGAACCGGCGCCGCTCCCCCGGGTCGCCGCGGACGAGGGCCAAGTCCTCCGGCGCGAACAGGACGGTGCGCAGGATGCCCAGCACGTCGCGGGGCCGGGGCACCGGGCCGCGGTTGACCCGCGCCCGGTTGGCCTTGCCCGGGGTGATCTGCAACTCGACGGTGAGCTCCCGGCCGTCGTTGACCACCGCCGTGCGGATGATCGCCTGCTGCGCGCCGAGGCGGACCAGCGGCGCGTCGGTGGCGACCCGGTGCGATCCCAGGGTCGCCACGTAGCCGATCGCCTCGACCAGGTTCGTCTTGCCCTGGCCGTTGCGCCCGACCAGCACCGACGCCCCTGGCTCGAGCTCCAGGTCGGCCTGCTCCCAGGAGCGGAAGTCGACGACCTGCAGGTGCCGGACGTGCACTACTCGGGGGTCGCGCCGGTGCCCGAGCTCGGGCCCGCCTTGTGCACGGCGTGCCCGCCGAACTGGTTGCGCAGCGCGGCGACGGCCTTCATCGCGGGCGAGTTGTCCTGGCGCGAGGCGAACCGGGCGAACAGCGCCGCGGAGATCACCGGCGCGGGCACCGAGTGGCGGACCGCCTCTTCGACGGTCCACCGGCCCTCGCCGGAGTCCTCGACGTAGCCGGAGAGCTGGCTCAGGCCCTTGTCCTCCTCCAGCGCCTTGACCAGCAGGTCGAGCAGCCAGGAGCGCACGACCGTGCCCCGGGTCCAGGCCTTGAAGGTGGCCGCGACGTCGGTGACCTCGTTGGCGGCCTCCAGCAGCTCGAAGCCCTCGGCGTAGGCCTGCATCAGGCCGTACTCGATGCCGTTGTGCACCATCTTCGCGTAGTGGCCCGCGCCGGTGCTGCCCGCGTGCGCGAAGCCCTCGTCGCGCGGCCCCTCCGGGCGCAGCGCGTCGAAGATCGGCATTGCCCGCTCGACGTGCTCGGCGTCGCCGCCGACCATCAGGCCGTAGCCGTTGTCCTTGCCCCAGACCCCGCCGGACACCCCGCAGTCGAGGTAGCCGATGCCCTTGGCCGCGAGCAGGTCGGCGTTGACCCTGTCCTCGGTGTAGCGGGAGTTGCCGCCGTCGATGACCAGGTCGCCCTCGCTGAGCAGGTCGTGGAGCTCGGCCACGGTGGCCCGGGTGGCCTCCCCGGCGGGGACCATCACCCACACCACGCGCGGCGCCTCGAGCTTGCTGACCAGGTCGGCCAGGGATTCCGCGTCGCTCACGTCGGGGTTTCGGTCGTAGCCGACGACCTCTTGGCCTCCCTTGCGCAAGCGCTCGCGCATGTTGAAGCCCATCTTGCCCAAGCCGACCAGTCCGAGCTGCACGTTTGTCTCCATCCTCGTGGTGTGCCGGCGATCAGCCTGGCAGGCGCACCGGCATCAACAGGTAGAGGTAGCCGGGGGTGACCTCGCCCTCCGCGCCGACCGGCTTGATCAGCGCGGGCCGGTTCGGGGTGGTGAACGACAGCTCGGCGCGGTCGGAGTGCAGCGCGGCCAGACCGTCCTGCAGGTAGCCGGGGTTGAACGCGATCGTCACCGGCTCGCCGGTGAAGTCCACCGCCAGCTCCTCCTCCGCGCTCCCCTCGTCGTCGCCACCCGCGGACAGGCGGAGCACGCCGTCGGCGAACTCCAGCCGGACCTGGGTTCCCCGCTCGGCCACCAGCGACACGCGCTTGATGGCCTCGACGAGCGGGGCGACGCCGATGATCGCCGCGGAGGTCTGCTCGCTGGGCAGGAGCTGCCGGTAGCGCGGGAACTCCGCGTCGAGCAGGCGGCTGGTCGTGCGGCGCCCGGAGCCGGACAGGCCGAGCAGGCCGTCGGTCGGCGAGAGCGCCAGCTCCACTGAGCGCCCCGCGCTGCCCAGCGCCTTGGCCGCGTCGGCCAGGGTGCGGGCGGGCACGAGCACGGCGGCGTCCTCGACGTCGCCGGAGTTCTTCCACTCGAACTCGCGCATCGCCAGCCGGAACCGGTCGGTCGCGACCAAGGTCAGCTTCTCCCCGGTGATCTCGACCCGGACGCCGGTGAGCATCGGCAGCGTGTCGTCCTTGCCCGCCGCGACCGCCACCTGGCTGACCGCCTGGCCGAAGACCTCGCCCGCGAGCTCCCCGGCGTGCTGGGGCATCGCGGGCAGTTGCGGGTAGTCGTCGACCGGCATGGTCGGCAGGCTGAACTTGGCGCTGCCGCAGGAGATGGCCACCCGCGACCCGTCGACGGAGATCTCGACCGGTTGGTTGGGCAGCGACTTGGTGATGTCGGCCAGCAGCCTGCCCGAGACCAGGGTCCGGCCGCCGTCGGCGATCGTCGCGGGGACGCCGACCGTGGCCGAGACCTCGTAGTCGAAACCGGAGACCGTCAGGCCCTCCGCCTCGCCCTCGGCTGACCCGGCGTCGAGCAGAACCCCGCCGAGGACGGGGACCGGTGGCCGGGACGGGAGGCTGCGGGCGACCCAGGCAACGGCGTCGGCGAGGCCGTCGCGCTCGACGCGGATCTTCATGGGAGTCCTTTCCAGGCCCGACCACCGCCAGCAGGGCGCACCGTGTCGCGCCATCGGACCGGTCGGGCTGTCCACGCTGTAGGGCCCAACCGTAGAGCGTGCCCAGCCCGCCCGTCACCTCGGGAGCCACTGCGCCCACTGCTCCAGCCGCTGCCCGACCGCCGCTGGTCCACAGATCCACAGCCCGCTTATTTCTAGCTTTTATTCTTCTGGAAGAGAGAAAAGATAGTAGTAACAGTAGGGGCTGTGGATTGTGTGGATAACTGCTGTATCAGCAGGTCGGAGCCCCTGTCCCCATGTGGATAACCCCTGTGGACAAGTTGTGGACAAAGTGACCGGTCTGTGGAGGAGTTATCCACAGGCTTGATCTGTCCACAGGGCGGCCGAGTTGTCCACATCTCCATCCCCAGAAGTTGGCCAAGTTGCCAACAGGCTACGACGCAACCGCCCACAGGGTTATGCACAGGCAAACTCCCCTGTTTCGGTGACCGAGACCACCCATTCCCAGCGCTGCCAACGGTTTTCTACCCCGGCGGAGCGGTCCCCACACCCGTCTCGGTGCCCCTGTCTGCCCATCCCGGAGCCCGCCCCGGCCGGGGCGGGCGAACTTTTCTGGGGCTGCGCTGACCGCTGCACGGCGTCAGTAAGACGGGCGGCACGGGACGTGCGCTGAGCGACGGGGTTTATTGCTGGCGAGGGGGGTCGTCCACGTCGGCAATAACAACTGCGGTGGCGGGCGGCGACCGACGTCCGCGGTGTGACAGGTCAAGCGGGTGACCGCGACCATTTCGGGACTCGCCAAGCGTGCCGGCCGCTGGTCGGGCACCAGTCGGCACCCCGGGCGACGGCGAACTTATTGCTGGTGGGGATGAGCCTCCCCACCAGCAATAAACCGGTGGGGCTCGGCGGCGTGGCCGGGTGTTCCGGGCGCCATGCACAGCGTGCCGGCCCGCGCTGCCCGCCCGGCCGGGTGGTCGAGTTTCCTGGGTGTGGGGAGCGCTGTCCCCCGCGCCAATAAGGGGCGCGCGCGTGCGGAGCGACTGATCAGCTCCACTTGGTGCCGGGTCCTGCGCACAGCGTGCCGGCGGCAGCTCGCGGTCGTGACAGCAGGTCCGGCTTTGCGCGTGGTCCGGGGCATCCGATCGGGACCAGGAGACCGACCGCGGCCCGACCGGCGACGAATTTTTTTGCGAGTGGGGAGGCCCATCCCCTGGGGCAATAACTCTCGGGCGCGGGCAGGCGGCCCGGTCGGCTCTGCCGGGTGCTGGACTTGGCGCGCAGCGCGCCGGAGGCCCGGTTCTTTCTGCGGGTGGGGAGTGGCCCGCCCTGGAGCAATATGAATCGAGCGCGAGTGGGTCGGCTGGTCGGCTCCACCTGGTGCCGTGCGCCGTGCACAGCGTGCCGGCGGCGGGGCGTGGCCGTGTCGGGAGGGTGGGGTTTCCGGTGGGGCGGGATGGCGCGAGTTCGCGGGGAGGCCGAGTTTTCTGGGCGTGGGGAGGGGCGTCCCCCGTGGCAATAAAGTCGCCCCCCGCCAGGACCTGGCGAGGGGCGGGGGTGCTGAGCCCGGGTCACGGGATCAGCGGGTTCGGGGCCGAGCGCCTGGTTATTGGGGCGGTGGAGGGTGCTCCACCGCCCCAATAACGCTCAGGACCGGCGTGAACCGGGCAGCGTGGGACACCGGGGTGCGGTGCCGGGGCGGTCAGCCGCGGGCGCGCTGCTTGATGCGGGTGGTCAGCTCTTGGACCTGGTCGTACACGCGGCGCCGTTCGGCCATTTCCTTGCGGATCTTCTTGTCGGCGTGCATGACCGTGGTGTGGTCGCGGCCGCCGAAGGTCTGGCCGATCTTGGGCAGGGACAGGTCGGTGAGCTCGCGGCACAGGTACATCGAGATCTGCCGGGCCTGGGCCAGCGCCTTGGTCTTGCCGGGGCCGCAGAGGTCGTCGATCTTCACCCCGAAGTACTCGGCGGTGACGCCCATGATCGTGGTGACGCTGATCTCGGGGGCCTGGGAGTCGGCGATCAGGTCGCGCAGGACGATCTCGGCCAGGGCGACGTCGACCGGCTGGCGGTTGAGGGAGGCGAACGCGGTCACCCGGATCAGGGCGCCCTCGAGTTCGCGGATGTTGGCCTCGACCCGGGCGGCGATGAACTCCAGCACCTCGGCGGGGGCGGCGAGCCGGTCCTGGGCGGCCTTCTTGCGCAGGATGGCGATGCGCGTCTCCAGCTCGGGCGGCTGGATGTCGGTGATCAGGCCCCACTCGAACCGGGTGCGCAGCCGGTCCTCCAGCGTCTCCAGCCGCTTGGGCGGCCGGTCGGAGGAGACGACGATCTGCTTGTTCGAGTTGTGCAGGGTGTTGAAGGTGTGGAAGAACTCCTCCTGGGTGCCTTCCTTGCCCTCGAGGAACTGGATGTCGTCGACCAGCAGCACGTCGATGTCGCGGTAGCGGCGCTGGAAGGCCACCTTGCGGTCGTCGCGCAGCGAGTTGATGAAGTCGTTGGTGAACTCCTCGGTCGAGACGTACCGCACCCGCATCCCGGGGAACAGGCGCTGCGCGTAGTGCCCGACCGCGTGCAGCAGGTGGGTCTTGCCCAGACCCGACTCGCCCCAGATGAACAGCGGGTTGTACGCCCTGGCCGGGGCCTCGGCGACAGCGACCGACGCCGCGTGCGCGAACCGGTTCGACGCGCCGATGACGAAGGTGTCGAAGTTGTACTTCTCGTTCAGCCGCGTCTTGGACGTCTGCGGCTGGGCGGGCGCGGTGAACGGCTGCCCGGTCTCCGGTGGCTGGCCGGTGAAGGTCGGCCAGATCTCGTGGACGGCCGCGAGCCCGTCGCGCTCCTCGTCCACTTCCTCGGAGTCGTCGTCGTCGAGCGGGAGCGGCTCGGGCAGACCCGGCGGGGTGCCCCCGGCGGCGACCTCGGCCGGGATGGTGACGGTGTCGCCGTCGATGCCCAGCGGCGGCATGACCGCGGTCTGGGCCGGGGCGGGCGGCGCGGGCCTGGCGCTGGGCGCGGGCGCGACGTCGACCTTGACCGCCAGCGACACGACCCGGCCGAGGCGGCGCGAGAGCGCGGCGGTGATCGGCTCGCGCAGCGCGCGCTCGATCGCCTCCTTGGCGAAGTCGCTCGGCGCGGACAGCAGCGCGGTCCCGTCCAACAGGCCGATGGGGCGGGTCATCCGCATCCACGCCCGCTGCGAGGGCGACAGGGTCCCGGCGGAGAGCTCCCGCACGACCTGTTCCCACACGACACCCAGGTTCACCTGGTGCTCGGACACCGCCGCTCCCCTCCCCTCATGCGCTCATCGCCAAGGCTGACCCGGGTGACCGGCGCCGTCAAACGGGCATCCACAGGTTTGTCCACATCTGTGCACTGTTCTGCGGGCACGAAGGTACGGCGAACCCCAGGAAGCGCGCCACGCGGGTGCTCCACGGTACTCAGGGGCTCGGCTGCGGCCGCCCGGCAGGGCTCCCGCCCCCCCGTCGGCCAAGGGTCCGCACCGTAACAACGCAGCCCTGCCGCCACAAGGCGCCGCCCCGCTCGGCGGACCCCGGTTTGGTGCCGGGCGGGGCGGTGCGTACCCTCATAAGGTCTCCCGCTTGCGGCGGGTGGGTTCCGCGTGCCCGTCGTGCAAAGCGACCGGGCTGCGGCCACCGGCGGCCACGCACCGGCAGGGGGCCGTGGAGACTCAAGCCAGTCCAGCCAGACCGGGAGACAGACTCGTGAGCAAGCGCACCTTCCAGCCGAACAACCGCCGCCGCGCCAAGACGCACGGCTTCCGCCTGCGCATGCGCACCCGCGCCGGTCGCGCGATCGTCGCTGCCCGCCGCCGCCAGGGCCGCAGCAAGCTGTCGGCCTGATCCAGCCGCCGCCGTGCTCCCCGCGGCCTCTCGGCTGACCAGCGGCGCGGACTTCCGCACGGTGACCAGGCGTGGCCGTCGTGCGGGCCGTCCGAGGCTCGTGCTGCACGCCTTGTCGCAGGGAAGCCAGGCGCCGGTGAGCACTCCAGTACCCGAAGCCGACCCCCGCGCGCACCGGACCTCCGGGGCGCCGAGGGTCGGTTTCGTCGTGAGCAAGGCGGTGGGCAACTCGGTGGTCCGCCACCGGGTCTCCCGCAGGCTCCGGCACGTCGTCCGCGACCGGCTCGGAACTCTCCCCGCGGGGAGCGCGTTGGTCGTGCGGGCACTTCCGATGGCGGCCGCCGCGAGCAGCGCCGAGCTCGGCCGCGACTTCGACGCCGCGCTGCGCAGGCTCGGCCTGGCGGCCGGTGGCACCGATCCGCGGACTGGCGGTGGGGCGTGAACGACGGCACAGCGGTGGACGACCGCGGGGACGCGCCCGCGCGCCCCGGGCTGGTCGCCCGCGTCCTGCTACTCCCGGTGCACGGCTACCGCAGGTGGATCTCGCCGTACCTGCCGCCCGCCTGCCGCTTCTACCCCAGTTGCAGCACCTACGCCGTCGAGGCGATCACCGTCCACGGCGCGCTGCGCGGCGTCTGGCTCGCCGTGCGCAGACTGCTGCGGTGCGGGCCCTGGCACCCCGGCGGGCTCGATCCCGTCCCGCCGAGGACAACCAAGACCGATCCCGGGAAGAACAGCAGCCCGGCAGACCGATCAGCCACCGAGGAGTAGTCCGTGCTCGATTTCATCTACTACCCGGTGTCCTTCATCCTCTGGTGTTGGCACTGGGTCTTCGGCCACGTCTTCGGTGAGTCGAGCGCCATCTCGTGGGCGCTGGGCATCGTGTTCCTGGTCTTCACGCTGCGCGCGCTGATGTTCAAGCCCATGGTCAACCAGGTGCGCTCCATGAAGAAGATGCAGGAGTTCGCGCCGGAGATCAAGAAGCTCCAGAAGAAGTACGCCAACGACAAGCAGAAGCTCGCGCAGGAGATGCAGAAGCTTCAGTCGCAGCACGGCGTCAACCCGCTGGGCGGCTGCCTGCCGATGCTGCTGCAGATCCCGGTCTTCATCGGCCTGTTCCACGTGCTGCGCGAGTTCAAGCCGGGCAAGACCGAGAACTACTTCTTCGACGAGCAGGGCGTCTCGTCCTACATCGACGCCAACCTGCTCGGCGCCCGCTTGGGCAACTACATCACCCAGCCCGCCGCCGAGCTGAACATCAACGGCTTCGAGGTCTCGCGCGGTGCGATCATCGCCGTGGCCATCCCGCTGATGATCGCCGCCAGCGCGCTGACCCACCTGACCGCGCGCCACTCGGTCGGCAGGCAGAACCCGGACGCCGCCACCCCGCAGACCGCGATCATGAACAAGCTGACGCTCTACATCTTCCCGCTGGGTGTGCTCGTCGGTGGCTTCTTCTTCCCCATCGGTCTGATCATGTACTGGCTGAGCAACAACAGCTGGACCCTCTGGCAGCAGCGCTTCGTCTACAAGAAGATCGACGCCGAGGAGGCCGCCGCCAAGGAGGCCGCGCTCGCCAAGCGCACCGCCGCCGCGCCCAAGCCGGGGCAGAAGCCCAGGACCGGTCAGAAGCCCCAGCCCGGTCAGAAGCCGCAGCCCGGCCAGAAGGCACAGGCTTCGAAGCAGCCCTCCTCCCCCATCGAGGGGCAGGGCGAGTCCACCGACAGCGCCGCCGAGCGGAACGCGTCGAGCGACCCCCAGGTTCCCGGTCTGATGACGGACCGATCCCGCAGCAAGAAGTCGGGTCGGAAGAACCGCTGACGCGGTCCGACCCGGAGAGGAGAAACCGTGCCGGAGACGGTGCAGGAAGCGACCGACCAGGTGGCGACCGACCAGGCCGAGGGCACCACGGACGCTGACGCGCGCAGCGGCCCGACCACCGAGGAGCTGTTGGTCCAGGAGGGCGACATCGCAGGCGACTACCTGGAGCGCCTCCTCGACGTCCTCGACTACGACGGCGACATCGACCTCGATGTCGAAGCCAGCCGGGCGGTCGTGAGCATCGACGGCGGCGAGGACCTGGAGAAGCTCGTCGGTCCCCGCGGCAACGTGCTCGAGGCGCTGCAGGAGCTGACCCGCCTCGCCGTCCAGCAGGAGACGGGCACCCGCAGCAGACTGATGCTCGACATCGCGGGCTGGCGCGCCGACCGCCGGGACGAGCTGTCCGACCTCGGTCGCGCGACCGCCAAGAAGGTCCTCGAAACCGGCGAGCGCGCCCGCCTCCAGCCCATGACCCCCTTCGAGCGCAAGGTGGTCCACGACGCGGTGGCGACCGTGTCGGGCGTGCACAGCGAGAGCGAGGGCGAAGACCCGCGCAGGCGCGTGGTCGTCTTCCCGCAGTAGTGCGACGAGCTTCCGAGCGGGCCTCCCCTTTCGTCAGGGGGAGGCCCGCTTTGTGTTTCACGTGGAACTGTCCAGCCGGTTTCACGTGGAACCGGGTGCGGGCGGGTTGGGGGTCTCCACTCTGGGTTATGGGCAACAATGGGCGAGCGGGTTTCACGTGGAACATGGAGTGGGGTTGGCATGACCGAGGTTGAGCCGGTGGAGGTGCCCTCGGTCGCCGGGGCGGTCTTCGGGGAGCGGGTGGGGCTCGCCGTGGAGTTCGTCCGGCTGCTGACTGCGCACGGCGTGGAGCGGGGACTGATCGGACCGCGTGAGGTCGAGCGGCTGTGGGGACGGCACGTGCTGAACTCGGCGGTGCTGGAGGAGCGGGTGCCCGAGGGGGTTCGGGTGGTCGACGTCGGGTCGGGGGCCGGGTTGCCCGGTGTCCCGCTGGCGATCGCCCGGCCGGACCTGGAGGTGACGTTGGTGGAGCCGATGGCTCGGCGGGTGGCGTGGCTGGACGAGGTCGTGGAGACTCTGGGCCTGTCGACGGTCAGCGTGGTTCGGGGGCGCGCGGAGGAGCGCGCCGTGCGTGACGAGGTGGCGGGAGCCGACGTGGTCACCGCCCGCGCGGTCGCCCCGCTGGCCAAGCTCTCCGGGTGGTGCCTTCCGCTGCTCCGCGAAGGCGGCAGCCTGGTGGCGCTGAAGGGGGCCAGTGCGGCCGAGGAGATCGAGCGGGACCAGGTGGCCATCTCCAGGTTGGGCGGCGGCAAGGCCCGGGTCGAGACCTGCGGCGCTCAGCTCGACGAACCGACGACCGTGGTCGTCATCGAACGTGTGAAGTCCGCGGGCAGGCGCGAACGGCCTGGGCGGACCAGAAGGGATCAGCGTGCACACCGAGCTTGAGATCGGAGCCATGATGTTCCACGTGAAACTGAGTGGGGGGTGCTGATGATGGACCAGCCCTCCCCCAACGCCGTCTCGGGCTGGACGCCGATCGCCGAGGAGGCGGCGCGCGCCACCCGGCTCAAGCACCCCGACCGGATGTTCCCCCGCCCCACCCACCGCCGCGTGCTGACCGTCGCCAACCAGAAGGGCGGCGTCGGCAAGACGACCAGCACGGTGAACCTGGCGGCGGCGCTGGCGATGCACGGGCTCAAGGTGCTCGTCATCGACCTCGACCCGCAGGGCAACGCCAGCACCGCGCTCGGGATCGAGCACCGGTCCGGCACGCCGTCGATCTACGAGGTGCTGCTCGGCGAGCTGACCCTCGCCGACGCCGCCGCCGTGAGCGACCAGTCGGACAACCTGTTCTGCGTGCCCGCGACGATCGACCTCGCCGGTGTGGAGATCGAGTTGGTCTCCATGGAGAACCGGGAGGCACGGCTCAAGGAGGCGCTGACCGACGAGGCGCTCGACGAGCTGAACCCGGACTACGTCTTCATCGACTGCCCGCCCTCGCTCGGGCTGCTCACGGTGAACGCGATGGTCGCCGCGCAGGAGGTGCTCATCCCGATCCAGTGCGAGTACTACGCGCTGGAGGGGCTCAGTCAGCTACTGCGCAACATCGAGCTGGTGCAGGCGCACCTGAACCGCTCCCTGGTGGTCTCCACCATCCTGCTCACCATGTACGACGGTCGCACCAAGCTCGCCGACCAGGTGACCACCGAGGTGCGCCACCACTTCGGCGACACGGTGCTGCGGACCGTCATCCCGCGCAGCGTGAAGGTCTCCGAGGCACCCGGCTACGGGCAGACCGTGCTCGCCTACGACCCGGGCTCCCGCGGCTCCCTGAGCTACTTGGACGCCGCGCGCGAGGTTGCCGAACGAGGAGCGGAGAGGCACTGATGAGTGGACCTGCCGGACGCAAGGGAGGACTGGGCCGCGGTCTCGCCGCGCTCATCCCCCAAGGTCCACCGACGGGCGGCGGCGACACCGGCCAGCCCGCCCCGGCCGGGCGCACGCTGCCGAGGCCGTCGCCCACCTCATCCCCCGCCGTCGCGGTCGAACCGGAGCCGCAGCACGTCGCGGGCGCGGTCTACCGGGAGATCCCGATCTCGGCGATCACGGCGAACCCGAAGCAGCCCCGGCAGGTCTTCGACGAGGAGGCGCTCAGCGAGCTGGAGCACTCCATCCGCGAGTTCGGCCTCATGCAGCCGATCGTGGTGCGCGAGCTCGGCGGCGACACCTTCGAACTCGTCATGGGCGAGCGGCGGCTGCGCGCCTCGCAGCAGGCCGGGCTCGAGCGCATCCCGGCGATCGTGCGGCAGACCGCCGACGACGCCATGCTGCGCGACGCCCTGCTGGAGAACATCCACCGCGTCCAGCTCAACCCGCTGGAGGAGGCGGCGGCCTACCAGCAGTTGCTCGACGAGTTCGCCGTGACGCACGAGGAGCTCGCCGGGCGGATCGGCCGCAGCAGGCCGGTCATCACCAACACCATCCGGCTGCTCAAGCTCCCCCTCCCCGTGCAGCGCCGGGTCGCGGCCGGGGTGCTCTCGGCCGGGCACGCCCGCGCGCTGCTCGGTCTGGACGACGCGGGGGCGCAGGAGGAGTTGGCCACGCGCATCGTCGCCGAGGGGTTGTCGGTGCGCGCGACCGAGGAGGCGGTGACCCTGGCGAAGGGCGCCGCCCCGGCCAAGCCGAAGGTCGCCCCGCGCAAGCCGATGCAGGCGCCCGGCCTCCAGGCGGTCGCCGAGCGGCTCTCCGACAAGTTCGACACCAGGGTCAAGGTCGAGTTGGGCCGCCGCAAGGGCCGCATCGTGGTCGAGTTCGGGTCGGTCGACGACCTGGAGCGCATCGTCGAGATGATGTCCGACAAAGGGGCAAATCAGACATGAAACGGCCGCATGGCATCACACCGGGGTCTTATGTCACGGTGACGATTGCTGTGCGTGTCGGGAAATTGCTCAAAGTGAGCGGCTGATGGCCCGCTCGACGAGCTCCGCGTAGGTCTCCCCGAAGGACAGACCGGCCGCCTCGAACGCCATCGGCACCAGCGAGGTCTCGGTCAGCCCCGGGGAGACGTTCACCTCGAGGAAGTGGACCGCACCGTCGGCGTCGACAACGGCGTCGGTGCGGGACACGTCCCGCAACCCGAGCAACCGGTGCGCCGACACGGCCAGGTCCGCGACCGCCTCGGCCACCGGCGGCGCCAGGCGCGCCGGGGTGTGGAAGGTCGTGAGCCCGGCGGTGTAGCGGGCGGTGTAGTCGTAGACGCCGGACGCGGGCGTGATCTCCACGGCGGGCAGCGCGCGCGGGCCGTCCTGGTCCTCGATGACCGTCACCGCCACCTCCACCCCGGCGACGTAGCGCTCGGCCAGCACCGAGTCGCTGTAGGCCAGGCAACCCACCATCGCCGTGGGCAGCTCCGCCGCCTCGCGCACGACCTGCGCGCCCAGCGCCGAGCCGCCCTGGTCGGGCTTGAGCATCATCGGCAGCCCGAGCCGCTCGACCATCGAATCCAGCACCGGCCGCGCCCCCAGCTCCCGGAACGCCTGGTGCGGCAGCACGACCCAGTCCGGGGTCAGCAGCCCGGCCCGGCGCAGCTCCGCCTTGGCCGACGGCTTGTCCCACGCCCGGCGGCACGCGTCGACCCCGGCGCCCACGTACGGCACGCCCATCAGGTCGAGGACGGTCTGGATCGACCCGTTCTCCCCCTCGCCGCCGTGCAGGGCGATGACCACGGCGTCCGGGCGCGAGTCGCGCAGCCGGGGCAGCAGCGACGCGTCGGCGTCCCACTCCTCCACCGTGATCCCGACCGAGCGCAGCGCGGCCGACACCCGGCGGCCCGAGCGCAGCGACACGTCGCGCTCGTGGGACAGGCCCCCGGCCAGCACGGCAACCCAGTGGTCGGACACGGCGCACTCCTAGCGGTGGTTCAGCGGACGGGCACCGGACGGTACCCCGCCGCCGCGCTCAGGCCGTGTCGGGGGAAGGCGTCTGCGGCCCGCTCAGCGAGCGGCTCGTGGTCGGCCCGAAGGTGTTGAGCAGGTCGATCTCCTGCGCCAGCACGACCGCCAGCCGCCGCACGCCCTCGGAGATGCGCTCCGGCGGCGGGTAGCAGAACGACAGGCGCATCTGGCGGCTGCCGAACCCGTCGGCGTAGAAGCCGGTGCCCGGCACGTACGCCACCCGGGCGGTGACCGCGCGCGGCTGCATCGCCTTGGTGTCCACGCCCTCCGGGACGGTCATCCAGACGAAGAAGCCGCCGTCGGGGTTGGTCCACGTGCACCCGGCGGGCATGTGCTGCTCCAGGCCGGAGATCAGCGCGTCGCGGCGCTCGCGGTACATGGTCTGGAAGGACTTGATCTGGCCCTTCCAGTCGTGCGTGGCCAGGTACCGGGACACGATCATCTGGTTGAGCGTCGGCGCGCACAGGGCCGCCGACTCAGCGGCCAGGACCAGCTTCTCCCGGACCGCGTGCGGGGCCAGCGCCCAGCCGACCCGCAGGCCGGAGGCGAAGGTCTTGGAGAACGACCCCAGGTAGATGACGTTGTCGCGGTCCATCGAGCGCAGCGCCGGGTAGATCTGGCCGTCGAAGCCGAGCAGGCCGTACGGGTTGTCCTCGACCACCATGACGTCGTGCGCGGCGCAGATGTCGAGCACCTCGGAGCGCCGCTCGACGGCCATCGTCACGCCTGCGGGGTTGTTGAAGTTCGGGATCGTGTAGAGGAACTTCACCCGGCGCCCGGCCTTCGCGGCCTGGTCCAGCGCCTCGCGCAGCGCGGCGGGGACGAGGCCGTGCTCGTCCATCACCACGTGCCGGACCTCGCACTGGTACGACGCGAAGGTCCCCAGCGCGCCGACGTACGACGGGCCCTCGGCCAGCACGATGTCGCCCGGGTCGCAGAAGATGCGGGTGACCAGGTCCAGGGCCATCTGCGAGCCCACCGTCACGACCAGGTCGTCCGGGTGGCCGGTGATGCCCTCCAGGGCCATGACCTCGCAGATCTGCTCGCGCAGCCGCGGGACGCCGTGCGCCGAGCCGTACTGCAGGGCGGTGAGCCCCTCCTCGGCGATGATCTGGCCGACCTGGTCGGACAGCGACTCCAGCGGCAGCGCCGCCAGGTTGGGCATCCCGCCCGCCAGCGAGACCACCTCGGGCCGGGACGCCACCGCGAACAGCGCCCTGACCTCGGATGCGGTCATCCCCGCCGCGCGCGCCGCGTAGCGCCGCAGGTGCGGGTCCAGGCTCCGGGAGCCTGCTCTGTCTGGCTGTCCTGGCGTCGTCATCGGGGGCTCCGTCGCTGTTCAGGGTCCAATCGAGTGTAACCGGAGGGGTGACTTACCTCCGATATTCGGTCCTACCGGTACCGGCGCACCCGCCACCGTCCTATTGTTGAGCGGGTAACTCGCCGTCGGTGATCTTCACTCCGGAGCCGCGACAGGCGGCGTCAAGCGGCCACGGTGTCCAAGGCACAGGAGGTTGGGTGTCGCGACGTGTCGTCGGCGTCACGCTGGACAACCTGGAGCACCTGCCGAAGCACTGCCGAGGCTGCGTGTACTGGGAGCTGGCGCCGCACCTGCAGGAGCAAGCCGAGGAATTCGGCAGCACCGAGCTGGAGAAGGAGGCCTGGGTCTCCAGCGTCCTGCTCGAGTGGGGTTCCTGCGGCCGCGTGGCCTACAGCGACAAGCTGCCGGTCGGCTTCGTCCTCTACGCCCCGCCCAACGCGGTGCCCAGGGCCTCGGCCTTCCCCACCTCCCCCATCAGCCCGGACGCGGTCGTGCTGACCGGTTTCCACGTGCTGCCGGAGTTCCGCGGCGGCGGGCTGGGCCGGATGCTGGTGCAGGCGGTCGCCAAGGACCTCACCCGGCGCGGCGTCAAGGCCATCGAGGCCTTCGGCGACGCCGACCCGGACGAGGAGCGCTCCTGCGTCGTGCCCGCCGACTTCCTCACCAGCGTCGGCTTCAAGACGGTCCGCCAGCACCCCCGCTGGCCCCGTCTGCGCCTGGACCTGCGCACCGGCATCACGTGGAAGGAAGACGTCGAGGCCGCCTTGGAGCAGCTCCTGAACACCGTCTCGGTCAGCACCGCCAGCCCCGTCCTGCAGCGGGGCTGAGCGGCCTCAGCCCTTGGACAGCACCTCGTGCGCCATCACGTCGGCGAAGGTGAAGGTGCCGGTGGGCTGGTCGTTCTCCCCCAGCAGGTAGAGGCGCTTCACGGCGACCACGATGCCCTCGGCGATGACGTCGCGGAAGCGCGGGTCGCTGAGCCGGGCGCGGTCGTCGGCGTTGGTGAGGTAGCCGATCTCGATCCGCACGGCCGGGCAGCGGGTCAGCCGCAGCAGGTCCCACGTCTTCGGGTGGGCGCCGCAGTCGCGCAGGTTGGTGCGCTTGACCAGCTCGCGCTGGACCAGGCCTGCCATGGCCTCACCGAGGCTGGAGGTGGTGGTCCGGTTGGCGGTGCCGAAGTGGAAGCTGGCGACGCCCTGGGCGTGCGGGGAGCTGTTGGCGTCGGAGTGCAGCGAGAGCACCAGGTCGGCGCCCGCGTCGTTGGCGAAGCGGGCGCGCTCGCCCTCGTCCGGGCACTGGTCGGGGCCCCGGGTGAGCAGCGCCTCCATGCCGGTGGCGACCATCCGGCCCTCGAGCCGGGTCGCCAGGTCCCACATCAGGTCCCGCTCGAGCACCCCGTTGACGACGACGCCCTGGTCGGCGCCGCCGTGGCCGGGATCGATGACGATGCGCTTGCCGCGCAGGCGGGGGCCGGAGCGGCGGACCCGCTCCTGCTCGCGCAGCAGCACCGGGCGGCCACCGCTGGCGCGCGGGGAGAGCTGGCGCAGGGCGCGGACGGTCCCCGGGCCGCAGATGCCGTCGACGGTGAGGCCGTAGTCGCGCTGGAAGATGCGCAGCGCGAGTTCGGTCTGCTGGCCGAACACGCCGTTGGCGCGGCCCGCGTCGTAGCCCAGCTCCAGCAGCCGTTCCTGCAGCGTCACCACGTCGTCGCCGGTGAGCGGGGCGGAGACCAGGTAGGCCAGCGGCCTGCCGCCGAGCTGGTGGGTCGCGTCGCGCAGCGCGCGGTAGGTGGCCGGTCCGACCAGGCCGTCGGTGATCAGCCCCCGCTGCTGCTGGAACGCGCGGATGGCGTGCTCGACGACCGGGTCGAACACGGCGGGCTCGGCCTGCCCTTCGGCCGGAGGCATCAGGCCCAACGCGGCGAGCGTGGACCGCACCTCGGCCACGGCCGGTCCCTCATCGCCGCGGCGGAGTACCCGCATGCACCCTCGCTCTCCGGTCGAGCGCCCCGCACGACTGCTGCGCTGGGCGCGGAATCCTTGACGGCTCACCATTGTGCCCTGTCTGCCCCGCGCCCACCCGAAAGGGGCGTGTCCAACGCGCGGGGCCCACACGTCGCTGAGAGGACGTGCGGGCCCCGGTCGAGGGTTGCTCGGTGTTCGGCGCGTCAGCCGGTCGTGGTGCCGTAGCCGCCGCCGACCAGCTCAGGGGCCGACTCGGCGGCCGCCGAGCCGTGCTCGGCCAGCCACCGCTCGGCGTCGATCGCGGCCGAGCAGCCGGAGCCCGCGGCGGTGATCGCCTGCCGGTAGGTGTGGTCGACGAGGTCGCCCGCGGCGAACACGCCGTCGAGGTTGGTGCAGGTCGACCCCGGCTTGGTGATGACGTAGCCCTCACCGTCCACCTCGACCTGGCCCTTGACCAGCTCGCTGCGCGGGTCGTGCCCGATGGCCAGGAAGAAGCCGCTGACGGGCAGCTCGGACTCCGTGCCGTCGACGGTGCTGCGCAGCTTGAGGCTCGCGACCTTCTGCTCCCCGAGCACCTCGGTCACCTCGGAGTTGAGCTGCCAGCGGATCTTGTCGTTGGCCCGGGCCCGCTCCAGCATGATCTTGGAGGCGCGGAAGTCCTCGCGGCGGTGCACGATCGTCACCGACTTGGCGAAGCGGGTCAGGAAGGTCGCCTCCTCCATCGCCGAGTCGCCGCCGCCGAGCACGGCGATGTCCTGGTCGCGGAAGAAGAACCCGTCGCAGGTGGCGCAGGAGGACACGCCGCGGCCGAGCAGCCGCTGCTCACCGGGCACGTTCAGGTAGCGCGCCGCGGCGCCCATCGCCAGCACGACCGCGCGGGCCGAGTGGCGCACGCCGCTCACGGTCACGTGCTTGACCTCGCCGGTGAGGTCGACCTCGTCGACGTCCTCGGCGCGCAGGTCGGCACCGAAGCGCTCGGCCTGGGCGCGCATCTGCTCCATCAGGTCCGGGCCCATGATGCCGTCGCGGAAGCCGGGGAAGTTCTCGACCTCGGTCGTGGTCATCAGGGCGCCGCCGAACTGCGAGCCCTCGAAGACCAGCGGGTTGAGCTGCGCCCGCGCGGCGTAGACGGCCGCCGTGTACCCCGCAGGCCCGGAACCGATGATGATCAGGTTTCGGATCTGGTCCGCTTCCGCAGCCATGCTGGCCCCTCCGTTGAAAACGCGATGACAGGCGTCTGGGGTGTCCCAGGCCGCGATGGTGTCAACGCGATGGTAGGGGTGCGTTGTTCCGGGCCACGCGCCGGTTCAGCGGCCGATGACCTCGTTGGCGATCGGCGCGCAGTCCGGCTTGACCACCAGGACCTGCAGCTTGCCCAGCTCCCCCGGCGGCAGCAGGATCGCCAGCGTGCCCGGGGTGCCGTCCAGCGTCACCGGCTTGACGCCGACGACCTGCGCCGTGGTCGCGTCGATGTCGTTGGCCCGCAGGCAGCGGTCCAGGCCCGCCTGGTCCCTGAGCGCGCCGTAGTCCTTGTCGGTGCCGACCTTGCCGATGGCCGCGCCGAGGTCGCCCCGGCCCACGGCCAGCGGCCGCTCGGATCCGGGGCCCTGATCGCCGGGCAGCATGGCCGAGGGCGGCACCGCGGTGCCGTCGGTGGTGTTGGGCAGCACGACGAAGGCCAGCGCCACAGCGGCTGCCGCGGCGGTCACCAGGCCGCCCGCCCAGGCCGCGACCCGCCCTTTGCGCCGACGCGCCTGATCCAGGCTGACCACGGGGGCAAACGTTTGCGGGAGCGGCTGCTGCCCGGCGTTCTGCGGTGGCGCCACCGCCACGCCGCCACCGAAGGCCCGGCGGGCCTCAGCCTCGAGCGCGGCGTCGAGGCGCGCGGAGAACTGGGCGGGCATCGGCTCCACCGGGGCGGCCCCCAGGTCGCCTAGCCCGGTGCGCACCGACTCCAGGGCGTCGAGCACCGCCCGCGCCTGCGGGTCGGTGTTCACCTGGGCCCAGAGCCGCTGGCTCTGCGCGGGGTCGAGGACCCCGGCGTGCAGGTCTGCCAGCAGGTCGACAGACCAGGGGCCACGACCGCCCCGAACCTCGTCCGTCATCGTCCCTCCCGCTGGCGCCTGGTCGGCACACCTCTTCCGTCAACAGCGCTACCTGGGACGTTCGCATCTGCATCGGGGTTCCGCAGATGCCCGAGAACTTTCGCGAGCTTGGCCCGGCCCCGCGCGCAGCGGCTCTTGACCGTGCCCTCGGCGATGCCCAGCATCTTCGCGGTCTCGGCGACGGAGTACCCCTCGACGTCCACGAGCAGGATCGGGACGCGCTGGTCATCCGAGAGCTCCCGCAGCGCGGTCTGCACCACCAGCTTGGTCTCCCGCTCGGACATCGCGTCGCGCGGCGTGACCGGCTCGCCAGGGCCTGTCTCGGGCAGCGGGACGGTCGGGCGGGCCTGCCTGCGCCGCACCCGGTCCAGGCAGGCGTTGACCACGATCCGGTGCAGCCACGTCGTGACCTGGGACTCCGCGCGGAACGAGCCCGCGGCGCGGAAGGCCGAGATGAACGCCTCCTGGAGCGCGTCCGCCGCCTCCTCCGGGTCGCGCAGCGTGCGCAGCGCGACAGCCCACATCCGGTCCCGGTGGCGGCGCACGATCTCCGCGAAAGCGCGCGGGTCCCCTGCGGCGTGCGCCGCGATGAGGTCGGCGTCCGAGCTGGCAGCGGCGGTCACGCGAACAGGGTAACGGTCGAGGTGAGCGCGGTGTGACCCGCACCGAGAGGGGTTTGCGGGTGCGATCAGCCCGTCCGGGTGAAGTCGATCTCGACCAGTTCGGAGACGTTGCCCTCGCCCAGGGTGGTGATCCAGACCAGCAGGTGCTGGGTCGGTTCGGCCGCGTCGAGCTGCAGCTTGGTCTGCCCCTCCTGCAGCGTGGCCTTGCCGATCACCTTGGTCTCGTCGAGGTCGGGCTTCTCCGAGGGCGCGCTGCGGATCTCGACGACCGTGCCGGGGCTGGGCGAGTCGATGACGACCTCGGCGAACGGCACCGCCTCGGCGAACGAGGCCATGATGCCCACGCCGGGCTTGAGCGCCGGGAACGGGTTCTGGTACTTGTCGGTCCGCCACCCCGTGGCGGGGTCGCCGTCGACCGCGCGGTTGACCCGTTTCGGGTTGTCCGGGGTGCCCTTGGTGTTGAACACCTGGACGTTGGCCGCGTCGATGGGCTTGGGCGGGGCGGGCTGCGCTGGGGCACTGGGGGTGTTGCCGCCCGGCGGCGGGGCCACGGCCACCGGACCGCCCGCGGCGGTGCCGTCGCTGCCGAAGAAGCCGATGAGCTGGGTGCCCAGCCAGGCCAGCACGCCGACGGTGGCCACGGCCAGGGTGGTGACGCCGATGGCGAGCTTGCGCCGCTTGGACCGGTTGTTGCTCGGGCGCCGGGTGGTCCACACGGCGCCGTCGTCGTCGAGGTAGTCCTCCTCGTCGTCGTCGACCGCGGCGATGGTCTGGGTGACGTCGGGGATGGACTTGGCCCGCTCGAGGACGCGGATCAGCCCGGCCGCGGTGCGGATGCCGCCCGGCGAGTCGTCGAGGCAGCGCACGGCGGCGGCGGACAGGTCGTGCGGGATGTAGCCGTACATCGCCCGCGGCGCGACGACCCGGCCGTCCGGACCGATCGGCGCCCTGGCCACGCCCGCTGGCGGGTTCGGCAGCGGCCACCGGCTGGTGAGCAGCAAGTACAGGATCGCGCCGAGGCCGCGCACGTCGTCGAACAGCGACGCCTGCGGCAGCGGTCCGGGGAAGGCGAGCTTGAGCGTGCTCTCGGCGCTGACCCGCACCCGCTGCGGGTGGTCGACGCCGAGGACCAGGCCCTGGTGGTGCGCGGCCTCGACCGCGCCCGCCAGCGGTTCGAGCAGCCGGGCGGCGGTGGCGGGCGGCAGCGGGTGCTCGGCGATGACGTCGACGAGGTCGGTGCCCTGCGCCCAGTCCGCGACGATGATGCCGAGCAGGCCCTCGCCGACGCCGATGCCGTTGCCGGGGCCGAGCACGTCGAGGATGCGGGCCTGGCCGTGGTGGGTGATGCGGGCGGTGTGCGCGGCGCGCTCGAGGGTGCGGCGCGCGGCGGTGGCAGCGGCGTGGTCGCCGGAGTCGCCGATCAGCAGGGTGAGCGCGACGTCGCGGCGCAGTTGCCCGTCCTGGGCCCGCCAGAGCTGGGCGGCGGCGCGCTTGTCCACGCCGAACTGGGCGAGCAGCCGGTAGCGGCCGTCACCCACGACTCCCCCGGGCACGAGAAGACCGTCCTTGGCCCGCAGGCCGGCGGGTTCTTCCCCCCGGGGGTGTTCGGTCCGTCTCGTCGTCACCGTTCTCTCCGCCACGCCGTCCTGGCTTCGAGACTACGGCAGGTCGGGGGCCTGCCGCCGGGGAGCGGTTCAGCGACGGCGCACCAGACGGGTGATCCTGCTCGTGGCGGGTGTGAGTTCGGGGACCTTGAACAGCGCCAGCACGCCGAAGGCCACCAGACTCGCCACGAGCCCCTGCACCACCAGCGCCAGCCAGGCGGTCGCCATGCCGACGACCTCGGGCAGGGCGAACGCGCGCACCAGCCAGCTCACGCCCAGCCCGACCAGCCCGGCCAGGGCGCTGATCAAGATGACCCGCACGACCCGCTTGCTGTGCAGGTTGCCCAGCCGCACCCAGAGCCACATCTGCCCGAGCACGGCGCCGACGACGAAGGTCAGCGAGTTGACCAACATCACGCTGATCACCACTTGGTCGGGTTCGACCACGGCGGCGCTGAGGTACATCAGCGGGATCTTCACCACGGTCATCACGACCATGATCAGCGTGGGCGTCCTGGCGTCCTTCATCGCGTAGAACACCCGCAGTTGCAGCATGACCAGCGCGTAGGGCAGCAGGCCGAACGCGGAGAACGCCAGGGCCAGGCCCAGCCGCTCGGCGTTGTCGAAGCTGGTCGCGCCCGCTTTGAACAGGGCGATGCCCACCGCGGAGCCGACCCCGGTCAGCACGGCGCTGATCGGCACGAGCATCACCGCGGACAGCCGCGAGCCCAACGACAGGTCGTCGACGAGCTTGGCGATGTCGTTGTCGGCTGCGGACTTGCTCATCCTGGGCAGGATCGCGGTCAGCAGCGAGACGCCGATGATGCCGTAGGGGAGCTGGAAGAGCAGCCAGGCGTTGGAGTAGATGAACGCGCCGCCCTCGGCCGCGCCGGTGAGCACGCGCTGGGTGACGACCATGCCGACCTGGCTGATCGCGACGTAGCCGAGCACCCACAGGCCGAGGCCGCCGAACTCCTTGAGCCGCGAGTCCAGGCCCCAGGTCCACTTGAACTTGAACCCGGTCTTGCGCAGGAAGGGCAGGAGGATCGCCGACTGCACGATGATGCCCAGCGTCACGCCGATCCCGAGGGTCAGCAGCTTCGCGTCGCCCATCCGGACGGGGTCGAGGCTGATCTCGCCGGGCAGCACCGCGTAGACCAGCAGGGTGGCGATGATGACCAGGTTGTTGACCACCGGGGCCCACGCCGTGGGGCCGAAGATGTTCTTGGCCTGCAGGATCGCCGAGAGCAGCGCGAACAGGCCGTAGAACAGGATCTCCGGCAGCAGCAGGTAGGCGAGGGCGGTGACCAGGGCGGGGTTGGCCTCGCCGGAGGAGTCGTCGATGTAGAGCCAGGTGAACAGCGGCGCGGCGGCCACGGCGATCACGGTGCCGATGGCCAGCGCGGTGAGGCCGACGGTCAGCAGCCGGTTGGTGTACTCGGCGCCGCCGTCGGGGTCCTTCTGCGAGCGGACCAGCAGCGGTACGACGACGCTGGCCAGCACCCCGCCGAGCAGCAGCTCGAAGATGATGTTGGGCATCGTGTTGGCCACGGTGAACGAGTCCGTGATGACGCCGATGGCCATTACCCAGGCCAGGACCATCTTCCACAAGAACCCGGTGATGCGGCTGACCAGCGTGGCGATCGCCATCGACCCGCTGGCCTTGGCCAGCGACGGCTGGGCGACATCGACCCGCTCTGGTGCCGCGTCCGCCACGCTGTCCGTCCTCGGTGGTGTGCTCACCTGTTGGTTCCCCTAGAGATCGCTGGCCGTCTCCGCCGCGGCGCGCTGCCGCGCCCGGATCCTGCGGAACAGCCGCAGACCGACGAGCAGCACCAGCACGCCCGCGGCCGTGAACGTGACCGCCAGGGTGATGCTGCCGTACGAAGTCGAGCTCAGGTCAACCCGGGAGGTCGCGCTGAGCCGGGTGCCGCCCTCGGTGGTCAGCCACACGTCGACGCTGAACTTCCCGGACCGGGTCACCTCGGTGTCCAGGTAGCGCTGGATGCCGCCCTTGGCGGGCACCCGGACCAGCATCGTCTCGTCCGGGCGCAGGCCGGGCGAGCCACCCAGGTTGATCTTGGCCTGGACGGCGACGGGCAGGTCGTTGCTGATGAAGATGGGGATCGGGCTGTTGGACGAGGCCAGTGACACCGGGATCGTCGGCCCGACCACCGTCACCCGGCCCAGCAGCGCGGCCATCTGGTTCTCCACCGCGGTGGCGAACGCCGCCGCGCGGTCCGGGGTGCCGCGCCACGCCGTCGAGGAGGCCCGCACGAGGCCCTCCCGCAGCGGCTGCACCAGCGCGCTCGGCTCGACCAGCCTGGTGTCGTCCTCGAACAGCACGTCGTTGGCCAGCTCGCGCTGCAGGCGGTCGTTCTCGGCGATCCGCGTGGTCACCGCCATCGGCAGCTCCGCGGCCGCGTCGGCGACGTCGTAGGAGAGCCCGGTCGCCGTGCCCTGGGTCGGCCCCTCCACCATCGATTGCAGGCTCAGGGCGCTCACGTACTGCTGCTCCTCGAGGCCCTGGACGGTCTGCAGGAAGGCTGCGAGCTCGGCGCTGCCCGCGTTCCACCGGCGCGGCGGGGCGACGACCAGCGCCTGGTCGGGGGTGGGCCGCAGGACGCTGCGGAACACCAGCGTGGCCAGCCCGTTCTGCACCGAGGAGGTCTTCACCGCCGCGTCGTCGCGGCTGCTGACCGGGCTCAGCGACCGGGCGATGAGCTGGTCGTATGGCACCGCGTCGAGGTTGTCCGAGAGCCGGTAGGGCGCCTGGCCCTGGGCGCCGGTGAGCCTGCCGGACTCGGCCAGCACGGTCGTGCGGCGCACCGTGGACAGCAGCCCGGTCGTGGTGTCGTCGAGCGTGCCGCGCACGGGCCAGACCACCCCGGGCATCGGCCGGGCGTCGAGCACCTCCTGCACGCCCGCGCCCAGCTCGACCGCGTCGGACATCAGGCTGATCGCGCCCACCCTGGTCAGCGCGGACAGGTCGGCGTCGGAGTGCGGCATGGCCACCACGCACTGGCCGCGGACCAGCTCGGCGACCCGGTCCAGCCAGAACTGCGCGGCCGGGCCGCCGCTGCCCTCCACCAGCCGCCCGTCGGGGGTGCGGACCTGGTAGCCCTCGGTCATCGTGCGCACGGTGGCGACCAGGTCGGGGTCGATGGCGAAGCACAGCGAGCGCAGCACGGTGGCGTTGTCGGTCGCCGCCTTGCGCACGGAGTCGACCAGGTTGAACAGCCGCCCGCCGGACAGGGACGCGGACAGGCCGTCGTCGGAGAAGACCGGCCTGCCGCCGTCGAGCGGGGTCTGCACCTGGCGCGGCCGGTCGTCGACCAGCGGCCAGAGCACGGTGACCCGGCTCGGCTGCGCGGGCGGCGGCACCTGCCCGCCCGCCCCGTCGGCCAGCACGGGCAGCAGGGTGCTCAGCGCGCCGACCCGCTCGGTGCGGCCGAACTCCGGGACGCCGTTGAAGTTGAGCGCGACCGGGTAGACGCCCGGCTTGTCCAGGCGCAGCGCGCCGCGGTCGGGACCGAGGGCGACGGTGAGGGAGAACGGGGTGCTCGCGCCCGGTTCCAGGGCACCTGCCACGGACTGGAAGGTGGAGCTGACCTGGGGGCGGTTGATGGCGTCGGTCTGCTGCGGCTGGTCGATGGCCGCGCGCAGCGCGTTCTCCTCCTCCAGGGGACCGCCGCGCTGCAACCGGGCCTCGATGTCGGAGACCCGGCGGTCGCCGGTGTTGGTGATGGAGCCGGTCACCGTGATGGACGTGGCGGCCAGGTCGACGACGCGGGGCGACAACTGGTCCAGGTCGACGCGCAGCCGACCCTCCTGCTGCGCGGCCGCGGCCTGCGGCAGCGGTGCGACCAGCACGACCAGGACCGCGGCGAGCACCGCGAGGCCGGTGCGGCGCAGTCGTTCACTCACAGGTTCGCTCCATCCGAGTCCACCGGATCGGGTGACAGTGGGTGCTCGGAGAGTAGTTGGCGGGCTTTGCGGACCAGACGGCGCTCGTCCGCGTACGCGAGGCGGGTGTCGAGTTCGGCGAGATCGACCCAGGCCACCTCGGTCACCTCGACGTCCTCGTCGGACAGCTCGAAGGAGTGTGCCACCAGCAGGAAGTGGTGGACAGTCTTGTGGATGCGCTTGGTCCCGTCGGCGACGAACCAGTAGTCGATCGTGCCGAGCGGGCGCACGACCTCGCCGTCGATGCCGGTCTCCTCCTGGACCTCGCGCACAGCGGTCTGCTCCGGCGTCTCACCTGGCTCGATGTGGCCCTTCGGCAGCGACCACAGCAGCCGCCCGCGGCGGTCCAGCCGCCCGATCAGCGCTACCCGGTCGGTGGCGGTGTCGATCACCAAGCCGCCCGCCGAGGTCTCGTCGACGGTCGTCAGCCCGCGGCCGCGGCGCCGGAACCGGCGCCCGGACCGGGAGCCGCGGGACCTGCCGGACGACGGGGGCATACCCCCGATGGTAGTGCGATCGGGGGTATGCGCGTCGTGGCTCGGCGGCGTCGCTGGTCAGCCGCGGGGCGACTCGGTGCGGGCCGGGCGCGGCGGGCGGATACGCTCGCACACCGTGTCCCGAACCTCGGCAGCCCAGAACGCGGTGGTGGAGCTGCTGCGCGTGTCCCCCGTGGCCGACGACCTCGCGGAGCGCTTCGCCCGCGCCGGTCACCGGCTCTACCTCGTCGGCGGCAGCGTCCGCGACGCGGTGCTCGGCAGGCTGCACGGCAACGACCTGGACTTCACCACCGACGCCCGCCCCGACCAGATCCTCAAGCTGCTCAAGCCGTGGGGCGAGGCGGTCTGGGACACCGGCATCGCGTTCGGCACCGTCGGCGCCAGCAAGGGCGGCCAGGTCTGCGAGGTGACGACCTTCCGCTCCGACGCCTACGACGGGGTGACCCGCAACCCCGAGGTCCGCTTCGGCGACACGGTCGAGGAGGACCTGGTCCGGCGCGACTTCACGGTCAACGCCATGGCCGTCGACCTGGCCTCGAAGCGGTTCATCGACCCGCACGACGGCATGACCGCCCTGGCCGAGGGCCTGCTGGACACCCCGGCGACCCCGCAGGAGTCCTTCTCCGACGACCCGCTGCGGATGATGCGCGCCGCCCGCTTCACCAGCCAGCTCGACCTGGCCCCGGCCCCGCGGGTGCTCGAGGCGATGCGCGCGATGTCCGGCGAGATCGCCCGGATCACCCCGGAGCGGGTGCAGGTCGAGCTGTCGAAGCTGCTGTGCGGCAAGCACCCGCGCCGCGCGGTGGGGCTGCTGGTCGACAGCGGCCTGGCCGACCACGTGCTGCCGGAGGTCCCGGCGATGCGCTTGGAGATCGACGAGCACCACCAGCACAAGGACGTCTACGAGCACTCGCTGGTCGTCCTGGAACAGGCCATCGACCTGGAGGAGCCGGGCGCCGAACCGGACCTGGTGCTGCGGTTGGCCGCACTGCTGCACGACATCGGCAAGCCGGACACCCGCAGGCATGTCGAGGGGGGCGGGGTCAGCTTCCACCACCACGAGGTGGTGGGGGCGAAGATGGTTCGCAAGCGCTTGCGCGCGCTGCGCTACTCCAAGGACCTGATCGGCGACGTCGCTCAGCTCGTCTTCCTGCACCTGCGCTTCCACGGGTACGGCAACGGGGAGTGGACCGACTCCGCCGTCCGCCGCTACGTCACCGACGCCGGGGACCTGCTCCCCCGCCTGCACAAGCTCGTCCGCGCCGACTGCACCACCCGCAACCGTCGAAAGGCGAGCGCTTTGCAGCGCACCTACGACGGGTTGGAAGAGCGCATCGCCCGGCTGGCGGCCGAGGAGGACCTGGCGCGCGTGCGGCCGGACCTGGACGGCAACGAGATCATGAAGATCCTCGGGCTGGCCCCGGGACCGCAGGTGGGCCAGGCTTGGCGCCACCTCAAGGAGCTGCGCCTCGACCGGGGGCCCATGGAGTACGACGAGGCTGTGGCGGCGCTGGAGGAATGGGCTGTCGAGCAGGGGCTCCGGTAGCGGGTCTGTTGCTGTAGCGGCAAGTTTGTTTGCGCCCCCGGCGTGGGCGGGTGACGCTGATTCCATGACTACCGACCCCACGCTCTTCTGGGAAGACCGCTACTCCCAGAGCTCGCAGATGTTCAGCGGCAAGCCCAACCCCCTGCTCGTCCGCGAGGTCACCGGACTCCTGCCGGGCAACGCGCTCGACCTCGGCTGCGGCGAGGGCGGTGACGCGATCTGGCTGGCGGGTCAGGGGTGGCGGGTGACCGGGGTCGACATATCGATGACCGCTTTGCGCCGCGCCGCCGACCACGCCGAGAGAGCCGGGGTGGACGGTCTTGTCGCGTGGGAGCGGCACGAGCTGGGGAAGACCTTCCCGGACGGGCGATACGACCTGGTCAGCGCTCAGTTCCTCCAGTCGCCGGTGGCGCTCGACCGGGACGGGGTGCTGCGGCGGGCCGCGGCGGCGGTGGCTCCGGGTGGGACGTTGCTGGTCGTCATGCACGGGGGGTGGCCGTCGTGGATGGCCGATGGGCCTGACGTCGAGTTCCCGACGCTCGACGGGGTGCTCGCCGTGTTGACCGCGCCCGGCTGGACGGTCGTGACGGCGGAGGCCGTCGAGCGGGACTCGGTGTCGCCGGAGGGGGTGGCGGGGACTCGCGTCGACCTCGTGTGGCGGCTGAGCAGGCCGGTCTAGTTGTCCCGGACGTCGCTCGGGTGGGTGGCCAGCAGGGCGAGGGGCATCCCCTGCCGCCGCAGGACGCGGCCCCACAGGTCCTCCTCGGCCGGGGCCAGCACGTCGTTGGGCAGGGCCGGGACCACGATCCAGTCGCCGCGGTCGATCTCGCCGGACAACTGGCCGACGTCCCAGCCCGCGTAGCCCGCGAAGACGCGCATGCCGCGGAACTTGGGGACCAGGGCGTCCGGGTCGGCGTCGAGGTCCACCAGGGCGACCGGGCCGCGCACGCCGATCAGGCCGTTGATGCCCGAGGCGTCCTCGCCGGTGCGCATGGCGGCCAGGCACAGCGCGGTCTTCTGGTCGACCGGGCCGCCGACGAAGACCGAGCCGGGCTGGCTGACGTGCGGGCCCCAGGTCGGCAGGACGTCGTCGACGGCCACCTCGCTGGGGCGGTTCAGGACGACGCCCAGGGTGCCTTCGCCGCGGTGGTCGATGACGTAGACCACCGTGCGGCGGAAGTTGGAGTCCAGCAGGCTGGGCGCCGCCACGAGCAGCGTCCCGGGCTCGACCGCCGTGTCAGAGGGCACGGGGACATGATCCCACCTGGACCGTCCGACCGGGCAGCCGCCGTGCCGAGTCGGGAACAACTCCGGGGGCCCGCTCGTTGGAAGTGGTGGTCGGCACCACCGTGTCCCCCGGGCTCAAACACAAGCCTTCGTGGAATACCGTTCGGCTGGAGCCACGTTGCGCCTACCGCCGTGAGGCGACCGGGTGTCGACCACGGATTGGGCGGTCCCCCGGGGCCGCCCAATCCGGTTTCCCAGGCCTTCACGGGCACGCCCTAGGCTGTCCCGTCGTGAGCACCGTCGGGCACGTCCGGGTCGGGGCGCGAGCCCTGCTCGCCGGGGCGGGCTTCCGGCGACTGCTGCTCAGCCGCTTCGCCGCGCAGTGGGGCGACGGGCTGTTCCAGGCCGGGCTGGCCGGCGCCGTGCTGTTCAACCCCGAGCGCGAGGCCGATCCGCTGGCCATCGCCGCCGGGTTCACCGCGCTGCTGCTGCCCTACTCGCTCGTCGGACCGTTCGCGGGCGCGCTGCTCGACCGCTGGGACCGCCGCCGGGTGCTGGTGGTCGCGAACCTGCTGCGCGGTCTGCTGGTGCTGGTGTCCGCGCTGCTGGTCGCGGTGGGCTCGTCCGCGCTGTTCGTGCTGGCCCTGCTGGTGATCGGCATCAGCCGCTTCGTCGGGTCCGGGCTGTCGGCGTCGCTGCCGCACGTCGTGGCGCCCCGGGTGCTGGTGGAGGCGAACGCGCTGGCCACGACCCTGGGTTCGGTGGTCACGGTGACCGGCGCGGCCTGCGCGGTCGGCCTGCGCGCCGTCTTCGGTGACGGCGACGTGGGCTCCGGCACCACAACAGCCGTCGCGGTGGTGGGCTCGGTGGCCGCGGCGGTCTTCGCGATCCGCTTCCCCGTCGGCGCCCTGGGCCCGGACGCGGTCGACGAGCCGAGGGAGACCGTCCTGGCGATCGCCCGCGGCCTGCTCGACGGCGCCAGAGCGGCCTGGCGCACCCCGACCGTGCTCGCCGGGTTCGTCGCGCTGCTGGCGCACCGGGCCGCGTTCGGCACCGCCCTGCTGCTGGTCGTGCTGCTCGTCCGCTTCGAGTTCGACGCCGGGCTGGCGGGCCTGGGGCAGGTGGCGGTCGTGTTCGGCGCGGGCATCCTGCTCGCAGGCCTGACCACCGCCCGCATCGTGAGCGCGCTGGGCGCCCGGCGGACCACCCGGGGCGCGCTCCTGCTCGGGGCTGTGGTCATCGTCACCCTGGGCCTGCCCCTGCACCAGGCGACCACCCTGGTGGCCGCCTTCGGCATCTCCTTCGCGGGCCAGGTGGTCAAGCTCTGCGTCGACGCCGCCGTCCAGCAGGACATCACCGACGAGACCCGGGGCCGCGTCTTCGCCCTCTACGACACCTTGTTCAACGTCACCCAGGTCGTCGCCCTGGCCCTCGCCGCCCTGGTCGTCGCCCCCGACGGCGACTCGCCCGGCCTGATCCTCGCGGCGGGCGTGGTCTACCTGCTGGGCGCGCTCGGCTACAGCCTCGTCTCAGCCGAGCGCCGCTAGCACCAGCCCCGCGGCCTCGGCGACCAGCGCCTCGTCGCGCTCGGCGGTGCGGTCGGCCCGGCTGGACATGATCGCCAGGGTCACCGGGTCGCCGGTCGGCGGCCAGAGCACGGCCACGTCGTTGGCGGTGGCGTAGTCGCCGGTCCCGGTCTTGTTCGCGATCCGCCAACCCGCGGGCACCCGAGCCCGCGTGCGCCGGGCGCCGGTGGTGTTGCGCACGAGCAGGTCGACCAGGACCGCGCGCTTGTCCTCGGGCAGGGCGTCGCCGAGGACGACGCGGGAGAACGAGGTCCCGAACGCGCGGGGGGAGGTGGTGTCGCGCGGGTCGCCCGGCGTGGCCTCGGTGATGTCCGGCTCGACGCGGTCCATGCGGGTCACGGTGTCGCCGAGCTCGCGGGCGTAGGCGGTGAGCTCGGCGGGGCCGCCGAGGTCGCGCAGCAGCAGGTTGCCCGCGGTGCCGTCGCTGTGGCGGATCGCGGCGTCCGCCAGCGCGCGCACGCTCATCCCCGAATCCACGTTGGCGGGCGTGATCCGGGCGTTGTCCAGCAGGTCCGCGCGGGTGTAGCGGATGACGTCGTCGAGGTGCGAGAGCGGGTGGCGGGCCAGGACCGCCGCCGTGGCCAGCGCCTTGAACAGCGAGCAGAACGCGAACCGGTCATCGGCCCGGTGCTCGACCACCCGGGCGCCCCGCGTCGCGTGGACACCCAGCCGGGCGTCGAACCGGCGCTCCAACTCGGCCAGCCCGTCGAGCGTGATCGGTGCGGCGCTGGTCGAAGTGGGTTCGGTCGTGGGGACGGGCGGTCGCGGCGGTTGTGCGGTCGTGCACCCGGTCAGCGCGAACAGCCCCGCGGCGAGCACAGCGCGGCGCGAAGCGGGCACGGGTCAGGTGGTGGCCGTCTTGGTGAACACGCCGCAGCCGCCGCACTGGCAGCCCGCGCACCCGGCGGGCAGCTCGGGTTCGGGCTCCGGGACGGCCGCGGCCGCGCGGTGGCCCTGCACGCCCGCCGCCACGGTGATGGCCACCAGGCCGACCAGCGCGATGACCGCGACCGTCAGCACGCCGCCGAAGCCCGGCATCGCCCAGGCCAGTGCCGCGCCCAGGACGCCGACCAGGCCCGCGATGAGCGTCGGCAGGCCCGCGACCCTGTTGCCCACCCGGAACGCCTCGTCGCTGCGCAGGGTGGCCTCGGTGCGCACGCCGCCGAAGCGGTTTCGGGGCAGCCGGGAGGTCAGCCCGAGGAAACCGACGACGACGAGCGGCAGGCCCGCGACCAGGGGCGCGATCGGCACGAGGTTCACCCCCCGATGGTATGTGGCCCGTTGGCGGCGCCACCACTGCGGTACGCTGTCTGCCATGAGCCCGGCTCGCCTGCTTCTTACCGAGCCGCGCTGACCAGAGTCCTGGTGAGCGTGGCAACCCCTCATGCCCTCTAGGGCTGGGGGGTTTTGTGTTGTCAGGGGACGCGGGGGAGAAAGCAGTGGGAGGAACCCTCGGATGAGCGACACCACTCCGGACACGGTCCCGGGGCACCGGTACACGGCCGAGCTGGCCGGTCGGATCGAGAACCGTTGGCAGGACTTCTGGGAGGCCAACGGGACCTACCACGCGCCCAACCCGGTCGGCGACCTGGCGACCGGCGACCTCCCGGCCGACAAGCTGTTCGTGCAGGACATGTTCCCGTACCCGTCGGGCGCGGGCCTGCACGTCGGGCACCCGCTCGGCTTCATCGGCACCGACGTCTACGCCCGCTACCACCGGATGACCGGGCGCAACGTCCTGCACACCATGGGGTTCGACGCCTTCGGCCTGCCCGCTGAGCAGTACGCCGTGCAGACCGGGCAGCACCCGCGGGTCACCACCGAGGCCAACATCAACACCTACCTGCGCCAGATCCGCAGGCTGGGCCTGGGCCACGACGAGCGCCGCCGGATCTCCACGATCGATCCCGGCTACTACAAGTGGACCCAGTGGATCTTCCTGCAGATCTTCAACTCCTACTACGACGCCGACGCGGGCAAGGCGCGCCCGATCGCCGAGCTGGAGGCGAAGTTCGCCGCCGCGGGCGCGGAGTTCGACGGCAAGACCTGGGCCGAGCTGGACAAGGCGGCCAGGGCGAAGGTGCTCAACGAGCACCGCCTGGTCTACCTGTCCGAGGCGCCGGTCAACTGGGCCCCCGGCCTGGGCACCGTGGTCTCCAACGAGGAGGTCACCGCCGACGGCCGCACCGAGCGCGGCAACATGCCCGTCTTCCGGCGCAACCTGCGCCAGTGGATGATGCGGATCACCGCCTACGGCGACCGCCTGATCGACGACCTGGACCGGCTGGACTGGCCGGAGAAGGTCAAGTCGATGCAGCGCAACTGGATCGGCCGCTCGAATGGCGCGCGCGTCACCTTCAAGTCCAGCAATGGTCACAACAGCGTCGACAACGTCGACGACTGTGACATCACTGTGTTCACCACCCGTCCCGACACGCTGTTCGGCGCCACCTACATGGTCCTGGCGCCCGAGCACTCGCTGGTCGAGGCGCTGACCCCGGCCGCGTGGCCCGAGGGCGCCGACGAGCGCTGGACCGGCGGGGCCGCGACCCCGGCCGAGGCCGTCGCCGCCTACCGGCGCGCCGCGTCCACCAAGTCGGACCTGGAGCGCCAGGAGAACAAGAAGAAGACCGGCGTCTTCACCGGCGCGTTCGCGGTCAACCCGGTCAACGGCGAGCAGATCCCGGTGTTCATCGCCGACTACGTGCTGGCCGGCTACGGCACCGGCGCGATCATGGCCGTGCCCGGCCAGGACCAGCGCGACTGGGACTTCGCCACGGCGTTCGGCCTGCCGATCATCCGCACCGTCGACCCCGGCGAGGGCTTCGACGGCGAGGCGTTCACCGGTGACGGCCCGGCGATCAACTCCGGGTTCCTCGACGGCATGGACGTCGAGGAGGCCAAGAAGACGATCATCGCCTGGCTGGAGGAGCGCGGCGCGGGCACGGGCACGATCAACTTCAAGCTGCGCGACTGGCTGTTCTCCCGCCAGCGCTACTGGGGCGAGCCGTTCCCGATCGTCTACGACGAGGACGGCACCCCCACCGCCGTGCCGGAGTCGATGCTGCCGGTCGAGCTGCCCGAGGTCGACGACTACTCGCCGAAGACCTTCGACCCCACCGACGCCGACTCCGAGCCCTCGCCGCCGCTGTCGCGCGCCAGCGAGTGGATCACCGTCGAGCTGGACCTGGGCGACGGCCCCAAGACCTACCGCCGCGACGCCAACACGATGCCCAACTGGGCCGGGTCGTGCTGGTACCAGCTCCGCTACGTCGACCCGACCGACTCCGAGCGCTTCTGCGAGCCGGAGAACGAGGCGTACTGGCTGGGCCCGCGCGCCGACCAGGGCCCGAACGACCCCGGCGGCGTCGACCTGTACATCGGCGGCGTCGAGCACGCCGTGCTGCACCTGCTGTACGCGCGCTTCTGGCAGAAGGTCCTGTTCGACCTGGGCCACGTGAGCGGCGACGAGCCCTACCGGCGCCTGTTCAACCAGGGCTACATCCAGGCCTTCGCCTACACCGACGCCCGCGGCGTCTACGTGCCCGCCCACGAGGTCGTCGAGCGCGACGGCAAGCACTTCCACGTCGATCCGGACGGCGGCGAGCAGGAGGTCCGCCAGGAGTACGGCAAGATGGGCAAGAGCCTGCGCAACGTCGTCACGCCGGACGAGATGTGCGAGCAGTACGGCGCGGACACCTTCCGCCTGTACGAGATGTCCATGGGCCCCATGGAGGTCAGCCGCCCCTGGGCGACCAAGGACGTCGTCGGCGCGCAGCGGTTCCTGCAGCGGCTCTGGCGCAACCTGGTCGACGAGGAGACCGGCGCGCCGCGCGTCGTCGAGGACGCCCCGGACGAGGCCACCCTGCGCCTGCTGCACAAGACGATCGCGGGCGTGCACGAGGACTACTCGGCGATGCGCTACAACACCGCGGGCGCGAAGCTGATCGAGCTGAACAACCACATCACCAAGCACTTCCCCGGCGGCGCGCCCCGCGTGGTCGCCGAGGCGGTCGTGCCGATGCTGGCCCCGGTGTGCCCGCACGTGGCCGAGGAGCTGTGGCAGCGGCTGGGGCACACCGAGTCCCTGGCGCACGGCCCGTTCCCGACCGCGGACGAGGCGTACCTGGTCGAGGACTCCGTCGAGTACCCGATCCAGGTCAACGGCAAGGTCCGCGGCCGGGTGACGGTGGCGGCGTCGGCCGGTCAGGACGAGGTCAAGGCCGCCGCGCTGGCCGAGGAGAAGGTGGCCGCCCTGGTCGAGGGCAAGACCCCGAAGAAGGTCATCGTCGTCCCGGGCCGCCTGGTCAACATCGTGCTGTGACGGCCGTGGGGCGCCCTGTCACGGGCGCCCCGCGGTCAGGCCGAACTGGCCGGTGAGGTCGGCCAGCACCGACTCGAACAGCGCCTCCGGGTCGGTCATCACGATCGGCACCTGCCCGAAGACCTCCAGCGCCACCTGCCCGTAGAGCCGGACCCAGCACTGCAGCAGCAGGTGCGCGGTGCCCAGGCCGAGCAGCTCGGGCGGCAGGTCCACACCGGACTCCGCGAGCATCGCCAGCAGCTCCGCGCGGAAGGCGGTCATGTCGCCGAGCAGCGCCACGGGGACGGTGGAGTCCGCGGGCAGCGACAGCGTCCCGGTCGCCAGGACCCGCGCCGCGACCACCAGGAAGATCCGGCCGAAGCTGCCCCGGGCCACCGACCGCGCGTCCTCGTCGTCGTGGGCGACCGGGGTCGCGAAGACGAGGGCGAACTCCTGCGGGTGTGCCAGCGCCCAGGTCCGGAACCCCCGGCACAGCGTCAGGACCCTGGCGAGGTGGGCGTCCGCGGCGACCTCGGCCAAGCCCCGCTCCAGGTCGGCCGCGAGGTCGTTGCACACGTCCAGGCGCAGGTGGTGGATGAGGTCCTCGCGCGAGGAGTAGTAGCGGTACAGCGCGGGGGCGGTGATGCCCAGCTCGCGCGCGATCGCGCGCAGGGTCACGGCCTGGGGGCCGTCGTTGACCAGCAGGGCGCGGGCCTGCTGGCGGATCTCGCGGTCGGTCTCGGCGCGGCCACGGTCGCGCCTTGTGGCCTGCGTCATGGTGTCCTCGCGATTCTTGTCAGCCCCGTCGGCGGATACGTACAGTCCCGGTCGAGTAAACAGTGTTAACCAACCTGTTCGTCAGTCGAGACGGTAGCTGCCCGCCGGGGTGTCTCCACCGATGCGCTGGAGGAGTCGCGTGTTCCAAGCCTGGGGATCTGTGGTGAACCGGCGGCGGTGGGCCGTCGTCATCGCGGCCGTGGTGGTCGTGCTCGGTGGCGGGCTGTGGGGGCTCGGGGTCTTCGACAAGCTCACCCAGGGCGGGTACGACGACCCGGGCAGCCAGTCCTTCGAGGTCGACCGGATCGTCGAGCAGGAGCTCGGGCAGCGGCCTACTGACGTCGTCGTGCTCTACACCGCGCCCGCCGGGACGACAGTCGACGACCCCGCCGTCGCCCAGAAGGTGCGCGCCTCCCTCGACGCCCTGCCGGGGACCGCCGTCGCCCAGCGCGTCGACTTCACCCAGCAGCCCGCCCTGGTCAGCCCGGACAGGACCAAGGGCCTGGCCACCCTCTCGCTGACCGGTGAGTCCGCAGACGCGCACCAGAGCGCCTACGCCGAGATCAAGGACGGCCTGGCCGTCGACGGCGTCGAGACCGAGGTCGGCGGGCAGGTCGCCATCGAGCAGGCGATGACCGAGCGCTCCACGGGCGACCTCATCGTCGCCGAGGCCATCTCGCTGCCGATCACCCTGGTCCTGCTGGTGGTGATCTTCGGCAGCCTGGTCTCCGCGGCGCTGCCGGTGCTCGTCGGCGGCATGGCGATCTTCGGCTCGCTGGCCGTGCTGCGCCTGCTCAGCCTGGGCTTGGAGATCAACACCTTCGCGGTCAACGTCGCCACCCTGCTCGGCCTGGGCATGGCGATCGACTACGGCCTGTTCACCGTCGGCCGCTACCGCGAGGAGCTCGCCGCGGGCGCCGCCCCGGCCGACGCGGTCCGCACCACCATCGCCACCGCGGGCCGCACCGTCGCGTTCTCGGCGACGCTGCTGGTCATCGCGCTCGCCGGGCTCCTGGTCTTCCCGATGGAGTTCCTCAAGTCGATGGCCTACGGCGGCATGTCGGCCGTCGCCATCGCCGCGCTGCTGTCGCTGACCCTGCTGCCCGCCCTGCTGTCGATCCTCGGCCACCGCGTCGAGAAGGGCGCCGTGCCGTGGCGCAAGCGCGAGCAGCCGTCGGAGACCGGGCTGCTCGGCAGGCTCAGCGACGCCGTCATGCGCAGGCCGGTGTGGTTCGCCGCCCCGATCATCGCCGCGCTGGTCGTGCTCGCCCTGCCCCTGGGCGGCGCGAGCTTCGGCGTCGCCGACGAGAAGCAGCTCCCGCCCGGCGACCCCGACCGGGTCACCGCCGAGACCATCGCGACCACCTTCCCCGCCGCGGGCACCAACACCGCCACGGTCCTGCTGCGCGGCGTCGACCAGGCCGGGGTGACCGAGGCGACCCGGGACCTCGGCCAGATCCCCGGCGTCATCGCCGTGGCCCCCAAGGGCCAGCAGGGTGACGTCGTCGCGCTGACCGTCCCGCTCGACGGCGACGCCGCCTCCCAGCAGAGCAGCGACGCGATCACCGCCATGCGCGCCCTCGACGTCGGCGGGGAGGTGCTGGTCGGCGGCTTCCCGGCGCGCACGGCCGACGCGTTCACCGCCATCGTCGAGGGGGTGCCGTGGATGGTCGCGATCCTCGTCGCCGCGACGCTGGTGCTGATGTTCCTGGCGTTCGGCTCGATCCTGCTGCCGGTCAAGGCGGTGGTGATGAGCGCGCTGAGCCTGGGGGCGACCTACGGCGTGCTGACGTTCGTCTTCGAGGACGGCCACGGCGCCGGGCTGCTCAACGTGTCACCGCAACCGATGCAGGCGGGGATGCTCGTGCTCGTCGGCGCGGTGGTCTTCGGCCTGTCGACCGACTACGAGACCTTCCTGCTCTCGCGCATGGTCGAGGCCAGGCACACCGGTCTGTCCACCCGCGCGGCCGTCCGAGTGGGACTGGTCCGCACCGGCCCCATGATCACCGCGGCGGCGCTGCTGCTGGCGGTGGTCACCGGGGCCTTCGCCCTGTCCGGCTTGCAGAGCATGCGCCTCATCGGCGTCGGCATGATCGTCGCCCTGCTGCTGGACGCGACCGTCGTGCGGATGCTGCTGGTCCCCGCCGTCATCCGCCTCTTCGGCGACCGGGCGTGGTGGGCGCCGGGCCCGCTGCGCAGGCTCCAGGAGAAGGCCGGGCTGTCCGAGGTCGAACGGCCGGTGCTGGAGAAGGTGTGACCGGTCCACCGGCGCCGATCGCTCGGGGGGCTACACGACCGACGCCGGTGGACGGAACCGGTCGGGGCTCGCGCCCCACCCGGCGCCCGGGGCGGGCCGGAGCCCGCCTCGGGATCTTCCGCGCCGCCGATTTCCCGGCGGCACGTGAACAGTGACGCACATTCTGGCACCGCGGCTCCCCCGAACCGCTCGATCGTTCACACTTGCGCACGTTCGCAATTGGCAACGGCCTCTGACTAGGCTCGATGCGTGCAGCCCCAGGTTCTCGTCCTCGGCTCGGCCAACGCCGATCTCGTCGTCGAAGTCCCCCGCCGTCCCGCGGGCGGTGAGACGGTCCTCGGTTCGGACGCCCGGGTCCTCCCCGGCGGCAAGGGCGCCAACACCGCCGTGGCCGCCGCCCGCCTGGGCGCCAGGGTCGCCCTCACCGCCGCCATCGGCGAGGACGCGCACGGCGACCTCCTGCTGACCTCCCTGCGCGAGGCGGGAGTGGACACGACCGCGGTCCACCGCGTCAGCCGCCCCACCGGCACCGCCCTGATCACGGTGACCCCGGACGGCGAGAACTCCATCGTCGTCTCCCCCGGCGCCAACGCCACCCTGACGGCGTCAGACGTGGACGTCACGGGCGCCGCTGTCCTCGTGGCATCCCTGGAGGTCCCCCTGGCGGTCGTGGAACACGCCATCGCCGCCGCTGTCGCCGCGGGCGTGCGCCCCATCCTCAACCTGTCCCCGGTCGCTCCCCTGTCGCCGGAGACCCTCGCCGCCCTGGACCCCCTCATCGTCAACGAGCACGAGGCGGAACTCCTGGGCGACCTCCTGGCCCTGGGCTGCCGATCCGCCATCATCACCCGAGGCCCAGCAGGCGCCACCGTCCGCACCCCCGACGGCTCGGTCGACCTCCCCGCCCCCCGGGTCACCCCGGTGGACACCACCGGCGCGGGCGACGCCTTCGCCGGAGCCCTGGCCACCGAACTGGCCGCCGGGGCCACCCTCGAATCCGCGACCAGACTGGCCATCGACGTTGCCAGCGTTTCAGTGACCAGGCAGGGCGCCCAGCCTTCCTACCCCGTGCGCGCTGATCTTCCCTAGCTGTGGAAAGCCTGGGGACAACCTGGGGATTGCTTGTGGACAAACTCCTGTTATCGCAGGTGAGGCCCTGTGTGTAACTGGGGATGGTCGACATCCCCAGCCTGTGGACAACTTGGTCGGCGCGGCGCCCCGTGCTGTGCTCACATCCGGCGACGGGCCTCCACGAACGCCGCGACAGCCCGGTCGACGTCCTCGTCCGTGTGCGCCGCCGACATCTGCGTGCGGATGCGGGCCTTGCCGTGCGGGACCACCGGATAAGAGAACCCGATGACGTAAACCCCCTGCTCGAGCAGCAGATCGGCCATCCGCGACGCCTCCGCCGCGTCCCCGATCATCACCGGGATGATCGGGTGGGCGCCGTCGAGCAGCGTGAAGCCCGCAGCGGTCATCCCCGCCCGGAACCGCGCCGCGTTGGCGCGCAGGCGCTCCAGCAGATCGGGGGTGATGAGGTCGAGGGCCGTGAGGGCGGCGGCGGTGATGCTGGGGGCCAGGGAGTTGGAGAACAGGTACGGGCGGGAGCGCTGCCGCAGGAGTTCGACGACCTCGGCGTGGCCGGAGGTGTAGCCGCCGCTGGCGCCGCCCAGGGCCTTGCCGAGGGTGCCGGTGTAAATGTCGATCTTGTCCGAGACGCCGAAGTGGGCGGGGGTGCCCGCGCCGGTGGGGCCCATGAGGCCGACGGCGTGCGAGTCGTCGACCATGACCAGGGCGTCGTGGCGGGCGGCCAGGTCGGTGATCTCGTCGAGGGGGGCGAGGTAGCCGTCCATGGAGAACACGCCGTCGGTGGCGATGAGGCGGTGGCGGGCGCCTGCGGCGGCCTCGAGCTGGGCTTCGAGGTCGGCCATGTCGCGGTTGCGGTACCTGAAGCGCTTGGCCTTGGCGAGGCGGACGCCGTCGATGATGCTGGCGTGGTTGAGCTCGTCGGAGATGATCGCGTCCTCGGCGGAGAGCAGGGTCTCGAACAGGCCGCCGTTGGCGTCGAAGCAGGAGCTGTAGAGGATCGTGTCCTCGGTGCCCAGGAACTCCGACAGCCGCCGCTCCAGCTCCTTGTGCGGCGCCTGGGTGCCGCAGATGAAGCGGACCGAGGCCATGCCGAAGCCCCACTCGTCCAGCGCCGACTTCGCCGCCGCGACCAGCGCCGGGTGGTCGGCCAGGCCCAGGTAGTTGTTGGCGCAGAAGTTCAGCACCTGCCCCGAGGCCACCGAGATGGTGGCGCGCTGCGGGGACTGGATGACCCGCTCCGCCTTGTGCAACCCGGCCTCGCGGATCTCCGACAGGGTGGTCCGCAGCTCTTCGCGCATGGTGCCGAACATTCAGCTCTCCCAGTCCAGGACGACTTTGCCGGTGCTGCCCGCGCGGGCGGTGGCGAAGGCCCGCTCGTGCTCGGTGTGGTGGAACGTGTGCGTCACGACCGGCGCGATGTCCAAGCCGCCCTGCAGCAGGACCGACATGGCGTACCAGGTCTCGAACATCTCCCGGCCGTAGACGCCCTTGATCGTGATCATCTTCTGCACGACGGCGGCCAGGTCCACCGACACCTCGGTCGCGGGCAGGCCGAGGACGGCGATCTTGCCGCCGTGGGTCATGTTGGCGATCATCTCGCGCAGCGCCGAGGGCTGCCCGGACATCTCCATGCCCACGTCGAAGCCCTCGGACATCGCCAGCGCCGGGTAGACCTCGCCCAGCGACGCCCGCGCGACGTTCACCGCGAGGTCGACGCCGAGCTTGCGGGCCAGCTCCAACCGCGGCTCGCTGACGTCGGTGATCACCACGTGCCGGGCGCCCGCGTGCTTGGCGATCGCCGCGGCCATCAGCCCGATCGGCCCCGCGCCGGTGACCAGCACGTCCTCGCCCAGCACCGGGAAGCTCAGCGCGGTGTGCACGGCGTTGCCGAACGGGTCGAAGATCGCGGCGATGTCCAGGTCGACCTCGTGGCCGTGCACCCACGCGTTCTGCTCGGGGATCACCACGAACTCCGCGAACGCCCCGGCGGTGTGCACGCCCAGGCCGGTGGTGCGCGCGCACAGGTGGCGGCGGCCCGCCCGGCAGTTGCGGCAGGTCCCGCAGACCAGGTGGCCCTCACCGCTGACGAGGTCGCCCACGGCCACCTTCGCCACCGCCGCGCCCACCTCGACGACCCGGCCGACGAACTCGTGCCCGAGCACGAGCGGCGGGCGCACGGTCCGCGCCGCCCAGGCGTCCCAGGCGTCGATGTGCAGGTCCGTGCCGCAGATGCCGGTGCGCAGCACGCGCAGCTTGACCTCGCCCGGCCCGACCTCGGGCTCCGGCACGTCCAGCAGCGCCAACCCGGGCTCCGGGGCTGCCTTGACCAGTGCTCTCACCGCGCACCTCCTGCTCCCGAGTCTGGCTGGGACGGTGGCGGCGGTCCATCGGGACTTTCTGCAGTGGCTTGTCAGGCGACCTGGACAAGCGCCCGCACCACCGCCGCGACGAGCGGGTGGTCCGCACGTCCGGCGCGGGTCATGGCGAACACGTGCCGCTGCGCGGGCACCCGCAGCGCGATCCCCCGACCGGGTGGCAGGGCGGTGCGCGGGATGAGGGCGACGGCGCCGGTCTCGACGAGGGCGAGCTGCGCGGTGAAGTCGTCCGAGGTGTGCCGCACGCGGGGAGTGAACCCGGCGGTGAGACAGGCTTGCTGGACGACGTCGCGCAGCGGGTTGCCGGGCAGCGGCACCACCCACGGGTCGCAGGCGAGGTCGCGCAGGTCGACCTCCTCGCGCGCGGCGAGCGCGTGCGCGGGTGGCAGGGCGGCGTCGAACAGCTCGGAGTACAGCGGGGTGCTGGCCAGCCTCGGCGAATCCTGCTGCCGCATGGTGACCGCGATGTCGATCTCGCCGTCGAGCAGCATCGGCAGGCTGGCCTGCCCCTCGGCGTCGCTGACCCGCAGCTCGATGCCGGGCAGCGCCGCCTGTGCCTTCGCCACGACCCGGGTGATCGCCGTGGCGAACGCGGCCACCCGCACCCGCCCGGTGCTGCCGTCGGCCAGGCCGGCCAGGGTGGACTCGGCCCGGTCCAGCTCGGCCAGGACCGCGTCCGCGTGCTCGGCGAGCAACTCCCCCGCCGGGGTCAGCCAGACCCGGCGGCCCTTGCGGCGCAACAGCTCTTGCCCTGCCTCTGTCTCAAGGGAAGCTAGTTGCTGGGATACGGCCGACGGTGTCAGGTGCAGCGCGCGACCGGCGGCGGTGACCGTGCCGTGGTCGGCCAGCGCGCGCAGCACCCGCAGCCGCTTGGGATCGATCATCTAGCTGTATCGGATCTCGGCGTCGCGCGCGGTGCCTGGGTCGGCCACCGCGGCGGCGAGGTCGCCGAGGAACTGATGGATGACCCGGTGGTGCTCCGGCGAGATGGTCATGTGCAGCGCCTCCGGCCCGGACTGCCGGTCCAGGTGCCAGCCCGCCTCGTCCATCCGGTCGCCGATGGCCATGATCCGCGGGTGGGTGAAGGCCAGGATGGTCGCGGTCGGGTCGCCCAGGACCCGCAGGCCGAGGTCCTCGATGCCCGTGCGCAGCGCGGCGACGTTGTCCAGCGTGCGGTTGACCAGCCGGGTGTAGCCGTCGAAGCCCAGGTGGTTCATGACCGACCAGGCCGCGGCGACCGGGGCGGCGGGGCGCGCGCCCGCCAGCGCGAGCGAGCCGTAGAGGCCGCCGGGCCAGTCGTCGTAGAGGAAGGCCTGGTATTGCAGGACATGCGCGCCCTCGCGGTGCAGCAGGACCGACGCGCCCTTGGTGGTGTAGCCGTACTTGTGCACGTCGGAGGAGATGGTGCTGACGCCGGGCACGGCGAAGTCGAACGGCGGGGCGTCGGGCTTGAACGGCAGCACGAAACCGCCCATGCAGGCGTCGGTGTGGAACGGCACGCCGCGCTCGGCGGCCAAGCCGGCCAGCTCCGGGATCGGGTCGATCACGCCGAACGGGTAGTTCGGCGCGGACCCGGCGACCAGCGCGGTCCGCGCCGGGTCGATCAGCGATTCAGCCGCTGAGACGTCGGCGCGGAAGTCGTCGTCGACCGGGATCTGCACCAGCTCCAGGTCGAAGTACTTCGCGCCCTTGGCGAACGCCGGGTGCGCCGTGCGCGGCACCACCAGCGTCGGCCGCTCGACACCGCGCTCCGCCCTGGCCCGGTCCCGCGCCACCCGCACGGCCTGCATGATCGACTCGGTGCCGCCGGAGGTCATCGAGCCGGACGCGCCCGCTGGGGCGTGCAGCAGCCCGGCCGTCATCGCCACGACCTCGCGCTCCATGTCGGCCAGCGAGGGGAAGCGGAACGGGTTGAGCGCGTTCTCGTGCAGGTAGAGGTTGTTGGCCTCGTGCAGCACCTCGTCGACGTCCGGCCCGGCCGGGTAGACCAGGCTCCAGGTCCGGCCGCCGCGCCAGTCGGCGTCGGCGGACTTGCGGGCGCGCAGGTCGTTGACGAGTTCGTCGCGGGCGCGGCCGTGAGCGGGGAGGACGACGTCGGGGAGCTCCATGGACAAGAGCTTACTCGCTCAGGTAACTTTTACTCATGCAGGTAAAAGCTGGTGGGGCGGGTGCCGAGCAGGTCAGGCGGGCGCAGATCACCGAGGCCGCCATCGAGGTGATCGCCGACCTGGGGTTCGCCGGGGCGTCCTTCGCCAAGATCGTCGAGCGGGCCGGGCTGAGCAGCACCCGGATGATCTCCTACCACTTCGCCGACAAGTCCGACCTGGTCATGGCCGTGCTGACGACCGCGATCGCCGCCGCGGACGAGGCGCTCGACGCCCGCGTCGCCGGGGTTTCCGACCGCGTGGGGCTGCTGCGCGCGCACATCGAGGCCAGGGTCGAGTTCCTCCGCACCCACCCCAGGCACCTGCGCGCCATCGTCGAGGTCGGCACCGGCTCCCGCGAGCCGCTGCACGCCGCCGTCCTCGCCGACTTCCGGGTCGGCAGGCTGCGCCGCCAGCTCATCCAGGGCCAGCGCGAGGGGGCCTTCGCGCAGTTCGACCCCGACCTGGTCGCCGAGGTGGTCGCGAGCGCGCTCGACGGCCTGGCCCGCGGCGGGGACGACCTCGCCGACAGCTCCGCGCTGGCCGATTTCCTCATCCGCGCGATTCGGGCTTGAACCTCACGCAACGGGAGGTCCTACGGTCGACACCGTGGACGAACAAGAGCGCTGGAGCGTCGGTGACCTGGCCAAATCGGCCGGTCTCACCGTCCGCACCCTGCACCACTACGACGAGATCGGCCTGGTCTCCCCCAGCGAGCGCACCCCGGCCGGACACCGCCGGTACACCCCCGCCGACGTGCGGACCCTGTACCGCGTCCGCGCCCTGCGCTCACTGGGCCTGGGGCTCGACACCATCGCCGAGACCCTGGCGGGCCCGGCCGACCTGTCCGACGTGCTGCGCACCCAACTGGTCCACCTCGACGCCGAGCTGGACCGCACCAAGGCCCTCCGGGCCAGGGTCAGCGCCCTCATCGGCCACCAGACCACCCTCGACCTCCTGGAGGCGATGCACATGATCGAGCAGTACTACACCCCTGAGCAGCTCGAGTACCTGGCCCGCAGGCGCGACGAGCTGGGCGAGGACCACATCAAGGCCGTCGAGGCCGAGTGGCCGGGCGTCATCGAGCGGATGACCGCCCACCACAAGGCGGGCACCGACCCGGCCGACCCCGACGTCCAGGCCCTGGCCACCCGCTGGTCCGAGCTGATGGCCGAGTTCCACGGCGGCGACCAGTCGATCATCGACTCCGCGCAGCGGATGCTGACCGACACCGAGGCCGAGGGCAAGCAGGAGAGCAACGGCTACAACAAGGAGCTGTTCGCCTACGTCCAGCGCGCCTGGGACGCAAAGTAGGCGGCGCGGTCAAGCGCGGCGGCGGTGGTCCTGGCCTACTGCCAGGTGAAGCCGCCGTTGCGCTTGATCGCCAGCTTCCCGAACCGGTACCGCGTCTCCCGGCGGATGGTCAGGCTGCCCGCGCGGACCAGGCCAGACAGCACGAACTTCGGCGCGGACACGCCCTGCTCCCGGACGCCGCGCTCGGTGATCTCCCCGCCGATCGAGGTCCGCAGGTCGGACAGGTCGCACCGGGCGCCGTCCGGGATGGTCAGGTCGACCGAGCCCGCGGTGTTGTCGAGCTCGACGTGGACGACCTTGTGGTTGATCACGGCCGAGGTGAAGTCCAGCTCCACCGTGCCCATCCGGTTGTGGACGACCAGGTGCTCGGGCACCTCCCAGCCACCGGTGCGGCGGACGGTCGACATGTTGGCGCGCAGGTGCTCCGGCTCGGCCGCGTCCTGGGCCTCGCCGGTGAACAGGCCGGGGAGGTCGACGAGGACGACGTTCAGCTCGCCGCGGGTCTTGGCGGCGAGGGCGACGTCCGTGCGCCGGGTGAACTCGTCGAGGTCTATCAGGCCGTGGCCGATCGCCTTCTGCAGCACGGAGATGACGTGGTCTCGTTCGGCGTCGGAGACGCGCAGGTCACGGGGGCTGATGGGGGACGTCACGGGTCCAGTTTACGGCTTCTCGTCCAGTCCGTGCTCGATCGCGTAGCGGGCCAGCTCGACGCGGTTGTGCAGTTGCAGCTTGCGCAGGGTCGACTGGACGTGGTTCTCGACCGTGCGGTGCGACAGCACGAGGCGGTCGGCGATCTGGCGGGCGGTGAGGCCCTTGGCGACCAGGCGCAGCACCTCGGTCTCCCGGTCGGTCAGCCGCGGCGGGGACGGCTCGGTGGACATCCGCCGGTACTCGCCCAGGACCAGCCCGGCCAGCCCCGCGGTGAACACCGCGTCGCCCGCCGCGGTCCGGCGCACGGCGTCCTCCAGCTCCACCGCCGAGGCCGACTTGACCAGGTACCCCGAGGCGCCCGCCTTGACCGCCTGCAGGACGTCGTCGTGCTCGCCGCTGGCCGACAGGACCAGGACCCGGGTCTGCGGCAGCGCCGCGGTGATCTCGCGGGTCGCGTCGGCACCGGAGTCCGGGCCGAGGTTGAGGTCCATCAGCACCACGTCGGGGCGGACCGTGGCGGCCACCCGCACGGCCGCGGCGGCGTCGGCCGCGGTCGCGCACACGTCGAAGCCGCGCTCGGCCAGGTCCCTGGCCACGCCGTCGCGCCACATGGGGTGGTCGTCGACCACCATCACAGAGATCATCTCGGCACCCGCAACTCCCACTCCACGCCCTGACCGGGCCCAGTCTCCAAGCTGACCTCGCCGCCGAGCGACTCGACCCTGCCGCGGATGGACCGGGCCACGCCCAGCCTGCCCTGCGCCGAGGCCTCGGCCAGTCTGCCGGGGGCCATGCCCACCCCGTCGTCGCGGACGCTGAGCACGACCTCCGAGCCCAGGTCCTCCAGCAGCACCCACGCCCTGGCCGCCGGGCCCGCGTGCCGCTCGACGTTCACCAGCGCCTCCCGGACCAGCAGCGACAGCTCCGCCGCCGTCTCCTCGGGCAGCACCACCGGCGTGCCGGGCACCGAGATCTGCACCCGGTCGGTCGCCAGCACCTGCACCATCCCGCGCAGGTCGGCCGACCCGCCCGCCGATTCCAGCGGGGCGGCCGAGACCAGCGCGCGCAGCGCCACCTCCTGCCGCCCGGCCAGCTCACCCAGCTCGGCGGCCTCTCCGCCGACCTCCCTGCCCCGCTTGCGGACCCGGGCCAGCACCTGCAGGACGCTGTCGTGGATGCCCCTGGCCAGCCGCTCCCGCTCGGCGGCCGCCGCCTCGATCCGCTCCGCGGCCGCCAGCCGGGCCGCCGAGGCGCGCGAGGTCGACGCGGCCAGGCCCAGCACCCCGCCGATGCCGACCAGCAGCACCATGTCCCTGGTCAGGTCGACGTCGACGCGCTCGCGCACCAGGAAGTTGACCGCCGAGATGACCAGCCCGCACGTCGCGCCGCCGAGCATCCCGGCCCGCACCGCGCCGAAGGCGACCACCGCGGTCACCCAGACCGTCGGCACCAGCGGCACCGCCCCGGCGAGCTGCTCCGGGGTCAGCACCAGCCGCGAGGAGGCCATCACCGCCGTGCAGAACACCACGTCGAGCGCGATGAACCAGGGCGCCCCGTGCCCGGCCCGCAGGTAGTGCGCCGCCGAGGCGGCCGTCCACGCGGCCATCGCGCCGATCACGACCCAGGCCAGCCACGTCCTGTCGTACTCGCCCTGGTGGGTGGCCACGATGGCGGCGGCGAACACCAGGGTGATCACCCGCAGCAGGACGGCGGCGCGCCACAGCGGCGTGGTCGGGTCGCGCCGGTCGATCACCCCGGTTCCCCCGCCCCAGCCGGGTTGGCGTTGGGGTGGGACGCGACCGGCTCCAGCGGCTCGATCTCGTCCGGGTCGGGGTCGACCTCCTTGAGCAGCGACCGGATGCCCGCGTTGAGCACGGCCAGCAGCGGCACCGACAGCAGCGCGCCCGCGATGCCCGCCGAGACCAGGCCCGCGGCGATCGCGACGACGACGGCCAGCGGGTGCAGCCGCACCGCGCGGCCCAGCAGCCACGGTTGCAGCACGTGGCTCTCCAGTTGCATCACACCGATCAGGATCGCCAGCACGACCAGCGCCTGGATCGGCCCGTTGGCCACCAGCGCGATCAGGATGGCGACGCTGCCCGCCAGCAGCGCGCCGATGATCGGGATGAACGCGGTGAGGAACACCAGCGCGGCCAGCGGCACCACCAGCGGCACCCCGACCAGCCACAGCCCCACGCCGACGCCCACCGCGTCGACCACGGCCACCGCCGCGGTCGCGCGCACGTAGCTGACCAGCGAGGAGAACCCGCGCCGCCCGGCGACGTCGACCCGGTCGCGCACCCGGTCGGGCACGCCGCGCACCAGGAACGACCAGATGCCGCCGCCGTCGTAGAGGAAGAAGATGAGCACGAACAGCGTGAGCAGCATCCCCGTGAGGATCTCGCCGATGGTCGCCGCGGTCGTGAGCGCGCCCGTGGTGATCTCGGACTGGTTGTTCTTGATCGAGTCGATGGCGGTGGTGAGGAACTGCTGGATCTGGTCCTGCCGCAGGTGCAGCGGACCGTCGGCCAGCCAGGTGCGCACCGTGTCGAGGCTGGAGCCGACCTGCGTTTGCAGGTCGGGCAGGCCGCTGATGAACTCGGTGACCACGAAGGTCAGCACACCGCCCAGGATCGCCAGCCCGCCGACGAGCACGATCGCCGTCGCCAGGCCGCGCGGCACCCGCCAGCGCATCAGCGCGCTGACCCCGGGGGCCATCAGCGCCGAGAGCAGGATCGCGATCGCGATCGGCACCACGAGCGTGGCGAAGTAGCCCATCAGCCAGATCACGGCGTACATCGCGCCGATCACCACGAGGAACCGCCACGACAGCGCGGCGCTCACCCGCAGCCCCCTGGGGACCAGCGGGGTGACGTCCTCCAGCGCCGGGGCGGGCTTGCTCTTGCGGCCCGCCACGATGTTTCTGCTCACCGCGATCACGGTATCCGCACAAACCCCCTGGCGCTGCGGGTTTCCTCTGATGAGATGGGCAGTGTGACGACCCGGATACCCGCTGCTCAACTCACCGACATCGAGCAGGAGGTCCGGGCCGCGTTCGGCACCGGCGCCGCGCTCGACCTCGGCGGCGCGCCAGTGCGCGGCGACGTGCTCTCCGCCCTGCTCGTCGGGGGTTACCCGCTGGGTGCGGACGCCTCTCCGGCGCTTCGCCTGGACAACGCCCACATCACCGGGGAGCTGGAGCTGGAGGGCCGCGAGGTCGGCCACCTGATCAGCCTGCACGGCTGCGTCTTCGACACCGCCCCAGACCTGCGCATGGCCCGCCTGCTGGCGCTGAGCCTGCGCGGCTGCGCGGTGCCCGGCCTGCGCGCCCGCAACCTGCGCGTGGGCAGCGACCTGCGGCTGGAGCTGGGTTTCCACTGCGCGGGCGTGCTCGACCTGACCGACGCCTCGGTCGAGGGCACGCTGCGGCTGTCGCGGGCCGTGCTCGACCACCCCGAGGGCGTCGCCGTCCGCGCCGAGCGGCTGCGGGTGTCCGGGTCGGTGCAGGCGTTCGCGCTGCGGGTGCACGGGGAGGTGCTGCTGTCCGGCGCCGACGTCGGCGGCGGCGTGCACCTGTCCGACGCCGAGCTGCGCAACCCGGGCGGTGTCGCGCTGGAGGCCTCCGGTCTCGCGGTCACCGACAGCCTGTTCTGCGACAACGGTTTCGAGGCCGCGGGCGCCGTGCGCCTGTCCGGGGCCCGCATCGGCGGCGACGCCGTGTTCTCCTCCGCGCACCTGACCGACCCGCCCGCGCGCGACCAGCGCGTCCTGGTGCTGCCCAGCGGCGGTGACGGCGACGGCAACGGCTACGCGCTCGACGCCGACCGGCTGCGCGTCGACGGCGACCTGCGCTTCGACCGCGGCTTCCGCGCCGAGGGCGCGCTCGGCCTGCGCGGCGCCCGGATCGGCGGGCACCTGCTGCTGTCCGGGGCCACCATCGGCCACCGCGCGCACGTCGCCGGGCTGGCGGCGGCGTTCGCCGAGGGCAGGCCGGTGGAGACCGTGCCGCTGGCCCTGGTCGGCGACGGGATCGAGGTCGGCGGCGACGTCGAGGCGCGCGACCCCAGCCGGGGCAGCCGCGAGGGCTCGCTGCTGGCCTACGGCCAGGTCCGGCTCGTCGACGGCACCGTGCACGGCAGCGCCAGCCTGTCCAGGGCCCGGCTGCGCAACCCGGGCGGCGACGCGCTGTTCGCCGACCGGCTGCGCGTGGCGGGCACGCTGTTCCTGCGCAGGCTGCGCGCCTGCGGGTCGATCCGGTTGCAGAACGCCAGCATCGGGTCCAGCCTCGACTGCTCCGGCGCGCACCTGCTCACCCCGCGCCTGCGCCCGGACGGCACGGTCAAGCCCTCGCTCGACGCGCGCGTGGCCACCATCGGCAAGGACCTGCTGTGCAGCCGGGGCTTCCGGGCCATCGGCGGCGTGCGCGTCCGGCTGACCGAGGTGGGCAAGCGGGCGACCTTCGCGGGCGCGCGGCTGGGCGGGCGGACCAAACCCGGCCACCCCGTCGCGACCAAGGCGCTGCAGGCCTACGGGTTGACCGCGCACGAGCTGGTGCTGCTGTTCCCCGAGCACCGCCCGCCCGCCGGGGCGGTCAACCTCTCGCGCGCCACCGTCGTCTCGGTGACCGACGGGCCCGGCCTGTGGGCCGCGCGCGGCGGCATCGACGTCGAGGACTTCACCTACGAGGCGGTGCGGGCGGTGCCGGAGGTCCCGGTGCGGACCCGGCTGGCTTGGCTGCGCGCGGTGCAGCCGGACTTCGCGCCCGGCCCCTACGAGCGGCTGGCCACGGTCTACTCCGAGGGCGGCGAGGAGGAGATGGCGCAGCTCGTGCAGATGGAGCGCCAGCGCCGCCGGTACTCCGAGCTGCACCTGGCCGGGCGGATGTGGGGGAAGCTGCAGGAGTGGACCGTGGGCTACGGCTACCGGCCGTGGCTGGCGATCCTGTGGCTGGTCGGGTTCTGGCTGATCGGCTTCGCCTGGTTCCTGACGCACCGGATGACCCGGCTCAACTCCGACACCGACCCGGTGTGGAACCCGGCGATCCTGGCCACCGACCTGCTGCTGCCGATCATCGACCTCGGCCAGGACGGGATGTGGCAGATGACCGGGCCGTCGCAGTGGCTCGCCGGAACCCTGATCGCCGTCGGGTGGATCCTCGCCACCACGGTGGCCGCGGGCGCCACCCGAGTCCTCAAGCGCGCATGATCAATCGCTGTGGACAGTTTTCACAAAGTCCAGACCCGACCTGGCGGTATCGACTCTGAGTTACCTGTGGAAACACTCTGTGTTTGTCACACGATCCGGTGGGTCTCCCTGGTCACGCTCGCCTCGCATCCCGTTGTGGTGAAAGTGTCTGCCTTGCACGGGGTTGACCGTGCGCAGTCGATCGGAAGGCACAGGGTCACCGAACCGTGGGCGCGCAGCAGAGGGAGACCACCGCCGTGCGGCGCGCGCTCTCGCGCGGCCTGCTGGTCCTCGGTGGCGGCATCGCCGCCACGGCCGCCGCGTGGGCGCTGTCCACCGCGTCCGCGAGCGCAGCCCCCGCCCTGCCCACCCCGCCCCAGCCGATCAGCGGTCTCCCGGTCCTCGCCGAGGGCGCCACCGTCCTGCAGACCACCGCCACCAACGTGACCGACGGCCTCGGTGAACTGCTCGACCCCGAGCGCGCCCGCGACGTCGTCGAGGACATCGGCCGCGACCTCACCACCCACCTCGACCCGGTCGAGGCGACCCAGCCGGTGGCCCCGCCCGCGCCGACCGACGCGCGCCCGGACGAGCCGGAGACCGCGCCCGCCGCACAGGCGCCCGCGCCGCCGCAGGCCCCGGCCGTGCAGCCCACCCCCGCGCAGGCCGAAGCGCCCGCCGCACCCCACGTCGAGACCGAAGAGCGCGTCGCTGCGCCGAGCGCTCCCAGCGCGGCGGCACCCACGCGCGGCTCGCCGGAGCCCGCTCCGGCTCCCAGCCCCGCCCAGCAGACCCCCTTCGCCACTCCCGCCCCGCTCAACCCCACGCACACCGGCGCGGGCAGCAACGCCAACGCGCCCGCTTCCGGTCTGCTCGGCACGGTCCCCGCCAGCATCAAGCTCGTCCCCATCGCGGCTGTGCGCCCCGACGAGACCAGGGTCCCCGCCTCGGCGGGCACCCAGCCCGGCGTCACCCCCGACTGATCCCCGCCGCTGGGCGGCGGAGCCCGAACGCGCTCCGCACCGGCCCAGCCGCCGCAGTCCTGACGCACCTGTCGCACGACCTTGACCCCCCCCACGCGGACCCAGTGGTCCCGTGATCCCCGATGGGCGGCCTGATCCCCTGACGCCTCGGCGTCGGCCGCCCGTGCCATCCCGATGAAGGAGAACACCAGAATGCACACCTGGGCGATGCGCGGCCTCCAGACCGCGCTTGTCACCGGGGGTCTGCTGATGCTGGGAACCGGCATCGCCTCCGCGGACGAGGACGTCAACCCCGACCGTCTCGCGAACGCGTTGGACGCCGTGCCCAACATCCCGGCCCACCTCGACGGCAGCGCCACCGGAACCCCGTTCGGCCAGCGCGACCTGCCGTTGATCGACCACACCCTCTCGATCCCCCCGGAGGCGGTCCTCGGCCACCTCCCGCTCGGCGACGGCGGCCTCGAGGCGGCCGACCCGGCCTCGGGCAAGTCCGCCGCCGACGGCGTCCCGGTCGCCATCGACCCGAGCCCGACCGCGGGCACCGCCACCCCGCTCGGCACCGACAACCTGACCCAGTCGATCGCGGACCACGTCGTCATCCTCGACTGGACCACCCCGGTCCCGATCGACGGCCACGCGCTCGCGGGCACCGAGCCGCAGCACTCGGAGCGCCTGGACCTCGCGGGCGCCCCGGTCTACGTGCACACCACCGGCCTGGACTCGATCCTGGGCCTCGACAGCGGCCAGCCCGGCGCAGGCCCGATCGAGTCGCTCACCAACGGCACGCGTGCCAGCGGCGACCTCGGCCACGAGAGCGCCAAGCTCAGCAGGTCCGAGGGCGCCGACGTCCACGGCGTGTTCGCGGGCGACATCCCCCAGGCCCCCGACGTGCTGTCGAGCCAGGCGTTCGGCCCCGACAGCGGCGCCTTCGACGCAGCCTCGATGGCTCCCCAGGCCATGCAGGCCGTCAACGACGCGGCGGCGGTCAACCGCCCCGCGCGCGGCCCGGCCGCCGCCCCCGGCGAGATCCGCTCGCTGCCGGGCACGGTCGTCAACCCGCTCGTGCAGACGGTCGGCGACTCGGTCTCCGACGTCGCCTCGGCCTCCGCGGGCGCCCTGTTCACCAGCAGGGACGCGGGCGACCTGACGGGCCACCTGACCGGCGACCTGACCGACATCCCGGCCGGGGCGCTGGCCGATCCGCAGGCCAACACCGTGGGGGCGCTCATCGCGCAGGCGCCCGACGCGTTGGACAACACCACCGCCGGCGCCGTCGGCGGCATTTCCAAGACTCCCGGTGAGGTGGGCAACCTGTCCGGTCTGCACGGCGTCCTGCCCGTGGGTGGCAGCGCACCGATCTTCGGCGTCCCGATCAACATCCTCGCCGACGCGATCAGCAACACCACCCCCAAGGGCGATCTCGCCGCCGATGAGAACCTCGTCCCGCTCAGCCTGCCCAAGGCGGGCGCGCTGCCGCTGACCAAGGCGCCCACGGTGCTGCAGGGCCGCGCCAACCCGATCGCCGACCTGCCCACGGGCGGCGGCCTCCTGTCGAACGTGCCGCTGGCCGGTTCGCTGCTCGACACGCTGCCCCTGGGCCGCTCCGGCCCCCCCGCGGGCGGCAACGTGCTCGCGGGCACGAGGGACTTCGTCTCGGCCACCGAGCTGACCCAGCTCATCCCCGCCCTGACCGCCGAGGGCATGCCGCAGTGGCCCACCCAGGGCTCGCCCGCCCAGGGCCTGCTCAACCGCCCGACCGACCACATCGCCACCCTGTCCGCCCCGGGGTTGCCGATCCCGGTCCTCAGCAGCCGCCAGCCCCAGAACTCGAAGGCGCGCGCGGCCACCCCCGCTCTGCCGATCGAGGGCGTGCTCGGCGGTGGCCGCCCGAACACCAACATCAGCGCTCTGCCCACCCAGGGCCTGCTGGGCGGGGTGCTCAACAACCGCCGGCCGCACACCGCGAAGACCCGTGCGGACGCCCCCGCACTGCCCGGCCTGAACACCGTTGCGGGCCTGCCGCAGCGACCCACCCACCGCCCCGCCCAGGCCCCCCTCGGCGGCGGTCGCCCGTCCGGCCACTTCGGCGCCCTGCCCGCCCAGGCGGCACTGACCCCGGTCATCAACAACGCCCACATCCACACCAACAACTCCCGCTCGGACGCCTCGGCCATGCCCGGCCTGGACTCCGGCGCGGGCGTGTTCTCCGGCGACCTGTTCGAGGTCCTGGACGTGCACACCCTCCCCGCGACTGGCCCGTCGGGTCTGACCTCCCTCACCGACACCCAGTCCAAGCTGGCCGGCGTCTTCGGCCAATTCCCCACGATCGACTGACCACCGGTCCGAAGGAAGAGGAAAGGCCCCCGGGATCTCCCTCCCGGGGGCCTTTCCCATGCCGTGGCGATCGTCAGCGTTCGGGCGACAACCACGCGTTGTACTCGGCGGCGAGACCGTCACGTGCGTCGGTGCTGCCGGCGATCACTCTCGCGCCGCCGTCGAAGGGGTGGTAGAGCCAGTCCAGGGTGCGGTCGGCGAGGAGGACGCCGTCGGTGCCGTCACTGGCCACCAGCAACAGGAGTTGGCCTAGCGCTGGATCGTCAACCGTGGTTCGGGCGACGAAATAGTGGTGCCAGGAGTGATAGCCCGGCTGGGTGGCGAGGTCGTCACTGCGCCAGTGCACGGCCGCGGGCACGGCGCGGGCGACCATCCCGTCGCGGGCCGTGGGTTGCGAGGTGCCAGACCACGAGCAGGTGACCGCGAAGAGCGCGTCGTCGCCGGGCAGCGCGGTGTCGTTGAGCAGCGCTTCGAGCAGCACGTGGCGGCGGCGCAGGATCTCGGCACGTTCGGCGTCGGTGTCGGCGTACCTCTTCGACTCCGGCAGGCTGTCGAACCTGAGCGACTGCTGCCGGAACCGAGCGTGGAGTCGCGGAGCGGCCGGAGGGCACGTGCCCCAAATCCTGGCCCACGCCCGACTCAGTGCGGAGATGTTGACGTGCCCTCGTGGATGAGTCCATGCCGTCGACGGGGTCAGCCCTGGGCCAGGTCGGCGAAGCGGGAGTAGTGGAGTTGGTGGGCCACGACGACGGTTGCGGTGGGGCCTGCTCGGTGCTTGGCGAGGATCAGGTCTGCTTCGCCCGCTCGGGGGTCGTCGCGTTCCCAGGCGTCGGGGCGGTTGATGAGCAGGACCATGTCGGCGTCCTGCTCGAGGGAGCCGGACTCGCGGAGGTCGGAGAGCATGGGGCGCTTGTCGGTGCGCTGTTCGGGGCCTCGGTTGAGCTGGCTGATGGCGATGACGGGGACCTCGATCTCCTTGGCCAGGAGCTTGAGCTGGCGGGAGAACTCGGAGACCTCTTGCTGGCGGGACTCGACCCGCTTGCCGGAGGTCATGAGCTGGAGGTAGTCGACGACGACCAGCTTGAGGTCGTGGCGCTGCTTGAGGCGCCTGGCCTTGGCCCGGATCTCCATCATGGTCATGTTCGGGGAGTCGTCGACGAACAGGGGGGCCTCGCTGATCTCGCTCATCTTGCGGGCGAGGCGGGTCCAGTCGTCGTCGGACATGCGGCCGCCGCGCATGTCGCCCAGGCGGATCTTGGCCTCGGCGGAGAGCAGGCGCATGACGATCTCCGTGCGGCTCATCTCCAGGGAGAAGATGGCGCTGGTCATGCCGTGGGCGATGGAGCAGGAGCGGGCGAAGTCCAGGCCCAGTGTCGACTTGCCGACACCGGGGCGGGCCGCCACGATCACCATCTGGCCGGGGTGCAGGCCGTTGGTGATCTCGTCCAGGTCGGCGAAGCCGGTGGGGATGCCGAGTGAGTTGCCGCCGCGTGAGGCGATGGCGTCGATCTCGTCCATCGTGGGTTGCAGCAGGTCCTCGAGCGCGACGTAGTCCTCGCTCATGCTGCGCTCGGTCACGTCGTAGATGGACGCCTGCGCCCGGTCGACGATCTCGGTGACGTCGGCGCCCTCCGCGCCCTGGTAGCCCAGTTGCACGATCCGCGTCCCGGCCTCGACCAGCCGCCGCAGGATCGCCTTCTCGGCCACGATCTCGGCGTAGTACCCGGCGTTCGCCGCCGTGGGCACGGTGGAGATCAGGTTGTGCAGGTAGTTCGGGCCGCCGATGCGCACCAGCTCGCCGCGCCGGTCCAGCTCGGCCGACACCATGATCGGGTCGGCGGGCTCGCCGCGCCCGTACAGGTCGAGGATGCAGTCGTAGATGGTCTGGTGCTTGGGCTTGTAGAAGTCGCCGGGGCGCAGCGCCTCGATGACGTCGGCGATCGCGTCCTTGGACAGCATCATCCCGCCGAGGACGCTCTGCTCGGCGGCGTCGTCCTGCGGCGGCTGCCGGTCGAGCCCCCGCTCCAGCGGTGGTGCGGAAGTCATCGACCTGTCATCGGTCAGCGCCACGTGGAGACCCCCCTCCGGTTCGAGTCGCACACCTGTTCGACTTGCCGACGATACGCCGGGGGTGCGACAGCTTGGACGCTATGACCCCCGAACGGCCCCTTGCAAACCGCCCTGGGGATAGTCCTGTGGATAACTTGGGGATGGTTGCCCACACCTGAGCACAGGTCTGGGGATACCTGTGGACAACTTGGGGACAACTATCGAACAAGTCAGCGAAACACCAGGTCAGACCCTGTGTACAAGGTGTGGAAAAACTAGCTCGGCGTGTCGCGCCACACTGGCCTCTCGGCGTGTCGCGACACGCGTGACTCGGGTGAGTGACACGGGGGTGTGCACAACCCCTGTGGATAACTCGGCACAAGCCCGCAGCCCCCGTTCGGACCAGTCCGAACGGGGGCTGCGGGTGGTTGGGGCGGTCAGCCCGCCGAGGACACCTCGAGGGTGAACGCGGCGGTGACGTCCGGGTGCAGGCGCACCGACACCGAGTGCCTGCCGGTCGTCTTGATGTGACCCGGCAGCTCCAGGGCGCGCTTGTCGAGCACCGGGCCGCCCGCGGCCTTGACCGCGGAGACGACGTCGCTGGTGGTGACCGAGCCGAACAGCTTCTTCGACCCGGTGGCCGCCTTGGCGGTCAGCGGGACGTTGCCGAGACCGGCGAGCTGCGCCTTGACCTCGCGGGCGTGGTCGAGGTCGCGGATCCGGCTGGACTCCTGGGCGCGGCGGATGACCTGCACCTGCTTCTCGGCGCCCTTGGTCGCGAGGATCGCGAAGCCGCGGGGCAGCAGGTAGTTGCGGCCGTAGCCGTCCTTGACCTCGACGGAGTCGCCGGGGCCGCCGAGGCCGTCCACGTCAGTGGTGAGGATGAGCTTCATGTCAGGTCCTCTCCAGGTCAGCGGGCGGTCGAGGTGTAGGGGAGCAGAGCGACCTCGCGCGCGTTCTTGACCGCGATGGCCACGTCGCGCTGGTGCTGGCTGCAGTTGCCGGTCACTCGGCGGGCACGGATCTTGCCGCGGTCGGAGATGTACTTCCGCAGCAGGGTCGTGTCCTTGTAGTCGATGTTGACCGGACGGTCCTTCTTCAGGTCCTTGCAGAACACGCAGACCTTCTTCTTGGGCTTCCTGATCGGTGGCTTGGCCACTGGGGTACTCCTGGGTCTTCAGTCGTCGTGAAAAGAGTCTGGGGTGCTGCCCTCGTCAGAAGGGCGGCTCGTCGTTGAAGCCGCCGCCACCGCCGCCGCTGCCACCACCGGAACCACCGGCGGGCGGGGCGGAGCCCCACGGGTCGTCGGCGGGCTGGGCGGAACCGCCGCCGCCACCGCCGCCGTAACCGCCGCCGCCGCCAGTGCCGCGGCTGACCTTGTTGACCTTGGCCGTGGCGTAGCGCAGGGACGGGCCGACCTCGTCGACCTCGAGCTCGACAACGGTGCGCTTCTCGCCCTCGCGGGTCTCGAAGGAACGCTGCTTGAGGCGGCCCTGGACGACCACGCGCGCGCCCCTGGTCAGCGACTCCGCGACGTTCTCCGCCGCCTGCCGCCAGATGTTGCACCGCAGGAACAGCGCCTCGCCGTCCTTCCACTCGCCAGAGGCGCGGTCGAAGGTCCTCGGGGTGGACGCCACGGTGAAGCTCGCCACCGCGGCCCCGGAGGGGGTGAAGCGCAGTTCGGGGTCGGCGGTCAGGTTGCCGACCACGGTGATCGTCGTGTCACCAGCCATCGTTGTCTCGCCTCCGTCAGGCCGCGTCGCGCCGCATGACCTTGGTGCGCAGCACGGACTCCTGCAGCCCGAGCTGGCGGTCGAGCTCCTTGACCGCGTCCGGCTCGGCGTTGAGGTCGAGGACGGCGTAGATGCCCTCGGTGTTCTTGTTGATCTCGAACGAGAGGCGGCGCTTGCCCCAGACGTCGACCTTCTCCACGTTGCCGCCCGACGTGCGGATGACGTTGAGGAACGTGTCAAGGGACGGGGCGACTGTGCGCTCGTCGAGTGTGGGGTCGAGGATGACCATGACCTCGTAATGACGCATGAAGACCACTCACCTCCTGTGGACTAGGCGGCCACGGACTTTCCGCGGCAGGAGGGTCTCGCGTCCGGCAAGGTTAACAGCCGTCTCGGCTCAGCTTTGCCGCAGGACCCACGTGCGGACCAGTGAACCGGTCACCACCGACAAAACCAGGGCCGCGAGCAGGAGGGGGGCGCCGACGCCACCCGTTCGGGGGTGGTCGGCGGGCAGGACCTGGGCGTTCCCGGCGGCGCGCTGGACGTCCACGCCGTTCTCGTCCTGGCCGATGATGCCGAACTGCGGCGTGTACCCCGGCACTCCGACCTGGGCTTCCGGGGACGACGGGGTGTAGACCCCGGCGGGCGCGTACGGGATGCCGCTGTAGTCGCGCGGCGGGGCGGTGGCCCCGGAGCCGGGGGCGCTGGTCGGCGGGTAGAGCGAGGGCGCGGGCAGTCGCGTGGCGCTGCCGGTGGGGGTTCCGGGCGGCGTCGCGGTCGGCTCGTCCGGGGCCTGCGACGGCGGCGCGGGCTCGGTCGTCTCCGGCGGCGGGGTCGGGTTGAGCGCCCGCACGGCCATGCCGCACGACGCCTCGACCTGCTCGCGCACCTTGGCCACGACGGTGTCGGCCTGCTCCTCGATCTCCCGCATCGGCCGCACGGCGGCGACCACCGCGTCGGCGACGGCCTGCGGGCTGACCGCGCCCTCGCCATCGGGCACCTCGCCGACCTCGACGCCGATGCCGAGCGGGAAGACCACGCCGACGGCGACCGCGGCGAGCGGACCGAGCCCCTCGGTGTCGCTGACCGCCTTGGTGACCATGCCGTTGACCGCGAGCCGGGCGAGGATGATCGGCTGCCCGCGGAACGCCACGACGTCCTGTTCGCAGCTCAACGCGAGGAAGGGCAGCGGGTTCGCCGGATCAGCGGCGGCGGGACCCGCGCCTGCGAGGGCGGCCGCGGACACGGCTGCCACCGCGAGGGACGAGCAGACCAGCCGCCGGATTCCGTTGCGCACCTGCCGAACACCTCGTTCACTCGTCCGATTGACACACTGTGGTGTGAACAATAGACGGGAAAGGGTGACTTTTGGTTATCAGGCAAACGTGCGGCGCAGAACCCATGTCCGAACGAGCGCGGCGGTGACCCCCGAGAGGAGGAGGACCGCGAGGAGGACGGGCATCGCGATGCGGTTGCCGCCGATGCCGTCGATCGCCTCGGCTTGCCCCGCCTGGTGGACGCCGTCCGCGTCGTCGGTGCCGAGGATGCCGAACTCGGGCGCGTAGCCGGGCACCGAGCCGCCGTAGCGGACGCCCGGCGACGGGGAGAACAGCCCGGCCTTGGTGAACGGGATGGAGGCGTAGTCGGTCATCGGCGAGCGGCCCGAGCCGAGGCCCAGGTCGTAGAGCGGGAGGCCGCCGGGGGTGAGGCTGGTGCCGGTGCCGTTGGTGGACCCGGGGGTGGTCCCTGGCGCGGCAGGGCCGCCGCCACCGCCGTTCGGGTCGCCCGGGTTGGTGGTCCCGCCGCCACCGCCTGGATTCGTGCCGCCACCGGGCGCGCCGGGAACGACCTTGGGCAGTGCGTCGGCGACCGGGCCGACGATCGGACCAGTGACGCCGCCGACTGTCTCGCCCACGCCCGGCGCGGATTCCTGGACAGGGGCGACGACGGAGTTGACCACCTTGACGACGACCTTGCAGGGCCCGGACAGCACGCTGAGGACGTTGTTCAGGATGGGGCCGACCGGCAGCAGCTTGCCGACCGCCCCGGCCACCGTCCGGCCGTCGATCTCACTGTTGGAGGTGCCGATGACGCCGACAGGGATGGTGACCGGCAGCGTCTTCAACACGTTGGAGATGCCCAGCAGGCCGGCCAGGGTGGGATCGAGGATGTCGGTGACCGTCTTGGTCACAGCCCCCGCGCTGATGCTCACGACGGCACCAGGTGCACCGGTCACGGTGGCTCCGCAGGTGGAGGCGACCACAGGCGCCGCGGCCGACGCCTGGGTCGAGCCGAGGAGGAGCCCAGCGGTGGTGGTGCCGATGGTGAGCACCAACCCAGCCGCGAGGGTCTTCGCGCGACGCTGCATGAGGGCCTCCGGGGACTGCTGAAACCTTGCCGTCTACTGGCTGAAACGAACATATCCCGGGTTGGTGACGCGGAACCCCGGCATTGCTCTGAAATTCCTTCACGATCGCCCGGACGGCCCAATCCGAGGCGGAACGCCCTCCGCTGCGTGGGCGTGGGGGTTTGCGTGTCGGTCCCGACGACTACCCTCGCCGAACATGAGCATCGGGGCCCACGTACGCGACGACGACCCGCTCGCCGCGGCGCAGGAGCGCGCGGCCGAGGTGGTGCAGTTCTTCCTGGCCGACCCGCAGGGGTGGAAGGCGCCGCAGCCGCACCCCAAGGCCGACGAGCTGCTGGCCTCCGACGTCACCGTCTTCGTGCACGCGCCCTACGTGGTGAACCTGGCCTCGACCAACAACCGGGTCCGCATTCCCTCCCGCAAGCTGGTCACCCAGCACGCCGAGGGCGCGGCCAAGGTCGGCGCCAAGGGGTTGGTGGTGCACGGCGGGCACGTCACCAAGGGCGAGGATCCGCAGGTCGGCATCGACAACTGGCGCAAGTTCTTCGAGCGCCAGCACGCCGAGGGCGGTTTCCCGGTGCCGGTCCTGATCGAGAACACCGCGGGCGGCGACAACGCCATGGCCCGCCGGTTCGACGTGCTCGCCAGGCTGTGGGACGCGGTCGGCGAGTTCGGCGCCGGGTTCTGCCTGGACACCTGCCACGCGTTCGCCGCGGGTGAGGACCTGGTCGGCATCGTCGAGCGGGTCCGGGCGATCACCGGCCGCATCGACCTGGTGCACCTGAACAGCTCGCGCGACGAGTTCGGCTCGGCCCGCGACCGGCACGACAACATCGCCACCGGCACCATTGACGCCCAGCAACTCGTCGACGTCCTCGCCGCCGCCGC
>NZ_WHOL01000073.1 GCF_009745975.1 Actinokineospora pegani | reverse complement strand
CGGGAGATGGCCCGGACGGTGACGATGTCCTCCAGCAATTGCTGCACAGAGATGTCGACATCGAATCGGGTTTTGACCTCACGCGACAACTCGACCAAGACCAACGAATCAGCACCCAGGTCGAGCAACGGCACACCACGGTCGATCGTGCCCGCGTCCAACTCCAACAAGTGCTCGGCCAGCTTCGCGACCGCCCCCTCGACGTCCTCCACGCCCGCCGTGCCCGCCGCCGCCCGGGGCGGCGACTCGCTGACCCACCGTCCGACCGCCCGCACCGTGACGATGTCCTCCAGCAGTTGCTGCACGGAGATGTCCACGTCGAAGGCCGTCTTCACCTCCCGCGACAGCTCGACCAGCACCAACGAGTCGGCGCCGAGGTCCAGCAGCGGCACCGTGCGGTCCACCGTCCCCGCCTCGAGCTCGAGCAGCCGCTCGGCAAGTCCGGCAATCGCGTCCTCGACCCGCAATCCAACCCCTCCGATCACCAACGCCACCAGCGCGGACGCCCGCCGCGCGAATGCGGTTCCGCCCGCGCGCGAATATCCGGTCATCCCCCGGCGCACCTGCGCGGTTAATCACACTCAAGGTAGCACCCACCCCCGGAGTCCGGACACGGTTGACCACACGCCCGAAAACCGGTAAACGCCTTTGTCGGATAATTGTCGACTTGAACGGGGTGTTCACCCTTTGTCTCCCGCAGGAACACCACATGGGACGAACGGGTGAGAGGAATTGCCCCGTTCGCCGGTTGCGACCCGAAAGCGCCGCGTGGGCCTTCGGCCGATTATGTGATGCTGGATACAATCGCGTGCGCATTCGTGCCGGAAAGGCCGAAGGCGCTCACCCCGGCGCTGGTGATCGACTCCGGCCAGTCGAACTCGCCCAGCGCGGGCCGGATGTTGTGCTCGGCCCACGGGATGCGCCCGCTCGGCAGGCCTTCCCCCGGCAGGCCCGGCGGGCGCTGCCGCCGCAGGGCCTGCACCGCGACCAGCAGCGACAGCAGCCCCGACGCCGCCTCCAGGTGCCCGAACCGCGGCTTGTTCGACCCGATCAGCAGCGGCGCGGCCCGCTCCGCGGTCCGGTAGGCCGCCGCCAGCGCCGCGACCTCGATCGGGTCGCCCAGCGGCGTCCCCGTCCCGTGCGCCTCGACGTAGTCGACGTCCCCGCTGCTCAGCCCGCTCATCCGCAGCGCCCGCTCCACCACGTCGCGTTGCGCGCCGCCGTTGGGCACGGTGAGCCCGGCGGTGCGCCCGTCGTGGTTCACCGCGCACACCACCCGCCCCAGCGCCCGGGGCCCGGCGCCGTCGGGTGCGAGGACCACCGCGACCACGCCCTCGCCCACGGTGAACCCGTCCGCCCGCTCGTCGAAGGCGTGGCAGCGCGCGCTCTGCGAGATCGCGCCGCTCGCGGTGCGCACCAGCTTGCCGAACTCGCTGCGGACCAGGTGGCTGGCGACCACGATCGCCAGGTCGACCTCGCCGGAGGCGATCGCGGTGATCCCGTGCCGCAACGCCACCAGCCCCGACGAGCAGGTGGTGTCCACCTGCCAGCTCGGCCCGCGCAGGTCGAACGTGTACGACACGCGCCCCGCCGCCGCGCCGCGGTTGTTGCCCACGCCGAGGTACGACCGGTTGGACTCGGCGACGCCGTCCACGTCGATGGTGTGCACGAAGTCCGACTCGGTCATCCCGACGAACACGCCCGTCTGACTGCCCGCCAGGTCCTGCTGGTCCAGCCCGGCGTCGGCCAGCGCCCGCTCGGCGCAGTCCAGGACCAGCAGGTGCTGCGGGTCGATCACCTTCGCCTGCCGCGGCGCGATCCGGAACCGGGTGAAGTCGGTCCGCAGCTCGGCGTCCTCGAACACGGTGGGCCGCTCCCGCCCGTCGTCGCCGTAGAGCGCGGCGCCCAGGTCTTCCAGGCTCCGCAGGTTCCCTGGCAGGAACAGCGATGTCCCGACGATGTGCGCGTTCACCCTCGTCCTCTCCGTGGTGTCCGTGGTGTCTGTGGTGTCTGTGATGTCCCCGCTGGGTCTGCGTCAGCCCTGGGGCCGCGCGAGCCGGGCGGTGTCGAGCTTCCCGCTCAGCGTCAACGGGATCTCCGCCAAGACAGTGAACCCGCGCGGGATCGCCGCCACCGGCAGCGACTCCCGCAGCAGCCTGCGCAACGCCCGCCCGTCGGGTGGCGCCTGCGGCTCGGCGGCCACGACGTGGGCGTGCAGCCCGGTGTCCGGGCTGTGGCTCACCACGGCGTTGCCCACCCCGGGGCAGCGCCGCAGCGCCGCCTCGACCTCGCCCAGCTCGATCCGCTGCCCGTGCACCTTGACCTGCCGGTCCCCGCGTCCGAGGAACTCGATGTCGCCGCTGGCGAGCCCGCGCGCGGTGTCCCCGGTCCGGTAAGCCCGCCCCGCCCGGCCGGGCAGCCGCACGAACCGCTCCCGGGTCGCGGCGGGCGCGCCCAGGTAGCCCAGGGCCACGCACTCGCCCCAGACGACCAACTCGCCGGTCTCGCCCGGCGCCACGGCCCGCAGGTCCTCGTCCACGACCGCCGCCGACACCCCGCCGATCGGCGTGCCCAGCGGGACGTGCGCGCACGACCGGTGTTCGGCCGCGCCCTCCTCGACGGGGTAGGTCAGCACGCCGATCGTCGTCTCCGACGGCCCGTAGTGGTTGAGGACCCGGCAGCCGCCGTGCGCCCGCACCCGGTCCACCAGCCCCCAGGGCAGCGGCTCGCCGCCGAACACCATCAGCCGCCGCGGCAGCACGTCGAACGCCCCCGCGTCGACGTGCACCGCCATGTGCGAGGGCGTCGACTTCAGCACGTCGATCGCATGCGCGCGCATGTACCGCCCGAAGGCGATCGGGTCCATCATCGTCGACCGCCCCACCAGGTGGACGGAGTCGCCCGCGATCAAGGCCGGGAAGATCGCGGTGTGCCCGAGATCGGTGGCGAAACTGGTGACACTGGCGCACGAGAGCGGCGCACCCCCGGACCGGACCCGGTCCAACACGGAACCGAACCAGTGTGCGTAGTTCGCCAGGGCCCGGCGGGGGACCGCGACAGCTTTGGGATCACCAGTCGTGCCCGAGGTGAAAACGACATACGCCGCGTCGTCGCCGCGGGTCTCGGCCGCGGCGGGAAAGGCCGCGGAGTCCTCGCCGCCGGGCAACCGCAGCACCTCGACCCCGTCGGCCCCGACATCCCCCACCGCCCACGTCGCCGACGACGCCAGCACCTGCGCCCGCCGCCTCCCCGCGGCCTCCTCGACGTCGACGACAGCGAAGGCGGCCCCGACCCACATCGCCGCCAGGGCGGCCACCACCTGCCCAACCCCCCGCGGGAGCCCCACGACGACGACGTCCCCGTCCAACACCCCGCGTCGCCGCATCTCCCCAGCAGCCGCGCCCACCCGCCGCGCCAGCTCCCCGTAGCTGACCATCGTGTCGTCGGCGACCAACGCCGTGTCCCGGGCGCGCAGCCGCGCGTGGTCCAGCAGCACCCGCGCCATCCACGTCATCACCGACGAATCTAATGCGGGTTTCGCCAGGGTCGAGAACGAACGTGACCGCGCCCACTACCGCGGGCGAGTCGCCGGTCAGGGGATGCGGGCCTCGGTCCAAGCGCGGCCGATGACCTCTTCCACGGTCTCCTCCGGGGTCTGGTCTGAGGTGTCGAGCCAGAGGCCGAGGCGTGGCGTGTCGTGTCGCAGGCCGTGGTCGAGCAGGTTGATGCCCCACTCGCTGTAGGCGTTCTTCGATCGGGCCGCCTCTCGGGCGGAGACGGCCTCGGCCCGCGGGGCGAGCACCACGACCAGCAGTGGCCGCTGCTGGATCATCGTGACCATGTCGGTGAGGTGTTCGCCGAGGATGACGTCCTGGGCGATGACGGTGAACCCCTCCCGGAAGTAGTCGTCGGCCGCGGCCGCCGTCAGCCGGTGACGCAGGCGCAGTTGCCGCACCGCCTCTTCGGAGGGTTCGGGAGTCATGTCGGCCCTGCCGTTGACCACCATCCGCCGGAACAGGTCGCCGCGCAGGTGCACCGAGCGCGGCAGGCGTTCGGCCAGCATCCGCGCGATGGTCGATTTCCCCGCCGCCTGGATCCCCGTGATCAGGACGATGGCTTGCTCCGGTGCCGAGGTCGAGTTGTCCACGTTCAGTGGCTTCCGAGAGCCCTCGCGAAGGCGTCATAGGCGAACTGGTCGAACAGCACGAACCGGACGGCCGTGATGGTCGGCGAGTCGGTGGCCTGCTCGGCGACGGCGCTCACGGCGATGGCGGCGGCTGAGTCGAGGGGCCAGCCGTAGACGCCGGTGGAGATCGCGGGGAACGCGACGGTGCGGGCGCCCAGGTCGGCGGCGACTTCAAGGGAGTTGCGGTGGCAGGCGGCCAGGGCGGGCGACCGGTCCTCGGTGGCCGACCAGACCGGGCCGACCGTGTGGACGACCCACTTGGCGGGTAGCCGGCCCGCCGTGGTCGCCACGGCGTGGCCGGTCTTGAGGCCGCCGCCGTAGTGGCCTGCCCGGAGTTCACGGCAGGCGGCGAGGATCTCCGGGCCGCCCTTGCGGTGGATCGCCCCGTCGACTCCGCTGCCGCCCAGCAGGGAGGAGTTGGCGGCGTTGACGACGACGTCGACGTCCTGGTTCGTGATGTCGCCCAAGACCAGTTCGATCATCTCTCGATTGTCGCTGATGGCGCGGGTGAGGGCAGGCCGCGGGTGCGGAGGTAGGCGTCCACGGCGGCAGCGCCCTCGAGCATGGCTCGGCCCCTGGCGGTCAGGCGGGCCCGCCAGTCGCGCAGGGTCGACTCCAGCGGGGCGATGCCGCCCGCGGAGCGGACCTCTGCGATCAGGGGGGCGATCTGCGCCAGCAGGTAGCCGCCCCGCCTGAGCTGGTGGGTCAGCCGGAGGTCGCGCACGTCGGCCGCGCTGTAGACCCGGTAGCCCGTCCGCGGGTCGCGGCGCGGCCGCACCAGGCCGGCGTTCTCCCAGGTGCGCAGGGTGGCGGGGCGGAGGCCGAGCTTCCTGGCCAGGGGGCCGATGAACGAGTCGCCGCGTTCTTGCGGCATGGGGGCCAGGTCGCGGAGGGCGGCTTCGACGGCCTGGAGGGTGCGGCGGTCGTCCAGGAGTTGGCCGTGGCTCTCGTCGATGAGCCGCAGCGCGTCCTCGGTGGCGCCCCGGTTGACCGCCCGCATGATCGCCGTGGCCGTGGGGTGACCGTGCCCGGGCACGAGGGCGAGGAACGCGCGCAGGGCTTGGGCGTGCAGCGGTGTGTAGGCGCGGTAGCCGTGGGGACCGCGTTCGGTGGCGGGCAGGATGCCCGCCTCCTCGTAGTTCCTGATCGCTTGGGTGGACAGACCGTGTGCGCGCGCCAGGTCCACTGGCCTCATGGGTGAATCACCGATTGAAGGTTCGTCGTGGTGAGAGGGGTCTTTTCGCGGCAAAGTCTACACCGATTGTTCAACGATACCGTTGAAGGTGTGGATATCAAGGACATGGCTTGGCCGCTCGACGGCGCGGGCGTCTCGGCGTTCCTGCGGTCGCTCCCCGCCCGCCCCCTGCTGCTCGGCCTGGGCGAGGCGAGGCACTTCGTGGAGGAGTTGGGGGAGCTGCGCAACGAGGTCTTCCGGCATCTCGTCGAGCACGAGGGCTACCGGTCGTTCGCCATCGAGAGCGACTGCCTCAAAGGCCTCGTGGTGGACGACTACATCAGCACGGGCGCGGGCACGCTCGACGACGTCATGGAACGCGGCTTCAGCCACGGCTTCGGCGCGTCACCGGCCAACCGCGAACTCGTGCGCTGGATGCGGTCTCACAACCAGGAGCATGGCGCGGGGCTCCGATTCTTCGGTTTCGACGGTCCCCTGGAGTATTGGGCGGCGAGCCCGCGCCAGGCGCTCACCGCCCTCTACGCCCTCCTCGACGGCCCGCTGCCCGGCACCGTGGTGACGGGGGGAACCCTCGACGCGCTGCTGGGCCCGGACGAGCAGTGGTCGAACGAGGCCGCGGCCACGGACCCGTCCCGATCGATCGGCCGGTCCACCGACGCCCAGCGGCTGCGGCTGGTCGCCGACGACCTGGTGGCGCTGCTCGACACGCAGGCGCCGCAGTTGAGCGCGCAGGACCGGGAGCGGGCGGCGCTCCACGGGCGCACCGCCACCGGCCTGCTCCGCTACCACCACTGGATGGCCGACGCGTCCCCGGCACGGTGGACCCGGCTGTCGGCCCTGCGGGACGGGATGATGGCCGCCAACCTGCGTGCCGTCGCCGAGCACGGTCCGGCCCTGGTCTTCGCCTCCAACCTCCACCTGCAGCGGGGCAAGAGCGTCATGCCGTTCGGCGACCAGCGGTTGGAGTGGTGGAGCGCGGGGGCGATCACCGCGGCGCACCTGGGCGAGCGGTACGCCTTCCTGGCCTCGGCCCTCGGCACGGCGGGCGACGACGCCCCGCCCCCGGACAGCGTCGAGGGCATCCTGTCCACGCTCCCGTGGGACCACGCTCTGGTCGACGCCCGCCGACTGGCGGCGGCCGTCGCGGAGCCCGCCCCGCGCGTGTCCCACGATTTCGCCTATTTCCCGCTGGATCCGGCCCAACTCGACATGATCGACGGCATCGTCTTCCTCAAGCGGGCTGCCGGGCTGGGCTGACGGCACGTCGTTCGACCCGGCGCCGGGTTCACGGGAAGCCCGCGCCGAGGCTGAGGCCGCCGTCGACGGTGATGATCGCGCCGGTGGCGAAGGAGGCCTCCGGTGCGGCCAGCCCGCGGGCCCACCCGGCGATCTCCCCCGGGGTCGCGACGCGGCCCAGGGGGGTGGCCGCGGCGGCCTGGGCGAGGAAGCCGTCGTACTGCTCCTGGGACGACCCCATGCGCAGGCCCATGCCGGAGGCGACGACGCCCGCGGCGATGGCCAGGACGCGGATGCCCCGGGGCGCCAGTTCGACCGCCCACGTGCGGGTCAACTGCTCCACGGCCAGCTTGGTCGCCCCGTAGACGGAGAACCCCGGCCAGGCCCGGCCGCCGGTGGAGCCCGCGCTGGTCAGGTTGAGCACGGTCCCGGGCGCCTCGGCCAGGGCGTCGAGGGCGCGGGCGGTGAGCAGGACCGGGGCGGTGAGGTTCACCGCGATCTGGGACTCGACGCTGGCCCGGTCGACCTCGGCCAGCGGCGCCGGGGTGGCGGCGCCCGCGTTGTTGACCAGCAGGTCGATGCCGCCCAGGCGGTCCAGGGCGGTGGTGACGACGCGGTCCGGGGCGTCCGAGTGGGTGAGGTCCAGGGCGAGGGTGTGGACGGAGGGGTGTCCGTCGGCTGTCGCGGCCAGGGAGCGGGGGTCGCGGCCGACGATGAGGACCTGGTGGTCGCGGGCGAACTCGTGGGCCAGGGCCCGGCCGATGCCGGAACCCCCGCCGGTGATCACTGCGGTGGGCACGGGGACAGGCTAGGGCGTCGGCGGGGACTGGCTGTGACGACTCTCATCAGCGGGAACGGTTCACCGGGTCGAGGTCGGGGCGTGACGATGGCCGGGTGCCGCGCCGCATCCGGGTCGACCCGTACGTCCTCGCCCTGCTCGCCACCGTCGCCCTGGCGTCGGTGCTGCCGGTGCGCGGCGTGGCGGCCACGGGGATGGGGCACGTCACCGACGTCGTGATCGGGGTGCTGTTCTTCCTCTACGGCACGCGTCTGTCCCCTCGCGAGGCGCTGGACGGGCTCAGGCACTGGCGGCTGCACGGGACGGTCTTCCTGTCCACGTTCGCGCTGTTCCCCCTGCTCGGTCTGGCCGCCCGGCCGCTGGTGCCGTCGGTGCTGACCCCCGAGCTGTACACGGGGCTGCTGTTCCTGTGCTGCCTGCCCTCGACGGTGCAGTCGTCGATCGCGTTCACCTCGATCGCGCGGGGCAATGTCGCGGCGGCGATCTGCGCGGCGTCGGTGTCGAACCTGGTCGGCATCCTGGTGACCCCGCTGCTGGTGGGGCTGGTGATCACCTCGGCGGGGGGCGGCTTCTCGGCGCGGGCGCTGGTGGGCATCTCCGTGCAGTTGCTGCTGCCGTTCCTGCTGGGCCAGGTCCTGCGCCGGTGGGTCGGGCGGTGGCTGGCCGCCCGGAAGCGGGCCGTCGGCCTGGTCGACCGGGGGTCGATCCTGCTGGTGGTCTACGTGGCCTTCAGCGAGGGCGCGACGGCCGGGATCTGGAGCGGGCTGTCGGTGGGCGGGCTGCTGGCGCTGGTGGCCGTGGCGGCGGTGCTGCTGGCGATCGTGCTGGCGGTGACCTCGCAGGTGCCCAGGCTGCTCGGGTTCAGCCGCGCGGACTGGATCGCGACGATGTTCGCCGGGTCGAAGAAGAGCCTGGCCAGCGGGCTGCCGATGGCGGGCGTGCTGTTCGCCGGGCACGAGGTGGGCCTGGTGGTGCTGCCGCTCATGCTGTTCCACCAGTTGCAGCTGGTGGTGTGCGCGTGGCTGGCTACGCGCCTGCGGCGCGCGGAACCGTCGGGTGGATCTCCAGCAGGGAGTCCAGTCCGGTCAACTCGATCGGCCTGAGCACGGCGGGGCTGTCGGCGACCAGCCGCAGCGCGACCCCGTGCTCGGCGCACCGCTTGTGCTGCTCCACCAGCAGGGAGAGCCCGGCGGAGTCCAGGAAGGACACCTCGCTCAGGTCCAGGACGAGCACGTCGGCCCGGTCCTGCTCCGCGTCGCGCAGCGCCGTCCGCACCGCGCCCACCGTCTGCACGTCGACCCGGCCACCCGCCCGGACGACCACCGCATCGCTGTCCATGTGCTCTAGCTTCCCCCAGGACGGCGGGTTTCGCTCAGGGCTCGGGGGTCTGCTGGTGGACGAGGGTGGCCACACCGGTGAGGTGGTCGAGGGTGTTGGTCACCACGAGCAGCCGTTCCAGGGACCCGGGGCGGTTGTCCAGGTGCAGGGACGCGCTCGCGGCCTCGGCGCGGCGGCGGACCATGAGCAGCACGGAGAGGCCGTAGGAGTCGCAGAACCCGAGCCCGGCCAGGTCCAGGTGCAGGGCGCGCAGGCCGGGGAGCCGTTCGGCGACCTCGCGCAGCAGCGCGTCGGCGGTGTCGAAGTCGAGGTCGCCCTCGACCGCCACCTTGGCGGTGTGCTCGTCCGGGGTGGTCCACGTCGTCGTCAACGGGCGCGCGGTGCTCATGTGGTGGTGGCTCCGGGAAGGTGCTGGGCCTGGGGGGCAGGCCTGGACCCGGTGGCGGGCGCCGGGTCGGGGTCGGTGGAGAGCACGGCCGCGGACTGCTCGAGCAGGGCGGTCGCGCGGGGGAAGTCGCGCAGTTCGGCGGCGAGCAGCTCCAGGGCGGGCAGCAGCACCCTGGCGGGCACGGAGCGGGCCGCGAGGATGTCCGCGGTCCAGGCCAGGAACCCGGTGAACAGCCCCTCGTCGCCGATGTAGAGGGCGGTGGTGAGGAAGTCGACGATGTGGGCGAGGTCCTCGGCGGTGCGCTGGCGCTGCTCCTCGGTGTACCCGCCCATCTCCGGCAGCCGGTCCTCGAGCCCGGTGTAGACGGCCTTGACCAGCAGCGCCGAGGTCCGGGAGACCATCGTGTACTCCTGGTCGGCCAGGTGCGGCAGGTCGTCGATGGCCTGGTGGCCCAGGCGCGGCAGGGGCAGCGGCGTGGCGAGGCGGTCGGCGGCCGAGCGCGCGTCCGGCGCCCACGCCTGCGCGCCGAGCAGCAGGGCGTAGCGGCCCTCGGGGCCGAAGGCGGCGCCGCCCGCGATGACCGGGGCGCCCGCGGCCTGGCAGGCGGTGATGGTGGCGTGCGCGGTGGGCAGCCGGGTGGCGATGGAGCTGGAGAGGGCGACCGCGTCCGGGCCGGTGCGGTGCAGGTGGGTGATCAGGTGCGCGGTGGGCACCTGGGCGCCGAGGTAGTCGACGCGGAAGCCGCGCAGCCGCAGCACCTCGGCCACCAGCCGGGCGGGCAGGGCGTGCCACTCGCCGTCGACGCAGGCGACGGCGACCTTGGCGCGGGTGGGGCGGACCCGGGGCAGCGAGAGCACCAGGGCGGAGACGACGCGCTCGTTGATGGCGGTGGCGGCGTGCTCGCCCGCGACCGAGAGCCGGTTGGCCGCCCACTCCTGGCCGACCCGGCGCTGGACGGCGCCGATGACCTCGAGCAGGACCGTCTCCGGGTCCACCCCCGCCTCGACCGCGCCGAGGACGACCTCCTCGGCCTCGAACTCGTCCCGCGCCGACACCGCGGCCCAGAGCCGGTCCGCGCGGTCCTGGGGGGTCATGCGGTGAACCTGCCCCGACTGTGGCCGCCCACCGCCGTCAGGTGCCTGCCCCGCGGGGCGGTGATCGCCACCACCGCCATGTCGTCGTGGTCGCGGGCGCCGAGCCAGTGGGCGGCGAGCATCTGCACGTGCTCGACGATGGCGTCCGCGGGCATGCCCACGCAGTCGGCCAGGGCGCGGCGCAGCCGGTCCTCGCCGAACATCTCCTCGCCGAGCGGGCCACCGCGGGCCTCGGTGATGCCGTCGGTGAACAGCAGGCAGGTCTCGCCGGGGCCGAGGGTGATCTGGGCGGTGGTGGTGCGCACCTTGGGCATGACGCCGACCAGTGTGCCCTGGGAGGAGACCTGCTCGACCTGCCCGTCGGCGCGCACGACCAGCGGGGCGGGGTGGCCCGCGCAGCTCACCCGCAGCCGCACGCCCGCGCCCTCGCGCCGGGCCGAGGCCAGCACCAGGGTGGCGAAGCGGGTGGAGACGGGATCGAGCAGCGTGTCGTTGAGCTGGTTGAGGACGCGGTCGTGGTTGTCGGCCCCCGGCAGCAGGGCGCGCAGCGTGGTGCGGATCTTGCCGGTGAGCACGGCGGCCTCGAGGCCCTTGCCGCAGACGTCGCCGAGCACGGCCAGCGACTCCTCGTCGGCGGCCGGGTGCACGTCGTAGAAGTCGCCGCCGATCCGCTCGGTGTCCTGGGCGGGGCGGTAGCGGCCCGCGAACTCGACCCCGGCGACCTGGCTCAGCCGCGGCGGCAGCAGCTCGCGCATCAGCGTGTCGGTGATGGAGGCCTGCTGGGCGAACATCCGCGCGGCCGACATCGCCGCGCCCGCGCGGGCGGCGTAGAGCCGGGCGAAGATCTCCTCCTCCTCGGAGAAGGCGGGCTGGCCCGCGTGGCGCAGCAGGACCAGCGCGCCCGCGGCGACGCCGAGGCCGGGCAGCGGGGTGACGACCATGGAGCCGATCTCGCCGAAGCCCTCGGGGCGCAGCCACTCCGGGGCCGAAGCCGGGTCGATCCAGCGCGAGGGCACCGGCGGGAAGCCCTGCAGGGCCTCGCTCAGGCCGGGCACGGCCGCCGGGTCCACGCGCAGGGCGTGGTGGACGGGCTCCTGCCCGCGCAGGCACACCACCGTCGAGCACTGGCGGCGGACGGGCGGGGCGATCACCAGCGCGGCGTCGGCCAGGTGCTCGGCGGCGAGCCGGGCGGCGACCTCGGTGCACCGGTCGATGTTCAGCGAGGCGAGCAGCGCGGCGGAGGCGTCGCCGAGCAGGGCGGCGCGCTTGCGCTCGACGCGCAGGGCGTCGAGGGCCAGTCGGGTGTCGGTGTCCTCCACCAGCCACCAGGTGGCCGCGCCGTCGTCGTGCGGGACGGGGTGGGCCTCGAACGACCGGTGGTCGATCTCGCCGGGCACCCGGCCGCCGTCGGACCTGGCGCTGGTGAGCCACTCCGGCGGACCGAAGGGCAGCAGCGCCTCGGCCGCGTCGTTGGCGACCAGCAGCACGCCGTCGTGGTCGAGCACGACGGCGGGGTAGGGCGCACCCTGCCAACCCGTGGCCAGCGCGTGCGGCGGGGCCGGGCGGGTGGACTGTCCTGGTTCAGACAGGGGAACGGCGTTCACCTTCTTCAACATCGACTTGTCGTGTGTCCCAGGGCAATCATCGCACACGCGAGGGGCAGGACAAGAGCACGCGCGCCTGGGTCGCCAGCACACATCCAGCATACCGAAAAGGCCATGCCGCGCAGGTGGGCGCGGGCTGGAAAAGAAACATCGAAGTACCTGGAATAGTGACGGAACATGCCCTGTCCGGCCACAAGTCACAGTGCGCGATTGTCACCTGGATCGGTATTTTGATCTAGTGGTTGACCTGGTCATACGCCATTGTCGATAGTGCGTTCACCCCGTTTTCCACTTTTGCTTGGAGGCCCGTGTGACCAGGACGAAGCGGCGTGTCGTGCACGCGGTCGCCGCAATGACGGCGGCGGCCGTCGCGGTGATCGCACTCAACGGCGTGGCCCCCTCCCCCGCCGAGGCCGCGCCCGCCCCGCCGCTGCCGGGCCCCGCGGGCGACCCGTTCTACCTGCCGCCGGATCCGCTGCCGCAGGGCAGCCCCGGCGACGTCGTCCGCTGGCGGCCGTCGGTCGCCCCGCTCAACGCCCTCAACGCGAACTCCTGGCAGGTCATGTACCTGTCGACGAACGCGCTCGGCGAGCGCATCGCGGTCACCGGAACCGTGATGACGCCCCGGTTCGGGGCGCCCAAGGCCGTGGTGGGCTACGCCGTGGGCACCCAGGGCCCGGCGTTCAAGTGCACGCCGTCGAAGGCCATCGAGCGCGGGACGCTCTACGACCAGCCCGCCATCAACGACAACATCAGCGCGGGCTTCGCTGTCGCGGTCACCGACTACGAGGGCTACCGCCCGGGTGAGGCCAACCGGCCCACCTACATGGTCGGCCAGTCCATGGGGCCCGCGGTCATCGACTCGGTGCGCGCCGCGCAGCGGCTTCCGGCCGCCCAGCTCAAGGCTGACGCCAAGGTCGTGTTCCAGGGCTACTCGCAGGGCGGCGGCGGTTCGCTGTGGGCGGCGGAGAAGCAGCCCGCCTACGCCCCCGAGCTCAACCTCGTCGGGGTGGCCGCCGGTGGCGTGCCCGCGGACCTGACCGAGGTCGCCAAGGGCCTCGACGGCTACCTGGGCTTCGGCTTCCTCGCCTTCGCCGCCCTCGGCCTCGACGCCGCGTACCCGGAACTGGGACTCGACTCGTACCTCAACGACACCGGCCGCGAGGAGCTGGACGAGGCCACGACCAACGCCTGCGTCCTCGAACTGCTGGCCAACTACCCGTTCAAGAAGATCAGCGACTACACCACCAGCAACCCGCTGCAAGACCCCCAGTGGCAGGCACGCCTGGCCGAGAACAAACTCGGCCAGAACCCGCCGCGGGTCCCGGTCTTCCAGTACCACGCCGCCTTCGACGAGATCGTGAACACCCCGCAGGCCGATCAGTTGCACAAGGACTACTGCGGCGCGGGTGTGCGGGTGCAGTGGAACACCTACGTCGCCGAGCACCTGAGCGGGATCTTCGCGGGCAACGCCGACGCCGGCAAGTGGATCAAGGACCGGGTCGCGGGCAAGGCCGTGCCGAGCAACTGCTAGGCCGTTGTCCTGATCGAGCGCCCCGCGGCCCCGGTCGCGGGGCGCTCGTCCGTCCGGGGCCCTTGCCCGGGGTGGCGCGGCCGCCGATACTGGGGTGGTCGGGGGTGCTGCCATGACACCGTTGTCAGGGAATCCGCCAGGGAATCCGTCCGGGAATCCGTCCGGGAAGCGCAGACTCGCGTTGGAGGACGTCCCGGCGCTGATCGCCGAGGAGACGTCGGCGGCGCTGTCGCGGTGCGAGCGCAGTCCGGGTGGCGCGGCGCTCGCGGGGTTGGGCGCGGTGCACGCGCGGTGGTGGCGGTTCGGCGAGGCCGCCGCCGCTTACGGGTCAGCGGTGGCGTGGCTGCGGGGGTCCGCGCGGGGTGCGGCGGGTCTGGGGTGGGGGCGCGCGCTGACCGAGGCGTGCAGGCCGTTCGAGGCGTTGGCGGTGTACCGGCTGTTCCCGGGGGTCGTGGGGGTGGAAGTCGGCACGGCGTGGGCGTTGCTGCGCGCGCACCGTCCACATGAGGCGATCCAGGCCGTGGCCCGGGTCGGGACGTCCGAGGCGTTGACCGCTCTTGGTTCGGCGCTCGCCGCGGTGGGCCGGTTCGACGACGCCGTGGCGGCCCACCGGGCGGCGGTGGGTTCGGTGGCGCACGTGGCGTTCGGCGAGTCGCTCCTGCGGATGCAGCGCTACGCGGCGGCCGAGCAGGAGTTCCGCACGGCGGCGCGCATCGCCGAGGTGGAGTGTGACTTCCACACCGCCGCAAGCGCTTTCAGCGGTGTGGCCCGGGTCCTGGCCGACATCGGGGACCTCCCGGCCGCGCTCGACCACCACAACCGCGCCATCAGCCACTTCCACGTCCTGGGCGACCGCCGCGCCGAGGCCCGCGCCCGCCACGCCCTCGGCCTGTCCCTGTCCGCCACCGATCCCGCCCGCGCCGTCGACGCGCACCGCACCGCGATCACCGCCCTGCTGGACCTGGCCGACCACACCACCGCGGCCGTCGCCAGCCTCTCCCTGGCGCACACCCTCGCGGCGCGGCAAGAACTGCCCGAGGCGCGCGCGGCGGCGGTGCGGTCGAGCGGTCTGTACGCCGAGTCCGGGGACCGGGACGGCGAGGCGAGAGCGCACGCGTACGTGGCGCGGCTGGCTGAGACGGCAGGCGACCTCGGGGCGGCGGAGTCGGCCCTGCGGACGGCGTTGGAGCTGTGGCGCGAACTCGGGGACCCGGACTCGGAGGCAGCGGGCTGGCGGGCGCTGGCGCGGGTGGTGTCCCGGGCTGGGCGGGTCACCGAGGCCGCGGAGGCGGACCGGATCGCCGCCCGGGTGGTGGACGAGCGCTAGCGGGTGGCTTCGAGGAAGGCGCGGATGAGTCCGTGGTCCTTGACGCCGCGGGAGCTCTCCACGCCGCTGGACACGTCCACACCCCACGGGTGCGCGGCGGCGATGGCGTCCGCGACGTTGTCGGGGGTCAGGCCGCCCGCGAGCAGCCACTGGCCGGTGGGGCGGCGGGTGGCGAGCAGGCCGAGGTCCCAGGTCTCCCCCGAGCCCGCGACGGGCGAGTCCAGCAGGAGCATCCGCTCGCCGTGCGCGCCGGTGTCCACGTCGGTCTCCGGGGTGAGGGCGGTGGCGCGGACGAGCGGCCGGCCGAGGGGGGCCAGGGCGTCGAAGTCGGCGCGGGTGTAGTCGCCGTGGAGCTGGATGGCGGCGACGCCGGTGACCTCGGCGAGGCGGGCGACCTCGGGCGCGGGGATGTCCTTGAAGACACCGACGGACAGGACGTGGTCGGGGGTGGCGGCCACGAGCCGCGCGGCGGTGCGCTCGTCGACCCGGCGGGGGCTGGCGGCGAGGACGAAGCCCACCGCGTCGGCGCCCGCCTCGACCGCGGTCGCCACGTCGGGGTCTGTGCGCAGGCCGCACACCTTGGTGAACACCCCCACGACTTTACGCGGGTCACGCGGCGGCGCCGCCCGGCGCTCATCCGAGGAACTTGTCCAGGGTGATCGGCAGCTCGCGCACCCGCACGCCGGTGGCGTGGAAGGCGGCGTTGGCGATGGCCGCGGCGGTGCCGGTGATGCCGATCTCGCCGATGCCCTTGCTGCCCATCGGGTTGAGCCGGTGGTCGGGGATGCCCAGCCACTCGGCGCGCAGGTCGCACACGTCGGCGTTGACCGGGATGTGGTAGTCGGCGAGGTCGGGGTTCGCGGTGTGGCCCAGGGCTGGGTCCATGACGCTGTCCTCGTGCAGGGCCATGGACATGCCCATGACCATCCCGCCGACGAGCTGGGAGCGGGCGGTCCTGGGGTTGATCACCTGGCCCGCGTCGAAGACCCCGTAGAGCCGGGGCACGCGGATCTCGCCGGTGTCCTCGTGCACGTGGACCTCGGCGAACTGGGCGCCGTGGGCGTGCGTCGCGAACTCCTCGGCGACGGTGGGGGCTGGGACGTCGGCTCGCACCTCGTCGTCCTCGGCGGGGTGCGAGCCGAACTTCTCGCGGAACTGCCTGGCGGCGGTGACGATCGCGGTGCCCCAGGAGGCGGTGCCGGACGAGCCGCCCGCGACGCTGGCCACCGGCAGCGCCGAGTCGCCGATCGCCAGGTCGACCTCGTCGACCGGCACGCCGAGGGCGTCGGCGGCGATCTGGTTGAGCGCGGTCCACGCCCCGGTGCCGATGTCGGCGGCGGCGATCTCCACCTGGTAGCGGCCGTCGGCGAAGCGGACCAGAGCGGTGTTGTTGGGCTGCCGGTACGCCGGGTAGGTCGACGCGGCGACGCCGTGGCCCACCAGCCAGGGCCCCTGGCGGCGGGAGCGGACCCGGGGGTCGCGGTGGTACCAGCCGAACAGGTCGGCCCCGGCGCGCAGGCAGCGCACGAGGTACCTGCTGGAGTGCGGCAGGCCGGTGTCGGGGTCGACGGCGGGCTCGTTGAGCACGCGCAGCTCGATCGGGTCGATCCCGCACTCGTGGGCCAGCTCGTCCATCGCCGACTCCAGCGCGAACATGCCCGGGGCCTCCCCCGGCGCGCGCATCCACGACGGCACGGGCACGTCGAGCGCGGCGAGCCGGTGCGAGGTGCGGCGGTGCGGGGCGGCGTACATCGTCCGCGCGGGCATGGCGGACTGCTCGGCGTACTCCTTGACCACGGAGCTCTCCTGCACCACGTCCACGCCGACGCCGAGCAGGGTGCCGTCGGCGTCGGCGGCCAGCCGCACCCGCTGCTCGGCGCGCGGGCGGTAGCCGACGAGGCGGAACATCTGCCTGCGGGTGTGGGCGTACTTCACCGGTCGCCCCGGCAGGGCGCGCGCGGCCATCATCGCCACGACCGCCCCGGCGTGCGGCATTCCCTTGGAGCCGAACCCGCCGCCGACGAACGGCGCGATCACCCGGACCCGCTCGGCGGGCACCTCGAACACGTCGGAGAACACCCGCCGGAAGCCGTGCGCGGACTGGCTGGACTCGAACACCAGGAAGCCGTCGGCATCGGTCCAGGTGGCGACGGTGGTGTGCGGCTCCACCGGACTGGCGTGGGTCCGGGCGGTCACGTAGCCCTCGTCGACGGTCACGGCGGCCGAGGCCATGGCGGCGTCGAGGTCGCCGGTGTCGGTGTCGGTGGGGAACCCCGCGTTGACCTTCTCCGGGCGGTAGAGGTCCTCGGCGCGGACGGTGACCGAGTGCGGCTCCTGGTCGTAGCGCACGACGACGGACTCCGCCGCCGCGCGGGCCACCTCCGGGGTGGTCGCGACGACGGCGGCGACGACCTGCCCGCGGAAGCGCACCGCGGGGTCTTGCAGCACCGCGTACTCGAGGTCGTCGCCGGACACCCTGACGGCGTTGTCGTGGGTGAGCACGAGGACGACGCCGTCGGTGGCCTCGGCGGCGGAGGCGTCGATGGCGGCGACCCGGCCCTTGGCGATCGTGGAGTCGACCGTCCACAGGTAGAGCGGGTCCTCGACGGGGTAGTCGTAGGCGTAGGGGGCGGCGCCCTCGGCCTTGAGGGCGCCGTCGAAGCGGGCCCGGTCGCGGCCGATCTCGACCGGTGTGAGCTGCTCGGTCACGCGTCCTCCTCCAGCTCCGGGGCGATGTCGGTCAGGTCGCGCAGCACCGACAGCAGGGCGTTGCGGGCGAGCGGGACCTTGAAGGCGTTGCCCGTCAGCGCTTTCGCGTCGAGCAGCTCGGCGTCGGCCGCGGCCCGCAGCGCCCCCTCGGTCGGCGCGGCGCCGCGCAGGGCGTCCTCGGCGTGGCGGGCCCGCCAGGGAGTGTGCGCGACACCGCCGAGGACCAGGCGCAGGTCGTCGATCACGCCGTCGCGCACCCGCACCGCGGCCGCGAGCGAGACCAGCGCGAACGCGAACGACGCCCGGTCGCGGACCTTGCGGTAGCGGGACCGGCCGCCGAACGGGGCGGGCAGCTCGACGGCGGTGATGAGGTCGCCGTGCGCCAAGACCGTGTCGCGGGTCGGGTCGTCGCCGGGCAGCCGGTGCAGCTCCCCGACTGGGACGCGCCGCGACCCGTCCACCCCGAGCACGACGGCGGTGGCGTCGAGCGCCACCAGGGCGGTGGCCATGTCCGACGGGTGGGTGGCCACGCACTCGCGGGACGCGCCGAGGATGGCGTGGTAGCGGTTGTGCCCGGTCAGCGCGGGGCAGCCGGAGCCGGGCTCGCGCTTGTTGCAGGGCACGGTCGTGTCGCGGAAGTAGCCGCAGCGGGTGCGCTGGAGCAGGTTGCCGCCGGTGGTGGCCACGTTGCGGAGCTGCCCGGACGCGCCGGAGAGCAGCGCCTCGGACAGCAGCGGGTAGCGCTCGCGGACCAGCGGGTGGGCGGCGAGGTCGCTGTTGCGGGTGCCCGCGCCGATCCGCAGGCCGCCGTCGGGCAGCTCCTCGACCTCGTCCACCGCGAGACCGGAGACGTCGACGACCAGGCTGGGGGCGGCGACGCCGAGCTTGAGGTGGTCGACCAGGTTGGTACCGCCCGCGAGGAACACCGCCCGCGGGTCGGCGGCGACGGCGGCCACGGCCGAGGGCGCGTCGGCGGCGCGCTGGTAGGCGAAGGGCCTCATCCCGCCACCTCCCGCACGGCCGCGACGATGCCCGGGTACGCGCCGCAGCGGCACAGGTTGCCGCTCATCCGCTCCTTGATCTCCGCATCGGTCAGCTCCGGCGTGGCGCCGGGGGCGGTCACCGCGCTCGGCCAGCCGGCCTCGGCCTCGGCGAGCACGCCGACGGCGGAGCAGACCTGACCGGGGGTGCAGAACCCGCATTGCAGGGCGTCGTTGTCGACGAACGCCCGCTGCACCGGGTGCGGCCCGTCGGCGTCGACGAGCCCGGCGGCGGTGACCACCTCGGCCCCGTCCTTGGCCACCGCCAGCGACAGGCAGCTGACCTCGCGCCGCCCGTCAACCAGGACCGTGCACGAGCCGCATTGCCCGTGGTCGCACCCCTTCTTCGGCGCGGTGACCCCCAGCCTGTCGCGCAGCGCGTCCAGCAGGGTCGTGCGGGTGTCAACGGTGACGACCCGCTCTTCCCCGTCGACCCGCAGCGTGATGTCCGCTTCCATCCCCTGCCCTCCACCCGGCGACGATCCACACCTGTCCTACCCGATCCTCGAACGGGCGAGCCGGGCGCGCTTGTTGATCAAGTACAGCTCGAGGGCGATCAGCGGGATCGTCCACCCCAGCCAAGCGCTCAGCGAAGCGGTGGTCTGGCCCAGCGCGAGCTTGCTACCAGCGAAGGTCGTGTCCAGCCCCGGCCTGAGCAGCGTGTCCGCCACCGGGCCGACGACCCGGTTGCCGATGATGGAGAAGGTGAGCACGGCGCTGCGCAGCATCCACTCCCGGTGCTCGGCGAACCGGCGCTGCCGCGCGGCGTGGAACCCGGCGGCGGTGGTGGCGAGCCAGAGCAGGGCGAGGATGACGTTGCTGGTGGCCGTGGCAGGCCCGAAGGGCGACACGGCGCCGATGACCAGCCCGCTGATACCGGCGGGCAGCACCCCGGCGAAGACGTAGACGCGTCCGGCGCGGCGGTGCAGGCGCGGGTGGCGGGCGCGCAGCCAGGGCCAGACCTGGCAGAAGCCCGCGACCATCGCGATGGTGGCGGCGAGGATGTGGGCGACCAGGAGCGGGTAGTGCGGGGGGAAGTCCTCGACCGGGGGCAGGCGGGCTTGGGCGGGGTCGAACGAGAGGTAGTTCGGGAGCGTGGTGGCGAGGAAGATCAGGACCACCGCGGCCAGCGGGAGGGGCCAGAAGCGGAGGGGGGCGGTGGTTTGCCTTGCTGCCATGGGGAAGACGCTAGGGAGACCGGGGGTTTCGGGGCCATGGTGCGGGCCTGCGGGGCGGAGGTGAGGTGGGCCCTACCCCGGGTTGGGAGCGTGGCGTTGGTGTGGTTGGGGATCGCTGTGGAGTTGTCCACAGGCAAGATCGACTTTCGGGGGCGGTGGGGGCTGAGCCGGTAGAATGGGCTGAGGGGTGCCCCCGGTGGTGGGCGGGGTTCGAGCACGGCGGGGTTCGAGCACGGCGGGGTTCGAGCACGGCGGGGTTCGAGCA
>NZ_WHOL01000072.1 GCF_009745975.1 Actinokineospora pegani | reverse complement strand
GCCGGTACCGGGGTTGTACCGGTGCCTTCACCCCGTGCCGTCAGGGGCCGCTCCGGCGCGGCTGTCGCGGACAGCGGCTTTCGAAACACGGCCTGAGCGGCCCTTGTTCCGCAGCTTCGAGACCAGGCCGAGCGCGGCGGTGACAGCGCTGGGGCCCTTGCTCCAGGTCAGCAGCGACCTGGTGATCCACAGCTTGGTGTCGGTCAGGTGCGCGGGCGAGCCGTGCACGTCGTCGAACGCCAGCAGGGCCGCGTCGGGGACCGAGGCGGCGAGCAGGGTGCTGTCGGCGGCGGGGACGATCTCGTCGCGGCGGCTGACGACGTAGCCGACGCGGGCGCGCACGTCGGCCAGTTCGTCGCGGGTCAGGGCGTAGGCGGGCAGGGCGTCGGTGATGTCGGGGCGGCCGGTGACGTGGGCCAGGGTGCGCTTGGTGGTCTCGGGCACGCCCGGCCACCAGGTCGCGTCGGTGAAGAACGGGCGGACCGGCGCCCCGACGGTGAGCACGCCCTTGACCCGGGGGTCGCGGGCGGCCCAGCCCAGGGCCATGGTGCCGCCGAAGCTCATGGCGACCGAGTACACGTCGGTGATGGGGGTGATCTCGGCGACCGCGTCGGTCACGGCGGCCAGCATCCGGTGCGAGTCCGGGCGGTAGCGCAACGGGTTCTCGCCGACGCCGGGCATCTCGGTGACCACCACGGCCATCCCGAGCCTGCGGGCGGCCACCAGGAACTGGCCCCACTGCTCCTTGATCGACACGATCCCGCCGGTGATCAGCAGCAGCGGCTTGCGGCGGGTGGTGTCCAGGCCGCCGGCCCACACCGGCAGCGTCACCCCGAGCACGTCCAGCTCACGCCGTTCGATGCCGCCCTGGGCCGCGCGCCACTCATCGAACGCGGCGACGCAGGAGGCGAGCGCGACGCGCTGCCCGTCGGTCGCCGGGTAGGGGAAGCGCGCCAGGTTGTAGCGGCGGCAGGCGTTGAGCGGGTCGCCCGCGGCCAGCGCCGCGTCGCCCGCGGCGGTCCAGGCGTGCGACCACGAGCCGGGCCCGTCCGAGTCGATCCGGTCGACCCCCGCCAACACCGCCTGGGCCTGCGCGGGCGTCATGCCCTGCGCGCGGGCGTGCAGCAGCACGAGGTCAGCGACCTCGTCCACATAGGATTTCTCAACCGTTGTCACGGTGTGCACCCCTCCCACGGCCCCAGCGCCGTCGTCAGCCGGTAGGCCCCGATGGCCTCCGATCGCACCCGCCACCCCGGCGGCGGCGCGTCCGCCCGCACGGTGCGCAGGTCCAGCAGCAGTCCCCGGCCGACCGCCTTGGCGACGGCCTCCTTCACCGTCCACCCGCGCACCGGGTCGGCCCGGCACTCCTCGGGGTGGAACGCGCGGTCGCCCGCCGCGCCCAGGTCGCGGCCGAGCGGCTCCACGTCGACCCCGACCCGCCCGGCCACCGACACCGCCGCGGCCACGACCCCGCCGGTGTGCGCGAGGCTGACGTCCACCCCGCGCACGGGGGCGCCGTCGGGCCGCGCCAGGCCGGGGTTGCCCAGCGCGTCCTTGACCAGCCGCACCGGCCCGCCCACGACGGCGGAGGCGAGCCGCAGCGCCAGCACCCGGGACGAGAGCATCCGGGCCCGGAACCCCGCGTCGGTCGCCCGCGCGTACCGGTCGAACTCCGCGCCGAGCAGGTCCCGCAGGTCAGGCGGTTCCTGCGCGGTCGCCCGCGCCCACACCGTCCACGTCCCCCGCACCAGTGGCCTCCAAGGTCGTCTTGAGCGCGGTCAGCAGGTCGGCGGCCATCGCGCCGTCGATCACCCGGTGGTCGAAGGTCAGGCTCAGCGGCAGCACCGGCCGCACGACCACCTCGCCGTCGACCACGACCGGGGTCGGGGCGATGCGGCCCAGGCCGATGGTCACCGTCGTCCCGCCGTGGGAGAAGAAGCGGCGGACCGGGGCGTGCCCGAGCGAGGTCAGCGCCACCGTGCCCATCCGGGTGTGCCTGCCCCGCAGCCGGTTGGCCAGCGCGAACGCCAGCCGCCCCACGAGCAGCGGGAGCTTCTGCAACGCGCGGGCCCCGTCGAGCTCCCGGATCTCGCCGACCGGGGTGTCGCGCAGCCGCTCGACGGCGTTCTGCAGGTGGTCGAGGGTGCAGCCGTCCACGTCGGGCAGCACGACCGACAGCACCGACCGCGTCCCGTCGACCTTCTTGTCCAGCGTCAGCTTCACGTCCACGGCGGCGTGCCGGGCGACCCTGGGCCGCAGCGACCCGGCGAACGCGGCGTTGGCCTCGGGGAACCCCGGCATCACCTCGCCCAGGGCGCGCATGGCGTAGCTGACGACGGAGTACCGGCGGCCCCGCACCCGGTGCGCGAGCAGCGCGGTGGCGTCGACCTCGGTGTCGAGGTGGACCGGGGCCGCAGCCTCGGCGAACCGCAGGAAGTGCAGCGTCTGCCTGCGGGCCGCCGGGACGGGGACGACCTCGACCGTCATGCCGGCACCGCGGCGGCGGTGTACAGGTCGGCCAGGCTGGTCGCGTCGAGCAGGTGCGCGATCCGCAGCGTGATGCCGTGCTCGGACTCCAGCGCGGAGAGCACCTTGAGCAGGTGCACGGAGTCCCAGCCGGGCAGGTCGTCGAACCGGGTGGCCAGGTCGTCGGCGGTCAGCGGCAGGCCGGTCTCGGCCTCGACCAGCTCGGCGAAGTCGTTCTCGGTCATGGCGGTCTCCTCAGACTGTGGTCGCCGCGCGGACGACGACGTGCGGGATCTCGGCGGGCGCCTCGGCCAGGTCGTGCGCGAACTCCCTGGCACCGCCATCCTCGGCGACCAGGCTAAAGCCGCCCTTGGCGTAGAACCCGGCCACGGCGCCGTTCTTGGCGGTCGGGCGGTAGGCGGCGCGCAGCTCGGTGGCCCCCGCGTCGCGGGCGCCCAGCACCAGCTCGCGCAACACGGCGTCCTCGACACCCCGGGCCAGCACCCGGCAGGACAGCAGGAAGTTGTCCACCCGGCGCGCCCCGTCCGGCTCGGTCGAGGTGAACACCGCGCCGACGACGCCGTGGTCGCCGAACCGGTCGGCGCAGCGCACCCCGAGCACCTCGCGGCCCGGGTCGGCCAGCGCCCCGGTGACCGCCGCGACGTCGAGGCGGACCGTGGTCAGGTTGAACTGGTTGGTGCGCTGGGTGATCTGCGCGATCCGGCCCACCTCGCCCGGCCCGGGGGCGAACAGCTCGACCTCGGTGCCGAGCTGGGCGAGGTAGTCGCCGAGGGAGTCGGCGCGCTCCTTGAACTCCAACCGCCTGCGCTCGGTGCGGTACCGCTCGCCGCGCACCCGGTCCTCGTCGGTGACCCGCTGGGTGGTGAACCAGCCGTCGGCCAGCAGCCGGTGCAGGTGCAAGGCGGGCTCGCCCGCCTCGACCGCGATCACCGGGACGCCCGGCAGGTTCGCCGCGACCAGGCCGCGCTCGCTGGGGGAGTCGTCGATGAACACCAGCGAGTCGACGCCCAGGTTGAGCTGCTCGGCGATCTGGCGCAGGTTGTCCGGCTTGGCCCCCCAGTTGGCCACCAGCGCCACCAGGTCGTCCTCGCGCAGGGTCAGGTCCGGGTTGGTCGCGAAGGCCTCACGCACCTTGTCCTCGTCGTTCTTGCTGCACACCGCCAGCAGCGCGCCCTGTGAGGCGAGCTGCTTGGCCGCCTTCTGCACGGCGGTGAACGCCTCGCCGACCGGGCCCGCGCCGGTCGTGATGCCCAGTGGGCCCTCCTCGACCAGGACCCCGCCCCAGGTGGTGTTGTCCAGGTCGAGCACGAGCACCTTGCTGGTCTTGCCGCGCAGCGCCCGGGCGATGTGCCCGACCTCGCGCGACAGCGCGGTCAGCACCGGGTCGGTGAAGCGGACGCTGGTGTAGGCGGCCAGTCGGTGGTCGCGCAGCGGGCCGTGCTCGCCGACCAGCGGGTTGAGGTCCACCACGAACACGCCGGTGTGCTCGACGCCCAAGCCCAGCAGCCGCGACTCGAACCCGCGCCAGGCGATGCCCAGCTCGGCGCGCCCGCGCAGGTCGACGACCTGCGCCGCCCAGTGCCGGGGCAGCGGCGGGGTGGTCAGCACCAGCGCGCCGACGTGGTCGCCCCGGTACCCGGCGACCAGCGACTCGACCTGGGCGACGTGCTCGTCGAGGGCGGCGCGCACGTCGTCGACCGTCCACGGGGTGGGCAGGTGGTCGAAGACCTCGTCGGCGTCGAGCACGCACACGGTCAGATCCGGCTCGACGTCCCACAGCGGGTTGCCCGGGTCGCGCAGCTCCATGCCGTACTGCCCGTACCCGCCCAGCCGCACGTCCGGGACGAACCCGTGCCGGGCGAGCTGCGCGGTCAACGGGGCCTCGATCGGTTGCAGCGCCGACGACCCCACCACCGCCACGGTCAACCGCGGCCCGTCGACAACCGATGCGTCTACTTTGGACAACAGCATCCCGGCGCGGCGCAGTCCGGTGTCGTCCAGGCCCGCCAGCAGCGGCGCGACCTCGGTGTAGTTCTCGGCGAGCCCGCCCGCGCGGGACAGCTCCCTCAGCCGGTCCAGGCTCACAGCCCCTCCACGGTGAATCCACCCTTGAGCCACTTGCTCGACTCGATCGCGACCGCCGCCGCCCGCTGCCCGGCGCCCAGCAGCGGGGCCAGCGCGTCGAGCTGCAGGAACGGCAGCGCGTTGCCGTTGTTGCCGGTGTCGGCGACCACGCTGACCTCGGCCGCGCCGTCGACCCCCAGCTCCTTGACGATCTTCTGCGTCATCCGCCCGGAGAGCTGCGGCGGCAGCAGGAACGACAGGTCGGACTTGTCCCAGCCGCGCGCGTCGAGCAGCTCGTGCAGCACCTCGACGGCCATGCCGGGCACCCGCTCCTCGATCGCCTTGTAGTCCTCGGTGACCGCCTGCACGCCCTCAGCCGGGCCGGTCTCGCCCCACCAGTGGATGACCTGCGCCGGGTCGCGGCCCAGACCGGTGAAGCGGTTGAGCACCGAGTCCAGCCGCATCCGCGCGCCGTCGGGCTCGGCGCTGAGCACGACCGCGCCCGCCCCGTCGCCGAACAGCACGTAGTTGATCAGCTCCGAGGGCGGCTGGCCGGTGGTGTCGCGGTCGAGCACCAGGTGCTTGGCGCACACGTCGCCGCCGATCACGATTCCCGTCCGGTTGCCCGTGTCATCGCCGCCGTCGAGCAGGCGGCGGCCCAGGTCGAGCGCCTGCACCGCGCCCGCGCAGCCGGACTGCAACTGGTAGGTGGCCACCTGGTCGAGGCCGAGCCGGTCGGCGACCAGGTTGACCGTGGCGGGCATGAGCATGTCCGGGGTGGCCGTGCCCAGCACCACGAAGTCGACGTCGGCGGCCTCCACGCCCGCCCGGACCATGGCCTGCTCGGCGGCGGCGGTGGCCAGGTCGGTCAGCGTGTGCGTCTGCGCGGCGGTGTCCAGGTCGACGGCGAAGTGCCGGGTGCGGGTGCCGACGAACAGCTCCACCCACTGGGCGTTGACGCCGAACCGCTTGGCCAGCGCGGTGTTGTCGATCGGGTCGCCGGGCAGCGCCGCGCCGGTCGACAGGACGAACGTCTCGTCGGTGCTCATCGGTTCCTCTCCTTTTCGGCCAGTACCTCGCCCGCGAACGCCAGCAGCTCGCCGACGGTGGCGACGCGGGGGAGCAGTTCCTCCACGGGGATGGGCTCGGACAGCCCCAGTGCCCCGGTCAGCCGGTCGCCCAACTGCATGACCATGATCGAGTCGAAGCCCAGGTCCTCGTGCAGCTTCGCCTCCCGGTCCAGGTCGGCCGGGTCGTAGTCGCCGATCTCGGCGACCAGCGCCAGCACCCCGCCGACGTCCCCGGCGACCTGCTTGGGCTCCGCCGCCACCGGCGCGACCACCGTCTGCTCCTTGGTGACCACCGAGGCGACCGTGCCGCGCACGGTGGCCGCGCTGGCCCAGAACCGCTCGGTGTCGGCGAAGGAGTAGCCGGGCAGCCTGCGCGGGGTGCGCTGGCCCACCGGGTAGAGCGCGGCCCAGTCCGGGTTGGCGCCGTCGGTGTAGAGCGCCGCCAGGGTGGCCGCGAACTCGGCGCCGGTGGCCTTGTCCCCGGGGATCGGGGTCAGCCGCCGGGCGCCGCCGGTGAGCCCGCCGCGCGCGGCCATGCCGACCAGGACGCCCTTGGGCCCGATCTCGACCAGGTGGGTGGGCTTGCGGGCCAGCAGCGCCGCCATGGCCCCGGTGAACCGGACCGGGGCGGTGACCTGGCGCGACCAGTAGTCCGCGTCCATGCCCGCCGCGAACGAACCGTGCACGGTGGACGCGAACGCGACCTGCGGCTCGCGCACCGGGATGTCCGCGGCGACAGCCCGGAACTCCCGCGCCGCCGGTTCCATCAGTGGCGAGTGGAAGGCGTGCGACACCACCAGTTCAGTCGTCTTCAGGCCCTCGGCGGCCAGTGCGGCGGCGACCCGGCGGGCAGGCTCGGCCGCTCCCGACACCACCACGCTCTCCGGCCCGTTCACCGCGGCGATCGAGACCAGCGGCTCGTCGGCCAGCAGCCCGGCGACCCGCTCCTCCGACGCCTGCACCGCGATCATCGCCCCGTCGCGGGGCAGCGCCTGCATCAGCGCGCCCCGGGCGGCGACCAGGCGGGCCGCCTCGTCCAGGGTCAGCACCCCGGCGACGACCGCGGCGGCGAACTCGCCGACGCTGTGGCCCAGCACCGAGTCCGGGCGCACGCCCAGGTCGGCGAACGCCATGCCCAGCGCGTACTGCACGGCGAACAGCGCGGGCTGGGTCAGCGCGGTCTCGTCCACGTCGAGCCCGTCGTGCGCGGCCCCGTCCAGGGCGATCGCGGTGATCGACGCGCCCAGGTGCGGGCGCAGCGCCGCGTCCGCCTCGGCCAGCCGGTCCCGGAACGGCGGGCACGCGCCGTGCAGCGCCTTGGCCATCCCCGCGTACTGCGCGCCCTGCCCGGTGAACAGGAACGCCACCTTGGGCCGCCCCGCCTTGGCCTGTTTCCCCCGGTCGAGCGCTGTGATATTCCCGGAGCCGTCGCGCAGCAGCCTGCGCAGCTCGCTCCGCACCTCCTCGACGGAGGTGGCGGCGATGGCCACGCGCTGGCGCAGCGACGACTTCACCAGGTTCGTGCTGTGGCAGAGCTGCCCCAGCCGGTCCTGCACCGCCCCGTCGACGACCTCGGCGACGGCGGCGATGTTGCGGTGCAGCCCGGCCAGGGTGTTCGCCGAGATGGTCAGCACCCCGACCCCGCCCGGCTCGACCGGCCTGCGCGCGCTCGGCGCGCTGGCCAGCACCACGTGCGCGTTGGTGCCGCCGAGTCCGAAGCTCGACACCGCCGCGCGCACGGTCCCGCGCGGCAGCCGCACCGGTCCGCGGGCCAGCCGGATGCCGTTCTCGGCCAGCCTGAGCCCCGGGTTCTCGGTGTCGGCGTAGAGGGTCGGCGGCAGCACCCGCTTGTCCAGCGCCAGGCACGCCTTGATCAGCCCGGCGATGCCCGCCGCGCCCTCGGCGTGCCCGATGTTGCCCTTGACCGAGCCCAGCAGCAGCGGCTGCTTGCGCTTGGCGCCCGCGTGCACGGCCCCGAGCGCCTTGACCTCGATCATGTCGCCCAGGGTGGTGCCGGTGCCGTGGCCCTCGACGAAGCTGAGGTCCCCGGGGGACACGCCCGCGCGGGCGTAGGCGTCGGTGAGGACCTTCTCCTGCGACCACCGGCTGGGCGCGGTGATGCCGTTGCTGCGCCCGTCCTGGTTGACCGCGCTGCCCTCGATCACCGCGTAGACCGGCTGCTTGGCCGCGAGCGCGTCCGACAGCCTGCGCAGCACGACCACGCCGACGCCCTCGCCGCGCCCGATGCCCACCGCGTCGCCGCTGTAGGGCCTGCACCGGCCGTCCGGGGCGGACAGCCCCGCCTGGGTGTAGAAGATCGACAGCGCCGGGGTGAGCAGCAGGTTCACCCCGGCCACCACCGCCTGGTCGCAGTCGCCGACCCGGATCGCGTTGCACGCCAGGTGCGCGGCCACCAGCGACGACGAGCACGCGGTGTCCACCGCCGTGCTCGGCCCGCGCAGGTCCAGGTGGTAGGAGATGCGGTTGGCGGCCATGCAGTAGCCGTTGCCGGACCCGCGGTGCGCGGTGAGCCCGGCGTAGTCGGACATGTGCAGGGTCGCCCACTCGCTCGACATCATCCCGACGAACACCCCCGTGCCGGACCCGGCCAGTGCCGCCGGGTCCTGCCCGGAGTCCTCCACCGCCCGCCACGCGGCCTGCAGCAGCATCCGCTGCTGCGGGTCCATCGCGGCGGCCTCGCGGGGGGAGATGCCGAAGAACTCGAAGTCGAACGCGTCCGGGTCGGACATGAACCCGGCGAACCGGGTGTTGGTCTTGCCCGCGCCGCCGCCCGCGTCGTGGAAGTCGGCGCTGTCCCACCGCTGCGCGGGCACCTGGGAGACACCGTGCTCGCCGCGCACCAGCACGTCCCAGAACGCGTCCTTGTCGCCCGCGCCCGGGAAGCGGCAGTCGATCCCCACGACAGCGATCGGCTCGGCCGCCCCCGGGGCACGCTGGTCGTCGCTCATGTCAGGCACCGACCTCCGCGCGCAGGAACTCGGCCATCGCGGTCACGGTCGGGTAGTCCCACGCCAGGGTGGGCTCGACGACCAGGCCGAGGGTGTCCTCGATGTCGCCGCACAGGCTCAGCGCGTACACCGAGTCCAGGCCGTACTCGGCCAGCGGCAGGTCGCGGTCGATGCTGTCGGCGTCGGTGTCCAGGTAGGACGCGACGCGCTCGGTCAGCCAGTCGGCGATGTCGGTCGGGATGCGGGTGTCTGATTGGGATTGAGTGGCGGTCATGGCGGGCGTCCTTAAGCGAGGGTGCGGGTGACGGGGTCGCGGTCGAGGCCGAGGCCGTGACCGGTGGTGGCGCGGTCGAGCAGGTCGGCGAACAGCGCCTCGTTCGCCGGGCCGGGCAGCGCCGGGGCCGGGGCCAGCCGGTCGGCCAGCCGCTCCAGCGCCCGGTCGGCCCAGCCGCCGGGGGTGGGGTTGTGCCGGGCGTACCCGGTGACGGCCGCGGCGGCGAGCAGCACCGCGTACCGGTCGGTCAGGCCCAGCGCGGCCGGTGGGGCCGCGACGCCGGTGTCGCGGGCGGGCAGGGCGGCGGCCTCGGCGGTGAGGTCGGCCAGGTGCGGGGCCATCCGGGTGCCCGCCAGCTCGGCCAGCAGCGGGTCGCCGGAGGGGGCGAACAGCCGCAGCCCGGCCAGGTCGAGGTCGGGCAGGGGCGCCCCCGCGGCGAACAGCTCCACGGGCGCGGGGTCGGCCCGCTTGCGCAGCAGCCGGGCGAGCTGGGGCAGCAGGGTGAGCTGGCAGGAGACCCCGCCCGCGTGCCCGATGCCCAGCGGCGGCAGGTCGCGCATGTGCTTGCCGAACCCGGCGTAGGCGCCCTCGCGCAGGTAGAACCGGGCGCCGAGGACGACCGACAGCGAGTTCATCGCCTCCTCCAGCAGCGTCGGCACCAGGTACTTGGTGGCGGCGGCGTAGGCGGAGGCGTGCGCGGGGAGCACGTGCAGCGCCCGGGTGGCGGTGGTGACCAGCGCGTCGGCGGTGAGCAGGTCGGTGAACGCGTCGACCAGGGTGGCCCGCGCGTGCGGCAGGTCGGCCACGGCCTGCCCGTAGAGCTTGCGCTCCAAGGCGAACCGCAGCGTGGCGAACAGCCCGGCGTCGAGGATGCCCAGCCCGGTCCCGGCCATCACGCACCGGCTGACCTGGAACGAGCGCAGCGCCAGGTCGCCGCCCGCGCCCAGGTCGCCGACCAGGGCGCTGTCGGGCGCCGCGCAGCCGTCGAACTCGAACCCGGACAGGCCCACCCCGCGCAGCCCGTGCGTGCGGTAGCGCGGCAGCCTGCGGAACCGGTCGGGGTCGAGCTGGTGCAGGTCGACCAGCAGCAGCGAGTGGTCACGGCCGCCGCCGGTCTCGCCCGTCCTGGCGAACAGCACCGCCGCGTCGGCGCGGGCGGCGTTGTTGATGACCTCCTTGCGCCCCGACAGCAGGAACCCGTCGTCGGTGCGGGTGGCGGTGAACGCGTTGTTGCTCAGGTCGTTGCCCCGGTCGAGCTCGTGGTAGCCCACCGACGCCTTGCCGCCGCCGAGCAGCAGGTCGGCCAGCCACTTGCGCTGCACGTCCGACCCGCCCAGCCACACGTTCAGCCCGGCCATCAGCGAGGTGACGCCGTAGCCCAGGCCCAGCGCGGCGTCGCGGCGGAACACCGGGCGCAGGCGGCGCACCAGCTCGTCCACCTCGACCAGCCGCCCGCCGAGCCGCTCCGGCACGAACTCGGCGTTGAGCCCGTAGTCGTCGAGCACGGCCTCGGCGCCGTCGGCGACCGCGGCCCGCTCGTCGGCGGCCAGGACCGACCGGTGCCCGAGCGGGTTGCCGTCGTCGTACGGGTCGCCGAACGCCTCTTCCAGGGTGGTCATCGCGCCTCCGCCAGGTCGAGGTCGAACAGGGAGGTGAGCCGCCCGGTCCCGACCTGCTCGGTCAGCACGGCGCAGGCGGTCTCGTAGAACGCGGCGGGTGCCGGGGTGGGCGTGCCCGCCATGGCCAGCAGCCGGTCCAGGGCCAGCGTCGGCCACACCCCGCCGCGCCACAGCGGGGTGCTGGGGCCGGGCTCGGCCAGCGCGGCGGCGTGGCTGCGCAGCCACAGGTGCAGCACCGCCGCCCCGCCCAGGCACGCTGCCAGCCGCCGGGCCACCGCGAACGACGCGGGCGGCACGTTGACCGGGGCGGGCGGCAGCCCGCGCATCGCCGCGTACACCCCGTCGAGGGTGTCCAGCAGCGACCGCGCGGCCGCGGCCAGCGGGGCCAGGTCCGCGTCGAGGACGGCCATGGCCTCGACCTCGGCCACCGCCGACGGCAGCGCCAGCAGCACGCTGGAACCCCTGCGCGGCAGCAACGACAGCTTCTTGTGGTCGACCGGCTCCAACGGCTCGGTGACCGACGCGGCCAGCGCGAGGCCCCCGGCGTCGGGGACGGCGCCCTGCTCGGCGGTGCGGGTGAGGATGGAAAACAGGTTGACCAGCCCGTTGAGGCAGACCAGGGTGTTGCCGTCGAACAGCGACACGATCCGGTGGTCGCGCTCGTTCTTGCCGAACGCCCCGTCCTCGTGCACGTCGCGCAGCAGCGACCGGGCGCCCAGCAGCTTGCGCAGGGCGGCGATCGTCGCCTCGGTGCGCGTGGGCACCAGGTACTTCACCGCCGCCGACATGACCGACATCTCCCCGGTCAGCGCCTGGATCGCCCGCGACCCCACCACCGACACCGCCTCGATGAGCAGGTGGTCGGCGTAGGCGGTGGCCAGCGCGTGCCGGGCGGCGGGCAGCCCGGCCAGGGCGCGGCCGTAGAGGCGGCGCTGCCCGGCGAACCGGGTCGCGATGCCCAGGGCGTGGTCGCTCGCGCCCAGCGACAGCGCGCAGCACAGGGTCCGGGTGAGCTGGAGTCCCTTGAGGACGCTCTCCAGGCCGGTGCCCTCGCGGCCGACCAGGTCGTCGTGGCCGACCAGCGCGCCGTCGAAGGCGATACCGGAGATGTCCGCGCCGCGGATGCCGTGCGTGCGCTGCTTGGGCACCGGGGTGTGCGAAGCGGGGTCGAGCTTGTCCTTCTCCACGATGAGCACGCTGAACCCGCGCGGCCCGCCGTTGACGTCGGTGCGCGCCAGCACGCACAGCGCGCCGCCCCGGGTGGCGTTGTTGATCAGCCACTTCTCGCCGTCGAGCCGGTACCCGGTCTCGGTGCGGGTCGCGGTCACCCCGCCCGCCAGCAGGTCGCTGCCGTGCGCCTGCTCGGTGAGCGCCCAGCTCATCGGCGTGCCCGAGCGCACCAGCGCGCCCACCCGCTCGGCCTGCTCCTGGCTGCCGCCCACCCACGCGCTCACCGCGCCCAGGTAGGTCTTGCCGTGCGCCACCGCGACCGTCACGTCGCGGCGCGCCACCATCCGCATCGTCTGCACGCAGTCCTGGTAGTCGGCCAGCCGACCGCCGAACGCCGTCGGCACGTACCGGGAGGCCAGGTCGAACCCGTCGAGCTCGGCGCAGATCTCGGCCGGGAAGGCGTCGGCGTCGTCGTACGCGGCGCACGCCCGGTGGGAGAACACCGAGTCCGGGTCGCCGGGGTCGCCGAGCACCCCCTCCAGCCGCTCGGCGTCGCCGAAGGCCGCGTACCTCATCGGGCCGCCCCGACCAGCAGCGGCTCCAGGGCGCCCGCGACGTACTTGTCCCGCATCGTGCCGCGGCGCACCTTGCCGCTGGTGGTGCGGTACACGCCGCCGCGCGGCAGCAGGACCAGCTCGTGCAGGTGCACGTCGTACTCGGCGCGCAGCTCCGCGCGCACGGCCTTGGCGATGTCGTCGAGCGTGGAGCCGTCCAGCTCGGAGGCCTTGACCTCGTGCACCACGACCAGCTTCTCCGGCTTGCCCTCGACCACGAACGCCGCGCCCACACCGCTGTGCAGCGCCCGGTGCACGCCGCGGGCGGTGAGCTCCAGGTCGTGCGGGTAGAGGTTGCGGCCGTTGACGATCAGCATGTCCTTGAGCCGCCCGGTCACGTAGAGCTGCCCGTCGAGCAGGGCGCCGATGTCGCCGGTGCGCAGGTAGCCCGCGGTGGCGCCGTCCTCGGTGATCGCGGCGGCGTTGAAGGTCTCCGCGGTCTTCTCCGGGTTCTTCCAGTAGCCCGCGGCCACGCTGCCACCGCGCACCCAGATCTCCCCGGTGCGGCCCTCGGCCAGCACCTGGTGGGTCTCGGGGTCGACGACGCGCACCTCGAGCCCGCCCGCGGTGCCGGAGCTGACCAGCGTGCGCGCGCCCGGCTCGGAGCTGCGGCGGACCTCGCCCGCCTCCAGCGCCTTCGGGTCGATGTCGGTGTGCACCCGGCCGCCGCGGCTGCCGGTGACGAACAACGTCGTCTCGGCCAGGCCGTAGCAGGGGAACACCGCGCCGCGGGGCAGACCCGCCGCGGCGAACCGCTCCGTGAAGGCGTCCAGGGTCGCGGCGTTGATCGGCTCGGACCCGTTGAGGATCCACTTGACGTGCGACAGGTCCAGGGTGGCGAGCTGCTCGTCGGTGATCCGGCGCACCGCCAGCTCGAAGGCGAAGTTGGGGGCGACGCTGATCGGCACCTTGTACTCGCTGAGCGCCCACAGCCACAGGTACGGCCGCTTGAGGAAGGTCAGCGGCGACATGAACACCGACGTGCTGCCCAGGTACAGCGGGTGCAGGAGCTGCCCGATCAGCCCCATGTCGTGGAACTGCGGCAGCCACGAGCCCACCGCGGTGTCCGCTGTGGACCCGACGGCCCGGTGGATCTCCGCCTCGTTGTGCAGCAGGTTGGCGTGGGTGACCATGACGCCCTTGGGGTCGCTGGTCGACCCGGAGGTGTACTGGAGGAACGCCACCGACTCGCCGGACAACGGCACCGGGGCCCACGCGTCCTCGCCGCCCTCGGGCAGCGTGTCGACAGCGGCGTGCGCGACCGTGCCGGTCAGCTCGGACGCGGTGATCCAGGCATCGATGGCCTGCTCGACCGCGCTCTCGCTGAGCACCGCGCGCACGTCGGCGTCCCGGGCGATCCCGGCCAGCCGCGTGATGCCCCGGCCGTTGGAGTCCGGCATCGGCGCCGGAACGGCCACCACCCCCGCGTACAGGCACCCCAGGAAGCCGACCATGAACTCAGGCCCGGGCAGGAACAGCAGCATCGCCCGGTCCCCGGGCTCGGTCCGCTCACCCAGCCACACGGCCACCCGCCGCGCCCGCCGGTCCAGCTCGATGTAGTCGTAGGACTGCTCGGTCACCCCGGACCCGGAGTCGGCGAGGAACACCAGGGCCTGCTTCGGCCCCTGCTCGCTGACCCGGTCCCGGAAGTGGCCCACGAAATCGCTGCGCTCGCTCACGGTGATCCCTCTCAAGCCCGTTTTGTCGTCCCTGTCCGGCTCGTGTGGAGACCACTGTTCCCCTGACGCCTAAAGATCGCGCTTGGCCACTCCTTAAGCGCCCCTACCCCAGCCCTCCACCACCACACCCCACGAACCCAGCCGGTCATCCTGGGCCTCGACCGGGACAGCCCCCCACAACCGCCAGTCAATCGGGCAACTCAGCCACCCCCTGCTCAACGCCGACGAAGTGACTGGCGACAACACGATCCCGCACCCGCCCACCACTGGCCTCCAACCACCGCTTCCCCCACCCCGTCCGCCCCAACACCCCGTACCGCACCAGGTTCAACGGCAGCAGGTACCCGAACGCCCAGGGCACCCGCACCGGCAACCCGAACTCCCGCATCCCCCGCGCCCCCAGGAACCCGGTCAACATGCTCAACACGCGCTCACGCTCCACCCACCCCCGCACCCGGCCAAACCGCTCCGCCTGGGCCCCCACCGCGGCCTGGGCGAGCGCGGGCCCGGAGCCCGGGGACAGACCCGGCGCCGCCAACAGGACGTGGTAGTTGATCCGGTGGCGCTCGTGCTCGTCATCGGTGAGGAAATCCGGGTGCACGCCCAACAACCAGCCCACATAACGCCACAGGTGCATCACGGCGTGGGCGTCAGCGGCCGGGATGCGGACCCCCAGCGCCCGACAGCCGATCAGGAGCACGCCGTCGAACAACCCCAGCGTGCCCGCCTGGTCGGCCTGGTTGATCGGCAGGCCCCACCGCTCGACATCCCACGTGGGCTCCACGGCGGCGTTGACCAGGGCGTGCATCGCCCGCACGTGCGCGGTCAGCCGCCATCCCTCACCGCCCGGCCGCAGCGCCCGCGCGGAGGACAGCGACAACGCCCACCGCTGCGTCTCACCGAGCCTGCGCAAAGTCTGCCCGCCGGTGAGCGCGCCGGTCCGCACGAGCAGGTCCGTCGGCCCGCCGAACCGGTATCCGCCGATCAAGGACAGTTGCAGCAGCACGTCCGCCGCGGTGCGGCCCAGGCGCGTGAAGACCCGGGTGCCGTGGTCGACCTTGTCCCAGTCGACCCAGTCCGGGACGGCGGAGATCTCGGCGACGAAGTCGGCCAGGGCGGGGGCGGCGTCCGCGGGCAGGTCCCCGGCCAGCGCCGCTCCCAGGTCCGCCCGGGAGACCACTCGCGTTCGCATCGCCTCGGCCAGGGCCGCGCCGGGCTCGTCGCGCTCGAGCAGCGCCGCGCCCAGCCGGGCCAGCAGCGCCTCGTCGGCCTCGGCCGGGACCCGGCCCAGCACCCGCAACGCCCGGCCCAGCCGCCTGCCCCTGGCCTCGGCCTCGCGGAAGCGGGTGGGCGGGGTGCGGGTCGTCGGCTCTGCGCTCATGCCCTCCACTGTGACGCGAGCGATAGCTCGCATACAATTCGCGTTCATGCGCAAGGTCCCCAGGCAGGAACGCTCCCGGCGGATGGTCGAGCGCATCGTCACCGCGGGTCGCGAGGTGCTCGTCGGCAGCGGCTACGACGCGTTCTCCACCAACCGGGTCGCCGCCGCCGCGGGCATCAGCCCCGGCTCGCTCTACCAGTACTTCCCCGACAAGGCCGCCGTCCTCGACGTCATCGTCGACCGCTACTGGGACGAGGTCGCCGACCGGGTCGCCGCCGCCCTCGCCGACCGGGTCGGGGAGACCGGGCCCGCCATGGTCCGCGCCACCGCGGCGGCCGCCCTCGCCGCCCTGGAGACCGACCGCGCGCTGCTGCGCGTCATCCACGAGGACCTGCCCCCGCGCCGCCTGGCCGCACAGCGCCGGGCCCTGGAGCAGCGGGTGCGCCAACTGCTGACCGCTGTCCTCACCGCCCGCCCCGGCGACCCCGGCCGCTCCCCGGACGTGCAGGCGTGGGTGATCGTCCTGGCCATCGAGAACCTGACCCTGCGCTGGGTCCTCGACGAGCCCGGCGCCGACCGCGCCCAACTGCTGGACGAGATCGTGCACCTGGTCACCGGGTACGTCTCCACCGCCCAACTGGGCGACCCCGGACCCGACTGAGCCCGGGGCCGCGCCAGCACCGCTCTCAGGCGCCCTTCTCCTTGCGCTGCAGGCGGAAGTAGGCGTCGGCCAGCACCCGCTGCCGCAGGAACGCGCTCGCGTTCATCGCCCGGTAGAGGGTGCTGCGCAGCAGGACGCCCGCCTTGCTGCCGAAGGTGAACATCCGCTCCTGCCGGAGCTGCAACCCGCGCGACCGCTTGATCTCCGGCTCGCGGACGGCCTGGAACTCGGCGGTCGCCGCGCGCAGCGCCGCGCGCTGGTCGTCCTGGGCCAGCGCCGAGGCCAGCATCGGCGCCAGGGTGACCGCGTCGATCAGCGCGTGGTTGACGCCCTGGCCGAGGATCGGGGTCAGCGTGTGGGCCGCGTCGCCGATGACCACCAGCCCGTCGCGGGACCACCGGGGCACCACGGAGGTGAAGATGTCCAGCATGGACGTGTCGGAGTAGCTGGTCACCCGCTCCCGCACCAGGTCCGACAGCTCGGGGGCCAGCTCGTCGATCTTCTCGTGCAGCGCCCCGATCCCTTGCTTGCGCAGGTCCCGCAGGCCGCCCTTGGGGATGTTGAAGCCCACCCGCACCATGTCCGGGTAGGTCGGGATGAACAGCCCGTGCCGGTCGCCGTTGATCCGCACCCGGTAGGTCTCGGTGTCCCACTCCGGCGGCAGCGGCAGCTTGAGCCACACCACGTCGCGCTCCAGCGGCACCCGCTCGTGCGCCAGTCCCGACATCTCCAGCGTCTTGGAGAACCGGCCGTCCGCGCCCACGACGATCTTCGAGCGGATCTCCTTCTCGCCGTCGGGCGTCTTCACCCGCACGCCGACCACCGCGTCGTCCTCCTCCAGCAGGCCGACCAGCTTGGACTGCCGGTGCATGGTGAAGTTGTCGAACCCGGACGCGATGGTGTCGAGCACGCCCAGCAGCGTCGGCTGCGGCAGCTCCAACGGGTACCGGTGCGGGTAGTCGAAGTCGGCGAAGTCGGCGTCGAGCACCGTCCGCCCGGCCTCGGTGATCTCCAGCCGCGTGGTGACCAGGGCCCCCTCGGCCATGATCTTGTCCAGCACGCCCAGCCGGTCCAGGACCAGCACGGCGTCCGGGGACACCGACTCGCCGCGGAAGGACCGGTTGAAGTGCCCGCTCTGCTCGACCACGGCGACCTCGACGCCGCCGCGGGCCAGCTCCAGGGCCAGCGCGAGCCCCGCGGGCCCGCCGCCGACCACGCAGACATCCACTGCCACAGGACTCATCAGCCTCTCCTAGACGGGGTTGGGCTCACCACGCGACCGGCAGGGACTCGAGGCCGTGCACCAGCATGCCGCTCTTCATCCGGAGCTGGTCGACCTCCGTCCCCAGGCGCAGGGTGGGGAACTTGCGGAACACCGACGCGATCGCGACCTCCAGCTCCAGGCGGGCCAGGTTGGCGCCCAGGCAGAAGTGCACGCCGTTGCCGAAGGCCAGGTGCTGGGAGTTCTCCCGGTCGACGTCGACCTCGGCGGGCGCGGTGTAGCGGCGCTCGTCGCGGTTGGCCGAGGCCACCGCCGCCATCACCGCGCTGCCCTTGGGGATCACCGTCCCGGCGATCTCGACGTCGGTGAGGGTGATGCGCAGCGGGCCGCCGTCGCCGATCGGGTTGACCCGCAGCAGCTCCTCGACCAGGGCGCCGATCTTCTCCGGCTGCTCGTCGACGATCGCGCGCAGGCGCGGCTCGCGCAGGATGGTCAGCACGCACGCGCCGATCATGCTGACGGTGGTCTCGTGGCCCGCGACGAGCAGCGTCATGGCCATCATGACCAGCTCGCCCTCGTCGAGGGTGTTCTCGTCGTCGTGCGCGGTGATCAGCGCGCTGAGCAGGTCGGTGCCCGGCTCCTTGCGCTTGACCTGGACCAGTTCCCAGATGTAGCCGGCCATGGCCAGCCGCTCGGCCATCATCTCTTCCTGCGTCAGCGTGGTCAGCGCGACGATGGCGTTGGACCAGTTGCGGAACTTCTCCCGGTCCTCGAACGGGACCCCGAGCAGCTCGCAGATCACCGCGACCGGCATCGGGAACGCCAGCGCCTCGTTGAGGTCGGCGACACCGCCCTGCTCGGCCATGCGGTCCAGCAGCTCGTCGGTGAGCTCCTGGACGCGCGGGCGCAGCTCGCGGATGCGGCGGTTGGTGAACTCCTTCGCCACGAGCTTGCGCAGCCGGGTGTGCTCCGGCGGGTCGAGGGTGAACAGGCTGTTGGGCGGCATCGGCACGTGGGTCAGCTTCGGCGCGCCGGGCTCCACCGTCGCCGCCCGGCTGAACCGCAGGTCCGACAGCACCACCTTGGCGTCGTCGTAGCGGGAGACGATGTAGCCCTCGTCCCCGCTGGGCAGCGAGACCTTCGCGACCGGCTCGTCGGCCCGCAGCTTGTCGTACAGCGGCGGGATCTCGACCGCCGACGGTCGGTGGAAGGGGTAGGAGTACGGGCACTTCCCCGCGGGGGGCGCGGCCTCGGCGACCCCTTCCTCGGCGACCTGCGTCTGCGGCACGCGGGGCTCGGCTGCGGTGTCCACTTGGGCTCCGATCGGTGTCGTCACTGGTGCTCCCACCCAGTCTCGACCGGCGCCCTAGCCCGCCCCTTAAGCGCCGCCTACACCTGCTGCGGCGCCGCCGCGGGCGCGGACTCCCAGCGCTGGAAGCCATCGCGCGCCCGCGGCCAGTAGCCCGCCGCGCGGTCGATGCCGATGTGCGCCAGCCACGTCAGGCCCAGGGTGAACCCGGTCGCGGCCTGCACGTTGGTCTCCGGCACGACGGTGAACCACACCAGCACCGCCGTGGGCGGCAGCCAGTGGTGGGTGGCGTTGTAGGCGGCGACGGCCTTGGGGCTGAGCTGGCGCGGGGCCAGGCCCTTGGCGGTGATCCCGAGGAACAGGGCCAGATCCGGGCCGATCGCGCCGATCAGGCCGGTGACCCAGGTGCCGCCGCCGTGCTTGACCATCTCGAACACGCCGAACGCGGCGAGGAACGCCCCTCCGGCGCCCCAGCATACGCGGCTGGCGGTGGACGGCTTGTCGGTGCGGGTGGGGAACAGCGGGTTCATCGGTGGCCTTCCGGTCACGGCGGGGGAGCACCGCCGCGCGTCGCGGTGGTGCTGAGGTGGCTGGGTGGTGCCGGTATGCGGTTGTCTAGGGGGTGGGTTATGCGGTAGGAGCGCTCCCCATTGAGCGCAAACCCTTGTCCAGCAGGTCGATCAGGCGCTCGAAGCTCGCCTCGATCTCGGTCGGCAGGCCGAACCCGCCGAGCAGCTCCAGGCTCACGAACCCGTGCATGGCGCTGCGCAGGATGCGGGCGGCGTGGATGGACTCCTCACCGGCCAGCGAGTAGCTGCGCAGCACCGTCAGCGCCAGCGAGGTCAGCTCGGCGCCGGTCTCGCGCAGCCGCGCCTGGTCCGGGTCGTCGGGGTCGGGGGCCCGCTGGGCGGCGGCGTAGCGGCCCGGGCACTGGCAGGCGTAGGCGCGGTAGGCGCGGCAGCAGGCCCGCAGCGCGTCGCTCCCGGCCAGGCCCACCGTCGCGTCGCGGATGGCCGCGGCCATGTCCTCGTTGGCGATGGTGGCCAGCCGCCGGTGCAGGTCGCCCAGGCCGTCGATGTGCTTGTACAGCGAAGGGACCCGGATGCCCAGGGACCCGGCCAGCCGGGCCAGGGTCAGCGTCTCCAGACCCTCGGCGTCGGCGATGCCCGCCGCCTCCCGGACCACCTTCTCGGTGTTGAGCCCTAGTCGCGGCATGCGGGCCGCCGCGCGCGGTCGAGCACGTTCAGGACCGCGCCCGCGACCAGGTCCGGGTGGGTGGCGTGCGGGTAGTGCCCGGCCCCCGGCGCCAGCACGGTCGGCGCCCCGCCCAGCGCGTCGGCGGTGAAGCGGGCCTCGGCGGCCGGATCGGCGAAGTCGCGGTCGAGCTCGCCCATGACGACCACCGCCGGGCAGCGCACCTGGCCCACCGCGGCCAGGGCGGCGGTGTGGTCGCTGCCCAGCATCGCCCGCAGCGCCGCCATCCGACCCGGTTCGGCGAGGCAGGCGGCCAGTTCGCGCTTGCGCTCGGCTAGGTCGTGTTTCGGAAGTCCGTTCGATGAGAGTCGTGATCGGGGTGGTTCCTGGCGGTGCGGGGTGGAGGTGCCGGTACCGGTGTTGTACCGGTGCCTCCACCCCGTGCCGTCAGGGGCCGCTCCGGCGCGGCTGTCGCGGACAGCGGCTTTCGAAACACGACCTGGGTCCAGCGGTGGCCGCGGTCCGAACAGCGAACCCCAGAACGCCGTCCACACCCGCCTGCCCAGCCAGGGGGCCGACAGCAGCAGCGTGCCCGCGCGGTCGAGCGGGGTGCGGGGCTGGTCGCGGACGAACGCGCCGAGCAGCACCAGACCGCGCACCAGGCCGGGGTCGGTGGCGGCGGCCACGACCGCGGCCGAGCCGCCGAAGCTGCTGCCCACCAGCGTCACCCGGTCGGCGCCGAGGTGGCGGGCCAGGGCCAGCAGATCGCCCGCGACGTCGCTCTCGGTGTGGCTGGGCCAGTCCGCGCTGGAGCGGCCGTGCCCGCGCGGGTCGGCGACCGCGACCCGGTGCCCGGCGGCGACCAGCCGGTCGGCGAGCGCGGTGAACCCCCGCCGCCCCAGGTCGCCGACGCCGGGCGCGCACACCACCAGGGGCCCCTCGCCGCGCACCGAGTAGGCCAGGCGACCACCCGGCCGGTCCAGGAAGCGCACACCCGCCGAGGTGCTCCGGTCCATGCTCCTGAGTCCTCTCGCCGGGAGGGCTAGCCGCGCAGCTAACAACAGTAGCCATGGTGCCCCCCGGCCGGGGCGGTGTCAATCACCACGACGAGAACCCCTCCCGCACCGCCAGGGCCAACCGGGCGCTTAGCCCTGCTTAAGCGGTGTGGCCTGTCATGGGCGCACCCCACACCCGAGGAGTCGTCGTGGACAGCGCACCACACCCCCGGCGCCACTGGATACTCGCGGTGATGTCGTTGTCGTTGTTGGCGATCGTGTTGAACAACAGCGTCCTCAACGTCGCCATCCCCCAGCTCATCACCGACCTCGGGGCCACCACCACCGAGGTGCAGTGGATCGCCGATGTCTACTCCCTGGTGTTCGCGGGCCTGCTGCTGGCCGCGGGCGCCGTCGCGGACCGCTTCGGGCGCAAGCGTTACACCCTCGGCGGCCTGGCGGTCTTCGGCCTCGGCTCGGTGCTGGCGGCGTTCTCCGACGGGGTCACCGAGTTGCTCGTGGCCCGCGCGGTGATGGGGCTCGGCGCCGCGTTCGTCATGCCCGGCACGCTGTCGATCATCGCGCAGGTCTTCCACGGCCCCGAGCGGCCCAGGGCCATCGCCGTCTGGGGCGGGGTGTCCGCGCTCGGCGTGGCCATCGGCCCCGTCGTCGGCGGCCTGCTGGTCGGCTCCTTCGGCTGGGCGTCGGTGTTCGTGCTCAACATCCCCCTGGTCGTGGTGACCCTGGCGATCGGGCTGGCCACCGTCCCGGAGTGGCGCGACCCCGCCGCGACCCCGGTCGACGTGCCCGGCGCGCTGCTGGGCGCCGTCGCCAGTTGCGCGCTGGTCTTCGCGATCATCGAGGCCCCCGCCCAGGGCTGGGCCTCGGCCCCCGTGCTCGGCTCGCTCGTCGCCACCGCGGCCGCGGGCGTGGGGTTCGCGGTGCGGATGCGCCGCGCCGAGCACCCGCTGATCGACCTGCGGGTGTTGGGCAGCAAGACCTTCCTCGGCGCCAGCGTCGGAAACCTGCTCGTGGTCTTCGGCCTGGCCGCAACCCTGTTCGTGCTCGCCCAGCAACTGCAGTTCGCCTTCGGGTTCAGCCCGCTGGAGTCCGGGCTCGGCGTCGCGCCCACCGCGGTGGCCACCATCCTCGCCTCCGGCCTCGCGGGCCCGGTGACCGACCGGCTCGGCACCCGCCTCGCCGTCGCGCTCGGCCTGGCCTGCTCGGCGGCGGGCATCCTCACCATCGCCTGGGCCGATGGCTACGGGCAGGTGCTCGCCGGGCTGATCGCCGTCGGCGCGGGCTTCGGCGTCTCGCTCGCACCGGCCACCGACGCCATGCTCAGCACCGTCCCCGACGAGCGCGGCGGCATGGCCTCGGCGATGAACGACACCATGCAGGAACTCGGCTACGCCCTCGGCGTCGCCGTCGTCGGCACCGTCTTCCACCGCCTCTACACCGGTTCGCTGGCCGACCTGCCCGAACAGGCCAGGCTGTCGCTGGCCGGAGCCGCCCAGTTGTCCCAGCAGGACGGTCGGCCCGACATCGCCGCCCGCGCCGCCGCCGCCTTCTCCGACGCGGTGGGCCTCGGGCTCACCGTGGCGGCGGCGGTCGTGTTCGCGGGGGCGCTGTTCGCCCTCGCGACCCTGCCCACCCGGCTGCCCGGTCGCGGTCCGAGCGCCCGCCTGCCTGCCCCGGACCAGCCCCAGCCCGTCGCAGCACCCTGAACCACCCGGGGAACCCTCGCCTGGGAAGCCACTGAAGAAAGCGGGACCAGCCATGTACTGGGAGAGCACCTACATCGCCGGGCTGGGGGTCGACCTCCCGGAACCGCGCAGCGCCGCCCAGGCCGTCGCCGACGGGCACTACGACGCCGTCGACCACGAGGCCAACGGCATCGTCTCGGTCCTGGTCGGGGACGACCCGGCCCCGGTGATGGCCGCCCGCGCGGGCGCCGCCGCCCTGGCCGCCGCCCGCCGCCCCGCCGACGAGTGCGCCCTCGTGCTGCACGCCAGCCTGTGGTTCCAGGGCGTGGACATGGCCCCGGCCGCCTCCTACGTGGCGCGCAACGCCGTCAACGACCGCGTCCCCGCCTTCGAGGTGCTCCAGCAGTGCAACGGCGGCATGGGCGCGCTGGAACTGGCCGCCACCCAGCTCTGCGCCCGCACCGCCCCCACCACCGCCCTGATCACCACCGGCGACCGCTTCGCGGCCCCCGGCATCGACCGCTGGCGCAGCGAGAGCGGCATCCTCTACGGCGACGGCGCCACCGCCCTCCTGCTCAGCAACGACCGCGGCTTCGCCCGCCTCCTGTCGACCGCCACCACCGCCGACAACTCCCTCGAGCAGGTCGTCCGCGGCCCCGACTGGCACGACGCCCCCGGCGCCCGCCCGGTCGCCATCGGCGAGCGCATCGCCGCCTACCCCGGCGGCATGCGCGCCGTCCGCGCGGCCGCCACCCGCCTCGGCGCCACCGTCCGCGAGTCCGTCGACCAGGCCCTCATCGACGGCAAGACCGACATCTCCGAGATCGCCCACGCCGTGATCCCCGCCAGCGGTCGAGCCAAGCTCCAGTGGCAGCTTCACCAGCTCATCGGCGTCCCCGAGGACAGGACGAGCTGGTCCTTCGGCCGGGTCGCGGGTCATCTCGGCGCCGGTGACCAGTTCGCCGGCCTGCACCACGCGCTGGCCACCGGCATCGTGGGGGTCGGCGACAAGGTCCTGCTCGTCGGCGGCGGCGCGGGCTTCACCGCGACCTGCGCTGTCGTGGAGATCGTGGACACGCCCGCTCTCTAGGGCCTGTTCCGCGCCACCGCGACATCGCCCGCCCGCTCGGCCAGCGAGCTGTGCACCATGGCGATCAGCTCGTCGAAGGTCAACCCCAACGGAGTCGACAACTGGAAGCCCGCCCCCCGCTCCAGGCACACAAACCCATGCAGCACACTGCGCAGCATCCGCACCGCCGAGACCAACTCGTCCTCATCGGAGATCCGGTACCCCCGCAACGTCTCCGCCACCACCCGCAGCATCACCCCCTGCGCCAGCCGCAACTCGTCCGACACCTCCACCGGGTGCTGTATCGAGTCGTACCGACCCGGTCGGGTCGTCGCGAACTCGCGGTAGGCGTGGCAGGTGGCCGCGAGGGCGTCGGAGCCGGAGCGGCCCGCCGCGGCGGAGCGCAGGATGGTGGCCAGTTCGCTGGTCGAGTCGGCGGCGAGGCGGCGGAACAGGTCGGCGATGCCGTCGATGTGCTTGTACAGCGAGGGGACCCGGACGCCCAGGTGCGCGCCCAGTTTGCTCAACGTCAGCGTGCCCAACCCGTCGGCGTCGGCCAGTTCCGCGGCGGCGGACACGACCGACGCCGTCGACAGGCCTCGTCTGGGCATGGCTCGTGACCCCCGGCTGGTTTGATATTGGTCATAGCTCTTTGGCTAAGTAGAATAGCTGGGTGAGGTTTTGTCAAGATGCCCACCGCGGGCAGCGGCTCGGAAAGCGTTGCGCGGCAAAGAGGGCGGCTCGTAGGCCGCGCTTAAGGAGCGTCCTAGCCCGCTCGTCGAAAGTGGCGGCAGAAAACCGCGACAAGACGGAGTGCTGACATGACCCCTGTGCTGAGCGCGGCGAGCGCACCCCCGGACACGGGTTCCGTCGCCGCCCTGCTCGACGCCGCCGCGGCGGCCGCGCCCGACCGGCCCGCGGTGTCCGACGCCACGGGCGCCTGGACCTACGCCGAACTCGACGCCGCCGCCACCTCCGCCGCGCACCGGCTGCGGGCCGCCGGGGTCGAGGTGGGCGACCGGGTCCTGCTGCGCCTGGGCAACACCCGCGAGTTCGTCGCCCTGCTCTACGGCGCCCTCCGCGCGGGCGCCGCGGTCGTCCCGGTCAACCCGGCCATGCGCGGATACCACCTCTCCCAGGTCGTCGCCGACGCCGCTCCGCGCCTCGTGGTCGCCCCCGCCGACGACCAGACCGCCGCCCGCTGCGCCGGGACCGCCCGCCTCGCCACCGCCGACGAGGTCCTCGCCCCGACCGCGACCACCGAGCTGCCCGCGGTCAGCGACGACGACCTGGCGCTGCTCATCTACACCTCCGGCAGCACCTCGGCCCCCAAGGGCGTCGTCTGCCCGCACCGCGCGGTCCGCTTCGCCGCCTCGGCCATCGCCGCCCGCCTGGGCTACCGCGCCGACGACACCATCCTCACCGCCCCGCCGCTGTCCTTCGACTACGGCCTCTACCAGGTCCTCCTCGCCGCCCTCGCGCACGCCGAGCTGCGCCTGGCCGACGCCGCCGACCCGGTCGCGCTCATGGCCACCCTGCGCGCCTCCCGCGCCACCGTGGTCCCCGTCGTGCCGTCGCTGGCCGACATGCTCACCCGCCTCGTCCGCCGCGGCGCCACCCCCGCCCACGTCCGGCTGCTCACCAACACCGGCGCCGCCCTCACCGCCCCCACCACCGCGGGCCTGCGCGCGGCGTTCCCCAACGCCGCCGTCGTCCCCATGTACGGCATCACCGAGTGCAAGCGCGTCACCATCTGCGAACCCGACGGCGACCTGGCCAAGCCCGGCTCCGTCGGCCCCGCCCTGCCCGGCACCCGGGTGCTCGTCCTCGACGAGCACGGCGCCGAACTGCCCGCGGGCCAGGTCGGCGAGATCGTCGCCGAGGGCCCGCACGTCATGGCCGGCTACTGGAACGCCCCCGAGCTGACCGCCGCCCGCTTCCGCACCGGCCCGACCGGGCGGCGCCGCCTGCACACCGGCGACCACGGCTCGCTCGACGCCGAGGGCCACCTCTACTTCGCCGGCCGCCGCGACGACCAGTTCAAGCGGCACGGCACCCGGATGAGCGCCATCGAGATCGAGGCCGCCGCCGCCGACGTCCCCGGCGTCACCGCCGCCGCCCTGCTGCCCCCCGACGGCGACCGCGACATGGTCCTCGTCGTCACCGGCGCCACCGCGGCCGAGGTCGTCCTCGCGGGCGTCGCCGACCGCCTCGAACAGGCCAAGGTCCCCCCGGTGTGCCTCGTCCGCGACACCCTCCCCCTCACCCCCAACGGGAAGTTCGACAAGAAGGCCCTGCTCGCCGACTGGGAGGACGCCAGTGCTCACCGCTGAGGACCTCGTCGACCGCTACGGCAGCCCGCTCTACCTCTACCGCGCCGAGAAGGTCGAGGCCGCCGCCGCCGACCTGCGCGCCGCGCTGCCGACCGGGGCCGTGGTCATGTACTCGCTCAAGGCCAACCCGCACCCCGAGCTGGTCCGCGTGCTGCGCGGCGCGGGCTGCCGGGTCGAGCTCACCTCCGCAGGCGAGCTGGCCAGCGCCCTGACCGCCGGGTTCGCCGGGGCCGACTGCCTCTACGGCGGACCGGGCAAGACCGTCGCCGAGCTGACGGCCGCGTTCACCGCGGGCGTGCGCGCCTTCTCCGTGGAGTCGCTGGCCGACCTGCGCCGCGTCGGCGCGGTCGCGCTGCGCTTCGACGCGCACGCCACCTGCCTGCTGCGGGTCAACCCGCCGTCGAACGCGGGCGGCGCCGGTCTGCGGATGACCGGCCAGCCCTCCCAGTTCGGCCTGGACATCGCCGCCAACCCCGAGGTCACCGGCGCCGACCTGGCCGTGCCGGGGGCCACCGTGCGCGGGTTCCACTTCTACCCGCTGACCAACAGCCCCGACGAGGACACCCTGCGCGCCGAGCTGCTCGGCAGCGTGGGCGTCGCCGCCGACCTCGCCGCCAGGTGGGGCCTCGAGGTCACCCACCTCGACCTCGGCGGCGGCTTCTCCACCCCGTACGCCGGGCCGGGGCGGCGGCCGGTCTACACCACGCTGCGCGCCCCGCTGGAGGCCGCGCTGGACGAGCACTTCCCGGCCTGGCGCTCACCCGGCTTCGAGCTGGTCTTCGAGTCCGGCCGCTACCTCGTCGGCGACAGCGGCACCCTGCTGTGCACCGTCACCGAGGTCAAGGCCAGCGGCCCCGGCACCTACACCGTGCTGGACACCGGCATCCACCACCTCGGCGGGCTCTCCGGCATCGGCCGCCTGCGCCCCATGACCGCCCGCCCGGTCACCCCCGCGACCGGCGACCCGGTCACCACCACCCTCGTCGGCCCGCTGTGCACCCCCGCCGACATCGTCAACCGCCACGCCACCCTTCCCCCCGCCGAACCCGGGCAATTGCTGGAGATCCCGAACGTCGGCGCCTACGGCCTCACCGCCAGCCTCATCGGCTTCCTCAGCAGGCCCGCCCCCGCCGAGGTCCTCCTCCGCGGCGACCAGGTCCTGCACGCGTCCCGCTTGCGCCTCGCGCGCGAACCCCTCACCGAGAAAGGAACCCAGCCCATGCCGTGGGACACCGAGTTCGAGGCGCAGTTGCGCGCCGCCCTGCCCCGCCTGACCGCCTCCGTCGCCGCCGACACCAGCCTGCGCGCGGCGGGCCTGGACTCGCTGGCCACCGTGGAGCTGCTCGTGCTGCTGGAGAACGCCTACGGCGTGACCATTTCCGACGACGTGCTCACCCCCGACGCCTTCGCCAGCCCCGGCTCCCTCTGGGCCGCCGTGGCCGACCAGTTGCACCCCGCGGGTGCGCCCGTCTGAAACCGGGTGGACCACCAGCACCACCGAGGCCGCCGCCCCGGGTCACCGACCCGGGGCGGCGGCCTCGTCGCGTCGGCAAGTGCGGGACACATCACAAGTAACGCTCTAATCTCTTCGTCGTGAATGGACTGTGCGGCCGCGCGGCTCCTTTGTCGGGGCCGCCCCTGGGGGTTCGGTAGGGGTTCCCCTTGCTTGTTGTTGGCAACCGATAGGGGTTTTGCGCCGAATCCGGAGCACTGGGCTGCGCTCACTGTTAGCTGCGTGTAAAACAAGATCTAGCCGCTCCGCGTACGACTCAGGTTAGGCCGGTCGGCGGATTACGGTGCTGGTGGATCACGTGCAGACTAGTGGCATTAGCCAGCGCGCTAAGGGGATCGCCGGAGTGGATCGGGCACCCGAAAACATCAAACGAGCGCGATCCAGCGGGGCCGAGGGGGTCGGGATCGCGGTTGATCCGCCAATTTTCCTGTCGAAATCGGGGTGCGGAGAAATGGAATACAGAGTTCTCGGACCGTTACAGGTCGCCACCGCGGCCGGAGCGTTCGCGCCGAAGGCGGCCAAGGTCAAAACACTGCTGGCCACCCTGCTCGTGCGCGCCAACGAGGTGGTCTCGCTCGACCAGCTCCAGGAGTCCATGTGGGGCGGCCACGGCCCGCGCAGCGCCCGCACGGCGCTGCACGTCTACATCTCCCAGTTACGCAAGTTCCTCGGCGAGCAGGGGGCGGAGACCAGCCCGGTCAAGACCTGCGCGGGCGGCTACCTGCTCGAAGCCGACCCGGACGGCATCGACGCCTTCCGCGCCGAACGCCTCATCGGCCAGGGCCGCAGGCTGCTCGAGGCCGAGGACCACACCGCCACCACCGAGACGCTGTCCACCGCACTCGGCCACTGGCGCGGCGCCACCCTGCACGGCCTGCACGACAGCTCCGTGCTGCGCAACGCCGCCATCCGCCTCGACGAGCTGCGCGTCTCCGCCATCGAGATGCGCGTCGAGGCGGACCTGGCCCTGGGCCGCGACCGCCACCTCATCGGCGAACTGCTCACCCTGGTCAGCGAGCACCCGTTCCGCGAGGCCTTCTACCGCCAGCTCATGATCGCCCTCTACCGCTCCGAGCGGCAGTCCGAGGCCCTGCGCGTCTACTCCCAGCTCCGCAGCACCCTCAACCACGAACTCGGCCTCGAACCCTGCCGCATGCTGCGCTCACTGCAACAGGCGATCCTGCGCGCCGACCAGTCGCTCGACCCGTACTTCCGGCACACCGCCGCCGCCGTCTGACCGCCGTCTGACCGCTGTGCCCAGTGGTGCCAACGCAGCCACCCTGGCCGGCCACCCCGAGGCCACGCCCCGACCCCAGCGGGCAGCGCCCGGATGGGCCAGGATGGCCGACGGGGGACGGGTACCGGGCCCGGCCCAGGAACGGGACGGGAACAACACATGCGACTCGACCTCGGCGGCCGCACCGCCCTGGTGACCGGATCCACCCAGGGCATCGGCGAGGCCATCGCCGCCGGACTGGCCGCGGCAGGAGCCCGCGTCGCCGTCAACGGCCGCACCGCCGACAAGGTCTCCGCCACCATCGACCGCCTCGCCGCCGCCGCCGACACCGAGTTCGTCGCCGCCCCCGGCGACCTCGCCACCGAGGACGGGGCCGCCGCCGTCGTCGGCGCCCTGCCCCAGGTCGACATCCTCGTCAACAACCTCGGCATCTTCGGCGCCCAAGACCCACTGTCCATCACCGACGAGCAGTGGCGCCGCTACTTCGACGTCAACGTCCTCAGCGCCGTCCGCCTCACCCGCGCCTACCTGCCCGGCATGACCGAGCGCGGCTGGGGCCGCGTCCAGCACATCGCCAGCGACTCCGCCATCGCCACCCCCGCGGAGATGATCCACTACGGCATGAGCAAGACCGCCCTGCTCGCCGTCTCCCGCGGCTTCGCCAAGGCCGCCGCGGGCACCGGCGTCACCGTCAACTCCGTCATCGCGGGCCCCACGCACACCGGCGGCGTCGAGGACTTCGTCTACAGCCTCGTCGACAAGTCCCTGCCGTGGGAGCGGGCCCAGCGCGAGTTCATGCGCCTGCACCGCCCCCAGTCCCTGCTCGGCAGGCTCATCGAACCCGAGGAGATCGCCAACATGTGCGTCTACCTCGCCTCCCCGCTGGCCTCGGCCACCACCGGCGGAGCCCTGCGCGTCGACGGCGGCTACGTCGACTCCATCCTGCCGTAACCCTCCCCGCGTCACGGGGACAGGTAATAGAACCGCCTGCACCCCAGGATGAGCCCGTCATCGCCAATGGTGAAGAAGTCCGCGAACTCCACCCCCACGCCATCCACACCCGCGTGCCGCCCAACCGCCGCCACGCAGTCCCCGTCCGCGACAACCTTGAACAACTCATGCGCGCCCACCACCCGCCGCGCCGCCAACATCTCCAACACCTCCGCCCGCCCCCGCGCGTCCGCCGCGTCCGGCCTGCGGAACTGGGCGTCAGCGTGCAACAACGACCCATAACCGTCCAGGTCCCCGCCGTCCAGGTACAGGTACGACAGCCGGACGTGGTCGACCGCCACAGCCAGCACCGCCGCGCTCGGAACCGCCTCGACCACCATGGCTTCCCTCCCAGCAGTGGCCCGGACCGGGAAACCACCGGGCCCGACAACGAGGTTGTCGCCATCGGTTAACCGAACGCTATCCGCGCGCTATCCCGCCGTTGGCCAACACCCGCGCACCCAGCGTCATCGCAGCTCAGCGACCTGTCGCCCACCGTCGCAAACCGGCCCGGTGCCTGCGTTCGGCGCTCGCCCGCGAGCGCCGAACGGCGGAAACCCGCTGGCATCCGACGGATATACAGCGGGGATTAACGGTGATTACGCTCAGCGCGTTGCCCGGTGACCGACGCGGAGGTGCCCCATCGACACGGTGACGGGGGCCGAGTTCCGCGTGCTGGGCCCGGTGGAGGCGCGCGGACCCCGCGGCCAGGTCCGCATCCCGCCCGGCCGCCAACAGGTCATCCTCGCCTGCCTGCTGGTCGAGGCCAACCAGGTCGTCAGCACCGAACACCTCGTCGACGCCCTCTGGGACGACCAACCACCCGACACCGCCCGCACCCAGGTCCAGATCTGCGTCTCCCGCCTCCGCAAGAGCCTCGGCGACGCGGGCCTCGCGGTCCCCATCGAGACCCGCCCACCCGGCTACCTCCTGCGCGTGAACGAGACCGCCCTCGACGTCCACCACTTCACCCGCACCGTCGCCGAAGCCCGGGTCCTGGCCAAGGAAGGCCGCGCCGCCGAAGCCGCCCGCCTCCTGCGCGAGGCCACCGGCCTGTGGCGCGGCCCCTGCCTCAGCGGCCTGCCGCACCGCGCCCTGCGCACCCGCGCCCTGCGCCTGGACGAGGAACGCCTCGCCGCCACCGAGACCTACCTCGAACTCGAACTCGGCATCGGCCGCCACCACCACCTCGTCGGCGAGATCACCCGCCTCGTCCACGAACACCCGCTGCGCGAACGCCTCCGCGCCCAACTCATGCTCGCCCTCTACCGCTCCGGCCGCCAAGCCGACGCCCTCGACCTCTACCGCGCGGGCCGCGACCTGCTCATCGACGAACTCGGCCTCGAACCCGGCGAGGACCTGCGCAAGCTCGAGAGCGCCATCCTCGCGGGCGACCCCGCCCTCTCCGGCCCCGCCACCGAGGCCCCCGCGCCCCGCGAACCCGTCGACCCACCCGCACCGCCGCACCGCGTCGAGACCCCCCGCCAACTGCCCGCCGACACCGCCGACTTCCTCGGCGACGCCGCCCTCATCGCCACCGCCGAGACCGCCCTCACCGGCGACGGCCCCGCCGTCGGCGTCGTCGTCATCGTCGGCCGCCCCGGCGTCGGCAAGTCCACCCTCGCCACCCACATCGGCCACCGCCTCGCCGCCGACCACTTCCCCGACGGCCAACTGCACTGCGACCTGCGCGGCACCCGGGGCGAACCCGGCGCCGCCGCCGACATCCTCGGCCGCTTCCTCGTCGCCCTCGGCATCCCCGGACCCGTCATCCCGCAAGGACTCGACGAGCGCCGCGAGATGTACCGGACCCTGCTCGCCACCCGCCGCGTCCTCGTCGTCCTCGACGACGCCGTCGCCGAGAGCCAGGTCATCCCGCTGCTGCCCGGCAGCTCCGGCTGCGCCGTCCTGGTCACCACCCGCACCCGCCTCACCGGCGTCCCCGGCGCCCGCCAGATCGAACTGGACTCCCTCGACCCCACCCGCTCCCTCGAACTGCTCCGCCGCGTCATCGGCGACCAGCGCGTCGCCCGCGAGCCCGAGGCCGCCACCGCACTCGTCCGCACCGTCGGCGGACTCCCACTCGCCCTGCGCATCATCGCCGCCCGGCTCGCCGCCCGCCCGCACTGGTCACTGGCCTCCATGGTCACCCGCCTGGCCAGCGAACGGCACCGCCTCGACGAACTCGCCCACGGCGAGATGACCATCCGCGCCAGCCTCTCGCTCACCCACGACGGCCTCGACCCCGCCGCCCGCACCCTCTTCGGCCTGCTCAGCGCCATCGACGGCCCCACCCTGCCCGGCTGGGCCGCGGGCGCCGTCCTCGACGACGACCGCCCCTTCCCCTCCGACCTGCTCGAACCCCTCGTCGACGTGCAGATGCTCGACGTCGCCTCGGTCGAGACCACCGGCGAGTTCCGCTACCGCTTCCAGGACATCGTCCGCCTCTTCGCCCGCGAACAAGCCGCCACGCTGCCCCACCCCGTCGCCCCCGCGGTCGAACGCGTCATCGGCGGCTGGCTCGCCATCGCCGAACAAGCCCACCGCCGCATCTACGGCGGCGACTTCACCGTCCTGCACGGCGCCGCACCCCGCTGGCAACCACCGGAGGACTACGTCACCGCCGTCCTCACCGACCCCCTCGAGTGGATGGACAGCGAACAGGCCAACCTCCGCGCCGCCATCACCCAGGCCGCCCGCTGCGGCCTGCACGAGGCCGCCTGGGACCTCGCCGTCACCGTCGCCACCCTCTTCGAGGCCCGCGGCTACCTCGACGACTGGGAGAAGACCCACGAGGAAGCCCTCACCGCCTGCCGCACCGCGGGAAACCGCCTCGGCGCCGCGGCACTGCTGGGCTCCCTCGGCACCCTCCACATCAACCGCGGCCACCCCACCCGGGCCGACCAGACCCTGCGCGCCGCCCTCACCGAGTTCCTAGCCCTGGACCACCCCGTCGGCCTAGGCCTCTGCCACCGAGACCTGGCCCTGCTCAGCCGCCAATCCGGCGACGACGACACCGCACTGTCCCTTTACGACAAAGCCCTGTCCTACTTCGACCGCGCGGGCGACATCGTCGGCCGAGCCATCGTCCGAACCCAGAGCGCCCACATACTCACCCGCCGCGACCGCATGGCAGAAGCCCGCACCCACCTGGACGAGGCCATGTCCATCTACCACGAGGTCGGCTACACCCACGGCATGGCCCACACCCTCCGCCGCCTCGGCCAGGTCCAATCCCAATCCGGCGACCACACCGCCGCCGCCGAGACCATGACCAAGGTCCTCACCATGGTCCGCACCACCCGCGACGTCATCGGCGAAGGCCACCTCCTCTGCAACCTCGGCGAAGTCTGGTCCGCCGCGGGCAACCCCACCAAAGCCCGCGCCTACTACGAAGAAGCCCTCTCCGTCCGAGAGACAATCCTCGACCACACCGGCGCCGCCCGAACCCGCCACCAACTGGCCCGGCTCCTCACCACCACCGGCCACCACCCCCAAGCCCGCCTCCTCCTGGAACAAGCCCTGACCACCTTCACCGACCGGGGCCTGTCCCGAGACCAAGCCGCCGCCCAGTCCGACCTGGCGGCCCTGCCTCCCGCCCCGCTCGCTGCGATCAACTCCTCCATCGGGTCCTCGATCCGTGGGGAGGGTTCGGTACCATCGGTTGTGGTGGCCGGGTGAGGCTGTGGACAACTCCGGATCTTGGAACGGGAATTGTCGGGGGTCTCTGGTAGCCTGAATTCGGAATGGCGCGCGAAGGCAGTGGGCGGTCGGGTTTCTCAGGTCTCTGGCTGCCCAGGTCTGGTGTGGCCTGTGGGATGTGGACGGTGCCGCGGTCGGTGAGCCCGATGCCCGGGGTGTGCAGAACCCGAATTCGGCTCGCTCCTGCGGACACGCCTCCAGCCCCCTTGCGAGCGCCCCGCTCTGTTGCGCGACCAGCTCTGTACCCCTGCCGCCTTGTGCCGACCTCGTGCTCGCGGGCCGATGCCCCGCCCCGCCCCGCCCGATCCGTGACACGGTCCGGGGCTGCGCCGGCTGAGTGGGCTGGGCGTCGAACGCTGTGGGCGTCGAATGCTACGAGCGGCGGCAATGTGGTGCGGCCACTGCGCTCCTGCTTGTGTGCGGGCGCGAGGCGGGGTTCGCGAGTCGCCTCGCCGAACGCACTCGGATCGGATGTCCGGCCAGAGGGATGCGCCGAGGATGATGGTGCTTGCCGCCAGGGGCGCGACGGCCGATGGGCGGAGTCCGCCGTTGTGTTCGTCGGTTGAGCGCGTTTCGTGTGTGGCCGGTGGGGGGATCGGCGGTTCGGGACCTTGGCTTTCCGACTGGGCGCTCGATCGTGTGACAAGCTGCGGGGCCCCGGTGGTCGCGTGGGTGAGGGCGTCGACTCGGCGGAGTGGTTGGCGTTTGGTGCGGTGGGGGTGGGTCAGTCCCAGGGGTTGCTGTCGGTGGTGGAGGGCGGGGTGGTGGTCGTGGTGGGGGCGGGGGACGGGATGGGGGTGGTGTCTGCGGCGGCGTGGGCGGTGATGCCGAGGAAGAGGGTGGTGGCGAGGGCGGCGGTGGTGGCGAGGGTGCGCATTGGGGCTCCGTGGGCTCGGGGGCTGGGGTGTTTCGGGGTGCTGAGGAAAAAGTTATGTGGCTGTCTAATCTCGGGGCTATCTCCGGCTTTATCGCGGCGCTATCACGGGGGGCGGGTGGATTATCGTGAGCTGGAGGGTGGGGTTGAGCTGGGGTTTTGTAGCTATCGCTGAGGGGTTGTCTGGGTGATGCCGAGGGGATAGCGGGATTTTGAGTATTGGAGGGGTAAGAGGAATTGCGGGGCTGTGGTCTCGCGGAAGGGAGCTGTCGTGTCCGAGGTCGATGGTGGGGCTTCCCGGTTCGGTCGGTTGCTGCACGGGCACCGCGCGCGGGTGGGTCTGACACAGCGGGAGTTGGCTGACCTGTCGACTGTGAGCGTGCGGGCGATTCGGGATCTGGAGCAGGGGCGGGCCCGGAAGCCTCGGCAGGACACGGTGCGGCTGGTGTCTGACGCGCTGCGGTTGGGGGTGCAAGCGCGGGGGGAGTTGGAGAGGGCCGCGCATCAGGGGCGGGCGGGGGTCACCGTGGGTGCGGACTACCCGGTGGAGATGGCTCCGGCGCCGGTGGTGGATGGGGTTCTTGTGGGGCGGGAGCGGGAAGTTGCCTCGTTGATGGGGGAGCTGGAGAGCGCGCGGTTGGTGACCGTGGTGGGGTTGCGTGGGGTGGGTAAGACGCGGTTGGTGGCTGAGGTTGCTGGGCGGCTACACGGGGATGGCGTGCCGGTTCTGTGGGTTGGGGGTGAGTGCCCGATGCGGGATGAGGTGCTTGCCGGTGTTGTCGCGGCCGGGGTTGCCGGGTTGGGGCGGGGCGGGGATGGCCAAGCGCTGGGTGAGCTCGTTGAGGTCATCGCGGGGCGGCGGACGTTGCTGGTGGTTGACGACCCGGGGGTTGCGTTCGATGAGGAGCGGGTTCGGGGGCTGATGCGTGAGTGCCCGGGGCTGCGGGTGCTGGTCACGTCGCCTGCCCCTGTGGAGGTGGCTGGGGAGCGGTTGTTCTTGTTGTCGCCGCTGAGTGACGCGGAGGCTGTAGAGCTGTTTGAACACTGCGCGCGGGGTGAGCGGGTGCTGACTGAGGCTGACCGGAGCGTGGTGACGGAGATCTGTCGCCTGGTGGACGGGGTGCCTGCGGCGGTCATCGCGGCCGCGTCGTGGTTGGCGGTGTATGGGGTGGAGATGTTGCAGACCGCCTTGCGGGACGACCTGCTTGGCCACGTCGAAGGTGTGCTGAACCCGTCGGGGGTTCGGGAGGGGGTCTCCCGGTGCGTGCGGGAGTTACCCGACCCGCGGTTACTCGGGCGGTTGCCCGCCGAGTTCACCCTCGACGACGTGGTGGCGGTCAGCGGGTTGAGCCTGCCCGAGTGCGGACGTGTGGTGCGTGGTCTCCTTCTGCGGGGTGTGGTGCGGGCGCGTGAGGTGGACGGCTTCCGGGTGTTGGGGCTTGTGCGGGTGGTGTTGGGTCAGGTTGTTGATCTGGTGGTTGTGGCTGTTTGAGTGGGGTGGTTGGTGCGCGACTGCTTCTGGTCGCGTGTGGTGGGTGGCGTCCGCGTGTTGGGTTGTGCGGGCGATATCGGTTGGGGTTGTCGGTTCGGTGCTTGCGGCTGGGTTGTTGGGGCGCGGCCTGCTTCGGCGGATGTGGTGTTGCTGCGGGTGGTGGATGGTTGGCAGGTGTCGCGATCAGTGCTGCTCGAGCTGTCGGCGTGGTGCTCATGAGTACGGGAGCGATTGTCGGACGGTTGTGTGGGATGCGGTGTCGCTGCGTGCGGTGGGCGATTGTCGGCTTGGTGTGAGGTTCGCGGGTCTTGAGTGTTGCGGGTGGTGTTGGCTGCAAGTGTCGGCATGGTGCTTGCTTGCAGCCGGGGTGGGCATGGTTTGGCTGCGTGGATGGGTGAGCTTGTTGGGCTTCCTTGAGCTTGTTGGGCGGGTCGGGCGTGGAGCGGGTGGGCGGTTTGAGGCTGCTTGAGCCGCCTGTCAAGTGCCGGTGGGACTGCCGGTTGGGGGGCTTGGGGGACGGTTCACTGGGGCGGCGCAGGGCTGTGGTCCTGATATCCGACCGCGAATGCGGGTTGACCGGGGCGCCGACTGGTTTGTGGGCCGGCGCCGACTTTGAGCAGCGGAGGGTTCTCATGGCAGGGCGGCGGCTTGTTCCGGCTCAGCGGGGCATCTGGTTCGCGCAGCGGCTTGATCCGGCCAGTCCGGCGTTCAACGTCGGCGGGTACCTCGAGGTGCGGGGGGCCGTGGATCTGGGGCGGCTGCGGGAAGCGGCGAGGGTGGTCGCGGCGGAGAACGACGCTTTGTGGTTGCGCTTCCGAGAGGTTGATGGGGAGCCGGTGCAGGAGTTCGGGGTGGTGGTGGGTGCCGAGCCGGAGGTGATCGACCTGCGGGGCGAGGCGGATTCGGCGGCGGCCGCGCACGAGTTCATGCTCAACGACTTGGAGACCGGGGCGGGTGCGCGGTTCCGACATTGCCTCCTCCGGCTCGCCGATGACCGGGTTTACTGGCACAAGCGCTTTCACCACACCGTTCACGACGGGCACTCCCAGTTGCTGATGTGGCGGCGGCTGGCTGAGGTGTACCGGGGTGAGGGCGAGCCGATCGCCACCTTCGCCCATGTGCTGGACGACTACGACGAGTACGACGGGTCGGCCGAGCAGGCCGCCGACGCCGAGTTCTGGCGACGGCGGGTGGCCGACGCGCCTGCGGCGGTGTCGTGGGGCGAGCAGCCCTTGAGCGGCCGCAGCACGCGGGTGGGCGCCGAGTTCGGCGACGAGGTCTTCGCCGGTCTGCGGGCGTTCGCGGAGCGCGCGGGAGTGACGTGGCGGCAGGCCATCGTCACGGCGGCTGTGCTGCACCGCTACCTGTGGACCGGTGACAGGGATGTGCTGCTCAGCCTGCCGGTCAGCATTCGGGGGTCGGCGCGGGCGCGGTCGGCGGCGGGGATGTCGTCGACCGTCATGCCGTTGCGAGTGCCCGTTGACCCCGCCTGCCGGGCCGCGGACCTCGCCGCGGCCGTGGCGGGCGAGGTGCGGTTGGTGCAGCGGCACCAGCGGTTCGACCCGGCCGTGCTGTTGCGGGAGCTGGGCCGCCGCCAGTTCGGGCCGGTGGTCAACATCCTTACCGACGCCCAGGGCATCGAGTTCGACGGTGTCGCGGCACGGGCGCGGGTCGTCGCCATCGGCGGCACCGGTGACGAGATGGCCGTGATGGTGACCCGGTTCGCGGGCGGTTTGCGGGTGGAGTTCTCCGTCGACGAGGCACTGCCGGTCGATCTCCGGGCGCACCTGAGCGCGTTCCGCGAGATCGTCGGCGCGCTCGCGGCCGACCCCGACGTGCGCGTCGCCGACATCGACGCCCTGACAGCCGCCGAGCAGGAAACAGTCTTGCGCGAGTGGAACCCCCGGCCTGCCCCGGCCGAGGACGTCACCCTGGTCGAGCTGTTCGAGCGCGTGGCCGACACCGACGCCACCGCCCTGGTCTTCGGCGCCGATCGGGTTTCCTACCGGGACTTGAACGCCCGCGCCAACCACCTCGCCCAGCGACTGCGCGCGGCCGGGGTCGAGCGTGGGGACTTGGTCGGTGTGCTCGCCGAGCGCGGGATCGACTTCGCTGTCGCGGTCGTCGCCGTTGTGAAGGCAGGCGCTGGGTACGCGGTGTTGGACCCGGAGTTCCCGGACGAGCGACTGGGTGTCGTCGTCGCCGATGCCGGGGTGCGGCTCATCGTGGCCGATGCGGCGCAGTGCGACCGCGCGGAGGGGTTGGCCTCTGCCGTCGTGGTGGTCGACCAGGGCCGGGACGGGACCAACCCGGGGATGGTCGCCACCGCCGACGATGTCGCGTGCGTCATGTTCACCTCCGGCTCCACCGGGCGCGCCAAGGGGGTCTTGGCCCCGCATCGCGCCCTGGTGGGGACGTTGGCCGCGCAGGAGTACGCCACCTTCGGGCCGGATGAGGTGTTCCTGCAGTGCTCGCCGGTGTCGTGGGACGCGTTCTCGCTCGAGTTCTGGGGAGCGCTCGCCTTCGGCGGCGCCTGCGTGCTCCAGCCCGGCCAGCGCCCCGACCCCGGGGTGATCGCCGACCTGGTGGGACGGCACGGGGTGACGATGCTCCAGGTCTCGTCCAGCTTGTTCAACTTCCTCGTCGACGAGTACCCGAGCGCGTTCGACGGTGTGCGGTTGGCCTTCACCGGCGGTGAGGCTGCTTCCGCCGTGCACGTCGCGCGGGCGCTCGCCTCGCACCCGGGGCTGAGCGTGGCGAACGGCTACGGGCCCGCTGAGTCGATGGGCTTCACCACCACCCACACCGTGCCCGCGGACGTCGAAGGGGCGGTCCCGATCGGCCGTGCGGTGGTCAACAAGCGGGCCTACGTGCTCGACGACCGCCTCCGCCCCGCACCGGCCGGAGTGGTGGGCGAGGTGTACCTGGGCGGCGTCGGCCTGGCCCGGGGGTACGCTGCCCGGCCCGGGTTGACCGGCGAGCGGTTCGTCGCCGACCCGTTCGGCGTGCCGGGGGAGCGGATGTACCGCACCGGGGACCTGGCCCGGTGGGCCCCCGACGGGGTGCTGGACTTCGTCGGGCGGGTGGACGACCAGGTCAAGGTGCGCGGGTTCCGGGTCGAACCTGCCGAGGTCGAGGCCGTCCTGGTCCGCCACCCCGAGGTCACCCAGGTCGCGATCGTCGTCCAGCGCGACCCGGACCGGATCGTCGCCTACGCCGTGGGTGCGGTCGACGGGGCGACCCTGCGCGAGTGGTCGGCCGCTCGGCTGCCGGACCACCTGGTGCCCGCGGCCGTCGTCGTGCTGGACCGGCTGCCGCTCACCCCGAACGGCAAGCTCGACCGGCGGGCCCTGCCCGCGCCCGACTTCACCGCCGGTTGCACGGGCCGCGCCCCACGCACTCCGCGTGAGGAGATCCTCTGCGGTCTCTTCGCCGCGGTGCTCGGGGTCGACGCGGTGACCGTTGACGACGGCTTCTTCGACCTCGGGGGCGACTCGCTCATGGCCGCCCGGCTCGTCGCGCGAGTGCGCGAGGCCCTGGGCGTCGAGTTGACCATCCGGGACGTGTTCCAGTCGCCCTCCGTCGCCGCGCTCGACCCGCACCTGAACGTCACCGCCCAGGACCGGCCCGCGCTCGTGCGCGCCGACCGACCACGGCGCCCGCCACTGTCCGCCGCCCAGCGCAGGCTGTGGTTCCTCGACCGGTTCGACGGAGCGGGCGCCGCCTACACCGTGCCGATGCTCTTCCCGCTCACCGAACCGGTCGACACCGACGCGCTCGCCGCCGCCGTCCGGGACGTCGCCATGCGGCACGAACCGTTGCGCACGGTCTTCCCCATGGCCGGGGACGAGCCGTTCCAGCATGTGCTGCCGGAGCCTGGCCCAACCGTCTTCCAGGTAAGCGAGCAGGACGAGGACGCGGCCAAGCACCGCTTCGACCTGGCGGTGGAACCGCCCATCCGCGTCACGTTGTTCCCCGACCGGGTATTGATCCTGCTGCACCACATCACCACCGACGGCCTGTCGGTGCGCCCGCTGCTGGAAGACCTGCGCACGGCCTACGCGGCGCGCTGCCGGGGTGACGAGCCGCAGTGGGCCGAACTGCCCGTCTCCTACGTCGACTACACGCTGTGGCACCGCGAACTCCTCGGCTCCGAGGACGATCCGGGCAGCGTGGTCGCGCGCGGTCTCGACTTCTGGCGGAAAGCGCTCGACGACCTCCCCGAAGCGATCGCGCTGCCCTTCGACCGGCCACGACCACCGGTCCGCTCGCACCGGGGCGCGACCATCCCGTTCGCCTTGGACGCGGAGCGGGTCGCCGCGCTGGCGGCAGCGCACCGCGCCACACCGTTCATGGTCGCGCAAGCCGTGCTCGCGCTGACGCTGACCCGCTTGGGTGCGGGCGAGGACATCCCCATCGGTTCCCCTGTCGCCGGTCGTCCCGAGTCCACCGTGGACGATCTGGTTGGATTCTTCGTCAACACGCTAGTTCTGCGCACCGACACTTCCGGCGACCCGACCTTCGCCGAACTGCTGCGCCGGGTCCGCTCGACCGGGCTGGACGCCTACTCCCACCAGGAGATCCCATTCGATCGGGTGATTGATGCGGTCAACCCGGCCAGGTCGCTAGCCCGCCACCCGCTGTTCCAGGTCTGCCTCGCGCTGGAGGGCACGCCGCCCGAGGGCATGGCCTACGCCGAGACCGGCTCGGCGAAGTTCGACCTGGAGTTCCTGCTGCGCGAGGACATGACCGGCGTGGTCGTGTTCAACACCGACGTCTTCGACGCCCCCACCGTCGAGCGCCTCACCGCCACGGTGGCCCGCGTCCTCGACCAGGTCGCGGATGATCCGGGGCGGCGCGTGGGCGAGGTCGTCGTGCTCGACGAGGCACAGCGCGGGATCGTTGTCGGGGAATGGAACCCCGCCCCGGTCGACATCGCTGACGCCACGGTGGTTGAGCTGTTCGAGCAGGTGGCCGACAGCGACCGGACGGCGCTGGTGTTCAACGGCGAGGAGTTGTCCTACCGGCTGCTCAACGCCAGGGCGAACCGGCTCGCCCGGCATCTCATGGGTCGAGGTGTGAAACGAGGGGATGTCGTCGGCGTGCTCGTCGAGCGGGGCATCGACTTCGCCGTCGCCGTCGTCGCGGTGGTCAAGGCCGGAGCGGGGTACACCGTGCTGGACCCCGATTTCCCGGATGACCGGCTCGCCGTGGTCGTCGCGGACACCGGGGTGGGGGTGGTGGTCACGACCGAGGGCCTCAAGGGGCGGGTCACCGTCGAGCCAGTGTTGGAACCGAGCGAGGGCGAGACAGCGAATCTCGACATCGACATCTCGCCCGCGGATGTCGCCTGCGTGATGTTCACGTCCGGGTCCACTGGCCGCCCCAAGGGCGTGGTCGCTCCACACCGCGCGCTCGTGGGCACGCTGCTGGGCCAGGAGTACGCGACCTTCGGGCCGGATGAGGTTTTCCTGCAGTGCTCGCCGGTGTCGTGGGACGCGTTCTCGCTCGAGTTCTGGGGCGCCCTCGCCTTCGGGGGGACGTGTGTCCTGCACCCGGGGCAGCGGCCCGAGCCCGCGGTGGTCGCAGACCTGGTGGGCAAGCATGGGGTGACGATGCTGCAGGTGTCGTCCAGCCTCTTCAACTATCTGGTCGACGAGTGCCCGCAAGCGTTCGCACCGCTGCGCATCGCTTTCACCGGCGGAGAGGCGGCCTCTGCGGTCCACGTCGCCCGCATCCTCGCGAAACACCCTGGTCTCACCGTCTCCAACGGCTATGGGCCCGCCGAGTCGATGGGTTTCACCACTACCCACACCGCGCACGCGGACATCGAGGGGCCTGTTCCCGTGGGGCGCGCTGTCGCCAACAAGCGCGCTTATGTGCTCGACAAGTGGCTGCACCCCGTCCAGCCCGGTGTCGTCGGAGAGGTCTATCTGGGTGGCGTCGGTCTTGCACGGGGGTATGCGGGGCGTCCAGGGATCACGGCTGAGCGTTTCGTGGCTGATCCCCTGGGCGCGCCCGGTGAGCGCATGTACCGCACGGGTGACCTGGCCAGGTGGACTGCTGACGGGGTGTTGGACTTCGTCGGTCGGGCAGACGACCAGGTGAAGATCCGCGGGTTCCGGGTCGAACCCGGCGAGGTCGAGGCCGTCTTGACCGCCCACCCGGGCACCACCCAGGCTGCCGTCCTCGCCTGGCGTTCCGACGGGCCGGCCCGCCTGGTCGCCTACGTCGTCGGCAGCACGACCGGCAGGCAGCTTCGCGCCTGGGCCGCGGACCGGCTCCCGGAGCACATGGTGCCCTCCGCCATCACGGTCCTCGACCGCATCCCCATCACCCCCAACGGCAAGCTGGACCGCAAAGCCCTCCCCGAACCCGAGTTGCACGGCAACGCCGGGGGGCGTGCGGCCCGCACCCCGCGCGAGACAGTCCTGTGCGCGCTCTACGCCGAACTCTTGTCCATAGAGACCCCCACCATCGACGACAGCTTCTTCGACCTCGGGGGCCACTCACTGCTTGGCGCCCGCCTCATCAGCAGGGTCCGCAACGCACTCGACGTCGAGCTGACGATCCGGGACATCTTTAAGGCCCCCACCGTCGCGCAGCTCGCGGAGGTCATCGACACGAAGGGCAAGCCCACGCGCAGGCCCATGCTCCGCCGCAGGACGCAGACAACCATCTGAACCGCTACGGGAAGACCCCGTCGAGAACCTCTCGGCGGGGTCTCCGCGCGTATCGGGACCGGCAGTGCCCATACCGCCGCTAACTGCCGCTGCGAGTGCCTCTCGCAAAGTATTGCCGCACATAGTGTTTCCGCATCAGACAGTGACCCTGGACCAGATGGAGCGAAACCATGAGCGCGCCCACGATGGCCGACCGCGAAGACGTGGTCTGGGCACTCGGCACCGGTACCGCGGACCTGCTCGTGCTCCCGCACGCGGGGGGCAACGCCCACGCCTACGCCGAGTGGCGGGAGCACCTGCCGGAGAGCCTGCGGCTGCTCATCGGCCAATACCCGGGCCGGGGCGCCCGCTTCGTCGACGACCTGCCCGAGAGCGTGGCCGACCTGGCGGGCCCAGTCGTCGACTGCCTGCCCGAGGACACCGGCGACCTGGTGGTGCTGGGGCACTCGATGGGCTCCCTGGTCGCCTTCGAGGTGGCCCGGCTGCTCACCGAGCGCGGCACCCCGCCCAAGGGCCTCATCGTCAGCGCCTGCCGCGCCCCGCACCTGGCCAACCCCGCCCCGGTGCGCGCCGAGCGCCTCGACGACGACGAGCTGGTGGCGGCCATCAAGGCCCGCGGCGGCACCCAGGACGAGATCCTCGACGAGCCGGAGCTGCGGGAGATCATCGTCCCGGCCATCCGGGCCGACTTCGGCATCGACGACGTCTACCGCTACACCGGCCCGACCACCCCGCTGACCTGCCCGGTCACCGTGTTCGGTGGCGACGCCGACCCGATCGTCCCGGTGGCGACGCTGCCGCAGTGGGCCACCTCGACCTCGGCGTCGGCGCACGTCGAGATGTTCGCCGGGGACCACTTCTACTTCCAGCAGGACCTGCCCCCGTTCCTCGCGCGGGTCGGCCAGGTCGTCCAGAGCCTGCTCGGCTGACCCAGGAGAGGAACAAGACGATGACATCCCTCGACAACTCGGTGCGTGCGCTGGAGGTCAGCCGCGAACCCGGCAAGCCCCCGATCGCCACCGCCCCCGTGACCGCGGACCTGGACGAGGCGGTGCGCTGGGTGACCGGCGCCCTCCCCGCGATCCGCGCCGAGCTGCTCAGCTCCGGCTGCCTGATGCTGCGCGGTCTCCCGGTCACCACCAACGAGGCGTTCGCGGCGGTGCGTGACGTCCTCTTCCCCAAGCGCGCCAACTACAAGGAGAAGGCCACCCCGCGGTCCGACTTCGGGGACGGGGTCTTCTCCTCCACCGACCTCCCCGCGGTCCAGCCGATCCGCCTGCATAACGAGAACAGCTACACCCTGGACTTCCCCGGCGCTTTGCTGTTCGGCTGCCTCATCGCCCCTGAGACCGGCGGCGCCACCACCGTGGGCGACATGCGCAAGGCCCTCGCGCTGCTGCCCGAGGACCTGCGTGAGCGCTGCGAGAAGATGGGCTGGCTGCTCGTGCGCAACTACTCCGAGATGGCCGGCCTGCCGTGGCAGACCTCCTTCGCCACCGAGGACAAGGCGGTCGCGGAGGCCTACTGCACGGAGAACACCATCGGTTACGAGTGGGTGGACGAGGACTCCTTCCGCACCACCCAGCGCCGCTCCGCGGTCGTGACCCACCCTGTCACCGGCGACCGGGTGTGGTTCAACCACATGGCCTTCTGGAACTCCTGGAGCCTGGACCCCGACATCCGCGATGTCCTCGTGGAGACCTACGGGGAGGACGGCCTCCCGTTCGCGACCTATGTCGGTGACGGCACCGCGCTCACGCGTGAGGAGGCTGAAGCGCTCAACGAGGTCTACAACAAGGTGACCATGCGCGAGACCTATCAGGCGGGCGACCTCCTGCTGGTCGACAACATCCTGTGCGCGCACGGCCGCGAGGCCTTCACCGGCGCCCGCAAGATCGTGGTCGGCATGGGCGACCCGGTCGCGCTGGCCGACTGCGCGCCCACCGCGCAGCCCTCGACGACCCGGTACGGGGCCTGACATGGACCTCATCACCCGACTCGCCGCCGTCCCCGCGGACCGGCCCGCCCTCGTCGCCCATGGGCGCGAGCTGACCTTCGGTGAGCTGCGCGCCGAGGCCGCCAGGATCGCGGGCGCGCTGACCGCGCGGGGCATCGGCCGGGAGAGCCTGGTCGCGATCAGCCTCCCGCGCGGCACCGACCTGGTCGTCGCCCTGCTCGGCGCGCTCACCGCGGGCGCCGCCTACCTGCCGGTCGACCCGGCGCTGCCCGCCGAGCGCCGCCGCTACCTGGTCGCCGACGCCCGCGCCGACCTGCTCATCGGCGAGCCCGCCGGTGAGGTCGAGGCGGTCAGCGTCGTCGACCTCGGCGCGGGGCACAGCGCGGAGTTCACCCCGGTCGAGGTCAGCCCGGGGAACCTGGCGTACGTCATCTACACCTCCGGCTCCACGGGCCTGCCCAAGGGCGTGGAGATCACCCGGGGGAGCGCGGCCCTGCTGGTCGAGGCCCTGGAGGAGGCTGGGATCTCGGCCACCGACGGTGGGCGGGTCGGGTGGAACGCCTCGGCCTCGTTCGACGCGTCAGTGCAGCAGTGGACCCGGTTGTGCCGGGGTGACGCGGTGGTCGTCCTGGACGACGCGACCCGCGCGGACCCGGCGCTGATGGCCGCTCTGGTTGTCGAACAGCGGCTCACGGACCTCGACCTCACCCCGTCGCACGCGGAGGCGCTTGTTCCGCTGCTCACCGAGTTGGAGAGCCCGCTGACGCTGCTTGTAGGGGGCGAGCCGATCAGCCCCTCGTTGTGGGAGCGCATGGCGTCTTTGCGGAACGTGCGGGCGGTGAACCTCTATGGGCCCACTGAGTGCACTGTCGACGCCACCGCAGGTTGGATCGCGCAGGGGGAGAGCCCCCACATCGGCACCGTTCTGCCCGGCCTCGATCTGCTGCTGCTCGACGAGAAGCTCAGCCAGGTCGAGGACGGCGAAGTCGGTGAGATCCACCTTCGGGGCGCGCGCGTCGCCCGCGGATACCGCAATCGACCGGGTCTCACCGCTGAGCGATTCGTCGCCGGGCCGGACGGTTCGCGCGTGTACCGCACGGGTGACCTCGCGCGCAGGCGTTCCAACGGCGACATCGAGTACATCGGCCGTCGTGACAACCAGGTCAAGGTGCACGGCTACCGGATCGAGCTCGGCGAGGTCGAGGCGGCGCTGACCCGCTGCCCCGACGTGGTCGAGTCGGCCGTGCTGCTGCGCGACGACCTGCCGAGCGGGACGGCGCTCGTGGGCTACTACCGTGCCACCGCAAGCGTTTCCGCCGACGCCCTCGCTGGTCGGCTCGCCGATGTCCTGCCCAGGTACATGGTCCCGTCGGTCCTCGTTCAGGTGAACGCTTTCCCTCGAACGGTTAATGGCAAGCTCGATCGAGAACTTCTGCCGCTGCCCGAGACGACTCCAGCGCAGACAGCAGGTTCAGGCCTGGACAGCGCGGCGGAGCGGTTGATCGCCGAGGTCTGGTCCTATGTGCTCGGTGTCGACGGCCTGTCCGCCGACGCCAACTTCTTCAAGTTGGGCGGGCACTCCCTGCTGGCGATCAAGCTGGTGGCCCGGGTGCGGGCGGAGTTGAAGGTGGCGCTGCCGGTCAAGGCGGTCTACCAGAACCCCCGCCTGCGTGACCTGGCTCGGGTCATCGAAACCATTCAGGCATAACTGTTTCCGGGTCGCCGTCCACTTATCCACAGCCGGAGGCTGGCATGTTCCCTTTGTCGTACGCGCAGCGCAGACTGTGGTTCGTGAACAGGCTCGAAGGACCCAACTCCGCCTACAACGTCCCGGTCGTGCTGCGGCTGACCGGGGCGCTGGACCTCGCCGCCCTGCGCGAGGCCCTGACCGACGTGGTCGACCGGCACGAGGTGCTGCGCACGGTCTACCCGGCGGTGGACGGTGAGCCGGTCCAGCGCGTGCTCCCGGTGACGGCGCCGGAGTTCGAGGTGGTCGACGGGGCGGAGGTCGGGCGGCAGGTGGCGGACTTCGCCAACCAGGCGTTCGACCTCGCCTCGGACCTCCCGGTGCGGGCCCGGGTGTTCCGCGTGGGCGACGAGGAGAACGTGCTCGTCGTGCTGTTGCACCACATCGCCGCTGACGGCTGGTCCATGGCGCCACTGCTGCGGGACCTGGCGCAGGCCTACGCGGCGCGGCTGGCAGGCGCGGCCCCGGGGTGGGAGCCGCTGCCGGTGCAGTACTCCGACTACGCGCTCTGGCAGCGCGAAGTCCTGGAGTCCGAAGAGGATGGTTTGTCGCTGGCCGGGGCGCAGGCGGCGTTCTGGCGTGCGGCGCTGGCGGGGGCACCGCCGGTGCTGCCGCTGCCGGTGGACCGGGTTCGTCCGCAGAACCCCACCGGCCGGGGCGGCCGGGTCATCCACAGCGTCGGCGCCGAGGTGCGCCGCGGGGTGGCCGAGCTGGCCCGCTCGCGTGGCGCCACCTTGTTCATGGCGTTGCAGGCCTGTCTCGCGGTGACGCTGGACCAGGTGGGCGCGGGTCAGGACATCCCCATCGCCACGGCGGTTGCCGGGCGCGGTGACGAGGCCCTCGACGACCTGGTCGGCTTCTTCGTCAACACCGTGGTCACACGCACCGACACCTCTGGCGCCCCGAGCGCCGCCGGGCTGCTCGACCGGGTCCGCGACGCCGACCTCGCCGTGTTCGAGCACCAGGAGCTGCCGTTCGACCTGGTGGTCGAGGCGCTGAGCCCGGCGCGGTCGCTGGCCTGGCACCCGCTGGTCCAAGTGATGCTCGTCCTGCAGAACAACGCCGCCGTCCGACTCGACTTCGCGAACCTCACCGCGGTCGAGGAGCCCTCGCGGCTGGAGTCGACCAAGTTCGACCTGTCGGTCACCTGCGTGGAGAACGCCGATGGTGGGCTCGACACCTGGTTCGAGTACGCGACCGACCTGTTCGACGAGTGGACCGTCGAGCTGCTCGCCGACGTCTTCGGCCGCGTCCTCGCGGCGATGGCCGCCACGCCGGAGGCGACGATGGCCGACCTGCGCGTGCTCACCGAGGAGGAGCGCCTGCTGCTGGTGGACGACCGCGCCGCGGTGCGCGCGGAATCGCTGGCGGTGGTGGAGCGGCTGTCGGCGCAGGAGAGTGGGGGAGAAGACCGCGCGCTGACGCCGAGGCAGGAGATCCTGAGCGGTCTGTTCGCCGACGTGCTGGGACACCCGGTGGCGCCGTCCGACAACTTCTTCAAGGTCGGCGGGCACTCGCTGCTCGCGGTGCGGCTCACCGGCCGTGTCCGGGCCGTGCTCGGGGTGGAGGTGGGGGTTCGCGACCTGTTCCGCTCGCCGACGGTGGTGGGGTTGGACGCCCGGGTGGGGGAGCTGAGCGGGGCGCCTGCGCGGCCCGCACTGGCCCCGGTGCGGCGGCCGGACCCGCTGCCGCTGTCGTACGCGCAGCGCAGGCTGTGGTTCGTCGACCGGCTGGCAGGCCCGAGCTCGTCCTACAACGTCCCGGTGGTGCTGCGGCTCGGCGGGCCGGTCGACCCGGTGGCGCTGGAGTCCGCGCTGGCCGACGTCACCGCCCGGCACGAGGTGCTGCGCACCGTCTACCCGTCGGTCGACGGTGAGCCCGCCCAGGTCGTGCTCCCTGATGTCCGGCCTGAGCTGGTCCGGGCCGGGGACGTCAACGAGTTCGCCAACACCCCGTTCGATCTGGCGACCGAACCGCCGGTGCGCGCGCTGCTGACCGGTTCGACGCTGGTCGTGCTGCTGCACCACATCGCCGCCGACGGGTGGTCCTTGGGCCCGCTGCTGCGTGATCTGGCCACCGCCTACGACGCCCGCCGTCTCGGCGCGGCCCCGCGCTGGGAGCCGCTGCCGGTCCACTACGCCGACTACGCGCTCTGGCAGCGTGACCTGCTTGCCGGGTCCACGGACCTCGACTTCTGGCGCACGGCTCTCGACGGCGCGCCGACCGTGCTGTCGCTGCCCACTGACCGCCCCCGGCCGCGGACGCCGACCCACGCGGGCAAGGGCCTCGCGGTCACGCTCGACTCGGCGGCCTCAACGCGCCTCGCCGCGGTCGCCGCCGAAGCGGGCGCGACCCTGTTCATGGCCCTGCAGGCGGGGCTTGGCGTGCTGCTGTCCCGGCTCGGCGCGGGTGACGACGTCCTGATCGCCACCGCCGTGGCGGGGCGGGGCGACAGCGCTCTCGACGAGCTGGTCGGGTTCTTCGTCAACACCGTCGTCCTGCGCACCGACACCTCCGGCGACCCGACCGTGGGCGCGATGCTGGCCCGGGTGCGGGAGGCCGACCTGGCCGCGTTCGACCACCAGGAGCTGCCCTTCGACCTGCTCGTCGAGGGTGTCAACCCGGACCGGTCGCCCGCCTGGCACCCGCTGGTGCAGGTGATGCTGACCTTGCAGAACACCGCCAAGGCCGAACTGGCGCTCGGTGGTGTGCCCGCGGCGATGGAGCAGGTCGACCTGACCTCGACCAAGTTCGACCTGACCCTGTCGGCGACCGAGACCGACGCCGGGCTGGCTCTGTGGTTCGAATACGCCACCGACCTGTTCGACGCCCCCACTGTCGAGGCGATCGCCGGTCTCTACCTACGGGTTCTGACAGCCATGGGAGATGTGGAGACCACCGTGGACTCCCTGGCGCCGCTGACAGCGCAGGAGAGCTCCCGGTTCGCCCCGCGCCAGGCCGAAACCGTCCAGGTGGACACCGCGGCCGCGTCGGTGTCGCCGCGGGCGGAGATCCTCGCCGGGCTGTTCGGCGACACCCTCGGGCACCCGGTCGCCCCATCGGACAACTTCTTCAAGGTCGGTGGGCACTCGCTGCTCGCCGTGCGGCTGGTGTCGCGCATCCGGTCGGTGCTGGGCGTGGAGGTCGCCGTTCGCGACCTGTTCGCCAGCCCGACCCCCACCGGGCTGGACATCCGGATCGGCGAGCTGGCGGGCGCGCCCGTCCGCCCGGCCGTGGTCGTCGGGGAGCGGCCGGAGGTGCTGCCGCTGTCCTCGGCCCAGCGCAGGCTGTGGTTCGTCGACCGCATGGAGGGGCCGAGCACCTCCTACAACGTCCAGGTGGTCCGCCGACTCACCGGCGCCCTCGACCCCGCCGCGCTCGCGGCGGCCCTGGGCGACGTGGTCGCCCGCCACGAGGCGCTGCGCACCGTCTACCCGGCGATCGACGGCGAGCCACGCCAGCAGATCCGCGTCGACGCGGTCCCGGAGCTGGCCGTGCGCGACTGCCCGGCGGTGGCCGTGCCCGCCGAGGTGGCCTGCGCGTTGACCCACACCTTCGACCTCGCCGCCGACCTGCCGGTGCGGGCTTGGCTGTTCGTGGTCAGCCCCACTGAGCACGTGCTCGTGGTGATGGTGCACCACATCGCGACCGATGGCTGGTCCATGGGCCCGTTGCTGCGCGACCTCGCCACCGCCTACGCCGCTCGCAGGCGCGGGCGCGCCCCGGAGTGGGACGCGGAGCCCGTGCAGTACGCGGACTACACGCTGTGGCAGGCGGGCCTGCTCGCCGAGATCGGCCCCGCCCAGACGGAGTTCTGGCGAGCCGCGCTCGACGGCTCCCCCGAGGTGCTCGCGCTGCCGCACGACCGGGTCCGGCCGTCCGCGCCGACCTTCCGCGGCGACGCGGTGCCGTTCACCCTCGACGCGCCGACCCAGGCCGCCCTGCGCCGGGTCGCCACCGAGGCGGGCGCGACCCCGTTCATGGTGCTGCAGGCCGGGCTGGCGCTGCTGCTGTCGCGCTTCGGCGCGGGCGACGACGTGCCGATCGGCACCGTGGTCGCCGGGCGCGCCGACGCCGCGCTGGACGAGGTGGTCGGCTTCTTCGTCAACACCTTGGTGCTGCGCACCGACGTCTCCGGGGCCCCGACGTTCACCGAGCTGGTGGCCCGGGTGCGCGACGCCGACCTGGCCGCGTTCGACAACCAGGACCTGCCGTTCGAGGCGCTGGTCGAGGCGGTGAACCCGACCCGCTCACTGGCCTGGCACCCGTTGGTCCAGGTGATGCTGCTGCTCAACGACGCGCCCGCGCCCGCCGCCTTCGCCGACCTGGTCGCCACCGACGAGCCGTTCACCACCGGCACGGCCAAGTTCGACCTCACCCTGGCCGTGCACGAGACCCCCGACGGCGTCGAGGGCGTGCTCGAGTACGCGGCCGACCTGTTCGACCGGACCACCGCGCAGCGGTTCGCGGCGGCGCTGGCCCACCTGTTCGAACAGGTCGCCGCCGACCCGGCGCGGCCGGTCACCGAGGTCGAGGCGCTCACCCCCGCGCAGCGGCACGAGGTCGTCACGGGCTGGAACCCGGCGGCGGTCGAGCTGGGCGGGGTCACGCTGGTCGACCTCGTGCAGCGGCACCGGGTCGGCGACGCGCTGGTGTCCGGCGACGGGCGACTGGGCTACGCCGAGCTCAACGCCCGGGCCAACCGGTTGGCCCGGCACCTGCTCGACCAGGGCGTGCGGCGCGGCGACGTGGTCGGCGTGCTGATCGAACGCGGCATCGACCTCGCCGTCGCGGTGGTCGCGGTCGTCAAGGCGGGCGCCGGATACGCGGTGCTCGACCCGGGCTTGTCCGACCAGTTGGTCGCCGACACCGGGCTCGGTGTGGTCGTCACCGACGCCACGCTGGCGCAGCGGGTGCGCGGGCCGAGGACCGTGGACATCGCGCAGGTGCCCGAGCTGTCCGAGGCGGATCTCAACCTGCCCTTGTCGCCGGACGACCTCGCCTGTGTCGTGGTCGCCTCCGGGAAGGCGGTCTTGACCACCCACCGGACGGTGGTCGGCAGCCTGCTTGGACAGCAGTACGCCGCCTTCGGGCCGGATGCGGTGTTCCTGCAGTCCTCGCCGGTGGCCCAGAACGCATTCTCCCTGGAGTTCTGGGGCGCGCTGGCCTTCGGTGGCACGTGCGTGCTGTACCCGGGGCAGCGGCCGGAGCCCGCGGTGGTGCGGCGACTGGTGTCCGACCACGGTGTGACGATGCTCCACCTGGCATCCAGCCTGTTCAACCAGTTCGCCGACGAGTGCCCCGAGGCGTTCGACGGCGTCAGGACGGTCTTCACCGGTGGCGAGGCGGTCTCCGCCGCACACGTCGCCCGCATCCTGGCCCGGCACCCGGGTCTGAGCGTCGCCAACGCGTACGGGCCTGCCGAGTCGGCGGGTCTCACCACGACCCACGCCGTTCCCGCCGATGTCGACGGCGCCGTGCCGATCGGCCGGGCCGTGGTCGACAAGCGGGTTTACGTGCTCGACGCGCACTTGCGGCCGGTGGCCCCCGGTGTCGTGGGCGAGCTCTACCTCGGCGGCGGCTTGGCACGTGGATACGCCGGACGGCCCGGGGCGACGGCGGAGCGGTTCATCGCTGACCCGCTGGGTGCGGCCGGTGAGCGGATGCACCGCACCGGGGACCTGGCGCGGTGGACGGCCGACGGGGTGTTGGACCTTGTGGGGCGGGCGGACGAGCAGGTCACGATCCGCGGGCTCCGGGTGGAGCCCGCCGCGGTTGAGGCCGTGCTGGCGCGGCACCCCGATGTCGCCCAGGTGGCTGTGGTGGCCAGGCGGACCGGGGCACTGGTGGCCTACGTCGTGGCCCGGCCCGGTTCGACGGTGGTCGGCCGCGACCTGCGGACCTGGGCGGCGGGGGCCCTGCCGGAGCACCTGGTGCCCTCGGCGGTGGTGCCGCTGGCGCGGATGCCGGTCGCCGCCGACGGCACGCTCGACCGGGGTGCGCTGCCCGAGTCCGAGCTCGCCGCCACTGGCCGTGCCCCGCGCACGCCGCGGGAGGAGATCCTCTGCGGTCTGTTCGCCGAGGTGCTGGGCCACCCGGTGGCGCCGTCCGACAACTTCTTCAAGGTCGGCGGCCACTCGCTGCTGGCGGTGCGGCTCATCGGCCGGGTGCGGGCCATGCTCGGCGTCGAGGTGGGCGTGCGCGACCTGTTCCGCGCGCCGACCGCGGCCGGGCTGGCCACGCGGGTGGCGGAACTGTCCGGTGCGCCGGTGCGGCCCGCGCTCGTCCGACAGCACCGGCCGGACGTGCTGCCGCTGTCGTACGCCCAGCGCAGGCTGTGGTTCCTGGCCGAGCTGGAGGGGACCAGCCACACCTACAACACCTCCACCGTCCTGCGGGTGACCGGCGGGCTCGACGTCGACGCGCTGGCGCGGGCGGTGGAGCGGGTGGTGGCCCGGCACGAGGTGCTGCGCACGGTGTTCCCGTCGGTCGACGGCGAGCCGGTGCAGGTGGTGGTGCCGGTGGAGCGGGCGCGTTCGGTGGTCGAGGTGCGCGACTGCGCCCCGGACGCTGTGGAGTCCGCTGTGGACACCGCGACCGGACACGTGTTCGACCTCGGTGTCGAGCTGCCGGTGCGGGTCACCGTGTTGCGCGTCGCGCCGGGTGAGCACGTGGTGGTCGTGCTGGTGCACCACATCGCCGGGGACGGTTGGTCGATGGCGCCGCTGTTGCGCGACCTGGCCGCCGCCTACGCCGGGAACGAGGCCGGGCTGCCCGCGCTGCCGGTGCAGTACGCCGACTACGCGCTCTGGCAGCGCGACCTGCTCGCCGGCCTGCGCCCGGCACAGACGGCGTTCTGGCGGGCAGCGCTCGCCGGGGCGCCCGAGGTGCTGACCCTGCCCACCGACCGGCCGCGGCCCGCCGCGGCCTCGCACCTCGGTGACGTCGTGCCGTTCGTGCTCGACGCGGTCGCGCTGACCAGGCTGCGGGCACTGGCCTCGGCGACCGGCGCGACGGTGTTCATGGTCGTGCAGGCCGGGCTCGCGTTGCTGCTGTCGAAGATGGGCGCGGGCGAGGACGTCCCGGTGGGCGCCGCTGTCGCGGGCCGGCTGGATGAGGCGTTGGACGAGTTGGTCGGGTTTTTCGTCAACACGTTGGTGCTGCGCACGGATGTCTCCGGTGACCCGACGTTCGGTGAGTTGGTGGCCCGGGTGCGCGACGCCGACCTGGCCGCGTTCGAGCACCAGGACCTGCCATTCGACCTGCTGGTGGAGGAGTTGAACCCGGCCCGCTCGACCGCGCACCACCCGCTGTTCCAGGTGATGCTCGTGCTGCAGAACAACGCCG
>NZ_WHOL01000071.1 GCF_009745975.1 Actinokineospora pegani | reverse complement strand
CGGCGTTGTTCTGCAGCACGAGCATCACCTGGAACAGCGGGTGGTGCGCGGTCGAGCGGGCCGGGTTCAACTCCTCCACCAGCAGGTCGAATGGCAGGTCCTGGTGCTCGAACGCGGCCAGGTCGGCGTCGCGCACCCGGGCCACCAACTCACCGAACGTCGGGTCACCGGAGACATCCGTGCGCAGCACCAACGTGTTGACGAAAAACCCGACCAACTCGTCCAACGCCTCATCCAGCCGCCCCGCGACCGGGCTGCCGATCGGGATGTCCGTCCCGGCGCCGAGGCGCGCCAGCACCGCGGCGAGCCCGGCCTGCAGCACCATGAACACCGTCGCGCCGTGCCGGGCGGCGAGCGCGGCCAGTGCGGCGTGCGTGCCCGCGTCCAACTCGAAGGGCACCACGCCGCCCCTGTGCGTGGCCACCGCGGGTCGGGGGCGGTCGGTCGGCAGGTCCAGCACGGGCGGGGCGCCGTCGAGCGCGGATCGCCAGAACGCCAACTGGGTCTCGGCGACCCCGCTGTCGAGCAGATCACGCTGCCAGAGCGCGTAATCGGCGTACTGCACCGGCAGCGGGGCCCAGTCCGGGGCGTGCCCGGCGCGCCGGGCGGCGTAGGCGGCGGACAGGTCCCGGGTCAGCGGCGCCATCGACCAGCCGTCCCCGGCGATGTGGTGCATCAGCAGCACCAGCGTCCGGTCGAACAGCCAGGCCCGCACCGGGATCTCGGCCGACAGGTCGAACCCGTGCGCCAACGCGGACTCCACTCTGTCCACAGCACCGCCCACCCCGGCGCGGCCCCCGATGCTGAGCAGCGGCGGCACCTCCTCGACTGGCAGCACCACCTGGAACGGCTCCCCGTCGACCGACGGGAACACCGTCCGCAGCACCTCGTGCCGGGCCACGACGTCGCCCAGTGCGGCGCGCAGCGCGTCGGCGTCCACCGGCCCGTCGAGCTCCACCACCATGGGCACGTTGTAGGTGCGGCTGTCAGCCAACTCGGCCAGGAACCACAGCCTGCGCTGCGCGGGCGACAGCGGCAGCACGTCAGGCCGCTCGACGGCGACCAGCGGCGGCCGCACCGGGCCACCGGCCAACCGCGCGGTCCGCACCGCCAGCCCGGCGGGCGTCGGCGCGCTGAACAGGTCGCGGATCGCCACGTCGACGCCCAGGGCGGTGCGGATGCGGCTGATCAACCGGACCGCGAGCAGCGAGTGCCCGCCGGAGGCGAAGAAGTCGTCCTCCGCCCCGACCCCCGGGAGCCCGAGCACCTCGGCGAAGAGCGCGCACAGCGCCTCCTCGCGCGGGGTGCGGGCCGCGCGGCTGCCGACCCGGTACTCCGGCGCGGGCAGGGCCCGTCGATCGAGCTTGCCGTTGGCGGTCAGCGGCAGCGCGTCGACCAGGACGAACGCGGCGGGCACCAGGTGGTCGGGCAACTGGGCGGCGGCGTCGGCGCGCAACCGCGCCGCCGACAGGCCGTCCGCGCCCTGCGCCACGACGCAGTAGGCGACCAGCCGCCTGTCGCCGGGTACGTCCTCCCGGACCACGACGGCGACCCTGGCCAGTGCGGGATGCGCCGCGAGCACGGCCTCCACCTCGCCCGGCTCCACCCGGAACCCGCGGATCTTGACCTGGTCGTCGGCGCGACCGAGCAGCTCCACCACCCCGGCGGAGGTCCAGCGGGCCAGGTCGCCGGTGCGGTACATGCGCTCCCCCGGCTCGCCGTGGGCGTCGGCGACGAACCGCTCGGCGGACATCCCCGGGGCGCCCAGGTAGCCGTCGGCCAGGCCCGCGCCCGCCACGTACAGCTCACCGGCCACCCCGGTCGGCACCGGGCGCAGCCGCTCGTCGAGGACGTAGGCACGGCGGTTGCCCATCGGCAGCCCGATCGGCAGCGGCGCGCCGCCGGTGGGCTCGGTGACCTGGTGGGTGTGGGTGAAGACCATGCTCTCCACCGGCCCGTAGCCGTGCACCAGGCGCAGGCGGGGGAACGCGGCGCGGACCCGGTCGATGTGCTCCAGCGACGGCTTGTCCCCACCGGTGATCACCTCGCGGACCTGCGTGAACACCCTCGGGTACTCGTCGACCATGAGGTTGAACAGGCCGGCGGACAGCCAGAGCGTGGTCACCCCGTGCGCGGCGACGAGGTGGGCGATGCGATCGGGTTCGGGCCGCTGGCCGGGCTGCAGCACGCAGGTCCCGCCGTTGAGCAGCGCGCCCCAGAACTCCAGCGCGGTCGCGTCCCAGGACACGGGGGCCGCGTGCAACCACACCTGGTTCGGCCCGAAGTGGACGAAATCCTGGCCGGTCAGGGTGCTGACGATCGACCGGTGCGAGGCCAGCGCGCCCTTCGGGCGGCCGGAGGAGCCGGAGGTGAACATGACGGCGGCGGCGTCCCCGGGGTCGCCGGTCAGCGGCGGCCGCGCGGCGGACTCGGCGGCGGCGTCGGCCACGGCGATGGTGGGCAGCCCGAGGCCGAGCCGGTCGGTGTCGGCGACCAGCAGGGCCAGACCGGCGTCGGCGACCATGCCCGCCAGCCGCTCGTCGGGGAACTCGGGGTCGAGCAGGACGTACCCCGCCCCGGTCTTGAGCACCCCGAGCATGGCCACCGCCAGGTCCATGCCCCGGTCGAGCAGGACGCCGACCAGCGCGCCGCGCCGGGCGCCCCGGTCGGCGAGGTGCCGGGCCAGCCGGTTGGCCGCCGCGTCCAGCCCGGCGTAGGACAGGACGCGGCCGTCGAAGACGAGCGCGGTCGCGTCCGGCGCGGTGTCGACCCGGTGCTGGAAGACCTCCGTGACGAGCAGGTCTGGCGCACCGGTCCCGGCCGACTCGCCGACCCGGGCCCGCTCGGCCCCGGTCAGCACGTCCAGCTCGCCCACCGGCCGGTCCGGCGCCGCCAGGGCGGCCTGGAACAGCGCGGTCAGCCGGGCCGACAGGGCCTCGACCGTGGACCGGTCGAACAGGTCCGTGGCGTACTCGATGCCGCCGGTCAGGCCGTCGGCGGACTCGGCCACCGCGAGGGTCAGGTCGAATTTGGCCACCCCGGGGCGCGAGGCCAGCTCGGTCACCGCCAGCCCGCCGAACCCGGACTCGGCCGCGGCGTTGTTCTGCAGCACGAGCATCACCTGGAACAGCGGGTGGTGCGCGGTCGAGCGGGCCGGGTTCAACTCCTCCACCAGCAGGTCGAATGGCAGGTCCTGGTGCTCGAACGCGGCCAGGTCGGCGTCGCGCACCCGGGCCACCAACTCACCGAACGTCGGGTCACCGGAGACATCCGTGCGCAGCACCAACGTGTTGACGAAAAACCCGACCAACTCGTCCAACGCCTCATCCAGCCG
>NZ_WHOL01000070.1 GCF_009745975.1 Actinokineospora pegani | reverse complement strand
ACCTCGACGAGGTTCATCGCGGGCGAGCCGATGAACCCCGCCACGAACGCGTTCGCAGGCCGGTCATACAACGCCCGCGGCGTGTCACACTGCTGCAACAACCCATCCTTGAGCACCGCCACCCGATGCCCCATCGTCATCGCCTCAACCTGATCATGCGTCACATAAATCGTCGTCGTACCCAACCGACGCTGCAACGCAGCGATGTTCGCCCGCGTCTCCACCCGCAACTTCGCATCCAAATTCGACAACGGCTCATCCATCAAGAACACCGCCGGATCCCGCACGATCGCCCGCCCCATCGCCACCCGCTGCCGCTGCCCACCGGAAAGCGCCTTCGGCTTGCGCTCCAAGAACTTCTCCAGATCCAGCAGCCGCGCCGCCTCCAGCACCTTCGCCGCGATCTCCACCTTCGGCAACCCCTGCAACTTCAACGCGAAACCCATGTTCTGAGCAACAGTCATGTGCGGATACAACGCATACGACTGGAACACCATCGCGATATCCCGCCCCTTCGGCGGCACATTCGTCACATCCCGCTCACCAATACGGATCGTGCCCTCGTTGACATCCTCCAACCCAGCGAGCATCCGCAACGCGGTCGACTTACCCGACCCGGACGGACCAACCAGCACGAGAAACTCCCCGTCGGCAACCTCAAGGTCGAGCCCGTCGACCGCGCGCACCGGCGGGTTCCCCGGGTAGATCCTGGACGCCGACTCGTAGCGGACCTCGGCCATGTCGGTTGTTCCTCCGTGCTCGGCGATGGGCGGCCCGGGGCGGGCGCGGTGGCGGCGGCGACCCCGGGATTGGCCCAATATGCCGGACGGCGCACAGCCGCACCAGGGACTTGCAACGTTTTCCGCAAAAGCATGTCGGGTCTGCGGTCGATTCAGTCTCGAAACGGTAACGACGATCCGAAGCCAGTTCCCTTGTCGGCCACATGCGGGAACAGTCCGCTTAACACTGAGCAGGGCTGGGCGTGGAGTACGCCCCCATGCGGTCCTGTCTCGACACACTTATGGAGGCGTCGTGGTAACGCAAGGTCGCGTCTTACGCGGTGCCGCGCTCGCGGCCGCCCTTGTCTTGGGCGTGAGCGCGTGCGGTTCGTCGGACTCCGGTTCGCCCGACGGCGGGGCGGGGAACACCCCCGCCGCGCTGGAGGGCGTCGGCCCCATCAGCTTCGTGACGGGCAAGGACCTGTCGGGCAACCTGCAGAACCAGATCGATGAGTGGAACAAGAGCCACCCCGATCAGCAGGCGACCCTCATCGAGCTGCCCGAGGACGCCGACGCGCAGCGCCAGCAGTTCGTGCAGAACGCGCAGACGCAGTCCGACGCGTACACGGTGCTCAACCTGGACGTGATCTGGACCGCCGAGTTCGCGGCGAACCAGTGGGTGGAGCAGCTCCCCGAGTCGGAGTTCCCGCTCGACAAGCTGCTGCCCACCACCGTGGAGACGGCCAAGTACTTCGACAAGCTCTACGGCGTGCCGGTCGACTCCGACGGCGGCCTGCTCTACTACCGCAAGGACCTGCTCGACGCGGCGGGCCTCACGCCGCCGACGACGTGGGCCGAGCTCACCGACGCCTGCGGCAAGATCCAGCCCACCAACCCGGGCCTGCAGTGCTACGCCGGTCAGTTCGAGAAGTACGAGGGCCTGACGGTCAACTTCTCCGAGGCGGTCAACTCCGCGGGCGGCGTGGTCGTCGGCGAGGACGGCAAGCCCAACGTCAACACCCCCGAGGCCAAGAAGGGCCTGGACTTCCTGGTCGAGGGCGTCAAGTCGGGCCAGATCCCGGCCGCGGCCCGCACCTACAAGGAAGAGGAGGGCCGCCGCGCCTTCCAGGCCGGTGAGCTGCTGTTCCACCGCCAGTGGCCGTACCAGTACGCCAAGGCCAGCGCCACCGACGGCTCGTCGCAGGTGGCGGGCAAGTTCGCCGTCGCCCCGCTGCCCGGCCTCGACGGCCCCGGCGCCTCGACCCTGGGCGGGCACAACTACGCGGTGTCGAAGTTCGCCAAGAACAAGAAGTCCGCGGTCGACTTCATCAAGTTCCTGGTCGGCGAGGACCAGCAGCGGGCCAACCTGGAGAAGACCTCCAAGGCCCCGACCTGGGCCGCGCTCTACGACGACCCGGCCCTGGTGGAGAAGTTCCCCTACCTGGTCGAGCTGAAGAAGAGCATCGAGAAGGCGGAGAAGCGCCCCGCGGTGGTCAAGTACCAGGAGGTGTCCACGGCCATCCAGTCGGCCGTGTACGACGCCATGGGCGGGACCACGAGCAGCGAGGACGCGCTGAAGAGCCTCCAGGGCAAGCTCGAGGAGCTGACCAAGCAGTAGTTCGGCCGAACGGGGCCCCGGCGAAGCAGGCCGGGGCCCCGTTCCCGTCCCCGCACTTCCCGCACGACCGCTGGAGACAGCCATGTCCACAACCACAGAGGCCCCGCCGACACCCTCGCCGCCACCGCCCAGGCAGAGCCGCAGGGCGGGCGCGGGCAGGCTCGCCGCCGCGCTGGTCACGCCCACCATGCTGGTGCTGGCGCTGGTGGTCGCCTACCCGGTCCTGGCGGCCTTCCGGCTCGCCTTCTACCAGAAGAAGGACGGCATCGACCCGGAGACGGGTCTGCTGGAGCAGGGCGAGACGTTCGTCGGCCTGGAGAACTTCACCGACATGCTCGTCGGGGACGCGGGCGACCGCTTCCGCAACGCGCTGTTCAACACCACCTCGTTCACCGTCGTCGCGGTCTCGATCGAGGTCGTGCTCGGTGTGCTGATGGCGCTGGTGATGCACCGGGCGTTCAAGGGCAGGGCGCTGGTGCGGGCCGCCATCCTGGTGCCGTGGGCGGTGCCGACCGCGATCGCCGGTCTGCTGTGGCGCTGGATCTTCCAGGCCGACGGCGTGGTGAACAAGGTGCTGGACCTGGAGACGCCGATCCTGTGGACGACCGACGGCTTCCAGGCCTGGGTCGCGGTGGTCATCGCCGACACGTGGAAGACCGCGCCGTTCATCGGGCTGCTGGTGCTGGCCGGGCTGCAGGTCATCTCGAACGAGGTCTACGAGGCGGCCAAGCTCGACGGGGCCTCGCCGTGGAAGACCTTCTGGGCGATCACGCTGCCGCTGGTGAAGCCGACGCTGCTGGTGGCGGTGCTGTTCCGCATCCTCGACACGCTGCGCATGTTCGACCTGCCGTTCACCCTGATCGGTCCGGGCAAGGACGCCACGGACACGATCACCGTCATCGCCTACGAGGAGGCGGTGAAGTTCGGCAAGTACGGGCCCGCCTCGGCGTACTCGGTGTTCCTGTTCCTCTACGTCGCGGTCGTGGCGTTCGTGTTCGTCAAGCTGCTCGGCGCCGACGTGCTGGGCACCCGCGCGGGGAAGAAGGGCCGATGAGCACCACACTGGACCCCACACCGCAGGAGGTCTCCACGTCGCCCGCCGCGGCCAAGGACCGGGCCTGGTGGTGGTGGCTGCCCTACGCGGGCATCGGGCTGATCGTGCTGTACTGCCTGTCGCCGTTCTACTGGATGCTGGTGTCGAGCCTGCGCCGCACCAACGACATCTTCGCCGACTCGCCGGTCCCGACCCCGTTCTCGATCGAGAACTACACCGCGGCGTTCGCCGACAACAACGGCTTCCTGCGGGCGCTGCTGAACAGCTTCCTGGTCGCCGGGATCACCACGGTGCTGGTGCTGCTGATCGGCACGCTGACCGCCTACGCGCTGGCGCGGCTGGACTTCCGGGGCAAGAACGTGGTGCTGGGCATCGTGATGATCACCTCGATGTTCCCCACCATCTCGCTGCTGGTGCCGCTGCTGGAGCTGTTCAGCTCGATCGGCTGGATCAACACCTACCAGGCGATGATCGTGCCCAGCATGAGCTTCGCGCTGCCGCTGGCGGTGTGGAACCTGACGACGTTCTTCCGGCAGATGCCCACGGAGCTGGAGGAGGCGGCGCAGATCGACGGCTGCACCCCGGCGCAGGCGTTCCGCAAGGTGATCCTGCCGCTGGCCGCGCCCGGCGTGTTCACCACCGCGATCATCACGTTCATCGCGGCCTGGAACGAGTTCATCATCGCGCTGTCGGTGGTCAACGAGAAGGGGCTCAAGACCGCACCGGTCATCATCAGCCAGTTCACCGGCGAGTACGGCCGGGACACCCCCTTCGGCGCGCAGATGGCCGCGGGCGTGATCGTGACCATCCCGCTGGTGATCCTGGTGCTGCTGTTCCAGCGCCGGATCGTCGCGGGCCTCACCGCGGGCGGCGTGAAGTAGATCAGGGCTTTATCTGTCGAGGCGGCGGGGGCGTTACAGCCCCGCCGCCTCGAACTTTTTCCAGGACAGTGATATGCGACACGTCGCACCCGGTGTCGGCGCCGAAACCACGCGTGCTGTTCGAAGGATGTCCACTCGGGTCTATCCCGATAGGCGGAATTGTGGACTCCGGACGGGCTCCTGTTGCGTCATACCGCATCCACGCCGGAAAAGGTCACGGTTTGAAACTTGCCGGGGGCGCGGGCGTACCGCCATTCTGACGCACACCCACCCCCATTCGGTCCCCAGCTTGGAGAAACACCGTGCACCGTTCCCGTGCGCTCGCGCTCGCCTGCACCATCGCGGGCTCCGCTGCCCTGACCGCGCTCACCGCGCCGCTCGCGGTCGCCGAGGGCGGTCCGAAGGGCAGTGCCTTCGCCCTGTCGATCCAGGCCCAGGGCCTCGGCGTCGCACAGGTGCAGCTCGGCCCCGTCCCCCAGGCGACCTACCCGGCGGGCGGCGACAAGTCGCTGGTCAAGGCGGATCTGGACAAGCTCGGCGTGCACGCCAAGGTGATCAACGCCGAGTCCACCCTCACCGGTGGTGTCCTGACCAGCGCGGCGAGCATCGCCGACGTGGACCTGATGGGCATCCTCAAGGCGGAGGTCGTCAGCGCCACCTGCACCACCGAGGGCGGCAAGACCACCGGCAAGTCCACGCTGGCCGGGGTCACCCTGCTCGGGCACAAGATCGACGTCGCCGCGCGCGGCAAGATCAACGTCGCGGACCTGGCCACGGTGGTCCTGGACGAGCAGGTCACCGCCGAGGACGGCACCCTGACCGTGAACGCGCTGCGGGTGTCCTTCCTCGGCGGCAAGCTCAAGCAGCTCGGCGCGGGCGAGATCATCCTCTCCCAGGCCACCTGCTCGGGGGGCACCGGCAACGGCGGAGGGGGCGGCGACGACGACACCAACCCGACCACGACGCCCACCACCACCAAGGGCGACACCCCGGACACCGACGGCCCGGGCGACACCCCGGACAGCACGGACACCCCGTCGTCCACCGACCCGTCGACGACCACCGCCCCCGGCGACGGCAGCGGCGCCCCGACCACCAGCACCCCCGCCATCACCCCGGTCGCCAATGACGGCGACCTGGCCTCCACCGGCGCCAGCGGCATCCTGCCGATGACCCTGGGCGGCGTGGCGCTGCTCGGCGCGGGCGCGGGCGCGTTCTGGTACTCGCGCCGCAAGCGCACCACCGCGTAACACGCGCGCAGCAGACCCGGCGGGCCGTCCCTGACACCAGGGGCGGCCCGCCGCCGTCCTGGCGGGCGCCTGCCCGCCGCGCGTGGGAAAGCAGGGGTCGAGAGCGCCCGAACGGGTCTATCCCGCACCGCGGCTCCCGTGGTTTCGTGCGTTTCGCCCACCTGCGGGCGCGCGACAGGGAGGTCGGCATGGGTCCTCGGGGCGTTCTCGCCATGGCCGCGGCGGTGGCGCTGCTGCCGGTCACGGTGCTCGGCGCGACGGCGCAGCCGCCCGCGGGGCCGGGGCCGGGGCTGGCGGTGGCGTCGGTGGTCGACACCGCGCCCGGGGTGGGCAGGCACGACCGGCGGCTGGCAGGCGACGCGCTGCGCGCGGACCTGCGCGGCGAGCGGTTCTACTTCGTCATGCCCGACCGGTTCGCCAACGGCGACCCGCGCAACGACCGGGGCGGCACGAACGACCCCGACCGGCTCAAGACCGGGTACGACCCGGCGGACAAGAGCTTTTACCACGGCGGCGACCTGGCCGGCCTGCGGTCCAAACTGGACTACCTGGACGGCATGGGCATCACCGCGCTGTGGATGACGCCCATGTTCGCCAACCAGTGGGTGCAGGGCAGCGGCGCGGACACCTCAGCCGGCTACCACGGCTACTGGACCACCGACTTCACCCGGCTCGACCCGCACTTCGGGACCACGGCCGACATGCGGGCCCTCATCCGCGACGCGCACCGGCGCGGCATCAAGGTCTTCTTCGACATCGTCGCCAACCACACCGCCGACATCATCGAGTACACCGAGGGCTCCAGCGACTACATCTCCACCGGCGCCTCGCCCTACCTCGACGCGCGGGGCGACGTCGTCGACATCAAGGCGGCGGCGGGCAGGCCCGGCTTCCCCGAGCTCGACCCGGCGAAGTCCTTCCCGTACACCCCGGTCGTGCGGCCCGGGTCGCCGAAGAAGGTGCCGGACTGGCTCAACGACCCCGCGCTCTACCACAACCGGGGCGACTCGACGTTCAGCGGCGAGTCCACCGAGTACGGCGACTTCTCCGGCCTCGACGACCTGATGACCGAGAACCCGGTGGTCGTCGAGGGCATGAAGCGGATCTTCACCCACTGGATCGACACCCTCGGCATCGACGGCTACCGGGTCGACACCGTCAAGCACGTCAACATGGAGTTCTGGCAAGCGCTCGCACCGCACGTGCGGGCGTACGCGAAGAGCAGGGGCAAGCGGGACTTCTTCGTCTTCGGCGAGGTCTACGACTCCTCCGCCGCCAACACCTCCCGGTACACCACCGAGGGCCGCATGCAGGCCACACTGGACTTCCCGTTCCAGAGCGGCGCGCTGGACTTCCTGTCCGGCAAGGGCTCGGCCCGGCTGGCCGAGGTCCTGACCGACGACGACCGCTACACCGACGCCGACTCCAACGCCTCCTCGCTGCCGACCTTCCTCGGCAACCACGACATGGGCCGGATGGCCTGGATGCTGCGCGCGGCGGGCATCCCCGAGCGGGAGCTGCTCGACCGGCTCAAGCTCGGCAACGCGCTGATGTACCTGTGGCGCGGCAACCCCGTCGTCTACTACGGCGACGAGCAGGGGTTCGCGGGCGGCGGCGGGGACAAGCTCGCCCGCCAGTCGATGTTCGGCAGCACGACGCCGGAGTTCGCGGGCGAACGGCTCATCGGCGGCGACCGCACCGGGGCCGTGGACAACTTCAACACCGCCCACCCCCTCTACCGGCAGCTCGCCGAGCTGGCGCGGTTCGTCGACCGGGACCGGGTGTGGGCCGAGGGCAACCAGACCCTGCGCCACAGCCAGGGCGACGTGATCGCGTTCAGCCGCTCGACCGAGAACGACCAGCGCGAGCACCTGGTCGTCGCCAACTCGGGCGCCGCCGCGGCGACGGTCGAGATCCCGGCGTCCTCCCGCGCCTACCGCACCGAGTTCCCCCAGGCGGGGCCCGGTCCCGTCGCCGCCGACGGCGAGGTGCGGGTGACCATCCCGCCGATGTCGGTGCTCTCGTTCGTCGCGCTGGACAGGGCCAAGGCGGCGAAGCCGACCCCGACCCTGGTCGCGCCCGCCGTCGGGACCGTGCTCGACGGCCGGGTGGAGGTCCGCGCCGACGGCATCACCTCGCCGTTCGCCCAGGCCACCTTCGCCGCGAGGGTGGCGGGCAACCGGGACTGGACGGTGCTGGGGACCGACGACGCCGCGCCCTACCGGGTGTTCGCCGACATCGCCGCGCTGCCCGGCGCGGCGGTGGGCGGGGAGGTCGAGCTGCGGGTGGTCGCCAAGGACGCCGTGGGCAGGCTGGGGGCCGATGGCGCGACGCTGGTGCTGGGGGCCGCGCCGCCCGCGGGGCCGGGGGTGGGGCAGAGCCCGGAGTGGCTGGTGGTGCACTACGCGCGGCCCGCGGGCGACTTCGACGGCTGGGGCCTGCACGTGTGGGGCGACGTGGCGTCGCCGACCGACTGGGCGGCGCCGCTGCCGTTCGCCGGGGAGACGGCGTTCGGGCGGTTCGCGTGGGTCAAGCTCAAGCCGGGGGCCCGGCAGGTCGGGCTGATCACGCACAAGGGCGAGGAGAAGGACGGCGGCGACCGGCTCGTCGACCCGGCCGCGACCCCGCAGGTGTGGCTCAGGCAGGGCGCGGCCGAGCAGTTCGGCTCGGAGGTGGCGGCGACCGGGCAGGCCGTCGTGCACGTCGCCCCGGGCACGCCGGGCACGGCCGTCCGCGCGAACGGGCAGGACTACCCGCTGTCGGGCAGTGACGACTTCGGGTCGTTCGCCGTCGTGCCGACGACGGCGGTGCCGCTGGACTTCACGGTGGTGGGCGGGGTGTCGGGCAGGCTGACCTCCGGGTCGGCGTGGGTCTCCGGCGACGGTGTCTTCGCCAGCCGCGCGGCGGCGGAGAACCGGGCCGTCATCCACTACCACCGGCCGGACGGCGACTACGCGGACTGGACGCTCTACCACTGGACCGGGTCGTTGGAGCCCAGCCCGGGCTGGACGCGGTCGCGGCCACCGGACGGCGCCGACGGGTTCGGCGTGGTGTGGTCGGTGCCGCTGGCCCCGGGCGCGACCGGGCTGAGCAACATCATCCACCGGGGCGACGCCAAGGACCCCGGCCCCGACCAGTTCCTCGACGTCGCGGGCACCGGACACGAGGTGTGGTTCGTGTCCGGGTCGGCGCGCTCCGACGGGACCGCCTCGTTCGTGCTGCCGCCGTCGACCGCCCCGGCCGCCGACGCCGACCTGTCCCAGGCCACGGCCGCCTGGGTCGACCGGGACACCCTGGTCTGGGACATCCCGGCCGTGGCAACCGACGGCTACCAGGTCCGCTACGACCCGGCGGGCGGCATCGCGGTCGTCGACGGCCAGGTCCAGGGCGGCAAGGTGCTGCGGCTGGCGCCGTCCGGGGTGCTCGGCGGCGACCTCGCGGCCCGGTTCCCACACCTGGCGGGCAGGCAGACCTTCACCGTGCGGACCGCCGACGCCCCGCGCGTCGACGACGCGCGGGGCGCCCAGCAGGCCGCAGTCCACCTCGACTCCAGCGGGTCCCTGCGGCACGCCACCGGGGTCCGGGTCGCGTCATAAGCCTGGCCGGAGTCGCCCGAAGGGGGTCTGACCTGCGGTTTGCGTAGTATGCGCGCACTCCGGGTACGTGCGTGGTGACCAACGTAGGGAGTGACATGGTGATCACGGACTCGCCGCTGACTATCACGCACCACGCGAGCACTGACGGGCAACGGATCGCGCTGTCCGGGGATCTGGACTACACCAACTCCCCCGACCTCGACACACTGCTGCGCGACCTGGAACTGCGCGCGGGTGACACGCTCACCCTCGACCTGGGCAACCTCGTGTTCTGCGACTCCACCGGCCTGTCCACGCTGATCTCCGCGCAGCGCACGGCCGCGTCGGCGGGCGCCGCGCTGACCGTCTCGACCATCGACGTCAAGCTGGCCAGGGTCATGGAGATCACCGGGGTCGACCACCTCTTCGGGATCACCGAGGAAACGGTGCGGACCGAGGCGGTCTAGGTCGTGTTTCGAAAGCCGCTGTCCGCGATAGCCGCGCCGGGGTGGTCCCGACTCTCATCGAATGGACTTCCGAAACACGACCTAGCGCTTGGCGGGCTCGATCTCCTTGGCGGCGTGCAGTGAGCCGCCGTACCAGGTGAGGGCCGCGCGCAGATCCGCGACGTCGCGCTTGCGCCTGCGGCCGCCGCGCCACGGGGCGACCTGGGCTGCCCTGGCGGGCTTGCGGCCGCCGCCGTCCCGGGTCGTCCAGACGAGGAGCCAGGGGCTGCCGCCCCGGCCCACCTCGACCCGCGCGATCTCGCGCCAGTCGTAGCGCTCCCGGCGGCCCGGGCGGCGGACCGCGATGCCGCGCTCGTCGACCTCGATGACCGTCTTGGGCCGCAGGCCGCCCCACAGGCCCGCCAAGCCGATCATCCCGAACACGACCGCGAGCGCCAGCACCGGCCCCTGCACGCTGGGGTGCCTGCCGCCGTACGCGCTCACCGCCGTCGCCAGGCAGATCACGGCGCCCAGCGAACCGACCAGCCCCCACCAGAGCGCGCGCAACCGCCCGCTGCGGAACTCCCGGCGCCGGGGCGGCACCCCGCGCCGCCACCCCTCGCCCCGGCCGACCTCGGCGGCCACCACGGGCACCGCGTTCGACACCGCGCCGCGCCCCTGCTCGGGCCTGTCCTCCCCGGCGGGCTTGTCCACCCACCGCCGGACCGCGTCGACGACCTCGCCCAGCGCACCCGCCTTCGCGACGGGCACAGCCACCGCGGCACTCTCTGACGGACCGACGACCGGCACCTGGCCCGACACGGCCGCAGCCCCGGTCACCCCGCCGCCTGCCACCCCCGAAGGCGCGCCACCGCGTCCGCGCCCGACCCCCCAAGCCCTGGCGACTTCCTCCGCCCGCTCCACGTCCCGACGCCGCTCTTCCTCGTCGACCGGTGGCGAGACGGCGCCGAACGGGCCCGAACCAGGATCGTCCCGCCCGGGGGTCCCCCGGTTCTCACCGTCGCCGGGAATGGCGCTGGTCGTGCGATCGGTCGTCCACAGGCCCGGGTCGGCAGGCGGGGCCGAGTCCGCGACGCCGGTGTGCTGGCGGGTGCCGGGGCGGGGCACGGGGGCGAGCATCCGGGTTCGGTGCTCCTCGACGAACTCGCGGACGGGCCCGGGAAGCCAGTCGGCGTGCTCGGGGTGGCCGATCTCGTCGAGCAGGTCGTCGGGGGTGGGGCGCAGCTCGGGGCGCGGGTTGAGGCAGCGCGAGGCCACCGCGCGCAGGCGCGTGGGCATGCCCTCCAGGTCGGGCTGGCCGTGCACGATCCGGTAGAGGGTCGCCGCGAGGCCGGTGTCGCCGAAGGGGCCGCGGCCGGTCGCGGCGTTGACCAGGACCGAGCCGAGGGCGAACACGTCGCTGGGCGTGCCGACCGCGCCGCCCTCGATCTGCTCCGGGGACAGGAAGCCGGGGGTGCCCACGACCAGGCCGGTGCCGGTCAGGTCGGCGGCGGCGCCGCGCACGCCCTTGGCGATGCCGAAGTCGATGACGCGGGGGCCGTCCGAGGCGAGCAGCACGTTGGACGGCTTGAGGTCGCGGTGCAGCAGCCCGGCGGCGTGGATGGCGGCCAGCGCCTCGGCCAGGCCCGCGGCCAAGCGCAGCACGGCGGCCTCGGGCAGCGCGCCGTGCCGGTCGATGGCGTCGGCCAGGGTCGGGCCGGGCACGTACTCGGTGGCCAGCCACGGGCGCGGGGCCGAGGGGTCGGCGTCGACGACGGCGGCGGTCCAGAAGCCGCCGACGGCCCGGGCGGCGGAGATCTCCTGCCGGAAGCGGTCGCGGAACTCGGGGTCGCCCGCGAGCTCGGCGCGCACCACCTTGAGCGCGACCGGCCGCCCACCCGGCGACGTCGCCAGGTAGACCGTGCCCATCGCGCCCTGGCCGAGCCTGGACCGAACCGCGTAAGCGCCGACCCGTTCCGGGTCTCCCACCTGTACCGGATGCACGTGCTCCCCCTCCCGACCTACGCCAGCGAGGCTACCTACTGGCTGCCCGGAACGTGAGCGGCACTCCCGGCGGATCGTGGTGGAGCAGGTGGTGAACACCGCGCGAACCGCCCTCGGGGCCGTGGCCCGGCAGTGGCGCGGTCCCGCAGGCGCGGGGGCTCGTCCGGGCGGCTCAGCCCCGGCCGAACGGGCTGGTGTCCAGGTCGGCGACCAGCTCGATCACCGACGGGTAGACCGCCTCCGCGCCCGCCGCGGTCAGCTCGGACTCGGCGGTGCCGCCGGTGAGCAGGCCGACCGAGCGCAGGCCGAGCTTGGTGGCGGCGTGGAAGTCCCAGACGGAGTCGCCCAGCGCCACGCCGCCGGTGGCGCCGACCTTGGCCAGGGCGACCTGGAGCAGGTCGGGGGCGGGCTTGGTGTCGTCGACGTCGTCGGAGGTGGTGTGCGGGTAGGCCGAGGCGTCGAGCAGGGTCAGGAAGTGGTCGACGTGCTTGGGGTTGCCGGAGGTGGCGAGCACGATCCGGTAGCCGCGCTCCTCGAGCGTCTCCAGGAGCCGCTGGGTGCCGTCGAAGGGGCGCACCTCGTCGATGACGGCGTCGAACTCCGCCTCCCACGCCGAGCGGACCTCGTCGCCGAACGCGCGCTCGAAGTCCATCCCGGCCACCGCGGGCACCAACTTGTCACCGCCCATGCCGATCGCGCGGTGCAGCCGCCACACCGGCACCGTCCTGCCGTGCTTGCGGAAAGCCCGGTGCCAGGCGATGGCGTGGTGGTAGTTGGTGTCGACGAGGGTGCCGTCGACGTCGAGGACAGCCGTCTGCTCCATGCACGCGGGTGCCCGGCGGGCGGGCGCTCAAACGCCCGCGCGGGTCTCAGGCGAACAGGCCTGGTGGCGGCTGCGGGCCGCCGACCTGGTCGCCGTCGAGGATGGGCGCGCCGCGCCACTGGTCGATGTCCGCCGCGTCGACCACCCTGGCCGGGAACGGCGCGCCCGCCGCCCGACCGGCCAGGCCGGCGGTGGGCAGCGGGGCGGCGGAGGCGGCCAGGACCAGGTTGGCGAAGCGGCGGCCGCGCAGCACCGCGGGCTCGCCGACGAGGACGACGTGGTCGAAGACCTCGGCGAGGGTGCCCACGACCCGGCGGGCGAAGGGCAGGCCGGGCCCGTCGGTGACGTTGAGCGCGCACACCCCGCCCGGGCGCAGCACCCCGGCGACGTCCTCGACGGCGGACACGGTGATCATCCCGGCGGGCACCGCCGCCCGCTCGAACGCGTCGAGCACCACCACGTCGCGGCTGGCCGGGGCCGCCGCGCGCAGCGCCTGCCTGCCGTCGGCCACCTCGACCTCGACACCGGGCAGCGCGCGCAGGCCGAACAGCTCGTCCACCACGGAGACCAGCAGGTCGTCGGCGTCGACGACGCGCTGCGCCGAGCCGGGCCGGGTGGCCGCGACGTAGCGGGCGAGGGTGCCCGCGCCGCCACCGACGTGCAGCACGTCCAGCGGGCCGGGGCGCAGCAGGTCGAGCACGTCGCCGATCCGCCGCGTGTAGTCGAACTCGAGGTGGGTGGGGTCGTCGAGGTCGAGGTAGGACTGGGCCACCCCACCGACCGACAGCAGCCACCCGTTGTCGCGGTCGATGTCCTGCTGCACCTCCAGGACCCCGAACCGGACCTCGTACCGCCCTGGGCGCACGCCGCTCACCCGCACAGCAGACCACACGGCGAGAGCGCCCGCGCCCGCCCTCCGCCGCGGAGTGGGACCGGCGGGGCCCGGCGGACTATGGCCGGGCCCCGCCGGGGGTCAGCAGAGGACCTGGATCTTGCGGCCGACGCCGTTGCGGAACTTGTCCAGGGCCTCGGCGTAGTCCGCCAGGGGCATGCGGTCGGAGATGAAGACGTCCGGGTCCAGGACGCCGGTGGCGAACAGGTCGGCGGCTCGTTCGTAGGAGTGCAGGACGGCCATCGAGCCGGTGATCGTGATCTCCTGGTTGTAGATCTTGTAGGGCTCGATGGTGACCCGGGCCGAGTAGTCCGACACCCCGAACTGGAGGAAGGTGCCGCCGGGGGCGACCCGGCCCAGACCGTCCTGGATGGCCTTTTCGTTGCCGGTGGCGTCGATGACCAGGTCCCAGCCGCGGGGGTTGTCGAGTTCGTCGGCGGTGTGGGCGGTGTTGGTGACGCCCAGCCGCACGGCGGTCTTGAGGCGCTCGTCGTTGAGGTCGAGGACGTCGATGGACGAGGCGCCGGTGAGCTTGCCGAGCTGGAGCATCATCAGGCCCATGGTGCCGGAGCCGTAGATCAGGACCCGGCTGGCCATCTTGGCGCGCAGCACGTCGTAGCCGCGCACGGCGCAGGACAGCGGCTCGATCAGGGCCGCGTCCTCGGTGCGCACGTGGTCGGGGAGCTTGACGCAGTTGGCGACCGGGGCCACCGCGTACTCGGCCGCCCCGCCCGGCTTGGACACGCCGATGGCGTTCCAGCGCTCGCACAGGTTGTTGCGGCCGTCGCGGCACATGCGGCACTCGTGGCAGTACAGCGACGGGTCGACGGCCACCCGGTCGCCCACGCGCAGCTCGGTGACCTCGGAGCCGGTCTCGGCGACCACGCCCGCGAACTCGTGGCCGGGCACGATCGGCAGCGTGGGCGCGAACTCGCCCTGGAGGATGTGCAGGTCGGTGCCGCAGATGCCGCAGGCGGCCACGTCGACGACGACGTCGCGACGGCCCGGGGTGGGGTCGGGCACGTCGGTGACCTCCACCGAGCCGATCCCGGTGATGACAGCGGCCTTCATTTCACAGCTCCCAGCGAGAGGCCCTGGACCAGCTTGTCCTGGGCGGCGAACCCGGCGATGAGCACCGGGAGGGACACGACCACGGCCGCGGCGCACACCTTGGCCAGGAACAGGCCCTGGCTGGTGACGAAGCCGGTGAGGTACACCGGCGCGGTGCCCGCGACCACCCCGGTGAGCACCCGGGCGAACAGCAGCTCGTTCCAGCTGAAGATGAAGCAGATCAGCGCGGTGGCGGCGATGCCGGGCATGGCGATCGGCGCCACCACCCGCCGCAGCGTGGTGATCAGCCCGGCGCCGTCGATGGCCGCGGCCTCCAGGATCTCCCTGGGGACCTCGGCGAGGAACGAGCGCATCAGCCAGACCGCGATGGGCAGGTTCATCGAGGTGTAGAGCAGCGTCAGGAAGGAGATGTTGTCGAGCATGCCGCTGAACTGCGCCACCAGGTAGATCGGCAGCAGCCCGGCCACGACCGGCAGCATCTTGGTGGACAGGAAGAAGAACAGGACGTCGGTCCACCTCTCCACCGGTTTGATGCTCAGCGCGTACGCCGCGGGGATGGCCAGCAGCAGCACGATGACGGTCGAGCCGATGCTCGCGCTGAACGAGTTGACCAGCGGCGGCCACGGGCCCGCGCCGCCGATGCCGCCGAAGAAGTCGGCGTAGCCGTCCAGGGTCAGCGGCGCGAGCAGCGACGGCGGGTTGGTGGCGGCGTCGGGCTCGCTGTGCAGCGAGGTCAGCACCATCCACAGCACCGGGGCGGCGAAGACCAGCGCGCTGGCCCAGGCGATCACGCCCCAGGGCCGCCACGCCCTCCTGGTCGGGTTGGCCCGCGCGGCGGGCTCAGCGGTCGTGGTGCTCATCGGCCCTCCTCGGCCTTGAACAGCGACGACACCGTGCGCAGCGCGAACGTCGCAATGATGATCGAGCCGACGACCACGACGACACCGGCCGCGGAGGCCCGGCCGTAGTCCTGGGCCTTGTAGAAGGTCTGGTAGATCTGGTACGGCAGGTTCGCCGCCTCGAGCGAGGCCCCGGTGATGGTGAACACGGCGTCGAAGTTCTGCACGATGTAGATCGACCCGAGCAGCCCGCCCAGCTCCAGGTACCGCCGCAGGTGCGGGAAGGTCAGGTGGCGGAACACCTGGAACCCGGTCGCGCCGTCGATCGCGGCGGCCTCGACCACGTCCATCGGCCGCGACTGCAGCCCGGCCAGCAGGATCAGCATCATGAACGGCGTCCACTGCCACACCAGCGAGACGATGACCGCCGTCAGCGGCATGTCGCTGATCCACTCCGGCTGCGGGGCGTCGAACCCGAACACCCCGCCCAGCCAGGTGAGCCCGCCGTTGAGCAGGCCGAACTCGGGGTTGAACAGCGCGTGCTTCCACAGCAGCGCCGCCGCGACCGGCACGACCAGGAACGGCGCGATGAGCATGGTGCGCACCGCGCCGCGGCCGAAGAACCTCTGGTCCAGCAGCAGGGCCAGCCCCAGGCCGAGCACGAGGCTGACCACGACCACCACGGCCGTGAGCACGACCGTGTTGACCACCGAGTCGCGCAGCGCCGGGTCGGAGAAGACCGCGGCGTAGTTGTCCAGCCCCGCGAAGCCGCGGTCGTCCGGGTCCGACAGGTTCCACCGCAGGAACGAGATGCCCAGCGTGGCCAGGAACGGCAACTGGGTGACGATGATCGTGAAGATCAGCGCGGGCAGCAGCGGCGCCCGCCGCGCCCAGCGGGCGGCCCGGTCCAGGCCCGGGCCGGACCGCCCCGTCGACGACGCGCCCGCGCGGGTGGGCGGTGGTGCGGTCTCGAGCGCCATGTCGCTCCCCTCTCCCGGTCGGCTACTTGCGGTACTTCTCGGCGACCTTCTCGGCCAGGCCCTGGCTCTCCTCGAGCGCCTCGTCGACGGTCTTGCCGCCCGCGATGGCGGCGCTGACCCGCTGCGAGACCTGGGTGCCCAGGTCGGTGAACTCCGGGATGCCGACGAACTGGATGCCCGGCGCCGGGCGCCGCTGGACGCCGGGGTCGTCGGGCTTGGCGCCCTTGATCGCCTCCTCGACCGACTTGGCGAACGAGCCGCCCTTGGCCAGGTAGTCCGGGTTGGCGTAGGTGGAGGAGCGCTTGCCGTCGGGCACCTTCGCCCAGCCCTGGGTGTCGCCGACGAGCTCCTCGTAGCCCTTGCCCGAGGCCCAGGAGATGAACTTCCAGGCCGCGTCCTGCTTCCGCGACGCCTTCTGCACGCCGAACGCCCAGGTGTAGAGCCACTGCGAGGCCTCGGTCCGCACCGTCGGGGCCTGGGCGTAGCCCAGCTTGCCCTTGACCGGGGAGCCGTCGGCCTCGAGCTGGCCCGCGGCCGAGGTGGCGTCGTACCACATGGCGACCTTGGACTGGGTCATCGAGTTGAGGCACTCGGCGAAGCCGGACTGCGCGGCGCCGGGCTGGCCGTGCTCGCGCACGAGGTCGACGTAGAAGTTCGTGGCCTCCTTGAACTCCGGGGAGTTCAGCCGGGCCTGCCAGTCCTCGGTGAACCAGGTGCCGCCGAAGGTGTTGACCACGGTGGTCAGCGGGGCCATCAGCTCGCCCCAGCCGGGCAGGCCGCGCAGGCAGATGCCCTTCATCCCCGCCTCGGCGCCGTCGACCCGGGCGGCGATGTCGGCGACCTGCTGCCAGGTCGGCTTGGCGGGCATCCGCACGCCCTTGGCCTCCAGGACGTCCTTGCGGTACATCAGCATCGAGGCCTCGCCGTAGAACGGCTCGGCGTAGATCTTGCCGTCCTCGGCCTTGAGCGACTCGGCGATGGGCGGCAGGATGTCGGCCTGGTCGAAGGCGGGGTCGCCCTCGACGTAGTCGTCCAGCGGCGCCAGCCACTGGTTCTTGGCGTAGATCGGCGTCTCGTAGTTGGAGATGGTGGCGACGTCGTACTGGCCGGACTGGCTGGAGAAGTCCTGGCTGATCTTGTCCCGGACGTCGTTCTCCGGCAGCACGGTGAAGTTGACCGTGATCCCGGTGTCCCTGGTGAAGTTGTCCGCGGTCAGCTTCTGCAGGTCCACCATCTGCGGGTTGTTGACCATCAGGACGTTGATCGACTGGGCGTCGTCGGACGACCCGCCGCCCCCGGCGCCGCTGCACGCGGCCGCTGTGAGACCGGCCGCCGCGACAGCGGCGGCGAACCGCAGGTGAGACCTCATCGGCTTCCCTTCCTCCCGGCCGAGCACGGCCGTCCTCCACCGTGGCCACCGCTGGGGTTCGCGGTGCCCATGGACAGTTGTGGTCGTCGCGGTGGGCCTAGGTGCGCAGCACCTTCGGGCCCAGGGCCGCGTAGCGGTGCGCCTCGGCGGCGGGCAGCCCCGAGTCGGTCACGATCGTCTCGAAGTCGGGGACGCCGGCGAACCGGCTGAAGCTGGCCACCCCGAACTTGGTGTGCACCCCGACGAACACCCGGCGCCTGGCGACCTTGACCGCCTGCGCCTTGACCGCGCCGACCACCGGGTCGGGGGTGGTCAGGCCGTGCTCGCGGGAGATGCCGTTGGCCCCGATGTAGGCCAGGTCGATCACCATCTCACCGAGCATGGCCACCGCCCAGTGCTCGACGGTGGCCAGCGTCCGCCCACGCACCCGGCCGCCGAGCATGAGCACGGTGGTCAGCGGGGAGGTCGACAGGCTGGCGGCGGTGGGCAGCGACGCGGTGATGACGGTGAGCGGGCGGTCGGTGGGCAGCGCCTCGGCGACCAACTGCGGGGTGAACCCCTCGTCGACGAAGATCGTCTCGGCGTCATCGGCGCGCTCGGCCGCCACCTGGGCGATCCGCCGCTTCTCGGCGACCTTGGACACCGCCCGCGAGGCCAGACCGGTCTCGAACCCGGCGCTCTCCACCGGCAGCGCGCCGCCGTGCGTGCGGCGCACCAGGCCGTGCTCGTGCAGCAGCCGCAGGTCGCGGCGCACGGTCTCGGGGGCGACGGCGAACTCCGCCGCCATGTCCATGACCTCGACCCGGCCGTCGGTGCGGGCCCTGGCCAGGATGCGGCGCTTGCGCTCTTCGGCTTGCACGTCACCTCCCGCCGCTGGGACCGACCAGCCGAGTGCCTGCTCGGTCACCGGTGTGCCCGCTCGGGCACCGCTTATGAGTAGCACCGGACCCACGCCCGAACAACCCGGAGAAGCACTGCCCGAGCGGCCGAGTGGTGCCCGAAATCCCCGCGGGCCACGGGGCTGACCTGCGTCGTCATTCCACGTGATGGGTGACACATGCCCGAGTGCTGGTCGCGATGTGCCCGATTGGTCGCCACCGCGCCCGCGACCGCCCGGATCGCCGCCCGTCCGGTTCACCCGGACGGCGGCCACCGCGCCGCGTTCCGATCGGCCGCCCCGACCACGGCAGGCAATACGCGGGCCGGGGGAATAAGTCGGCCGCCGGGCCGCGGCGGTCAAGCGCGAAAACGGGCGCGGCCGTCCCCGGATTTCCGGGGACGGCCGCGCCCGTGACTGCTCGGTGCCCGAGTGGGTCAGCCGGAGAAAGTGGCCTTCTTCGCCGACCGGCCGCCCTTGGGCTTGCTGGTGTGCGCCTCCTCGAAAGCTTCCACGACCGCGGACGGGATGCGCCCGCGCTCGGAGATCTCGTGGCCGTTCTGGCGCGCCCAGTCGCGAATGGCCTTGGTCTGCTCCTTGGAGCGGGCCTCGCCACCGGCCTTGGCGACCGCGGCCGGGGCGGCGTTGCGCTTGATGCGGCCGCCGGTGCGGCGGGCGGCGTCGATGTACTCGGCCAACTCGTCGCGCAGGCGGTTCGCGTTCGCCTCGGTCAGATCGATCTCGTAGCGCACCCCGTCCAGGCTGAACTCGACGGAGCGAATGTCGTCACCAGTGGAGCCGTCCAGGTCGTCAAAGAGCTGGACAATTGTCTTCTGAGCCATGAGGGCACCTCGTGTGAGCACGTTAGCGTGGAACCGGCAGTTCGGTGTGGACCAAAAGTTAGCAGCAAGAAGCATTCACCGGCAAAGCCGACTCGCCCGGCAAATCCGGAACGACACGACCGGGTTAGCCCACGACGTGCTCGAAGCTTCCTCGTTTACCCGGCGACCGGCGCGGCGAGTGGCGATCGACACCGCCGCACCGCGCGCGGGGATGGCCATACCGACGGTTTATCGAGGATTTCTCGGCGGCCCTTTACCGTGAAGTCACACCGCGTGTCACGAGATGCCCGCGAGGGTGTTCCAGAACATCAGCTCATAGCCCTGGAGCAGGCGGCCGTACCCCATCGCCCGCTCGGGGGTCCACCCCGCGTCGAGCGCCTCCTGCAGGGCGCGGGCGTACCCCGCCTCCAACTCGGGAACCGGTGTGGCGAAGAGGTCGAAGAACGCGGTGGCGTCCCCGTCGAGGCCGTAGTGCTCGCGCAGGCCCGCGGAGACCGTGGCGCAGTACCCGCCCCAGGCCGCGAAGTTGCCCAGGATGGCCAGCAGGGCGTCGCGGGGGTTGCCGTTGAGCGCGAGCCAGGCCAGGTAGGAGGGGTAGGCCTGGCAGCCGTGCAGCGGCTCGTGCTCCGCGTCGGGGTCCAGGCCGATCGCGGTGGCGAAGTCGCGCAGCCCGGCCAGGGCGACCCCCTCGCCCCCCGCCAGGGCGGCGAACACCTCGCGCGCCGCGGGGTCGGTGGCCTGCGCGGCCAGTGTGAGGAAGGTGCGCCAGTCGCTGGGCACGATGCGCAGCTCCTCGGCCGCCAACGCCCGCAGCGAGGCGATCGAGGCGGTGCCGTCGGCGACCTTGGGCACGAACAGGTTGTCGTGCTCGCCGGGCATCAGGTCGCGCTGGGCGCCCGCCAATAACTCACTCGCCGACCGCGTCATCGCCTTCTCTTCCCTCCGCTGGCATCCGGGCGGGGTCAGCGTAGATCACCGGAGTCCCCGCGGACCTCCGCCGCGGACGCAGAGTGATCAGATGATCACGATTGCCCACCGCGCTTCCGCGCGGTGGGCGGTGGCGGGAATTCATTCCCCGGCAACGGGATCGGTCTCGAACTCCGACTAACGCGCGACTAGTGACAATCCCGACAACGATCGGCCTTCCAACCCGTAACGGATTGAGCAAGAGTCGACGCGACACCGGATCGACGTGCCCGGGCGGCACGTCCCACCACGTGGACGCGACGCCGGGCGGGAACCCCGCCCGCGTCGGCGCCGTTGTGACGATTGAGTGACAGGGCCGACAGCGCCCACATCGACGGCCCCACCCGCCGCGGTGTTCCCAGCAGCGGCGTTGTGTCGTCCTTTGTGGATCATCCGGGGGCGGTCGACGTTTGAGCTGGTCGCTTTCGGGGAAAAATACTGGTAATAAAGGAAAAGATCCACCACCCGGGAAGGAGACGATCATGGGCGCTTTCGACAGCTCGTGGCGGGGCTACCACCGGGGTCAGGTGGATCGCGCACTGGCCGAGCTGCGCGCGTCGGCGGCGCGGCACGAGCGGGTGGCGAACGCGCTCGTGGCCGATGTCACGGCGCTGAGCCAGGAGAACCAGGTGCTGCGCGGACGACTCGCCCGCATCCGGCGCGCGCCGCTGTCGGCGGAGTCGCTCACCGAGCGCCTGGCCGGGATGGTGGAGATCGCCCGCGAGGAGGCGGCCGAGCTGCTCTCGACGGTCCGGCTCGAGGCGGCTGGCACCCGGGCCGCCCTGGCCGACGAGCGCCGCAGGCACGACGCCGAACTGGACGAGGAGCGCAGGCAGACCCTCACCGAGCTGGCCGAACTGCGCGCCAAGACCGAGGCCGAGGTGGAGAACACCTTCGCCGACCTCGACGAGCAGCGCCGCGAGGCCGCGGCCGCGCTGGCCGCACGGCGGGTCGAGCTCGACGAGCTGCGCGCTCAGGTCGAGGCCGAGATCGAGACCGTGCGCGAGCGGGCCGAGGCCGAGATCGCCGAGCTGCGCCGCGACGCCGAGGCCGCCGTCGACGCCCGGCACGCCCAGACCGACGTCGAACTCGCCGACCGGACCGCCGCCGCCGAGCGGGTGCTGAGCACCGAGCGCGACCGGGTCGAGCGCGAGATCGCCGCGGCCAAGGCCCGGCTCACCGAGGAGCGCAGGCAGACCAGCGCCGAGATCGCCGCCCGGCACGAGGAGGCGGAGGCGGCCATCTCCGCCGAGTGGAACCGGGTCAGCGACGCGCTGGCCGCCGAGCGGGCCAAGGCCACCGGCGACGTCGCCGCCCTGCGCGCCTCCCGTCCGGCCGAGCCGGACCTGGACGTCGAGGCCGAGCGCGCGCGCATCCGCGCCGAGGTCACCGCCGAGGTCAGGGCTGAGGTCGAGGCCGCGGCGCGGGCCGAGGTCCGCGAAGAGGTCCTGACCGAGCTGCGCGCCGAACTCGACACCGCGCGGGCTGAGGCGCGCGCGGAGCTCAACGCCCTGGCCGAGCAGACCCTGACCGAGCTGGCCGAGCGCGAGGCGCAGACCGTGCGCCGCTGCGCCGAGGCCGAGGCGCGGGCCGCCGAGGCCCCGACCGTGCGCGTCCCGGCGCCCGCGGGCGCCTGACGTCCGCCCCACCCCCGGCGCGGCGTCCGCGCGGGGTGGGGTCGCCTGCCGGGCGGCGTGGACCGCCCCGGCGGGATCCCGGAACGCCTCCTGCCCGGTCCTCCCACCCCGCAGGGGAGCCGAGGACGGTGCGCGGACCGCTCGTCCTGTGTCATGCTGCTGGGCCAATCGGGTGATTCGCCGGATACCGCCGGTTCTGGCTCGGCGCCCGAGCCGGATGCGGCATGATCGTTGTCTGCCGACAGTTCACGGCGGCCGACGGTGGGCCACCGGGGAGATCCGGGGTGATGGAGACACGCAGCGGCGCCGACCGGGCGGCGCGAGGCACGTGGCTGGTGTACCTGCTGGCCGGCCTCGCGCTGGTCGTCGCGTACTTCTTCGTCCCGCTGTTCATCGGCGGCTTCCCGGCGAAGGTCGTGCTGTACTGCGCGCTCAGCGGCTCCGCGGGCGTGGCCGTGTGCTGGGGCGCGCGCCGGGCGAAACCGGGCAGCAGGCTGCCGTGGGCGCTGCTGGGCGCGAGCCAGTTGACCTACTTCACCGCCGACACCGTCTTCTACGTCTCGCACTACCTCATCGGGGTCACCGCGTTCCCGGCCTGGGCCGACCTGTTCTACCTGGGCCACTACCCGATGGCCGTGCTCGGCGTCATCCTGCTCATCCGCCGCCGGACCCCCGGGCGCGACGTGCCGGGGCTGCTGGACGCGGCGACGCTGGCCGTGGTGGCGGCGATGCTGTCCTGGGTCTACCTGATCGGGCCGCAGAGCAGGCGCGGCGGCTCGCTGTTGGCGGAGCTGGCGTCGGTGGGCTACCCGGTGATGGACCTGGCGCTGCTGACCGTGGGCCTGGGCCTGCTGCTGGGCGCGGGCGCGCGGCCCACGGCGTTCCTGCTGCTGGTGGCCTGGCTGGCGCTGATCCTGACCGCCGACACCATCTACGTCGCCCAGCAGGTCATGGGCGTCTACTCGGCGGGCAACTTCCTCGACGCGATCTGGCTGACCGGCAACCTGGTCATGGGCGCGGCGGCGCTGCACCCGACGATGGCGCGGGTCAGCGACCGGGCCCCGGTGCGCGACGGCACGCTCAGCCCGCCGCGGATCGCCCTGCTGGCCGGGGCGGCGCTGCTGGCCCCCACCGTGCTGGTGGTGCAGTACTACACGTCGACGCTGCGGGACGTCCCCGTCGTGGCGGGCGCGTGCGCGGTGCTGTTCCTGCTCACGATCACCCGGCTCGGCATCCTGGTGTCCGACCAGCGCAAGCTGGCGATCACCGACGCGCTCACCGGCCTGCACACCCGCCGGTTCTTCGAGGCGCAGCTACCGCTGGAGATGGCCAGGGCACGCCGGGCGCGGTCCTCGGTGGCCGTGCTGATCATCGACGTGGACCACTTCAAGACGATCAACGACCGGTACGGGCACCCCGCGGGTGACCGGGTGCTGGTCGAGATCGCCGCCCGGCTGCGCTCGACGGTGCGCGACGGCGAGGTGCTGGCCCGCTACGGCGGCGAGGAGTTCGCGCTCATCGTGCCGGGGGCCGAGGGCGAGACCCTGCACACGCTGGCCGACCGGCTGCGCGAGCAGGTCGCCAGCGCGCCGATCGTGGTCGACCAGGGGCAGTGGGTGGCGGTCACGGTGTCCATCGGCACCGCGCGCCACCCCACCCACGGGACCACCCCGGCCGAGCTGGTCGCCATCGCCGACCGCGCGCTCTACAGCGCCAAGGCCGCGGGCCGCGACCGGGTCGTGGTGGCCAGCGACGCGCCGCTGCCCGAGCATCCGCAGCAGCACCCGCGCGAGCATCCGGAGCTGGGCGGGTCGGAGTACCTGCACCTGGTGGCCGACGCCGTCGACGACCTGCTCGACGACCACGGGCACAGCCGCTCGGTGGCGCGCTGGTCGCGGATGCTGGCCAAGGAGTGCGGCTACGACGCGGAGCTGGTGCGGCGCGCGGAGCTGGCCGGGCGGCTGCACGACGTGGGCAAGGTGCTGCTGCCGCGCTCGGTGCTGGTGAAGCCGGACGAGCTGACCGAGCAGGAGTGGGAGCTGATGCGCCGCCACCCCGAGCACGGGTTCCGGATGGCCGCGCTGCTGCCCGGGCACCTGGGCGTGGCGCACGTGATCCGCCAGCACCACGAGCGCTGGGACGGCCGCGGCTACCCCGACGGCCTGGCCGGGCGCGACATCCGGGTGGAGGCGCGGATCGTGGCGGTGTGCGACGCGTGGGCGGCGATGCGCTCGGAGCGGCCCTACCAGCCCGCGATGTCGGTGGACCGGGCGCGCGAGGAGATCCGGGTGGCGCGCGGCACCCAGTTCGACCCGGACGTGGCCGACCTGTTCCTCGACCTGCACGCCAGGGGCGCCATCGCCGACCTGCACCTGGTCCACCGGGGCTGACGGCTCGGAAGCCGTGGACCGCTTGCGGCGCAGCCGATCGGTCCGTCCGGCCCGCCGAATAGCGTCAGGGTCTGGATCAGGGTCTTATCAAGGGTTGTCCCGGACGCGGCACGCCCCCGGGCAGCGCCAGGGTGTGGCCATGCGAAAAGCGGGGAAGAACCAGCAGCGGTGGCGGCGGCTCCTGGTGTGGCTGCACGTGCTCACCTCGGTGAGCTGGATGGCCCAGGCGCTGGCGTTGCTGGTGCTGCTGGCCACGGCCGAGGCGGCTGACGACCAGGCCGTGCGGGTCGCGGCCACCACGATGGCCGAGCGGCTGGACATGGTGCTGCTGGCGGCCATGGCCAGCACCTCGGCGATGACCGGGATCGTGCTGTCGGCCTCGACGGCGTGGGGGTTCTTCCGGCACCGGTGGGTGCTGGTCAAGTTCGCCATCACGCTCATTCAGCTCTATATCGGGATATTCGTGCTATCGGGAAACCTGTCCGACGCGGTGGCGGCGGCCGAGACCGGGGCGGCCTCGCCCAGCACCATCCTGCTCGGACCCGCGGTGATGGCCTCCGCGATCGCCTTCCAGGCCTGGTTGTCGGTGGCCAAGCCGTGGGGCCGGGGCCCGACGGCAGGCAGGCCCCGGCCCGGGACCGCGCCGACCTGGGTGTTCGTCATGGCCTGCGCCGCGGTCGCCGGTGAAGTGACCATCACCGCGATCGTCGGTAACCCGATGCCGCTACTGTCGTTGGTCACGGTGTTGGTCGCGGTCGGCAGGCGGTCCGCCGCGTCCTCAGTGGACTCCAACGCGACGGCCCCCGCGTGACCAAGTCCACACAGGACCTCGAGCCCGAGGACGGCTCGACATGAGCGGGGGCCGGAGGTCGCATGGCGCAAGTGGGAAAAGCCCCCTCTTGGGGGTCCGTCGACGGCGACGCGAACGCCTGGTACCCAGTACGATCGAGGCACGATGGCTAAGGACGGCGGGACCAGGGGTCGAAGCAGGGACCACAGCGGCGGCGGCGGCGATCCGACGCGCAGCCTGGCCCTGCTCTGGCGCGACCAGGCGCGGCCCGCGCGCGTCGGCCGCCGGGAGCTCAGCGTCGAGCGGATCGTCGCCGCGGCCATCGAGGTCGCCGACAGCGAGGGCGTGGTGGCGCTGTCGATGCGCCGGGTCGCCGACGCGCTCGGCGTGGGCACCATGTCGCTCTACACCTACGTGCCGGGCAAGGCCGAGCTGATCGACCTGATGCTGGACAAGGTCTACGCGGAGACGGGCAAGGCCGAGGTCGCGGGCGGGTGGCGGACCCGGCTCGAGCAGATCGCCAGGGAGAACTGGGCGCTGTTCCACCGGCACCCGTGGATGCTGCAACTCGGTGTCAGCCGGGCCCCGCTGGGCCCGAACGTGATGCGCAAGTACGAGTACGAGTTGAGCGCGCTGTCCGGCCTGGGCCTGGGCGAGGTCGAGATGGACACCATCCTCACCGTCGTGCTCGGCCACGCGGAGAACACCGCCCGCCGGGCGGCCGACACCCGCCAGGCCCAGGGCGAGGCGGGCCTGACCGACGAGGAGTGGCGCGCGGCCACCGCCGAGGTCGTGGGCAAGTACGTCGACCAGAGCGCGTTCCCGACCGCCTCGGCGGTCGGCGCCGCCGCGGGCACCACCTACGGGCTGTCCTACGACGCGGCGCTCAACTTCGACTTCGGCCTGCGCTGCATCCTCGACGGGGTGGCGGTGCTGGTGGAGTCGCGCGGCGCCCGCCCACCGGCGGACTAGTCCGCACAGGACGGTGACGGGCCGCCGCCCCGGGGCCTCCCCGGGGCGGCGGTCCTCATCCGACCGGTCGACGCTCAGTCACCCAGGCGCGCGAAGGCGCGCGCCGCGAGTGGGAAGAACACGGCCAGCAGCACCGCGGGCCACACCACCGCCAGCAGCAGCGGGTGCTCCGCGGGCCAGGACCCGGCCACGGCCGGGCTCCCGGTCAGCTCCCTGGTCGCGGCCACCGTGCTCGACAGCGGGTTCCAGTCGGCGATCGCGCCCAGCCACCCCGGCATCGTCGAGGTCGGGATGAACGCCCCGGACAGGAACCCGACCGGGAACTCCACGGTCTGCACCACGGTCACCACGCCCTCGCGCAGCCGCAGCGCCAGGTACACCCCGACCCAGGTGAGCGCGAACCGGAACCACAGCAGCAGCACCAGGGCCAGCGCGAAACCCGGGCCCACCTCGGGTCGCCACCCGATGAGCAGGCCGACCCCGACCATCACCGCGAGGGTGAGCACGGCCAGCAGCAGGTCGGCGACGGCGCGTCCCACCAGGACCGCCGAGGGCGCCATCGGCATGGAGCGGAACCGGTCGACGACCCCGCGCCGCAGGTCGGTCGCGATCGCCTCGGTGGTGCCGCCGGTGCCGAACAGCATGGTCATGCCGAGCATGCCCGGCATCAGGTACGACCCGTAGTCCTGCCCGCCCGGCACGGTGATCGCCCCGCCGAACAGGTAGGCGAAGACGAGCACCAGCATCGCGTTGAACAGCATGCCGAACACCAGCGGCCCGGGGTTGGCGCGCCAGTGCGCCAGGGCCCGCCTGGTCAGCGTCATCGAGTCGACGACAACCCACGTGCTCATGCGACCACCTGCCCGGTCAGCGCGAGGAACGCCTCGTCCAGCGTCGGCGCCCGCAGCGCGATGTCGGCCACCTCGATCCCGTCGGCGTCCAGCGCCCGGACAGCGCGCACCAGGTCGCCCGCTCCCCCGGACACCGCCAGGTCGACCCGGCGCCGCTCGAGGTCGGTGCGCGGCGCGCCCAGGCCCGCCACCGCCGCGGCGGCCCGGTCGAGGTCGTGGCCCTCCCGCACGACGAACACCAGGTGCGCGCCGCCGACCCTGGCCTTGAGTTCGGCGGGCGTGCCCTCGGCGAGCACCCGGCCGCGATCGACCACCGTCACCCGGTCGGCCAACTGGTCGGCCTCGTCGAGGTACTGGGTGGTCATCAGCACGGTCGTGCCGCCGCGCACCAGGTCGCGCACGGCGTCCCAGACCTGGGCCCGGCCGCGCGGGTCGAGGCCGGTCGTCGGCTCGTCGAGGAACAGCACGGCGGGCGAGAGCACCATGCCCGCGGCCAGGTCCAGCCGTCGCCGCATCCCGCCGGAGTAGCCGGAGACCGGCCGGTCGGCGGCCTCGACCAGGCCGAACACCTCCAACAGCTCGTCCGCCCTGCTCCGCGCCCCCGCGGCGGACAGGTGGTGCAGCCGGGCGAACATGCGCAGGTTGGCCCGCCCGGTCAGCACCTCGTCGACGGCGGCGTGCTGGCCGACGACCCCGATCCTGGCCCGCACCCCCGCCGGGTCGGCGGCGACGTCGATCCCGGCGACCTCGGCCCGCCCCCCGTCGAGCCCGCTCAGCGTCGCCAAGGCGCGCACGAGCGTGGTCTTGCCCGCCCCGTTGGGCCCCAGCAGGGCCCGCAACTCCCCGGACGGCACGGCGAGGTCGACCCCGTCGAGGGCCACCACCTCGCCAAAGCGCTTGCGCGCGCCCTCCACCACAACAGCGTCCACGGACGCTCCTCTCATTTTCGTATGAGATACGATAATACACGGATCGGGCGCCGCGGCTACGGTGGCCGGGTGACCGCCACTTCGGGACCACTGCGACTCAGGGTCTTCACCGAGCCCCAGCAGGGCGCCGACTACACCGATCTGCTCGCCGCCGCGCAGCGCGCGGAGGCGGCCGGGTACGACGCGTTCTTCCGCTCCGACCACTACCTGCCGATGGGCGGCGCCGACGGCATGCCCGGCCCCACCGACGCGTGGATCACCCTGGCGGGCCTGGCCCGAGAGACCAGCACCATCCGGCTGGGCACCCTGATGACGGCCATCACCTTCCGGCTGCCCGGCCCCACCGCGATCGCGGTCGCCCAGGTCGACCGGATGTCCGGCGGCCGCGTCGAGTTCGGCGTCGGCAGCGGCTGGTACGCCGACGAGCACACCGCCTACGGCATCCCGTTCCCGGACCTGGGCGAGCGCTTCGAGCGCTACGCCGAGCAGCTCGCCGTCATCACCGGGCTGTGGCGCACCCCCGAGGGCGAGACCTTCACCCACACGGGCAAGCACTACCGGCTGACCGACTCACCCGCCCTGCCCAAGCCCGCGCAGTCCCCCGCCCCGCCGGTCATCATCGGCGGCTTCGGCGCCAAGCGCACCCCGCGCCTGGCCGCCCGCCACGCCGACGAGTTCAACCTGCCGTTCGCCTCCATGGACGACTCCGCCGCCCAGTTCGCCCGCGTCGACGCCGCCTGCGCCGCGGCGGGCCGCACCCCGCTGGAACGCTCGGTCGCCCAGGTGGTCTGCGTCGGCCGCGACGACGCCGAGGTGGCCCGCCGCGCCGCCGCGATCGGCCGGGAGCCCGCGGAGCTGCGCGCCAACGGCCTGGCCGGGACGGTGGAGGAGGTCACCGACAAGATCGGGCGGTGGGTGGACAGGACCGGGATCAGCAAGCTGTACCTGCAGTTCCTGGACCTGTCCGACCTCGACCACCTCGACTTCGTCGCCGCGGAGGTCGCCCCCCGGCTCTAGGTCGTGTTTCGGGAGTCCGTTCGGTGAGAGTCGTGATCGGTGTGGTTCCTGGCGGCGCGGGGTGGCAATCGCGAACAGCGGCTTTCGATACACGACCTGGGTCGCGCTGTGGGGCCACAACGCGACCCAGGCCGTGTCTCACTCGTCCTCGACCCACTCCAGCAGGTCGCCCGGCTGGCAGCCGAGGGCCCGGCACATGGCCTCCAGCGTGCTGAACCGCACCGCCTTGGCCCGCCCGTTCTTCAACACCGCCACGTTGGCCGGGGTGAGCCCGACCAGCTCGGCGAACTCGCCGACGCTCATCTTCCGCTTGGCCAGCTCGACATCGATGCGCACGACGATCGCCATCAGATGACCCCCTCCAGGTCGGCGCGCAGGGTCGCCGCCTGGCGCAGCAGTGCGCGCATCACCAGGACCACCAGGCCGAACACGGTCACGCCCGCGCCCAGCAGGATCAGCAGCAGCGGCACGCCGGGGTCATCGGCGTTGAGGAGCACGAACACCAGCACGCCGCCCAGCGTCACCCACGCGGCCAGCACCGCCCACAGGATGCCGTCGACCCACTTGAACGCGACCTCGCTGAAGATGCGGTCGCGCCGGACGAGCGTGAGCAACTGCCAGGTGCACACCAGCACGACCTGGGCGCACAGCACCCAGAACACCGTCACCGCCGTGGCGGGCCATCTCAGGTGGGCCGACCCCGGGTCCTCCTCGGCCATGTGGGCGAACTGACCCGGCAGCGACATCGTCTGGAACAGCACCAGCAGCGCGAACAGCAGCACGAGGAACACCCGGAGCGCGGTCACCGCGCGACGCTCAATCATCATTGATCGAGTTTCGCTAAGTATCTATCGAAAGTCAATAGGTCATGGTTGCTGGAACTTCACCGGGGGCCACGGGTTGGCCGCGCGCGCGGCGCGGACCCGGGTCAGGAAGCGGGAGACCTCGGGGTACTCCGACTGCGCGCGCAGGTAGTACTGCTCGGCCTCGTCGAAGGCGCCGCGGCGCTCGGACATCTGGCCGAGGTAGCCCATCGCCCGCAGCTTGCCCGCGTCCGCCGCGGACAGGAACAGCAGTTGCGCGCTGAACGTGTCCGTCTTGAGCAGCCGCACGCCCAGCTCCTCCACCGCGTCCGCGCGGCCCAGGCCCTGCGCCAGCTCGCACCACTCGGCCAGCGCCAGCCTGCCCTTGCGGTCGTTGGCGAAGTGGCCGTAGACCAGCAGGGCGTCCATGAGCCCGGTGAGCGCGGCCCGGCGCAGCCAGTGCTCGGCCTCCTCGTAGCGGCCGGGGCGGTTGAGCAGCATCCCCAGCAGGACCATCGCGTCCGAGCGCGGGCAGGAGAACTCCAGGTGGTCGCCCGCGACCCGGCCCGCGCGCGCCGAGCCGGGCGGGACCTCCAGCGCGACGCCGTCGGTGATCGGCAGCAGCTCGACCTCCAGCGGGCTGCTCTCGATCACCTTGCGCAGCCAGCGGTCGGCCTCGGTGCGCTCGCCGCGCTCGATCAGCCTGCGGCCCAGGGCGACCATCGTCTCCGCGTTGCCCTGGTGCGCGCCCCGGCGGGCCCACAGCTCCACCGCGTCGCCGTCGCCGATCTCCTGGTACAGCGCGACCAGGTGGCCCGCGGCCTCGGCGTTGCCCGCCTCCACCGCGCGCACCAGCCACGGCACCGCCTCCGAGGCGCGGCGCTGCGGCGAGACGTCGGCCCCGCCGCGGAACAGCATCGCCCCGACCAGGCCCCACACCTGCGGGTCCGGCGAGGAGTCGGCCCAGCGGACCAGGATGCGGCGGCCGATGTCCTCCTGCTTGGCCCGGTGCGCGGCCAGTGCCACCAGCGGCAGGTCGGACGGCGCGAGGTGGCGCAGCAGCACCTCCCACACCGACTCCGGCACCGGCGCCTCCGCGCCGTCGACGAGGTAGTCGAAGGCCTCGTAGACGCCCTCGCCCCGGGAGACCAGGCAGCCGCCCGCGCCGCGCACCGGCTGGGTGGCCCAGGCCAGGCCCGCGTCGAACAGCGCCGGGCCGACGGGGGCGGCCTGGTCGAGGTAGTGCGAGTACAGCTCGGCCAGGGTCTTGCGGCTGACGGCGGTGGCGCAGCCCGCGCGCTTGATGTCGACGGCCGCGGCGACGATGGCCGCGCCCGCCCTGGCCCCGCCGCTGTCGCTGTCGATGCCCGCGTGCCACTTGGCGGCGATGGTGCGCCCGGCGCACAGCCGCTCGGGCAGCGCGCCGTCCTCGCCGCGCGCCAGCGCGTCGTCGATGCGCGGGTCGGCGCGCAGCGCCTCGGCGCGCACCAGCTCCTCGGCGCTGAACCCGCGCCGCAGCCGGACCGTGGTGGCCCCGCCCAGCACGTCGGCGGCGCGGCGGGCCAGCTCGGCCTCGGCCTGCGAGCCCGCGGCGGTGAGGGTGAGCCTGGCCCGGGAGCGCAGGGTGGCCAGCAGCAGCGTGTCGGGGCTGTCCCCGGGGGCCAGCGCGGCGAGCAGGGCGCTGTCGAGGCCGCCGGGGACCAGGAACCGCTCCAGGTCGTCGAGCCAGACCACGACGTCGGCCCGGCGCTGCTCGGACTCGGCCCAGGCGCGCAGCTCGGCGGCGTCGCCGGGCTGGACCAGCGCGCGGTCGGCCAGGACGCGGCGGGCCGCCTCGGCGGCGGTGCGGGTCTTGCCGGAGGCGGAGTCGCCCTCGATCACGACCAGGCCGCCGCCCGCCAGCAGCGCGTCCAGCTCGGGGTCGACGTCGCGGGCGATGTACGGCGGCGCCCCGGCGGGGGAACCCTTCACGGGCGCGGCCGGGTGCACACCCAACTGCTCGGGCCCGACGTCGCGCACCCGCTGCCCGCGACCGCGGCGCCCGAGCCGTCTCAAGCCGAGCATGCCGCCCTCCCGCCCCTCCTAGTCCAAGCCCACCACGCCGCGCACCGTGTCCCCCCATCGTCGGTCCTCGCGAGGGTGGTCGGGTACCGCCGGAGTGAATCGTTATCGGGTGGGGTGGTCGACGACCTGGGTCACCCGTGCCGGATCGTACGCACCCCCGCCGTCCCGGCGGCGCACGACCGGTCGGGAGTACGGTGATCGTCGAGGACGGCCGAAGGCGCGGAAGACCCGGGAGGGGACCTGGCGATGATCGACGCGCAGACCCCGGACGCCGAGCACCCCGGGGCGGACGGGACCACCCGCGGTCCCGGCGGGTCGAAGGCGCTGGTGGTGACGGTCCCGGCGCACAGCGACCGGCTGCCCGGCCTGCGGCGCAGGCTCGGCCGCTGGCTGGCGGGCCGCGGCGTGGCCGAGGACCTGTGCGCGGACATCGTCCTGGCCTGCGACGAGGCGGTGGCCAACGCCATCGAGCACGGCTACGCCGACGCCGAGGGCTCGGTGTCGCTGACCGCCACGGTCCACCCGGACTCGGTGACGCTCGTGGTGGTCGACCGGGGCACCTGGCGGCCGCCGGTGCGCGACCCGGCCAGCCCGCGGGGCTGGGGGCTGCGGATGATCGAGGCCCTCGCCGACAGCGTCCGGCTCACCCACTCCGACAACCGGACCACACTCACCGCCAGGTTCGGCGTTTCACCCACCGCCGACGAGGGGTAACCAGGGGACATGTTCCCCGCGGAGAACCTGCGCGACTGGATCGGCCACAGCGTGGTCGACCCGGACGGCAAGACGATCGGCGCCCTCGAGGCCATCTACGTCGACACCCTCACCGACGAGCCCAGCTTCTTCACCGTCAAGGTCGGCTTCATCGGCAAGCACCGCCTGGTGTTCGCCCCGGCCCTCGGCGCCACGGTGGCCCCGAAGCACATCCGGGTCCGCTTCGCCAAGGACCTGGTGAAAGACGCCCCCGCCATCGAGACCGACGGCGAGCTCCTCGCCGCGGACGAGCCCTCGATCTTCACCCACTACGACCTGGACTACGGCACCGGGGCCGAACGCCGCCTCGCCCGCCGCTGACCGCCCGCCGTGGAGCGCCCCCGCCCGGGGCGCTCTACAAAGGACGGCGGGCGGCGAGCACCCTCTCCAGGTACTCGGCCAGGCCCTGCGTGCCCGAGTCGAGCTCGACCTCCACCGGCGCGGGAAACGGCTCCCAGCCAGCGATCGCGGACCGCACGAGTATCCCATCGCGACGCAGCGCCACACCGTCCCCCCGGGAGACCGGCACGTACTGCGGCTGGACTGTGCGCTGCGCCATGCTGATCACCACGCCGTTGCCCAGCAGCCAGCCCCGGGTCTCGCCGGGGACCAGGTGCGCGCGGAAGCGGATGCGGGCGCCGTCCGGGGCGTCGCGCACCTCCCCGCGCGGCAGCTTCTCCACCTGCTCCACCGGGAGCGGGGTCGGCAGCATCCCGATGGCGAACGCCGCGGCGGGGAACTCGCGCACCGCGTGGTCCACCGTGGCCAGCGCCTCGGGATCCATCAACTTCCTGCGCTCGGCGTCGCGGGCCAGCCAGCGGGGCCAGCGCATGGGGTCCAGCAGCGCCCTGTGGTCGGTCACCGCGCGATCCTACGTTCGCCGGAGCGGGCCTGCCCGCGATCGACTCCGAATCGGGATCAGGCGGGCAGCAGCGGGGCGAGCGCGTGCCGCAACGCCTCGGCGGGCAGGCCGTCCGGGTCCACCAGGCGTTCGATGGTGAGGCTGGTGACCAACGCGAGCAGGACGGCGGCCAGGACATCGGCCCGCACGGGCGGTGTGAGCCCGCGCGCGGCGGCGTAGGCGGTGATGGCCTCGGCGACGACGCGGCGCTGCCTGCGCCTGGGTTCGGCGAGCGTGGCGCGCAGCCCCGGGTCGCGACTGGCCTGCACGGCCAGTTCCAGCGCCAACCGCCGGTCGACCAACGGTCCACCGGCGACCAGCGCGCCCAGGGAGTCGGGCAGCGCGCTCGGCGCCACGGCGGGGTCGAACACCGCCGCGCCCCGCGCGGCGACCCGGTCGGAGGCGGCGTCGACGACGGCGGCGACCAACTCGGCCTTGTTGGCGAAGTTCGAGTAGACCGCGCCCCTGGTGAACCCCGCCGCGGCCGCGACGTCGGCCATCCTGGCGGCGGCGATGCCCTTCTCCGCGAACACCCCGGCCGCCGCCGCGAGCACCCGCTCCCTGACCTCGGCCCGTCTCACCCGTGCCATGCGCGCGACCGTACCGCGTGCGGGTCCGCCTGCGTGGGCGGTGATTGACCTTCGCCGGGTTCCCGCCTACGGTGCCCGATACATCCGCGTATCCGACTTGTCCACCCGGGAGGGACCGGCGGCATGGACCCCGACATGCTCGCGCGGGACCCCCTGGTGGAGACGGTCTCCGACCCCAGCGACCGCTCGCGCGCCCTGCGCGCGCTGCACCGCGGCGCCCGCGCCCAGGTGCGCTCGATCGAGCAGGGCGACGCGGCGGCGGCGCGGGAGTCCGCCGCGCTGCGGGAGACGCGCGCGGAGGCGCGGGCCGAGCGGATCGCCGCCGGGGTGCGCTACCGCACGATCCACCCCGCCTACACCCCCGACGCCCTCGCGCCCGCCGCGGGCGAGGTGCTGCGCACACTGGCCGCGCCGCCGATGGGACTGGTGCTGGCCGACGACGACCGGGCGCTGCTGGCGGTCGGCGGGACCTCGATGCTGATCGCGTCGGCGCCGCTGGTGGCCGCGCTGGCGAGCACGTTCGAGTCGTTGTGGACGCTGTCGGTGCCGGTGACCGTTGCCGACGGGCACGAGATCTCCGACCGCGACCGGCGGGTCGTGGCGCTGATGGCCGCGGGCGCCACCGACGACGCCATCGCCCGCAGGCTGGGGCTGTCCCGGCGGACGGTGGTGCGCCGGGTGGCGGTGCTGCAAGCCCAACTGGGCGCGACCACCCGGTTCCAAGCCGGAGTCGCCGCAGCTCAGCGTGGCTGGCTCTGACCGGCGCACTTGCGCCATTCGAGTGATACGCGCCCCTCTTTGCTGGCCAACCCGAGCACAGAATGTGCATCATTCACCCGTTGGTGAGCGAGCCAGTGAATCCAGCCCGCTCCCGGTCCCCAGTCCGGGGTCTGCGGTGCGGCGGACCCCGGACGCCCACCTCTCCCTGGAGCAGCCGTGAGCAACGGAACCCGCGTCACCACCTGACAGCGGACAACCGCCCGGTGCGGTTTGATCGGGGGCATGCCTCCCATCGACCACGCCGCCGCGCTCGTCGAGTACACCCGCCGCTTCGCCGGGACCGTCGCACCCGGCGCCCCCGAGACCCCGGTGCCCACCTGCCCCGGCTGGTCGCTGACCCAGTTGTCGCGCCACGTCGGCCGGGGCACGCTCTGGGCCACGACCATGATCCGCGACCGGGCGACCGAGGCGCTCGACCCCCGCCAGGTGCCCGGCGGCAAGCCGCCCGAGGGCGGACTGGTCCCGTGGCTGGAGCAGGGCCCGGTCGCGCTGTTCGACGCGATCGCGGCCACCGGCCCGGACGAGCCGGTGTGGACGTTCGTCGGCCCCCGCCCCGCCCAGTGGTGGGTGCGCAGGCGGCTGCACGACGTCACCGTCCACTTGGGCGACGCCGCGCTGGCCCTCGGCGTCCCGTTCGACATCGAGCCCGCCGTCGCCGCCGACGGGGTCTCGGAGTTCCTCGACCTGGCCGTCCACAAGGGGACCCCCCCGTTGTCGCTGCACCTGCACGCCCACGACGGCGCGGGCGAGTGGCTCGTCGTGTCCGACGGGGACGGTGCGCGGTGGGACCACAGCCACGCCAAGGCCGACGTCGCGGTACGCGGTCCGGTCGCCGACCTGCTGCTCGCGGTGGCGGGCAGGCCGGAGTCGGACGCCCTGGACGTGGTCGGCGACCGGGCTGCCTGGTCCGCCTGGCTCGCGGCGACCCGGTTCTGAGGCCGCCGTGGCGGTCCTGGTGATCGGGGCGGGCATCTCCGGCATCGCCTGCGCCCGCGCCCTGCACGACGCCGGGGTCGGTGTCCGCGTGGTCGAACGCGGGCACGTCGTCGGGGGGAGGCTCGCGACCAAGCGCTACGCGGGCCGTCCCACCGACATCGGCGCCGCCTACCTCACCGCCCGCGACCCCGGCTTCCGGGCCGTGGTGGACGACTGGACCGCGCGCGGACTCGCCCTGCCCTGGACCGACACCCTGCTGGCGATCGAGGGCGACACCCGCGAGCGCAAGACCGGCCCGACCCGCTTCGCCGCCCCCGGCGGCCTGCGCCGCCTGGTCGCCGACCTCGCGACCGGCCTCGACGTCACCACCGGCCACACCGCGACCGCTGAGGAGGTCACCGGCACGGTCGTGCTCGCCATGCCCGGCCCGCAGGCCGCGCGCCTGCTCCCGGCCGGCCACCCCGCGCACCGCGCCGCCGCCGAGCAGCGCTGGCACCCGGCCCTGGCGGTGACCCTGGAGTACGCGGACCGGACGTGGTCGGACTTCAAGTCCGCCTTCGTCAACGGCCACCCGGTGCTCCAGTCGGTCTCCGACGACGGCTCGCGGCGCGGTGACGCCGCCCCCGTGCTCGTCGCCCACACCACCCCGGACTTCACCGGCGGCCACCTCGAGAACCCCGACGCGGCGGCCCCGGGGGTGGCCGAGTCGGTCGGCGCGCTGTTCGACCTCCCCGCGCCGATGACCACGCACGTGCACCGCTGGACCTTCGCCACCCCCGCCCACCCGGCCGGGGCCCCGTTCCTGCTGACCGACGGTGTCGGGCTCGTCGGCGACGCGTGGGGCCCTCCCCGCGTGGAGACGGCGTGGCTTTCGGGCACGGCACTGGCGAGAGCGCTCATCGATGGGATGTAGATGAACGACGACGCCGAGTCGGAGACAGCGCAGGAGCGGCTGAACCGCAACGTCAACGAGCTGCTGCAGGAGCTGCGGGTCGCCCAGGCGGGCGTGCAGATCCTGTTCGGCTTCCTGCTGTCGATCACGTTCACCGACGTCTACCAGGAGCGGACCGGGGCGTTCGAGCGCGGCACGCACCTGGTCGCGGTGCTGTTCGCGGTGGCGGCGGTGTGCCTGCTGACCGCGCCGGTCGCCTGGCACCGGCTGTCGTTCCGCTGCGGCCAGCGGCCCCGGATCATGCGCCAGGCCAACCGCACCACGGTGGCTGGCCTGACCTGCCTGGCGGGCGCCATCGCCGCGGCGCTGCTGCTGATCTCGGAGATGGTGCTGGGCGGCGTGTGGACGTTCGTCGTCGCGGGCATACCGACGGTGCTGATCGGCGTGATCTGGTTCGCGGTGCCCGCGCGCTGGCCGCGCCGCCGGTCGACCTCCGCTAAGGTCGCCCGGACCAGTTGACAGCCCGGTTAACCTACTCATGAGTAGGTTAAGGGACGGGGGCGCGATGGGTGAGGGGCGGGCTCCCTTCGGTTCAGTGTTGCTGGGTCCGGAGGGCCAACAGGGCCTGGTGCTGCGGATCAGGGTGCAGGCACTGCTGACGATCACACTGGTCGCGGCGAACATCATCGGGGCGGTCGTGGTGATCGCGCTGTCCGGCTTCGTCATCCCGGCGCCGGAGATGACCAGCGGCACCGCGCTGGCGCTGGCGATCGCCGTGCCCGCCTACGTCGTCGCGGCGCTGATCGTCGGCGCCGTCTGGGGCACCGGCCGGGCGTTGAAGACGCTGCGCTGGGCCATCGAGCAGCGCGAGCCGACCGAGACCGACCGGCGCGCGACCCTGCTGGTGCCGCTGGGCCTGACGCTCATGCAGGCCACGCTGTGGGGCGTGGGCACCATCGTGTTCACCGTCGTCACCGTGATCACGCAGCCCGAGCTGGCCTCCTCCATCGGGTTCACCGTCGGGTTCAGCGGGATCACCGTGTGCGCCAACGCCTACCTGCTCAGCGAGTTCGCGCTGCGCCCGGTGGCGGCGCGGGCGCTGCACGGCGACCCGCTCGGGCGCGTGGTCGGCGCCGGGGTCTCGGCCCGGCTGCTGCTGTTCTGGGCGCTGGGCACCGGCGTGCCGGTCGCGGGCGTGGTCACGGTCGGGATCTTCGCGCTGGCCCGGGGGAACGTGACCCCGACCCAGCTCGCGGTCACCATGATCGTGCTCGGCGGCATCGTGCTGGTCGTCGGCCTACTGGTGATGATCTTCAACGCGCGGGCCACCATCGCCCCGATCGACTCGGTGCGCGACGGCCTGGCCCGGGTCGAGCGCGGCCACTTCGACACCGAGATCCCGGTGTTCGACGGCACCGAGCTGGGCCTGCTGCAGGCCGGGTTCAACCGGATGGCGGCCGGGCTGCGCGAGCGCGAGCGCATCCGCGACCTGTTCGGCCGCCACGTCGGGCAGAAGGTGGCCGAGGTCGCCGTGGCCGCCGACGTCGAGCGCCTCGGCGGGCAGGTGCGCGAGGTGTCGGTGGTCTTCGTCGACATCGTCGGCTCCACCACCCTGGCCGCCACCCGCCCCCCGACCGAGGTCGTGGAGCTGCTCAACCGGTTCTTCACCGTCATCGTCGACGAGGTCGACGCCCACGGCGGCCTGGTCAACAAGTTCATCGGCGACGCCGCGCTGGCCATCTTCGGCGCCCCCATGCCCCTCGACGACCACGCGGGCCAGGCCCTCGCCGCCGCCCGCGCCATCGCCGCCCGCCTGCCCGCCGAGGTCCCCGAGTGCCCCGCGGGCATCGGCGTGGCGACCGGCCCCGCGGTGGCGGGCAACATCGGCGACACCCGCCGCTTCGAGTACACCGTCATCGGCGACCCCGTGAACGAGGCCGCCCGCCTCACCGAACTCGCCAAGTCCTACCCCGGCAGGCTCATCGCCTCCGCCGCCGCTCAGGCCTCGGCCAACGAGGCCGAGGCCACCCTCTGGACTTCCGCGGAGACAGTCACCCTCCGCGGGCGCACGGCCGAGACCACCGTGGTGCTCCCCAAAACGGCCGTGGAGGCCACGACCACCCCGGACAGGGCCGAACTGGACGAGCCCACCCCGTAGCTCCCCCGCCCACCGCACCGCGAGTCGGCACCGCCTACCGCTCGCTGGGGTGGATCGCCTCCCCCGAGCAACCCGATCCACCCCAACGAGCCGACTACTCGACGACCTCGTCCTTCAGCCGGTCACCCCTTGCGCAGGGACCCCGGCACCAGCCGCAAGATGGTGCCGAAGCGGTTCCAGGCGTTGATGGTGGCGATGGCGACCACCAGCGCGGCGACCTGCTCGTCGTCGAAGTGCTTGCGGGCATCGGCCCAGACCTCGTCCCCGACGCCGTGGCGCCCCAGGTCCGTGGCCTCCTCGGCGAGGGCGAGCGCGGCGCGCTCCTGCGGGGTGAAGAACGGGGCCTCGCGCCAGGTCACGACCGAGTGCAGCCGCTCGTCGACCTCCCCTTCCGCCTTGAGGTCGTGGGCGTGCATGTCGACGCAGAACGCGCAGCCGTTCATCTGGCTGACGCGCAGCTTGACCAGTGCGTGGATGGTCCTGGGCAGCGCGCTGTCGGCGACGAAGCGCTCCAGGCCGAACATGTGCTTGTAGGCCTCGCCCGCGTGGGCCTTGACGTCCAGGCGGGGAGCGAACTCGGTGTCGGTCACTTGTCCTCCAGGTGTTCGGCCCGCACGCGGGCCAGTTTGTCGGGGTTGACAACGATGTCGACGGCGGTGATCCGACCGTCGGCGACAGTGAGGGCGAAGACGCCGTCGAGCAGGCCGTGGCGCACGCGGAGCAGGCCCGCCGCGCCGTTGACCCGGACCAGCCGCAGGGCGGCGGGGTTCTTGCGGTGCACGCCCAGCAGGAACCGGGCGACGCGGTCGGCGCCGACGACGGGGTTGCGCGCGGCGGTGATGACGCCGCCCCCGTCGGTGCGCAGGACGACGCCGGGGTCGAGCAGGGCCAGCAGGGCGTCGAGGTCGTCGCCGCCGCAGGCCCTGGCGAACGCCGACACGACGGCCTTCTGCCGCCCCGGGTCCGGCTCGAACCTCGGTGCCCGGTCCGCGACGTGCCGCCGGGCCCGCGAGGCGAGCTGCCGGACCGCGGCCGGGGTGCGCCCGACCACCAGCGCCACCTCGGTCAGCGGCGTGCCGAACACCTCGTGCAGCACGAACACCGTGCGCTCGGCGGGGGTCAGCGTCTCCAGCACCACCATCAGCGCCAGGTTCACCGACTCGTCGAGCGTGACCCGGTCGGCCGGGTCGGCGTCCGGCTCCACCAGCGGCTCGGGCAGCCACGGCCCGACGTAGCGCTCCCGCCGGTGCCGCGCGGACCGCACCACGTCCAGGGCCAGCCGCGAGGCGACCACGACGCACCACCCGGCCACGTCGTCGACCGGCTCGGCGGCGCGGGCGAGGCGCAACCACGTCTCCTGCACCACGTCCTCGGCCGCGCCGCGGTCCCCGGTGATGCCGTAGGCCACGGAGGTCAGCCGGTCCCGCACGCTCTCGAACTCGTCCACACCACTAGGACGGGACAGCCCGCCGGAGTGTGACACCGGTGGGAGGCCGGGGGTGCCGCCTGCGTCGGCACGTCCCGCCGACGGCCGTGCGATCGAGTGGCACCGCTGATTGAGCCATACGGCAGCGGGTACCTCATCCCCATGTCGCACCCACAGCCGGACCCCGGCCCCGCCGACCCGATCCCGTCGCCCGCCCCGGCGCCGAACCCGAACCCGGACCCGATCCCCTCGCCGGACCCGGCCACCGAACCGCCGGTCCCGCCGACCCCGGATCCGCCTTGGCGCTGAGGCGCATATCCGGCCGGAAAACAATAGGCCAAGTTACTGAATGTGAATGGACCCCGGGCCGACTGCGCCCGGGGTCCATTCACATTCAGTAACTCACTGGATCAGGTGACGGGGATCGAGACGAGCGACGGGTCCTGACCCGCGTTCTGCGAGCAGTTCAGGTCGAAGGTGCCCAAGCCGGTCTCGGCGCCGGTGGCGGTCCTCGGGGTGATCTTGCCGGTGAAGGTGTTGCCGATGGCGATGTCCACCTGGCCGGGGGCCTTGACCGTCAGCGAGGGCACCGCGCCGGTGATGTTCAGGGCGACCGGGGCCGGGCCCGCGATGTTGGTGACCGGGATGGTCAGGCCGGGCAGGGTGACCCCCAGCTCGGTGCCGTTGACGTCCAGGTCGACCCCGGCGGTCGAGGTGCCCTCGACCGTGGTGGCCCCGATCAGGGACAGGGCCTGCAGGGTGAGCGAGTCCAGCTCGACGGCGACGGAGAAGTCGGTGGTGTGGATGGGCGAGCCCGCGGCCACGGTGTCCGGGAAGGTCGCGGTGACCGTCGCGGGGACGTCGCGGGCGCCGATCAGCGGGTAGGTGCAGCTGAAGGTGATCTGCTTGGTGATCACCGACTGGGTGCCGAGGGCCGCCTCGGCGGGCGCGGCCTGGGCGGTGGCGGCGGGGATGACGACGAGCGCGGCGATGCCGAGCGCGCTTGCGGCAGCGGCCGCGAACCTGTTCCGGGACATGCGAAACTCCTCGCTGAATACGCACGAAGGAAACGGAAACAATAAGCAGGGATAATGAGAGAGTGCTGGCTCCGACCTGAACCGAACCGGTCGGCGCGTATTTGGAGCGTAACCACGCAATAGCTGACTAGGCAAGGGAAAACCAACCGGTGAACAGCGCGGAAAATGACGCGCCCCCAACCTTGTCACCGACCGACAGCCGGTTGATCACGCGGCGACACAAATCCGCGCACCCGACCTCGAGTGGATCGCGACCGAACAGGCTCACCCGGACCACGTCCCACGAACTGGCGAGAATTCCCTCAATGCCAACAAGTTCAGTGAAACTCAAACGTACCACGTGGAGTCACCGGCGGGCCCGGACAAGCGCTCACCCGGTTGCCGGGCGGTCCCGCATCCCCGCGGCGGGACGCTGTTGTCGCACTCGGAGGACTCCGAGCACCCCGGGTCGCTCTCGACCTCGCCGCGGCGGCGCCGCCCCACATGATCATGCCCTCCGCCGATCCTTTCCCGAACACCCCTCGACCGGGTGAGCGGCAGTACTCCGTTGGGGCGGTGACTTTCCGGGCGCGCGAGCGCACACTGGAGGTGCCAGGCGCGGTCGGAGCCGACCGGGCTGCCGACCGGCGATCGGACCGGCACAACTTCGCCGTGCGCTTTTGTCACCGGCGCACGTGTTGCCCGGTCACCGGGTGAACTAGGCTGCTGCCCGTGCGGGCTCTCGCGATCTTCTGCTACCGCCACGCGCGACTCGTCATCGTGTTGTGGCTCGCCGTGCTGGCCGGGGCCACCTACGGGGCCCAGTCGGCGGGCATCGACTTCCGCGACGTGCTGGCCCTGCCCGCGTCGGACAGCAGCACCGCCCAGGACCTGCTGGCCGACAGCGCCGGCGGGATCGGCGGCGCCCAGGAGCGGGTCGTGGTCAAGACCGACGGGGTGTCCGTCGTGGACCCGTCGGTGCAGGCCAGGGTCGAGCCGATGCTGGCCGAGATCGCCAGGCTGCCGCACGTCGCCGCGGTCGTCTCCCCCTACTCCGAGGCCGGGCGGGCGCAGATCTCGCCGGGGCAGCAGGTCGCGTTCGCCACCGTCACCCTCGACGTCAAGGCCGACGACCTGACCCAGGAGGAGGCCGACAACTTCGTCGCGACCGCCAAGGCCGCCTCGGGCGGGGTGCTCAAGGTCGCCGTGGACGGCGCGGTCGCCACCCGCACGATCGGCCCGCCCAACCTCGACGACGCCGGGTTCGGCCTGCTCGCGGCAGCGATCGTGCTGCTGTTCACCTTCGGGTCGCTGTTCTCGATGCTGGTGCCGATCGTCACCGCGGTGATCTCCGTGGGCACGGCGATCGGCGTGGTCGGGCTGATGACCCACGTCATGGACGTGCCGACGGTCAGCCAGGAGATCGTGATCCTGCTCGGCCTGGGCGTCGGGGTGGACTACGCCCTCTTCGTCGTCACCAGGTACAGACAAGCCCTGGTGGGCGGGGCCCGCCAGGAGGACGCCCTGGCCCTGGCGGCGGCCACCTCCGGGCGCAGCGTGCTGTTCGCGGGCGTGACCGTCTGCGTGTCGCTGCTCGGCCAGTTCACCGTCGGCATCAGCTTCCTCGACGGCATCGCCATCAGCTCCTCCATCGCGGTGCTGATGACCATGTTCGCCGCCCTGACCCTGCTCCCCGCCCTGCTCAAGGTGCTGGGAATGCGCATCCTGTCCTCGTCGGTGCGCCGCGACATGTCCCTGCGCCACCGCAAGGTGCTCCCCGAGGGGCGGCGCTGGGGCGCGCTGGCGCGGGCGGTCACCCGCAGGCCGTACCTGTCCACGCTGCTCGCGCTGCTGGTCATCGGCATCATGACGATCCCGGTGTTCTCGCTGCGCCTGGGCATCCCGGACGCGGGCCTGCTCAAGGAGGAGTCCACCAGCAGGCAGTCCTACGACATGCTGGCCGAGGGCTTCGGCCCCGGCTTCACCGGCCCGCTGGTCGTCGTCGGCCGCGCCGACACCCCGGAAGAGCGCGCCGCGGCCGAGAAGGTCCACCGCGAGCTGGCCACCCACCCCGACGTGGCGCAGGCCGTGCCGCCGGTGGTCACCCCGACCAAGCAGGGCGGCCAGATCACCGCCGTCATCGTCTACCCGAAGGCGTCCCCGCAGGACGAGGCCACCAGCGCCCTGGTCGACAACCTGCGCAACCAGGTCATCCCGACCGCCGCGGGCACGAGCGGCGCCCAGCTCTACGTCGGCGGTGTGACCGCCGTGCAGACCGACTTCTCCGAGGCCATCACCGACCGCCTGCCGCTGTTCCTGTTCACCGTCGTGGCGATCTCGTTCCTGCTGCTGGTGCTGGTCTTCCGCAGCATCCTGATCCCGCTCACCGCGGCGGTGATGAACCTGCTCGCCGCCGCGGCGATGTTCGGCGTGCTGGTCGCGGTGTTCCAGTGGGGCTGGTTCGGCATCGCCGACACCGGCCCGATCGAGCCCTACATCCCGGTGTTCCTCTTCGCGGGTCTATTCGGCCTATCGATGGACTACGAGGTGTTCCTGGTCAGCCGGATCCAGGAGGAGTACCACCGCCGGGGCGACACCGTGGAGGCCACGGTCAACGGCCTCGCCGCCACCGGCCGCACGATCACCGCCGCCGCCCTGATCATGGCCCTGGTCTTCGTGTCCTTCGTGACCACCGGGGAACGCGTCGTGCAGGAGTCCGGCCTGGGCCTGACGGTCGCGGTCCTGCTGGACGCGGTCATCATCCGCATCGCCCTGGTCCCCGCCGTCATGACCATCTTCGGCAAGGCCAACTGGTGGCTGCCCGAGTGGGTCAACCGGATCCTGCCCCGCCTCGACGTCGAGGGGACCGGCCACAGCCACCGCCTCGAAGACCCCGAACTGCCCACCGGCCCCTTCGACTGGTTCAAGGCGACAACCGACGAGGACCAGCCCAAGGAGCTCCCCGCCGCATCGAGCCGCTAGGTCGCGTGTCGGGCGCGGCCCACATGCCGATGAGCAGACCCGCGAGGACGAAGGCCGCGCCGAGCACGTGGCCCAGGGTCGGGTCCCCGACGCCGAGCACGGCGGTGAGGGCGACGGCGCTGACGGGCACCAGGCTGGTGAACAGCCCCGCCCGCTCCGGGCCGATGGCCGCCACGGCGGTGAACCAGCAGACGTAGGCGCACGCGGTGACCGCCCCCGCGAGCCACAGCAGCGCCAGCACCTCGGTCCCGTCCGGCCGCGCGACCTCCCCGGTGACCACCACCCCCACCAGGCACAGCGGGACCGCCGCCACGCACGCGCAGGTGGACACCCGCAGCGCCCCGAGCCGGGGCAGCAGCGGCGCGGCCACGAGCGCGAACGCGACCTCGCCCAGCAGCGCGCACACCGACAGCAGGACTCCCAGGGCACTCCCGCCCAACCCGAAGCCGTGCGCGACCGCCGCCCCCGCCGCGACCACGACGCCCGCGAGCACCAGCCGCCCGGTCGGCCGACCGCGCGCCACCAGCGGGCTGACCAGCGTAATGACGATCGGCGCGCACCCCACGATCACCCCGACCAGCGCCGGGTCGGTGTGCTTGCCCGCCTCCGTCAGCGCGACGTTGAACCCGACCATCCCCAGCGCGGCCAGCACGGTGACGCGGACCCAGTCAGCCGCGGCGACCCTCGGGGGAGCCTGACCACCGCGCCGTCGCAGCGCCTTGAGCACGATCAGCAGCAGCACCGCGGCCAGGCCGAACCGCAGGGCTTGACCCGCGTGGACCGGGAAGTCCCTGAGCAGGCCGACCACCGCGACCGAACTGCCCACCATGATCATCGCCAAGGCGGCGAACGCGCTCCCCCGAAGCATTCCCGGACCGTACAAGCGCCGGGTGGTCTCCTCCCAGGGCCGATCCGGGGCTCTTCCACGCCACGGCCGAGGCCTGTGCGCCTCGCTGGTCGAGGCGCGCGCCGATCCCGCGGTCGTGCTCACCCCCGCACCCGGCTGGGCCGGTCGGCCGCCCCGGGTCCGTGGCACACCCGGCTGACGCGCCTGCGCGCGGTGGTCAACCCCGCCCGGCCAGATCGCGTTCGCGCACCTGCTCGTCGACCCGCCGTTGGCCGACGGGTGCGGCATCCAGGCCTCGACCGGCACAGGTTCGGGGCGGCGTGGTCATCGGGTGCGCGGAGCCGACGGCTCGCGCGGGTCCTCGGCCGCCCGGGCGGCCGGCCCCTCACCCCGCCCCGGCGCCGTCCCCAAGACCCAGGCGGGCGGCTCGGGACTCCAGGTGCAGGCGCTCCGGCAGGCTCAGCGTGAGCCGCGCGGCCGTCCGGTACGCCTCCCGCGCCGACTCGGTGTCCCCCGCCATCTCCAACAGGTGTCCCCGCACGGCGGCGAACCGGTGGTGCCCGCCCAGCTCGGCCGCCACCGAGGCGAGCAACCGCAACCCGGCCGCGGGCCCGGAGGCCTCGGCGACGGCCACGGCCCGGTTCAGGGTCACCACCGGCCCGGGCGCCAGCCGTTCCAAGATCCCGTAGAGCACGGCGATCTGCGCCCAGTCCGTGGCAGCAGTGCTCGGCGCCTCCGCGTGCAGAGCCGCGATCGCCGCCTGCACCTGGAAGGGCCCCAGGGCCGCGGTGGCCATGGTGCGCTCGATGAGCAGGGTGCCCTCGGCGATCTGCTCCCGGTCCCACGACGACCGGTCCTGCTCGGCCAGCGGCACCAGCGACCCGTCCGGCCGGGTGCGGGCGCGGCGCCGGGCGTCGGTGAGCAGCATGAGCGCCATCAGGCCCGCGACCTCGCCGTCGGCGGGCAGCAGGTGGTGGGCCAGGCGGGTCACCCGGATCGCCTCGGCGGACAGTTCGACGTTGTGCAGCGCCGTGCCCGAGGACGCCGTGTGGCCCTCGTTGAAGATCAGGTAGAGCACGTGCAGCACGGCCCGGACCCGCTCCGGGCCGCCCGCCCCGCCGAACCCGGCCTGGCGGATCTTGGCCTTCGCCCGGGTGATGCGCTGCCCCATCGTCGCCTCGGGGACCAGGAAGGCCCGCGCGATCTGGGCCGTGGTGAGCCCGCCGACGGCGCGCAGCGTCAGGGCGACCTGGGAGGGCTCGGTCAGCTCGGGGTGGCAGCAGAGCAACAGCAGCGACAGCGTGTCGTCCGCGTCCGGGACCAGCGGCGCCTCGACCGGCTCCATGGCCGCGACGGCGGCCTCGCGCCGGGTCCTGGCCGCCTCCGCGCGGAAGGCGTCGACCACCTTGTGCGAGGCCACCGCGACCAGCCAGCCCCACGGGTTGTCCGGCACGCCGTCGCGCGGCCACTGGGCGCCCGCGGCGAGCAGGGCCTCCTGGACGGCGTCCTCGCACATGTCGAACCGGCCGTGCCTGCGCACGAGCAGGCCGAGGACCCGGGGCGCCAGCTCGCGCACCAGGTCCCCGACCGCCCGGCTCACAGGTCCGGGCCCGCTGCGAACATCACCGGCCGGACCTCGACGCCGAGGCCGTCGACGGCCGCGTCCGGGATCTTCGCCGCCAGCTCCAGCGCGCGCTCGCGGCTGTCGACATCGATGTGGTAGAAGCCGCCGAGGTACTCCTTGACCTCCGCGTACGGGCCATCGGTCACCACCGGCACGCCGTCGCGGACCCGGACGACCGCGCTGGTCGACGGGTCGCCGAGGGCCTGGGTGCCGAGCAGCTCGCCGGACTCGGTGACCTCGGTGATGAAGCCCTCGTGCCCGGCCATGACGGCCTTGCGCTCGGCCTCGGTCAGCCCGTCCCACACGGCCGGGTTCATGTGCATGATCAACAGAAACTTCACGGGTTCCTCCTGGTGCTCCGCTCGGGGTTCGCCAGGGGGTCGGAGCCAGGCCCGCGATCCCTACACCCGTGGCCCGGTGGATTCTCGCACTCAGCGCGGCGGCCCGGCCTCGACCCTGCGCAGCACCGGCCCGAGCTTGTCCTGGTCGGGGCTGTCCATGGGCAGCCGCTCGTCCCACCAGGTCGCCCCGGCCGCGGCCAGGGGCGCGACGAGGTCGGCCCCGCCGGTCGGCGGGGTCGGGCCGCCCACCACGACGTCGAAGGGGCCGCTGCCTGGTCGCCGCTCGCCGATGTAGTCGACGAGGTCGCGCAGTTGCGCCACGGGCGGGAAGACCCCGTGCCGGGCCGAGAGGAACATCGGGACGACGCCGTCCCAGCGCGCGGCGCGGCGCATCGGCGGCTTGTTGGGCCAGTAGCCCGCCACCCAGACCGGCACGCGCGGGCGCTGGACCGGGGTGGGCAGGAGGGCGACGTCGTCCACCCGGAAGTGCGGGCCGGAGTGGGTGACGGGCTCGCCGGTCCAGTAGCGGTCGATCAGCTCCAGCCCCTCGTCCAGCAGCCCGGCCAGGGCGACCGGGTCGGTCGGCTCACCGAACGCGCCGAACTCGTCGGCCAGCGGGGCCCCGAGCCCGGCGCCGAGCACGACCCGGCCGCCGGTGAGGTGGTCGAGGGTGGCGACCTGGCGCGCCACCTGGTGCGGGCGGCGGCGGGCGACCGGGGTGACGAGCGTGCCGAGGGTCAGCGTCGAGGTGGCCAGCGCGGCGGCGGCCAGCAGGATCCACGGGTCGCCCAGCGCGCGGCGCTTGGCCTTGATGTGCACGACATGGTCCCACACGAACAGGCCGTCCCACCCCGCCTGCTCCGCCGCGGCCGCCACCCGCGCCACCGCGCGCGCGTCCGCGAAGTCGCCGAAGTTGGGGATGTTCACCGAGTAGCGCACACCCCACTGTGGGCCCCGCCGAGCCCCACCGCAATCGGATTAGCGCGGCGGCCCCGCCTCGACCCGGCGCAGCACCGCGTCGAGCCGGTCCAGGTCCGGGCTGTCCACCGGCACCCGCTCGTCCCACCAGGTCGCGCCCGCCTCGGCGAGCGGCCCCACGACGTCGACGCCCCCGGTCAGCGGCGTCGCCCCGCCGACCACCACGTCGAAGCGCCCGCCGCCCTCGCGGTGCGAGCCGACGTAGTCGACCAGGTCGCGCACGGCGGCCACCGACGGCGCGAACCCGTGGTCGGCGTCGGCGAACATGGGCGCGACACCGTCCCACCGCGCGGCCCGGCGCATCGGCGGCTTGTTGGGCCAGTAGCCCGCGACCCAGACCGGCACCCTCGGCCGCTGCACCGGCGTCGGGAGCAGCCGCACACCGTCGACCTTGTGCGCCGGGCCGTCGTGGGTGACGGTCTCGCCGCTCCAGTACCGGTTGAGCAGGTCCAAGCCCTCGTCGAGCAGCGCGGCGACGACCTTCGGGTCGGTGGGCTCGCCGTAGGCGCCGAACTCCTCGTCCAGCGGCGCGCCCAGCCCGGCGCCGAGGACCACGCGCCCGCCGGTGAGCCGGTCGAGGGTGGTGACCACGCGGGCCAGTTGGTGCGGGCGGCGCCGGGCGACGGGGGTGACGAGCGTGCCGATGGTCAGCGTCGAGGTGGCCAGGGCGGCGGCGGTCAGCAGGACCCACGGGTCCCCGACCTCGGGCCGGGGTTGCCGGAACCCGCGCAGGTGGTCCCAGACGAACAGGCCGTCCCACCCCGCCCGTTCGGCCGCGGCGGCGAGGTCCGCCACCGCCCGCGGGTCCGCGAAGTCTCCGAAGTTGGGGATGTTGACCGAGTAGCGCACACCCCCACTCTCCGGACCCCGCGGGGTCCCCGCAACCCCGGCTACCGCGTCCGCAGCGCGAGGATCCCGACCACCGGTCCCGCGAAGGCGATCACCCCGCAGGTCACCCAGGTCGCCTGCACCCCGACCAGCAGCGCCAACCCGCCGAACACGGCGGCGGAGAACGGCGCGGTGCCGATCCCGGCCAGCGCCAGCGCCGCCATCGCCGAGCCCATCTGCCCCGGTGGGGCGGCGGCCTGGAACAGGGTGACGGTCGCCGGGCCGTTGAAGCCGGACGCGGCCCCGGCGCCGAACGCGATGGCCGACAGCACGACCGGGTCCGGCGCGAACGCCATCGCCAGCAGCGCCGCGGCCAGCACGAACCCGCTCACGACCAGCCGGGCGAACAGCGGCAGCCGGTGCGCGACAGCGGCCCCGAGGGCGGTCGAGGCCAGCGCGCCGCCGCTGAACGCGGCGATCACCGAGCCCACCGCGCCCACGCCCCAGCCGCGCTCGACGGCCAGCAGGGGGACCGCGGCCAGCAGCGGCCAGCCGAAGCAGAAGTCGATGAGGAACGAGGAGACGAACAGCCTGCGCAGCCGCGTCGAGCGGCCCAGCACCCGGAACCCGTCGAGGGAGCGCCGCAGCAGCGGGGTCCTGGCCGGGTCGGGCCGCGCCCGCATCCCCCGGGTCACGTGCGCCAGGCACGCCAGGGCCACCGCGCAGGTCAGCGACACCACCGCCATGGCCATCCACAGGTGGCCCACGGCGATCAGCGCGGCGCCGAGCGGGGCGCCGAGGATCGGGGCGAGCCGGGTGACCGTGGAGTACCCGGAGTTGGCGCGCAGCAGGTCGTCGCCCGAGGCCAGCCGGGGCAGGATCGTGCCGAACGACGGCCCGCCCAGTCCGAGCAGCACGCCCTCGACGACGGCGATCACCGCCAGCACCGGCAGCGACTCGGCCACCAGCACCCCGACCGCGCCCAGCGCCAGCAGCACCACGCGCCCGGAGGTGGTGCGCAGCAGGGTGAACCGCGGCCCGAGCGCGTCCGCGACCGCCCCGCCGACCAGCAGCATCACGGCCTTGGGCAGCGTCGAGCACAGCATCAGCAGGGTGACCGCGCCCGCGCCGCCCAGGCGAACCGCGCTCCAGGACAGCGCGATCGACAGCATGCTGTCGCCGATCAGCGACACCGCCTGCCCGCTGACCAGGGTCCCCATCCGGGGCCAGTCGGTCCGCTCCCGGACCTGTTCACCACGCACGGCGGTCATCGCGGCCTCCTCCCCCTGAGCACGGCGTCGTCCACGGCGCGCGCGGCGGCCAGCCGCGCGGCCAGGTGGTGCTCCACGTCGGACACCACCACCAGGTCCCCGCCGAGGTGGGCCTGGCCGTGCGCGGCCAGCGTCCACCGCGCGGCCCGCCCAGCGCCCGCCCGGCACCAGGGCGGCCACACCGTCACCACGGGCACCTCCGACGGGGTGAAGAACGCGTGCAGCGCCCCGGCCCGCCCGATCCCGACCGAGTCAGCCACCTCACCCTCCCCGCACCGGGTCCGCGACCCGGTCGGCGGCCCGCGTGCCCGGCCACCACAGGTCGTCGGCGTCGAGGTCGGCGGGGGCGTACTTGCCCAGCGCGCTGATCAGCAGCCTGGCCTCCAGCGCCAGGCACTCGGCCAGCCGCAGCAGGCCGGCGCCGGGGTCCTCGGCCACCGCGACCAGGGCGGCGCGCCCCAGGCCCGCGGCCGAGGCGCCCAGCGCCAGCGACCGCACGACCCGGCTGCCCTCCCACATCCGCCCGGTCACCAGCAGGCAGCCCGCGGGCGGGCCGATCCGGCGCAGGCACTCGGCCAGCGGCAGCCCCACGTGCCGCAGGAACGCGGTGGGCGCCCAGCCGGTGCCGCCCTCGGCCCCGTCGACGGTGACCGCGTCCGCGCCCGCCGCCCACGCCACCTCGGCGGCACGGCCGATGTCGCGGCCGGGGTGGAACTTCACCCAGACCCGGGCGCGCGGGAAGTTGTTGCGCATGAAGCGGATCTGCTGGCGCACGATCTCCTCGGTGAACGTGCCGGGGGTGGCGCAGCGCAGCCGCGCGTCGGTGCCGAACACGTCGTGCAGGGAGAACCGGTCCGCCAGCCGCGCGGCCTCGGCGGCGTCGAGCACGGTCATGCCGCCGAGCCCGGGCTTGGCGCCCTGCCCGACCTTGAGCTCGAACGCGAGCCGCCCCGATTCCAGCAGCGGCGCGGCGGCGGGTGAGCTGTAGACGAGGTTCCACACCTCGGAGTCGGCGTCCTCGGTGCTCTGCTGCACCACGACGCCGCCGACCCCGTCGGCCACGGTCTCGAGGTAGGCCGAGATCCTGGCCAGGATCGGCGAGCCGCCGAACCCGTGCACCGGCACCATGTTCTCCCCGATGACCATCGGGACGCCCAGCCGCCCGGCCTGGGCGCTGGCGGCGACGCCGAGTTCGCGGCTGCCGATCCGGGTCGACCCGAACGCCGAGAGGAACAGCGGCAGCGTCGAGCGGAACCCGCCCACGGCCGCGGTGAGGTCGACGTCGGTGTGCTCGGGCTCGCGCCCCAGGTCGATCAGCTTCTCCAGCCTGCGCGGCATGAACACCGGCGGCACGAGCCGCGCGACGTCCAGGTCGTCGAGCGGCGTGGACGGGTCGGCGCCGAAGACGCCGGCGCCGTAGGTGTCGGCGGGCGGGAACGCGGCGGCGGCGCCCGTCCTGGCGCGCTCGCGGACCTGCTCCTCGGGGAACCCGGCCGCCATGGTGGTCAGGCCGCTCACGGCGTCGCCACCCCCGGCAGCTTCGGGTACGCGCTGACCTGCCAGAGCGCGTCGAGGCCGGTCAGGAAGCGGGTCAGCCGCTCCACGCCCATGCCGAACCCGGCGCTGCCCGGGATGCCCTCGCGCGCGGCCCGCAGGTACCAGGCGTACTTGGCCGGGTTCTCGCCGCTCTCGCGCATCCGGGTGACGATCGTGGCGTAGTCGGCCTCGCGCTCGCTGCCGCTGACCAGCTCGCCGAACCCGCCGTGCGCGATGAGGTCGAAGTTGCGCAACTGGCCGGGGTTGTCGGGGTCCTCGCGGTCGTAGAACCCGCGCGAGCCCTTGGGGTAGCCGGTGATGAAGAACGGCCGCTCCGCCTTGTGCGACAGCAGCTCCTCCCCCGCCCAATCGATCTCGCCGTCCGGGTTCTGGTCGTGCCCGACCGAGCGCAGGCCCGCCACCGCGTCGTGGTGGGTGACCTGGTCGAACGGCCCGGCGAGCAGCTCGGCGAAGGACTCGCGGTCGCGGCCGAGCTCGGTGAGCGTCTCCGGGACGGCGCGCCACACGTGGTCGACCACGTGGGTCAGCAGCGACTCGGCCACGCCCATGGCCCCGGCCCGGGTGGCCCCGGCGACCTCGACGTCGATCTGGTGGAACTCGACCAGGTGCCGCCCGGTGCCCGCGGTCTCGGCGGGCTCCACCCGCACGTTGGGGGCGATGTAGAACAGCTTCGGGAACCCGCGCAGCGACGCCTGCTTGTAGAGGATCGCGCTGGTCATCATCTTGTAGCGGTGGCCGTAGAAGTCGACGTCGAGCGCCTTGGCGCCGCGCCCGCCCGGGTCGGTGACCGGGCCGATCAGCGGCGGCAGCAGCTCCTGGAAGCCCAGGGAGCGCAGGTGGTCGCGAGCGGCCTGCAGCGCCTCCTGCTGCACCCGCATGGCCGCCGCGGTCGACCGGGCGGTCAGGTGCTCGGCGAGCGGGGGCAGGGGTGATTCGGACATGGCTGGCTCCTCCGGGTTCAGCGGTCGAACGCCCTGGCGACGTGGGTCAGGGCGGTGAGCAGGCGCTCCGAGGTGAGCGGGTGGTCGGCGGCGGACGGGGGGATGGGCATGGCCCCGGTGGCGGTCCAGCGCAGGGTGCCGTCGTCGCCGACGGTGCTGCGGGCCTGTCCGGTGTTGTCGGGGTGCAGGCAGAACGGGACGTCGAGCACGCCGCGCGCGAAGGCCTCGGCCAGGGCACGGCCCAGGTCGTCGTCGAGGTTGAGCACCGCGTCGATGAGCGCTGACGCTTCGTCGAGGATGCCTGTGTCGCGCGTGGACGGTTGGGGGGTGTGCGCTCTCGCAGCAGCAGCGGCGACTTCCAGCGCTTGCACGTTCTCTTCGACTGTCGGGATTCGCTGCGATTCGGCGACTGTCTTGACGATGAGCCGTTCCGTGCCTGTGCGCGCTGCCAGTTCGGCGGATGCCTTGAGCAGGTTGAGCGCGCCGTGCGTGGTTGTGGGGTAGACGCCCATGTAGCCGTAGAGGACGACATGCCAGTCGGCGTCTGTGGGCAGGTGGCGGGCCGCGAGTGTGCGCAAGGCCCGGATGGCTTCCTCGTCCTGGGCGGGGTCTGTCTGCTGCGCGTAGCTCAGCGACACGCTGGGGATTCCGTTGCGCGTGAAGAAGATCCCCTCAAGCACGCTGACGGCGATGAGCAGACTGGGCGGGCACAACTGACCCAGCAGACAGCCGCCGAAGCTCTCCAGGTGCGGCGTCTCCGCGCTGTCGGCGAGGATCCCGCATGTCTCACGCCAGTTCGCGATGGACTCCCGCAGCGGGGTGCGGCCGTAGGGCAGGCAGTAGGACACGGGCCCACCCTCGGTGGCGTCCAGCCCCACCGCCGTCAACGCCCGCACGATGTCCTGTGGCTTCGCCGACCCGTGGCGCACCTGCACCGGGAAGCTCTCGTGGGCGATGCCTTCGAGCAGGCGGCGGGTGGTGTCGACGCTGTGGGTGACGATCGGGTAGCCGTTGAGCGGGGACCCGTCCCGCAACGCGTCAGCGGCCGCCTTGAGGTCGTTGACCCGCGTGTAGCTGTCGAGCGTGAGCGTCCCACAGGTCGTCGCGTCGGCCGCCCACGTGGCGATGAGCCCCCGCCGCATGGCGTGCGGGTCCCCGAACCCCATCCTCGGCTGCACGACCAGCTCGCCCGCGCGCCGCACGAACCGCCCGAAGCTCATGACCCCACCGCCAGCGGCGCACCGGCCAGGTAGTCGCCGAACGCCTCCAGGTCCCCGCCCTGGAACACCGCGTCGAACCCGGCGTCGACCAGCGCGGAGGTCCACTCGCCGCGCCCCCGCCCGTCAATCCCCAGCTTCCCCCCGATCACCACCCGCGCGTCGGGCACCGCCGCCTTGAGCACCTGGACCGTCACCAGCCCATCGGTGTACCCGTGCCCGTTGACGCTGCTGAGCACCACCACCCCGGGCCGCAGCGCCACCGTCTCGGCCACCAGCAGCGCGTCGGGCACGCAGGGCCCCAGGTTGGCCACGCGCAGCCCGCGCTCCTCGCAGAACAGCTGCAGGAAGATCAGGTTCCACGTGTGCGAGTCCGACACCGTGCCCGCGACGAGCACATCGACCACACCGACTGCACCACCACTGCGCGAGGCCATGCCGCAAAGCTAGGTCGGCCCAGAGCCCCCGAGCGGTAGTTGGACCGGCAGTATTCAGGCAGTCCCGCCGCTACAGCTCCCGGTACATGATGTGCAGGCCCACCGGCCCGTGCACCGGGTGGCGGAAGCCCCCGGGCAGGGTGGCGACGACCTCGAAGCCGAGGGACCGCCAGAGGCGGACGGCGGCGGTGTTGGTGGACACGACGGCGTTGAACTGCATGGCGGTGAATCCCGCCGCCCTGGCCTCGTCCAGCACCCGGGCGCCGAGGGCGCGGCCGACGCCCTTGCCCGCGTGGGCGGGGTCGACCATGAAGCTGCCATTGGCGATATGGTCGGCGTTGCCGCCGTGGTTGGCGTGGAACTTGCCGATGCCCAGGACCGTGTCGCCCGCCACGGCGACGAGGGCGGTGGGGATCAGCCACATCGCGCGAGCCTCGGCCTCGGTGAGGTCCGTGGCGAGGGTGTAGGTCTGGCCGGCGGCGATGATCTCCCGCATGAACGGCCAGACCCGTCCCCAGTCCTGGTCAGTGACAGCGCGCAGGTCCACTCGGACATCCTGCCTCACGGCCGGTACGCCCGCGTCCGGGCGTACGGCGTGAACCCCAGTGACCGGTAGAACGCCTGCGCCCACCCCGTCACCGGGTACACCACGGCTTCCGCGCACCCCCGCTCGGCAGCGGCCCGCATCGCGGCCAGGCACACCGCGCGCCCCAGCCCGAGCCGCCGAAACGACTCCACCGTCCCCACTGGCTCCAGTTCCCCCACCGCGTTCACCTCGTCGGCCCACACCAGGCACTGCGCCGCCACCGTCCCGTCCGACGCGACGACCACCTGGTCCAGCGACCGCTCATACGGCCACGCCCCCATCACCACCCGATAACTCTCCTCGGTCACCCTCGACGGGCGCCACACCGACCGGTGACACGCCACCCGCGCCGCCACGTCGTCAACCGGCCCGACCCGGAAGCCCGGTGGCAGGACCGGCTCGGGCAACCCCGCCAACGACCGGCTCATGTGGGTGGACCGGACCTCCCGCGCCGTGAACCCGGCCGGGACCAGGTGCTCCTCCCCGTCGATCAACCACACCGCCTCCGGCTCGCCCCACGCCACGACCTCAGCGGCGAGGTCCGGGAAGTCCGGGTCGACCTGGTAGGCGAGCCCCCCGGGCTCCCGCACCCAGCCCCACGCGACCACCCTCCCGTCGACCTCCCACAGCGCCGTGGGCCACTCCGGCTCCCGACCCAGGTGCTGGAACCGCTGCCAGACCAGGTCGCCGATGTGCCACTGCGAGCGGTGCGACCACAGCCGCTGGGCCAGGCCCTGCATCAACCGCAGGTCGTCCGGTCCGGTGTACGGGCGCATGGGCTGTTTGTACCCAGCCCCCTTTGCCCCGGCCACCCGTTTTCCGGGCGGCCGGGGCGGACAGGCAGATCAGGCGTACTGGGCGACCAGGCTCTTGGGTCGCATGTCGGTCCAGTTCGCCTCGATGTGGTCCAGGCACGCCGCGCGGGTGGTCTCGGCCAGGGCCACGGTCCAGCCCGAGGGGACGGTCGCGAACGACGGCCACAGGGAGTGCTGGCCCTCGTCGTTGACCAGGACGAGGTAGGTGCCGTCAGCGTCCTCGAAGGGGTTCGACATGGTCTTTCTCCTTTGGTGTCAGGTGTTTCAGCGGATGAGTTGAGTGGACAGCGCGGTGGCGAGGGTCTCGCCGATCGTGGTCAGCGGGGCCGGGGCGGCCAGGCCGAGGTGGGTGGCGTCGACGTCGACGAGGGTCAGCCCGCCGGTCAGGTGCGGGTGCCACCGGTCGGGGGCGGGGCCGCTGCCCCGGGTGGCGCGGAAGAGCAGGGCGCCGCCGGTGACCAGCCGGGGCCGGTGGTCGCGCAGCAGGGCGGTGTGCCGTGCGGCGGCGGTGACGAGGGTGGTGACCTCGTCGTGGTCGAGGCCCGCCAGGACCGGGTCGCGGTCGCGGAGGGCGCGGGCCAGCGCCGGCGGGGTGGTGTCGGTGATGGCCGCCGGGTCGTCGAACAGGGCGCCGAGGAATTCGCGCCCGTCCCCCGCGCCCCCGGGCACGGCCGGGTAGGAGTCGAGCAGGGCGAGCAGTTCGACGTCCTCGCCCCGCTCCTGCAACTGGGCCGCCATCTCGTGGGCGACGACCCCGCCGAAGGACCAGCCCAGCAGCCGGTAGGGACCGTGCGGCTGGACACCGCGGACGAGGGTCAGGTACTCGGCCGCCATCTCCGCGATCGAGCCGGCGGTGGCGCCGCCGGTCAGCTCGCGGGTCTGGATGCCGTAGACGGGCTGGTCAGGCCCGAGGTGGCGGGTCAGCCCCGCGTACGGCCAGGCCAAGCCCATGCCGGGGTGCACGCAGAACAGCGGGGTCGCCGCCCCGCCCCGGCGCAGCGGCAGCAGGGTCTCCACCGCCCGACCGCCCGCGGCCCGGCCCGCGCTGGCCCCCAGGGCGGCGAGCGCCGCCGGGGTCGGGCAGCGGAACACGTCGCGCACCGCGATCTCCCGGCCGAGCGCGGCCCGCACCCGGCTGACCAGCCGCACGGCGAGCAACGAGTGCCCGCCGAGGTCGAAGAACCCGTCATCCACACCGACCGAGCCCGCCTCCCCGACCGGGGGAAGCCCCAGCACCTCGGCGAACAGCCCGCACAGGACGCGCTCGTCCGGCGTGCGCGGGGCCCGCCCCGCCCCGACCGCCCCCGCCGGGGCGGGCAGCGCCCGCCGGTCCGGCTTGCCGTTCGGGGTGAGCGGCAACTCGTCGAGCACCACGAACACCGAGGGCACCATGTACTCCGGCAGCGCCTCGGCGGCGTGGGCGCGCAGCCCGTCCACCGCCACCGCGGGCTGGGTCACGTAGGCGACGATCCGCTTGTCACCCGGCCGGTCCTCCCGCACCAGCACGACCGCCTGCCCGACGTGCGGCGCGAGCACCGACTCGACCTCCCCGGTCTCGATGCGGAACCCGCGCACCTTGACCTGGGTGTCGACGCGGCCGAGGAAGCGCAGCTCCCCCGTCGTCGACCAGGCCACCCGGTCACCGGTGCGGTACATGCGCTCGCCGTCGGGCCCGAACGGGTCGGCGACGAACCGGTGCGCGGTCAACCCGGGCTGCCTCACGTACCCGCGGGCCACCTGCTCGCCCGCGATGTACAGCTCGCCGACCCCGCCCAGCGGCACCGGCCGCAGCCGGTCGTCGAGGGCGTAGAGCCGGTTGTGGTCGAGCGGGACCCCCAGGTGGACGGACGCCCCATCGCGCTGGTCGGGTCCGAACCGCTGGCGGCTGGACGCGAAGGTGGTCTCGGTCGGCCCGTAGCTGTGCACCACGACCGTGTCCGGGCAGTGGGTCAGGACCCGCTGCAAGGTGGCCGGGGCGACCACGTCGCCACCGGTCCACACCTCGCGCAGCCTGCCCAGCGCGTCCACGTGCTCCTCGGCCACCAGCGCGAACAGCCCGGCGGTGAAGTAGGCGGCGGTGACGTCGTGCCGGTCGATCACCCGGGCCAGGTGCGCCACGTCCGCCCCGTCGCCGCCGGAGACCACCAGCGACCCGCCGACGAGCAGCGGCACCCACATCTCGTAGGTGGAGGCGTCGAACCCGAACGCGGAGTGCACCAGCATCCGCCGGTGGGTCCCCGGGTCCCAGCACCGGTCGCGCGCCAGCCGCGCCACGTTGCGGTGGGTCACGCCCACCCCCTTGGGCCTGCCGGTGGAGCCGGAGGTGAACATGACGTAGACGAGGTCGTCCACCCCCACCTCGACCTCGGGCGCCACCGGGCTGGGCGCGACCCCGCCCAGCGATTCCAGCAGCACCGACGCCCCCGCCTCGGCCAGCATCGCCGCCAGCCGCGCCGCGGGCAGCCCGTCGGGCACCGGCACGTACGCCGCACCCGCCTTGAGCACGCCCAGCACCGCAACCACCAGGTCAACCGAGCGCGGCATCCGCACCCCCACCGCCGACCCCGGGCCGACCCCGTCGGCCACCAGCCGACGCGCCACCCCGTTGGCCAGCGCGTCGAGCTCGGCGAAGGTCAGCGACCGGGACTCGTCGCACACGGCCTCGGCGTCCGGCGTGGCCCTCGCCCTGGCCGCGACCAGTTCGTGCACGCAGGCCACCGGGGCGTCCACCGGCTCCGGGTTGAACCCGGTGAGCAGCCGGGTCCGCTCCCCCTCGGTCAGCAGGTCGAGATCGCTGAGCCGCGTCCGCGGGGCGGCGGCGACAGCGGTGAACAGCAGCCGCAGGCGCTCGGCCAGCAGCTCGGCGGTCCCCCGGTCGTAGAGGTCGGTGGCGTACTCCAGCGTCCCCCGCACCCCGTGGCCCGCGACCTCCTTGACCGCCAGCGTCAGGTCGAACTTGGCCCCGGTGCCCGCGCTCGCCGACCCGGCGCCGATGGCCTCGGCCTCGGCGTTGTTCTGCAGCACGAGCATCACCTGGAACAGCGGGTGGTGCGCGGTCGAGCGGGCCGGGTTCAACTCCTCCACCAGCAGGTCGAATGGCAGGTCCTGGTGCTCGAACGCGGCCAGGTCGGCGTCGCGCACCCGGGCCACCAACTCACCGAACGTCGGGTCACCGGAGACATCCGTGCGCAGCACCAACGTGTTGACGAAAAACCCGACCAACTCGTCCAACGCCTCATCCAGCCG
>NZ_WHOL01000069.1 GCF_009745975.1 Actinokineospora pegani | reverse complement strand
GTACTCGGGGACCCGAACCAGGGTGTGATCGACAGGCACGGTCGTGCGGTGTCCTCGCGTTCGAAACGCTTCCACGCCCCGATCTCCGCGGCCACCATCACCACGCACGACCCCCACAACCCACACGCCGGACTAAGTAAGTGGCATTGACCACTGGGGGCGTCCCGATGCCCATTCTACCGGCTTCACCCGATCGACACCCCGAAGTCGATCTTGCCTGTGGACAACTCCACAGCGGTCCCCAAGCGCGTTCTCACGACGTCAGGGCGCTCTCCCCCCGAACCCGGCTCAGGTCGCGGGCAACGTCACCGTCACCCGCAGGCCGCCACCGGGCACAGGCGAGGCGGACACGGTGCCGCCATGGGCCCGGGCCACGGCTCGAACGATCGACAGCCCCAGCCCCGTGCCGGTGTGAGCGGTGCGGTTGACGCCACCGCGGCGGAAGGGTTCAAAAAGCTCAGGGACGCGCTCGGGGTCGATGACGGGGCCGGAGGAGGCGACCTCCAGGGTGTTCCACTGGGGACCGGAGCCGGTGGAGGCGGTGATCCAGCCGCCGTCGACGTTGTGGCGGACGGCGTTCTCCAGGAGGTTGCCCGCGACCCGTTCCAGCAGGGCGGCGTCGCCGTGGACCATGGCGTGGCCCTCGTCGAAGGTGGCGGTGATGCGCCTGCGGCCCGCCTCGGACCTGGCCGAGTTCCAGGCGCCCGCGACGACGGTGGCCAGGTCGACCGGGCCGGTGGCGCCGACGCCGAGGCCGTCGGTGCGGGCGAGCACGAGCAGGCCCTCCACCATCTGGCCCGCGCGCAGGGTGGCGGCGCGCACGACCTCGGCCATCCGGCGCAGCTCCTCGACGTCGGCGTGCGGGTCGGCCAGGGTCACGTCCAGCTCGGTGCGGATGACCGCCAGCGGGGTGCGCAGCTCGTGGCTGGCGTTGGCGACGAACTGGCGCTGGGCGGAGAACGCGGCCTGCAGGCGCTCGAGCATCGCGTCGAAGGTGTCGGCCAGCTCGGCCACCTCGTCGCGGGCGCCGCGGTGGCCGATGCGCTCGCCCAGCGACTCCACCGACAGCCGCTGCGCGGTCGCGGTGACCTCGTGCAGCGGGCGCAGCACCCGGCCGGTGATCACCCAGGCCAGCAGGGCCGTCGCGGTCACCACGCAGACGAACGCCACCGAGCCCGCCAGCAGCACCCGGTCCCTGGCGTCCTGGGCGAGGACCTCCGCCAAGCGCTCTGCCTCGACCCGGACCCCGTTGACCACCACTGTCGTGCCCGAGGGCAGCGACGGCACCGAGGCCACCACCGCCCCGGCCAGCAGCCAGGCCAGCCACAGCAGCAGCACGCTCACCGCCGCGGCGAGGCTCGTGGTGAGCAGGGTGATGCGGGCCCGCAGGCCGTGGCCGCGCCTGCGCGGGGCGGTCACTCGGTCGCGGAGGCCGGGATCCGGTAGCCGGACCCGACGACGGTGTCGATCACGCCGGGCTCGCCGAGCTTCTTGCGCAGGGTCATCACGGTCACCCGGACCGTGGTGGTGAACGGGTCGGCGTTCTCGTCCCACACCCGCTCCAGCAGCTCCTCGCTGGACACCACGGAGCCGCGGGCGGCCAGCAGCACCTCGAGGACGCCGAACTCCTTGCGGGTCAGCTCCACCGGCTTGCCCGCCCTGGCCACCGTGCGCCGGGCCGGGTCCAGCTCGACGTCGCCCGCGACCAGCACCGGCGGCGTCACCGGGGTGGCGCGCCTGGCCAGCGCCCGGACCCTGGCGACCAGCTCCGGGAACGCGAACGGCTTGGCCAGGTAGTCGTCGGCGCCCAGCGACAGGCCCTCGACCCGGTCGGCGACGGCGTCGCTGGCGGTGAGCATGAGCACCCGGGTCAGCGCGCCCGAGGCCACGATCTCCCGGCACAGCTCGTCGCCGTGCATGCCGGGGAGGTCGCGGTCCAGGACCACCACGTCGTAGCGGGTGATGGTGGCCTTCTCGTGCCCCTCGTCGCCGTCGAGCGCGACGTCGACTGCCATGCCCTCGCGCCGCAACCCGCGCGCCACGGCCTCGGCCAGGGGCTCCTCGTCCTCAACGATCAGAATCCGCACACCACAACGGTGCCACACCCGGACGCCGGGCGTCCGACGTGGGCAGACGGCGCGCGGTCAGGCGTTGTCCGAGACCGGGTCCGAGGCGCTCTCGGCGTGCCCGAGCAGGCCCGAGGCCCAGCCGGTGACCCGGCGGGCCACGTCCTGGGCGGTGAGGCCGAGCCGGACCAGGACCTCGTCGCGGCTGCCGTGCTCGTGGAACTCGTTGGGGATGCCCAGGTCGCGCAGCGGCACGTCGACGTCGTTGTCGCGCAGCAGCGCGGCCAGCGCCCAGCCGAAGCCGCCGTGGCGGCCGGAGTCCTCCACGGTGACCACCAGGCGGTGCCGGGCGGCCAGCTCGACCAGGTCGGTGGGCACCGGGGCCACCCAGCGCGGGTCGACGACGGTGACGCCGATGCCCTGCGCGGCCAGCCGCTCGGCGGCGGACAGGCCCAGTTCGGCGAACGAGCCCACCGTCACCAGCAGCACGTCGGCGGAGTCGGCCTCGCGCAGCACGTCGACCACGCCCACCCGGCGCACCGCGGTGATGTCCGCGCCGACCTTGGCCTTGGGGAAGCGCAGCACCGACGGGCCGTCGTCGATGATCACCGCCTCGCGCAGCTCCTCGCGCAGCGTCGAGGCGTCGCGCGGGGCGGCGATGTGCACGCCGGGGATGACGCCCAGGATCGACAGGTCCCACATGCCGTGGTGGCTGGCGCCGTCCGGGCCGGTGATGCCCGCGCGGTCCAGCACGATGGTCACCGGCTGCCGGTGCAGGGCGACGTCCATGAGCACCTGGTCGAAGGCGCGGTTGAGGAACGTGGAGTAGATCGCGACGACCGGGTGCAGCCCGCCCATGGCCAGGCCCGCCGCCGAGGTGATGGCGTGCTGCTCGGCGATGCCGACGTCGAAGACCCGCTCGGGGAACCGCTCGGCGAACGGCGCGAGGCCGGTGGAGCGCAGCATGGCCGCGGTGATGGCCACGACGTCCGGGCGCTGGGCCCCGATCTCGGCCAGCTCCTCGGCGAACACCGACGTCCAGACCTTGCCCTTGGTGGTGCGCGGCTTGCCGGTCACCGGGTCGATCGGGTCGGTCTGGTGCATCTGGTCGAGCACGTCGTTCTCGGCCAGCGGGTAGCCGTTGCCCTTGCGGGTCACCGCGTGCACGATCACCGGGCCGCCGAAGTCCTTGGCCCGGCGCAGCGCGCCCTCGAGGGACTCGAAGTCGTGGCCGTCGACCGGGCCGAGGTACTTGAGGCCGAGGTCTTCGAACATGGCCTGCGGGCTCAGCGCGTCCTTGATGCCGCGCTTGGCCGCGTGCAGGGCCGAGTAGAGGGGCTTGCCGACGACGGGGGTGCTCTGCAGGACCCGCTTGCCGCCCTCCAGCGCGCGCTCGTAGCCGGGGCTGGTGCGCAGCGAGGTCAGGTGGTCGGCCAGGCCGCCGATGGTCGGCGAGTAGGAGCGGCCGTTGTCGTTGACGACGATGACGACCGAGCGGTCGGCGCCCGCGGCGATGTTGTTCAGCGCCTCCCAGCACATGCCGCCGGTCAGCGCGCCGTCGCCGACCACGGCCACCGCGCTGCGGTTCTCGCCGCGCAACTGGTAGGCCTTGGCCAGGCCGTCGGCGTAGCTCAGCGCCGTGGAGGCGTGGCTGTTCTCGACCAGGTCGTGCTCGGACTCGGCGCGGCACGGGTAGCCGGTGATGCCGCCCTGCTGGCGCAGGTCGTCGAAGTCGTCGCGGCGGCCGGTGAGCAGCTTGTGCACGTAGGCCTGGTGGCCGACGTCGAAGACGATCGGGTCGTGCGGGGAGTCGAACACCCGGTGCAGCGCGATCGTGAGCTCGACGACACCGAGGTTGGGGCCGAGGTGGCCACCGGTCCTGGTGACCTTGTCGACCAGGAAGGATCGGATCTCCACCGAGAGCCGGTCGAGTTCCTCGTGGGTCAAGCGCCGCAGATCAGCCGGTCCGTTAACGGACTCGAGCAGGGTCACCCTGTCGTCACCTCGTCCTATCGTCGGTTCGCAGGTCCAGCTTTCGGCTGCCGGTCACCCGTCGGCCCGTCGGTCAACCCAGTCTACGGATGGCCGCCGAACCGACAGCGCGAGGCGTGCGACACATGACCCGATCCATACAGCCGCGTCACCCGATTTGCCTATCCTCTTGTGGTGCCCATCGCCTTCGACACCACAGGCCTGCGCCAGGTCGACCGGACGAGCTGGCAGGTGGCCGGGTCCGACGACCTGGTCGTGCTGACCTACTTCGACCTGGTGCCGGACCTGCCCGCCGCGCTGGACGACCTGTCCGGCCTGCGCCGCGCGATGGCCCTGACCTGCGCCGGAGACGGTGGGACGCTGGTCGAGGCGTGGGTCCTGCTGGTCGACACCTCGCCCGCGCTGTTCCAGATCGTGCGCATCCCGCACCCCACGCGCGCGGGCGAGCTGGTGTACATCGGCAGCTTCATCCTGCCCAAGGCGCAGTGCAGCGCCGTCCTCAAGCTCCAGGCCCCGACCGGTCCCGACGGCGAGGCGCGGGACCGCGCGGTGGCCGAGCGGCTGGGTGGCCACAACATCGGCCAGCACCCGTACGCGCCCGGGTTTCCGCAGGTCACGGTCTATGCGAGCGATGACGCACAGTGGGACAGCCGGTTCCCCAAGCACCCGTTGACCCGCATCCGCTCCTGGGCCCGCCACATCGTCGCGACCGCCAGGGTGCACCCCGGGTTCGCGAAGCTGCCACCGTTCCGACGGCTGGCCCTCGGCCCATCTGAACGAGCGATCCCCCAACAGCAGGAGATCGTCACTCCCAGTAACGTTCCGACCCAGGTCGTCCACCGCCGCCCCGCCGAGCCCGCCCCCGGCCAGGCGACGACGCCCGCGCACCCCCTTCCCGAGCGCCCCACCAGCGACAAGACGCCTCCGACCAACCCGACCGAGGTGCTGACCCGCCTGCCGCGCGACCAGCAGGCAGCGGCGGGCCAGGAGCAGGCCAGCCCCGCTCCCGCCCCGCCCGCCGCGGAAGCGACAGCCCACGCTGCCGCCGAACAGGCGCGGGCCCCCGAGGAGACGGCCGCCGCTGCCCAGCAAGCAGCAGCACGCACCGCCCCGGAAGAGGCGGCAGCCGAACAAGCACGCGTCACCGAGCAAGCGGCTGCCGAGCAGCGAGCGGCCATCGCCGAGCAAGAGGCCGCCGCGCGGGAAGCCGCAGCCGCCGAACAAGCACGCATCGCCGAGGAGACGGCCGCAGCCCAGCGGGCAGCGATGGCGGAACAAGCGCGCGTCGCCCAGGAAGAGGCGGCAGCCCAGCAAGCGGCAGCCGCCGAACAAGCGGCAGCCGCCCAGCAAGCGGCCATCGCCGAGCAAGAAGCCGCCGCGCGGGAAGCCGCAGCCGCCGAACAAGCACGCATCGCCGAGGAGACGGCCGCAGCC
>NZ_WHOL01000068.1 GCF_009745975.1 Actinokineospora pegani | reverse complement strand
GCTGTGCCGGTCCAGGGTCAGGGCGGTGCTGCTCCCGGTCAGGCGGCTGTGCCGGTCCAGGGCACCTCCGGCTCCACCACGGCAGCGCCCGCCCAGGGGCAGAACACCGCTGGCCCCAACCAGTCCACGGCACCGGCCCAGGGGCAGAACACCGCTCAGCCGACCACGGGTTCCCGCCCGAGCACGCCCACCCTGCCCAGCACGACATCCGGCGGCCCGGCCCCGGCGGTTCCGCAGGCGAACCCGGGTACCACGTCCTCGGGCCCCGCCCCGACCCAGCAGCCGAACACCACCGCGAGCCCGACCCGCGCCGACGCCCCCCAGGACAACGCCCCCAAGCCCCAGACCGCCACGGCCGGGCAACCGCAGTCCCCGACCCAGCAGACCAACCCCGACTCGCCCCCCGCCCGGGCCAAGGACAGCACGCCGCCCCCGACCCCCCTCACCGATCGCCCCGCTGGCACCCCCCTGCCCAACTCGACCCCCCTGCCCAGCGGTCCGGCCCAGTCCGGTCCGGCGCCCACCCAGCCCCAGCAGGCCACCCCCGAGCAGCAGCCGAGGCCCGCCGCCTCCGGCCAGCCCACTGCCGCCCGCCCGGTGGTGCCCGAGATCCCCACCCCCCAATCCCCGAGCCGCACCCCCGGCGCCGAGCCCGCCGCCCAGCAGCAAACCCCCCGCCCCGAGTCCACTCCGACCCGCCCCGACACGCAGGCCCGCCCGGAGTCCACCCCGCCCCGCACCGAGTCCCCCGCCCGCCCGGAAAGCCAGACCCGTCCCGAGACCCCCTCCCGCGCCGACGCCACCGCCCGCTCTGCTCCAGCCACGAACCAGCCCGCTGCCACCACCTCCACGGTCCCCACCGCCAAGCCCGAGGTCCCTGTCACCAAGACAGAAACCCCTGTCGTCAAGCCCGAGGTCTCCGCTACCAGGGCCGAAACCCCCGTTGTGAAGTCTGATGTGCCTGTTGCCAAGGCTGAGGCTCTTGCTGCCAAGTCCGGCACCTCTGCTGTCAGGCCCGAAGCCCTGGTCGCCAAGCCCGAGGTCCCTGTCACCAAGACAGAAACCCCCGTCGTCAAGCCCGAGGTCCCTGCCACCAAAACAGAAACCCCTGCTGCCAAGCCCGAAGCCCCCGTTACCAAGGCCGAAACCCCCGCTGCCAAGCCCGGAACCCCCGCGGTCAAGACCGAAACCAAGCCCGACACCCCCACCGCCGAGCAGCGCCCCACCCCGCCCAAGCCCCACGAGCAGCCCAGCACCACCCGCCCCGCCCCGCAGCGGTCCAACACCGACCCCACCGCGCTCACCCCCGACCAGGAAGCCGTCGCCGCCCTCGCGGTGGCGGCCCACGCGGTCGACGGGACCACCCCGTCCACCACCAGCCGCCCCGGCAACACGCCGAGCACGGGCTTCGTCTCGCCCAAGGACTGGAACGGACGCCGCGACTCCGCGCGGCCGACGCGGTTGAGCGAGGAGGAGTTCGCGCCGCCCAGGAACGGGGAGCGGGCGGGGACCGTCACGCAGACCCGCTACGACGTGCGGCGGTTCGAGGTCGCCGACGGCAAGTGGGTGCGGGAGTTCACGATCCCGCTCGAGCTGCACTCGAAGGCCGGGGGCGTCGACGGGGCGGGCAGGCTGGCGCTGGTCGAGCAGGTGCAGCGGCTGTTGGACGAGAACGTGAACCAGCGGTCGCGCTTCCCCAACGGGGACCAGGCGCACTTCACGATCGCGGCGGGCATCCGCAACGGCGCCGAGCCCGGCTGGGAGGCCGACCCGAGCCGCGCGGTGCCGGTGGAGGTGTTCGACTCGGGCAAGGGCGACCAGCGGGCGACCACCCAGTTGGCGTGGGACGTGCGGGCCGGGGCCGAGGGCCTGCTGCCCCAGGTCCTCCGGTTCGCCGGGCTCGGCGAGGACCACGCCGTCCAGGCGGGACTGCCCGCCGAGGGGATCGCCAGGATCGACGAGGTGTCCAAGAACGCGGGCACGGTGCTCGACCACGCGCTCACCGACCCGGCCACCCCGCCGCCGGTCCCGCCCCGCCCCGCGCCGCGGCCGGACCTGGTCAGCCAGGGCCCGCTCGCCGAGCCGCCGACCCCGCCCACCCCGGACCCGTCGAACGGCGGCCGGTCGCGCGGCGGAGTCCCGAGGCTGCCCGAGATCCGGGAGGACATCGAGCTCAAAGACCTCGCCAAGCCCGAGGGCAGCCCCAACCCGGGCAACGACAAGAAGTCGATCTGGCAGGCCGTGCGCGACAAGCTCCCCAAGTACCTCCGGGACAACCTCGGCGCGGGTCCCACCAAGCAGATCGACAAGGTCACCTTCCCCGGACCCGACTTCGCCGCCGCCATCACCGCCCAGCACCCCGAGCTGGCCGGCCACCCCGAGATCGCCAAGATCCAGAAGGAGTTGGTCGAGGGCAACGTGCTGGCGCTGATCGGCGACGGCACGCCCAGGACCATCTGGGTCAAGGGCAAGCCCAGGGAGCTCACCCTCAAGTCGATCTTCGACTGGGACAACCTCCAGGTCGTCGAGAAGCCGGACGCCAAGAAGGACGGGGAGCTGGGCAAGGCCAAGGCCAGCACCAAGGTCGAGGCCAAGCGCGAGCAGTCGTCCACCAGCAGCCGCGACGGCGTGGTGCGGGCGCAGGCGACGGTGACCGCGGTCCCGCCGCTCGTCGTGGTGGCCAGCGTCGACGCTCCCGGGGCGCCCACCCTGGCCCAGGAGCACAAGGCAGGCGTCAAGACGTCCAAGACCAGCGCCGTCGAGGTCAAGTCGCTCAAGGACGTCGAGGTCCCGGTCAAGATCGCGTTCACGCTCACCGACGCCAAGAACCCCGCGGTGACCCGGGCGGGCTCGGTGGACGGCAGCGTCAAGCTGAGCGTGCCGACCACGCTCAAGCCCGACGCCGTCGGCGACACCACGCTGCCCGCCACCAGCAAGCTGCCCCGGCGCTTCGCCGTCGAGGAGGCGCACATCGACACCCACGGGCACCCGGGGTTCTTCGAGCAGGCCAAGCCGCACTTCGCCGACCACCTGATGCGGGTGGGCGCGAGCGGGCGCAAGGCGCTGCAGGAGCTGGTGTCGGTCCCCACCCTGATCGAGAAGGTCATCCCCAGGGCGGGCAAGGACGACGGCTGGGTGCGCGCCGACGAGGTCCTGCACAAGGGCAAGGCGGGCAGGTGGTTCGACTTCGGCACCGACCAGGTCGAGGTCCGCGCGGTCGCCAAGTGGGTGCAGGTGATCGAGACGCTGGCCGATGCCAAGCACACCGACACCGACGCCATCACCTTCGAGTCCTCGGACAAGGCGGGCGCCAGCCGCGGCGGCGCGTTCACCCTGCACGTGGGCGTCGGGACCGACACCGGGCCCGGCTACGTCTCCTCCGGACCGGCGATCGCGGTCGGGGTGGTCAAGGAGAAGGCCCAGCAGGTCACCAGGGACACCATCGCGAAGGACACGCTGGCCACCACCGGCGGCGTCGTGCGCTACCGGGCGGTCTACGGCCTGGAGATGCGCAAGATCGGCGGCGCGGCCGTGCCCCTGCTGGGCGAGGTCGAGACCGTGCAGCTCACCCGCGCCGACCGCGCCGAGCACGCGGGGATGACCGGGAACCCGACGCCCGCCCCCGCGCGGCGGACCCTGTACGGGCCCGCGCACATGGAATCCCTCATCTCCCTGGGCGGGGCCAGGATCAGCGACTACCTCGACAGCGGCAAGCTCCGCCAGACCATCGCCGACCTGCTGGTGAAGACCCCCGGCCACCAGTGGTGGCACGCCAGCTCGCGCACGTTCGTCGCGCCGTTCGACTCGCCGCACCTGGCCAAGTGGAGCACCTTCCAGAGCGAGATCACCGACCTGCTCTCCCGTGGCGACAACCTGGCCCAGGCGCTGTCCGAGGAGCACCTCGCGCTGCTGGTCGACACGATGCTCTCGCCGTCCGGGCTGACCGTCGACCTGGCCAGGAAGGGCGCCTTCCGCGAGTACCACGCGGTGGTCACCCTCAAGGCCAAGCTCAGCGACCTCGTCGACGTCCCCGCCCAGACGGTCAAGGACGCCGAGAGCGGCAGCACCGCGAAGAACAAGGGCGGCGTGGTCTTCGGCGCGGGCGCGAAGACCTCCGGCGGCTTCGGCGGCCAGACCCGGGTCCAGGCCAAGGCGGGCCCGGCGTCGGCCACCTACATCAACGAGCTCAAGTACACCCAGGAGCGGACCCGGTCGAGCACCCTGGAATCGGGGAGCAAGTCGTCGGTCGTGCGCAAGGACGGCGACAGCCTCACCGAGGACGGCGACCTGGGCAAGCGGACGTTCCACAAGTTCCGCACCGACCTGGAGATCACCCACGAGGTCCGGTCGTACAACCGGCTCAACGAGCGCACCCGCGGCGTCACCCCCAGCTTCACCCCGGGGCGCACCGTGCCCGAGCTCATCGAGGTCGGCGCGATCACCAAGCCCGCCCCGGTCGCGGGCGCCACCCCGGCCGCGGCGGGCGCCACCCCGGCCGCCCCGGCCAAGCACGTCGTCGAGCTCGAGCTGCTGGTGCCGGACTCCCTGGTCAGCACGACCAGGCCCGACCCCGTCACCGTCGAGGTGCGCGACCACAACCAGACCGACAGCCCCGCCCCCGTCGACCGGCTCACCGCGGGGCCGCGCGCGCTCGACAACATCGAGCTGGTGACGGTGCTCGGCAGCGAGCACGTCGTCAAGTCCATCAAGGACTCGCTGCTGCGGGCCACCGACAACGACCCGGCCATCACCTTCCCGGACGCGATCAACACCGCGGCCTACGACGCCAAGCTCGGCCCGGACGCGCTCAAGCGCAACCCCACCCTGTTCAGCGAGGTGACCAAGGTCGAGGGCATCCACTGGGGCCGCCGGGTCGCCGACCTCGACGCCCGCGCGGGCGTCGTGTTCACCCCGACCAACGCCAGGCCGCTGGACGCCGCCGAGTTCAAGACGATCCAGGACCGCATCGGCGACCGGGCGGGCTTCGCCTCCGGCAAGGGCACCGCGCACTCGGTCGGGATGACCAACACCGGCTTCTTCGGCGTGCCGAGCCCCAAGGGCGACGTCGTCAAGGCGCTGGGCATGTTCCTGGCCGACATCGCCCCGGGCGGGTTCCGCTGGGGCCGCAACGCGGCCGGGCAGATCACCAGCGTCGAGCGCACCGCCTACGAGCACGGCGTGCCGGTCAGGCAGCGCCTTGTCCTGGCCGACCTGGGCGTCGAGGTCGTGGGTGAGGCGCTGTACAAGGGCAACCTGAACAAGCTCAAGCGGCCCAGCGCGGAGAACATCACGCGCGAGGGCGAGAGCTTCGACCTGACGAGGTCGGCGCTGATGTGGGCCACTGACGAGCAGATCGCCGTCATGAACGGTCATCCCGCGCCCGCGCCCCGCCCGTTCTCCACCGTCGAGGGCCAGACCCTGCCGCCGCCCGCCTCGCTCGTGCGGTCCGGCAAGCCCTCGATCGGCATCGGCCGGGTCACCAACACCATCGACCTGCGCTCGATGGTCGACGACGTGCGCCAGTCGCTCAAGGCGTGGGAGGCGACGCACAAGAAGGACAAGGGCCTCGCCGACCGGCTGCTGCCGGAGTCGTCGCTGGGGGCCGACCACGACAACGTCGGCGCGCTCACCGAGTACCTCGCCAACGCCCACCGGTCGGTCAACAACTCCTTCCAGGGCGGCAACCCCCTCCCGCTGCGCCTCGAGGACCGGCTCTCCGGCAAGACCTACTACGCCTCCCTCAACGCCGGGTTCCACACCGCGCCCGCCTTCGCCGGGATCGACCACGCCAGCCAGGTGACCTCGGCGGACAAGGCCACCAGCAAGAGCACCGCCGACCGCTCCCACGGCGCCACCGCCCTCGCCGCGGGCGCCGCCGCCCGCCCCGGCCTGCGCGCCGCCGAGGCGACGACCGCGCAGGACGCGACCAAGACCACCGGCCACGGCAACACGCAGGGCACCGTCACCGCGGGCGTCGACGGCGCGGTCGAGCTGGGCAAGTACGACCACAAGACCACCACCGAGACCCAGGTCGACCACAAGCAGTCGGCCACCGCCTCCGGGCCGATGGCCGCCTTCGAGTCCAAACTGGCGTTCGACCTGACCATCCAGCGCGAGTTCACCGTCGACGCCAACGGCAAGGAGTCGGCAGGCGCGGTCGTCGCCCAGGCGTTCAGCGGCCCGGTGGACGCCACCGTCGTCAAGCTCCCCGAGGAGTCCCTGCCCGCCCCCACCCGCTCGACCTACGGCGAGGCCGACGCGCCCACCACGGTGGGCAAGGAGGGGCGGACCCCGGCGGGCCTGGAGACCTGGCGCGGCAAGGGCGCGGCGGGCCTGCCCCCCGAGGGCACCTTCCACGTCGAGCACTTCCTCGGCGAGCTCGCCGACCTGCGGGCGGCCGCGCAGAAGGCCATCGAGCTCTCCGGGGTCGAGGTCGACTCCGCCACGGTCGCCGCGCTGCGCGACGGGCTGACCGTCGCCGCGCTCAAGGCGGGCCTGCCCGCGATGGAGCGCGGTGTGTTCGTGCTGCCGCTGCCGCCGCACCTGGGCCGCGACCTCGAGGTGCACGTCCGCTTCCCCGAGCCCGGCAGGCTCGCCTCGGCCAGCGCGAGCGTCGAGGTCAAGGACTCGACGAAGTCCGCCACCAAGGTCAAGGACGAGGTCAAGTTCGGCAACGAGTACAAGTCCGGCGGCACCGCCACCGCCAACGCGGGCTCGGCCCACCCGGCGGGCAACGACAAGGTGGGCCAGCGCGGCGACTTCAACTCGGTGATCGGCGGATCGCGCAAGCGCCTGCCCTTCGCCGCCAAGTCCGACGTCGGCGCCATCGAGACCAGCGAGCGCACCGGTTCGGTCACCACCCCCCACTCGCCGGACGCGGTCAAGCCCGCCGAGAGCATCACCCGCGCCGACCTGCGCACCGCCGAGTTCCGCTTCGTCTCCCGGGGCAAGGACCGCCACCTGTGGCAGCACTCCGGCGGCACCTACCTGCCCGTCCACGACGCCTTCGTCATCCGCGGCAACGACAGCACCCTGCCCCAGCCGCTGGTCGACGCCGTGAAGGACCTCAAGGCCAAGGGCGAGGAGTGGAACAAGGCGGTCGTCAAGCTCGAGGGCATGCCGCACACGCTCGACGCGGACGCGTTCGGCACCGAGCGCCTGGAGGCCACCGCCCAGCGCGACCTGGCCGCCGCCGAGTGGTGGAAGTCCCACGCCGCCTACGAGACCGCTCTGGCCGACGCCCGCCTCGCGAACCCGCCCCGCCCCACCGCCCCGCCGGTGCCCGAGCAGGCCCCGCGAACGCCCGCCGAGTCGAGCAACACCACGCAGCCCACCCCGGAACCGACGAAGACCACGCGGCAGAGCGACACCGCGCGTGCGGACGGCGCCGCCCCTCAGCAGGACCGTGCTGTTCCTGTCGCGCAGGGTCCGGATGGTGAGGTGGCGCGGGGCGAGCAGTCCGCGCCGGGGTCGCCGAAGGTCGTCGAGGATGGCGCCGCCCCCCAGCAGAACCGTGCTGTCCCTGTCGCGCAGGGTCTGGATGGTGAGGTGGTGCGGGGCGAGCAGTCCGCGCCGGAGTTGCCGAAGGTCGTCGTGGATGGCGCCACTTCTCAGCAGGACCGTGCTGTCCCTGTCGCGCAGGGCCCGGATGGTGAAGCGGTGCGGAGCAAGCAGTCCGCGCCGGAGTTGCCGAAGGTTATCGAGGATGGCGCCACCCCCCAGCAGAACCGCGCCGTCTCCGCGGAGCAGAGCCCGGATGGTGAGGCGGCGCGGGGCAAGCAGCTCGCCCCCGAGGTGGATGCCGCGAAACGGCCTCTCGAGAGCGTGACCCTGGGCGACGAGGACGGCGCCCCCGGGCGGTCCGACGCCGACCTGGCGGACAACTCGCGGCGGCTGTCCGAGCTGTCCGCGTTCGACCGGAGCTGGGTCGACGCGCGGGTCGAGTACCTGCGGCAGGCCGAGGAGTTCGAGGCCAGGCTGGCCGAGCACGTCATGGGGCGCGCGGACGTCCAGGCGGAGTTCGGGCGGTTCGCGGCGGAGGTGTGGAAGCGGCTGCCGCCGAGGTCCAAGGCGTTCGTCGGGGTGAACGAGCACGAACTCGCGGGCGGGGTGGGCAAGGGCTACGGCGAGAACTACGCCGTGGTGTCCCAGGGCAACCTGCGGGAGCGGGCCACGCTCCTGTGGTCCATCGCCCGGGAGGACTTCCTGGAGCGGTCGCTGTCGCTCAAGGAGCTGCACAGCCGCCACCCCGAGGTGCTGGCGGAGCGGCCGCAGCGGCGCGCGACCGACCTCGGCGAGCAGATCGGCAGGATCAAGGCGAACCAGGACCTGAGCTGGGAGACGAGCAACCAGCTCATCGCCGAGGCGTCCCGGGGGCACCGGGCCCTGGACCCCGACGCGGTCAACCCGCCGCTGAGCGCGCGGGAGCGGGCCTTCTCCGTGCGCGACGGCGAACTGCGGTGGCTGCCCGCCGAGCTGCTCATGGACATGAAGTTCTACCTCCCGCCGAAGGCCGACGGCGCCGCGGGCCCGTCGACCACGCCGGACAGCCTGCACCAGGGGGCCGAGCACACCGGCGGCCTGGTCAGCACCGGCACCTCGGGCTCGACCTACCTGCTGCTCACGATGGCGCGGATGCTCAACGAGGCGCACGGGGCCAAGCTCGACCTCCCGCTGCTGCGGGCGGGCCTGTTCGGGTTCATGCACACCACCCACCAGCACACCTACCACGAGGTCATGCGCGCCGCCGCCCTCGTCGACCCGGCGCTGGTCTACGACGACAACTTCGGCCGCTACCACCGCTTCGGCCCGGTCTCCGAGCAGGTGCTGCGCGACAAGGTCGCCGTCGACGGCCGGTTCCCCGACGAGCACGCGCTCGACCAGGTCGACTGGGACGCCGCCCGCACCGCGGCGCCGCACGTGGAGCAGCCCGCCCGGCACTCCGACCCGTTCGACCTCGAAGACCTCGTCCGCGACCTGGACCGGGCCGCCGCCGAGAACAAGGCGGCCACGCGGCGCGTCCGCTTCGACGAGACGGTCGAGGTGCACCAGATCCCCCGGGACCAGCCCCGCGTGCACGCGGTCCCACCCCCCATGCGCATGCGCCGCTCCCCGGAGCCGGTCATGCCGGAGCACTTCGAGTTCGTCCCGGACGGCCGCGAGGCCGAGGCCCGGACGCCCAGCCCCGCCCCGGCGTCCCCGGTGTCGGAGTCCGGTTTCGAGTTCCCGACGCGCATCGACCCGGCCGAGCACTTCGCGCTCTACGAGGAGGCGATGGGCCTGCGGCCCGCGCCCACCCCCGTGCCCGCCCGGATCACCATTCCCTTCGAGACCAGGCAGCACGACCTCGGCGCCACCACCGCCGACCACGCGCTGTCCAGGCAGCAGGTCGAGAGCAGGCGGCAGGTCCAGGCGCTGGCCTACGGCCTGTTCCAGGACATGATGCAGCGCGGGCCGGACGAGCCGCCGCCCGCGATCACCGTCGTCGGCTACGGCAACGCCCGCCTCGGCGGCCGGGCGACCGGCCTGGACCGCGCCCAGGCCGTCGCCGACCTGCTCATGCACCACCTCGACAGCGAGCGCAGCCGCTACGAGCTGGGCGGCCGCGACCAGTCCACGCTGCCGCGCGTGTCCGACGTCCGGCCGACGGTCGTCGCGGGCTCGGACCGGAACAACCCGCGCACCGAGGGCCCGGACCTGCCGACCCGCAGGCGCGCGGTCGTCATCGACGTCGCGCCCGCGTCGGAGACCGTGGCGCTCGGCGGCCCGCGGCCCCCGGGCGGCTGGCGCCCCGGAGACGGTGGCCACACCAGCGTCGAGATGGCCATCCAGGACGCGCCCACCACCTCGCACGCCCCCGGGACCGCGCAGAACCCCCTCCCGCTGTCGTCGCTGCTCGCCCCCGGGCACGTCGACCTCGACGACGTGGTGTTCACCCCGCTGAAGGACTCCTCGGGCGAGGTCGTCGGCGTCGCCTTCCCGCGCACCGCCAAGGAGGCCGCGAGCCTGGAGACCGCGTTCCAGCGCGGTGTCGGCGACGACGGCGCCTACTCGGTGGCCATGCACCACTCCGACCGGGGTTTCGCCGTGCAGCGCAAGTCCGACGGCAAGGAGGTCCGGATCGATGAGGCGGGTGTGCTGCGCCTGCTCCGCGGCACCGCGCTGCCCGGCGGGCAGAGCTGGCGGCAGCACTCGGAGCTGGTGTTCCTGAGCTGCCGGGTGGCCGACCCCGCCCTGGGCAACCGGCTCGACGGGCTGGCGGGCCTGCTGGGCGACGAGGGCTACAACGGCGCCGTCCGCGGCCCGGACACCCCCGTCACCCTGCACCCCGACGGCACCAGGTCCTTCCCCGACCACGGCGGGATGCGGACCGCGCAGCGCGGCGGCGTGGAGCTGGGCGACCAACCCGCGGTTCCCGCGCCCACCCTCACCTCCGCCTACCGCGCTGAGACCGCGGGCGGCCCGCTGTTCGAGTCCGTCCCGTCCCTGCTGCCTGAGAGCGCCCGGACCGACGGCGGCTTCCCGGCCTTCGGGCGGGTGTCCGAGGGCCCGATCAGCCACGACCGGCCCGAGCTGCGCGTCTCGGGCGACACGACGCTGGCCATCAACGGCACGCGGTCGGTCAACGGCGCCCACGAGACCATCCAGGCGCGCGAGTTCTTCGCCACCCCCGAGGTGCTCAAGAGCGCGCAGGAGGTCCTGCGGCGCCTGGGCAGCGAGGTCGACCTGGTGTCGCAGGACGCCCACGTGGTCGTCGACGCCACTGGCGCGAAGCAGACCCTGCACCGGGTCGTCCCGCGGATGTTCGACTCCATCGACGTCTGCCGGGACTTCGCCACCCGGGTCCTCGGCGCGGAGGTCGACGCGCTGCTGTTCCAGGACCAGGACGGCGGCGCCATCCCGGCCAGGGTCAACGCCTCCGACGGCATGGAGGTCACCGGCGCCTACCACCTGGCGGGCGCCATGGCCAAGGCCGTCGACGACAACCAGGCGGATCGGACAGGCGCCCAGTGGGCCGCCGCCGCCGTGGGACGCGACGGGCGCCGCACCGGCGGCCCCGGCGGACCCCGGCCGGGCGAGGCCTACGGGTCCGCGCTCAACCACGCCGAGGCCAACCAGCGACGGCGGTCGCGGATGGACGAGGTCGCCGAGCGCACCGGCGTCAACCAGTTCGCCTGGGCCAAGCCCGGTCAGGCCTACGTCCGACTGTCCGTCCCGGTCGAGGGCGTCGACGGGGCCCGCGACTACAGCGTCAACCACGCCCGCGACGGCGGTGTCCTCGACCCGTCCGGCTACCACTTCGCCACCGTGATCGCCGAGAGCGCCGACGGCCGCTCCCAGATCACCCTGGAGAACTACGCCAGGCAGGGGGAGAACACGCAGGCGGTGCGCAAGGCGATCGAGGGCAACCTTGAGGCGCACGCGGGCCAGTTCGCCCGGATCGTCACCGAGCTGGAGACCGCCACCGCGGCCGCGGCGGCGGCGGGCACGCCGCCGCCCGCCGGGACCGCCCGCCGGCTGGAGCTGGCCCGGGCGCTCAAGGACCTCGAGTCGAGCTGGTCGAAGTCGCCCGCCACCACCTTCGACGCCATCACCAAGACCCCGGCCTACACCCGCGCAGCGGACGTCATGGCCGCCGAGCTGAACCCGATCAAGCTGCCCGAGAAGTGGCACTTCAAGATGTACACCAAGGCCCCGGGCGAGTCGTTCTTCGAGCAGCAGGCGGTGCTCTACAGCGACGAGTCCCCCGGCCCGGCCAACCCGCTCGTGGTCGACGGCGTGGGCGGGGTGACCTCGACCCCGCGGACCAGGGTCCGCTTCGAGGCGGGCAGCACCACGCTGACGGAGGTGGAGCGGCTCTCGCTCAACAGCATCGTCCGGGGCGTGGCCCGCAGCGCCGTCCTGCGCCACGACCTGGGGCTGCCGCTGCCCGCCATCGACGTGTCCGGCCTGGCCCCGCGCTCGGCGCTCGGCCTGCCGTCCTCGGCCGCCGAGACCGCCCACGCCCGCGCCGCCCACGTCCGCGACCTGCTGCGCACCGAGCTGCAAGCCCACCTGGAGCACCTGCAGGGCGACCGGCCGACCGTGCGCGCGGCGGACATCACGATCAAGACGACCGGCGACCCCGCCCCCGCCAAGCTCGGCGAGGACGCCCACCGCACCACCATCGAGGTGCGGCAGACCGACCCGCGCGACACCCCGCAGTTCCACACCGCCGTCGCCTACGGCAACGCCACCCGCGGCCTGACCCACCTGGCCGAGCCGATGGCCGACGTGCGGGCCAAGGCCGCCGAGTTCGCCGAGCTGTCCAGGGGCAGCGAGCTGCGCCACCACGACCTGCCCGCCGGGACCCGCGACCAGTTGGCCGTCATCGACCGCGCGCTCGCCGGGATGACCGACCAGGCCGCCGGGGCCCGGGTGCGCGGCCTGGTCACCGACGCGCTGCTCGCCGCCTCGCTGGTCCCGACCCGCGAGCTGGCCGTGGCAGGCCACCCGGGATCGGCCGTCTCCGTCCGGGCCGTGCAGCCGGTCACCCCCGCGCGGCTCACCCAGTTGCTCGACGACCTCGGCGAGCACCTCGGACGGGGCGTCGACCCCTTCACCGCGCGCACGTCCGTGGCCCGCGACCTGTCCGTCCCGCCCGCCGCGCCGCTGCCGGTCCGGCTCGCCGCGCTCGGCCAGGTCAACATCAACCCCGACGTCCGGGCCGCGCTGGCCGCGCAGCCGCTGTCCACCGCGCTGCGGGACAACCCCGCGGCGCTCGCCGAGTCGCTGTTCGCCGCGACCGGGCACGACGAGCAGGTCTTCCTCAACACCTGCGTGGCCTCGGTGGTCAACACCGGCGTGCGCGGCCGGGTCCCGACCCTCGCGGGCCTGCTGCACGTGGGCCGGGCGATCGCCGACGGCGCCGAGCGCAGCGTGAACCGGGCCACCCCCGAGGCCAGGACCCGGGCCGACCGGATCGGCCGGAGCCAGGAAGGACTGGTCCGCGACCGGGTGGCCGAGGCGCGCGCGGCGTTCGACACCATCGAGGCGCGCGCGCTCGACCTCGCCACCCGCGACCAAACCGGCTCCAACGACCGCAGGCAGTGGCTCGAGCTGACCGACCAGTGGTCGCGCACGACCCAGAAGCTGGCCCCCGCGGACCTCACCGTCGAGACGGTGCCGGTGCTCACCCGCAAGTTCGTGCCGGGGAACTGGCTGCTGAGCGCGTCGGTGGCCCTGCCGCTGGCCCTCGACCGCGGTTCGCGCCGGTTCCAGGGGATCGACGGCCGGGTCTACGTGAACAAGATCCAGGGCCAGCTCGCCATGGAGCCCGACGGCTCGCTGTTCGGCCACGACGTGGAGGCCGCGTCGGTGCCCCTCACCCCCGAGCTGGGCGCCCCCGGGGACCGGGACGCGTTCTGGCAGCGGCTCTCGCGGAGCGCGGGCACCGTGGCGACCACCCCCGGCCACGCGGTGCACGTCCAGGCCACCCGGGCCGCGGGTGCGCAGGTGTTCGTGCTCAACGACCCGAAGAACGCCAACCCCGCGATGCTGACCCCCGACGAGTTCGCCACCTGGGCGCGGGAGAGCGAGGCGCACGCCCCGGCGGCGCTGTTCCCGGGAGGGGGCACGCACTCGGCCGTCACCCTGGGCGACGCGACCCCGGACAGCGGTGTCACGCCGGACCGCGAGGCGACCCCGGACCGCGAGGCGATTGCGGACCGCGAGGCGATTGCGGACCGCGAGGCGATTCCGGACCGCGACGTGACCCCGAACCGCGAGGCGGCCCCGGACGGCGACGCCCGCGACGACGGCGTCGACGCGGTGTTCCCGGCCGTGATCGACCTGTGGACCGCCGCGGACGACGCGGGCGCCCCGGAGTCGGGCGTGTTCGCTCCCCCCGCCCCGCGGGCGCCGCAACCGCACCTGGCGGGCCAGGAGCACGCGAACCTCACGGCGGCCGAGGGCGCTGAGCTGCTCAACCGGATCGACCTCACCAAGCCCGACCCCACCCACGACGACCTGACCAAGCCCGCCCTGGCGGCGGGACCGGACAACGCCGTCGAGCGGTCGTCGGCGGGCGAGCGCCGCTACACCTGGGCGGGCGACCACCGGCTGCCGCCGCTGCCCGAGCTGCTGGAACTGCCGCGCCTGGTGCACTCGGTGTGGTTGGGCGGTGCGGTGCGCGCGGCGGGGGCGCTGCCGCACCTGCGCGACAACCTCGTGCACACGGCCCAGACCGCGGGCGAGCGGTGGAAGGCGGTGCTCTGGACCGACGTGTCCCGCGCCGACATCGCCAACGCCCTGCGGCGGCTCGGGCGCTGGCCCGTGCTGACCCAGGTCCGCCACGACGACAGCGGCGAGGACGAGCGGTTCGACCTGGACCACCTGACCGCCGTCGCCGACCTGTACGAGCTGGCCGAGGGCGCGGGGATCGCCCTGGTCGACGTCAACGAGGTCTTCCACGACGAGGCGCCGATGACGCGGCACGACCGCTTCGCCTCCGAGCTGCAGCGGCGCACCCGGCACGGCCGCGACGCGGCCGCGGCCATCGCCGCCAACGAGATCCTGTCCCGCTTCGGCGGCGTCCACGCCGACCCCCGGCTGCGGGCGGACGACCTGGGCCCGGCGGCGGAGGTGGTGCGCAGCCCGGCGGGCTGGGCGGGCGGCAGCGGCCTGATGGCCGTGCCGAAGGGCCACCCGGTCGCCGACCTGCACGGCGACGCCCTCGCGGGCGCGGGCCCCGCCCCGGCGGGCGGCCTGCCCGGCGACGAGGCGCTGCCCGACCTCGCCCGCCTCGCGGGCCTGCCCGGCCTCACCGGCTTCACCCCCGGCAACGCCGAGGACGTCGACGCCGAGGAGCCCACGGCGGAATCGCTCGCCGGGCTGCCGGTGGACGAGGCGGCCAAGTGGGTCATCGAAGCCCTGGTGCGGGACCTGCTCGACCGCGGCGGCGACCTGAACCTGCTCGCCGTCGCCGAGGCCGTCGAGGGCCACCCGCGTGCCGACGAGCTGTGGACGGTGGTCTTGGCCTTCCTCGCGACCCGCCCCGAGTTCGCGGGCCTGGTGCGGTCGGTGACCCTGGAGGGCGTCGACGAGAACGGCGCGCCCCGCCGGGTCGACCTGCCGCCCCGCGCCGCCGAGCTGATCGAGCCCGCGGGCGCCGACCCGGTCGACTCCCGCCCGGGGGAGCGCACCACGCCCGCCACCCTGAGCTGGCCCGACTGGCTGTGAACCCGGCCGCCCCCGGCGCCCGTGCTCGGAGGAGACGAGGGAGGACCCCGATGGACACCACGACCGAGGGCGCGCTGGGGAACTGGTTCCTGCTCATGGACCCGGCCTGGCGCCCGACCGCCGAGGACGACGAACCCCCACTGGAAGCGGTGGCGGGCGTGTGGTCGGTGGGCGAGGACGGCGCCCTGGGCCGCTTCCGCGCCAACCCCGACTACCGCCCGACCGACGAGAACTCGCCCTCGGACCCCCTCGACGCCGCCCTCCGCCTCCTCCTCCACTCCCGCGCCGAGACCCGGCACATCCAACTGGTCCTCCGCGAGACCCTCGTCGACCTGGCGGTGAACCCCGACGGCCGCCCCCTGGTCGCCGCGGCCCCCGACGGCGTGCCCTGCGTGGTCGTGGCCACCGGCCAACCCCACCGGGCCCGCCTCACCCCACCGGCCTGGCACCGCGTGGACCTCGACGAACTCGTCATCACCCTGCCCGACGACGTCGACGTCCTGTTCAACCCGGCGGGCCCCGCCCCGGTCCGCCTCACCGGCGACTTCATCCGGGAGACCCTCCTACTGGACGACGAGGAGATCGCCGCCGCGCACCCCGAGTCCCGTCCAGCCACGCCCCTCCGCGTCTTCCCCTGGGACACCTCCACCCCCCAGTAGCCACACGGCCCGCGAACCCGGCGGGCGCCTCGCCGGGGGCAGCGCGCGTTTCAGAGCGGCACGAACCCCGTCACCGTCGTCCCCGTCCCCGGCGCCGAGGTGACCCGCACCGATCCGCCCACCGCCGCCGCCCGCGTGTGCAGGTTGTGCAGCCCCGCGTCCGGCGGCAGCGCCGCCGGGTCGAACCCCGGCCCGTCATCGCGGACCTCGAACTCCAAGCCGCGCACCGAATCCCGCAGCCGCACCGAGATGGCCGCCCCCACCGCGTGCTTGTGGGCGTTGTTCACCGCCTCCATGCACACGAAGTACACCGCCGACTCCACCGCCGCCGGGTAGCGCCGCAGCTCCGCGTCCACGTCCAGGCCGACGTCGTCGTGGTCGCCCAGGTGCGCCGCCAGCGCCGCCGACAGCCCGTCGGAGACCAGGACCAGGGGCAGGATGCCCGACGCCGTGCGCAGCACCAGTTCCTCCGCCGCGCCGAGGCGGGACAGCAGGTCGTCCAAGCGGTCACGGGCCGCGGCGGGGCCCTTCGCGGTGAGGGTGTGCTCCAGCAGGCCGACCGCCATCCGCAAGGCGACCAGGTGGTGCTGCGCGCCGTCGTGGAGGTCTCGTTCCAGGCCTCGGCGTTCCCGGTCCATCTCGGCGGCCGCCCGCCAGCGGCCGTCGGCCAGTTCCCGGGCCGCCGCGTCGCCGACGCGGCGGAACTCGTCGGTCTCGGCGGCCAGGCGGGCGGTGGCCAGCACGGGGCCCAGGGCACGGGCCAGTCCGGGCAGGGGACCGGCCGACGCGGGGGTGATGGCCAGGGCGCCCTGGGCCTCGCCGCCGTGCGCGACGACGGTGCTCCACGGGTCCCGGTCCCCGCCTCGGCCGACCCGGCGGCCGCCGACGGTCAGCCAGCACCCGGTCAGCTCGGCGGCGCGGAGGACCACCTCGGCGATCCCGGCGAGATCGGGCCACGGGCCACCGGCGGTCGCCTGGGCGGCGAGGCAGTCCGCCACCGCCGCCACTGCCCGGCTGTCCCTCTCCCGCGCCCGCACCCCCCGACCGTACCCGGTGGGTCACCCTCAGCGATCGATGGGCGACCCTGTGGCGCGCGTGCGCCGCAGTGCGGACGAGCGGCTGCCCGGGACGCGGTCACCGGAGGCGCGTGGGACACCCCGCTCACCGCTCCCGGTAGCGCGTCGCGCCCCAGGGGCGACCGCGTGCTGTCCGCCCCGTCACCCGTTTCGCCGCACGGGCCGATGACGTCACATTCCTGGTCCATTTCCCCTTGGGCCAGGGGGAATCGGCCCCCTCAAACCGTCCGAAGACGACCCACTGTCCGTAGAGGACGACACCATCGGGTGAACAGAGCTGTGTGCGGTAACTGAACGGAGTCATCCCTCGATATCCCAACTGTGACGGGGTGCTCGTCATGACCGCGACGGGAACGGCGCAGTCCTGGTTGGACTCAGCAGGAGATTCCGAAGATGAGGTCGACGAAGAAGCGCGTTGTCGTGGTCGGTGCGGTCGCCGGGGTGCTGGTCCTGGGTGGGGGCCTGGCCTACGCCTACTGGAGCTCGACCGGCACCGGGTCCGGTTCCGCCACGACCGGGACCAGCGCCGCGTTCGTGGTCACGACCGCCGCGGCGACCGGTGGCCCGCTGAGCCCGGGCGGGCCGAGCCAGACCGTGCCGTTCACCGTGACCAACCCCGGGACCGGCGCGCAGAACCTGACCAGCGTGGTGGTCACGGTGGCCAACGCCGACGGCACGCCGTGGACGGCGGTGGCCGGGTGCTCGGCCGCCGACTACACCGTGGGCACGCCCGCCGTGGCCTACGGCGAGATCGCCCCGGGTGGCGACGTGGACGGCACGGTGACGGTCACGATGAACAACCTGCCCTCGAACCAGGACGGGTGCAAGGACGCCGTCGTCCCGCTGCGGGTCGTCGCCGGCTAAGGGATCTCGGCTCGTGGCCGCGACGGGTGGACCCCGTGCGGCCACGCGCCACGTCCCGCCCGGTCCAGGTCGAGAGGAACAAGCATGGGACGCCCTCACGTGTGGCGTGCGCGGCGGCTGCCCGTCTTGTTCGGCGTGCTCACCGGGCTGGTGGTGATGGCCCTCGTGGCGACGCCAGCGGTCGCCTTTTGGACGGCGACCGGCGCCGGCAGCGGCAGCGGCGTGACCACGACGCTCGCCGCGCCCACCGGTGTCACCGTCCCCCCGACCAGTTCGACCACGGTCGCGGTCTCCTGGACAGGCTCGACCGGCTCCCCCGCCCCGACCGGCTACTACGTCCTGCGCGACTCCAGCGCCCCCGCCTGCGCCAGCAGCCCGTCCGCCCTGATCACCGGCACGTCGTGCGACGACACCGGGGTGGCCGCCGGGACCCACACCTACCGGGTCGTCGCGGTCTACCGGTCGTGGACGGCGACCAGCGCGGCCAGCGGCCCGGTGGTGGTGTCGACCGCGAGCAAGCTGGCCTTCTCCGTGCAGCCGACCAACGCGACCGCCACGCTGGCGATCTCCCCGGCGCCCCAGGTCGTCGTGCAGGACGCGAGCGGCGCCGCGGCGCCGGGCGCGGGCCGGACGATCACGGTCGCGATCGGGGCGAACCCCGCGGGCGGCACGCTGTCCGGGACGGTGAGCGCGACGACCAACGCCAGTGGGGTCGCCACGTTCCCCGGCCTGTCGGTCAACCGGGCCGGGGCCGGGTACACCTTGACCGCCGCCAGCACCGGGCTGACGTCGGCGACCAGCTCCCCGTTCGCCATCACGGCCGGGGCCGCGTCGAGGCTGGTGTTCACCGCCTCGCCCGCCACGTCGTTCGCCGGGCGCGCCTTCCACACCCAGCCCGTCGTCGCGATCCAGGACGCGGGCGGCAACGTCGTCACCAGCTCGACCGCCACCGTGTCGGTCGCCCTGACCACCCCCGGCGGCGCGACGCTCACCTGCACCGCCAAGGCCGCCGTCGCGGGCGTGGCGACCTTCACCGGGTGCCTCGTCAGCGCGGTCGGCACCCACACCCTGACCGCGACCTCGGGCGCGCTGACCCCGGCCGTGAGCACGCCGTTCCAGGTGATCGCCGCGCCGACAGCGCTGAACTGGGTGGACCACACGACCTCGGGGTGCGCGGGTCCGACCGGCACACCCGCCGCGCTGACCTACACCTACTGCTTCTCCCTCCTGGGCAACGGCACGGTCACATCGAAGGTCCAGTTGGTCGACGGCGCGGGGAACGCGGTGGTCAACGTCGGTCAGGCCATCACCATCACGCTGTCCACGACGACCGGCGGCACGACCCCGACAACGCTGACGATCCCGCACGGCGCGTCGGTCTCCACCGGGTCCACGACGTTCACCCCCGCGTACCTGCTCAACCCCGGTTCCACCGTGACGGCGGCGTCCTCCGGGTTCGCGTCCGCCACGGCCACCCTCCGGTCCTTCTCGTGAGGCGCGCGCAATGACCTGTGAAGAGGTTCCCCTCGCGCACACCGGCTCCCCGTTGGCGCTGTTGCTGGCGATCGCCGCGCTGGCCGTGGTCGCGGGTGTGCTGCTGGTGCGGTCGGCCCGGGGGCGCGCAGCCTTCGCCCTGCTGCCGTTGCTGCTGCTGGGCGCCCTGGCGACGGCGGAGCGCCCCGCGTCCGCCGACACCGTGTGCCTCCTGCGGATCGAGCAGACCTCGGTGAACGAGAACCTGCGCCCCGGCGCGGCACCCCAGTTGATCAGCGGCCGGGTCACCAACGACGCCCCGGAGAGCACCCGCGTGGCGGCGATCACGGTCGGGATCGCGGGCGTCACCAAGGCGCGGGGCGCGGTCGCGGGCGAGTGCGACGCCTCGGACTACCGGTTGACCGAGACCCGGATGCCCGTCGCCCGGCTGCTGGGGCCGGGGGAGTCCGCGGTCTTCTCGGGCGCGCGCATCAGCTTCGTCAACAAGGACCAGCTCCAAGACGCCTGCCAGGGCGCCGAGGTGCTGCTGCGCTACCGGAGTTCCTGAGCGGGTAGACCCTGACCGGGTGCTTGGCCGGGGCACTCCTCCACAATGGAGCACACCTTCACCACGGGAGCACCCCCGTGTCCACACCACCGCGAGACGCCACGCCGACGGCCTCGATGACCGGGGGACCGACGCGCGGTTCCCGGGTCTGCGTGGATCGCGCTCGTGGACGTCCTGGCGGCAGCGGGCGACCGGTCGCGAGAGCGCGCCGACGCGGCGCTGGCCGTCCCGGACATCGACTCCGACTGCTAACCGCTCGTCTTAGTCCCCGCCGACCGCGCCGACGACCTCACCCGCCTCGCCGCGCACGTCCGCGCCCGGGGGTCTGCGGCGTAGCCGCTCCGACCGTCACTCCCGCCGGGCGGAGACCGCCCGGGTGAGCACAGCGCAGAGGACCAGCACCACCACAGCGACCCCCGCGTCCAGGGCGGTGTCGGCCAGCACCTCGCCGCCGGCCGACTCGGTGCGCGCGAGGCGCAGGATCAGCGGGTTGATCGGCGGTAGGCCGCGGGTGAGCAGCACGACGACCAGCAGCAGGAGGGTCGACAGCAGCGAGTGCCCCGGCCTGCGCACGACCAGCCGTGAGGTGATCAGGCCGATCGCCGTCCCCAGGCAGGACGCGGCCACCAGCGCGACCGCCCCGGTGAGCAGGTCCAGTGTGGTGACCCGGTCGTTGCCCAGCACCGCGGGCAGCGCCACCACGAGCGCCGCCAGCGCCATCGAGGCCAGCAGCACGACGACAACGACGGCCACCAGCAGCGACCGGCCCGAGTTGACCGCCGAGATCGAGCGCTGGACCGGGTCCTCCAGGTTGATCAGCGTGACCGCCAGCCAAGCCGAGCAGACCAGGGCCGCACCGGTCATCGGCGCGAAGATCGGGACCACCGGCTGGTCGCCCGCGCCGTTGGCGAACACGCCCATGCACGCCACGAAGACCAGCGCGCTCGGCAGGTACCGCTGCGAGTGGAACATGATCGACGCCGTGTAGCGCACGAGCGCGATCACCGCCCGACCTCCTCGACCCGTACGACCGACCAACCCCGTCGCAGCGCGGCCAGCAGGAACGCGTCCGAGCGCTCGGCGTCCACACGCGCCACCACGGCCCCATCCTCCTCGCGCACGTCGAGGACCTCGTGCAGCGACGGGTCGGCCAGCGCGGGACCCGCCAGTGCGGGCGGGCGCAGCACGACGCGCGTCACAGCCACCCACTGAGCCGGACCGGCCCCGGTCACCACGACGCGGCCCTGCCGCAGGTGGCACACGCGGTCGGCGGTGAGCGCCACCACCGACTCGCGGTGATCGGTGAACACCACCGCCCCGCCCGCCTCGGCGACCTCGTCGATGAGCTGCCCCAGCACCCCGTGCGCGCCCCGGTCCAGCCCGGACCACGGCTCGTCCAGGGCCAGCAACGCGGGCGGCACCATCAACGACTGCGCCACCGCCACCTTCTGCAGGTTGCCCTTGGACAACTTCCGCAGGTGCGTGTCCACACCCCCGGCCAGGGCGAGTCGATCCAGCAGTGCGACCCCCCGCTCCGCGGCGGCCCGTGTGCTCATCCCGCGCAGCCTCCCCATGTGGGTCAAGTAGCTGCGCGCGGTGAGCCGCTCGTCGGACGGGAAGCGCTCAGGCACGTACCCGACCTGCCGCGGTCGATCCAGCACTCGACCGCTGGACGGCCGGGAGACCCCGGCGATGATCTTGAGCAGGGTCGACTTCCCGGACCCGATGGCGCCCGAGACGGCCAAGACCCCGCCGGGGACCAGGTCGAGGTCCACCTCGCGCAGGATCGCCCTGCCGCTGCCGTACCGCTTGCCCACGCCGCTCAACCGCACAGTCGACCCCCATCTCGCCGGCGAGGGTGGCGAAACCGGTGGTCCACCGCGGGTCAGACCAGAGGTCCTGGCGTTGACAGCCCGCCACCGGTGACCTGATCCGTCCGCAAGCCGTCCACCGGTGTCCGCGTCGATCGGCATACGGTCTTGGCGTGGACAACAGGGCGCGACGGGTCGTGGTGGTGGTCCAACCCGCGGTCAACCTCCTTGATCTGGCGGGACCGGTCCAGGTCTTCGACGCGGCCAACCACTGCGGCGCGGACTACCGGCTGAGCTACGCCGGAGTCGAGGACAGGGCGCGGAGCGCGCAGGGGTTGCTGCTGGCGGACCTTGCCCCACTGCCGGATGTGTCCGCTGGCGACCTGGTTCTGGTTCCCGGTCCCCGTGTCGAACGCTCCGGCCGCCTGGTCGACCCGGATCTGGTGGCCTGGCTGCGCCGCTCGGCGGATCGGGGGGCGCGGTTCGCCGCTGTGTGCAGCGGCGCGGCCGCGCTCGGCGAGGCAGGTCTGCTCGACGGCAGGCGGTGCACGACGCACTGGGAGCTGGTGGAGCCCATGCGATCCCGCTACCCCCGCGCCAAGGTCCAGGACGGTGTCCTGTTCACCCACGACGGGCCGGTGAGCACCAGCGCGGGTGTCGCGTCGGGCATCGATCTGACGCTGTCGCTGGTGCACCGCGACCACGGACCGGCCGTGACGGCGTCAGTCGCCCGCGCGCTCGTCGTGTACCTGCGCAGACCTGGTGGCGGGGCGCAGCTCAGCCCGTTCCTGAGCCACCGGGCGCACGTCGACGAGGCCGTGCACGCCGTGCAGGACCACATCGCCGAGAACCTGGACCGCCCGCACCGGCTGGCGGACCTGGCCGACCGGGTGCACCTGTCGCCGCGCGGGCTCAGCCGGGCGTTCGCCTCGGCCACCGGCATCACCCCGCTGGAGTTCCACCAGCGCCTGCGCCTGGCCATGGCCGAGGACCTGCTGACCAGCACCGACCTGACCGTCTCGGCCGTCGCCGCCCGCACCGGGTTCCGCGACGCCCGCCAACTCCGCAGGCTCTACCGCGACCGCCTCGGCGTCGCACCATCCTCGCTGCGCGTCTGAGCGGCGCATCCCTGAGAGGCCCTTCCATGCTGTTCCGCGTTGTCGGAGTTCTCGTCGCCATCGCCCTTTCCGCGGGTGTCGGCGTTCTCGGCGTGACCGCGTCGATGGCTGCGGCCTTCCCCGCGCCGCCGGCCGAGCGCTGGACCGCCGCCCCGCCTCCGCCCCCGGACCGGGTCGAGGTGGCCGTGGCGGTGGGCGCGACCGGGTCGGTGGCGGCCGACGTGCTGGCCCCGTACTCGGTGTTCGCCGGGTCATCGCGGTTCGCGGTGCGGGTGGTCGCCGAGGAGCTGTCGCCGGTCACCCTCTCCGGTGGCCTGCACGTCGTGCCGGACGACGTCTTCGCCGCGGTCGACGCCGCGGACGTGGTGGTCGTGCCCGCCGTCGTCGACTGGTCGGGGCCGGGGGAGCGGGCGCTGCGGCGGTGGGTCGCGCGGCAGGCCGCGCGGGGCGCGCTGGTGCTGGGGGTGTGCAGTGGCGCGAAGGTCCTCGCCGCGGCGGGCGTGCTCGATGGCCGCTCCGCCACCACGTTCTGGTCGGAGGTGGACGGGATGCGCGACAGCCACCCGGCCGTGGAGTGGTTGGCGGGCAGGCGGTATGTCGAAGACGGGAACGTCATCACCACCGCGGGCGTCAGCTCGGGCGTGATCGGCGCGTTGCGCGCCATCGAGCGCGTGGTGGGCCCGGAGGAGGCCGACCGGGCGGGCGCGCGGGCGGCCTACCCGGGCTGGTCCCGCACCGCGTCACCGGACATCCCGACGCACGGCTACGCCCTCGCCGACCTGCCCTACGCCCTCAACGCCGCCTTCCCCTGGGGCCGGTCCAGCACGGGGGTCGGTGTCGGTCCGGGGGTCGACGAACTCGACCTCGCCGCCGCCCTCGAGGTCTACTCCGGCTCGTCCTTCGCGGCGCGCACCACGCCGGTGGCCCTGCGGTCCCCGACGCGCACCAAGCACGGCCTGCGCCTGCTGGCCACCGCCCCCGCCGACCTCGACCGCCTGGTGCTCACCACCGACGACCCGGGGCTGAGCGGGTGGGCCGCCGACCACGGCGTCCCAGTCAGCAGGGTGAACGGGTTCGACGGCGCGCTCCTGGACCTGGCGGTGAACGCGGACCGGGGGAGCGCCACCGCCGCGGGCAAGTTCATCGAGTACCCGACAGGCCACCTCGCGCTGGCAGGCGGGGCTTGGCCCTGGCGGCCGACGGGGCTGCTGGTCCTGACCCTGGCCGTCGCGGGTGTCGCCGGGTGGGTGATCACCCGCTGGGCCGAGGCCACCGTCGCGCGCGCTCGGCGGAAGCCCTACCGGTCGAGTTCGTAGTCGAAGGTGATCCGGTGGGTGCCGTCCGCGTCCACCGCGATCGCCCCCGCGCCGGTGATGCCCGTCAACTCGTCCGTCCCGCTGCCGGGGACGATGGTGAAGAACTCGTCCTGCCGGTCGCTGCCCGTGGTGGTCGCGGAGTGGGCGAAGTTGAAGGTGCCCCGCCGCCCGTGCAGCGTGCCCTCGAAGGACTCCATCGCCACGTAGGTCCCCGTGCCGCTGGCCTGGTCGTACGCGGCGGTGAACAAGGTCGCGGAGCGGCCTTCCACCTCGCCGTCGTAGTGCTTGGACATCGTGCTGACGCCCACGGCCAGGGCGGTCGTGACCTCGGGGCTCGGCACCGCGGTCGGCGTGAAGCCGGCGACGGTGAACGTTGCTGATGCGTGCATGCCCGGATGGTATTCGGCCCCACCGACAACCAGCGGTCGACACCGCCGGGCGACCAGCGGAGCGGACCTAGCCCTGCCTGCGCGCCGCGATCGGGGGTCGCCTGCCGTCCTTGGTGAACACACCGCAGACGTAGGTGCGGTTGGTCTTGTCGGTCAGGAAGGAGACATAGGCCTGGTCGGCGTGCGGGCCCGCCACGTGCAGGACGGGGGAGGTCCCTGCTTGGAGGGCGTACCACTGGTCCACGACGAAGCAGTCGTCACCCCAGGCGGTGGGGGAGGGGACGGCCTCCCCGGTCCGCTGGGTGGCGTTGGCGCGGTTGACCACCACGATGGCGTGGCCTGTCATGAGTCCCTGCACGACGCCGATGTACTCGGCTCGCGCTCCTGTCGGCAGGGGGCTGTTCTTGGCCATCAGGATGGCCATGGTGACGCACACGAAGCTCTCGCACACCCCCGTGAACGGCTGCCTGACGGCGCGGTCGGCGCCCCACTGCAAGTACGCGTTGACGCGCTCCTCGTACGGGGGCGGCGCATTGTCGTAGCCGAAGGCCTTGGCCTCCCACTCGGTCAGCTCGGGTTTCAGTATCGTCGGGCTGGGCGTGCGATCGGGCCGGGGATGCTGCTTGCTCCTGCCGAACCGGTGTTCGACGTCGGGGTTGATGGCGCTGTAGGGGTTGTCGATGTAGACACCCTGGCACGGCCCGTTCACCGGCTCGCGGACCGCGATCCCCAGCGACGATGCCTGGACGCGCTCGGCGATCTGTTCCTCGAGCGATCTCGTGTCGGTCATGGTCGGCGTCCTCTCGTCGGCGCTCTCAGCCGTGCCACGCCAGTGTCGCCGCTTCCGACTGCCGAGGTCAGCACCCGCGGTGGCACACCATCCGAACTGCCGACCCTCGCTCGCCGCTCCCCGCCGTCGAGGCCGGGGCAGGCGGCGGGCGACCACCCGAACGACTTACGCCTAGGCTGGCGGTGATGGATGAGCTGAGCGAGTACGTGCGCGGCCTGCCCTCCGCCGCGCTGCGTCCCTACGCCTCCTACTACAGCGGCTACCGGGACAGCGGAACCACGCCTGCCGTGCACCGCGGCCTTCCGTCCCCGTACCTGACACTGATCTTCACCCTGGACGACCCGCTGGTCATCACCCAGCACCGGGGTCCGGGCGTGGGCACCCGCAGCTACCGCTCCCTCCTCGCCGGACTGGACGCCGTGCCCGCGCTGATCGCCTACGGCGGCAGGCAGTCCGGGGTGCAGGTGTCGCTCAACCCGCTCGGCGCCCGGGTCCTGCTGGGCTGCCCCGCTGGTGAGCTGGCGGGGATCGAGCTCGACGCGGGGGACGTGCTCGGGCCGGTGGCGGGTGAGATCCGGGAGCGCATGGTGCGAGCCGACACCTGGGCGCGGCGGTTCGCCGTGCTCGACCGGGCGTTGCTGTCCCGGATGGACGAGCGCGGGGAGGTCGACCCGAGGGTGCGCCACGCCTGGGGGCGGCTGCTGGGGTCGGGTGGGACCGTGTCGGTGGCGGCGTTGGCCGGGGAGCTGGGGTGGAGCACTCGCCACCTGTCCGGTCGGTTCGCCACGGAGTTGGGCTTGTCGCCGAAGACGGCCGCGCGGGTGGTGCGGTTCGACCGGGCGCGGCGGGCGCTGGCGGGCGCCCCGCAGAGTGTGGCCGCGGTGGCCGCGGCGCACGGGTACTGCGACCAGTCCCACTTCGTCCGGGACTTCCGCGAGTTCGCCGGGTGCGCGCCCACCACCTGGTTGGCCGAGGAGTTCCGAATCGTCCAAGCGGGCGCCCCGGTGGCGGCGGCAGACTCCCCGGCATGAGCACACCGAACGCGAACACCCCCGCACCCCAGGTCTGGCCGACGTTGCGGGCCAAGGACGCCGACGCGCTGATCCGCTTCCTGGTCGACGCCGTCGGCTTCGAGGAGACCACCGCCCACCGCGACGACAGCGGGGTCGTGCACCACGCCGAACTGGCCTGGCCCGAGGGCGGCGGCGTGATGCTCGGCCAGGAGCGCGAGGGCGGCGCCAAGGTCACCCCGCCGGGCGCGTTCAGCGCCTACGTCGTGACCGCCGATCCCGACGCCCTGCACGACAGGCTGGTCGCGGCGGGGGCGGAGATCACCACCGCCCCCTTCGACACCGACTACGGCTCCCGCGACTTCGCCCTGCGCGACCCCGAGGGCAACGCCTGGCACTTCGGCACGTACCCCGGCCACCCCCGCGAGGGAGGCTGACGGAGGCGGTCGGTCACCCTCGGGGCCGCGAGGGTGACCGACACCGGCTCGCCGCGTCTGCGGCCGACAACCTCCGCTCGCACGGGAGAACCCGCGAACCCGGGGTCAGTCCGCGAAGACCGGGCTGATGTCGACGAAGATGCGCGAATCGCTGCACAGGCCCTCGTCGTTGACGACCAGGAAAGCGGCGCCGCGGACGGTGACCTCGCGCTGGTCCTTGCGCGTGTAGACCACGTCGCACTCGAAGATGACCAGGCCGCCGTCCTCTTCCCAGGCGTCGCGCAGGGTGTGCTTGATGCCGCCGAGGGAGCCGAGCAGTCCGCCGAGCACCTCGGCGATGGCGTCCTTGCCGCGCACCGGCTCGGCGTTGGCGAGGACCAGTCGGGCGTCGGCGGTGTACATCGCCAGGTAGGCGTCGTGGTTCATCGCGTCGACGTGCGCGTAGTAGGTGTCGAGCCACTCGCGCTTCGCGTCGCTGATGCGCACGGCAGACCTCCGGGGCAGGTGCGGGCTGTCCAGGTTGCTGGGTCCGGTCCCGTGTTGTCAATCAACCGGTTCACGGTTGCCGCATCTGGGTGGACATCGGGCGCGACAGGCAAGATAACGACATAATCGGGTTACCCCGAATGGACCTGTACTGGCCGATTCGACAATGTCACGCGGCATTCGTCGTATTTGGCTGAGCATTGCCAGGAAGGCGCTCTGACCATACGATTCACCCTCGCTGGGGCGCGTCGGGGGCAATTGTTTGGGGAACTGTGCGGTTCCCGGTTCCGGCATCCGGACTGCCCATTCGACGAAGGGTGCTCAGTGCGATTCAGGATGTTGTTCACGCGGTCCGTGGTCGGCGTCGCCGCCGCCGCGGCCGTCGCGGCGGGTACGGTCGCGGTCACCGCGACGCCCGCGGCCGCCGCGCCGAACGGCGCGACGGCGCAGAACTGCCAGTTCCCCCTGCTCGTGGTCCAGACCACCACCGTCCAGGTCTCCACTGACCTGCCCGCCAGGACGCCGATCGGCCTGCCCTCGCCGGAGGCCGCGGGCAGGGTGGACATAACCCTGCCGGACATGGCCGGCCAGGGCTTGGCGATCGTCGGCGCGGCGCGGCTGGAGGGCACGGTCACCGTGCCGTTCGAGGGTCGGTACTCCGACGGCCGCACGACCGGCTTCACCCAGACGCTCACCATCCAGGACGCGCCCGTCGCGGGGGCGGCGCCAATCGTGATCTCCGGTGAGATCAGCTTCCCGGCCATCACCGAGCAGCAGCCGGTGCGACTGGACTGGCACGTCGGCGCGCTGCGGATGACGCTGTCCCCCAGGACCGCCGCAGGCTACGAGACCGGTCTCGGCACGTTCGACAGCGCGTGCGCCATCGCCGAGGGGGCGGACACGCGGGTCGCCACGGTCGACTACCACTCGGGCTCGGCGGGCATCGCGCACGGCTGCCAGTTCCCGTTGATCGGCAACCAGCGCGTGGTGCAGGTCAACACGCCGCGGCTGGCCACCTCGGTCCCGCTGGGCGCCACCGTGGGCGGCGAGGTCGACTACGCCATCACCTTCTCCACCGACACCGCGCACGGCTTCGAGATCGTCGGCGCGTCCTCGCTGACCGGGTCCATCCGGTTCACCACGGCCCGGTCGTTCAACGGCGCCCCGCTGGGCGACGACACCGCCACCGTGACCTTCGACCAGCCGCTGCCCGCCTCGCCGCAGGAGTTCACCGTCCGGGGCACCTACCGGGTCACCGAGTTCGCCGCCGACGCCCCGGGCGTCTACGACTTCGACGTCAAGGCGCTCGCGCTGACCATGCGCCCGCTGGCCGCCGGGGGCGTCGAGACCGGTCTCGGCGAGTTCGAGTCGCCCTGCGCCGCGGAGCCGGGCCAGAACCTCGACCTCGCCTCGGTGCGGGTGCGGCCCGAGTCCGCGGGTGTCTCCCACACCTGCCCGATCCCGGTGACCGGCAACCACACCATCGTCCAGGCCAACACCCCGCGACTGCCCGCCTCGGCGCCGGTGGGCGCGAACGCCTCCGGTGAGGTCGACTTCGTGCTGACCCTGCCCGAGTCCACCGTCCAGACCCTGCGACTGGTCGGCGGCGAGATCCTGACCGGGTCCGCGCTCCTGACCAACCAGCGCTCGCTCAACGGCGGCCCCGCCACCGAGTTCCAGGCGTCGGCGACCTTCGAGCCCGTCGACATCCCCAGTGCCCCTGGTGCGACGATGGACGTCCGCGGCACCTACCGCCTGCCCGACTACAGCGCCCCCGCCCCGGGCCTGCTCACCTACCACGTGGGGAACCTGACGCTCACCCTGCTGCCGCTGACGCACGACGGCGGCGCCACCGGGTTCGACGAGTTCGACTCCTACTGCGCACTGGACCCGGGACAGGACCTGCGCCTGGCGGCCGTCGAGATCACCGAGGCCGCGCCCCCGGGCCTGGCCCAGTCCTGCCCATTCCCGCTGATCGGCACCCAGACGTTCACGCTGGACCCCCAGGTGCGGCTGCCCTCGCCGCTGCCGGTGGGCCAGTCCACCCCGGCCGCGGTGGCGACCACCCGCGTCACCCTGTCCCCGCACACGACCACCGTCCTCGACCTGGTCGGCGCCGCCCGCCTCGCCGGTGAGCTGCGCATCCCCGTGCAGCGCACGTTCGGCGGCGACACGACCAGCCAGACCGAGGCCGTCGCCTTCGACATCGCCCTCCCGGCGGAGGGCGACGGGCCCATCGCCTTCGACGTCGCACTGCCCATCGCCCCCGCCACGGCCGCCTCACCCGGCACCGTCACCTGGGGCCTGGGCGACCTGTCGTACACGATGACGCCCACCCTGAAGGGCGAGGAGACCGGTCTCGGCACCTTCGACGGCGCCTGCGCCGTGCAGCCCGGCCAGCAGAACGCCTTCGCCTCGGTGGTGTTCGAGCAGGCCCAGCCCACCCGGTTCGCCTTCGACCTGTCCGGCTCGACCACCTTCGCCGCGGCCAACGCCAAGGGCGACCTGGGCGGCACGCTGGTCGGCACCCTGGCCGAGGGCGGGGTCGACGCCCAGTTGGAGTTCGGCACCACCTCGCTGGTCGTGCGCTACGCGGGCCTGCCGGTGACCGCCACCGTGCGCATCACCCCGACCGGCCCGGTCACCGGCGCGGTCGCGGGCGGCGCGGTCACCGGCTCGGTCGACGCCCACGTCGAGGTCCGAAGCGTCACCCTGTTCGGGCTCAGCCTGCGGCAGGCCACGACCTGCCGCACCACTGAACCGTCCCGTGTGGACATCGCGGCGGCCGCGGGCTTCACCGCGGCCGGGGGCGGCACGCTCAACGGCGCGTTCCCCGTGGCCCGCTTCGCGGGGTGCGGCGCCTACACCGCCTGGATCAACTCGGTCTTCTCAGGCGCCGGGAACACCTTCCAGGTGAAGGCCACCCCGCAGCGGTAGCCCGATCCGGGGGTTGTGGAGCCGTTCGCGCCGGACGGCTCCGCAACCCCCGCCATTCCGGGTGACGCAGGGCCGCGCCGGACACCGCGGCCCTGGTCGACGTCGCGCCCCAGCAGGCAGGCGCTTCCGGTAGGTTCGCGGGGTGCTCCCCCCGCAGCGCAAGGCGGTTGACGCCGACATCCCGTCCATCGCGGCCCTGATGCGGCGCTCGGTCCTGGACCTGTTCCCGGCCTTCTACGACGACCGGCAGGTGGCCAGCGCGGCGGTGCACATCGCCGCGCTGGACCGCGACCTGGTCCACGACGGGACCTACTACGTCCACGAGCACGACGGTGAACTGGTGGCCTGCGGCGGGTGGAGCCGCAGGGACAAGCTCTACGCGGGCCCCGCCGCCAACCCCGATGACGACCGCCTGCTGGACCCCGCGAGCGAACCGGCCCGCATCCGCGCCATGTTCGTCCGCCAGGACTGGACCCGGCGCGGGCTGGCCCGCGCGATCATCGACACCTGCACCGCCGCGGCGAGCGCGGCGGGCTTCCGGTCGCTGGCCCTCATGGCGACCCTGCCCGGCGTCGCGCTCTACCGGGCGGCGGGATTCGCCGAGGTCGAGGCCGCCACCATCCACCTGCCGGACGGCGTGGCCCTCGGGGGCGTGAGCATGACCCGGACCTTGGGCGGGTTTCCGATCGGGGACGACGGGTAACGCTGTGCGCATGATTGGACGTTTGCGCAGTGTGGTTCTCGATTGCCGGGAACCCCGCAGCCTCGCTGACTTCTACGCGCGGTTGCTCGGCGGCACGATCAAGGCCGAAGACGACACCTGGGTCGTCGTCACCGACCCCGAGGGCAGGCGGCTGGCCTTCCAGCAGGCGCCGGACCACCGCGCCCCGGAGTTCCCCGACCCCCGGGGCTCCCAGCAGTTCCACCTCGACGTCGTGGTGGACGACGTCGAGGCCGCCGAGGCCGCGGTGCTGGAGCTGGGCGCGACCCACGTGCAGAGCATGGACGAGGACCAGTTCCGCGTCTACCGAGACCCCGCCGGGCACACGTTCTGCTTGGTCTGGAGCATCGTCGACGAGTGAACCGCGCTTGACCACCCGGGCTCCGGGGGGCGGCCGCGGAGGCGTTCGGACTTTTTCCGGAGGCCGTGTCGAGAAGCTGTGCCTGGCTCCGTCCCAGGGGCGAGGGCGGCCACAATGGGGCGCCCAGCACCGAGGAGACCCACCATGGCCAAGTACCTGCTGCTCAAGCACTACCGCGGCGCCCCGGCGCCGGTCAACGACGCGCCCATGAGCGAGTGGACCCCCGACGAGATCTCGGCGCACGTGCGCTACATGAACGACTTCGCGGCACGGCTCGAGAAGACCGGTGAGTTCGTCGACAGCCAGGCGCTCGCCCCCGAGGGGACGTTCGTCCGGTTCGACGGGGAGGGGCGCCCGCCGGTCACCGACGGCCCGTTCGCCGAGACCAAGGACCTGATCGCGGGGTGGATGGTGATCGACGTCGACAGCTACGAGCGGGCCGTCGAGCTGGCCGGGGAGCTGTCCGCGGCGCCCGGGGCCGGTGGCGAGCCGATCCACGAGTGGCTCGAGCTGCGGCCGTTCTACGGCACGCCCAGCACCATCACGGAGTGACCTCCACGATGCACGAGGCACAGCTCAGGAGCCTCACGCCGAGCGTGCTCGGCGTCCTCGTCCGCCGCGGGGCCGACTTCGCGGCGGCCGAGGACGCCGTGCAGGACGCCCTGGTCGAGGCGGTGCGCGTCTGGCCCGCCGACCCGCCGCGGGACCCGAAGGGCTGGCTGGTCACCGTCGCCTGGCGCAGGTTCCTCGACGCGACCCGGTCCGACGCCGCCCGGCGCAGGCGCGAGGACGTCGTCGAGGAGGAACCCGGCCAGGGGCCCGTGCCCGCGGTGGACGACACGCTCCAGCTCTACTTCCTGTGCGCCCACCCCTCGCTGACGCCGGCGTCGGCGGTCGCGCTCACCCTGCGCGCCGTCGGCGGTCTGACCACCCGCCAGATCGCCCAGGCCTACCTCGTGCCCGAGGCGACCATGGCGCAGCGCATCAGCCGCGCCAAGCGCACCGTCTCCGGCGTCCGCCTCGACCAGCCCGGCGACGTCGCCACCGTGCTGCGCGTGCTCTACCTGGTCTTCAACGAGGGCTACTCCGGCGACGTCGACCTCGCCGCCGAGGCCATCCGCCTCACCCGGCAGCTCGCGGCGTCGGTCGACCACCCCGAGGTGGCGGGGCTGCTCGCGCTCATGCTGCTCCACCACTCCCGGCGCGCCACCCGCACCACGCCCGAGGGGGGCCTGGTCCCGCTCGCCGAGCAGGACCGCGACCGCTGGGACACCCGGGCGATCGCCGAGGGCGTCGAGATCCTGCGGGCCGCCCTGGCCCGCGACCGCCTGGGCGAGTTCCAGGCCCAGGCCGCCATCGCGGCGCTGCACGCCGACGCGCCCACCACCGAGGAGACCGACTGGCCCCAGGTCGTCGAGTGGTACGACGAGCTCGCCCGGCTGACCGACAGCCCGGTCGTCCGGCTCAACCGCGCGGTGGCCGTCGGTGAGGCCGACGGACCCCGCGCGGGCCTGGCCGCCCTCGCCGCGGTGGACGACTCGCTGCCCCGCCACACCGCGGTCGCCGCCCACCTCCACGAGCGCGACGGCGACCTGGCGACCGCGGCACGGCTCTACGCCGAGGCCGCCCACAAGGCCCCCAACCTCGCCGAACGCGACCACCTGACCCGCCAGGCCGCCCGCCTCAACGCCCGGTGACCGGCCGCCTGCCCGGGGGCAGGCGGCCCCAACCGCTCCAGGGCCTGCCGGTCCCGCGCGTCGACACCGTGTGCGGCGCGCGGGCGCAGACCACCGAGCCGATGGAGGTCAAGCACCCAGCACCGTGTTCGGCGGGTCCACGCCGACGTGCTCGGCGGGCGGGCCCGTCGGGCCTCGACGCCCCAGCCCAGCCGTGACCGGGGCGCCAGCCAGGCCGTCCGCCGGGTCTGGCCCGCGCTCGACCCCCCGCCTGCGCGGGGGCAGGCGGCCCCAACCGCTCCAGGGCCTGCCGGTCCCGCGCGTCGACGACGTGCGCGCCGCGCGGGCGCAGACCACCGAGCCGATGGAGGTCAAGCACCCAGCACCGTGTTTGGCGGGTCCACGCCGACGAGCAGGCCGACGTGCTCGGCGGGCGGGCCCGTCGGCCTCGATGCCCCAGCCCAGCCGTGACCGGGGCGTCAGCCAGGCCGTCCGCGGGCCTGGCCCGCGCTCGACCCCGCCCGCCTGCTGATCGACCCGGGCCCCAGGTCATCCGCGCCGCCTGAGCCGCCGCCGGACTTGCGCTGGAGCGCGCTCCAGGTCGTAACGTCGAGGACATGGCAGAGCTCAGCACGACCGCGCAGCGACCCATCGGCTCACCCTTCGGTGCGGAGAGCACCGCGGCGCAGGTGCTCGCCCGCATCGACCTGAGCGGCAAGAACGTCCTGATGACCGGCGGGTACTCCGGGATCGGCCTGGCCGCCACCACGGCGCTGGCCGCGGCGGGCGCGCACGTCATCGTCCCGGCGCGGCGGCCCGAGACGGCGGCGGAGGCGCTGGCGGGCGTCGGGGAGGTCGACGAGCTGGACCTGGCCGACCTCGACTCGGTCGCCGGGTTCGCCGACCGGTTCCTCGGGTCCGGCCGCGACCTGCACATCGTGATCAACAGCGCCGGGGTGATGGCCACCCCGTTCAGCACCGTCGGCCCGGGGTGGGAGTCGCAGTTCGCGATCAACCACCTGGGCCACTTCGCCCTGGTCAACCGCCTGTGGCCGGCCATCGTGCGCGGCCGGGGCAGGGTCGTGGCCGTGTCCTCGGCCGGACACCGCAACAGCGGTGTCCGCTGGGACGACGTCGACTTCGCCACCGGCTACGACCGCTGGGCGGCCTACGGGCAGTCCAAGACCGCCAACGCCCTGTTCGCCGTGCACCTCGACGCCCTGGGGCGCGCGGCGGGAGTGCGGGCGTTCTCCCTGCACCCGGGCGGCATCCTGACCCCGCTGCAACGCCACCTCTCGCACCAGGACCAGGTCGACGCGGGCTGGATCAATGAGGCGGGCGACGTCATCGTCGACTGGATGAAGACCCCCGAGCAGGGCGCCGCCACCCAGGTCTGGGCCGCGACCTCCCCCGACCTGGCCGACCTGGGCGGTGTCTACCTCGAGGACTGCGAGGTCGCCGAGCCGCGTGACGAGGAGGGCGCCACGACCGGCGTCCACCCCTGGGCCACCGACCCCGAGGCGGCGGCCCGGCTGTGGGCGCTGTCGGCGGAGCGCACCGGGGTGAACGCGTTCGGCGGCTGACCCCCCTGGGCCTACCGTGGTGGCCGTGACGATCGAGACCGCCACGCTCGCCGAACGCCCGGAGATGGCTGACGCCGTCGAGGAGCTCTCGGGGTGGCCCGCGTTCATGGAGCACGACCCGATCTCGGCGCTCTACTACGGCCAGGCGACGAGCGCGTTCGCCGAGCACGTGCTCGTCGCCTTCCGGTCGGACGACCCCGACGTCGCCGTCGGCCGCGCCTACACGGTCCCCTTCCGGTGGGACGAGCCGATCGACGAGCTGCCCGACGGCGGGTGGGACGCGGTGATCCGGCGGGCCTGCCTCGGGCAGCTGCGCGGCACGACCCCCGACACCGTCTCAGCCCTGGAGATCCTGGTCCGGCCGGACCTGCGGGGCACGGGCCTGTCCGGACTGCTCCTGCGCGCCATGCGCCGCAACGCGGCCCGGCTCGGCTTCACCGACCTCGTCGCCCCCGTCCGTCCCAGCGCCAAGCACCTGGCGCCTGCGGTGCCGATGTCCGAGTACGCCTGGCTCACCAGGGAGGACGGCCTCCCGCAGGACCCGTGGCTGCGGGTGCACGTCCGCTTGGGCGCCCGTATCGTCAAGGTCGCGCCGCTGTCCATGGTGATCCCCGGCACGCTGGCGCAGTGGCGCTCCTGGACCGGCCTGCCGTTCGACCGCAGCGGGCCGCTCGTGGTCCCCGACGCGCTCGTGCCGGTCGCCGTCGACGTGGACCACGACCACGCGGTGTACGTCGAGCCGAACGTGTGGGTGCACCACCTCCTCGGCGCTTGATCGGGCGCGCGGTGTTTCCACCGGCTCACGCGGGGTATCCGCGTTTCTGCGCGCGGAACCCGAACGCCGCGTGGAACCCACCATGTTGGAGGAGAACGTGCCCCCGAAGCGTCAGCGCGACCAGGCCGCACCGAAGCCCACGAGCCCGACCGGCAAGAGCGAGGTCCTGGGGACCGTCGGCGAGGACAGCCGGGCGCAGGCGGGGGAGTACCTGACAACGGCGCAGGGGGTCCGGCTCCCGGACACCGACCACTCGCTCAAGGCGGGCAGGCGCGGGCCGACGCTGTTGGAGGACTTCCACCTGCGGGAGAAGATCACCCACTTCGACCACGAGCGCATCCCCGAACGGGTGGTGCACGCGCGCGGCGCGGCCGCGCACGGCACGTTCGTGGCCAACGGGAAGGCCGCCTCGGTCACCAAGGCGGGCTTCCTGCAGAAGGGCCGCGAGACGCCGGTGTTCACCCGCTTCTCCACGGTGCTGGGGTCGCGCGGGTCGGCCGACACGGTGCGCGACACCCGCGGCTTCGCGGTGAAGTTCTACACCGACGAGGGCAACTTCGACTTGGTCGGCAACAACATCCCGGTGTTCTTCATCCAGGACGGGATCAAGTTCCCCGACATCATCCACGCGGGCAAGCCGCACCCGGACCGGGAGATCCCGCAGGCGCAGAGCGCCCACGACACGTTCTGGGACTTCGTCACGCTGCACACCGAGGCGACCCACCACGTCCTCTGGAACATGTCCGACCGGGGCATCCCGCGGTCCTACCGGACCATGGAGGGCTTCGGCGTGCACACCTTCCGCCTGGTGAACGCCGAGGGCGCCACCGCGCTGGTGAAGTTCCACTGGAAGCCGGTCGCGGGCGTGCACTCGCTGGTGTGGGAGGAGGCGCAGATCGCCGCCGGGATCGATCCCGACTTCCACCGCAGGGACATGGCCGACGGCATCGAGGCGGGCGCGCCGCTGGAGTACGACCTGGGCATCCAGGTGCTGCCCGACACCGAGGACCAGACCTTCGAGGGCATCGACCTGCTGGACGCGACCAAGATCGTCCCGGAGGAGCTGGCGCCGGTCCAGATCATCGGCAGGCTGACGCTGGACCGCAACCCCACCAACTACTTCGCCGAGACCGAGCAGGTCGCCTTCCACACCGGCCACCTCGTGCCCGGCATCGAGGTCACCGACGACCCGCTGATGCAGGCGCGCATGTTCTCCTACCTCGACACCCAGCTCACCCGGCTGGGCGGCCCGAACTTCTCCCAGCTCCCGATCAACTGCCCGCACGCCGCGGTCAACGACAACCTGCGCGACGGCATGCACCAGTCGGCCATCCACCAGGGCCAGGCCCCGTACAAGCCCAACAGCGTCGACGGCGACCAGCCCGCCGTCGCCACCGAGGCCGAGGGCGGCTACGTCCAGCGCCCCCGCCACGTCGACGGGGAGGTGGGCCGGGGCAACCCGGCGTCGTTCGAGGACCACTTCTCCCAGGCCACGCTGTTCTACCGCAGCCTGTCCGAGATCGAGCGGGTCCACGTCGTGGAGGCCTACACGTTCGAGCTGGGCAAGTGCTACGAGCAGGCCATCAAGGAGCGCGCCCTCACCGTCCTGGCCAACGTCGACGCGGAGCTGTGCGTCGCCGTGGCCGCCGGGCTCGGCCTGCCCGCCCCGGTCGGCGCGCCTGCCGACGACGTCGTCCCCTCGCCCGCCCTGTCCCAGATCCCGCCGGGCCCCGGTCCGATCGCGGGCCGGATCGTGGGCGTCGTCGCGGGCCCGGGCGCGGACCTGGGCGGGATCGAGAAGCTGCAACGGGCGGTCGAGGCCGCGGGGGCGATCGTGCGGGTGATCGCCCCGACCGGTGGCGTGATCGCGAAGGGCAAGAACACCTGCGTCGTCGAGCGCACGCTGCTCACCGCCCGCTCGATCGAGTTCGACGCCGTGGTCGTCGCGTCGGGCCTGGGCGGGTTCACCGACATCAAGCTGTCGATCCTGCTGCAGGAGGCCTTCCGCCACTGCAAGGCGATCGGCGCGTGGGGCGACGGCGCCCAGGTGCTGGAAGCGGCGGGTGTCGACACCTCCGCGCCGGGCATCATCCTGTCCGACAAGTCGGGCAAGGGGTTCGCCGCCGAGCTGAGCGCCGCCCTGGGCCTGCACCGGGTGTGGGAGCGCGCGCCGCTGGTCATGGCCGGGCGCTGACGGCCTCGCACGCACGAATCGGAGGTCCCGTTGTGAGCACTACTACCGCTCAGGAGTCACTGTGGTGGGCCGGGGGCGCCATGGCGCCCTACCCGGTGCTGGAGGGGGCGCGGCGCACCGACGTGGTCGTCATCGGCGGCGGCATCGCGGGGCTGACCACCGCGCTGCTGCTGCGCCGCCGCGGACTGGACGTCGCGGTGGTCGAGGCCGTGGCCGTCGGGTCCGGCGCCAGTGGCAACAACACCGCGAAGGTCACGGCGTTGCAGTCCACGATGTACACGGCGGTGGAGAGCAAGCACGGCAAGGCGGCGGCGGCCGCGTACGCGCGGGCCGCGGTGGAGGGCGTCGAGCTGGTGGCGCGCTTGGCCGACGAGGTGGGCTGCGAGGTCGAGCGCGCACCTGCGACGACCTTCGCCTTCACCCGGGGTGAGCGCCAGGCGGTCGAGGACGAGTTCGAGGCGGCAGCCCGGGCCGGGCTGCCGGTCGAGTGGACCGAGGAGCTCGACCTGCCGTTCGAGACCTTCGGCGCGGCGCGGCTGCCCGACCAGGTGCTGCTGCACCCGGCCAGGTACGTGCGGGGGCTGGCCACCGCGCTCACCGCCGAGGGCGGCGAGGTGTTCGAGGGCAGCCGGGTGACCGGCGTGTCGGTCACCTCGCCCTACACGGTCCGCACGGCGGGCGGTGAGATCACCGCCGACCAGGTCGTGGTCGCCACGCACTACCCGCTGCTGGACCGGGGCCTGTTCTTCGCCCGGTTGGAGGCCGAGCGGTCCTACTGCGTCGCCGCCCGCCTGCGGTCGGGGACGCCGCCGCGCGACCTCGCGATCAGCGCCGGGTCGCCGTCGTGGTCGTTCAGCAGGCACGACGACCTGCTGATCGTCGGCGGCCGCAGCCACCCGGCGGGCGAGCGGGGGGTCGACGAGGCGCACTACACCGACCTGGAGGACTTCGCCCGCAGGCACTTCGACGTCGAGACCATCACGCACCGCTGGTCCGCGCAGGACCCCAAGGTCTACGACATGCTGCCGATGGTCGGCTCCTACCTGGTGGGTGGGTCGTCGCTGTGGGTGGCGACCGGCTTCAACAAGTGGGGGCTGGCCATGGGCAGCGCGGCGGGCGCGCTGCTCGCCGACCGGGTGACCGGCACGGCGAGCCCGCACGAGGACCTGTTCTCCCCGCACCGCGTGAGCCTGCGCAGCTCGCCGACCCTCGTGCGGCAGAACGCCAAGGTCGCCGCCGACCTGATCGGCGACCGGCTGGTGGCCGCCGACGTGCCCGACTCCGGGGAGATCCCGCTGGACGAGGCGCGGGTGCTCTCCGACGGGCTCGGGAAGAAGGGCGTCTACCGGGACCCGGCGGGCGCGCTGCACGCGGTCTCCCTGCGCTGCACCCACCTGGGCTGCCTGGTCCGGTTCAACGGAGCGGAGCGCAGTTGGGACTGCCCGTGCCACGCCTCCCGCTTCGACGTCGACGGCGCTGTGCTGGAGGGGCCCGCGATCAAGCCGCTCACGCCGCGTGACCCGTGACCGTGGACGGACCGACGCCGCGGGTGGCGGGACCTCCTAGCGAAAGTTGTGCGGGCATGAGCGGCGAGAGCATGGGGGTCGAGGAGGAGTTCCTGTTGGTGGCGGCGTCCTCCGGGGCGGCCGCGGCCGTCGCGGAGGAGGTCTTCGACCGGGCGTCCGGGGCCGAGCTGCCCGTGGGCACCTTGATCCAGCGGGAACTGCGCGACACCCAGATCGAGGCGGCGACCGGTGTCTGCACGACCTCGGCCGAGCTGCGGGAGCAGCTCGTGGCCGGGCGGCGGGCGCTGGCGCTGGCCGCCCGGCCCGACGACGTGCTGGTGGTCCCCAGCGGGACCCCGGCGGTGGCGGCCGAGGCCGTGTTCCGCGGCTCGGCCACCAAGCGGTTCGCGGTGATCGATGGGCTGTTCGCGGGCGTGACCAGGGACTACGAGGCGTGCGGCCTGCACGTGCACGTCGGGGTGGCCGACTCGGACACCGCCGTCGCGGTCGTCAACCACCTGGCGCGGTGGCTGCCCACGCTGCTCGCGCTCTCGGTCAACTCGCCGTTCCACCAGGGGCAGGACACCGGGTACGCGAGCTGGCGCAACGTGCAGCAGGCGCGGTTCCCCGGGTCCGGGATACCGCCGCACGTCAGCGACTTCGACCAGTTCCGCGCCGAGAGCGCCCGGCTGGTGGACTGCGGGGTGCTGGCCGACGGCAACCAGACGTTCTGGTTCGCGCGGCCGTCGAACAAGTGGCCCACGGTGGAGGTGCGCATAGCCGACACGGCCGCCACGGTGGACGACGCGGTCGTGCAGGCGCTGCTGACCCGGGCGCTGGTCCGCACGGCGCTGGCCGAGCTGGCGCTGGGCCGGGAGGCCGGACCCCTGCCCGCCCAGGTGGCGTCGGCGGCGGTGTGGTCGGCGGCCCGGTACGGCCTCGACGGTCCCGGCGTCGACCTCGGCGTGGGCAAGCAGGTGCCCGCCACGCGGCTGCTGGCGGACCTGGTGGAGCACGTCCGCGACGCGCTGGTGGCCGCGGGCGACTGGGACGAGGTCGAGGGGCTGCTCCGCGCCGTGCGCGCAGGCGGCACCGGGGCGAGCAGGCAGCGGCGGCTCGCCGCCACGGGCGGGTTGCCTGGTGTGATGCGCGCTCTATCCGTCGATCTCGAGGGGTGAGGCGCGCGGTTGCGGGTATCCCGCCACTGACGACTTCAGGAGGTGGCCGGTGACCAGCACCGAGGAGATTCGCCGCGTGTCCGCTGCGTTGCCCACGCCGCGCGGCCCGCTGTCCCAGGCGGTCATCGGGGGGCTCGCGGGCGCCCCGGGCAGTGCCGCGTTCCCTGCCGTGCACGGCGATCCCCTGGGCGAGGACGTGCAGCTCGCCCTGCAAGTCTGCTACGAACTGCACTACCGGGGCTTCGATGGTGTCGACCCCGACTGGGAGTGGGACGCGGAGCTGTTGCGGGCGCGGGCGGGCATGGAGCGGGCCTTCGTCAGCGCTATCGCGGACCGGACAGTCGGCGGCAGCGACATCGACGCCGAACTGGACGCCTTGCTGGTGGAGCCCGTTCCGGCTGTGGGGGTCAGCCACCACCTGCGCGTCGCAGGCGAGTGGTGGCAGATGCGCGAGCTGTTCGCGGTGCGGTCGATCTACCACCTCAAAGAGGCGGACCCGCACGCCTGGGTCATCCCCAGGCTGCGCGGCCGCGCCAAGGCGGCCCTGGTGGCCATCGAGTTCGACGAGTTCGGCGGTGGCCGGGCGGACCGCGCGCACAGCCAGTTGTACGCCGACCTGCTCGACGCCGCGGGCATGTCCGCCGACTACCTGCACTACCTCGACCACGCGCCCGCCTGCGCGTTGGCGACGGTCAACATCATGTCGCTGTTCGGCCTGCACCGCAGGTGGCGGGGCGCGCTCGTCGGCCACCTGACCGCCGCCGAGATCACCACCGGCCCCAGCGCGGCCCGGATGGTCGACGCGCTGACCCAGCTCGACGCCGAGCCCCCGTGCGTGCTGTTCTACAGCGAGCACATCGAGGCGGACGCGGTGCACGAACAGGTCATGCGCCACGACGTGGTGGGCGGCCTGCTGGAGGCCGAACCCGAACTGGCCGCCGACGTGACCTTCGGCGTGCAGGCCACCAACTTCCTCGAACAGCGCCTCTCCGACCACCTGCTCGACGCGTGGCAGGCGGGCAGGTCGTCGTTGCGGATCGCGCTGTAGAACGGCCCTCAGTCGGCGCGCACCTTGCGCCGGTGGCTGCTGTCGCACAAGGGGTAGTGCTTGCTGCGCCGGCAGGTGCACACCGCCACCATGAACCGGTCGGACTCGACGTGGACCCCGTCCGGCAGCTCCAGGCTCACCGGACCCTCGACCAGGATCGGCCCACCGGGCTCGATCACCACCCGCCGGGGCCGCTCCGCGGGCGTGGGCTGGTTGTCGGGCATGTCGGTCAAGGCGTCCCCCGGTTCTGCGCGGTGTTCGGCGGTCCACCCCGGATTACCCCCGGGGACGCCGCACCAATCGGTATGCCCGCCCACACCGGCGGGGCGGGGCGCCTGTTGTCGCACCCCGCCCCGCCGGCAACTCAAGAGCCGCTTCACGCCTCGCAGAGCTTGTTCTTCGCGGGCAGCTCACCGTCGACCAGGTAGGCCGTCGTGGTGTTCAGCGCGCACGCGTTCCCACCGAACACGTAGACGCCGTGGCCACTCCCGTCCACGCTCACCAGGTGCGAGCGCTCGCCGAACTTCTCCTGGAGGGCGACCGCGCCGCGGTGGGGCGTGACGGGGTCGCGGAGGTTCTGCAGGATCAGGATTTCGCTGCCCTCGGGGTTGACCCGCACCGGCGGCTCGACCGGCTCGTGCTCCCAGTACGCGCACGGGATGATGTTGGCGGTGGCCGCGCCGAAGAGCGGGAACCTCTCGCGGTCCTCGGCCACGTCGCGCTGGTAGGTCTGGACGTCCTCGGGCCAGTTGATGTCGTTGCAGGTCACCGACAGGAACACGGTGAACGCGTTGTCGTTCGGCGACAGCTCCGGGGTCGCCGCGAGCTGCCGCTTGGCGGCGTCCGCGTCGGACTCGAGCAGGGACTGCCAGATCTGCGCGGTCGTCCCGTACCTCGTCTTGCCGTAGAGGCCCACGAAGGTGGCCATACGGAAGTCGCTGCCGCTGAGGCCGGGCACCGGGTTCTCGTCGAGCTGCCGGGCGATCTCGAAGTAGGTCGCCCGCACCTGCTCGGGCGTGCTGCCCAGGCCGTAGGCCCCGTGCCGCCGCGCCGCCCACGCCGCGAAGTCCGGGAACGTCTCCTCGGCGCCCGCGCCCCACGTGCGCATCCCCTCGTGGTCGAGGAACGTGTCCGGGAGGTTGCTGTCGAGCACCACCCGGTCGGCGCGCTCGGGGAACATCGACGCGTACGCCGCGCCCAGCGCCGTCCCGTAGGAGTAGCCGAGGTAGTTGGTCTTCTCCTCGCCCAGCGCGGCGCGGATGCGGTCCAGGTCGCGCGCGGTGTTCGCCGTCGACAGGTGGCGCAGCTCGCCCCCGGGGTCGTTGGCCGCGCACTGCGCGGCGACCCCCTGGGAGATCTCGGCCTGCTCGTCGACCGCCGCCTCGTCGACCGCGTACGGCGGGATGTTGGCGCGGTACTCCTGGTCGGCGGTGAACCCGCAACTCAGCGGTGTCGAGTGCCCGACGCCGCGGGTGTCCATGCCGATCACGTCGTAGGCGTTCATGACGCTCGCGGGCAGCCCCATGCCCACCAGGTCGGCGGGCATCGACAACCCGGACCCGCCCGGCCCGCCGGGGTTGAGCATCAGCACCCCGCGCCGCTGGTCCGGGACCGCGCTGGCGATCCGGGACAGCATGAGCTCGATCTGCGTGCCGTCCGGCTCCGCGTAGTCCAGCGGCACCCGCACGGTGCCGCACTCCAACGCCGTGAACCCGGTCTTCACGTCCTCGGGACACGCGCCCCACCGCACCTGCGCCGCGGGCCCCTGGGCCGCCGCGGGCGCCGCCGCGGCCATCGAGCCCACGAGGCCTGCCGCGACCACCAAGGTCAGACTTCGCCTTGCTCGCTTGCGTTCCACGTCTGTCTCCCCCGTTCCTGGTGTTGACCTCGGTGCGCTGATTCGAACCTGTGCCCCTGGGGCACAGTCAAGGCCTGCCTGCCTGCTTGACCGTGCCCCCGGGGCATGGTGTGGGATGCGGGGATGCCGTGGAGCACGCGTCAGATCGCCGAACTCGGGGGCACGACCTTGAAGGCCGTCCGGCACTACCACCGGATCGGCCTGCTGGAGGAGCCGGAGCGGGCGGCGAACGGCTACAAGCGGTACAAGGTCAGGCACCTCATCCGCCTGCTGCGCATCCGCCGCCTCGTCGACATGGGCGTGACCCTGTCGGACATCGCCGCCATGGAGGGCTCGGAGGAGACCGAGGAGCAGACCCTGCGCGCCCTCGACGCCGAGCTGGCCGCGAGCATCGAGCGCCAGCAGCGCATGCGCGAGGACCTCGCCGCGGTCCTGCGCGACCGGACACTGGTCGACCTGCCACCGGGCTTCGACGAGAACGCCGCCAGGATGTCGGAAGCGACCAAGGCCCTGATCCTGCTCTACTCCCGCGTCCTGCCCCCGCCTGCGATGGACGCGCTGCGGGAGCTGTACGCGACCCGCCTCGGCCAGTCCGAGGTCGAGTTCGAGGCCCTTCCGGCGGACGCGGACGAGCAGACCCGGCAGCGGATCGCCGAGGCGTTCGCCGTCGAGGCCCAGCGGCAGGCCGAGGAGCAACCGGAGCTCGAGGCCTCGACGGCGGTCATCCGGGATTCCCCGGGCCTCTCGGCCATCGGCCAGGGTGTGGTCGAGCTGTACAACATCGCCCAACTGGACGTCCTCAGACGCTTCGACAACCTGATCAACCGCAGGCCGACCCCCCGGTCCGCGACAGGCGACAGCCAGTCGCCGTGAAGGCGGCGCGCTCAGGCGGTCCTGGGGCTACCTCGGCGAGGGGATCGCGTACTGGCCCCCCGGCGCGAGCAGGGCGCCGGCGAGGTCGGTGTGGAGTTCGAACACGTCGTCCAGGCCGGTGACCGCCAGCGGCAGCAGGACGGGGCGGGCGTCCCCGACCACGGAGAGCCGTGTTCCCGCGGCCGCCGCCGCCTTCCTGACCACGAGCAGGACGGCGAGACCGGCCGCGTCGAGCAGGCGCACCCCGGTGAGGTCGACGACCAGGTGCGGGGGGCCGGGCCGCAGGTGCGCCAAGAGCGCGTCGCGCAGCAGCGGGCTGCTGGTCAGGTCCACCTCGCCGCACGCCGTGACCACGAGCGCGCCGGTCGGGAGCGGATGCGCTGTGACGGTGAGCAGTGCCGCGGCGGCCGCATCCGTCGGAAGGGTGGTCACCATCACGCCCCCTCGTCGCTCAGGGTGCTGTTGCGTCCTTCCAGGACAGCGAGCCGGGCCCGCACCCGGCCGACGAGCGATTCCGCCTCGGCCGCGGTGAACATGCCCTGCCCGGCCGCGCGAAGAATGGCCGCGATCGCCTTCCGATGAGCCGTCGCGACGTCCTTGACCTGCGTGGTTACCAGAATCGAGTTCGCTTGTGCCATGACAGATCCCTCGGTCGGCTTACATCACGCCGGGGACCAGGGCACGTCCACGGAGTGTACACCCGCGACCGGCCCCGAGCCGCCTCACAGCGGGACGGTGAGCAGCATCGCGACCGCCAGCAGCGCGGTGCACATGATCGCCCGGAACAGCGCCTGTGCCCGGCGCGCGCCCGGCCGGGCCAGGGCCAGGGCGATCACCACGCACGCGGTCGCCACCAGCAGCACGGCCACCAGGCCGGGCGGACCGGACGGCCCCAGGAGCAGGCAGCCCATCGCCGCCAGGAACGCCGCCACCGCCGCCCCGGTCGACGCGGCGGCCCCGAGCCGGTGCGGCAGCCCGCGCACGCCCGTGGCGGCGTCGTCGGCGAGGTCGGGCAGGGTGTTGGCGAAGTGGGCGCCGGTGCCCAGCAACGACCCCGCCGCGACCAGCCACCAGGGCGCGGAGCGCCCCGCGGCCATCAGGATGAACAGCGGCAGCAACCCGAACGACACCGCGTAGGGCGCGAAGGACGCCGCAGTGGACTTGAGCCCGGCGTTGTACGCCCAAGCCGACACCACGGCGACGAGGTGCACCGCCCCCGCGACCCACCCGACGGCCAGCGACAGCGGCACGCACGCCGCCGCGGCGACGAGCACGGCCACCCCGACCACCCGTCGGCTGACCGCCCCGGCGGCGATCGGCTTGTCCTGCCGGGACACCGCGTTGTCCCGGTCGGCGTCGAGGTAGTCGTTGAGCCAGCCGACGGACAACTGTCCGGTGAAGACCGCCGCCGCGACCAGGACGACGACCGGCCACCCCGCGCCCGCGCTCGCCGCCACCCCGGCGGCGACCAGGGTGACCGCCGCCGTGGGCTCGGGGTGGCAGGCCCGGACGAGGGCGGTCGCGGTCGAGGTCACCCGGCCACCTTCGCACGCCGCCCCCGCTGTGGCTCGCCGTCGCGGGTTCGGCCCGCACGCCCCGACGGGGACGCCGACGTCGAGGTGCGCCGGATCTCCCGCGCCCGCGCCCGCGCCGGGCCCGGCGTCGAGCAGACGGGTGCGAGGTGTGCGAGCGTTGGATGATGGCCGTTCGCGCACCCAGGGCCCGCAACGACCCGGCCCAGTACGACGACCTGGTCGGGCAGTGGTGGTTGCCCCGGGGGGACTTCGCGATGCTGCACTGGCTGGCGCGGGCCAGGGCGGCGTTGGTGCCGCCCGCGACCCGCGCGGGCGCGGTGCTCGTCGACCTCGGCTGCGGCGCGGGCCTGCTGGCCCCGCACCTGGCGGGCAAGGGGTACCGCCACGTCGGCGTCGACATCACCCGCAGCGCGCTGGAGCGCGCGGCCGCGCACGGCGTGGTGGCGGTGCGCGCGGACGTGGCGCGGGTGCCGCTCGCCGACGAGACGGCCGACGTGGTGTGCGCGGGGGAGATCCTGGAGCACGTCACCGACCACGCCGCCGCGATCGGTGAGGCGTGCCGGGTGCTGCGCCCCGGGGGACTGCTGGTGCTGGACACGATCGCGAACACCCGGCTCGCCCGGCTGGTCGCGATCGCCGTCGCCGAGCGCCTCCCGGGCGGGCCGCCGCGCGGCCTGCACGACCACGCGCTGTTCGTCGACCGGCGCGAACTGGTCCGGCTGTGCGGCGAACACGGTGTGCGGCTCGCGCTGCGCGGGACACGGCCGTCGGCGGCGGACCTGGCCCGGTGGCTCACCGGGCGGCAGGAAGGGGTGCGGATGGTTCCGGCGCCCACGACAGCGGTGTTGTTCCAGGCTATCGGGAGGAAGACGACGTGATGGCGAGAGCCGCGACGGGTGTGTTGGTCTCGCCGCAGGAGGCGTTGGCCGTGGCGCGGGACCTGGTGCCGCGGTTCGCGGCGCGGGCGGCCGAGCACGACGAGGCGGGGCGGTTCCCGGCGGCGGACTTCGACGACCTGCGGGGCGCCGGGCTGCTCGGGCTGATGGTGCCGACCAGGCTCGGCGGCGCGGGGGCCGGTTTCGGCGACTACGCCGAGGTGGCCGCGGCGCTGGCGGCGGGAGCGGGGGCCACCGCCCTGATCTTCAACATGCACGCCTCGGTCACCGGCGCGCTCGCGCACACCCCGGACGAGGTCGTGCGCGCCTTCGGGGTGCCGGAGACGTTCTTCACCGAGCGCGACCGGGTCCTGTCCGACGTGGCGGAGGGCATGCTCTGCGGGGTCGCGATGAGCGAGCGGGGGGCGGGGTCGCGGCTCTCGGCGATGACCACCTCCTACACCCCCGTGGGCGACGGGTTCCGGATCACCGGGAGCAAGGCGTTCGTCTCCGGCGCGGGCCACGTCGACACCTACCTGGTGGCCGCCCGCTCGGCCGCCGCCCCGGCCGACTCGCCGGTGGTCTCGCACTTCCTGGTGCCCGCGGGCGAGGGCGTGGTGGTCGAGCCCACCTGGGACTCGCTGGGCATGCGCGCGACCGGCAGCCAGGACGTCCACTTCGACGTCACCGTGCCCGCCTCCGCGCTGCTGGGCGGGGTGGAGGGCCTGGCGCTGCTGCTCGCCCAGGTCATGCCGCAGTGGCTCGTCGCGTCCTACGCGGCGGTCTACGTCGGGGTCGCCCAGTCCGCGGTCGACGCGGCCGTGGCGCACCTGCGAGAGCGCGGCCTCACCGCCCTGCCCGCCATCCGCGCCAGGGTGGGACGCGCCGACGCCGCCGTGGCCGCCGCCCGGGGCGTGGTCGAGCAGGCCGCGAAGCGGGTGGACACCGCCCCGGGCCGGCCGGAGACCAACCGCTGGGTGTGGCGGGCCAAGCTGCTCGCGGGCGACACCGCCGCGCAGGTCGCCGGGTCCATGCTGGAGGCGGCGGGCACCTCGGCGTCGCGCCGGGGGCACCCGCTCGAACGGCTCTACCGCGACGCCCGCTGCGGCGCGCTGCAACCGGCCACCTCCGACGTGTGCGCCGACTACCTGGGCGCCGCCGCGCTCGGCGACGACCCGCACGGCGACACGGCGGTGCCCCGGTGGTGACCGCGCGGATCGCCGGGTTCGGCACCTCGTTCCCCGGCAGGATCGACCAGAAAGCGGTGTGGGACGGGCACTTCGCCCCGCAGCTCGCCAAGCCCAGGGTGGCCGAGCGGCTGTTCCACGCGGCAGGCGTCGAACACCGGCACGCCGTCGCCGACCCGCTCGTCGAGGACGTGTCCGAGTGGTCGACCGAGCGGCGGATGCGCCGCTACAGCCTCGAGGCCCCGGCGCTGGGCAAGGAGGCGGTCACCGCCGCACTGGTCGAGGCGGGTCTGCCCGCCGCCGACGTGGGCCTGCTGGCCGTGGTGTCCTGCACCGGCTACGCCACTCCCGGCCTCGACATCCACCTCGCCGCCGACCTGGGCATGGCCGAGGACGTGCAGCGGCTGGTGATCGGGCACATGGGCTGCTACGCCGCGCTGCCCGGCCTGGGGGCGGTCGCCGACTACGTCGCCGCCCGCGGCCACCCGGCCGTCCTGCTGTGCCTGGAGCTGACCTCGCTGCACGCCCAGCCCGCCACCGACGACCTGGCCCAGGTGATCACGCACGCCCTGTTCGCCGACGCCGCGGCCGCGGTGGTCCTGCGCCCCGCGGGCGAGGGGATCGAGGTGCTCGACGTCGTCGCCCGCACCGCCCCCGGCACCGCCGACCACATGCGCTGGGACATCACCGACCGCGGCTTCCGGATGGAGCTGTCGCCGCGCGTCCCCGACGTCCTCGCCCGGCACGTCGCGCCCGCGGTCGACGACCTGCTCGCCCGCAACGGCATGACCCGCGCCGACGTCGGCGGCTGGGCCGTGCACCCCGGCGGCCCCCGCATCCTCGACACCGTCGCGCACACCCTGGGCCTGGCGCCGGACGCCCTCGACGCGTCCCGCACCGTGCTGCGCGAACGCGGGAACTGCTCGTCGGCCACGGTCCTGCTGGTGCTCGACGAGCTGCGCCGCACGGGGCTGGCCCCGGGTGCCCCGGTCGTGGCCATGGCCTTCGGCCCCGGCCTCACCCTCTACGCGAGCCTGCTGCGCGGCGCGGAGGGCTGACGGGCCCCCCTCCGCAGGACTCGCGACCGACCCCGGTTGGGAACCGTCCACAGGTCGTGCCCCTGCACGCCCCAGCCGTCGAGGAGGTGGTTGGCGGCGAGGAAACCGGTGGTGGCGGCGCGTTCCATCAGCGCGACCGGGAGGTCGACGCGGACGAGGTCGCCCGCCAGCACCACCGTCGGGTCCGGTGTGGCCACGGTCGGGCGGGTCGCGAAGCTCCCCGGCGCGAACAGCGGGCAGTCCTCGCGCAGCACGTGCTCGACCCGGAGTGCCTTGGCGCCGCGCAGTTCCGGGTAGACGCTGCGCGCCTCGTCGAGCAGGGCGGCCACGACGCTGTCGAGGTCCGGCTCGGGGTCCAGGGCGTAGGCGTGCAGTTCGACGACCGAGCCACCGGTGCGCTCGCGCCACGCGGCGGACTCGGTCTCGAAGGAGTCGAGGACGCTGATGTTGTCCAGGTGGCGGTAGCCGCTGGTGCCGAGGAAGGCCGCGCGGTCCGGGTTGGCCGGGCGGTCGAGCCAGAACCGGCTCACCAGGAACGGCGGCGCCGTGCGCACCCTGGCGACCCCCGCGCGCCAGTCCGCTGAGCCGAGCCCGGCCGAGCGGTCGACCACCTCGCGCAACCCGGCGGTGTCGCAGGCGAGCACGACCGCGTCGAACTCGTCCGCGACGTCGGTCGAGGCCTCGAGCCGGTGGCGGCGTTCGAGGCCGGGGCACACCGACTCCACCGCGACCCCGGTGCGCACCTCGACGCCCAGACTGGTGAGGTGCCTGCGGAACGGGCCCCAGAGGGAGGTGGGGTAGGGGTCGGCGGGGACGTCGAAGAGCAGGCCCTCGCTGGAACCGAGGAAGTAGATGTGGAACATCGTGGCCAACTCCGCCGCCGACAACGCGTCCGGGCGGGCGAAGAAGCTGCGGGAGAACACCTCGAACGCCAGGTGCCGCGCCGCCTCCGGGAACGCCATGTCGCGCAGGAAGGTGTCGGCGTCGACGTCGTCGAGCGCCTCGTAGACACCGGGCACGGCCACGTCGAACAACCGCGACGCCGCGGGCAGCCGCATCCGCGTCAGGTCCCGCATCGTGAAGGACTCGCTGCGCAGCACGAAGGACGCCACGTTCCACGGCGGACGCAGTGGCAGGCCGAGGAAGCTCTCCGCCGTCCCGTTCTTGTGCCGCAAGGGGTAATCGGCGATGGGGCGCAGCATCCGCAGGTCCGGGTCGACCCGGCGCAGCAGGGCGCGCAGGTTGTAGTACTGGCGGAAGAAGGCGTGGAAGCCGCGCGTCATCGTGGCGGGGGAGCCGTCGGCGTGGGCGCCCGCCCACCCGGTGACGCGGCCGCCGAGGTCGTCCCCGCGCTCGAGCAGGGTCACCTGGACGCCGCGCTCGGCGAGGCCGACCGCCGCGGCGACCCCGGCGATGCCACCGCCGACCACGGCGACCCTCGGCACCCGGTCGAGGTGACCGGCGTTCGGCCGCCCGGCTCTCGCCGGGACCTTCTCGGCGGCCCGGTCGCGTCCTGGCGCTTCCGACGGAGACCACAGGGGCAACATGGCGCAAAGTGTTGTCCAGGGCGGCCCGGCGTGCATGGCGAGTCATCCAGCCGACGCCCCACGCGCACCATAGGCTCACCTCATGCTCGCCACGCCTGGGGCCAACCGGTCGGTCCGCACGCGCGTGCTCCCCGTGATCGCCGCGCTGTTCGCCGCCACCTCGGTCGTGTGTCAGATCGTGTACTCCCAAACGGACCCCGGGCAGCGGGTCCCCTGGACCATCCTCACCGTGCTGGCCTTCGCGGCGGCGTCCGTGCTGGACGCCGCGGGCAGGCAGGGCGTTCGCGGCGTGCTGGCACTGCTGGCGGTCGCCGGGGGCGGGGGTCTGGCCGTCGAGGTCCTGGGCAGCCACACCGGGTTCCCCTTCGGCGACTACTCCTACGCGGGCGATCTCGGGTGGTCGGTGGCGGGAGTGCCGCTGGTGGTGCCGTTCGCGTGGGTGATGATGGCGTGGCCCGCCCTGCTGGTGGGTCGGGCCCTGGCCGGTGGCGGTCGCTGGCTCGTGGCCGTGGTGGGTGGGTGGGCGCTGGCGTCCTGGGACGTGTTCCTCGATCCGCAGATGGTCGACGCCGGGCACTGGTCGTGGGCGCACCCGGCGCCCGCGCTGCCGGGGGTCGACGGTGTGCCGCTGACGAACTTCGCCGGGTGGTTGCTCGTGGCTGTGGCGATGATCACGCTGCTGCACCACCTGGTCCCCGTGGACGCCGGGACCGACCTGCGGGCCGGGCCCGCGCCGGTGATGTACCTGTGGACCTACGGGTCCTCGGTGTGGGCGCACGCGTTCTTCTTCGGCCGTCCGGGGGTGGCGCTGGTGGGCGGGGTGCTGATGGGTGTCGTGGCGGTGCCGTACGCGGTCGCGCTGGTCCGAGCGGTGCGCCGGTGAGGGTTCCCTGGGTCGCCGCGGCCGCGCTGACCGCCGCGGCGGGCGCCGCGCACTCGGTGGTCAACGCCCGCTTGCTGCGCTCGGCCCCGGTGGACCCGCCGCCCTGCGCGGAGCGGGTCTCGGTGTTGCTGCCGCTGCGCGACGAGGCGCACCGGGTGGCGCCCACCCTGCGGTCGCTGCTGGCCCAGCGCGGCGTCGACGACCTGGAGGTGCTGGTCCTCGACGACGGGTCGACCGACGGCACCGCGGCCCTGGTGCGCGCGCTGTGCGGGGCAGACCCCAGGTTCCGCCTGCTGACCGGGGAACCGCCGCCCGAGGGCGTGCTGGGCAAGCCGCACGCCTGCGCCCAGCTCGCCCGGCGGGCCCGGGGCGGTGTGCTGGTGTTCGTCGACGCCGACGTGGTGCTGGGCGAGACGGCCGTGGCCTCGGCGGTGTGGTCGCTGCGGGCCGCCGGGCTGGACCTGGTCTGCCCGTTCCCGCGCCAGCTCGCCGACGGGTGGGGGCCACGGCTGGTCCAGCCGCTGTTGCAGTGGTCGCTGGTGGTGTCGCTGCCGATGCGGCTGGCGGAACGGTCGACGCGGCCCGCGCTGGCCGCCGCCACCGGCCAGTTCCTCGTCGTCGACGCCGCGGCGCTGCGGCGCTGCGGGGGCTACGAGTCGGTGGGCGGCGCCGTCCTGGACGACATGGCCCTGGCCCGCCGCGTCCGGTCGAGCGGCGGGCGGACCGCCGTGATCGACGGGAGCGGGGTCGCCGAGTGCCGGATGTACGAGGACTGGGACCAGGTGCGGGAGGGGTACGGGAAGTCCCTGTGGTCGGCCACGGGCTCCCCGCTCGTCGCGGTGCTGTTCGGCGCCGCACTGAGCTGGCTGTACCTGCTGCCACCGGTCGCCGCCCTGTTCGGGTCGCGGGTGGGCGCGCTGGGCTACCTGGCGGGCGTGGCGAGCCGCGTCGTCGCCGCCCGGCGGACCGGCGGTCGCGCGTGGCCCGACGCGTGGGCGCACCCGGCCTCCGCAGCGGCCGTGCTCGTCCTGCTCGGCCGGAGCTGGCGGGGCAAGCGCGCGGACACCCTGCGCTGGAAAGGCCGCCCGGTGGACGTCAGGGCCGTCAGGGCCGCAGCGCCCGCGCGATCCCGAGGGACAACTGGACCAGGCCCACAGCCAGCACGACGAGCCACACCACCACCCCCACCGCCGCCCAGGACCACCCAATGACCGGCGTGCCGCCGGGGAACGCCCCCGCGCCCGCGGCGACCACGGCGGTCACGATCACGCGCGTCGGCCGCTCGGCCACCGTGACCGCCCCCGCCCCGGCCATCCCGGCGCCCTGGGCCCGGGCCCTGGCGTACTCCAGCACGAACACCGCCGCCGCGATCACCGCGCACCACAGCGGGTCCGCCCCCAGCGCGAGCAGCACGGCGACGAAGGCCAGGTCGCTGAGCCGGTCGGCGACGGCGTCCACCACCGCGCCCAGCGGGCGGCCACGGCCGGTGGCGAGCGCCACGGCCCCGTCCAGCCCGTCGAGCAGACCGGTGAGCACCACCAGGACCGCGGCGAGCAACGGCCACCGCCCGCCCGGTGCGGCGACCGCGACCGCCGACCAGGCGCACACCACACCCAGCGCGGAGAGCACGTCCGGGGGGACCCACCGCAGTGGGCGGGCGCAGCGGTGCACCAGCCGCAACCACCCGACGACCAGGGTGTTGCCGCTCACATCGGTGCCGTGCACGCGGGACCAGCCCGCGACCGGGTCCTCCCCGCGCATCCGCGACACCTCCTCCCTGGTCCACCACACGGTACGTGGACTGTCGTGATCTCCACCGCACGCGCTCGGCGCGTCATCCGCCACACCGCGCGGTCCCTGCGCGGGCGGGACCTGTCGTTGTGGACGGCCGGGCTCACCTTCTTCGCCTGCCTCGCCGCCGTGCCGGTGCTGCTGCTCGCCCTGCGCGGGGCGGCCTGGCTCACCTCCGACCAGTTCACCGCCGACGGGGTCGCGGGCCTGGTCGACGCGCTGCCCGACGAGCACGACGGGCGCGAAGGCCTGCGCGCTCTCGTCGACGCGGCCCTGGGGTCGCCGTGGTGGCTGGTGGTCGTCGCGCTGTTGCCCGCCACGTTCTACGGCGAGGGCCTGCGGCGGTCGATGCGCCAGATCGAGGGCGCGTCCCCGGGGCGGCTGGCGGGCTGGAAGGGCCGCGTGGGGTTCTTGCCGCTGCTGGCGCTGAGCCCGGTCCTCGTCGTGCTGCTGCTTACCACCGCGCCCGCTGTCGTCCCGCTCTACACGGGCGGGGGCCTCGACCCGGTGTGGGGGGTGATCGCGACCTTCCACGTGGACTGGCTGGTGGTGTCGGCGTGCCTGAGCGTGGTCTACGTCGTCCACTCGCCCGCCGCCTTGCCCGTGCGGACAGCGGTGGCGTGCGGGTTCGCCACGGGCGCGGTCGTGTCCGGGTTCCTGCACGGCTTCCTGCTGTTCCTGAGCATCCCGATCGACTGGGCGGTGCCGTTCGGGGGTATCCAGACGGCGGGGGAGGGCGTGGCGCTCGCCCTGTGGATGTACCTGTTGCACGCGATCGTGCTCGTGGGCTACCGGGTCGCGTTGAGCGTGCACGCCACGGAGTGAGGAAGGAGAGACACACCATGTCCCTGCTCGACGCGCTGCGCGCCCGGTGGCCGGACTCGGCGCCGGTGCGCCCCCTGGCCCGCCAGAGCTGGTCCCGCCAGCGCCCGACCTACCGCGAGGCCAAGCCCGAGGTGATCGCCGCCGCGGCGGCCCGGGCGGCGGCCCGCCCCTCCGGCAACTGGTTCGTCCTCGCCGCCAGCGCCGACATCCGCGCCGACCGTCCCTTCGGGACCCACGTCGGCCCGGTGGAGCTGGTCGCCTTCCGCGACCCGGGCGGCGGACTGGTGGTCGGCCCCGGCGCCTGCCCGCACCTGGGCGCCCCGCTGGCCGCGGGCCGCGTCGAGTGCGGCACCCTGCTGTGCCGCTGGCACGGCCTGCCGCTGGGCCGCGACGGCGGCCCCGGGTGGTCCCCGCTGCCCGCGCACGACGACGGCGTGCTGGCCTGGGTCCGGCTCGACGAGCTGGGCGGTGAGCAACCGCTGCCCGCCCCGGTCCTGCCCCGGCGGCCGGACCCCGCCGCGGCCATCGCCGCGGTCGCCAAGGCCACGGGCGCCTGCGAACCCCACGACATCATCGCCAACCGCCTGGACCCCTGGCACGGCTCCTGGTTCCACCCCTACGCCTTCGCCCGCCTGACCGTCGAGCAAGCCCCCGCCGTGGACGTCGTCAACGAGTCCGACGACCGGTTCCTGGTCGACGTGACCTACGCCCTCGGCTCCCGCCTGGGAGTCCCGGTGCGAGCCGAGTTCCACTGCCCCGAGCCGCGGACAGTGGTCATGCGCATCACCGAGGGGGAGGGACTGGGCAGCGTGGTCGAGACCCACGCCACCCCGCTGCCCGCGGGCCGGGACGGCCACGCCCGCACCGCGGTCACCGAGGCGGTCATCGCCACCTCCGACCGCCCCGGCTTCGCCACCGCGGGCAGGATCGCCCCGCTGCTGCGCCCCCTCATGCGCTGGGGCGCGGCCCGGCTGTGGCGCGACGACCTCGCCTACGCCGAGCGCCGCTACGCCCTGCGCCAGACCTGACCCCGGGGGCTGACCACGACTGTCAGCGGACGACGCTCTGCGGGCACGCCCCGGGGGAGCGGCGTGCCCACCAGGCCCGCGCCAGCGCCGACCCCGCCACCCGCAGCCGCCTCGGGGTGCCGACGGTGGCGCGGGTGGCGAAGACGTCGTGGTCGAGGGCGGCGATGCGGTCGAGGATGCCCGCGTAGAGCGTCAGGGCGGTCTCGACGCACGGGCGCGACACCGGGTGCAGCATGGGGATGCCCTCCTCCGCCACGCGGTAGACCTCGCGGATCACCCCCGCCTGGGCGGCCAGGGCGCGGCGCACGGCGTCGTCGGCGCGGCCGCGGTCGCGGCACCACTGGAGGCGGTCGCGGTCCACGCCGGAGGCCGCCAGCTCGTCGGCGGGCAGGTACACCCGGCCGCGGTCGAGATCCTCGCCGACGTCGCGGAGGAAGTTGGTGAGCTGGAAGGCCTCGCCCAGGGCGGCGGCGTGCGGCGCCGCCTCCTCGCGGGGCGTCACCGTGCCCAGCACCGGGAGCACCTGCAGGCCGATCACCTCCGCTGACCCGTACACGTACTCGGTCAGGGCCGTCCTGGTCGGGTAGTCGGTCACGCGCAGGTCCATCCGCATCGAGTGCAGGAAAGCGGTGAACAGGGTCGGTTCCAGCCGGTACCGCCGGGCGGTGTCGGCGACCGCGGCGACGACCGGGTTGTCCGACCACCCTTGCGCCAGACCAGCCGAGAGCGAGGACTCCGCGGCGGCCAGGTCGTCCGCGGCGCCCGTCGAGCCGGGGGCGGGCTCGTCCACCAGGTCGTCGGTCCACCTGGCGAAGCCGTAGAGGGCGTGCACGGCCGGGCGCCGGTCGCGGGGCAGCAGCCGGGTCGCCAGGAAGTAGGTGCGGCCGTGGCGGGCGTTGAGCTCGCGGCAGCGCAGGTACGCCTGGCGCAGCGGGGCGTCGGTGATGCCCGCGGCGTCGAGTTCGCGGGCGGTCATCTCGGGCCCGTGACCCGGTCGGCGGCCAGCCTGCCCGACACCAGCGCCGTGGGCACCCCCACGCCGGGCACGGTGCCGGAGCCGGCGAGCACGACGTTGTCGGTGTGGCGCGGGAAGTTGCCCGGCCGGAACGGGCCGGTCTGGGTCAGCGAGTGCGCGTAGCTGAACGGCGTGCCCGCCGTCATGCCCATGGCCGCCCACTGCGCCGGGGTCACCAGATGGGTGGCCTCGACCGACGCCGCGAGCCCGGGGAAGAGCCTGCGTTCGGCGACGGCCACGACCTCCTCGGCGTAGGCCTTGCCCTCGCGCTCCCAGTCCACCGCGCCGACCGCGAGGTTCGGCACGGGCGCCAGCAGGTACAGCAGATCGCGGTCGGGCGGGGCCAGTGCCGGGTCCGACGCCGTGGGTCTGGTGATCAGCAGGGAAGGGTCGCTCATGACAGTGCCCCGGTGGATGATCTCGTCGAAAGTGGGCTTCCACGCCTGGCCGAACGACAGCGAGTGGTGCGCGGTCCCCGGCCAGCGAGCCGTGGTGCCCATGTGGACGACCACCGCGGACGGGGACGCCCGCAGCCGGGTCGGCCTGCGCGGTGTTCGGCCGAGCAGGTCGTAGGCCGTAGCCGGTTCGGTGGTCAGCACGACCGCGTCGCACTCGAACCGCTCGCCCGCCGTGGTGCGGACCGCGGTCACCCTGGCGCCCGACCGCTCGAGGTGGTCGACCGCACTGCCGTAGTGGAACTCGACACCCGCCGACGTCGCGGCGGCGGCAAGGGCGTCGGGCACCACCCGCATGCCGCCGCGCGGGAAGTACACACCCGCGATGGTGTCCATGTACGGGATGACCCCGTACACGGCCAGCGCCCGCTGCGGGGACTCGCCCGCGTAGAGGGCCTGGAAGCTGAACACCCGCCGCAGCCGCTCGTCGGTGAGGAACCGGCCGACGGCCCGGTCCAGGCTGCCGAACCCGCCCATCGCGACCAGCCGCGCCAGCGTGGGCGTCAGCAGCGAGAGCGGGGAGTCGAAGTTGGCCGCGATGAACCGCTCGTACTCGACGGCGTAGAGCTTGGTCAGCCACGTGCGCAGACGCTGGTACCCCGCCGCCTCACGCGGGCCGGCGAAGTCGCGCACCGCCTCAGCCATGGCCTCGCCGTCGCTGAGCACGTCCAAGGTGGAATCGTCCGCGAAGTGCGCCCGGTAGGCCGGTGTCAGCGGCATGAGGTCGAGCAAGTCGTGCGCCGACGCGCCCACCGCGTTAAGGGTCTCTTCGAGGATCGAGGGCATCGTCAGCACTGTCGGCCCCGTATCCATCCGGTAGCCGCCCAGGTCATGCCTGCCCACCCGCCCACCCGGGACCGCGTCGCGCTCCAGCACCGTCACCGTTCGCCCACGCCCGGCCAGGTGCAGAGCGGCGGCCAGCCCGGACAACCCCGCTCCAACCACCACAACCCGGTCTGTCCGGCCGTTCACCGTCCGCATGAACCGCACTCCGTCATCTGTGCTGTCATCTGCTGCGCTCGCCGCACGCGTGGGCGAGGTGGACCAGGTATTCCGCGGCCAAGCCTGGGATGGGAGCGTCCGCCAACGCTGCCACCCCCCGGCGCAACCGCTCATCGATCAACTGCTCGACCCGCTCACGCGCGCCGGTCTGCTCCAACAGTCGCACCCAGCGGTGCACAGTGGCCGTGCCGCCATCCCCACGCATGTCCCGCAGCTCGCGGAGCTGCCCCGGGGAGGCGAGGTCGCGGGCGACCACGACCACGCTGTTGGCCTTGCCCGCCAGCAGGTCGTCGCCGAGCGGCTTGCCGGTGACCGCCGGGTCGCCGAACACCCCGAGCAGGTCGTCGCGGAGCTGGAACGCCTCCCCGACCGCGTCGCCGTACCCGGCCAGCGCCCCGATCACCTCCGGACCGCACCCGGCCAGGTCGGCCCCCAGCTCCACCGGCCTGCGCACCGTGTACCGGCCCGACTTGCACCGGGCGATCGCCAGCACCTCGGCGAGCGACGGCTCACCCTCCACCTGGTTGACCAGGTCCCGGAACTGCCCCACGGCCAGCTCCGCGCGCAGCCAGTCGTAGCGCGGCTGCACCCTGGCCACCGCGGCCTGACCGACCCCGCTCTCGCGCAGCATCTGCCCGGCCCACACCAGGCACAGGTCCGAGGCCAGCACGGCCGCGGACTCGCCGAACCGCGCCGCCGAACCGGTCAGGCCCGCCCGGCGGTGCCAGTCGGCGAAGAGCACGTGCGCGGCGGGCTCGCCGCGGCGGGTGGCGGACTGGTCCATCACGTCGTCCTGGATGAGCGCGAAGCAGTGCAGCAGCTCCGCGCTCGCCGCGGCACGCACCGCCGCCTCGGTCTCGGCCGCGCCGCACAGCCACCCCGCGAGCACGAACGTGGACCGCAGGTACTTGCCCCGGTCCACGAACTCCGCCAGGACGCGGCCCAGCACCTCGGTGCCCGCGCCCAGGTGCTCCTCGCCCCGGCTCGCCATGAACTCGGCGATGTGGGCGGCCGCCCCGGTCCGCACGCGCGGGCGCCAGGAGCGGAACTCCTCGATCTGGTCGGACCGGGCTGCTGTTCCGAAAAGGGTCACAAGCCCTCCGTCGTGACTGTGCCGCAGGTGGGCTGCCGAGGTCCCAAGCAGATCCGCAGCAGGTGCCTACGACCCTAGGTCGGTTGCGGCCGCACCGCCGGGCGAACACCGCGGCGCCGGTTGTTTGGACAGACCCCCGCGGGGAACCCGGTTGCGAACAGTCCCCCTCGGTCACGGCGCCGATAGCGACGCGCGGTTCCCGCAGCCAGGACCAGATCCGAGGAGAACGAGATGAGCGTTGAGACAACGACCCCCAGGATTCCGCGCGGCGCCCAAGTCGTGTGCGCCACACTCGGCACGGTGCTGCTGGCCGTGGGCGTCATGGGCCTGATCTCCCGGGGCGTCGACGGGTTCGGCGACCTCACGGGCCGCACTGTCCTCGGGCTCGGCGGCTCGCCACTGCTGAACTCCGCCCACGTGGTCGCGGGTCTGGTGGCGCTGGTGCTGGCCAGGCGGGCCCTCGGGGCAGAGATCGCCGGGCTCGTCGGGGGACTGACGTTCCTGGGGTTCACCGTCTACGACTCCGTGGCGCTGATCAACGGCGCCCCCGGCGACCCGCTGAGCATCCAGTGGCCCGGTCTCGTCCTGCACTCGGCCGCCCTTGCGGCCTCGGTGCTCATGGTCGTGCTCGCCGGTCGAGCCGTCGGAGACCGCCCCGTCGCCGCCCGCTACTGAGCCGCTGGACGACTTGCGCAGGGCCGCCGGGGTTCGCTGGCGGGGGTGAGTCGAACCCGAGGGCCGAGTTGCGGGGGGCGCGCGAGCTGGGCTATGGTTGGCGCTGATCCCGAGGATGTCGGCTCAGTCGCCCTTGGACTCATCCCACTTCGACCCGGAGCGGTTTCGGGTCTCTCGTTTTCCCGCGATCGGTCGCACCACGCGACGATCGTGCCTCTCTCCAGGAGTTCACCACCATGTCCCATCACGGAATCCTCAACACCCAGGGGAAGAACGCCACCCTCGGCTACGGCCCCGGCGGCGTCACCGTCCCCCCTGGCCTGATCAGGAACCACCGCCTGCGCCCCGGCGACGAGATCGTGTTCGACGGCGACCGGCTCCTGTCCCTCAACGACGGCCCGCCCGTGCGCGACCGCCCGGAGTTCGACCAGCTCACCCCGGTGCACCCGCACGAGCGGCTCGTGCTGGAGACCAGCCGCATGCAGCTCACGACCCGGGTGCTCGACCTCGTCGCCCCCCTGGGCAAGGGGCAGCGCGCGCTCATCGTCGCGCCCCCGCGCACCGGCAAGACCTCGGTGCTGCAGGCGATCGCCCAGGCCGTCGCCGTGAACCACCCCACCGCCCACCTCATGGTGCTGCTCACCGACGAGCGCCCGGAGGAGGTCACCGACATGCGCCGGACCGTGCGCGGGGAAGTGCTCGCCTCGACCTTCGACCGCGCGCCCGCCGAGCACACGGCCCTCGCCGAACTGGCGCTCGACCGCGCCAAGCGCCTGGTGGAGTCGGGCCGCGACGTCGTGCTGCTGCTCGACTCGCTCACCCGGCTCGGCCGCGCCTACAACCTCGCCGCCCGCCCCTCCGGCCGCGTCCTGTCCGGTGGCGTGGACGCGAGCGCGCTGCACCCCATGAAGAAGATCCTGGGCGCCGCCCGCACCCTCGAGGAGGGCGGCTCGCTCACCATCGTCGCCACGGCCCTGGTGGGCACCGGGTCGCTGGCGGACACGGTGTTCTTCGAGGAGCTCAAGGGCACCGGCAACTCCGAGCTGCTGCTCGACCGCACCCTCGCCGACCAGCGCGTCCACCCGGCCGTCGACCTGATCGGCTCCGGCACCCGCCACGACGAGCTGCTGGTCTCGCCCGCCGAGCTGGCCGTGATGGCCGACGTCCGGCGCGCGCTGTCCAGCCAGGGCGCCAAGCGCGCGACCGAGCAGTTCCTCGAGCAGGTCCGCACGACCAGGTCCAACGCCGAGTTCGTCGCCCGGGTCGCGGCCTCGCTGCGCACCCCGCAGGCGATGGCGGCCTGACCGAACGACCACCGCCCGCCCGCGCCCGCCGCCATTGACCGACGGCGCTACTGCCCGGTCCGGCCGTCGACGCACTCGCGCAGCAGGTCGGCGTGTCCACAGTGGCGGGCGTACTCCTCGATCCGGTGCACCCACAGCTCCCGGATGGCGATGTCGTCCTTGCCCGCCCGCGCGCCCAGATCCGGCCACTCGGCCAAGAGCGCGTCGGTCGCCGCCTGCTCCCGGGCCAGATCGGCGAACGCGCTGTCGACCAGCGCCTGGTCCCCAGCGGCGCCGTCGAAGTCACCCGCCTCGTACAGCCTCGGTGTCGGCTCGCCCGGCGTGACCCAGTCCCGCCAGTCCCGCTCCACCTCGGCGAGGTGGCGGATAAGTCCCAGCAGCGACATCGTCGAGGGCGGCACCGACCGCAGCGCCAGTTGCCCCGGGGTCAGTCCCTCGCACTTCATGCGCAGGGTGAGCCGGTAGTTGCGCAGGTAGTCCTGCAACGTCGCCAACTCGCCCTCGGGGCTGGGGCCGTCGTTGTCGCGGGGGTCGTCATCGGGGTCCGCCCACATGTCGGGGTAGACGTTGGCCTTGGTCCACCGCTCGGGCACGTCGCTCATCGTGCCGAGGGTGCTGCGCGGCGGGCCCGCGCGCAAGCGGATATCCCGGGCTCAGGCGGCGGCCCAGGCCAGCGCGGCCAGAGCGGCGGTGCAGGCGAGGGTCCGGATGGTGTTCGCGCGGTTCCACGGCCGTTCGTAGGCGGCTCGGGCGGCGGTGAAGTCTTCCCCCGCGGCGTCGAGCCGGTTGTTGAGGGGCACGTTGACGACGACGGTCACCAGGAACGAGACCAGGGAGCACCCCAGCCCGACCAGCGCCCACGCCGTCGCCGGGCCATCGCCCGCACGGTGGCTCCACCACGCCGCGGCCGCGGGCAGCAGCGCGGAACCGAAGAACCCCAGGAAGAACAACGGGTTCTGGATGGCGGCGTTGACCTGCCGCATCGTCTCGACGAACGTCCGGTCCGACCCGCGCGCCAGCCCCGGCATCACCGCGGTGGAGAACGCGAAGAAGACGCCCGCCATCAGGCCGGTGGCGACAGCGGAGGCGACCAACAGGCCGTGGTGCGACATGACCCCAGTCAACCGCCCCGCGCTGATACGCCCAATAGCTGGTACCCGCAAATCCATAATCGAGCGTCTACGCTGACGCCGTGGACGCCCTCGCAGCCCTCCTCGACGGTCCCCGCGCCCAAGGCGCCTTCCTGCTCAAGTCCGTCCTGCGCGCGCCCTGGGCCCTGCGCGTCGAGGACGAGGCCCCGCTCACCCTCGTCGCCGTCGTCCGCGCCACCGCCTGGGCCGTCCCCGACGACGCGCCACCCACCCACCTCCCCACCGGCGCCGTCGCCATCCTCCGCGGCCCCGCCCCCTACACGATCGCCGACGACCCCACCACCGCCCCGCAGGCCACCATCGGCCCCGGCCAGACCTGCGCCACCCCCGACGGGACCCCCTCCACGCTCCAGGACCTCGGCGTCCGCGCCTGGGGCAACCACCCCGCCGGGGAAACGGTCCTGCTCACCGGCACCTACAACCTCAGAGGCGCGGTCACCGAACGCCTCCTCGACGCCCTCCCACCCCTGATCGTCGAGTCCGGCTCCCCGCTGACCCCCGTGCTGGCCGACGAGATGGCCAAGGACGAGCCCGGCCAGGGCGCGGTCCTGGACCGCCTCCTGGACCTGCTGCTCATCTCAACCCTCCGGAGCTGGTTCGCCCGCCCCGACACCCCCGCCCCGGCCTGGTACCGAGCCCACACCGACAAGACAGTCGGCCAAGCCCTCCGCCACCTGCACGACGACCCGGCCCACCCCTGGACCGTGGAGTCGCTGGCCAGGGCCACCGGGGTGTCCAGGGCTTCCCTGGCCCGCCGCTTCGCCGCCCTCGTGGGCGAACCCCCGATGTCCTACCTGGCCACCTGGCGCCTGACCCTCGCCGCCGACCTCCTCCGCCACCCCGAGGCCACCGTTGCCTCGGTGGCCGCCGAAGTCGGCTACGGCAGCGGTTTCGCCCTCAGCACGGCCTTCAAGCGCCACCACGGCGTCAGCCCCACCCAGCACCGCCGAGACAGCCCCACGAACGGGTGATACCCCGGAGCGTCGCCGGGCGACGTCGGCCGGCTGGGTTTCCGCGGACGGCACAGGATCGCCACTCCGGGAGGGCCACATGATCACCGCCGAGCCGCACGCGTCGGAAGTGGAGGCCGCGGTGGCGCAGACGCTCACGGCGCACAAGTCCCTGTACCTGGCCACTTCCGCCAGCTCCGGCCCCTGGGTCGGCGGGGTCTACTTCGCCGAGGTGGACCCGTTCACCCTGGCCGTCGTGCTCGAGCGGCGAGGACGCGCGCTGGCCGCCGTGCGCGAGAACCGGAGGTCGCCCTGGTGGTCTCGACCGGATCACCCGCTCAGCCCTTCCTCCAGGCCCAAGCCAGGGCACACGTCGTCGACGGGGACCAGGACGACGAGGTCCGCCGCCGGTTGCTGGCCAAGGTCCCGGAGTGCGCGCCGTTCCTGGACTTCCCCACCGCGGCCGTCCACCTGGCGGTCGCCACCTGGCGGATCAGCGACCTGGGCAAGGGATGGCTCCCGGGAAAGGAACTCGCCGCGCCCGCGCCCGACTAGCGCCCCTCCGCGAGGTCATGTCGGACCTGACCGCGCTGGGGGAGTGGTCGGTGGTCATCGAGGTGGCGCAGGCAAAGGGGTGCATCGACGGGATCGAGACACCTCCACCGGCCCATTGCTCACCGCGACCCGGAACCACCCTCACCACCCGCCGCACGGGAAACCCCTGCCACCAAACAGCTTCAAGCACCGAACAGTCGCATCCTCTGATCCAGTCTGACCATCCCCTCGCTCAGCGCGCGCAACAGCGCGCCCGCAGCGGGCTCGGCGTCGAGCCAGCCGTTGGCATTCGCATTTCCCCACTCGATCCGCGCGGCGGGAACGCTACCAATCAGCGCATTCGCCGATGAGGCAAATGCCGATAGGCCGAACAGCCGCTGAGGTGTGGCGTGGCGATTGCCGGTGCGGGCAAACTCCGAATGGCCGCTTGTGCGCTCCGAGATCACGGAGCTACTTTCCGTTATCGGCCCTCTCCCTGCCTCGGGGCCGACTTCCTGGGAAGGAAACAGCGACAATGAAGTTGCGCTCGCTGGCCGCCACCCTGTTCGCGGCCACATCACTCCTATTCGCCTCAATGGCCGCGCCCGCCGCGGCCGCCGCCGGACCGCCACCGGACAGCGGCGTGCTCCAGCCCGATGTGATCGGCGGGACCCCGGCGCCCGCCTACTCGTTCATGGCCTCGCTGCAGAACCTCAGCGGCAGCCACTTCTGCGGCGCCTCCGTCGTGCACGCCAACTGGGCCGTCACCGCCCGGCACTGCGTGCAGGGCCGTTCGCCGTCCAGCATCCGGGTGCGGGTGGGGAGCAACAACCGCACCAGCGGCGGGGTGGTGGTCTGGGTCTCGACCATCGCGCTGCACCCGAACAACGACCTGGCGGTGATCAGGCTGAGCACGGTCCCGGCGAACTACGCGCCGGTCAAGATCGCGTCCGCCTCCGGGCCGGTCGGCACCGCGACCCGGATCCTCGGGTGGGGGCAGACCTGCCCGTCGCCCGGTGGGTGCGGCGCCGCGCCCATCCAGCTCCAGCAGCTCAACACCTCGATCGTGGCCGACGGCCTGTGCTCGGGCATCTCGGGGTCGACCGAGATCTGCACCAGCAACCCCGGTGGCGACTCCGGCGCCTGCTACGGCGACTCCGGCGGGCCGCAGATCAAGACGGTCGGCGGGGCGTGGCACCTGGTCGGCGCCACCAGCCGTTCCGGCGGCGGGTCCACGTGCGCGGTGCACCCGTCGATCTACGTCGACGTCCCGGCCCTGCGGGCCTGGATCCAGGGCGTCACGGGACTCCCGCTGTGACCCGGGGAGCAGGCCGCCTGGGCCGGGTGGTGATCGCCGCGGTGGCGGCGTTGGTCCTGCCGCTGCTGTCCACCGCGTCCCAGGCGGGCGCGGCGGACTTCGGGACCACCGCGGGCACCGACGTCTTCATCCGCGACTACGTCGGCGACACCGGCGTCGAGCCGCACTCGAACGCGGTCTGGACGAGCCCGGACGTCAAGGTGTGCCCGACCGCGACCGAGTGCTCGGGCAGCCAGAACCCCGAGGTCGGCTCGATGAACTACATCTTCGTCAAGCTGCGCAACCCCGGCCCCTACGGCTCCGGGCCCGACGTCGGCAACCTCGACGTCTACCGCTCGACCCCCGGCGGCGGCACCGGGTGGAGCGCGGACTGGACCAGCATCGGCGGCGCCCTCGGGGTCTCGGTCCCGACCGGCACGACCACCGTGCGGATCCCCTGGCCCGACGTCCCCGGGCCCGGCCACTTCTGCCTGCTGGTGCGCTGGGAGTCGACGAACGACCCGATGACGCACGCCGAGGGCGCGAACACCGTGCTCAACACCCAGCGCAACAACAACATCGCCTGGCGCAACGTCGACTCGGTCGACCTGTACTCCGGCGCGGTCGAGCCCAGGCCGTACGCGCTGGGCAACCCGGGCCGGACCCAGATCGCCACCGACCTGGTCCTGACCGACGTCGGCGCCGGGTTCCTGGCCGCGGGCGGTCGCCTGACCGTAGACCTCGGACCCGAGCTGTTCGCGCGCTGGCGCGAGGGCGGTGGGCGCGCGACCGGGGTCAAGCAGGTCGGCGAGCACAGCTTCGAGGTGGGCGACTTCCGGCAGGCCAGGTTCCACGGCGTGCTGCTGTCGCCGCGGAGCAGACCCGAGCTGGAGCTTCGGTTCAGCGCGCCTTCCGTGGCGCGCAAGGGATCGCACGTGATCCGGGTGAACCAGTTGGCCCCGCTCGAGAAGAACCCGCTGGCCGACGTCGGCGGCGTCGAGTACCGGGTCACCCTGCGGTAGCCGGGCGGGTGGCGCCGCGGGCACCGCGGCGCCACCCGTTTCGCAGCGTGACTAGCCAGTCACGCGAACCTAGGTTACGGTGACTCACGTGTGGATCGAGGTGCTGCTGCTCGCCAAGCTGTCCGGCGGACCGCTGCACGGCTACGAGCTGCGGAAGGAGATCGAGCGCTCGACCGGGCGCACCCTGTCGAACAACTCGCTCTACCCGGCGCTGCGGCGGTTCGTGGACGCGGCCGCGGTGACCCGCAGCGCGCAGGAGCAAGAGGCCAAGCCGCCCCGGCACGTGTACACCATCACCGACGTCGGGCGGGAGCTGCTGCACGACGTGCTCGTCGACTTCCCCGACGAGGCGGCCCGCAACGAGGCCGAGTTCCTGGCCAGGGTGAGCAACTTCAGCAGGCTCACCGCCGCCGAGCGCACGGCCGTCGTCGACACCCGCGACCGCGCGCTGGCCGCGGAGCTCGACCGGCTCGGCGCGCTGGTCCACACCCAGGACGACCCGTGGAGCCGGACGGTGCTCGAGCAGGTCTGCGCCCGGCTCACGGCCGAGCGGGAGTGGGTGGCGCGCCTGCGCGAACTCGCCGCCGACACCGACCAGGAACTGACGAGGGGACTGCCATGACCACCGCAGAGGCGCCACAGCTACCGTTCGACCGGCCCGACGCGCTCGCCGCGGCACCGATCTTCACCCGGCTGCGCGCGCAGGGCCCGGTCGTCCGCGTGATCACCCCGGCAGGCGACCCGGCCTGGCTGGTCACCTCGTACGACGCGGTCCGCGAGGTCTTCCGCGACCGCCGTTTCGGCCGTTCGCACCCGGCCCCCGAGCAGGCCGCGCGGATCTCGCACGCGGCGATCCAGGACGGTCCGAGCGGCAACTTCGAGACCGAGGAGGCCGACCACAAGCGGATGCGCCGCATGTTGGCCCCCGCGTTCTCCGCCCCGCGGATGCGCGCGCTGGACAAGCGCGTCACCGAGATCGCGACCGAGCTGCTCGACGCCATGGAGGCCCAGCACGCGGCCGACCCGGACCAGCCGGTCGACCTCTACACCGCGCTCGCCTTCCCGCTGCCGGTCCTGGTCATCTGCGAGCTGCTCGGCGTGCCGTACGAGGACCGGGAGATGTTCGCGGACCTGTCCGAGCGCATCGCCATCTTCGACGGCGGCGCCGACGCCCGGCAGGCGATGGCCGACTTCAACGCCTACATGCGGCGGCTGGCCGAGGTGAAGCGGGCCGACCCGAAGCCCGACGTCATCTCCGACATGGTCCAGGTGCAGCGCGAGGCCCCCGACTTCACCGACGACGACCTGGCCAACCTGGCCGCGGGCCTGCTGTTCGCGGGCCACGAGACCACCGCTACCCGCCTGTGCCTGGGCACCCTGCTGCTGCTCACCGACCTCGACCGCCGCGACGCCTTCGCGGCCGACCCCGACGGCCAGGTCAACGACGCGGTCGAGGAGATCCTCCGGCTGACCGTCACCGGCGGCGTCGGCCTGCTGCGCTACGCCCACGAGGACGTCGAGGTCGAGGGCGTCCACATCGCCCGCGGCGACGCCGTCCTGGTCTCCATCGAGTCGGCCAACCGCGACGAGTCCGTCTTCGACTCCCCGGACGAGTACGACCCGCACCGCACCCCCAACGTCCACGTCGCCTTCGGCCACGGCGCCCACGTCTGCATCGGCGCCAACCTCGCCCGCACCGAACTGCGCACGGTCTTCCCCATGATCTTCAAGCGCTTCCCCGGCCTGACCCTGGCCAAGCCGCTGGACCAGATCGCCGTCCGCAAGAACCGCGTCGCGGGCGGCGTCGACGAAGTCCCCGTCACCTGGTGAGGAGAAGCCTGTGAAGGTCCTGGCGGACAAAGACATGTGCGTGGGCGCGGGCCAGTGCGCCATGCTGGCCGAGCGCGTCTTCACCCAGGACGAGGACGACGGCACCGTGGTGGTCCTGCAGCCCGTCCCGCCCCCGGCCGACGAGGAGGACGCCCGGCAGGCGGTCCTCGTCTGCCCCTCGGGGGCACTCACCCTCGCCGAGTCCTGATCGGACGCTGACACACCTCCGCCACCGCTGACCGCGGTGGCGGAGGTGTGTCAGGGCCGGAATACGCCGATGTAAATGGTTTATGAAGATCGCGTGACTTGGTCCTATTGTGCGATCGTCAGGTTCGGCATAGGGCTGAATCGTGTCGTCGTGATGGGCGAGTGCCCATTCCGCGATCGGGTCGCGTATTCCAGGGCGATCGAGAACAAAGGCGATGTCGTCTCGGGCGGAAGTTTTCCAACCGACAAGACGATGGGGAACAATATCGCGGTCCGCGTGTGTCTGAACCTCTACCACCTGCGCCTATGTACTTGATGGGTGTTGTTAGCCCTCGGTGAGCGTGGCCGTTCTTCGCTACACTCGATCAGCGCTACCGTTCCGGCTCCTCGATATGTACGTTTCGCGGTGGAGATATTCCGACAACAGGAATGGCGATCCCTTGACATCGGCAATTCCAATCGGATTGCTACGGTTCCGTGTCCTCGGGCCGGTGGAGGTCTTCCGCGGCGGTGTGCCCTGCTCCCCCCAGGCCCCCAAACAACGCGCGCTGCTGGCGATTCTCCTGCTGCACCACAACCAGGTGCTGCCCACCGACACGATCATCGACATGCTGTGGGCGCAACGGCCGCCGCGCTCGGCCTCGGCCGCGCTGCAGATGCACGTCTGCGGCGTGCGGCGGCACATCGGCGGTGGCGGGCACCGGCACCCGGTGCTGCGCACCGAGACGCGGGGCTACTCCATCCGGCTGCGTCCCGATCAGCTCGACCTGGCGGTCTTCCGGGAGTTGGCCCGCGCGGGCCGGCGTGAGCTGGCGGCGGGTCGGTGCGCCGACGCGGGCGACCGGTTCGACGCCGCCCTGCGCCAGTGGCAGGGCCTGGCGATGGCAGGCGTGGCCGCGGCGGGACCGCTGGCGAACTACGCGGTGCACCTGGAGGCGGAGCGGTTGGCGGTGCACCAGCAGCGCATCGGCGTGGACCTGTGCCAAGGTGCCGCACGGCAGGCCGTCGGCGAGTTGGCGGAGCTGTGCGACCGGCACCCGACGCGCGAAGACCTGCACCAGCAGTACATGGTCGCGCTGTCCGCGGTGGGTAGAACAGCCGACGCCCTGCGCGTCTACACCCGGCTGCGCGCGGCCGTGGTGGCCGAGGCGGGCATCGAGCCCGGCCCCGGCCTGCGCGCCACCCACCAGGCCGTCCTGCGTGGCGAACCAGCCGTGGACCCGGGGCACTCGTGCGGTAGGACCCGAGTCGCGGGCCGCCTGCCGTGACGCGGCCGGGGCACCCCGCCGTCGCACGCCCACGCGCCCCCGGGCGGGGTTCGGTCTCCCGGTCACCGGGCCAGCGCCCGCCTGCAGGATTCCAGTCGGGTGCGGGCGTCGTCGTCCTCGACGGCGGCGAGCACCGCCTCGTAGTCGACGATCGCCTGGCCGAGGTCGCCCGCGCTCTCGTGGGCCACCGCGCGGTTGAACCGGATCTGCGGGGAGTCGTCGAGCTCCGCGGCCCGGTCGAGGTGCTCGATAGCCGTGCCGACCTGGCCGGACTCGTAGTCCAACGAGCCCAGCAGCGCCCAGGCCTGGGCCATGCCGGGGTCAGCGCTCAGCGCGGCGTTCGCCGCCGCGCGGGCGCCGTCGGTCTCGCCGCGTTCGATGAGCACGCGGGCCTTGGCGCACAGCAGGTGCGGGTGCTCGGGGGCGACGCGCAACCCGGCCGCGATCTCCGTCCACGCCTGCTCCGGCAGGTCGAGTTCGCACAGCAGCCCGGCCAGGTTCGCCCGCGCGTCGGCGTGGTCGGGGTCGAGGTCGACGACCCGGCGCAGGTCGGCGAGCGCCCCGTCGAGGTCGCCGAGCTCCAGGCGGGCGTCGGCGCAGTTGTAGAACACCTCGGGGAACGGCGGGGACAGCCGGATGACCTCCTCGTAGTCCGCGATCGCCTCGGCCGGGCGGCCCATCCGCAGCAGGACGGCCGCGCGGTTGAAGTGGTGGTCGGCGAACCCCTCGTCGATCGCCATCACCGCGGTGTACTCGACCAGCGCCTCGTCCAGCCTGCCGAGCATGGTGTGCACCCGGGCGCGGTTGTAGCGCAGACCCGCGCGGTGCATCGCCCGCTCACCGGGGTCCAGCTCGCGGTCGAGCCGCTCCATTCCCTGGTCGAGCAGCGCGATCGCCTCGTCGACGCGGCCCTGGCGGATGGCCACGAGCGCGAGGCCGTTGCCGTTGAAGACGGTGAAGTAGGTGCGCTCCTTGGGGTCCTCGAGCCGCGTCGCCAGCGCGATGGCCAGGTTCAGCCAGCTCCTGGCCACCTGGTAGTCGTGGCGTTCGGGGGCGTGGTGCCGGGCGTAGAGCATCGCCATGCCGTAGGCGACCTTCATGTGCACGGCGGGATCGGTGGAACTGGCCCGCACCTCGCCGTAGACCGTCTCGGCCTCGTCGGCGCGCCCGGCGGAGGACAGCGCGGTGGTCATGCCACCGGTGAACTCCCACCACAGTTCGGGGTCGTCCGCCCGGTCGACCAGCGCCCGGCCGCGTTCGCCGAGGTCGGCGGCGGCGTGGTACATGCCGAGGTTGCGGCAGTGCACCTGGGCCTGGCGCAGCGCGACCGCGGCGGCGGCCGGGTCGGAGCCGCGCTCCAGGTGGAACGGGATGGCGCCGAGGGACAGCGAGAACTCGCCGACCGCGGTCAGCCGTGCGGCGTGGGCGTCGTGCAGCGCGGCGCGTTCCCCGGGGGGCAGCGCGTCGTAGGCCGGGTCGGCCACCGTGCCATCGCTGTCCACGAAGGACGTGGCGACCACCGTCGACTCGGTGCCCTCCAGCCGCGTCGCGTACTCGGCCAAGGCGTCGGGCAGCGACGCGGCGACCGGTCCGGGCGGGTCGACGACCGACCCCGCCGCGCCCACCACGAGCCGCAGCACGGCCGGGTCGAGGCGGCGCAGTGCGACGGCGAGGAACTCCTGGTCGGTCGGGTCGGCCGAGTCCGCGTTGGCCACCACCAGCGCCATCGGGCCGTCGGCGCGGGCGGCGAGGTACTCGGCCAGCAGGTCCACGACGCCGTGGGAGATGCGCAGGGTGTGCAGACGGGCCTGGAACCGGGTGCGCTCGCCCGCCTTGGACATGAGCTGGAGCGGGGTCTCCATCGGGGGCACCGCGCCCGCGAACTCCGGCGCGCAGGTGAGGATGGCGACGTTGGCGCGCTCCCCGATGCCGGGGCAGCGCTCCAGCGCGTCGTCGACGATCTCCCGCAGCAGCGTTCCCACCAGCGTGTAGGGACCGCGGTGGTGGCGGTGGGCGTCGATCCAGGCAAGCACCGGGGAGTGCGCCGAGGCGGGCGGTCGGGGGGTGCCGGGCAGCCACAGGTGTTCGCGCATGGGGGTTCCCTTCAGGAGATGACGTGCACGGGCCGCACCTGGTCGCGGCGGCGCCTGCGGTCGCGCACGGCGAGCCAGCCCGCGACCGCCAGCGGGCCGAGTGTGACGACGAGGAAGACCACGGAGTCGAGCAGATCGCGCGCGGGCACCGAGCCGGTGGCGAAGAACCGGCCGATCGCGCCGGAGAACAACTGGTAGGCGGCGGGGCCGACGGCCACCACGAAGGTGGTGATGCTGGCGGTGTACCCGCCGACGATCAGCCAGGAGTACCAGCGGGCGACCCTCCGGTCGACCGGGTGCCACTCGGAGTCGTCGATCAGGCGGTGCTCTCGGCCCAGCAGCCGGTTGAACCGGTTGCGCAGCGTCCGCTTGGCCGTCTGGTGCAGGTCGACGCACCCCAGCACGGTGCTGATGAGGACATACAGGTCGGTGCGCAGGTAGAGGAAGAGCTGCCAGGCCAGACGCAGCGTCGTGGCGTACGCGACGGCCAGGCAGACCCGGCCGCTCATCGACAGCCCGCCGCCGGGGTCCCGGGTGAGGTCGGCGACCAGCACCAGCACGGCGAGGACCAGGACGTCGGCCAGGACCCCGGCCAGGATGGGCAGGTAGCGCTTGCGGCGGGGCACCGCGACCAGCCCGTCGAGCGAGGTCTCCACGACCAGGAAGTAGAGCCTGCGGCCGAACCGCAGCCGTGACCTCAGCCCGAGCCTGCGGCCCGCCAGGGCGTGGAACCCCTCGTGCAGGACCAGTTGCGGGATCGCGGCGAGGATGAGGACGGCCTCGATGACGGTGAAGTAGTCGGTGAAGAACAGGTTCCGGTAGTCGGGCAGCAGCGCGGGATCGCGCGCCGCGGCCACGACCGCCCATCCGAGCAGGCCCGCGTACACCGCGAACGCGACGGGGGAGAACAGCGCGGCGCCCAGCCGTTGCCAGCGCACCGGTTCCGCCACCGCTGCGGGCTCCTCGGCCGCGCGGGTGAACCCCAGCTCCTCGAGGGCGCCGATGATGTGGTCCATGTCGGTGACCTCGCCGTACTCGGCCTCGTACCAGCGCCCCACGCTGGTGGGGGGCTCGCCCGCGGCCAGCCTGCGCACCACCTCGGCGCCGTCGGCGGGGAAGACCGCGTAGGAGTCGGTGTCCGGGCGACCGATGGTCACCTCGTCGCCGTCTTCCAGGTAGACCAGGGGGTGAAAGGCGAGCGGCTGGTCGAGAGTGTCGGTCACGTGGCCCCTTCGGGTTGGAGCCGTGCATGGGCGCGGGGAGCGCCCATGCACGGAGCGGACCTCAGACCTCGATGTGGTAGCACTCGCACGCGGCGGAGGTCAGGCGCACGGCGCCCGCCTTCCGGACCTGGATCTTCTTCATGCTGGCGGGCTTGCTCTTGGTCGTGGTCTTGGTCTTCACGGCCGTTCCTCTCGCCGAAGGGGTGATGGTCTCCACCCTCGCAACCAGGGCCAAAGATCAGCCAACGGTTCGCCAACGCCCGTGCGGACCCGGTTTCAGCGCGGGGCCAGCCCGCACCTCCCAGGAACTTCCGGGGGCTCCGCGTCCCACGGCTTTGTCAGGAGCTCCGGGTCGTCTCGTGGCGGGCGGTCGCTCGCACCGCCGCCAGCGACACCGAGTACAGGGTCAGCTCGGCCCACAGGCCCGGCTCGACGCGTTCGCAGTAACCGTCCACGTGTCCATCCACCCGTTCATCTGACCACTGCGACATGGCCGACGGCTGGAATGGACGGACGGGCCACCGCCCTCGTTGGCGGTGGCCCGTCCGGGCTGGGGTGGGTCAGCCGGTGTGCGGGCAGTTGCCGCGGTAGGCGGAGATGGCCCGGTCGTTGGTGGGCAGGGGGCAGAGGAACTGCTCGTAGCGGGTGTCGTTGTCGATGAAGCGCTTGAGCCAGGAGATGGTGTATTTGGCGATGGTGGTGTTGGAGGTGTTGGGGGCGAAGTGTGAGGCTCCGCGCAGTTCGAGGTAGGCGCGGTCGAGGGAGCTGGGCAGGCTGTTGTAGAAGGGGATGGAGTG
>NZ_WHOL01000067.1 GCF_009745975.1 Actinokineospora pegani | reverse complement strand
GCGCGCAGCGGGCGGTCCAGCAGCGCGTCGAAGTGCGCGCAGACCTCGTCGAAGGCGGCGGCGAACACCGGGAACCGCTCGTGCAGCCCCAGGCCCATGCCGATCCGCTGCGAACCCTGCCCGGAGAACACGAGCGCGACCCGCCCGGACCGGGCGGCGACGACGTCGACCCCGGCCAGCGCGGCGGCGAACTCCTCGGCGGTCTCGGCCACGACGGCGGCCCGGTGCTCCAGCGCCGAGCGCCCGGTGGCCAGCGCCCAGCCGACGTCGCGCGGGTCCGCGTCCACACCGGCCAGCGACTCAGCCAGCGCCCGCACGGTCTCGGGCGTGCGACCCGACAGCACCCACGGGACGAGCCCGCCGGAGGTCGGTTCGGGTTCGACGGAGACAGGCGGCTGCTCGATGATGACGTGGGCATTGGTGCCGGAGATGCCGAACGACGACACCCCGGCCCGGCGCACGTGCTCGCCCGTCCAGTCGCGCGCCTCGGTCAGCAGCTCGACCGAACCGGCAGACCAGTCGACCTTCGACGTCGGCGCGTCCACGTGCAGCGACCGCGGCAGCCGCCCGTGCCGCAGCGCCAGCACCATCTTGATCACCCCGGCGACCCCGGCCGCGGCCTGGGTGTGGCCGATGTTCGACTTCACCGACCCGAGCAGCAGCGGCGTGTCCCGGTCCTGCCCGTAGGTGGCCAACAACGCCTGCGCCTCGATCGGGTCACCCAACGCGGTCCCGGTCCCGTGCGCCTCCACAACGTCCACATCAGACGACACCAGCCCACCGGAGGCCAACGCGGCCCGGATCACCCGCTGCTGCGACGGCCCGTTCGGCGCGGTCAGACCGTTCGACGCGCCATCCTGGTTCACCGCGCTCCCACGCAACACAGCCAGAACCTCATGACCATTGCGCACAGCGTCCGACTGGCGCTCCAACAGCACCATGCCGACACCCTCAGACCACCCGGTCCCATCCGCCCCCTCGGCGAAGGACTTGCACCGGCCGTCCACGGCAAGCCCCTGCTGGCGCGCGAACTCGATGAACGCGCCCGGGGTGGACATGACCGTCACGCCACCGGCCAGCGCCAGGTCGCACTCCCCCGACCGCAGCGCCTGCGCGGCCAGGTGCATCGCGACCAACGACGACGAGCACGCGGTGTCGACGGTCAGCGACGGCCCCTCGAAGCCCAGCGTGTAGGAGATGCGGCCGGACGCGACGCTGGCGGCGGAGCCGGTGCCGACGTAGCCCTCGAGGCCGTCCGGCGTCTCGCGGAACAGCCGGGAGTAGTCCTGGCCGTTGGAGCCGACGAACACGCCGGTCGCCGAGCCGCGCAGCGCCGCGGGGGCGATGCCGGAGCGCTCCAGCAGCTCCCACGAGGTCTCCAGCAGCAACCGCTGCTGCGGGTCCATGGCCAGGGCCTCGCGCGGGTTGATCCCGAACAGGGTCGCGTCGAAGTCGGCCGCGCCGCGCAGGAAGCCGCCGCGGTCGGTGTAGGTGGTGCCGTGCCGCTCGCGGTCCGGGTCGTAGAGCGACGCCAGGTCCCAGCCGCGGTCGGTGGGGAACCCGGCGATGCCCTCGCCGCCCTCGACCAGCAGCGCCCAGAGCTGTTCCGGCGACGACACGCCGCCCGGGTAGCGGCAGGCCATGCCGACCAGCACGACCGGGTCCTCGGAGACCACGGCGGGGGGCGCCGCCACATCCGGACCCGCGCCCAGGCCGGTGTCGAGCCGCTCGGCCAGCGCGGCCGGGGTCGGGTGGTCGAAGACGAGGGTGGCGGGGAGCTTGAGGCCGGTCTCGACGGCGAGCCGGTCGCGCAGCTCCACGGCGGTCAGCGAGTCGAACCCGAGGTCGGAGAACGCCCGCGACTCGGCGACCTGCCCGGCGTCGGCGTGGCCGAGGACGGCGGCGCAGTGCGCGCGGACCAGGTCGAGCAGCTTCCGGCGGCGCTCGGGCCCGGGCAGGCCCGCGAAGAGCCCGGTCGGCGCGGTCTCCGGAGTCTCAGTGACGAAAGCCGACAACAACGGGCTCGGCCGGGCCACGGTGAAGGCCGCGGCGAAGGTGGACCAGTCGACGTCGGCGACCAGCACGCAGTCCTCGCCCGCGTCCACGGCCTGCCGCAGGGCGGTGAGGCCCTGCTCGGGCGGCAGCGACCGGAGGCCGCCGCGCGCGAGCCCGGCCGACACCTCGGCGTCGACCATGCCGACCCGCGCCCACGGGCCCCAGGCCACGGCGGTGCCCGCCGCCCCGCGCGCCCGGCGCTGCTTCACCAGCGCGTCGAGGTAGGCGTTGGCCGCCGCGTAGGGGCCCTGCCCCCCGCTGCCGAGCACCCCGGCGATGGAGGAGAAGACGATGAAGGCGTCCAAGTCGCCGGTCAGCTCGTCCAGGTGCCGGGCGCCGTCGACCTTGCCGGACAGCGTCGCGTCCAGGTCGTGCGCGGTGAGCTCGGCCAGGCGGCCGTGCTGCCCGACCCCGGCGGCGTGCACCACGGCGGTCAGGTCGTCGATGCCGTCGAGCACGGCCTTGAGCGAGTCCCGGTCGGCCACGTCGCAGGACACGACGTCGGCGCCCAGCTCAGCCGCCAGCTCGGCGGCCCCCGGCGCGGCCAGGCCCCGGCGGCTGGTCAGCACGACCTTGTCCGCCCCTGCCCCGGCGACCCAGCGGGCGACCTCGGCCCCGATGCCCCCGGTCCCGCCGGTGATCAGCACCGTCCCGCGCGGCGTCCACGGCGCCACCGGCGCCGCGGCCCCGGCCCGCTCCACGCGCCGGGCGAACACGCCGGACGCCCGCAGCGCGACCTGGTCCTCCGACCCGGCCAGCACGGCCAGGAACCGCTCGGCGGCCCGCGCGTCCCACTGCTCCGGGAGGTCGACCAGCCCGCCCCAGCGGGCGGGGTGCTCGAGCGCGGCGACCCGGCCCAGGCCCCACACCATCGCCTGCTCGGGCGAGCGCACGGCGTCGGCCCCCACGGACACGGCCCCGCTGGTCACCAGCCACAGCGGCGCGTCGATCCCAGCGTTGACCAGCGCCAGCACCCGACCGAGCCCGGTGATGTCCGAGACCACCCCGGCGAAGTCCCCCTCGGGGATCTCCTCCCGCGTGACGACGACGTCCACGCCGCCGTCGCGCAGGGCGCCCACCCACGCGGGCTCGTCGCCGCGCAGCACGGCCAGCCAGGTCCCCGAGGGCGCACCGGAGGGGCGAACGGGCGTCCAGCGCTCCCGGTACCGCCAAGAGTCCACTTCGGACTGAGCCTGCCTGCGGGCCCGCCACTGGGCCAGCACCGGGAGCGCGGGCGCGACGGCGGCCAGCCCGGCGTCGTCGCCGGTGACGCGCAGCTCGGTGGCGAGGGCGGCCAGGTCGTTGTCCTCGACGGCCCGCCAGAACGCGGCGTCCTCGACCGCGACCGGGGCGCCGTCCGGCTCGACCCAGTAGCGGTCGCGCTGGAACGGGTAGGTCGGCAGGGGGACCACGCGGGCGTCCTGCCCGGCGAACACGGCGGCCCAGTCGGGGTCCGCGCCGGTGGTGAACAGGGCGGCGACGGCCGCGAGCAGCGCCTCCGGTTCGTCCCGGTCGCGGCGCAGCACGGGCACGCACCCGTCGAGCAGCGGCGTCAGCACCGCGTCCGGGCCGACCTCCAGGCACCGCACGACACCCAGCCCGGCCAGCGCGGCGGCGCCGTCGGCGAACCGGACGGTGCCGCGCACGTGCTCGACCCAGTAGGCGGGGTCGGTGAGCCGGTCGGCGACCGAGCCGGTGACGTTGGAGATCACCGGCATGGTGGGCCGGTGGTAGGTGACGGAGTCCAGGACGGTGCGGAACTCGGCCAGCATCGGGTCCATCAGCGCCGAGTGGAACGCGTGCGACACCGACAGCCGCCTGGTCTTGGCGAAGCCCGCCGCGACCGCCAGCACCTCGGCCTCGACCCCGGACAGCACAACGGATTCCGGCCCGTTGACCGCGGCGACGCTCACGCCGCCGGTCAGCTCGATGTCCGCCTCGGCGGCCTTGACCGACACCATCGCGCCCCCGGCCGGGAGCGCCTGCATGAGCCGACCGCGCGCGGCCACGACCCGGCACGCGTCGGCCAGCGACCACACCCCGGCCACGTGCGCGGCCACCAGCTCGCCCACCGAGTGCCCGATCAGCGCGTCCGGCCGCACACCCCAGGAGTCCAACAGCCGCACCAGCGCGACCTCGACCGCGAACAGCCCGGCCTGGGTGTACACGGTCTCGGCGACCTCCTCGGAGCCGAGCTTGTCCCGCAGCGGCACCCCCAGCAGCTCGTCGAAGTGCGCGCAGACCTCGTCGAACGCGGCGGCGAACACCGGGAACCGGGCCGCCAGCTCGCGCCCCATCCCGATCCGCTGCGACCCCTGCCCGGAGAACGCGAACGCGGTCCGCCCGTCGACGGCCTCGCCGACCAGGCGCCCCCGCCCCTCGGCGACCGCCAGCAGCTCCGCGCGGGAGCCGCCGACCACCGCGGCCCGGTGCTCGAACGCGGTCCGGGTGGTGGCCAGCGAGAACGCCACGTCGACGCCCGCCACGTCACCGAGACCGGTCAGCAGCTCGGCCGCGCGGGCCCGCAGCGCCTCCGGACTGCGCGCGGACAGCACCCACGGCAGCACGCCCGCCGGCTCGGCGCGCTCGGCCGCCTCGGTGGCGGGGGCCTGCTCGACGATGATGTGCGCGTTGGTGCCGGAGATGCCGAACGACGACACGCCTGCCCGGCGCACCCGGTCGGACGCGGGCCACGGCTGGTCGTCGGTCAGCAGCGACACCGCGCCCGAGGTCCAGTCGACGCGCGGGTTCGGCTCGGTCAGGTGCAGCGTCCTGGGCAGGCAGCCGTGCCGGAGAGCCATGATCATCTTGAGGACGCCCGCGATGCCGGACGCGGCCTGGGTGTGCCCGATGTTGGACTTCACCGACCCCAACCACAGCGGCGTCTCACGATCTTGTCCGTAGGTCGCCAGCAGCGCTTGGGCCTCGATCGGGTCGCCCAGGGCGGTCCCGGTCCCGTGCGCCTCGACGGCGTCCACATCGGACGGGGCGAGTCCGGCGGCGGTAAGGGCGTCGCGGATGACGCGCTGCTGCGCGGGCCCGTTCGGGGCGGTCAGGCCGTTGGACGCGCCGTCCTGGTTGACCGCCGTCCCCCGGATCACGCCGAGCACCTGGTGTCCGTTGCGCTGGGCGTCGGACAGCCGCTCGACCAGCACCAGCCCGACACCTTCGCCCCACACGGTCCCGTCGGCGTCGGCGGCGAAGGACTTGCACCGGCCGTCGGCGGCCAGGCCGCGCTGCTGGGAGAACTCGACGAACCCCAGCGGGGTCGCCATGACCGTGACGCCACCGGCGATGGCCAGGTCGCACTCGCCCGACCGCAGCGCCTGCGCGGCCAGGTGCAGCGCGACCAGCGACGACGAGCACGCGGTGTCGACGGTGACCGCCGGGCCCTCCAGCCCCAGGGTGTAGGCGACGCGGCCGGACAGGACGCTGGCGATGTTGCCCGTCCCGGCGAAGCCCTCCCGCCCGGCGGCCGACCCGCGCACGAGAACGGCGTAGTCCTGCCCGCTGGTGCCCGCGAACACGCCGGTCCGGGAGCCGCGCAGGGCGGCCGGGTCGACGCCCGCGCGCTCGATCAGCTCCCAGGAGGACTCCAGCAGCAGCCGCTGCTGCGGGTCCATCGCCAGCGCCTCGCGCGGGGAGATCCCGAAGAA
>NZ_WHOL01000066.1 GCF_009745975.1 Actinokineospora pegani | reverse complement strand
CTGGCCAAGCTGGCCGAAGCCGAGCGCGACGCCAAGCAGCTCACGACCGACGAGTCCTTCCGCGCGGGTCAGGCCGCCGGGCTGGAGCTGGCCCAGCGCATCGTCCGCGAGCAGGCGGGGCTCCCGGTGGAGGCCGACTCCGGCCGCGTCTGAGCTGACGGGGGCCGGGCGCCACGCCCGGCCCCGCTGCTCAGCTCGAGACGTCCCGACGGCGGAACGCGACCAGGGACGCCACCACCAGGGCCACCGCCACGACACCCAGCCACACCAGGGGCTCGACGGGCACCGACGGCCCGGGGACCTTCGGCACGTGGGTGAACGGCGAGACGTTCAGCACCACCTGCCCCAGGTTCAGCGCCGGGCCGAACAGCCCCAGCCCCAGCGCCACCCCCGCCACAGCCCACGACGCGGCCGTCGAGGCCCTCGGGACGAGCCCGAACAGCAGGGCCGCGATCCCGGCGACCACCCACACCGCGGGGACCTGCGCCACCGCGCCGCCCGCTGCGTGCGCGAGCTGGGTTCCCAGGTCCCCGGCGCGCAGACCGTGCGCCATGCCCGCCCCCACCCCGGCGACGGCCAGCAGCACCGCCGACCCGATCAGGGCGAACAGCAGGTGCGCGGACATCCACGCCACCCGGCTCGTGCCGGTGGCCAGCACCGGCTCGGCCCGTCCCTCGGCCTCCTCGGAGCGCAGCCGCTGCGTCGCCAACACCGCGTAGACGGCGACGAACAGCCCGAAAACGCCTGCGATCGTGGCCAGGTACGTGTCGACGACGGCCTGCGCCCCGCCCATCCGCTCGAGGATCGCCGTGAGCTGCGCGCTGTCGCCCAGCAAGCCCTCGATCCCATCGGCGATCGACCCGAACACCGCCCCGACCACGGCCATCGCGACGGCCCAGCCGATGAGCGCCCCGCGTTGCAGCCGCCAGGCCAGCCCCACCGGCCCGGACAGCGAAGCCGCCGCCGCGGGCCGCCCGAGCCGCGGTGGGAGCAGCCCCGCGCCCAGGTCGCGCCGTGGCGCCAAGAACACGGCCACCGCCCCGACGACGACCGCGGTGACGAGCGGGAGCGCCAGCACCCAGCCGCGCTCCCCGGCGAACGGCCGGGCCTGCTGCGGCCACGACAGCGGCGAGAGCCAGGACATCCAGCTCGCGCCCGGGCTCGAGTCGCCGACCGCGCGGAGCAGGAAGGCCACCCCGAGTACCCCGCCTGCCAGGCCGTTGGCCGACCGGGAGTACGTGGTGAGCTGGGCGGTGACCGCGGAGACGGCCGTGAAGACCAGCCCGGCCCCGGCGAACCCGGAGGCCAGCACCAGCGACCCGGTGGCGGGCAGGCCGACGCCGATCATGGCCACGGCCTGCACCACCCCGATGACCAGGCTCGTCCCGCCCGCCACGGCGACGGCGGCGGCCAGCGCGGCGTGCCGTCCGATGACCGCCGAGCCCAGCAGCTCCAACCGCCCGCTCTCCTCCTCGGCGCGCGTGTGCCGGACGACGGTGAAGCCCGCCACCAGGCACATGAACAGGGAGAGGAAGACGCCGTAGCGCCACACGGTGAACCCGCCGGCGGTGGTCAGGTCGAACGCCTTGCCGTAGATGACCGCGATCGAGGGGTTGTTGGTCCCGCTGGCGTTGAGCGAGGCCCGGGACGCGGCGTCGGGGTAGAGCTGTTCGTAGGCGGAGACCGTCATCGCGGGCAGCAGGCCGAGGACGAGGACCCAGATCGGCAGGATGACCCGGTCGCGGCGCAGCGCCAGCCGGACGAGCGTCCCGGTCCCGGTGAGCGCGCCGCTCATCGGCCCGCCTCCTGGTAGTGCCGCAGGAAGAGCTCTTCGAGCGTCGGTGGCTGGCTGGTCAGCGACTTCACCCCGGCACTGGTCAGCGCCCGCAGCGCCGCGTCCAACTGCTGGGTGTCGACGTCGAAGTGGACCCTGGCGCCCTCGACCTCGAGGTCGTGCACCCCGGGCAGCCCGGCGATCCCGTCGGGCGGTCCCGCGAGCTCCGCGGTGATGCTGGTGCGGGTCAGGTGGCGCAGCTCGGCCAGCGTCCCGGTCTCCACGGTGCGCCCGGCGCGGATGATGCTGACCCGGTCGCACAGCGTCTCGACCTCGGCGAGGATGTGGCTGGAGAGCAACACGGTCCGGCCGCGGTCGCGCTCCTCGCCGATGCACTGCTGGAAGACCGATTCCATCAGCGGGTCCAGTCCGGAGGTCGGCTCGTCGAGCACCAGCAGGTCCACATCGGACGCCAGCGCCGCGACCAGGGCGACCTTCTGCCGGTTGCCCTTGGAGTAGGCGCGGCCCTTCTTGCGCGGGTCGAGGTCGAACCGCTCCAGCAGGTCGGCCCGCCGCCGTTGGTCCAGGCCGCCGCGCAGCCTGCCCAGCAGGTCGATGACCTCGCCGCCGGACAGGTTCGGCCACAGCGAGACGTCGCCGGGCACGTAGGCCAGCCGCCGGTGCAGGCTCGTCGCGTCCCGCCACGGGTCGCCGCCGAGCAGTTCGACCGCCCCCGCGTCCGCGCGCAGCAGTCCGAGCAGCACCCGGATGGTCGTCGACTTCCCGGAGCCGTTGGGTCCGAGGAAGCCATGTACCTCACCAGTCCGCACCGTCAAGTCGAGGCCGTCCAGCGCGCGCGTCGCGCCGAAGGTCTTGACCAGGCCGGAAACCGAGATCGCCGTCGTCATGGTCTGAACATACTCGATTTTCACAACTTTGTGAACGTTGTAGAGTGAGGGTCGTGACGGACGATTCGGTTGCTCGCTTCGTGGAGCGCCTCGCCCTGCTCCTGTCCGACGCGGGCATGGCGCGGATGCCCGCGCGCGTGTTCGTCCGCCTGCTGGTGACGGACTCCGGCAAGCTGACCGCCCCGGAGTTGGCGGCGTTGCTGCAGGTCAGCCCGGCGGCGATCTCGGGCGCGGTGCGCTACCTCGATCAGGTCAACCTGGTGACCAAGGGGCGCGACCCGGGGGAGCGCCGCGACCACTACGAGGTCACCGACACCACCTGGATCGAGGCCATCGCCAACCGGGACAAGCTCCTGACAGGCTGGATCACCACGATGGTCGAGGGCGTCGACGTGCTGGGCGAGGACACCGAGGCGGGCAAGCGAATGACCAACTCGGTGCGGTTCCTCGAGTTCATGCAGCGAGAACTGGAAGCCCTCATCACCCGCTGGCGCGAGCAGTCCAAGGCTTAGCCCCCTGTGGGCGACCACGCCGGTGGGGGTCCGCGCGGTTGTCGAGCGGGGCCGCGGGGATTGGCAGCACCTCACCCCGCGGTCCCGGCACGAAGGTCAGCCCTTCCAGGCGGTGACCAGTTCTGAGAGGACGGTGAGGGGGAGGGGGCCGTTGGTCAGGACGAGGTCGTGGAAGTGGCGGATGTCGAAGGCGGGGCCGAGGCGCTTCTCGGCTTCCTGGCGCACGCGTTGGATCTCCAGGCGGCCCACCATGTAGGACAGGGCCTGGCCGGGGTAGGCGATGTAGCGGTCGACCTCGGCGGTGATCTCCACTGTGGACAACGGGGTGTGCTGCTGGAGGTAGGCGATCGCCTGCTCCCTGGTCCAGCCCTTGGCGTGCAGGCCGGTGTCGACCACGAGCCTGCCCGCGCGCATGGAGTCCATGGCGAGCATGCCGAGGCGGGCGGTGTCGTCGGAGTAGAGGCCCATCTCGTCGGCCAGGCGCTCGGTGTAGAGGCCCCAACCCTCGGCGTAGGCGTTGACGTCGGCCAGGCGGCGGATGAGGGGGAGGTCGGTCAGCTCGATGGCGAGGGTGAGCTGGAAGTGGTGGCCGGGGACCGCCTCGTGGAAGGCGGTGACCTCGGCGGTGAAGCGCTGGCGCTCGGTGGCCCGGTCGGTGTTGGCGTAGTAGACGCCGGTGCGCAGGCCGTCGAGCGAGGGCGGCATGTAGTACGCGGCCGGGGCGCCGGGGGCCTCGGCCGCGGGGACGGCCTGGACCTCGCAGCGCTGGGTGGGCAGCCTGCCGAACCAGGCGGGGGCGGCCTGCTCGGCGCGGACCACGGCGGCGCGCGCTGCGGTGAGCATCTCCTCGGCGTCGCGCCAGCGCAGGTCGGGGTCGTCGGCCAGCCTGCGGAAGACCTCGGCCTGGTCGCTGCTGCCGAAGACCTTCGCGCCCAGCTCCGCGTACTCCGCGCGCAGCCCGGCGATGATGTCGAGGCCGGTCTGGTGCAGCTCTTCCGGGGTGAGCGCGGTCGTGGTGTGCACGCGCGACAGCGCCGCGTAGGCCTCGGACCCGCCGGGCAGGGCGCACAGGCCCGGCCGGTCGTCGGGGCGGCCGTGCACGGCGATCTCGTCGGCGAGGACCCGGCGGTAGCCCGCCAGGGCGGGTCGCACGACCTCGTCGACCAGCCTGCGCCGCTCGGCGGCCTGCGCCTCGTCGGGCACCGGCTGGGCCAGCAGCGGGTCCTCGTCGACCGGCACGGCCAGGTAGCGGTCGAGGTGGGCGACCGCGGAGTCGACCAGGCGGCGCACGGGGGTGCGGCCCGCGGCGATCCCGGCGCGGTGGCGCTCGGCCACGGCGGCCAGGTGGTGGGGCACCTCGCCGAGGCGGGACAGGAACGCCGCCACCCGGTCCCGGTCGGCCAGCGGCACCATCGGCAGGTAGGTCAGCAGCGCCGCCGCCGGGCCGACGAACAGGTCGGTGACGGTGTACTCGATCATCCGCGAGTCGATCCGGTCGACCACCGCGCGCGCCTGCTGGGCGATCACCCGGGCGGTGACCGGGTCGTCGCCCGCGGCGGCGAGCGCGTCGGCCCGCGCGGCGATGTCCAGCGCGGCGGCCCTGGTCCGCTCGTCGGCCGCCGCGGAGGGGTCGCCCAGCGCGTCGTCGTGACCAGGCAACCCGAGCAGCGTGGCCCCGAGCGGGTCCGCGCGCAGGTACAGGTCCATGAACTCGTCGGCGAGCTCCAGCGTCGTCATCGGTCCCCCAGGTGGTCCTGTGATCTGTGCCTCGAGGTTACGGGAGATCGTCGGTGGCAGGATCGGTCTGTCCACAGCCAGGTCGGGAGGTCCCCATGGTCGAGCGCGAACACAGCTTCGCCGTCGAGGTCAGCGCCAGCAGCAGCGCGGCCGCCGCGACGCTGTTCGAGCTGGTCACCGATGCCACGCGGTGGTCGACGTGGGCCGGTCCGCTGATCGCCACGTCGAGGTGGGACCGCGAGGGCGAGATGTTGCCCGCGGGGGTCGGGGCGATCCGAGCGCTGGGCATGAAGCCGTTCCTGCTGCGCGAAGAGACCGTTGTCTACGAGCAGGACCGCAGGCACGTCTACGCGTTGCGCACGCGACTGCCCGTGAAGGACTACCAGGGCGAGGTCCGGTTGCTCCCGCGCGACGGCGGCGGCACCGACCTGGTCTGGCGGTGCACCTTCGGTCAGCGCATCCCGTTCAGCGGACCGATCATCCGCGCGGGGGTCCGCCTGCTGATCAAGGACCTGACCCGCCGCGCCATCCGCGCGGCCGAGCGCTAATTGATCGCCACCGTCGACATCACCGTTTCCAGATCGGCGGCGGAGACCGGGGCGGGGTCGGCCGGGCCGCCTTCCACGTCGCGGCACAGCACCAGCAGCGCCACGCCCGGCGGGGTGGCGTCGGTGGCGTTGTCCAGGTCGATGGCCAGCACCTGGAACTCGCCCTTGGACGCCTCGCAGTCGGGGTTCGTCGGCGTGGTCTCCACCGTGGCGGTGAAGATGATCGCGGTCTTGCCGCCGACAGTGCCGTCGCGCACCGCGGGCTCGCCGCCGATCGCGCCCTTCGGGTAGAAGGTGCCCGCCATGGCGTCGGTGAACGCGCGGGCGGTGTCCTCGAGGTCGAGCTTGCCCTTGTCCGGGTCCTGCACCGCGGCGCTCATCGCGAACCCGCGCGTGTACCCCGTGCCGCCGCAGTCGTAGGGCGCGGCCTCCGCGATCCCGGCGAAGGTCACCTCCAAGACCTTGGCGGTCGCGTCGGCGCCCGAGGGCTTCCACGATTCGGGGACCTGGTAGGTCAGCCCGGCGTTCTCGTTGGTGATGGTCTGTCCGTCCGCGGGCTCGGTGGACGGGGCGGCGGTCGTCGAGCGGCTCGGCGGGGCGCTGCGCGAGGTGGTCGACCTGCTGCTGGGCGGCGGGGCCTCGCTGCTGCTCTCCGGGGCGGCGACCTCGTTGGGGTTCGACCGGTTCACCAGCACCAGCGTGACCACCGTGGCGACGATGACGACGATCGCCAGGATGCCCAAGATCGCGGGTGTCTTGGACGGCTTCGGCGGCGGCGGGCCGCCGAAGCCGCCACCGGCCGGGTAGTAACCGCCCTGGTCCTGCGCGGGGAAGGCGCCCGTCGCCGGATAAGCCTGGGTCTGGTCGTAACCCGGCCCGGGGTAGGCCTGGGTCTGGTCGTAACCACCCTGTCCCGGGTAGGCCTGGGTCTGGTCGTAGCCGCCCGGTTGGTACCCACCCTGACCCGGGGCGGGCTGGTAACCGCCGCCCTGGTACGGGTCAGGTTGGTTCTGCGGGTTCCACCCGCTCGGCTGCTGGTCGCCATGCCACCCGGTCACCCGGCTGACGATAGCCGGTCGGTGCTGGCCGTCCAGGTGTTTCAGGTGACTGCGCCCCATGGTCCCAGCGCGAATTGTCCCCTTTCACGGGGTGAAACTGAACCCGCCCTCAACCTAGGTTTCGCCGCTGACTAGAGTCCGAGCCCGCCAGCCTGCGGAGGCAATCCCGGACGGGGTGATGCTCGCGCGGCGTCGGGGGATGGCTCGCACAAGGAGAATGAGATGGGCAAGCGGTTGAACTTCGCGCGCATGGGCGCCGCGCTGGCCGTCGCGGCCGTCGCGGCCTCTGTGGCGGCGCTTCCGGCGATGGCGGACACGGCCACGGGCAAGCTCAGGGAGCGCAACGGCGCCCCGGGCAACCTCGCGGGTACCGACGGCTACGAGATCAACCTGGTGGGTTGGAAGAAGCCGATCCTGACCAAGTCGATGGACCTGTTCCTTGACAGCGGCGAGAAGCTGTCGGTGTACTGCGTCGAGATCAAGGTCAACGCCTCCGCGGACACCACCATGGTCGAGAGCGACTGGGCCAAGTTCCCCAACGCCGCCTCCCCGTTCAACAAGAACCGCGACAAGATCAACTGGGCGCTGCACCACGGCTACCCGGCGAAGTCCCTCGAGGAGCTCAACAAGCTGCCGATCGAGTGGGGCTCCGGCGGCCTCGAAGAGGTGGAGGCCGTCACGGCCACCCAGGCGGCCGTCTGGCACTTCAGCGACGGTGTCGACATCAACCGCGATGACCTGATCGCGGTCAAGGAGCGGGCGGAGGACGCCCCGGACGTCATCGCGCTCTACGACTACCTCACCGGTTCGGCGAACGTCGGCATCGACGAGCAGCTCAAGGGCGATCTGAAGGTCACCCCGGACAACGCCAACGGCGCCCCCGGCAGCAAGATCGGCCCGTTCAAGGTCGCCACGAACGGCGTCGTCACCGGCGTCGAGAGCGACCTGCCCGAGGGCTTCGAGGTCGTCACCAGCGAGGGCAGGTCGCTGTCCGCCGAGGACACCGAGGTCGTCGACGGCACCGAGTTCCACGTCCAGGTCCCGGCCGACGCCGAGCCCGGCGCCGCCGAGCTGAGCTTCACCGCCGACTCCCCGGCCGTGGAGACCGGCCGCCTGTTCGTCGGTGAGAACTACGCCAAGAACCCGGTGCAGTCGCTGATCGTCGCCGACTCGGCGACCACCCCGCTGACCGCCAAGGCCAAGATCGCCTGGGGCGACACCCCGGCCTCGTCGGCCCCGGGCGAGGCGACCTCGGCCCCGGCCCCGCAGGCGGGCAACGCCCCCGAGCTGGCCGACACCGGCGCCTCCATCGCCATCCCGGTGGTGCTGGGCGTCGTCCTGGTCGGCGCGGGCGCTGGCGCGCTGTACTACCAGCGCCGCCGCAACAACGCATAAAGCGCTAGCGCAAGAGGCCCTCGACCTGGTGCACGCCGGGTTGGGGGCCTCTTGCCGTATTACGGTCCCCCGGTGAGCACAGCACCGGCACCGGATCTCCAGGCCCCGCACTGGCTGCGGGAGCTGTTGAGCCAGAAGCCGGTGCCCCTGCCGTGGAAGCGCTCCGTCCGCGCGGCCCTGGCGCTGGGTGGCCCGCTCGCGGTGGGGATGCTCGTCGGCCGCATAGAGCTGGGCGTGCTGGTCTCCATCGGGGCGTTGTGCGTGACTTTCGCCGATACCGACGGCCCGTACCGGTTCCGCGTGCGGCGGATGGCGGCGGCGGGCTTGGCGGGGGCGTTCGGCTACTTCGTGGGTACGCAGCTCGGCGACCACCCGGTGCTCTCGCCGATCGTGCTCGTGCTGCTGGCCGGGGTCTCCGCGTTGATCTCCGCCACGGGCAGCACCGCCTCCATGGCGGGCTTGCAACTGCTGGTCTTCTCCGCCCTGGGCACGGGTCAGGCGGCTGACCCCTGGCTTGCCATCGGCTGCTACCTCGTGGGCGCGGTCTCCGCGTTGATGCTCGCCTTGGCCGCGTGGCCGGTGAGCGGTGCGGCGGTGGAACGACGGGCAGTGGCGAAGGTCTATGCGGATCTGGCAAGCCTCCTAGCCGCCTCTGGGACTTCCAACGCACGCGATGCCCGGCGCGCGCTAACGACGTCCCTGAACGCCGCCTACGACGGGCTGCTCGATGCCCGTTCACGCCTCGCGGGCCGAGACCGCTCTTACCGCCGCCTGTTCGTCCTCCTCACCGAGACGACCCCTGCCGTCGAAGCCGCCGTGGCGCTGGTGCACGGCCGCAAGAAGGTGCCCGTCGAGTTCGTGGACTACGTCCGCGCCGCCGCCGAGCGCATCCGCGACCGCGAGCCGCTCAGCGCGCCGCCCGAGCCGCCGCCGGACTCGTCGGCCCTGGCCCTGCTGCACAGCGGCCTCAGCGGCGTCGTCGAGTTCCGGCGCGGGGACAGCGCGGCGGACCAGCGCGAGGACGAGGAGCCGCAGACCGGCCGCGAGCGGTTCCAGGCCTGGCTCGACCGGGTGGTGGCCGGGCGCGCGACCTGGGCGCTGGTGCTGCGGCTGATGCTCTGCGTCGGCCTGGCCGTGCTCGCCGGGCTGCTGCTGCCGCTGGAGCACTCGTTCTGGGTGACGCTGACGGTCGCGATCGTGCTCAAGCCCGACTTCGGGTCGGTGTTCGGCCGGGCCGTGCTGCGCGGCGTCGGGACGGGGGTGGGGGTCCTGCTCGGCGCGGGGGTGCTGGCGCTGGACCCGCCGGGCTGGGCGCTGGTGCTGCTGGTCGCCCTCGTCGCCGCTGCGCTGCCGATCGGGCAGGTGCGCAACTACGGGATGTTCTCCACCTTCGTCACCCCGCTGGTCATCGTGCAGCTCGACCTGGCCAACGCGGGCGACTGGAACCTGGTCGGCGCGCGGGTGCTCGACACCGCCATCGGCTGCGCGATCGTGCTCGTCTTCGGCTACCTGCTCTGGCCGGGCAGCCGCAGGCCCCGGGTCGGCGACGACCTGGCCACCGCGCTGGACGGTGTCGCCGAGTACGTCGAGGAGGCGCTCTCGCAGCGGGAGCGGTCGGCGCTGCGGCGCGGGGTCTACCGGGACCTGTCGGACCTGCGGACCGCGTTCCAGCAGTCGATCGTCGAGCCGTCGGCGGCCGGGCGGACGGCGGCGGCGTGGTGGCCGGTGATCGTCAGCCTGGAACGCCTCACCGACGCGGTGACCGGGCTGGCGGTGGCCATCGAGCGCGGCGGGTCACCCGTCCCGGCCGCCGACATCGCCGTGGTCGCGGCCGCGGTGCGGGAGGCCGCGGCCGCGGTCCGGGAGGGCCGCGCGCCCCGTCGCGACCCGCTGCCGGAGGCGGACCGGCTGCGCCGCGTGGTGGCCGAGCTGACCGCCGTCCAAGGCGTGCTCCGCGGCCCTGACCTGGAAGAACGCCGCGAGCGCCGACTGCTGAACCGGGTGCGGCGGCGGGCTCGCAACCCTTCTCGCCGCCGGCGGCGGTAGGTAGATTGGCCGGGGCCGGTCCGTTACCCTTCGTCGGGGTCCGAACTGGGCTGTCTGTGATCGTGCGGGTACTGAGGAGCACCAGAGTGGGCATCGACTTCAACGAGCTCAAGAACAAGGCCGCTGGCCTCGTCGAGCAGCACGGCGACAAGATCGAGGACGGCCTGGAGAAGGCGGGCGACCTCGTCAAGGGCAAGTTCGGCCACGAGCAGCAGGTCGACCAGGTCGTCGACAAGATCCAGGACCTGATCCCGGACAAGAAGCCCGAGGACGACCGCGCGTGAGCTCCCCCGACGCCGTCGAGCGGGCGCTGCCGGAAGGGGGCGCCCGCCCGTCCTCCCGTCCTCCGAGGGTGCTGACCTGGCAGGGCGTCGAGCCGACCACGCTCGAGTCGGTGCGCCTGCTGGTCGGCGACACCCGGCTGCGCGCGTCCGGTCGCGTCATCGCCGCGGGCGCGCCGGGCCAGGAGCCCTACAGCGCGTCCTTCGAGGCTTCGGTGGACAAGAGCGAGACCGCGGGCAGGCTGCTGCTGCGCACCACCACGGCGGACAAGGAGCGGCAGATCTCGCTGAGCCGCACCGAGGACGGCATGTGGCTGGTCGACCACGGCTCCACCTCCAACCGGGACGCCTTCGCGGGCGCGGTGGCGGTGGACGTGGCCGGTGCGGTCACCTTCGCCTCGCTGCCCATCCGCAGGCTGGGGCTGCACCGCGCCCAGGGCGAGGCGGAGATCCCGGTCGTCGCCGTGACCATGCCCGGGCTCGAGGTCGCCCTGGTCACCCAGTCCTACCGGACCGTCTCGGTCGATGAGGCGGGCGCGGTCATCGCGGTGACCCGCGGTGAGACCACGGTCGAGATCGCCGTGGACGCCGACGGGATCGTGGTGGACTTCCCGGGCGTCTCCAGGCGCGTGTAGCTCACTCGGCCAGCTCGAACACGACCTCGGTCTCAGCCACCCGCGCGTCGGCCCGCGTGCTGACCGCGGACACGCGCAGCGCGTGCCCGCCGGTCGCCAGGCCCGAGGTGGGCAGCGCGATCCGCCAGGTCCCGCCCGTGCCCGGCCCGTCAACGGCGGTGGGGACGCCCGCGAGCAGCTCCCCGTCCAGCCGCACCTCGATCCCGGCCAGCCCGGCGAGGTCGCCCGGCACCGCGCCGTCCGCGCCCACCTCGACGATCAGCCTGCCCCTGGGCACCGGCTCGGCGGCGGGCAGCGCCACGCCCTCGGCGTTGAGGAACCGCGCCGACGGCCGCGGCGGCAGCGGTGCGCTCCGCGACAACGGCCCGTCCGTCCCGCTCCCCGCCAACGGCGACACCGCCCCGGGCAGCGGGACGAGCTCGATCGATGCGCTCAGCACCCGTGCCCCCGGCGCGGCGGCGACCACCTCGGCCCGCAACCGCCCCGCGTCATCGATGGCCAACGCCGCCGCGGGCACATCAGCCACCACCGGGTAGCGCGTCCCGACCGCGTGCGGCTGCCCGGCGACCGCGGGCCGCGCCGGGAACCGCTGCCCGCCCACCTCCACCTGGTACGCCACGGGCGCGTCCCGCTCCGGCACCAAGACCACCCGGACCTGCCCGCCCCGCGCGTTGGTGATCGGCACGCCCGCACCCAGGCCCACCTGGCTCGCCCCGGCGGCGACCGCCCGCCCCGCGTCGACCACCGGCGGCACGGCCAGCACCGGCGTCGACGTCGCGGCCCCGACGAAGCCGACCAGGTCCAGCCCGGCGTGCAGGCCGTCCGGCCCGCCGGCGAAGCCGAGCAGCACGGTCGCCTCCCGCCAGGCGGGCACGACCTCCCCGCCGCCGACCACGACCCCGTCGCGCAGCACCCGCACCCCGTCCGCGCCGAGCACGACCTCCCACCGCGCGGTGACCCCCGGCAGCGGCGCCGGGATCGGCTGGGTCCGCGCCGCCACGCCCGCGCGCGGCGTGCCCGGGGCGACGAGGACCTGCGCGGCGGACGGGGAGAGCTTGACCCGGACCGCGCCGGGGGCCAGCGCCGCGTCCTCCTGCGCCTGCCCCGGCGCACCGGGCCCGGGGGTCGCGCCGGGGGCCTCGGCGGGCAGGTCGACCGGGCCGGGCACGAGGTCGACGAGCAGCGCCCCGCCCGCGCCGAGGTGGTCGGTCTCGACCACGACCCGGCCGAGCTCGCCGGAGTCGTTGAGGCGCAACGGGGTCCTGGCCCGCAGGGCGACCGACTCCGACGGGCCGCAGCGGGCGCTGACGACCACGCGCCTGCTGTCGCCCCCTTCGCCCCGGGTGGCCCGGCCGCAGTCGCCCGCGCTGGTCAGCCGCCACCCCACCGGGTCGGGCAGCACCCGGGAGGTGAAGTCGTCCCGGTAGGACCACGGCGTCGGGTCGTCGTCCTGGCCCGGTGTGGTGACCACGACGAGCGGGGCCGAGCGCTGGCCGAAGGCGTCGACGCTGCGGACCTGCACCGCGTAGGGCGAGCCGGGGGCCATCGCGTTGATCTGCGCGGCAGGCCGGGCGGTCAGCGCCTGCCCGGTGGTCGACGTGCCGATGCCCCACCGCACGTCGTACCCGGCCGCGCCCTCGACCGGCTCCCACCGCAGCACCGCCCGGTCCGCCCGCTGGTCGATCGAGGCCAGCTCCGGCGCCCCCGGCCGCGCGCCCGGCCGCGGCACGACCACACCCGCACCGGCGAACGGCGAGACCGAGACCTGGCGGCTCGGCGGTTCCGGGGCCTCGGCCCGGTCCTGGCCCGGCGAGCGCAGGGCGACGACCGCGCCGCCCACCAGCGCCAGGCCGAGGCCGATGAGGGCCAGCCGCCTGCCCAGACGGGGACCGCGCCGCGGCGGGGGCGGCTCGGTGGCCCCGGCGGGCTCGGCGACCCAGTCCTGGGTCGGCCAGGACTGGGAGTCCCAGCGGTCGTCCGGCGGCACCCGATCACGCTACGGCGGGTGCGGCACAGGTCACAATCCCTCGGTCAGCCCACCGGGACGGCGGCGACCACGGTCGTGCCCTCGAGCGCGGTCACCCGCCCGCCCTGCTCGCCGACGAGCCGGAGCTGGTCGAAGGCGCCTGGCTCGGCCAGGTCGACCACGACCCTGGCCCGCCCGGCGGCGTGCTGCGCGGTCAGCGCGGCCCGGCCCGCGTTCCCCGCGAGCACGGTCGCGCGCAGCGCCCCGGTCGAGGCCAGCGCGCCGCGGGCCGCGCCGAGGCGGCCGAGCGCGTCGTCGACGGCGGCCAGCAGCGCCGACCGGTTCCCCTCGCACATCGCCAGCACCAGCTCCGGCCTGCTGCCCGCCACCCGGGTGCCGTCGGTGAACGACCCCGCGGCCAGCGCCATGGCCAGCGGCCCGCCCTCGGCGCCGCACGCGGCCAGCACGGCGGCGAGCACGTGCGGCAGGTGCGAGATCCGGGCGACCGCGGCGTCGTGGTCGTCGGAGGTGGTCGGCACGACGTGCGCGCCGCTGGCGAGCGCCAGCTCCACCACCTCGCGCCACACTCCGGTGTCGGTGTCCTCGTCGGCGGTGACCACCCAGGCGGCGCCCTCGAACAGCTCGGCGGAGCTGTTGGCCCAGCCCGAGACCGCCGCGCCCGTCATCGGGTGCCCGCCCGCGAACCGGGCGGCGGGGGCGTGCCTGGCGACCGCGTCGGCGACCGGGCCCTTGACGCTGACGACGTCGGTCAGCACGCATTCCGGCGCGTGCTCGCCGACCTTGCGCAGCACACCGTCCACAGCGGTCAGCGGCACCGCCACCACCACCATGGCGTCCTCGGCCGCGGCCCGGCGCAGCGCGTCAACCACCGAGGGCTCCACCTCGAACCCCTCGGCGCGCGCCGCCGCCGCGTCGTCATCGGCCGCCGTGGCGCCCCACGCCCGCCGACCGCCCGCCACCGCGGCGCGCAGCACCGACCCGCCGATGAGACCCAACCCGATCACGCACACCGCTCGCATGGCACCGAATAGTGCCTTACCGCCCGACCGCGGTGATCACGTGAGGGAGTCCAGCGCGAACGCCGCGTAGGCCGCCACGCCCGCGGCCATCGCCGCCTCGTCGAAGACCACCCGGTTGGAGTGGTTGGGCGCGGCGTCGGCGACGGCGGTGCCCGGCGGGCAGGCGCCGAGGAAGGCCATCGCGCCGGGGAGCTGCCGCAGCACGTACGAGAAGTCCTCCGCGCCCATCAACGGGTTCGCCATCACCGCCGACCGCTGCGGTCCCAGCAGCTCGGCGCCCACCCGCAGCACCTGGTCGGCCACGTCGTCGTCGTTGACCGTGACCGGGTAGCCCGTGCCCATGGCCACCTCGGCGGTGCAGCCGTAGGCCTGGGCGATGTGCCCGCACACCCGGGGGATCTCCGCGCGCATGAACTGCCGCGCGCTCTCCGACAGCGACCGCAGCGTGCCCTCCAGCTCGGCCGTCGCGGGGATGATGTTGTTCGTCGTGCCCGCGCTGATCCGGCCGATGGTGAGCACGGTCGGCTCGAACACGCTGACCCGGCGGGTGAGCACGGTCTGCAGCGCCCCGACCATCGCCGCCGCGGCGGGCACCGGGTCGACCGCGTCGGCGGGCGCGGAGGCGTGCCCACCCCGGCCGGTCACCGTGACGGTGAACGCGTCGGCGGCGGCCATGATCGGCCCGCGCCTGCACCGCAGCACCCCGGACACCTCGGTCGAGGTGATGTGGATGGCGAACGCCTTCTCCACCGGCGCGGTGCCGAGCTTCGCGTCGTCGAGCACGCCCTCCTCGAGCATGAACCGCGCGCCGTGGTGGCCCTCCTCGCCCGGTTGGAACATGAACACCACCGAGCCGCGCAGCTCCTCGCGCCGCCCGCTGAGCACCCTGGCCGCGGAGGCGAGCATCGCCACGTGCGTGTCGTGCCCGCAGGCGTGCATGGTGCCGGGGGTCTCGGAGGCGAAGTCCAGCCCGGTGTCCTCGGTCAGCGGCAGCGCGTCCATGTCCCCGCGCAGCAGCACCGCGGGCCCAGGCCGCGCCCCGTCGAGCACCGCGACGACCGAGCCGACCGAGGTCCCGGTGCTGATCCGCAGCCCGAGGCCGTCGAGCGCGCGCAGCACGGCGGCCTGCGTCCGCGGCACCTCGAGCCCCTGCTCCGGGTGGCGGTGCAGGGCGCGGCGCAGCGCCACCGTCCTGGGCTGCGCGGCGCGGGCGGCTTCGGCCAGGGCGCTGAACCGGGTGAGCGTCATGTCTCGATCCTGGCACCGCCGGGGGCTTCGGGGGACTCCGTCTACCGGGTGCGGACCGGGCGGAATACGGTGTGCGCATGTCGGATCAGGAGCCAGTGCCGGGCTTCGGGGTAGCGGTCGTCCGCGAGGACGGCAAGTGGCGGTGCGATCCGATGGACGCCTCCGTCCTCGAAGAGCTCGACGCCGCGCTCGACGCCCTGCGCGGGATCAGGTCGACCGGGGCGGTCTTCGGGCTCCTCGCGATCGACGAGGAGTTCTTCCTGGTGCTGCGGCCCAACCCGGGCGGGGCGTCGGTGCTGCTCTCGGACGCCGCGGCGGCCCTGGACTACGACATCGCCGCCGACGCGCTGGACCTGCTGAGCGTGGAGCCGCCCGACGAGGTCGACGACGACGTCTGGCCGGAGGGGGCGCTGGACATCCTGGCCGACCTCGGCCTGCCCGCCCCCGAGCTGCAGGTGATCGTCGACGAGGTCGACCTGTACCCGGACGAGCAGCTCAGCATGATCGCGCAGCGGATCGGCTTCGACACCGAGTTCGGCAAGCTCCTCGACACGCTGTTGAAGTGACCGCCGACGAGGACATGGTCCGCGCGGCGCTGCGGGAGGCGGGCAAGGCCCCGGCGGGTGGCGACGTGCCGATCGGGGCGGTCGTGTTCGCCCCGGACGGCACCGAGCTCGCCGCCGCGCACAACGCCAGGGAGGCCCTCGGCGACCCGACCGCGCACGCGGAGGTGCTCGCCCTGCGCGCCGCGGCCGCCCGGTTCGGCGACGGCTGGCGCCTGGGCGGATGCACGCTGGCGGTGACGTTGGAGCCGTGCACGATGTGCGCTGGCGCCCTGGTGCTCGCGCGGGTCTCGCGCGTGGTGTTCGGGGCGTGGGAGCCCAAGACCGGAGCGGCCGGTTCGCTGTGGGACGTGGTCCGCGACCGTCGGCTGGCGCACCGGCCGGAAGTGGTCGGTGGCCTGCTGGAACACGAGTGCTCGAGGCTCCTGGTGGACTTCTTCGTCGACCACCGAAGAGAGTGACGGCGGTCACAATCGTGATTGGCGCCCCCCTGGCGCTGGCAACTCCACCCCCGAGGGAGAAACAGAGGCCCTCGGGATATGGAGGATCGACGATGAGCGCGTTCGACAAGATGAAGGACAAGGCTGAGCAGGCACTTGGCCAGGCCAAGGAGAAGCTCGGACAGTCCACAGACAACCGCGATCTCGAGAACTCCGGCAAGAAGGATCAGGTCGCGGGCGAGGCGAAAGAAACCGGCCACGACGTCCGGGACAAGGCAGCAGGCGTCGCTCACGACGCCAAGGACAAGCTCGGCGGCAGGGGTTGAGCCTGTCCTGATCCCGGCCAGGTCCCGACTCGGCGGGTGGGTCACCCCCCGGGGTGAGCGCAGCCCTCGCGCGCGCCACCCGCCCAGTCGGCAGACCGCCGGAGCTGCCCCCCACGAACCCGCCCCCACCCGACAGGGGGCGGGTTCGTGGCGTCTGGGGGGACTTGTATAGTTCTTCGCGGTGGCGTGTCCGAGCGGCCGAAGGAGCGCGCCTCGAAAGCGCGTGACGGTTCACCCCGTCCGTGGGTTCAAATCCCACCGCCACCGCCAGCTCGCAGCGGGCCCCTCCTGATCACTCAGGAGGGGCCCGTTTCGCGTCCGGGGTAGCTCCACCGCCGAGCTGGTCAGGTCGAGTCCCACACCCGGCGTCGTCTGCTCCATCCCCACGGGCCTGCCTGGCGAGGGCATAAGCTGGCCACATCCAAGGGAAGGGGTGCTCATGATCGACCCGCGAGCTCGGCGCGACCCGTCGAAGCTGGTGCAGGCGCAGGGTTTCCGCGACTTCGTCCGCGAGGGCTGGGGGCCTGCCGACCGACGGGTCACCCCCGTCCCGGGCGCAGCCGAGGCCGCCGCCGCCCACCGAGCCCGCCTGTCCGCAGCGTTCCCCGGCGCCCGCATCGCCGTGGCGTCCGGGATCGCGCCCGTGCGCGCGAACGACACCGACCACGGCTTCCGCGCCGACAGCGACTTCGCCTGGCTGACCGGCTGCTACGCCGAGGGGGCGGTGCTGGTCATGGTCCCGTCCTCGGACGGCGGCCACCACGCCGTGCTGCACCTGCGCGAGCCCGCCGGGCCGGGGGAGGCGGACTTCTTCGCCAGCGCCCGCGACGGCGAGCTGTGGATCGGGGCGGTGCCCGGCCTGGCGGAGTGGTCGGAGGCGCTGGGCGTCGAGTGCCGCTCGCTGGAAGAGTTGCCGAAGGCGCTGCGCGGCCAGTTGCCGGGCGTCCTGGCGGGCAAGGGCGTCGACCCGTACCTGGACGCCTTGGTTACCGCGCACAGCGATCACCTGCTGGTGGTGCTGTCGGAACTGCGTCGGATCAAGGACGACTGGGAGATCGGTCAGTTGCGGGCGGCCGTGGACGCGACCGTGCTCGGGTTCCAGGACGTCGCGCGGGAACTGCCCGCGTCTGTTCGCGCGGGTGGGGAACGGTGGCTGCAAGGGACTTTCGACAGGCGTGCGCGGACCGAGGGCAACGGGCCGGGGTACGCGTCCATCGTCGCCGCCGGGCCCAACGCGCCGATCCTGCACTGGACGCGGTGCGACGGGCCTGTTCCCGCTGACGGCCTCTTGTTGCTGGACGCGGGTGTGGAGCTGGAAACGCTCTACACCGCGGACGTCACCAGGACCCTGCCGGTGGCGGGCGAGTTCAGCGAGGCGCAGCGCCGGGTCTACGACCTGGTCCACAAAGCGCAGTCGGCCGGGATGGCGGAAGTTCGGCCGGGCAACGACTACAGCGCCTTCCACACCGCGTCCATGCGCGTGCTCGCGGAGGGGCTGCACGACTGGGGGCTGCTGCCCGCGTCTGTCGACAAGTCGATGGACCCGGACGGGCAGTTCCACCGGCGCTACATCTGCTCCGGCATCGGTCACATGCTCGGCATCGACGTGCACGACTGCGCCAACGCGCGCGCGTCGGCCTACAACGAGGGCAAGCTCGAGGTCGGCATGGCGCTGACGGTCGAGCCCGGCCTCTACTTCCACCCCAACGACCTCACCGTCCCGCCGGAGCTGCGCGGCATCGGCGTGCGCATCGAGGACGACCTGGTGGTCACCCCGGACGGCGCGGAGGTGATCTCATCGGCGCTGCCGCGCGACGCCGACGGTGTCGCCGAGTGGGTGCGCGAATGGCAACGGGGTTAGAATTGTCCTCTGTGTACTCGGGGGAGTGCGAGGGGAGAAACGCATGAGCACGGACAAGGCAGCGCAGGAGCAGGCGAGGACCGGCAAGCACGCCGCGCCGGAGGGGGCCGAGCGGCACCCGCTGATCGACCTGTCCCGCGACCCGAACCCGGGGCGGCCCGACCACGCCGTCCCGGACGAGGCCGAAGACGGCATCGAGTAGCCCACTCGGCCCGACCTGGGAAAACCCGGGTCGGGCCGCTTTCTGTCGTACCCCGGGTGCAAGATGGGCCCCATGCGAACACATGAGCGAAAGACGGCGGGCTCCCGGGGCTCGATCGCCGTCCTCGCCGCCCGGCTGACCGAGGCGGCGGTGGTCCTCGCGGGCGGCGACCGCCGGTCGGTGGCCGCGGTTGTCCGCGACGTCGCCGACCGCGGTCTGGCGGCGGCGGGCGCGGCGGCCACGATGGCCCTCGCGCACTCGCTGGAACTGCTCTGGGGCCGGGGCTGGCTGCCCGCCGACGTCGCGGCCGTCGCCCCCAAGCGCGTCCGCGAACTGCTGCTCGACGCCATCGCGCACGAGAGCGCCCGCCACGCCCCGGCGGCCCTGCACCCCCTGTGGCGCGCACAACTGGCCGAGCTCGGCATCCCGGGCCGCGAACAGGCCGAGCCCACCGAGGACTCGCTCAACCTCGCCGTCGAACTGCTGGCCGCCCTCATGGTCCTGCCCCAACTGCCCCGCCTGGTCCAGCCCCCCGGCAGCGCGACCACCCCCGACCCCGGCCCCGGCGGCGTCGACCGCCGCGTGCTGGCCCGGGTCCGCGCCCTGCTGGCCAAGGCCGAGTCCACCGCCTACCCGGACGAGGCGGAGGCCCTGTCCGCCAAGGCCCAGGAGCTGATGGCCCGCCACGCCTTCGAACGCGCCGTCCTCGACGCGGACCACCCCCAGCCCCAGACCGCGGGCGCCCGCCGCCTCTGGCTCACCGGCCCCTACCAAACCCCCCGGGCCCAGTTGGTCGACGCCATAGCCCAGGCCAACCGCTGCCGCTCGGTCTTCTACGCCAAACTCGGCTGCGTGGCGGTGGTCGGCCACGAAACCGACCTGGAGATAGTCGAGGTCCTCACCACCTCCCTCCAACTCCAAGCCACCCAAGCCCTGCGCCACACCCCCACCCCCGGCCGCACCCGAGCCTTCCGCCACGCCTTCCTCACCGGCTACGCCCACCGCATCCACACCCGCCTCACCACCGCCACCACCCAGGCCACCTCCGGCGACACCCGCCTCGTCCCCGTCCTCACCACCCGCCAACAAGCCGTCGACCTCAAATTCGCCACCCTCTTCCCCCACATCCGCACCCACCGCCCCACGATCTCCAACACCACCGGCTGGACAGCAGGCCACACCGCCGCCACCCTCGCCGACCTGTCCCCACCCCGCCCCCGCATCGCGGGCTAACCGCCCCCCGGCCGGCCGACGAAGGCGAACGCAGAAGCGCCGGCCATCCCTGGGGACGACCGGCGCCTGCTGGCGGAGGATAGGGGATTTGAACCCCTGAGGGCTTTAACACCCAACACGATTTCCAATCGTGCGCACTAGGCCACTATGCGAATCCTCCGCCGAAGACCTTACCGGACAGGGCTCTGACCACGACGAACGGGGGGTCGGATGGGGCTGCGCCGGGGAGACCGCCAGACGCAGCGCTCGGTCACGACGCTGGTGGAGCGTCTGTCACATGGGCGAGACCAGCGCAAACGAGGCTCGCGACGGGTTGCTGAGGCGGGTTTGAGCGATGCGCGCGAAGACGGTCAGATCCAGGGCGCTGTCCCCGCTGACCGAGGACCGGTACGTCCCGGTGGCGGGGTGGCGCATGCAGCACCCGCGCGAGCCTGGCAACACCCCCTGACGTCGGGTGCTGTTCTGGGCTAGGCGGCGGCCCGAAAAGACAGTCAAAGAATTGTCGCCCACAGGTGGCGGGCCATTCCACTTCGTGCACACTCGCGGCTCTTACTTGCGCACAACGCGCGAGCCGGGGTTGAGGGTTCTCGCGGCTCGGCTCGGGTCGAGTGGGTGGAGCGGCGGCAGTGGATCGCGCCGGATGGTTCTGGGCGGTTGTCGGTGACGCGGGATGGGCGAGAGGTTCAGCCGTCCGGGGTGTTCGCGACTGGTGGGCTGGCGGCTCCTTTCATCACGGTCACCGAGGTCGAAGCGGTGGGTGCCGAGCTGAGAGCGTGGAACCCGCGGGGCTTGCCTGCGGTCGCGGTGAAGGCGTTCGGGCAGGTCTGGAAGCTGCAGGTGGTTCCCCCGGCGCTGCAGCACGGATTGGTGCTGCACCTCGCGGGTTTCTCGGGGCTGTTCGCGGGTTCACTGCGGGACCGGCCGGGGGTGGTGGCGGTGGGGTACATCGACGAGGTGCGGCACCACCGGCAGATGCTCGTCTTCGACGCGAGGACTGGTGGGCTGACTTCAACGGAGGATGCGGCGCTGGAAGGTTCCACCCTGCCGGTGCCGATTCCCAGCACTTTCAGCGAGACCGAGTGGGTCGACTCCGGCTACTGCTCGACGACCACCGGGTCGCCCTAGAACCGCTCTTGTAGTCAGCAGATCTGCTCGTTGCAGTCGTAACTCGCGTGCGGAGAAAGGGGAACAGTGCTGGGTCAGGCTTTGCGTTCGGGGATTGCGGGTGCTCTTCGGTCAACTCGCCACCCGGGGGAGGGACGCGGCGGTGGCGACCTCACAACTGCATGAGGTCGTAGGTATCGCCGCAAGCCCGCGGCTTGGTCGGAAGCACCCACACGACAGAAGGCGGTGTGGTGAACTTGCTTCGTGATGTCCGCCGGTCGTGTTCTTGCCCCACTCGCCGCCGTGCTCGCCCTCACCGGGTGCTCCACCCCGCCCGGTCCGGCGCCCTCGATGCCCGCGCCGCGCATCCCGGCGGATGCCGTCGCCTATGACGACCTGCTCTCGGCTGACCGGGAGTTCCCCTTCTCGGGGAACTGCGAGCAAGTCAACGCGGCGCTGCTGGGCGAGTTGGGTTACAGCGCGTCCGTCGAGGTGCGCGCCTCGCAGTCCGACAACTCCTGTGCGATCGTCGAAGACCGGGACGGGGCCTTCTACCTCACCGCGGTCAAGCCGAGTGGGCCCGGCGCGAAGGTGTTCGAGCGCGCGTGGATGGGGGACGTGGCCCTCGTCGGCATCGGCTACTTCCGGCGGTTCATCCTCGATGACCGCTACTACGCCACGTGGTCCTTCCGCAAGCAAGGTCTTCGTGAGGACGGCGGGTTCAACCTGAACTGCTATCTCACCGTCGACACGGGATCGGACCAGGCACTGGTATTCCGGGAAATGGCCACCGAGAGCGTCTATGCCGCCCACCAAGACCTCATTGACGCGGAGGCGGCGGGCGACAACAAGCCGGTCGAGGAGATCCGCCGGTTCATGGAGGCGCGGTGCCCGGCGCTGGAGAAAAAGGCGCTTACCGTGCTCGCCGCGATCGACCCCGGCGGCGGGTCGCTCGCCACCGGCTGATCGCTCAGGCCACGTCGCGCCGGGCGACGCGGTAGCCCGCGAGACCCAGGAGTGCGACCCACAACACCACCGAGACCAAGGCGGGTGCGGGGCCCTCGATCGGCAGCAGGGTGGCCAAGGTCAGCGCTGGTGTCGCAGGGTCGATCCAGGCGAGCGCCTCGGGCACCAAGCCGCTCATAATCAGCATCGCGGGCACGGCGCCGCAGTACACGGCCAGCGCGCCCGCCGAGTTGGGCAGGAGCATGCCCACCGTCAGCGCGACGACCATCGACATCAGCGAGCCCACCACGGCCATGCCGATGACCCAGCCGACGCGGTAGTCCAGCAGGTAGCCGTTGCCCGCGGCGGCGACGCTGATCGGCATGGCGATGAACGTGGTCATGATCTGCAGCGCGAGGCACAGCAGCCAGAGCACCATGACGACCACCGCCTGGGCCGCGAAGTAGCGCCCGCGCGATGGCTGCGCCAGCAGCGTCGGCTGCGCCGACCGGTGCTGCCACTCGCCCGCGATCAGCTTGATGATCAGCGCGTGCACGACGACGTGGGCGAACCGCGCCGACCACACGACGGGCAGCGCTTGGTCCTTGGCGCTCTGGGTGTCGGTGTCGACGGCCATCATCAGCGCGGTCAAACCGACCAGGGCCAACGGGCCGATCACGAGCAGGATGCGGTCGGACAGCGTGCCGGTGAGCTTGCGGAACTCCACGCGAACCAGCCGCGTGAACGGCGTGCGCTGGGTGGCGCGGGCGAACGGGTCGTGGCCCGCCATGGGCGCCTGGTGCGGGAATTGCCGATGCGGTTGGGCGAACCGCTGCTGAGGCGCGGGGAACGGGGGCTGGGCCCAGGGCTGCTGCGGCGACGCGTGGTGGCCGCCGTGGGGTGTGGTCATCGCTGGGGCCCGCCCGAGAGTCGGAAGAAGAGTTCCTCGAGGTTCTGCTGGTGGTCGGAGACCGAGTGGACGCGCACGCCCGCGGCGAAGGCGATGTCGGCGACCTTGTCGCTGGTGGCCTCGGCGAGGACCTGGCCGTCCGGGGTGGGCTGGATGCGGATGCCCGCCTGTTGCAGCGCGTTGGCCAGGGCGGGCATGTCCGGGCCTCTGGCTACCGAGCGCCGGGAGGCGAGCAGGTCGCGGATGGGCCCATCGGCGACGATCCGCCCGTTGCCGATCATCAGGATGCGGTCGGCTGTTTGATCCACCTCGGACAGGACGTGGCTGGAGAGCAATACCGTGCCGCCCGCGGCGGCGTGGGCGCGCAAGAGGTCGCGCACGGCGCGGATGCCGACCGGGTCCAGGCCGTTGATGGGCTCGTCGAGCATGAGCAGCGGCGGTCTGGCCATCAGCGCGTGCGCGAGGCCGAGCCGCTGGCGCATGCCCAGGCTGTACTTGCCGACCTTCTTCGCCGCCGCGTCGTCGAGGCCGACCTGGGCCAGTACCTCCTCCGCCCGCTGCCTCGGGAGGCCCATCAGCAGGGCGGCGTTGCGCAGGTGGGACAGACCGGTGCGGCCGGGGTGCACGGCGGAGGCGTCGAGCAGGACCCCCGCCACGTGCGCCGGGTTGGGCCAGTCGCGGAACGGGCGGCCCGCGACCGTGCTCTGCCCGGCGGTCGGCGGGGTCAGCCCGGTGATCATCCGCAGGGTGGTCGACTTGCCCGCCCCGTTGGGCCCCAGGAACGCGGTGACGGTGCCCGGCCGCAGCTCGAACGTCACCCCGTCCACGACGGGTCGTCCCCCGTAGACCTTGGTCAGCCCCCACACGCTCAACACGATCAGAGCGTATCCGGGCAGACGTCCACCACGAGGTCGAACGGCCCAACCCGGGGTCACCGTCGTCGAGCCAGTGGCCCCTACCCGTGGCGGCGGGCGCGTGATTTGTTGAGGGCCGCCACCAGCAGGCCGCCGAGGGTGAGCAGCAGGACGCCGAACCCGATCAGCCTGCCGACCGGTGCGGCGATGCCTGTGTCAGCGAGGTCTCCCACGTAGGTGGGGGAGTCTGGGCCTTGGCCGAACGGCCCACCGTTCTCAGGCCCGCCGTCGTCCTCGTCGCCGGGGAAGCCCCCGCCGGGGTTGGTTGTTGGTCCGGCGCTGGTGGTGGTGCCGGGCGTTGTCGTCGAGTCCCCGGACGTGCTCGTGGTGGTGGGCGGCGTGTCGGTTGGAGGCGGGGTGGGAGATGTCGTGCTGGTGGGTGGGCCGGTGGCGCAGCCGGGGGTGGTGAAAGTGTTGTCGTCGAGGGAGACCTGGCCGTTGCGGGCTAGTGCGCGGCCCTCCACGGTCGTTCCCGTCGTCACCGTGATGGAGGTCAGGGCCATGATCGTGCCCCGGAACGTCGAGGTCGTGCCCAGCGTCGCCGAGCTGCCCACCTGCCAGTAGACGCGGCAGGCCTGGGCGCCGTTGATCAGGGCGACGGAGCTGGCTGTGGCGGTGATCAGGGTTGAGGCGATCTGGAAGATCCAGACGGTGTTCGGGTCTCCCTGGGCGTCCAGCGTGAGCGTGCCGCCTAGGGCTAGCGGTCCGGTCGATTTGTAGACACCGCCGGTGAGGGTCTGGCCGACCAGGTCGCCTGCCACATCCGCGGTCGGCGCTCGACCGGCCGCGTCGTCGTAGGCGACGACCAGATCGGCCTGGGCCTGGAGGGCGACCGCGTCGCCCGCGTGTGTCGACCCCGCCGCCAGGCCGGGTGGGAAGCCGGTGATCGCGGTGCCGGGGCTGACCCCGAGGTCGCCGGAGAGCGTGCTGGGGCCGGTGTTCGTGACGGTCTGCCCGCCCAGGACCGAATAGGACTCCGCCGTCCCGAGCCCCACCGGGGCCTCGGCGGCCATGGCCCGGGATGTGAGCACAGTGGAGGCTGCCACCACAGACGCGCAAAGCCCCGCTACCGCGAACCACCGAGTATGGCGGAGTCCGGTGCGGGGGTGGAGTCTCGAGGGGTCGTTGGCCATCGCGCAGTGCCTTCCGCCGGACGAGCTGGAGCCGGCGGGATTCAAGGCCGGAGACAAATTGCTTGCGCGATAACGGAAACAGCGGTCACCGCGCCTGGCTTGAAGCTATCTGACGTCCAGACACCGCACTAGGTCCACTGTCGACAAGTACACGTGCGTGGTCGTTGGCGCGCCGATCGTCCGAGAACTACCACTGTCTGTGACTGTGGCGGGCGGAGCAATATGTTAGTTGTGCTAAGCAATTGCCTTGGGAGGGGTGCCTTGAGCCCCGATTCGGGGGTGGCTACACTTGTCCGTGGACCCCGTGCGGTGTTCACCCTGCGAACCTCCCCAGGGCCGGAAGGCAGCAAGGATAAGCGGGCTCTGACAGGTGCGCGGGGTCCCCTTTTTTGCCCGGGGCCCCTAGACCGGGGCGTTGAGGCCGACGATCTCCGCCACGTGCTCGTAGCTGCGGACGCGGTCGGTGTGGTGGAAGACGCTGGTGGTGATCATCAGCTCGTCGACGCCGGTCTGCTCGACCAGGTCGTGCAAGCCCTTGCTGACGGTCTCCGGGCCGCCGACGATCGTGCTGGAGAGGCGGTCGTCGAGGATGAGCCGGTCGACGTCGGTGTAGTCGTACTCGGCGGCCTGCTCGGGGGTCGGGAGCTTGCCGGGGTCGCCCTTGCGCAGCGCGAGGAACTGCAGCAGGGACGGCTTGGCCAGCTCCCGGGCGGTCTCGTCGTCGTCGGCGCACAGGACGTTCGCGGCGATCATCGCGTAGGGCTCGTCGAGCACGGCCGACGGGCGGAAGCGCTCCCGGTAGAGGGCCAGCGCGGGCAGGGTGTTGTCCGCGCTGAAGTGGTGGGCGAAGGCGAATGGCAGGCCCAGGTACCCGGCGACCTGCGCGCTGTAGCCCGAGGACCCCAGCAGCCACATGGCGGGCTGGTTGCCCAGCGCGGGCACGGCGGTCACGCCGCGGGAGTCGCGGCCGGTGAAGTAGTTGGCCAGCTCGGTCAACTGCTGCGGGAAGTCCTCGGCCGACAGCGGGCCCTCCTGGCGGCGCAGCGCGCGGGCGGTCACCTGGTCGGTGCCGGGCGCGCGGCCGATGCCCAGGTCGACCCGGCCGGGGTGGAAGGCCTCGAGCATCCCGAACTGCTCGGCGACCACCAGCGGCGCGTGGTTGGGCAGCATCACGCCGCCGGAGCCGACCCGGATGCGCTCGGTGGCCATGGCGATGTGGCCGAGCAGCACGGCGGGGGCCGAGCTGGCGATGCCGGGCATGTTGTGGTGCTCGGCGACCCAGTACCGGTGGTAGCCCAGCCGCTCGGTGGTGCGGGCCAGGTCGAGGCTGTTGCGCAGGGCCTGCGTCTCCGTGGAGCCGGTGGCCACGGGCGCGAGGTCGAGTACCGAGTACGGGATCGTCACCCCTGGTCCAACACCGGAGGCGCCCGGCGGATTCCCGGCGGCACGGGTGTCGGTGGCGGCCGGTAGGGTCGCGGCGTGGCGCTCGCCCTCTACCGCAAGTACCGGCCCGCGACCTTCGCCGAGGTCGTGGGGCAGGAACACGTGACCGTGCCGCTGCGCACCGCGCTCGCCGCGGCCCGGGTCAACCACGCGTACCTGTTCTCCGGGCCGCGCGGCTGCGGCAAGACCTCCAGCGCGCGCATCCTCGCCCGCTCCCTCAACTGCGAGCAGGGTCCGACCGACGAGCCCTGCGGCGTCTGCAACTCCTGTGTCCAACTGGCCCCCAACGGCCCCGGCAGCGTCGACGTCACCGAGCTCGACGCCGCCTCGCACGGTGGTGTCGACGACGCCCGCGAGCTGCGCGACCGCGCCTTCTACGCGCCCGCCGCCTCCCGCTACCGGGTGTTCATCGTCGACGAGGCGCACATGGTCACCACGCAGGGCTTCAACGCCCTGCTCAAGATCGTGGAGGAGCCGCCGGAGCACCTGGTCTTCATCTTCGCCACGACCGAGCCGGACAAGGTCCTGCCGACCATCCGCTCCCGCACGCACCACTACCCGTTCCGGCTCATCCCGCCCGGCGCCATGCGCGATCTGCTCGAGCGCAACTGCGCCGCGGAGAACGCCGTCGTCGAGCCCGCGGTGTTCCCGCTGGTCATCCGCGCGGGCGGCGGCTCGGCGCGGGACACGCAGTCGGTGCTCGACCAGTTGCTCGCAGGCGCCGGACCGGAGGGCGTGACCTACGACCGCGCGGTCTCGCTGCTCGGCGTCACCGACGTCGCGCTGATCGACGACATGGTCGACGGCCTCTCCGCCGACGACGCCACCGCGGTCTACGGCACCGTCGACCGCCTCGTCGAGGCCGGGCACGACCCGCGCCGCTTCGCCTCCGACCTGCTCGACCGGCTGCGCGACCTGGTCCTGCTCAAGGCCGTCCCCGACGCGGGCACCCGCGGCCTGGTCAGCGCCCCCGCCGACGAGCTGGAGCGGATGACCGGCCAGGCCGAACGCCTCGGCGCGGCCACCCTGACCCGGTACGCCGAGATCGTCCACACCGGCCTGGTCGAGATGCGCGGCGCCACGGCGCCCCGCCTGGTGCTGGAGCTGCTGTGCGCCCGCATGCTCCTGCCCGGCGCGGTCCCCACCGACGCCGCCGCCGACTCGGCGGTGTTGCAGCGCTTGGAACAACTGGAACGCCGTGCCACCGCCGCCCAGGACGGCGTCCCCGCGCGCCCGGCGGCCGCGCGGCCGCCGCAGCGCGAAGAAGCGCCCCCGCGTCCCGCGCAGCGCGAGGAAGCACCCCCGGTGCGTCCCGCGCAGCGTGAGGAAGCACCCCCGGTGCGACCTGCGCAGCGCGAGGAAGCGCCGCCCGTGGTGACGCGCCCGTCTCAGCGCAAAGAGGCCCCGCCCGTCGTCACGCGCCCGTCTCAGCGCGAGCAGGCCCCGCCGGTGACGCGTCCCGCCCAGCCCGAGGAAGCGCCTCCCCAGGAGGAAGCACCCGCGCCCACCCCGGAGGGCGGCCTCGACGCCTCCGCCGTCCGCCGGGTCTGGCCCGAACTGCTCTCCGCGGTCCGCAAGTCCAGCCGCAGCACCGAGGCCATGCTCACCAACGCGACAGTCCACAGCGTCGAGGGCGACACCGTGGTCATCGGCCACCCCGCCGCCCCCCTGGCCCGCCGCCTGGCCGAACCCCGCAACGCCGACGCCATCGCCACCGCCATCGCCGACGTCCTGGGCGGCCGCTGGCAGGTCCGCTGCGTCCACGCCCAACCCGGTGCGGGCGGCCCGCCCACCACCTCCACCGCCCCCACCCGCCCGGCCCCGGCCCGCCCCACCCCCGAGCGCACCTTCGAACCCCCCAAGCGCATCGCCCGCGTGGAGGAAGTCGGCCTAGAGCCCCCGACCGAGGACGTGCCGCCCCCTCCGGAACCGGAGGACGAGGAGGAGATGCTCGCCCAGGCCGCCCGCAGGCCGGACCCGGACGAGCCCGCCACCCCCAAGCAGGACCCAGAAGCCGCCATGCTCAAGCTCCTGGCCGACAAGCTGGGCGCCCGTCCCGTCGAGAGCTGAGTGACCAGGTCGCGCTGAGGGTTGGTCCGGCCAGGGCCCGCCCATCGCCACCTGGCACGGCCTGCCGACCACGAGCGGCGTGGCGGCCCCGCCCAGCCTCCCGGACAATGGCGGAAGACCCGGCTCCGTGCTGGCGCCGGGCGGAGTCCGAACGGCGCTGGGGGTGCCATGGCGCGGATCGCGCGAGTGGGAAGCCGCGCTGCGGGTGCTGAGGTGGGTCGCCCCCACGGTGATCCGCGCTCGCGGTGAGCGCGCGGGCGGTCTACCGGGAGTCGCGCCGCAGCGGTGTCGCGGGTCGGGACGCCTTCCTGCAGGCGGCGGGGAGCAGTGCCGCCCAAGCCCGTGGTCACCCTGCTGCGCCACGAGATCGGCGGGTTCCTGTCGATCGTGCTGCTGGTGCGCGGCCGCAAGGACGTGCCCGCAGGCACCACCGCGATCCGCTACGGGGCGTCGCAGAAGGCTTTCCTGGTCGACATGATGGTGTTGACGCCGTTCGAGATCCTGCTCGTCGAGCTGATCGTGCCGTGGGCGTGGTTGCGGGGCACCGCCATCTGCGCCGTCCGCCGCAGGAACCACGGCGAGGTCGCTTCGACACCGACGACGTCGACGGCGCCGTCCGGGCGCTAAGGGGTCAGGGTCCGGACTGAGCCGGACTCGGCCACGACGGCGGTGATCTGGCCGTCGGACACGGTCAAGACCTGTCGGGAGTCCGGCGTCCACAGCGGCGTCCCCGGCGACGGGAGTTCCGCCGCCCGGAGGAACCGACCCTTCTCCGCCTCGTAGAACCCGATGCCCGCCGACGACACCACCGCGATCCGCCGCGCGTCCGGGGCCAGCACGGCCCGCGCGTCCGGGGGCAGGTCCGGGACCAGGGTCGTCCACTCCTGGTCGGCGGCGTTCCAGCGCTCGACGGTGACCGCCGTCCCGGTGACCGCCGTGGCCAGGAGGCGCTGGGAATCGGGGTGCCACATGAGGTCCACGTGCCCCGAGCCCTCGCCCGGTTCCACCGAGATCAGGCGGACGTGGTCGTCCTCGGTGACCGGCATGGTGTCGACCAACTGGAGCTTGCGGGGCAGGCGGATGGCTATGTGGCGGGAGTTGGCGCTGGCCGCGGCCTCCAGGACGGCGCCGCCGCGGTCGTAGACGGCTTGTTCCTCGCCGACCAGGACGTTGCGGATGACGACGGTGTAGAGCAGGCGGTGGCGGCGGTTGGCGCGGTAGACGATGCGGCCGGGGAGGACGCCCAGGAGTTCTGTGTCGTGGTCGGGGGCGCCGACCAGGGGGGCCATCTTGCCGTTGGGGGTCAACAGGGACAGCATGGCCGGGGAGCCGTGCTGGACGACCGCGGTGCGCTCTTGGGGCAGGTAGGCCGCGCGAGTCAGGTCGCTGACGACGGCGAGTTCCCTGGTCTTGCCCTTGGGGTCGGTCTCGACCAGGCGCGACTGGTCTCCGTCAGTGGCCGCGGTGAGCAGCCGTCCCCGCTCGTCGACGTCGAGCACCCGCATCCCGGACATGATCTCAAGCCTGTCACACCGTGGTCAGCCGAGGAATCCGAGGATGCCGTCCGCGATGCCCTCGGCGTAGCGCTGTCGCCCAGCCGGGCTCGTCAGCACCGCCGCCTCCGCGGCGTCGCGCATGTTGCCGCACTCGACCAGGACCGAGGGGCGGGTGGCGAGGTTGAGCCCGCCGAGGTCGTCGCGCGGGGACAGGCCCGCGCTGCCGGTGTAGGTGGCGGTGGTGAAGCCCGCGCCGGTGAGCGAGTCGCGGACGGTGCGGGCCAGGCGCAGGGCGGGTTCGCCCTGCGCGGCGTTGAGCGGCGGGGCCGAGTAGGCGACGTGGAAGCCGCGCGCGCCCGGCGCCGTCGAGCCGTCGGCGTGCAGGGAGACCACGGCGTCGGCGGCGGCCTCGTTGCCGATGGCCGCCCGCCGGTCGACGCACGGGCCGACGCCGGTGTTGTCCGGGCGGGTCAGCACGACCTCGACCCCTTCGGCGGTCAGCGCCGCGCTGACCCGCTGCGCGAGGTCCCAGGTGAACTCGTGCTCGGGGTGGCCGTCGTCGGTGGCGGTGCCGGTGGTGTTGCACGACTTGGTCCGCCCGCGCCCGGCGGGGACCTCGCGGTTGATCACCTGCGGGTTCGCGGCGTTGCCGCCGTTGTGCCCGGGGTCGAGCACGACGACCTTGCCGGTCGCGGACTCGGGCGCGCTGCTCGGAGCAGTCGTCGGCGTGGAGGTGGGCAGCGGCGTGGTGGCGGCCACGGTGCTGACCGCCGGTGCGGAGCCGCTCGGCGGGGCCGCCGCCGGGGGCTCGGTCCCGCAGGCGGCCAGCGTCAGTGCGCAGGTCAGCAGCCCGGTCGCGAGCGCTCGTCGTCCCGACATGCCGCTCAGCCTGCCACGTGCGACTCGGCCTAGACTGGCGGTCGACTTCCACCGATGACGAGAGGGGGCCGCGGTGTTTCCCGGAGGCGGCGCACCCGACATGCAGGCCATGCTCGCCCAGTTGGGCAAGTTGCAGGAGCAGGCGGAGACCACCCAGCGCGAGATCGAGGAGGCCGAGTTCACCGGCACGGCGGGCGGCGGGGCCGTCGTGGCCACCGTGGCCGGGTCCGGCGAGCTCAAGAACCTGGCCATCGACCCGAAGGTCATCGACCCCGAGGAGGCCGAGCTGCTCTCGGACCTCATCGTCGCCGCGGTGCGCGACGCGAGCGCCAAGGTGACCGAGCACGCTGAGAGCAAGCGCGCGGAGCTGACCAGCGGCCTGGGGCTGGGCGGGCTCGGCCTGCCCGGCATGTGAGGCCCGGGTGTACGAGGGCCCGGTCCAAGACCTGATCGACGAGCTGGGCAGGCTGCCCGGCGTCGGGCCCAAGAGCGCCCAGCGCATCGCGTTCCACCTGCTCGCCGCCGAGCCCGCCGACGTGGGCCGGTTGCAGGACGCGCTGCAGAAGGTCAAAGAGGGCGTGGTGTTCTGCGACGTCTGCGGCAACGTCTCCGAGGAGGCGACCTGCCGCATCTGCCGCGACGCCCGGCGCGACCTCACGGCGGTGTGCGTGGTCGAGGAGCCCAAGGACGTCCTGGCCATCGAGCGCACCCGCGAGTTCAAGGGCCGCTACCACGTGCTCGGCGGCGCGCTCGACCCGTTGTCGGGCATCGGCCCGGAGCAGTTGCGCATCCGGCAGCTCCTCTCGCGCATCGGGGGCCAGGAGATCACCGAGGTGATCCTGGCGATGGACCCCAACACCGAGGGGGAGGCCACGGCCACCTACCTGGTGCGGATGCTGCGCGACTTCCCCGGGCTCACCGTCACCCGGCTGGCCTCCGGCCTGCCGATGGGCGGCGACCTGGAGTTCGCCGACGAGCTGACCCTCGGCCGGGCGATGTCCGGCCGACGCTCGGTCTGAGCGCCGAGGAGATCGCCGCGCGCGTCCTGGCCGCCCCGCCGCGGCTGGGACGCGTGCGGCTGGTCGCCGTCGACGGCCCGTCCGGCTCGGGCAAGACCACGTTCGCGGGCGAGCTGGCGCGTGCGCTGGGCGCCGGGCTGCTCTCCACCGACGACTTCGCCACCTGGGACGACCCGGTGGCGTGGTGGCCCAGGGTGGCCGCAGGCGTGCTCGACCCGCTGCGCCGCAGCGAGCCGGGCCGCTACCGCCGCATGGTCTGGACCAGCGGTGAGCCCGTGCTCGGCCCCGAGGTCGTCGTCGAGGTGCCGGACGTGCTCGTGTTGGAGGGCGTCTCCTCGGGCAGGCGCGCCGTGTCGGCGCTGCTGACCCACCTGGTGTGGTGCGAGGCCCCCGACCCGGCCGAGCGGCTGCGCCGGGTGCTGGACCGCGACGGCCAGCCCAGCGAAACGCACTTCCGGCGGTGGCAGCAGTTCGAGACCGGGTGGTTCGCGGTCGACGGAACGCGACAGCGGGCCGACTCAGTCTTTACCAGTTGACCGGAAAACGAGTGGCAACGTCCGCTCAGCGAACAACTTTCGGCTAAATCTCACCCTGTGTGTCCGGCACTGTGCGAACTGCTCAATTTCGTGCCGATGGTTGTTCGGATCGTGACCTGCGGTGGTTAATAGTTCCCCAGACAAGCGGATATGGTCTGCCACCACACGGCGTCGCCACCAAAACCCGGGGCGCCGCGGAAACGAGGAGTGCGTGATGGCTCACCAGCGATCCGCGCGACCCGGTCGCGAGACCGCCGGACCCGGTGGTGTTCGACCGAGCGCGGCGCCGCGAGGGCGGTTCGCGGTATGACCGCACCGCCGGACACCTCGGGCTCGGCCGCCGAGGCCCGCCCGGAGGCAGCGCTCGACGGGATGTCGGCCAAGGCCATCGAGGGCCGTTCGCTGGGCCAGATCGCCTGGCTGCGCCTCAAGCGCGACAAGGTCGCCATGGTCGCGGGCGGCGTCGTCGTGGTGCTGGTCCTCGTCGCCGTCGCGGGCCTGCTGCTCGACCGCGTCTTCGACGTGGTGCACCCCAACACGTTCCACGAGGACCTGGTCGACCGCGCGGGCGGCACGCTGGCCCCCACGGGCGCCCTCGGCGGGATGAGCTGGGACCACATCATGGGCGTCGAGCCGGGCAACGGCCGCGACATCGCCGCCCGGGTGTTCTCCGGGGCCTGGATCTCGCTGCTGATCGCGTTCCTGGCGACGCTGCTGTCGGTGTTCATCGGCACCGTCCTCGGCGTCACCGCCGGGTACTTCGGCGGCTGGGTCGACACCCTGATCAGCCGGGCGATGGACGTCTTCCTCGCCTTCCCGCTGCTGGTCTTCGCGATCGCGCTGGTCGGCACCGTGCCGGACGAGATGTTCGGCCTGCGCGGCGAGTCGCTGCGCATCGCCATGCTGATCTTCATCATCGGGTTCTTCAACTGGCCGTACGCGGGGCGCATCGTGCGCGGGCAGACCCTGTCGCTGCGCGAGCGCGAGTTCGTCGACGCCAGCCGCAGCCTCGGCGCCCGCTCGCCGCACATCCTGTTCAAGGAGCTGCTGCCGAACCTGGTGGCGCCGGTCCTGGTCTACGCCACGCTGTTGATCCCCACGAACATCCTGTTCGAGTCGGCGCTGTCGTTCCTCGGGGTCGGCGTCAACGCCCCCACCGCGACCTGGGGCGGCATGCTCTCCGAGGCGGCGGCGTACTACACGATCCCGCACTTCATGATCTGGCCCGGTCTGGCGATCTTCGTGACCGTGCTCGCGTTCAACCTGTTCGGCGACGGCCTGCGCGACGCGCTCGACCCGCGCGCCCGATAGGTGGTGGCAGTACCGGTGTCCGGAGAGAAGGGTGCTAGAGCAACCATGAGAAGCAAGCGCGTGGTAACGGCGGTGGCCGCTGGCGCCGCCGTCGCGATGGTCCTGTCCGCCTGTGGCGGCGGGTCCAGCAGCAGCTCCAACGCCGCTGGGGAGTTCGACGCGGCCAACAAGGGCCAGATCTTCAACCCCTCGGACCGCAAGGGCGGGACGCTGAAGGTCGCGAACCCGGGCACCTGGGACTCCCTGGACCCCGGTGAGACCTACTACGGCTACAGCTGGAACTTCGCCCGCCTGTACTCCCGGGCGCTGGTGACGTTCAAGCCCGCCCCCGGCGACGGCAGCACCGAGCTGGTCCCCGACCTGGCCGAGTCGCTGGGCGAGCCCAGCGACGGCGGCAAGACCTGGACCTACAAGCTGCGCGAGGGCGTGAAGTTCGAGGACGGCACCCCGGTCACGTCGAAGGACGTCGCCTACGCGGTGCTGCGCTCCACCGACAAGGAGGAGTTCCCGAACGGCCCGGCGTACTTCGAGCAGTTCCTCGACCTGCCCGCCGACTACAAGGGCCCGTACAAGACGCCCGACGTCGACACCAGCTCGGCGATCACCACGCCGGACGACCGCACCGTGGTCTTCCACCTCAAGCAGGCCTTCGGCGGGTTCGACTACTTCGCCCAGCTCTCCCAGACCGCCCCGGTGCCGCAGGCCAAGGACACCGGCAAGCGCTACAAGGAGAAGGTCGTCTCGACCGGTCCGTACAAGTTCGAGACCAACGAGATCGACAAGCGCTTCACCCTGGTCCGCAACGACCAGTGGGACGCCGCGACCGACCCGAACCGCAAGGCGCTGCCGGACCGGTACGAGGTCGAGATGGGCGTCGAGGCCAACGACGTCGACAACCGGCTGCTCTCCGGCGACCTGCACCTCGAGGTCACCGGCAACGGCATCCAGCAGGCGTCGCTGAGCCGCGTGCTCGGCGACCCGGCCCTCAAGGCGCAGGCGGACAACCCGGGCAACCCGCGGTTGAACTACACCTCCATCGTGCCGACGGTGGCCCCGCTGGACAACCTCGACTGCCGCAAGGCCATCGAGTTCGCCGCCGACCGCGCCAGCTACCAGAACGCCTACGGCGGCCCGTTCTCCGGTGGTGACATCGCCTCCACCGTGCTGCCGCCGCAGATCCCGGGCTACCAGAAGTTCGACCTGTACGCGAGCCCGGAGAGCAAGGGCGACCTGGACAAGGCCAAGCAGGCCCTCGCCGCGTGCGGCAAGCCCGACGGCTTCGAGACCAACATCGCCTACCGGTCCGAGCGGCCCAAGGAGAAGGCGGCGGCCGAGTCGCTGCAGCAGTCCCTGGCGCGCGTCGGCATCAAGCTGACCCTCAAGGCGTTCCCGCAGGGCGACTACTTCTCGCAGTTCGCGGGCAACCCGGGCTACGTCGTCAAGAACAACCTCGGCCTGGTCATCAACAGCTGGGGCGCGGACTGGAACGACGGCTTCGGCTTCCTGTCGCAGATCGTCGACAGCCGGGTGATCCGCGAGAACGGCGGCTCCTCGAACGTCTCGGTGCGCTTCCCGGAGATCGACAGCATGCTCGACGCCGCCTTCGCCGAGACCGACAACGCCAAGCGCGAGCAGGCGTGGGGCGAGATCGACAAGGCGGTCATGGAGCAGGCGGTCATCCTGCCGGGCGTCTACGCCAAGTTCCTGATGCTGCGCGGCAAGGGTCTGACGAACGTGTTCGTCAACCAGTCCTACGGCATGTACGACTACACCGCGCTCGGCCTCAGCGGCTGACGCGGACGAGCCCAGCCGGAACCAGATAGGCAGGTGAAGGCAGCAGGCGGCGGGCCGGGGACGACCTCCCCGGCCCGCGGCCGGTGCCGGTCAGTGTGATCGCTTACATCATCAGGCGGCTGTTCGCCGCGGTCTTCCTGCTGCTCATCGTCAGCATGATCACCTTTGTCATCTTCTACGTGGTGCCCAAGCTCAACGGCGGCACCCCGGAGACGCTGGCGACCCGCTACGTCGGGCGCACCGCCAACGCGGAGACCGTCCAGCTCACCGCGCAGCGGCTCGGGTTCTACGACCCGATCTACGTCCAGTACTGGGACTGGCTCAAGGGCATCTTCGTCGGCAAGACCTACAACTTCGGGACCAGCGCCGAGACCTGCCCGGCCCCGTGCCTGGGCTACTCGTTCCGCTCCAACCAGCCCGTGCTGCCCGACCTGCTCGACCGGATGCCGGTCACGCTGTCGCTGGCCCTGGGCGCCGCGGTGCTGTGGGTGCTCGCGGGCATCTCCGTCGGCACCCTGTCGGCACTGCGCAAGGGGTCCATCTGGGACCGCCTCTCGATGGGCGTCGCGCTCGCGGGCGTGTCGCTGCCGATCTTCTTCACCGGCCTGATCGGGCTGGCGTTCTTCAGCTACCAGCTCGGCTGGACCGCCCCCGGCGGCTCCTACGTGCCGATCACCGAGAGCGTCGGCGACTGGGCGTACGCGCTGCTGCTGCCGTGGATCACCCTCGCCTTCCAGTTCTCCGCCCAGTACGCCCGCCAGACCAGGGCCGGGATGCTGGACACGATGAACGAGGACTTCATCCGCACCGCCAGGGCCAAGGGCCTGGTGGAGCGCAAGGTCGTGGTCAAGCACGGCCTGCGCGGGGCGCTGACGCCGATCCTGACGATCTTCGGCCTGGACATGGGGCTGCTGCTCGGCGGGGCGGTGCTGACCGAGACGGCGTTCTCGCTCAACGGCCTCGGCCAGTACGCCATCGACGCCATCAAGAACCAAGACCTGCCGAAGGTCCTGGGGGTGACGCTGCTGGCCGCCGTGTTCATCGTGCTGGCGAACCTGGTCGTCGACCTCCTCTACGCCGTCGTCGACCCGAGGGTGCGCGCCGCATGAGTTCTCCCTACCTGGAAGTGAAGAACCTGCGGGTGCACTTCCCCACCGACGACGGGGTGGTCAAGTCCGTCGACGACCTGTCGTTCAGCGTTGAGCGCGGCAAGACGCTGGGCATCGTGGGCGAGTCCGGCTCCGGCAAGTCCGTGACCAGCCTGTCGGTCATGGGCCTGCACAAGCGCGGCTCGGCCAAGATCAGCGGCGAGATCCTGCTCGACGGGCAGGACCTGGTCACGATGGACCCCGACGCGGTGCGCAGGCTGCGCGGCAAGCGGATGGCCATGATCTTCCAGGACCCGCTGTCGGCCATGCACCCCTACTACACCGTGGGCAACCAGATCGTGGAGGCCTACCGCGTCCACAACGACGTCTCCAAGTCCGCCGCCCGCGCGCACGCCATCGACATGCTCGCCCGGGTCGGCATCCCGAACCCGAAGTCGCGGGTGGACGACTACCCGCACCAGTTCTCCGGCGGGATGCGCCAGCGCGCCATGATCGCGATGGCGCTGTCGTGCGACCCGGACCTGCTCATCGCCGACGAGCCGACCACCGCGCTCGACGTGACCGTGCAGGCCCAGATCCTCGACCTGATCCTGGACCTGCAGGGCGAGTTCAACTCCGCCGTCGTGATCATCACCCACGACCTGGGCGTGGTCGCCGAGCTGGCCGACGACATCATGGTCATGTACGCGGGCCGCGCGGTGGAGCACAGCTCGGCCGAGGCGATCTTCAACAACCCGCAGCACCCCTACACCTGGGGCCTGCTCGGGTCGATGCCGAGGCTGGACCGCGAGCGCAGCGAGCGCCTGCAACCGATCCCGGGCAGCCCGCCCAGCCTGATCAACGTCCCCGACGGCTGCCCGTTCAACCCGCGCTGCGCCTACGACAAGCTCAACGGCGACCTGTCCACCACGCGGCGGCCGGAGTTCCGCGACATCGGCGGCGGGCACTCGATCGCCTGCCACCTGCCCGCCGAGGAGCGCGCCCGCATCTGGGAAACCGAGATCAGGCCGAAGCTGTAAGGACTCGCAGTGACTGAAGCCCCCACCACACCCGAGCAGCCCGCCGCCGCCGACCGGGACGACCTCCTGGTCGCCGACGGCCTGCAGATGCACTTCCCGATCCGCCGCGGCCTGCTGCGCCGCAAGGTCGGCGCCGTGCAGGCCGTCGACGGCCTGTCCTTCGCGGTCAAGCGCGGAGAGACGCTCTCGCTCGTCGGCGAGTCCGGCTGCGGCAAGACGACGACCGGCCGCCTGCTGACCCGCCTGCTGGAGCCCACCGCGGGCACGGTCACCCTGGACGGCCGCGACATCACACACCTGTCGGTCTCGCAGATGCGCCCGCTGCGCCGCGACATCCAGATGATCTTCCAGGACCCGTACTCGTCGCTGAACCCCCGGCACACCGTCGGCACGATCGTCGGCGCCCCGTGGAAGCTCCAGGGCGTCGACCCGCCGGGTGGGGTGAAGAAGGCCGTGCAGGAGCTGTTGGAGCTCGTCGGCCTCAACCCCGAGCACTACAACCGCTACCCGCACGAGTTCTCCGGTGGCCAGCGCCAGCGCATCGGCATCGCCCGCACGCTGGCCCTGCGCCCCAAGGTGATCGTCGCCGACGAGCCGGTGTCCGCGCTGGACGTGTCGGTGCAGGCCCAGGTGGTCAACCTGATGGAGGACCTGCAGGACGAGTTCGACCTGACCTACGTGATGATCGCGCACGACCTGTCGGTGGTCCGGCACGTGTCCGACCGGGTCGCGGTGATGTACCTGGGCAAGATCATGGAGATCGCCGACCGGACCGCCCTCTACGAGCGCCCGACGCACCCGTACACGGTGGCGCTGCTCTCGGCGGTGCCCATCCCGGACACCAACCGCAAGAACAAGCGCGAGCGCATCCGCCTGCAGGGCGACGTGCCCAGCCCGGTCAACCCGCCGTCGGGCTGCCGCTTCCGCACCAGGTGCTGGAAGGCGGAGGAGATCTGCGCCGCCGAGGAGCCCCCGCTGGTCGCCGTGGGCCCCGGCCACCAGACCGCCTGCCACTTCCCGGAGAACAAGGACGAGGTCACCACCAATCCCACCGGGACCGCCTGACCGGTTCCCCGTGGACGTCCGGTAGCGGCCGCGCGGGCTCGTGGAAGTCGTACCACCCCGGACCTACTGACGGTAAGGTCCGGGGATGACCGAGGTCAGGTTCGAAGCCCTGCTGGCGGCGGACGCGGTTCCGCTGCGTCCCGGTCCGCGCGCGCCCGGGGCCCAGGACAACCAGCGCATGCGGTTGCTGGTGGCGATCCTGCAGGTGGTCTCCGAGACCGGGTACCACGACGCCCGGCTCGCCGACGTCGTCCAGCGGGCCAAGGTGTCGCGGCGGACGTTCTACGAGCACTTCGCCGACAAGGAGGAGTGCTTCCTCACCGCCTACGGCATCCTCAGCGGGATGCTCTCCGACCGGATCGGTCGGCTGTCCGGTGCGGACTGGATCGGCCGGGTCGTCGCGGCGGTCGACGTCTACCACGCCGCGGTCACCCTCAGCCCGGCGATGACCAGGGTCTTCGAGACCGAGATCCTGCGCATCAAGAGCGGGGCCGAGCGCAGGCGGGAGACCTACCGGCGGTGGGCGACCATGCTCGCCGGGCACGTCGACGAGGTCGACGAGCTCCAGCAGTTGAGCCCGGAGCTGTGGCAGGCACTTGTCGCGGCGTTCAACGAGGTGGTCCTGCTGGCCGTCGAGGACGTCGTGGTGCTCACCGCCGAGGCCAAGCGGCGACTGCGCGCCGACCTGTTCACCCTCTACATCCGGATGGTGGGGCTGCCGGAGCACCTGGCGGCCCAGATCCTCGCCCGCGCCGGACTGGAACCCGTCGCACGGCCTGGCTGACGCCGCCCCCGCCCGGACCGGGCGGGGGCGGCAGCCGTGGCCTACTTGAAGGCGCGGTTGACCGCCGACACCACCGCGCGCAGCGACGCCCCCACGATGGAGCTGTCCACGGCGACCCCGTAGAGGACCTTGCCGCCGATGGCGCACTCCACGTAGGCCGCCGCCCTGGCGTCGTCGCCCGCGGTCAGGGCGTGCTCGGAGTAGTCCAAGACCCGGACGTCGTAGCCGACGGTCGCCAGCGCGTCGACGAAGGCGGCGATGGGGCCGTTGCCGTTGCCCGCCACGTCGTGCGACTCGCCCTCGACGTCGACGGTCGCGTGGATCTCGTGGGTGCCGTCCTCGTTGCCCGAGACGCGGTTGCGGCGCAGGCGCAGCGGGGAGACCCGGTCCAGGTACTCGGTGGCGAACACGTCCCACATCTCCTTGGGGCCGACCTCGCCGCCCTCGGAGTCGGTGACGGCCTGCACGACCTGGGAGAACTCGATCTGCAGCCTGCGCGGCAGCTTGAGCTGGTGCTCGGTCTTCATCACGTAGGCCACCCCGCCCTTGCCGGACTGGGAGTTGACCCGGATGACGGCCTCGTAGCTGCGGCCGACGTCCTTGGGGTCGATGGGCAGGTACGGGACCTCCCACGGGAAGTCCTCGACCGGGGTGCCCGCGGCCTCGGCACCCTCGCGCAGCGCGTCGAAGCCCTTGTTGATCGCGTCCTGGTGGCTGCCGGAGAACGCGGTGAAGACCAGGTCGCCGCCCCAGGGGTGGCGCTCGGCCACCGGGAGCTGGTTGCAGTACTCGACCGTGCGGCGGATCTCGTCGATGTCGGAGAAGTCGATCTGCGGGTCGATGCCCTGGCTGAACAGGTTCATGCCCAGGGTGACCAGGTCGACGTTGCCGGTGCGCTCGCCGTTGCCGAACAGGCAGCCCTCGATGCGGTCCGCCCCGGCCAGGTAGCCCAGCTCGGCCGCGGCCACGCCGGTGCCGCGGTCGTTGTGCGGGTGCAGGCTCAGGATCAGCGCCTCGCGGTTGTCCAGGTTGCGGTGCATCCACTCGATGGAGTCCGCGTAGACGTTCGGGGTGGCCATCTCGACGGTGGCGGGCAGGTTCACGACCATCGGCCGCTCGGCGGTCGGCTGCCAGACCTCGGCGACGGCGTTGCAGACCTCGGCGGCGTAGGACAGCTCGGTGCCGGTGTAGGACTCGGGGGAGTACTCGAAGCGGAAGTCGGTGTCGCCGTACTTCTCGGCGAAGGCCAGCACGCACTGGGCGCCGTCGGTGGCGATCTTCTTGATGCCGTCGCGGTCCGCGCGGAACACGACCTTGCGCTGCAGGATCGAGGTGGAGTTGTACAGGTGCACGATCGCCGAGTGCGCGCCCTCCAGCGCCTCGTAGGTGCGCTCGATCAGCTCCGGGCGGGCCTGGGTCAGCACCTGGATGCGGACGTCCTCGGGGATCGCGCCCTCGGTGATGATCTCGCGCACGAAGTCGAAGTCGGTCTGGCTCGCCGCCGGGAAGCCGACCTCGATCTCCTTGTAGCCCATGCGCACCAGCAGGTCGAACATGCGGCGCTTGCGGGCGGGCGACATCGGGTCGATCAGCGCCTGGTTGCCGTCGCGCAGGTCGACCGCGCACCACAGCGGGGCGCGCTCGATGCGCTTGGTCGGCCAGGTGCGGTCGGGCAGGTCGACCGGCTCCACCAGCTCCGGGAACGGGCGGTAGCGGTGGAACGGCATCGAGCTGCCGCGCTGCGGGTTCCAGCCGGGCTGGCCCTCGGCGACGGGGCGCGCGGGGGTGCGCAGGCGGCTGGAGGAGTTGTCGGACAGGCTCATGATCGGGTTATCTCCTGCTACGGGTCATCGACGACCGGCGGCAATGCCGACCTCCGCGACGAGGAGCCGGTCTGGTCAGACCTCGTCGCGGCGGAGAAGCAGGAGGACACGCGCCACGCCTCCACAGTAACCAGTCCGGGGGCGCGGCGGGCAAGTCGGGGTGTCCACATGCCGGGAGCAGGCGCGCGTTGGGCCGATTGGACCCGTTAGAGACCGGGTGGTCTGAGGAACTTCCTTGACATGACTATCACCCGATCGCACCGCAGCACCCGTGGTAGCGCCGCCCGGATTGTCACGGGCATCGGTGCGCTTTTCGCCATCATCGAGGTCGTGTTCATCCTGTTGAACATCCTCGGGGCCAACGCCGGGAACGCGTTCTACAAGTTCGTGCAGTCGCTCGCTGATCCGCTGGCGCTGTTCTTCCCGGGCCTGTTCAGCTTCGAGAACTTCACCACGCAGGTGATCATCACCTACGGCCTCGCCGCCGTGTTCTGGCTCGTCGTCACCGGTCTCATCGCCCGCCTCCTGCGCTGACCAGGGGGCGGCGACCCCGATCCGCGCGTGCGAGACTGCGCGCATGGCAGAGCGAGATTCGACCGGGCGGGAGACCCGCCGCCGCGACACCGCCGCAGCGCGGGCCACGGCGGTGGGTCTCCTCGCCGCGATCGCGGGTTGGGTCGGCAGGCTGATCGCGCTCGTGCTCGTCCTGCACGTCGTCCTCGTGATGGGCAACGCCAACCCGGACAACCCGATCGCCTCGTTCGTCGCCGGGATCGCCGAGCCGCTGGCGCTGGCGTTCAAGACGCTGTTCACGCCCGAGGACGCCAAGCTCGGCCTGCTGGTCAACTACGGCCTGGCCGCGGTGTTCTGGCTGGTCGTGACCTCGGTGGTCACCCGCCTGATCCGCCGCCTCGGCTAGGCCGACTAGATCGCGTAGCCCCAGAGGATCAGCGCGTAGGCGCCGAACCACGAGCCGACGGCCGCCAGCGCGGTCAGCGTGACCAGCACCGTGGACGTCTTGCGCTTGGCGAGGCCGATCGCGATCGGGATCAGCAGCGTGAACGCCGGGACCATCAGTCGGATCTTCGAGGCCATCGTCCCGTTGGAGGCGAAGGTCATCAGGAAGACCAGCACCCCGTAGACGGCCAGCGGCAGCTCGAGCCGCTGCTTGAACACCAGGAACACCAGCACCAGCGACGCGGCCAGCACCAGCAGCTCCACGAAGTCCAGGATCGACCGCCCGTCCAGCAGCCGGTCCACCACGAACTTCGCCGTGGCCACGCCCGCGTCGAACTGGGAGTCCCAGCCGCGCGCCTGCAGCTCGAACCACCCGTTGACCTTGCCGGTCTCGAACCCGACGTAGCCGAGGTAGCCCAGCAGGCCCAGCGGCGCGAGGATCCCGCCCACCCACGGCCGCCAACTGTCCTTGCGGGTGAGGACCGCGATGATGATCGCCAGCCCGATCGCGGCGACCAGCGCGGCGCCGGTGGTGCGGATCAGTCCGGCGCCCGCGCAGAGCACGCCCGCGCTGACCCAGTCCCGCTGCAGGACCATCACCAGCGCCCACGCGGCGAACGCGCAGAACAGGGCCTCGGAGTAGACCATCGATAGCGAAATCGCCATCGGGGTGCTCGCGAACAGCGCCACCAGGATCAGCCCGACCCGCCGCGAGCCGCCGCGCACCAGCTCGCCCATCCTGGTCAGCGCGTAGGCGCAGGCGATGCCGGAGACGGTGCTGATGATCAGCCCGGCGGTCAGCACGTCGACGCCGATCGTCGAGAGCAGCCCGACGAGCTTGGGGTAGCCGGGGAAGAACGCCAGCGGCGTGGTGGCATCGCGCCTGCCGAACGAGTCGACCATCGACGCGGGCACCCCGCCGTAGCCGTTCTCGGCGATCGCGATGAACCACCAGCCGTCCCAGGACTTGAGGGCGTCGCGCAGCGGGGTGCCCTTGTGTCCGGCCACCCAGGACAGCGCCAGCACCGCGAACTGCTGGATGCCCAGGTAGATGACGGCGGGCAGCAGCGCACCGCTGATCCGCGCCCAGCGCGGCCGGGCCCCGGTGGGTGCGGTCTCCTCGGGCGGTGGTGGCTGGTCAGCCTCCGGCCGCTCAACGACCTCTTCGGTCGCCTCGGTCGCGGACACGCCGCCCTCCCCCACAACTGCCTGCTTGCTGGAGCGCCGACCATACCCCGTGCTGACCTGCGGTTTCCACATCTTGATCCGCAAGCGCGGACCCGTTTTTGCTCACTCGCCCACAGTCGCGAAGGCCGTGCCCCACCGATCGGTGAACGCCAACTCGGCCAGCGGCAGCCGCTCGCGCGGCGCGGTCTCGCGGGCCCGCCCGCGCTCGGGCAGCAGGTCCGGTGTCCCGAGCACGCCCACGGCGACCACCACCAGCGGTCGCACCGACGGCGGGAGGCCGAACTCCGCCGCCACCCCGTCGGCGTCGAACCCGGCCATCTGGTGCCCGACGAGCCCCTCGGCCACCGCCTGCAACACCAGGTTCTCCGTCGCCAGCCCCACCCCGTACTCGGCGTAGGGCACCTCGCCCTTGGCGTTGGCGGTCTGCGCGCAGCCGACCAGCAGCGCGCCCGCGTTCGCCGCCCACGCCTGGTTTCCTCGGTTGAGCAGGGCGTGGACCCGGTCGAAGGTGGCCGTGCCGCGGACGCCGACGAGGTAGCGGGCGGGCTGGGTGTTGCCGAAGGACGGCGCCCACCGCGCGGCGTTGAGCATCCTGGTCAGCGCGCCCGCGCCCACCTCCCCCGCGGGGTCGAGGGCGCGCGGGCTCCAGCGGTCGCGGATCAGGGGGTGCGGCTCGAGTGGCCCAGATGGCCCAGATGGCTTAGATGGCATAGCCCCAGGCTGTCAGGGCGTAGGCCCCGAACCACGACCCGGCCACGACGAAACCCGCCAGGGTCAGCACGGCCGTGGCGGCCCTGCGCTTGGCCAGGCCGATGGCGACCGGCACCAGCAGGGTGAAGGCGGGCACCATCAGCCGCACCTTCGAGCTCATCATCCCGTTGGCGCCCAAGTCCATCACCAGCACCGCGATCCCGTAGACCAGCAGCGGCCACTCCAGACGCGCCGCGATCGCCACCCCCACCAGCGCGAGCGCCACCCCGATGAACGCCACGGTGCCCACTTCGAGCACGGACCGCCCGTCGGCCAGCCGGTCCACCGCGAAGGTGACCGTCGCGACGCCACCGTCGAAGTGCGAGTTCCACCCGCGCTCCTGCAGCGCGAACCAGCCGAACAGGTCTCCGGTCCGCACCGCGACGAAACCCAGGTAGCCCAGCAGACCCAGCGGCGCGAGCACCCCGCCCAGCCACGCCCGCCAGCCGTCCTCGCGCGCCACCACGGCCACCAGCACGGCCAACCCGACCGCCAGCACCAGCGCCGCACCGGTCGTGCGGACCAGCCCGGCGCCCGCGCACAGCAGCCCGGCCCCCACCCACTGCCGCCGCAGCACGAACACCAGCGCCCACGCGGCCAGCGCGCAGAACAGCGCCTCCGAGTACGCCATCGACAGCGACACCGCCATCGGCGACCCGGCGAACAGCGCCACCAGGATCAGCCCGACCCGCCGCGAGCCGCCGCGCACCAGCTCGCCCATCGCGGTCAGCGCGTACGCGCACACCACGCCGGAGGCCACGCTGACCGTCAGCGCCGAGGCCACCGGCGAGAACCCGATGGCCGACAGCAGCCCGACGACCTCGGGGTAGCCGGGGAAGAACGCCAGCGCCGTCTCGTTGGTGTGCCTGCCGTAGGCGTCGACCAGGGTCGCGGGAACCCCCGCGTACCCCTTCTCCGCGATGGCGAGGAACCAGTCGCCATCCCAGGAGCGCAGCACGTCGGAGACGCGCACGCCCTTGCCCTCGGCCAGGAAGCCGAGCAGCACCAGGCTGAACTGGCGGACGCCGAGGTAGACGATGCCGGGCAGGGCCAAGCACAGCAGGTGGTCGCCGTCGAAGCGGCGGGCGGGCCGCTCGGCCGCAGCCGGGGCGGCGCGGTCCGCGCGCGCGTCGGTCACGGACACCGGCGAGCCCTCCCGGTCGGGTCGTTCGATCAGTTCGGCGGTTTTTCAGCGCAGCCGCGCGACCCTACCGGCTGGCGGTTTCCGCTGCGGGGTGGCGTGGCGGCGGCCACTGGTACCCCGGTTCGACGCGTGTTCGCAGGTACGCTCTCTGCCAGACATGCGGCGCGGGCCTGTCGGCCGTGTCCGTTCGCGGCAGGAGGAGGTAGCTCGCAGTGGCGCTCGTCGTCCAGAAGTACGGCGGATCTTCCCTGGAGAACGCCGATCGGATCAAACGGGTCGCCGAGCGGATCGTCGCCACCAGGAAGGCGGGGCACGACGTCGTCGTGGTCTGCTCGGCCATGGGCGACACCACCGACGAGTTGCTCGACCTCGCCCAGCAGGTCAACCCCGTCCCGCCGCAGCGCGAGATGGACATGCTGCTGACCGCGGGCGAGCGGATCTCCAACTCTTTGGTGGCGATGGCGATCAGCGCGCTCGGCGCCGAGGCCCGCTCGTTCAGCGGCTCGCAGGCCGGGGTGATCACCACCTCGGCGCACGGCAAGGCGCGCATCATCGATGTCACGCCCGGCCGGGTGCGCACCGCGCTCGACGCGGGCCACATCGTGCTCGTCGCCGGGTTCCAGGGCGTCAGCCAGGACACCAAGGACATCACGACGCTGGGCCGCGGCGGGTCGGACACCACCGCCGTCGCGCTGGCCGCGGCGCTCAACGCCGACGTGTGCGAGATCTACACCGACGTGGACGGGATCTACTCGGCCGACCCGCGGATCGTGCCCGACGCGAAGAAGCTCGACCAGGTCACCTACGAGGAGATGCTGGAGATGGCGGCGAGCGGGGCCAAGGTGCTCGTGCTGCGCTGCGTCGAGTACGCCCGGCGCTACGGCGTCCCGATCCATGTCCGTTCGTCTTACAGCGACAAGCCGGGCACGGTGGTGTCCGGTTCTATGGAGGACTTGAGCGTGGAACAGGCGATGATCACCGGCGTCGCGCACGACCGGTCCGAGGCCAAGGTGACGGTGGTCGGCGTGCCCGACACCGCGGGCGTTGCCGCGCGCATCTTCCGCACGGTCGCCGACTCGGAGATCGACATCGACATGGTGCTGCAGAACGTGTCCAGCACCTCGTCGGGCAAGACCGACATCACCTTCACCCTGTCCAAGAGCAACGGCCCCACCGCCGTTGCCGCGCTGGAGAAGGTGCGCGCGGAGCTGGGCTTCTCCACCGTCCTCTACGACGACCACGTGGGCAAGGTGTCGCTGGTCGGCGCGGGGATGCGCTCGCACCCGGGCGTCACCGCGACCTTCTGCGAGGCGCTGGCCAAGGCCGGGGTCAACATCGAGATCATCAACACCTCGGAGATCCGGATTTCGGTGCTGATCCGCGACACCCACCTCGACGAGGCCGTGCAGGCCATCCACCAGGCCTTCGACCTCGGTGGCGACGAGTCGGCCGTCGTGTACGCGGGGAGTGGTCGCTGATGGCTCCCGTGCTCGCACTGGTCGGCGCCACCGGCGCCGTCGGCACGATGATGGTCGACATCATGAACAGCCGCGACACCTGGCCGTGGGGCGAGGTCCGGCTGATCGCCTCCCCGCGCTCGGCGGGCAAGAAGATCACTGTCCGCGGCGAGGAGCTGACCGTCCAGGCACTCGCGCCCGAGGTCTTCGACGGCGTCGACATCGCCATGTTCGACGTGCCCGACGAGGTCTCCGCGCAGTGGGCCCCGATCGCCGCCGAGCGCGGCGCGATCGCGGTCGACAACTCCGGCGCCTTCCGGATGGACGCCGACGTTCCGCTGGTGGTGCCGGAGGTCAACGCGGCCGAGGTCGGCAACCGGCCGCGCGGCATCATCGCCAACCCCAACTGCACGACGCTGTCGATGATGGCCGCCCTGGGCGTGCTGCACCGCGCGTTCGAGCTCAAGGAGCTGGTCGTCGCCTCGTACCAGGCGGCCTCCGGCGCGGGCCAGGAAGGCATCGACCGCCTGCAGGCCGAGGTCGCCGCGGTGGCGGGCAAGGGCGTGGGCAACCGGGGTGGCGACGTGCGCGAGGCGCTCGCCGCCGCGGGCCTGTCGGCCGACTCGCCGTTCCCGGCCCCGCTGGCGTTCAACGTCGTCCCGTGGGCGGGCTCGCTCAAGGAGGACGGCTGGGCCAGCGAGGAGCTCAAGGTCCGCAACGAGTCGCGCAAGATCCTGGGCATCCCCGACCTCAAGGTCTCGGCCACCTGCGTGCGCGTTCCCGTGGTGACCACGCACGCGCTGGCGGTGCACGCCACCTTCGCCGAGCCGGTGACGGTGGCCCAGGCGCACGAGCTGTTCGAGGCCGAGCCCACCCTGGTCCTGCAGGACGACCCGGCCAACGGCGTCTTCCCGACGCCGGCGGACGTGGTGGGCGGCGACCCGACCTACGTCGGCCGGGTGCGCCAGGCGCTGGACTTCCCCAACACGCTGGACTTCTTCGTGTGCGGGGACAACCTGCGCAAGGGCGCGGCGCTGAACACCTACGAGATCGCCGAGGTCCTCGCCGCACGCGGCTGAGCTGTGCGATCGCCTCTCGCCCGTGGGGTTACCAGCGAGTAGCCTCACGGGCAGAGGCGAACAGGGAGGTTCGATGGCGCGGGTGACGACTCGACTGCTGGTGCGGGCGCAGGCGCTGGGGGCGAAGGCGGCGTACGCGCTGCCCCGCCCGCTGCGGCGGGTGCTGGCGGGCAAGCCGGTCCGGATCGACGGCCAGGAGCTGTCGCTGGACGCGCAGTTGATGCTGGTGCTGCAGAAGATCTCCGGGCAGTCGCTGGTGGTGAGCACGCCGGAGAACTCCCGCAAGAGCCTGGAGATCGGCAAGTCGCTGGTCGGCGGCGACCCCATCGAGCCGGTGACGGTGCGCGGGGTCAACGCCGACGGGGTGCCCGCGCGGCTCTACACGCCCGCGGGGGCGGGCGAGGACGCCCCGCTGCTCGTGTTCTACCACGGTGGCGGGTGGGTCGTCGGGTCCCTCGACACCCACGACAACACCTGCCGGTTCCTCGCGGTCAACGCGCACGTGAAGGTGCTGTCGGTGGACTACCGGCTGGCCCCGGAGCACCCGTTCCCGGCCGCGGTGGACGACTCGGTGACGGCGTTCCGGTGGGCCGTGGCCAACGCCGCCGCCCTGGGCGTCGACCCGGCGCGGGTCGCGGTGGGCGGCGACAGCGCGGGCGGCAACCTCGCGGCCGTCGTCAGCCACCAGCAGGTGCTCGCGGGCGGTCCGCTGCCCGCGTTCCAGTTGCTGTTCTACCCGGGCACCGACGCCACCACGCGGCGCCGCTCCCGGGAACTGTTCGGCGATGGCTTCTTCCTGACCAGCGACAACATGGACTGGTTCACCAACCACTACCAGCCGGACGAGGCGCAGCGGTCGGACACGCGCTTCTCCGTGCTGCTGGTCGAGGACCTCTCCGGCATGCCGCCCGCCTACGTCGCCACCGCCGGGTTCGACCCGCTGCGCGACGAGGGCGAGGCGTTCGCCGACAAGCTCGCCGCCGCCGGGGTGCCCGTGGTCAAGAGCAGGCAGGCCGACCTCATCCACGGCTACATCAACTTCCTGGGGGTCGGCCACCGGTTCCGCGAGGCCGTTTCCGAGGCCGCTGGCGCGTTGCGCACCGGCTTGGAGCTCGGCCAGCACAAGTCCCCCGGGTTGCGCATCGCGAAGTGACGCGGCTGGTGGTCCGGCCCGCGTGCCGGACCACCAGCCGTGCCAGGCCCGGTCGGTGGCATCGCATATTCGGTTGACGCTGCGTCGTTGCGCAGAGTGCTATCGCGGACATGCAGCGCTACCGCGACCTCCTGCGCCTCCCCGGTATGCGCCCGCTGGTGGTGCTGTTGTTCTTCGCGCGCGTGCCGGGCGCGGCCACCTCGCTGGTGCTGGCCCTGCACGTGGCCGTCGGCCTCGGCCGCGGCTACGGCGAGGCGGGGCTGGTCGGCGCGGCGGTGACGGTCGGCATGGCGGTGGGCGCGCCGTACCTGGGCCGGGTGGTCGACCGGCACGGGCTGCGCCCCATGCTGCTCATCGCGACCGTCGGCGAGACCGCGTTCTGGCTGGCGCTGCGGTTCGTGCCCTACGGCCTGCTGCTCCCGATGGCCTTCGTCGGCGGCCTGGTCGCGCTGCCCGCCATGGCCGTGGGCAGGCAGGCAGTCGCCGCCATCGCCCCACCCGAGCTCCGCCGCACCGGCTACTCCCTGGACTCGGTCTCCGTCGAGATCGCCTTCATGATCAGCCCCGGCGTCGCCGTCCTGCTCGCCACCCGCTTCTCCACCGCGACCGCCACCACCCTGCTCGGCATCGCCGTCCTGCTCGGCGGCTCCGCCCTGATGGTCTTCAACCCGCGCATCTCCCGCGAACCAGCGGGCGCCACCCGCCTGCCCCGCCGCACCTGGCTCACCCCGAGGCTCATCGGCGTCCTGGCCGTCGCAGGCGGGGCCACCTTCGTCCTCTCCGGCATGGACGTGGCCATCGTCGCCGCCTTCCGCGAAACCGACCAACTCGACTGGACCGGCGTCGCCGTCGGTGTCTGCGCCCTGGCCTCGGCCATCGGCGGGCTGGTGCACGGGATGGTCCGCCGCTCCCTGCCCCAGCTCACCCTGATGACTCTGCTCAGCGTCCTCACCCTGCCCGTGGGCCTCCTGGCGGGCGGCCCGTGGTGGCTGCTCACCCTCGCCCTGGCCCCCGCCTGCGCCGCCTGCGCCCCCACCATCGCCGCCACCGGCGAAGACGTGGCCCGCCTGGTCCCACCCGCGGCCGCGGGCGAAGCAGCGGGCATCCAGAGCTCAGCCTTCGTCCTCGGCGTCGCCCTGGGCAGCCCGGTCGTCGGCTTCGTCCTGGACCACGGCGGCCCTACCGCGGGCTTCGCCGCCGCGGGCGCCGGTGGCCTGGTGGTGGCAGCGGGTGCGGCCCTGTTGGCTCGCACCCCGTCGAGCAGGCGAACGACTCCCGACCCGGTGCCTCAACCCTGACCACCCCGCTCGTCGGGGCACACCGCTCGGCCGCCGTGCAAGCGGGGCGGTCCTACAGCGGGTTTCGCCGTCGCAGGTGCCGGCGGCAGCGGGCGTCGTCCTGTTGGCCCGCATCCCGTCGTGCTGGCGAACGACTCCCGACCCGGTGCCTCAACCCTGACCACCCCGCTTGTTGGGGCACACCGCTCGGCCGCCGTGCAAGCGGGGCGGTCCTGCAGCGGGTTTCGCCGTTGCGGGTGCCGGTGGTCTGGTGGTGGCAGCGGGCGTCGCCCTGTTGGCCCGCATCCCGTCGAGCAAGCGAACGACCTCTGACCCGGTGCCTCAACCCTGACCACCCCGCTTGTTGGGGCACACCGCTCGGCCGCCGTGCAAG
>NZ_WHOL01000065.1 GCF_009745975.1 Actinokineospora pegani | reverse complement strand
CCCACCCGAGCCGGGAACGATGCCGGGCGGGGACGAGGGGGCGGGTGGCGGGAGAGATCAAGCTCGAGCACTCAGCCCACTCCGCACCGGCACCCGCCCACCCGAGCCGGGAACGATGCCGGGCGGGGACGAGGGGGCGGGTGGCGGGAGAGATGGACTCAGTGACCGCCCTCGCCGTGGTCGTGCTCGGCTTCCGGGCGGGGGTCGCTCGGCGCCGCGATGGGCACCTCGACGGTGATCGGGCCCGCCTGGGCGAACACGAAGGTCACCGGGAAGGTCTTGCCCGGGAACAGCTCGGTGTTCACGGCCTTGAGCTCGATCTGCATCGAACCGAGGCGGTTGACCGCCGCGGGCGTGTTCGGGGGCGGCGTCGCGGTGGACGACGGGGCGCCCGCGGTCGCGCTCGACGACGGCGCCGAGGTCTCGGAGGCGGCGGAGCCGACCTCGGCGCCCGGGGTGCCCACGGCGACGCGGAAGCCGCCGGGCACCTCGCCCGAGCCGGTGACCGTGACCTCGCCCGCGACCGGGCTGGTGACCGAGGTGAGGGTGTCCGCGGTGCTGCCCGCGTTCACGATCGACAGGATCATCGGCGCGTCGGCGCCCTGGGCGTACGAGCCGCTCTCGGGGTAGGCGAACTTGACGTCGCGCAGCGCGATGTCGCCCTGGGTGGCCTGCGTGCCGTTGACGGCGGGGAGCTGGGAGTCGGTCTGGGTGATCTGGCCCGCTGAGCACCCGACCAGCGCCAACGCCGCCGCCAGGCCGACGGCGGCCGGTGCCAGGCGCAGCCGACCGACCAGGTTCTGCTGTGCACGACTCACGAAGGACTCCCGCGTCCGGTGCTGACAATGCCGGGTTGGAGCCTAGCCGGGACGACCGGCCGGGACCGCGTGTGGTCTGCCATAGCGCGTAGGCCGCGCCGTTCCCAGGCCGTCCACTGTGGATCATCCTGGCGTGCTCGGAATGTCGCCCACGCGGGGCCTGAGTACGCACAGCGGGTGTTTGTCAACCCCGCACACCTCCCCCATTTGGCCCTTGACCTGCGCAGACAGTTCGCAGGTCAGTCACCGGGCACGCCTGACCCGTGTTAAGATGGAGTCAGCGAAAGGGGCAGAGGACACATGGTTTTCAAGGTCGGAGAGACCGTCGTCTACCCGCACCACGGTGCCGCACTCATCGAAGCGATCGAGACCCGCGTGATCAAGGGCGAGGAGAAGAAGTACCTCGTCCTCAAGGTCGCCCAGGGTGACCTCACGGTTCGCGTCCCCGCAGACAACGCCGAGATCGTGGGCGTGCGGGATGTCGTCGGCCAAGAGGGCCTCAACCGCGTTTTCGATGTCCTGCGCGCGCCGCACACCGAAGAGCCGACCAACTGGTCGCGTCGGTACAAGGCCAACCTCGAGAAGCTCGCCTCCGGCGACGTGAACAAGGTGGCCGAAGTGGTGCGAGACCTCTGGCGGCGGGAGAAGGACCGCGGCCTGTCCGCGGGCGAGAAGCGCATGCTGGCCAAGGCCCGGCAGATACTGGTCAGCGAGCTGGCGCTGGCCGAGGGCACCGACGAGGACAAGGCCGAGGTCCTGCTGGACGAGGTCCTGTCCACCGCGACGGTCTGACCCCGACCGATCGACAAGCACAACCGGGTGCCCCGCTCCGCGAGCGAGGCGCTCATGACACCCCAGGGGAAGAAGTTCCGGTGAGCACGGTCGCGCTCGTGCCCGCCGCGGGTCGAGGTGAACGCCTCGGTCTCGGCGTGCCGAAGGCCCTGGTCCCGGTCCGGGGGGTGCCACTGCTCGTCCATGCCGTGCGCGGCCTGCTCAGTGCGGGCCGCGTGCGGCATGTCGTCGTCGCGGCGCCGCCCGCCGAGGTCGGGTCGACCCGCGCCCTGCTCGCCGCGAACGACCTGCCCGCCGAGGTCGTCGCGGGCGGGGCGGATCGCACGGCGTCGGTTCGGCTGGCGCTGGCGCACGCGTTGGCCGCCCACCCCGACATCCGGGTGGTGCTGGTGCACGACGCGGCGCGCGCGTTCACCCCGCCGCTCGTGATCGACTCCGTGGTCGAAGCCGTCCTGCGCGGCGCTCCCGCGGTGATCCCCGTGCTCCCGATGGCGGACACGGTCAAGCGCGTCGATGCCCACGAGGTGGTGCAGGACACTCCTGACCGGGCCGCGCTGCGCGTGGTGCAGACCCCGCAGGGCTTCGAGGTGGACACGCTGCGCCGCGCCTACGCCGGGGCAGGCGACTCGGCCACCGATGACGCGGGCCTGGTGGAGAAGCTGGGCGTGCCCGTGCTGGCGGTGCCGGGCCACGCGCACGCGATGAAGGTCACGACCCCGTTCGACCTCGCGATCGCCGAGGCCGTCCTGGCAGGAGGAAGCGCGTGAGGGTCGGGATCGGCACCGACGTCCACCCCGTCGAGGCGGGCCGCGAGTGCTGGGTGGCCGGGCTGCTGTGGCCGGGCGACGACGGCTGCGCGGGCCACTCCGACGGCGACGTCGCCGCGCACGCGCTGTGCGACGCGCTGCTCTCGGCCGCGGGCCTGGGCGACCTCGGCGCGGTGTTCGGCACCGGCGACCCGAAGTGGGCTGGCGCGTCCGGGGCGCGGCTGCTCGGCGAGGTGCGCAGGCTGGTCGAGGCCGAGGGGCTGCGGGTCGGCAACGCCGCGGTGCAGGTCATCGGCAACGCGCCCAAGATCGGCAAGCGGCGGGCGGAGGCGCAGGCGGCGCTGTCCGAGGCCGTCGGCGGGCCCGTCTCGGTGTCCGGCACGACGACGGACGGGCTGGGGCTCACCGGGCGGGGCGAGGGCATCGCCGCGGTGGCCACCGCGCTGCTCGTCCCACAGGGCTGACATCCCGCGCGCGAGCGCCCGGACCCGGCTACCTTCCGACGCATGGCACACCTCTCCGACGCCGCGAAGAAGATCATCGACGACCACAACTACGTCGTCCTGGCCACCGTCAACGCCGACGGCTCCCCGCAGACCTCCGTGCTGTGGGCCAAGCGCGACGGCGACGACATCCTGCTCTCGACCGTGCGCGGTCGGAAGAAGACGAAGAACATTGAGCGCGACGCGCGGGTCAGCCTCACCGCGTACGACCGGGAGAACCCCTACAGCTACTTCGAGATGCGCGGCTCGGTGACGATCACCGAGGAGGGCGGCCGGGAGCTGATCGACGAGCTCTCCCAGCTCTACCGCGGCGAGGCCTACCCGGAGGAGCCCGAGGGCACCGTGCGCGTCGTGGTTCGACTCACACCCGAGCGGGTGACGGGCAACTCGGCCTGAGACCTACCTTGGACACCGTGGCTCTTCGCGGCGTCCTCCTGGACTTCTCCGGCACCCTGTTCCGACTGGAACCGGGCGCCTCGCCCTTGCACTCCTACTCCACGGCCGACGGTGAGCCGATCAGCCCGGAGCGGGTGGTCGAGCTGTTCGCGCTCATGACCATCCCCACCGGCACCCCGGCGCACCTGCCCGCCGAGCTGCACGAGGACTGGCACCGCCGGGACCTGGACCCGGCGGTGCACCGGGCGGCCTACGAGGCGTCCCTGGGCTCGCCCGACCTCGGCCTGGCCGCCGACGTCCCCGGCAAGCTCTACGACCGCATGCTCGACCCGGAGTCCTGGGTCCCGTTCCCGGACACCGCCGACGTGCTGCGCGGACTGGACGAGGCCGGGATCAAGGTCGCGGTGCTGAGCAACATCCCCTGGGACCTGCGGCCGACCTTCGCCGCGCACGGCATCGCCGAGCACGTCGACGAGTTCGTGCTCTCCTACGCCGAGGGCCTGGTCAAGCCGGACCCGAAGATCTTCGAGCTGGCCTGCGAGCGGCTCGGCGTCGAGCCCGCGGAGGCGCTGATGATCGGCGACAGCGCCGAGGCCGACGGGGCGGCGACCGCCATCGGGTGCGCCTTCGAACTGGTCAAGCCGCTGCCCACCGAGACCCGGCCGGACTCGCTGCTGCGCGCGGTGCGCGCCCACGGCGTGGCCGTCTGACCCCTGGCCCGTACCATGGGAGGTCGGGTTTTGGTTCGAGACGTGGTTTTGCGAGTCAGGTCGCGTTTTGAAAGCCCGTGTTCGCGATAGCCGCGCCGGATGCGGTCCCTGGCGGCACGGGGCGGAGGTGCCGGTACCGGTGTTGTACCGGTACCTCCGCCCCGCACCGCCAGAAACCACCCCGATCACGACTCTCATCGAACGAGACTTCCAAAACACGACCTAGTGGGGACAGCTGACGTGGCAGGGAACTCCAGGCGCCAAGGCGCGATGCGCAACGCGGGCACCAAGAAGGGCGCCGTCGTCGGCTCTGGGGGGCAGCGGCGCAAAGCCCTCGAGGGCAAGGGTCCGACGCCGAAGGCCGAGGAGCGCCCCGGGCACAAGAACTACCGCAAGCAGACGGTCAAGCGCGGGTCGACGACCAAGGAGAAGCCGACCACGGAGCTGATCGCCGGACGCAACCCGGTGGTGGAGTGCCTGCGCGCGGAGATCCCGGCGACGGCCCTGTACGTGGCACTGGGGATCGACGCCGACGACCGGGTGGCCGAGGGCGTGCGCCTGGCGTCTGACCGCGGCATCTCGGTGCTGGAGGTCTCGCGCCCCGAGCTGGACCGGCTGACCAACGGCGCGGTGCACCAGGGCCTGGCCCTGCAGGTGCCGCCGTTCGAGTACGCGCACCCGGACGACCTGCTCGCGGTGGAGACCGGCGAGCCGCCGCTGCTGGTGGCGCTCGACGGCGTGACCGACCCGCGCAACCTGGGCGCGATCATCCGCTCGGCCGCCGCGTTCGGCGCCAACGGGGTGCTGCTGCCGCAGCGGCGCAGCGCGGGGATCACCGCCGTCGCCTGGCGCACCAGCGCGGGCACCGCGGCGAAGCTGCCGGTGGCGGTGGCGACGAACCTGACCAGGGAGCTGCGGTCGCTGGCGGCCAAGGGCCTGATGATCGTCGGCCTGGACGCCGACGGGACGATGGACATCGACGAGCTGACCCTGGCGACCTCGCCGCTGGTCGTCGTCGTGGGGTCCGAGGGCCGGGGCCTGTCGCGGCTGGTGCGCGAGGCCTGCGACGCGACCGTGAGCATCCCGATGGCCGCGGGCGTGGAGAGCCTCAACGCCTCGGTGGCCACGAGCGTCGTGCTGGCCGAGGTGGCGCGCCGCCGCCGGGTCAAGGGCCGGATCTGACCCAGCGCGCTCTCCCCGGGGGCTAAGGTCTGGGGGTCGTGGGCGCGTAGGGGGCTCGATGTCGTTCGCCAGTCCGTTGTTCCTGTGGTACTTCACGCCCATCGTGCTGTTGGCGGTCGTGCTGTGCCCCCGGGGTTGGCGCAACGGGATCGTGGCGGTGTCCAGCCTGCTGTTCTACGCGGCCGGGGCTGGGCCGACGACGCTGTTGCTGCTGCTGTGCATGGTGGTGAACTACGCGATCGGGCCCTGGTTGGAGCCCGACGAGTGGGACACCGCGCGCGGGCGGCGCAAGTCGCTGCTGATCGGCGTCATCAGCTTCGACGTCGCCGTGCTGCTCGTGTGGAAGTACGCGGGATTCGCCACCGAGCAGCTCGCCGGTTTCGCGCGGCTGTTCGGCGGCGACTTCCCGATCGTCAACCTGGCCCTGCCGATCGGCATCTCCTTCTACACGTTCCACCACATCTCCTACGTCGTCGACGTCTACCGGGGCGAGCGGCCCGCGAGCCGGGACCCGGTGTCGTTCATCGCCTACATCGCGATGTTCCCGCAGCTCGTGGCCGGTCCGATCGTGCGGTACCGGGAGATCGCCGACCAGCTCCCGCAGCGGCGCACGCACCGGACCGACGACATCTCGGCTGGCTTCCCGCGCTTCGCGCTGGGGCTGTGCAAGAAGGTCATCATCGCGGACTCGCTGAGCCCGCTGGTGGAGCAGTGCTTCAATACCCCGGCCGACGAGATGACCTTCGCGGTGGCGTGGCTGGGCGCGATCGCGTACACGCTGCAGCTCTACTTCGACTTCTCCGGGTACTCCGACATGGCGATCGGGCTGGGGCGGATGCTCGGTTTCCGGCTGCCGGAGAACTTCGCCCGCCCCTACTCGTCGGTGACGATCACCGAGTTCTGGCGGCGGTGGCACATGTCGTTGTCCAGGTGGTTCCGGGACTACGTCTACATCCCGCTCGGCGGCAACCGGGACGGGGCGGCGCGCACCTACCGCAACCTGGGGATCGTGTTCGTGCTGACCGGGTTCTGGCACGGTGCCAACTGGACGTTCCTGGTGTGGGGCCTGTTCCACGGGGCGCTGCTGGTCATCGAGCGCGGGTTCGGCCTGGAGCGGGCGCCTGCCGACCCGGTGCGCCGGATCGGGCGGCGGCTGCTGACGATGGTGCTGGTCACCGTGGGGTGGGTGTTCTTCCGGGCCGCCGACATGGGCCAGGCGCTGCTGGTGGTCGGGCACATGCTGCTGCCGGACTTCACCGGTCTGAGCGAGCAGGTCGAGGTGGCGCTGGGCAACCAGGTCCTGGTGGTGCTGCTGCTGGCGGTGGTCATCTTCTTCCTGCCCGCCGCGCCGGTGACCGGGCCGCTGGTGGAGTCCTCGCGGGGCCGGGTGGCGCAGGCGCTGCGGGTGGCCGTGATGGTGCCGGGGTTGGTGTGGGCTGCGATTCTTGTCGCCTCGGGCACTTTCAGCCCGTTCTTGTACTACCAGTTTTAGCAAGCGTTTCCCGATCTGCGACTACCCCTGTCAATCACTGAAGTGGTGTGCCTAGATTGCTGGGTGTAGCCAATTCCGGTGAATCGGCACCGCTCCGAGTCGGGAGGGGCCGGTGATGGCGCGGACAGAGGCGTCCGCGCGGAGGGAGTTCCACGTGAGTCTGCTTTCCAGGTCCCGCTCCGCGGTGCTGGCGGCGTCCGCCGGTCTGCTCACCCTGGCCTCGGTCACCACCGCCGCGGCCGACGCGTCCCTCGCCACCGAGGGCGACCTCAACGGCGACGGCGTCGCCGACACCATCACCCTGACCGCGCAGGCCGAGGGCACCGAGCAGCGGCTCAGCGTCACCGCGGGCGGCCAGACCCACGAGTTGACGATGCCGCTGGGCACCGCGGACGGCGCGGTGCGGCCGGTGCGCGTCACCGACGTCAACGCCGACGGCAAGGCCGAGGTGCTCGTCGTCGACTCCACCAGCGACCAGACCACCACCCTCGTCATGGTCGACCTCGGCGCGGACGGCCTGCGCGTGGCCGCCACGCCGGAGGGTCAGGAACTGCGCTTCTTCGAGGGCGGCGGAGCCGTCTCGCGCGCGGGGTACACCTGCCAGGAGAGGATCTTCCGGGGCCGCGAGTTCACCATCCTGTTCGCCGTGGCCCAGGACGACAGCGCCAACCCCAGCTTCATCGGCACCCTCGCCAGCTACAAGGTCGCCAACGGCGTCGCCACCCCGTCCGGCCAGATCCCGATCTTCGGGGTGAAGGGCGACAACCCGCAGCTCCAGGTCGACCCGGCGGCCTGCAACCCCTGACCGGCCCGCCCGAGCGGCCTGCCTGCCCGCGGGCAGGCGGGCCGCGTCCGCGCGCGGCGTGCCAGACTCCTGCACCAGGCGCGGCGTGAGGGGGTGCACGGGTGGACTGGCGGGCGCTCGGCGACGACTTCACCGCCAACTGGCACATCTACGCGACAATGCCGATCATCGCCTCGATCATCGGCTACATCACCAAGCGCGCGGCGATCGAGATGATGTACCGCCCGCTGGAGTTCGTGGGCGTGGGCAAGCTGGGCTGGCAGGGGGTCATCCCGGCCAACGCCGAGCGGATGGCCACCGTGGCGGTGGACTTGATGACCAGCAACCTCATCGATCCCAGGGCGATCTTCGCCCGGCTCGACCCGCAGGAGGTGGCCGCCCGGCTGCGCGAGCCGATGGCGGCGGTGGTCGAGCAGGTCACCGTGGAGCTGGTCGAGGAGTACCAGCCCAACCTCTGGGAGCGGACACCCAGGCAGGCCAGGCAGGTGGTGCTCAACCGGGCCCGGGCCGAGGCGCCGCGGGTGGTCGAGCGGCTGATGCGGGAGCTGGCCGAGAACATCGAGCAGGTGCTCGACGTCAAGGACATGGCCGTGCGCCAGCTCGTGCGCGACAAGGCGGTGCTGAACCGGCTCATCCGCGAGACCGCCACCCCGGAGATGAGGTTCATCGCCCGGTCGGGAGTCTGGTTCGGACTGATCATCGGCCTGGTGCAGGTCGTGGTGTGGGCGCTGACCAAGAGCGCCTGGGTGATGCCGGTGTTCGGCGGGCTGACCGGCTGGCTCACCGACTGGCTGGCGTTGAAGATGATCTTCTTCCCGCGCCGGGAGAAGCGCTTCCTCGGCGTCGTGCGCTGGCAGGGCATGTTCCAGCGGCGCAAGGAGCAGGTCGCCGAGGACTACGCCGACCTGGTGGCCCGGGAGATCCTCACCGTCGGCAACGTGCTGGAGGCCGTGCTGACCGGCCCCAAGTCCGACCGGCTGTTCGACATGGTTCAGTACGAGGTGCGGCGGTCCATCGACGCCCAGGCGGGCGCGGTCAAGCCGCTCGTGGTCGCCGCGGTGGGCCCGCGCCGGTACCAGGAGATGAAGAAGGCCGCGGCGCGCAAGGCGATGGCCAGCTTCCCCGAGACCGTGCGCGAGATCGAGGACTACGCCACCGAGGCCCTCGGCATCCGCGACACCGTCGTCCGCCAGATCCAGGCGCTGGACGCGGTCCAGTACGAGGGCCTGCTGCGCCCGGCGTTCCGCCAGGACGAGTGGAAGCTCATCGCGGTTGGCGCGGTCATCGGGTGTCTGGTGGGTGAACTGCAGGTCTTGCTCCTGCTGCACTAGATTGAGCCTGCTCTGGTCGGCGGCGAGGGGGTGCGGTGTGGACGCTCTCCTGGCCGCGTTCGCCGACCACTGGCCCATTCTGGCGTCGATGCCGTTCATCGCCGCGGCGATCGGGTACGTGACCAAGCGGGTCGCCATCGAGATGATGTTCCGCCCGCTGGACTTCGTCGGCGTCGCCGAGCCGTGGCTGGGCTGGCAGGGCGTCGTCCCGCGCAACTCGGCCAGGATGATCCGCACCTCGGCCGACCTGATCACCGGCAAGCTCGTCGACCCGGCCGAGATCGTCGGCAGGCTCGACCCCGACCAGGTCGCCCGCGAGATCCAGACCCCGCTGCTGATCGCCGTGGACCGGATCGCGCGCGAGGTGCTCGAGGAGCACCACCCCCACCTGTGGGAGATGCTGCCCGGCATCGCCCAGGAGATCCTGGTCAAGCGGGTCCAGGCGGGCACCGTCGACCTGGTGCACGAGGTCATGGCCGAGATCCGCGCCAGCATCGACGAGGTCCTCGACGTCCAGCAGGTCGCCGTCACCGCGCTGGAGCGCGACAAGCGGCTGCTGGTCCGCCTGGTCCGCGACATCTCCCGCCCCGAGATGTCGTTCATCGCCCGCTGCGGCATCTACTTCGGCTTCATCCTGGGCCTCGTCCAGACCGTCGTCTGGGGCCTGACCCAACAACCCTGGATCCTCCCCGTCTTCGGCGCCCTCATCGGCTGGTTCACCGACTGGCTGGCCATCAAGCTCGTCTTCTTCCCCCGCGAACGCCGCTTCGGCCTCCAGGGCGTCTTCCAACGCCGTCGGGTGCAGGTGGCCCGGCAGTACGGGGACCTCATCGCCAGCGAGGTGATGACGGTCCCGAACCTCGTCGAGGGCGTGCTCGCCGGGCCCCGCTCGGAGCGACTGCTGGCGTCCATCGCCCGTGTCGTGGGGGAGGCGGTGGAGAAGCAGACGCGGCCGTTCGTGGGGGTGGCGGTGTCGCCGCAGCGGTTCGAGGAGATGAAGTCGGCCGCGGCCGTGAAGGCGTTGAAGCACCTGCGGGAGACGGCGTTGGCCGCGGAGCCCTATGCGCGGGACGCTTTGGACATCGGGAACACGATCGCGGCGAAGATGAACCGGTTGACGCGGGTGGAGTACGAGGGGTTGTTGCGGCCTGCTTTCCGGCAGGACGAGTGGAAGTTGATCGCGGTGGGGGCTGTGATCGGGGGGCTCGTGGGGGAGTTGCAGGTGCTGTTGCTGCTGGGGTGACGCCCTGTCCGGCCTCGCTCCGACGGGCGCGAGCGGGTGACCCCAGCTTGACTCGAGATGCTACTATTTCTCCTCAAACCTCTCTCGAGGAGCAACATGCCGTCTATCCAGGTCTCAGATTCGGACCTCGCTCGACTTACGCTGCTGGCGAGGGCATGGCAGACCACCGAGAGCGACGTGGTGCGTCGCCTCCTCGACGACTTCAGTCGGCCCAGCCCAGCGACCGCTGAGCACCCCGATGCGCCACCGACCAGCCATGTGCCAATCTTCGCCTTATACCAGGGCCATCGGATCGAGGCGGTCTACGACCGGGCGACCAAGCGGGTCGAGATCACCAGCGGTCCCCTCAAGGGACAGGCGTTCAAGAGCCCGAGCGGTGCCGCGATCTCGGCCGTCCAGTCCATCAACCCCACCGTGCACCCCAACCGGAACGGCTGGGGATTCTGGTTCCTGCGAGATGGCGGGAAAGCTCTCAACACCATTCGCTACTCCCACGACTCCTGACACGAGCGTCGACTCCAAGTACAACGAGGAAGCACTGACAATGGCGACGAACGCGGTCGTGAACTACCCGGAATACCGCCTGCACACCAAGGCGCGCCGGGAAGCCAACACCGCCATCATGGCACTGCTTGTGGGCTCCCCGATGGCTGCTCACCTCCTCAACCTGACCGACGGCTCGAAGACCCTCATCCCCCAGATCTTCCCCGCTATCCACCATGTGAATCGCTTCAACCTCACCCCCGGAGAGGCCCGCGCTGTCCTTGTCAACGCGGACAGCCACCTCGGCACGATGGCAGTTCCCTACGCATTGGCCCTGCACGAGGATCTGATGCGTTCGTGCGTGAACATGGTTAACGCACCGGTTCCGGACAACGCGTCGCGTCTGCACGGGGCACTGTCGACGGCGACCGGCCAACATTTCAGCCCAGATCTGCTCAGTCAGTTCCACTTGGTCAGGGAAATGCGCAACGCCGTGATCCACTCTGGCGGAACCATCGACAGCCGTGTCGTGCAACGGGCCACCGCCTTGTCCCCGGCTGCGAGCCAGAACTGGGTCCGCATAGTGGGGCGGTCACCGCTCGGTCTACCAGCAGGTTCCTCAATCGACCTCGGAACGGGGGAGATGCTCTTGGCCCTCTCTGTCACCACCGCACTGGCGAGGGAGGCGAACCGCATGCTCATCGCGTCCGTTTCCCGCCAGCGCTGGGCCGAGGTCATCATCGACGACTTCGTCGACAACCACGACCTCGCCGGGCTCAAGCGGATCACCGCGGATCGACGGATGAAGAAGGTCGAGAACTTTGCCCGGTTCCACTACGGGGTTCTGGCCATGACCACCGCCGAGTTGCAGGTGACCGCTGGTCAGGCCCATCTGGTGTAACATTGGCTCTGGAGCGGGGAGATCCAGGTGCGAGTCCTGGCCCGGTATCACCGGTGTAGCTCAAGAGCAGAGCCCCCGTTTATACGTTTCCCAAGGGCCCGACCGGCAGACGGTGGGGCCCTTGGGCTATGCCAGGGCCGTGCGGCGGGCTCGGCCGACGATCCAGCAGATGATGTAGATCAGGAACGAGATGGCTGTGACGAAGGCGCTCACGGGGGCGCCGGGGGCCAGGGACAGGATGATGCCGCCCACCGCGGACAGTTCGGCGAAGAGGATGGCCAGGCCGGTCGCGCGCAGGGGGCTGGCCGTCACCCTGGCGGCCGCGGCGGCGGGGGTGACCATCAGGGCCAGGACCAGCAGTGAGCCGACCGTGCGCACACCCAGGGCCGTGGCGACGCCGACGAGGACGGCGAAGACGACCGCCAGCAGGGTGTTGGGAACGCCTCGGGCCTGGGCCACGTGGGGGTCGACGGAGGCGAAGAGCAGGGGGCGGTAGACCACGGCCAGGACGGCCAGGACCACCACCGCGGCGCCGGTCAGCAGGGCCATGCTGGCGAAGTCCTGGCCGACGATCTGGCCGGTGAGCAGGCCGAACTTGTTCGCCGCCCGGCCCTTGTAGAGCCACAGCATCAGCACGCCCAGGCCCAGGCCGAAGGCCAGGATGACGCCGATGACCGAGTCGTACTCGGTGCTGCGGCGGGTCAGCAGGCCCAGGATCAGCGCGGCGACGATGGCGCCCGCCAGCGCGCCGTTGCCCACGTCCCAGCCGAGCAGGAGGGCCGCCGCGCCGCCGGTGAGGGCCAGCTCCGAGGTGCCGTGGACGGAGAAGGCCATGTTGCGGCTGACGATCAGGGGGCCGAGCACGCCTGCCAGCAGGCCCAGGACCGCGGCCACCAGCAGGGCGCTGATCACGAAGTCCAGCGAGAGCAGCCGCAGGGTCAGCTCGAAGTCGAAGAAGTCGGACACTGTCTAGCGCTCCGCCAGGTGCTCGTGCATGTGGAAGTCCTCGCACACCTCGCCGTGGGCGCCGACGACGTGGATCTGGCCGCGGACCCGGACGACCTCGACCTGGGTGCGGTAGAGGTCGGAAAGGGTCTCCGAGGTCATCACCTGTTCCGGCGCGCCGATGCGGAAGCGGCCGTCGACCAGGTAGAGGACCCGGTCGACGAGCGGGAGGATCGGGTTGATCTCGTGGGTGACGAACAGGACGGCGGTGCCCGCGGTGCGGCGGCGGGTGTCGATCAGCTCGCTGACGGCGCGCTGGTGGGCGAGGTCGAGGGAGAGCAGGGGCTCGTCGCAGAGCAGGACCGCCGGGTCGCCCACCAGTGCCTGGGCGACCCGGAGCCGCTGCTGCTCGCCGCCGGAGAGCAGCCCCACCGGGCGCTCGGCGTAGCCCTCGGCGCCCACCTCGGCCAAGGCGGTGTCGACGCGGCGCCTGCGCTCGCGGACGCCGCGCAGGCCCAGGCCCCAGCGGTGCCCGTCCCAGCCCAGCCCGACCAGGTCGCGGCCGCGCAGGGCCAGGCCGGGGTCGATGGCCCGCTGCTGCGGGATGTAGCCGATGCGCCGGTTGGCGCGGCCGGGGGCCTGCCCCGCGACGGTCACCGTGCCCGAGGACAGCGCGCGCAGGCCGAGCAGCACGCGCATCAGACTGGTCTTGCCGGACCCGTTGGGGCCGAGCACGGCCACGAACTCGCCGGGGGCGACGTCGAGGTCCAGCCCGTCCCACAGCACCCGGTCGCCGTAGGCGAGCCGGGCTCCGGAGAGGGTGACCGCCGGGGTGGCGCTCATGCTGTGGTGGTGGTCATGCCTGGGACACGGCTCCCGCGAGTGAGTCGACCTGCTTGGTCATCCAGTCAAGGTAGCCGGTGGCCCCCTCGGGCAGCGTCTCGGTCACGCCCACGACCGGCACCCCGGCCGCCGCGGCCTTGTCCTTGAGCTGCTTGGTCAGCGGCGTCTCGGTCTGGCCGTTGTAGACGACGGCCACGACCTGCTTGCCGGTGACCAGCGCGTCGGTCTCGGCGACGGCGGCGGCGGGCGGGTCGGTCTCGTCCTCGATGGCCTCGGAGAACGCCTCCGGGGTGGCGTCGGTCAGGCCCGCGGTCTCCAGCAGGTAGCCCGCGACCGGCTCGGTGGCGACCACCTTGGCGCCCGGCTTGGCCGCGCCGATGGCCACGGCCTTGGTGGTCAGCGCGGTCAGGCCGTCGCCGAAGGCCTTGGCGTTGGCGGCGAACTCGTCCTTGCGGTCGGGGGCGACCGCACCCAGCTCGGTGGCCAGGCTGTCGGCCACCTTGCGCACGGTCGGCAGGTCGTACCAGACGTGCTCGTTCACCGCGCCGTGGTCGTGGCCGTGCTCCTCGCCCTCGTGCGCGTGCTCCTCGCCCTCGGCGTGCTCCTCGGCCCCGCCCTTGCCGGACAGGTCGAAGGCGACGATCTTGCGGGCGTCGGCGACCCGGTCGGACAGGCTGGTGAAGAAGTCGTCGTAGCCGCCGCCGTTGGAGACCAGCACCTTCGCGCCCTCCAGCTTGGTGGCGTCGGCGGGCTTGACCTCGTACCCGTGCGGGTCGGCGCTCGGGTCGGTGAGGATCGAGCTGACGGCGACGGCGTCCCCGCCCACGGCCTGGGCGACGCTGGCCCAGACGTTCGTGGAGGCGACGACGGTGATCGCCCCGTCCGAGCCGCTGTCAGCCTGTGACCCACCGCACGCGGTCACCGTCAACAGGGCGGCTCCGGCGAGGCCGAGGAGGGCGGCGCGAGGTCTGCGCGGGCGGGGTCGCATGGGTGTCTCCCTGGGGGTTGCGCACCAAGATCACGATAATGGAAACCGTTGTCGCTTTCAGCTTACGTCAGCCCCCCGGACCACCGTCATCCAACCGGGTGACACCACGAGCGCGTCCGGGCACTCGGCGGGCTTCTGCAAGTGGTTCTGAACCGTTACGGTCAGGACATGGCGCGGTCAATGCACGTTCGTCGCCCGGCGACCTTGGCGTCGCTCGCGGCGGAGCTCGGGGTCTCCAGGACGACGGTCTCCAACGCCTACAACCGACCCGACCAGCTCTCCCCGGAGCTGCGCCGCCGGGTGCTCGAGACCGCCCGCAGGCTGGGCTACCCGGGCCCGGACCCGGTGGCCAGGTCGCTGCGCACCCGCAAGGCGGGCGCGGTCGGGCTGCTGCTGACCGAGAACCTGTCCTACGCCTTCCGCGACCCCGCCGCCCTGGGCTTCCTCGAGGGCCTGGCCCTGGCCTGCGAGGGGGCGGGCCAGGGCCTGCACCTGGTGCCGATCAACCCCGAGCGCGAGGACGTCGCCGCCGTGCACCGCGCGGGCGTCGACGGGTTCGTCGTCTACTCGGTGCCCGACGACGACCCGCACCTGGCCGCCGTGCTGTCGCGGCCGGTGCCGACCGTGGTCGCCGACCAGCCGATCGTCGAGGGCGTCGACCGGGTCGGCATCGACGACCGGGCCGCCATCACCGCGCTGGCCCAGCGGCTGACGACCCTGGGCCACCGCCGCGTCGGCGTCATCTGCATGCGCCTGGCCCGCGACCGCAACGACGGGTTCGCCTCGGTCGAGCGCCAGCAGGCCGCGCACTTCCACGTGCAGCGGGCCCGGCTGTCCGGGGTGGCCGACGCGCTCGGCGCGGCCGGGGTGGAGTGGGCCAGGGTGCCGGTGGTGGAGCGCTTCGACCACAGCACCGCCAGCGGCGAGTCCGCCGCGGCCCAGTTGCTCGACTCCGACCCGCAGCTCACCGCGCTGGTCTGCACCTCCGACATCCTCGCCCTTGGCGCGATGAACGAGGCCAGGCGCCGGGGCCTGCGGGTGCCGCAGGACCTGTCGATCACCGGGTTCGACGGCATCCCAGAAGCCGAGCGCCACGGCCTGACCACCGTGCGCCAGCCGGTGCTGGAGAAGGGCCGGGCGGCGGGCAAGCTGCTGCTCGCCTCGGTCGACCCGACCCGGCCGCGCGAGGTCACCCTGGACACCGAGATCCTGTCCGGTGCCACGGCCGCCCCGCCGAGGACGGCCGAAGAGCGCTGGTTCGGGCCCTGACGGCTACGGCGTCACGGTGAACGGGGCGGGCTCGCCGACGACCTCGCCCAGTCGCGGGAACAGCCGGTACTCGCCCGCCGCCACCGGCGACCGGTCCGTGGGGCAGCCGGGCGCGGAAGTGCGCCCGGCCCAGGTCACGTCGAACGTCAGCCGCTCGCCGGACTGCAGCACTCGCGACTTCGAGCCCGCGGCCGTCGAGCAGTCGTTGATCGACCAGACCCGTTCGCCCGCCGCGGTGGTGACGGCCAGCTCGCGCTGACCCCGGCCGATGTCGCGGGTGCAGGCGGGGCCGTTGTTGGTGATCACCAGGCGCAGGCCGGGGCGCTGGCCGACGCGGAACGACGGGGCCGTCAGCTCGGCGGTGACCGCGGTCGAGGCGTCCGGGCAGGGCTGCTCGGGGTCCGGCGGCGGCGGGGCGGGCGGCGGCGGCTCGGACGGCGGCGGTTCCGAGGGCGGTGGGGTCGTCGAGGACGGGGGCGCCGAGGACTCGGTCGTCGACGGCGCTGCGGGCTCCGGCGCGGGGGTGCCCCCGGCGCCCGCGGCGGTGCCGACCTCGGGCTCGTCCCGCCCGATGAGCAGGGTGAGGCCCCAGGCCAGCGCGAGGACGGCGACGACGGCCCCGGTCAGGGCCATGACCCTCCGCCGCAGGTACACCTGGCGCGGGTGCGGTGCTTTGGGGTCGATCACGCCTTGACGGTAACCCCGCGACTGGGCTGGAACGCTGAAGACGGAACGCCCGATCGGGGGTGATCCGCTGACTCCGCGTGCACGCGTGGTGACATCGGCCAAATCACCTTGTCCGGGCGTGCGGTGACCCGATTTCATGGGTAGAACAATGTGGACCGACCGAAGGGCTGGCCCGTGACCGCGATCGACGACCTGCTGCAACGCCACGCCGAGGGACCCGACCTCGGCTCACCCGACGTGCCCACGCCCGTGCCGGGCCTGCACGTGGCCGTGGTGACCTGCATGGACGCCCGGATCAAGGTCTTCGACGTCTTCGGCCTCTCCCACGGCGAGTCGCACATCATGCGCAACGCGGGCGGCATCGTCACCGACGACGTCATCCGCTCCATCTCGATCTCCCAGCGCAAGCTGCAGACCCGCGAGGTCATCGTCATGCAGCACACCCGCTGCGGCCTGGCGACCTTCACCGACGACGAGTTCCGCGAGGAGGTCGCCGCCGACACCGGCCTGCGCCCGCCGTGGGCCGTCGAGGCGTTCCGCGACGTCGAGCAGTCGGTGCGCGAGTCGCTGCAGCGCGTGCGGATCAGCCCGTTCATCCCGCACACCGACAACGTGCGCGGCTTCGTCTACGACGTGCAGACGGCGAAGATCACCGAGGTCGAGTGACTCCGCCCATTCCTCCCGCCACCCACCCCCTCGTGCCCGCCCGGCATCGTTCCCGGCTTGGCCAGACGACTGCCACTCGCCGTGGTGCCCGGTTCCCGGAAGACCTGGCTTCCTAGACTGGTCGGGTGGATACGGCAGCCCTGTCCGTCTGGTTCGACGAGCACGCCCGCGACCTGCCCTGGCGTCACGCGGGCACCACGGGCTGGGGTGTGCTGGTCAGCGAGATCATGCTGCAGCAGACCCCGGTCGCCCGCGTCGAGCCGATCTGGCGGGAGTGGCTGGTCCGCTGGCCGAAGCCGTCCGCGCTGGCCGCGGCCACCCAGGGCGAGGTCGTGCGGGCCTGGGGCAAGCTCGGCTACCCCCGGCGCGCGCTGCGGCTGCACGCGGCGGCCGGGGTGATCTCCACCGACCACGGCGACATCGTGCCCTCGGACATCGACACGCTGCTCGGCCTGCCCGGCGTCGGCGCCTACACCGCCCGCGCCGTGGCCGCGTTCGCCTACGGCCTGCGCTGCCCGGTGGTCGACACGAACGTGCGGCGGGTGGTGGCGCGGGCCGTGCACGGCGCGGGCGACGCCGGTCCGCCGTCGACCACGCGGGACCTGGCCGACGTGGACAAGCTGCTGCCCAAGGAGCCCGCTGACGCGGCCAAGGCCTCGGCGGCGCTGATGGAGCTGGGCGCGGTGGTCTGCGTGGCCCGCACCCCGCGCTGCGCCGCCTGCCCGGTCCGCGGCGGCTGCGCCTGGCAGCGCAACGGCCGCCCGGCCTACGCGGGCCCGGCCAAGGCGGTGCAGAGGTTCGCGGGCACCGACCGCCAGGTCCGCGGCCTGCTCCTCGACGTCCTGCGCGACTCCCCCGACCCGGCCACCAAGCAGCGCCTGGACCTGGTGTGGCCGGACGCGGGCCAGCGCGACCGCTGCCTGGACTCGCTGCTGGTCGACGGCCTCGTCGAGCAGACCACCGACGGCCGCTTCGCATTGCCCGGCGAGCACCGAGACAAACCTTTGCTAGGGGTCAACCCCTGAAACTGGTCAACCTGTTAGCTGGATAGTTGGCAAACTATTGCCTCCCTCGGGCGGCGCTGCTTACCGTCAGTGGCGCCAATCACCGATCTGGGGTCACCGACCCCGACGTCGAGGGAGATCGCGATGGCTATGACCAGGCGAGACTTGTTAAGAACCAGCATCGCGGTGGGAGCGGCGGGGGCCACCCTGCCGGTGTTCACCGCCACCGCGGCCGCTGCGGGCCCTGCCGCCGCGGCCGCCCCGACCATGCACTCATGTGCCGCCTGGGGCGCGCGCTCCCCGCACGCGGCCATCGAGGTGCTCGACCGCAGGCCCACCTACATCGTGGTGCACCACACCGCGGGGCCGAACAGCACCGACTACTCGCTGGACCACGCGTACGAGATCTCGCGGTCGATCCAGAACCACCACATGGACGGCAACGGGTGGGTCGACTCCGGCCAGCAGTTGACCAACAGCCGGGGCGGGCACATCACCGAGGGCCGCCACCGCAGCCTGGAGATCCTGCGCGGCGGCGCCCAGCACGTCATGGGCGCCAACGTCGGAAACCACAACAGCGAGATCATCGGCATCGAGAACGAGGGCCTGTACACCTCGGTCGACGTCACCAGCGCCCTGTGGGACTCGCTGGTCGGCCTGGTCGCCTACATCGCGGACCAGTACGACATCGCACCGGCGGAGATCCGGGGCCACCGCGACTTCAACTCCACCGAGTGCCCCGGCGGCGTGCTCTACGGCCGCCTCCCGGAGCTGCGCAACGCGGTCGGCGGCGTCCTGGGCCGCGCGGTCACCCACCCGCGGACCTGGCCCCTGCTCAAGCCGGGCGACACCGGGGACAAGGTCAAGGCCGCCCAGCACCTCCTCCGGGAGACGGGCGCCCGGGACCTCCCCGCGGACGGCGTCTTCGGCGGGTCCACCGCCGCGGCCATGCGCCGCTTCCACGACAAGGCGGCCCTGCCCCACGAGCCCTGCTACGCGAGCCGGGTCGCCGACGAACGCGACCTCATCGGCGCGGGCGCCTGGCCGTCCCTGGTCCGCCCGGTGTCCCTGTCGGACACCAGCGAGGCCGCCGCGGCCGCGCGCCTGCTGGCCCGCGACCGCGCGCTGACGCGCGTCGAGACCCAGGACTGGCGCGCGCTGCTCAGCCGCTGACGCGCTTGGCCCGGCCCTCGGCCCAGGCGCCGGGCCAAGCCGCACTGGCACACTCCCGTCCATGCCCCAGGCCGTCATCGCCACCTTCGACCCCACCGCCGACGCCGCGATCCGCGCGCTGCGGGACCGGGTGGGCGCGACCTCCCCGCTGCCCCCGCACCTGACCTTCGCCGCCGCCACCGACATCCCGGCGCGGACCCGGGCGGCCCTCGCGGCGGAGCTGCGGGTGCTGTCCATGCCGACCGTCTGGCTGTCTTCCCTGGCCACGTTCGCCACCACCGAGAACGTCCTGATGCTCGGCGCGGTGACCGACGGCGAGCTGCTCGCGGTGCACAACGCCCTGCACGACGTGCTGGCGGGCAAGGTCAAGAACCCCAACACCTACTACCTGCCGGGCAGTTGGGTCCCGCACGTGTCCCTGCTGTCGGGCGTCCCCGACGCGGACGTCGTGCGCGGCTTCGAGGCGGTCTTCCCGGTGCGGCCGCTGCGGTGCCGGGTGCGCGAAGTGTCCGTTGTGGACACAAAGGGCGCGCATGAGGTCCTCCACACGTTCTAGCTTCCGCCGTTCGCGGGGGGTCAGAGGACTTCGGACAGGAACGCCTCGACGGCTCCCCGGTAGACCTCCGGGGCGGCGGCGTGCACCAGGTGGCCCGCGCCCTCGACGACCAGGTGGTGGCCGCCGCCGGGGGCCCGCCGCGGGATCTGGGCCTGCTGGCCCGCGGGCATGACGGTGTGCTCGGCCTCGATGACCAGGACCGGGCAGCGGACGCGCTCGACGTGGTCCCAGTAGTCGCGGCGGCCCCACTCCTCGGCGATGGCGAACAGGGACTCCAGGTCGGCGATGAGGTGGTAGCCGTCCGCGCGTTCCTCGACGCACTCGGCGAAGTAGTCGGCGGCGGGGCCGAAGAACTCGCGGACGTGGGCCATGGACGGGAACGGCGTCGGCCACTGGGCGAACAGGGCCCGCCAGTCGTCGGAGGTGCGGCCGCGCAGGTCGACGCCGACGTCCTCGGCGACCACGGCGCGGACGAGGTGCGGGTGGACCGACGCGGCGACCAGGGCGTGCAGGGCGCCCATGGAGTGGCCGATGAGGACGGCCGGGCCGGTGCGGCGCAGCACCGAGGCGAGGTCGTCGACGAAGTCGGCGGTGGACCCGGGGCCGCGCAGCGGGTGGCGGCCGTGGGCGCGGGCGTCGTAGCCCAGGACGCGGCCGTGGCGGGCGAGCCAGTCGGCGCACGGCCACCAGGTCGACGCGCGGCCCATCAGGGCGTGCAGCAGGACGATCGGGGCGCCGGTGCCGCCGAACTCGACGATGTCCACGCGACCGAGTCTGCCCCACGCGCCCCGGCCGGGGCGCGCAGCGGTCATGATGGGGACCATGCCCCGGCACAGCCTGCTCCGCGTCGCCACCCCCCTGCTCGCCGTCGTGGCGGTGGCGGGCTGCACGAACGCCCCCGTCCCGGACGCCGGCGGCGCGACGACCACCGTCGCCCCGCCGCCGCAGGTCACCGGCACCGAGGGCGCCGAGGGCATGGGCGACGCGTACTACCCCGACGACGGCAACGGCGGCTACGACGCGCTCGACTACGCCGTGAGCGTCACCTACGACCCGGCGACGAAGAACCTCGACGGCGACACCACGGTCACCGCCAGGGCCAGCGCGGACCTGAGCCGGTTCAACCTGGACCTGACCGGCTTCCAGGTCAGCCGGGTGGAGGTCGACGGGCAGCAGGCCGAGACCCGCCGCGAGGGCGAGCACGAGCTGGTCATCACCCCCAAGACCCCCATCGGCAAGGACACGACGTTCAAGACCCGCGTCGTCTACTCCGGCGTGCCCGAGTCGGTCGACAGCGGACTGGGCGTCAACGGCTGGCAGATCTCCTCCTCCGGCGGCGCGTTCGCCGCGGGCGAGCCGCACTCGGCCTCGGCCTGGTACCCGGTCAACGACCACCCGCGCGACAAGGCCACGTTCAGCGTGCGCGCCAAGGTGCCGGACCCGTGGTCGGTGGTCTCCATCGGCCGCGAGGAGGAGCCGGTCCGCGAGGACGGGTGGACCACCTACACCTGGGTCGAGCCCACCCGCGTCGTCTCCTACGTCACCACCATCGGCATCGACAAGTGGACCTTCGAGCGCTCCCAGCTCCCCGACGGCACCCCGGTCGTCGACGCGTACGCACCGGGCGCCGAGTCCCGGATGCCCGACGAGCGCCGGGTGCCCGAGGTCCTGGCCTTCCTCACCGAGAAGTTCGGCCCCTACCCGCAATCCGCGGCGGGCGGCATCTTCCTCAACGAGAACATCGGCTTCTCCCTGGAAACCCAGACCAGGCCCATCTACGCCAAGTGGGCCGACCTGGAGACGATCGTCCACGAACAGGCCCACCAGTGGTACGGCAACAGCGTCTCGATCGAGAACTGGGCCGACATCTGCCTCAACGAGTGCCTCGCCTCCTACGCCCAGTGGCTCTGGGACGAGAAGACCGGCGTCGACCTGGACGCCCGCTTCCGCGACACAGCGGCGAAGGCGCCAAACCGCTACTGGGACCGCAAGTTGTACGACATGGGCGAGGGCAACGAGTTCACGGCCGTCTACACCAAGGGCCAACTGGCGATGCACGCCCTCCGCCACCAGATCGGCGACGACGATTTCGCCACCCTGCTCAAGCAGTGGGCGGCGACCCACCGGGACGGGAACGCCACCTGGCCGGAGTTCGAGGACATGGCCACCGAGATCTCCGGCCAACCCGACCTCCGAGCCTTCCTCAAGTCCTGGTTCCGCGACGCGAACAAGCCAGAAGACCGCTACCTCTACCCCGGCGCCCTCCGCTGACCCACCCATCAACCGCCGACGGGCTCGTTGAGGTGGATGCGTTCGTCCGGGGGAGCGGCCACGAAGCGGGGTTATCCACAGCTCCCCCTCCCGGACCTGCGAAGCTGGCACCGTGCAGGTCGCGATCCTGGGACCGCTGCGCCTCACCGGCGCGGACGGGGCGGAGCTGGAGCTGAGCGGAACCCGGCTGCGGGTGCTGCTGACCCGGCTGGCCCTGGACGCCGGGAGGTTCGTTGGCGCGGGGGCGCTCATCGACGCGCTGTGGGGAGATCGTCCGCCCGTCGACGCGAGCAACGCGTTGCAGTCGGTGGTGTCGCGGTTGCGGCGCGCGTTGCGGGTGGAGTCCGCGGGGCTGGTGGAGTCGGGTTCGGCTGGGTACCGGTTGGTCATCGGGCCCGACGACGTGGACGCGCACCGGTTCGAGGGGTTGGTGGTGAGTGGGCGGGAGGCGCTGCGGGCGGGGCGGGTGGCGCAGGGGGCTGAGGTGTTGCGGGCGGCGTTGGCGTTGTGGCGGGGGCCGGTGTTGGCCGGGTTGGACGACGCGCCGTTCGCCGGGCCGGTGGTGTCGCGGCTGACGGAGCTGCGGGTGGCGGCGGTCGAGGACCAGTTGGCCGCCGAGGTGGAGTTGGGCGGGCACGTGGAGGCGGTGGCGCGGCTGCGCGAGCTGGTCACCGCCCACCCGCTGCGGGAGCGCGCCGCCGGGTTGCTGATGCGGGCGCTGAGCGCGGCGGGCAGGCAGGCCGAGGCGCTGGCCGAGTTCGAGCGGGTCCGCCGGGCGCTCGACGACGAGCTGGGGGTGGAGCCTGGGCAGGCCCTGCGCGAGCAGCACCTGGCCGTGCTGCGCGGTGAACGGCCCGCGCCCCCGCCGACCGGCCGCCCCGCGGCGTTGACCAGCTTCGTCGGCCGCGACGCCGAGTTGGCCGAGGTCACCCGGCTGCTCACGACCGCGCGCCTGGTGACCCTGGTCGGACCGGGCGGCGCGGGCAAGACCCGGCTGGCCGCCGAGGCCACGGTGGGCAGCGGGCGGAGCTGGCTGGTCGAGCTGGCCAGGGTGCGCTCGGACGAGGACGTGCCGGGCGCGGTGCTCGGCGCGCTGGGCGGGCGCGACACCCGGTTGATCGAGGCGCCGACGGGCGCGCCGCAGCCGCCGTCGCCGGTGCTCGACCGGGTCGCCGAGGTGTTGGCCGGGCAGCGCGGGGTGCTGGTGCTGGACAACTGCGAGCACGTGGTGGCCGCCGCGGCCGAGCTGGCCGACGCGCTGCTGGCCCGCTGCCCGGGGCTGACCGTGCTGGCCACCAGCCGCGAGCCGCTGGCGATCACCGGTGAGGTGGTGCTCGGGGTCGGGCCGCTGGCCGTGCCCGCCGAGGGCGCGCCGGTCGAGGCGGTGCTGGCCGCTGACGCCGTGCGGCTGTTCGCCGACCGGGCCGAGGCCGCGGCCCCCGGGTTCAGCACCGCCGAGCACGTCGACGAGGTGGCCGAGGTGTGCCGCGGGCTCGACGGGCTGCCGCTGGCGGTGGAGCTGGCCGCGGCGCGGCTGCGGTCGATGACCGTCCGCCAGGTCGCCGACCGGCTCGACGACCGGTTCCGGCTGCTGACCGGCGGCAACCGCACCGCCATGCCCCGGCACCGCACGCTGCACGCGGTGGTCGAGTGGAGCTGGGACCTGCTCGACGAGCGGGAGCGGCGGCTGGCCGCCCGGCTGTCGGTGTTCCCGGCGCCCGCCGCCGAGTCGTCGGTCGTCGCCGTCGGGACGGGCGCGGGCCTGCCCGCCGAAGACGTGGTCTACGTGCTGGCGTCGCTGGTGGAGAAGTCCTTCGTGCAGGTCGTGCCCGGGCAGCCGGGCGCCGAGGTGCGCTACCGGATGTTGGAGACCGTCCGCGCGTACGCGGCCGAGCGGCTGGGCGAGTCGGGCGAGGCCGAGAGCGTGCGGGTCGCGTTCGGCCGGTGCGTGTTGACGCTGCTGCGAGCCGCCGAGCCGCACCTGCGCGGGCACGAGCAGGTGCACTGGCTGCGCCGCATCGAGGCCGACCACGGCAACGTGCTCGGCGCCCTGCGCGCGGCCGTCGGCGCGGGCGACACCGAGGCCGCGGCGGCGCTGGCCCTGGGCGCCATGTGGTACTGGATGATCGGCGGCCACCACCGCGAGGCCACGAACCTGATCTCCGCCGTCGCGGCCATGCCCGGCGACATGCCCGACGCGGCCAGGGTGACCCTGCGCGCGCTGTCCCTGTTCAACGACAGCCACGGCCTCCCCGACCGCGCGGTCACGATCGCGCTGCGCGCCGAGCTGGCCGCCGTCGACGCGATGAGCGGCTACCCGCTGCTGGCCGTGATGGAGCCGATGCTGGCCGCCTTCACCGGCGACGTGGCGGGCGCGTGGACCGCGGTGGGCCGGGCCGAGGCGCACCCGGACCCGTGGGCGCGCGGGATGGCCGAGTTGAGCCGGGCGTTCCTGCTGGAGAACGCGGGCGACCTGCTCGGCGCGGAGGCCGCCGCCACCGGCGCGCTGGCCCGCTTCCGCGACCTGGGCGACCGGTGGGGGCAGGCGATGGCCGTCGGCCAGGTCGCCGAGCGCCGGTCCCTGCTCGGCGACCACGCCGCGTCCATCGCCGCGACCGAGGAGGCCGTGCGCCTGGCCAGCGAGCTGGGCGCGGCCGACGAGCTGCCCGGCGTGATCGCCAGGATGGGCGTGCAGCGCGCCAGGGCGGGCGACCTGGCGGGCGGCGAGCAGCAGCTCCGCGAGGCTCTCGTCCTGGTCGCCGACCGGGGCGCGGACGACCTGTCGCTGCTGGTGCGCGCCTGGCTGGCCACGGTGCTGCGGCTGCGCGGCGACCTGGCGGGCGCCGAGGCCGAGTTCGCCACCGGCCTGCCGCACCTGGCCCAGCTCGGCGACCGCGCCGCGCAGCTCCGCGTCATGTTCGCCACCGTCGGCATCCAGATCGCCACCGCCGCCGAGGACTTCCCCCGGGCCCGACGCTGGCTGACCGAGGCCACCGGCGACCAGGTGCCCGTTACCGACACGCCCATCCTCAGCGGCGTGGCCGAGGCGGTCGCCGTGCTGTGCCGGGCCGAGGGCGACCCCGAGACCGCCGCCCGCCTGCTCGGCCTGACCACGGCCACCCGCGGCGCCCCTGACCTGGGCAACCCCGAGCTGTCCGCGCTCACCGCGGAGCTGGACGCCGCGCTGGGCCAGGAGCGGCGCCACGAGGTCTACACGGCCGCCAGCGAGCTGCCCCGCGCCGAAGCGCTCACGGAACTCCTCAAAGTACTGTCCACTGTGGCCGAAAAGGCCGACCACCGCACCTGAGCGGCGCGGTGGTCGGCCTCGGTCGGGTCAGCCGACGCGGCGGCGGTAGGCGCGCAGCGCCAGCGGGAAGAACACCGCGACGATGCCCAGCCCCCACACGAACGCGATGGCCGCGTTGCCCGCCCACTCGCCGCCCAGCAGCAGTCCCCGGGCGGCGGTCGTCAGGTGGGTGACCGGGTTGACGTCCACCCACACCCGCAGCCAGCCGGGCAGGGTGTCGGCGGGCACGAAGACGTTGCTGCCGAAGGTGAGCGGGAGGATGAACGCGGTCAGCGTGCCCGGCACGGCCTGCGGGCTCTTCACCAGCATGCCGACGAAGACCGACACCCAGCACAGGCAGAGCCCGAACAGGATCATCAGCGCGACGGCGATGAGGAACCGGACCGGGTCCGTCTGCACGCGGAAGCCCAGGACGACCGCGAAGGTGATCAGCACGGCCAACGTGACCACGAACCGGACCACGTCACCGAGCACCGCGCCGACCAGCGGGGCGGACCGGGCGATGGGCATGGCGCGGAAGCGGTCGAACACGCCCTTGGAGATGTCGGTGCTCAGCGCCATGCCGGTGCCCAGGCTGGCGAAGGCGATGTTCTGCACCATCAGGCCGGGCAGCAGCATCTGCAGGTACTCGTCGGAGCTGCCCGCGATCGCGCCGCCGAACAGGTAGACGAACAGCAGCAGGAACATGATCGGCTGCAGGGTGACGTCCAGCAGCGACGCCGGGGTCTTGCGGATCTTGGTGATGGAGCGGCCCGCGAGGACCAGGCCGTGGCGCACGGCCTGGACCGGGCCGATGGTGTGCGCGGCGGGGGCGGTCACGCGGGGCTCCCTTCTGTGACCTTGTCGACCTTGGCGGTCTTGCCGGTGAGGGTGAGGAACACCTCGTCGAGGCTGGGCAGGCGCAGCGCCAGCTCGTCGGCGGTGATGCCCGCCTCGTCGAGGCGGCGGACGACCGTGGACAGCAGGACGGGGTTGTCCACGGGCGTGCTGAGCAGGCCGGACTCCGTGTTGGTGATCGGCTCCACCCCGGTGAGCTGGCGCAGGATCTCCGCGACCGCCGCGAGGTCGGCGGCCAGCGACGGGCGGACCTGCAGGGTCTGGCTGCCGGTGCGGCGCTTGAGGTCGTTCGGGGTGCCGTTGGCGATGACCTTGCCGTGGTCGATGACGGTGATCAGGTCGGCCAACTGGTCGGCCTCCTCCAGGTACTGCGTGGTCAGCAGCACCGTCACCCCCTCGTCGACCAGGCCGCGGACCGTCGCCCACACCTCGTTGCGGCTGTGCGGGTCCAGGCCGGTGGTCGGCTCGTCGAGGTAGAGCACCTCGGGCCGCCCGACCAGGCTGGCGGCCAGGTCGGCCCGGCGGCGCATGCCCCCGGAGTAGGTCTTGACCGACCGGGTGGCGGCCTCGGTCAGCTCGAACCGCTCGAGCAGCTCGGCGGCGCGGGCCTTGGCCTCGGCCTTGGACAGGCCGAGCAGCTTGCCGATGAGCACCAGGTTCTCGGCGCCGGACAGGTCCTCGTCGACGGAGGCGTACTGGCCGGTGAGCCCGACCAGCCCGCGCACCGCCGTGGCCTGCTCGACCACGTCGAACCCGCCGACCACGGCCCGGCCCTCGTCGGCGCGCAGCAGCGTCGCCAGCACCCGCACGGCGGTGGTCTTGCCCGCCCCGTTCGGGCCCAGCACGCCGAGCACCTTCCCCCTCGGCACGGCCAGGTCGACCCCGTCGAGGGCGACCGTCTCGCCGAACCGCTTCACCAACCCCTCGGCCTCGATGGCCAGCTCGGACATGGCGTCCCCCTTCTCTCGTGCGCCCAGCCTGCACCCGGGCGCTGTCACACCGGGCACAGGGCGCTGTCACCGCGCCGGCTTCGGGCATGCTGGGTGCCATGGCGCTGCGACAGTCCCCCACCGCGGGCGAGCACCTGCTCGACGAGCCCCCGCCCAGGCGGCGGCGCAGGCGGTGGGTCACGGTGCTGGTCCTGGTGCCGGTGCTGGGCTTGGGCGTGCTGGCAGCGTTGCGGCTCGTCGGCATCGATGGCAACCGCTTTACCGTCGCCGCGCTGGCGCTGACCCCGTACGCGGGCGCGGCGGGCGTCGTGTGGGTGATCTTCGCGCTGCTCGTCGGCAGGCGCTGGCTGGCCATGGTCGCCCTGGTGCTGTCGGCGTCGCTGGGCGTCGTCATCACCCCACGCGTCCTCGCCGACGGCGGCCCCCTCCCCGACGGTCAGCACGTGCGGCTGATGTCGGTCAACCTCCGCCTGGGCTTCGCCGACCCGGCCACCGTCGTCCGCCTGGTCCGCGACGCCCAGGCCGACGTGCTGGTCCTGCAGGAGCTGACCCCGGCGGCGGTGACCGCCCTGGACCAGGAGGGCTTGGCCGACCTGCTGCCCCACCGCGTCCTGCGCCCCAAGCCGGGCGGCGCGGGCGGCGGCATCCTGGCCAAGGTCCCGCTGCGCCAGATCGTGCTGAACCAGCACCCGACCTCGTTCGAGATGCCCGCGGCCGTTCTCGACCTGTCCGGTCGGCACGACCTCGAGGTGCTGTCGGTGCACGTGATGCCGCCGGTGGGGGCAGAGGAGAACCGGGTCCAGTGGGAGCGGGAGCTCAACGCGATGCCGAACCCGGACTCCCGCGGACGCCCCCGGGTGCTGGCGGGCGACTTCAACGCGACCCTCGACCACGGGGCGTTCAACCGGCTGCTCGACCGGGGGTACTCGGACGCGGCGGAGTCGACCGGGGAGGCCCTGCGGCCGACGTGGCAGGAGAACTGGGTGCCGCCAATCACCATCGACCACGTGCTGTACGACCGGCGGGTCGGGGCCCAGATGACAGCGGTGTACGACGTGCCCGGCACCGATCACAACGCTGTGCTGACCGAACTGGTGCTTCCCCGGTAGTGCTTCAGAGACGGTCCTGGATCTGCTGGAGGGCTTCTGCGGCGTTGAGGGGGAGAGACACCCCTCGACCGTGGCGAATCCCGGGCTCCCGGGGGTTGATGCGGATCAGCGCACCGGTCGCGGCACTGGAGAGCTCGGCATAGCGGCGAACCGTGGGAACGGCTTGGCCTGCGCCGATCTCGATGACCACCAGGTCCCGCTGCGCGCGGCGCCAGTCGGAGAGAGCGTCCAACCCCGCCTGGCTGCGGTCCGGAACCCAATCGGCGTCACCGAACATCAGGATGTTGGGCCGGGCGAGGCTGCCGCAGGTGGGGCAGGTGGGGAGGGGCCCGGTCGCGCGCATCGTCTCCGGGTCGATCGGAACGCCGACGTCGTGGGCGGACCAGACGTCGCTCCTGCAGGGCAGGGAGCACTGCAGGTGGTGGATCGACCCGTGCACCTCCGCGACGTGCTCGAACCCCGCCTTCTGGAACTGCCCGTCGACGTTGGAGGTGAAGACCCGCGCACCCCACCCGGCCAGGATGTCGAAGCCCGCGTGCGGAACGGTGTCGCGGTAGAGGTGGAGGCGGTGCCCGTAGAAGCCCCAGGCCAGCTCGGGGTCGTCGGCGAAGTGCACCGGGTCCGCGAGCTCCTCGAACGCCAACCCCAACCGCTGGTACGGCGGGTAGGCGCGCCAGAAGCCCTCGGTCCCCCGGAAGTCGGGCAGGCCGGAGTCGACCCCCATCCCCGCCCCGGCGCAGACGAGCACCGCCCGCGCGGCCCTGACCAGGTCAGCGGCCGCGCCGATGGGATCGCTGATGGCTCAGCCCTTGGTCGGCGACGAGCTCTGGACCACCTCGAACTCCAGCACCGAGGACCCGGTGCCGACCGGCTTGGCCCGCTCCCCCGCGTGCGCCTCCTTGGCCGAGCCGGACATCCACGCCTTGAAGTGCTCGTCGCTCTCCCACCGGGTCAACACGAAGTACCGCGTCTCACCAGCGACCGGGCGCAGCAGCTCGAAGCCGAGGAACCCGGGCTCGTTGTCCACCGCCCCGAGACGAGCGGCGAAGCGCTTCTCCAGCTCGGGGCCAGCGCCCTCGGGAACCTCGATCGCATTGATCTTCACAACGGCCATGGGTCCAGGGTACTGAGTGCGAGCGCTGGCCCGTGAGAAGCCGGGGGTCTGCGGGCGTTCGCTCGCTGGGGTGGGCGGGCGCGCTGCTTCAAGGGCAGAACCACCCCACAAAGCCACAAGGGCGGCCTCCCCCGGAGGGAAGACCGCCCTTGATCCGATCAGTCTCAGCCGTTGTTCTCGGCAGAACCCTCGTCGCCGCCGGACTCAACCGGCCCGGAGAGCTCGACCGGAGGCGAGTCCGGAACCGACGACGGCTTCGGCTCGCCCCGGAAGACGAACTTGGCCTTGTCGGTGTTGCCCTCTTCGCCGTCCCAGCCCTCGACGTCGGCAATGATGATCTGACCCGGCTGGATCTCGCCGAAGAGGATCTTCTCCGAGAGCTGGTCCTCGATCTCGCGCTGGATGGTGCGGCGCAGCGGGCGGGCGCCCAGCACGGGGTCGAAGCCGCGCTTGGCCAGGAGCTGCTTGGCGTTGGCCGTGAGCTCGATGGCCATGTCCTTGTTCTTCAACTGCGTCTCGACGCGGCCGATCATCAGGTCGACCATGGTGATGATCTGGTCCTGCGTGAGCTGGTGGAACACGATGATGTCGTCGATGCGGTTGAGGAACTCGGGCCGGAAGTGCTTCTTGAGCTCGTCGTGGACCTTGTTCTTCATCCGGTCGTAGTTCGAGTTGGTGTCGGTCCCGCTGGTGAAGCCGAGGCTGACCGCCTTCGAGATGTCCTGGGTGCCCAGGTTCGAGGTGAAGATGATCACGGTGTTCTTGAAGTCCACCGTGCGGCCCTGGCCATCGGTCAGGCGGCCGTCCTCGAGGACCTGCAGGAGGGTGTTGTAGACCTCCTGGTGGGCCTTCTCGATCTCGTCGAACAGCACGACCGAGAACGGCTTGCGGCGCACCTTCTCGGTGAGCTGGCCGCCCTCCTCGTAGCCGACGTACCCGGGGGGCGCGCCGAACAGCCGCGAGGCGGTGTAGCGGTCGTGGAACTCACCCATGTCGATCTGGATGAGGGCGTCGTCCTCGCCGAACAGGAAGTTCGCCAGCGCCTTCGACAGCTCGGTCTTGCCGACGCCCGAGGGGCCGGCGAAGATGAACGAGCCCGAGGGGCGCTTGGGGTCCTTCAGGCCCGCGCGGGTGCGGCGGATCGCCTGGGAGACGGCCTTGACCGCGTCCTCCTGGCCGATGATCCGCTTGTGCAGCTCGTCCTCCATGCGGAGCAGACGGGTGGTCTCCTCCTCGGTGAGCTTGAAGACGGGGATGCCGGTCCAGTTCGCCAGGACCTCGGCGATCTGCTCGTCGTCCACCTCGGCGACGACGTCGAGGTCGCCGTCCTTCCACTGCTTCTCCCGCTCGGCCTTCTGGCCCAGGAGCTGCTTCTCGTTGTCGCGCAGCTTCGCGGCGCGCTCGAAGTCCTGCGCGTCGATCGCGCTCTCCTTCTCGCGGCGCACGTCGGCGATCTTCTCGTCGAACTCGCGCAGGTCCGGCGGCGCGGTCATCCGGCGGATGCGCATCCGCGCGCCCGCCTCGTCGATGAGGTCGATCGCCTTGTCCGGCAGGAACCGGTCGTTGATGTACCGGTCGGCCAGGGTGGCGGCGGCGACCAGGGCGGCGTCGGTGATCGTGACGCGGTGGTGCGCCTCGTACCGGTCGCGCAGACCCTTGAGGATCTCGATGGTGTGCTCGAGCGAGGGCTCGCCGACCTGGATCGGCTGGAAGCGGCGCTCCAGGGCGGGGTCCTTCTCGACGTACTTGCGGTACTCGTCGAGCGTGGTCGCGCCGATGGTCTGCAGCTCGCCGCGGGCCAGCATCGGCTTGAGGATCGAGGCCGCGTCGATGGCGCCCTCGGCCGCGCCCGCCCCGACGAGGGTGTGGATCTCGTCGATGAACAGGATGATGTCGCCGCGGGTCTTGATCTCCTTGAGCACCTTCTTGAGGCGCTCCTCGAAGTCACCGCGGTAGCGGGAGCCCGCGACCAGGGAGCCCAGGTCGAGCGTGTAGAGCTGCTTGTCCTTGAGGGTCTCGGGGACCTCGCCCTTGACCACCATCTGCGCCAGGCCCTCGACGACGGCGGTCTTGCCGACGCCGGGCTCGCCGATGAGGACGGGGTTGTTCTTGGTGCGCCGCGACAGCACCTGCATGACCCGCTCGATCTCCTTGGCCCGGCCGATGACCGGGTCCAGCTTGCCCTCACGGGCCGAGGCGGTCAGGTTGCGGCCGAACTGGTCGAGCACCAGCGACGACGACGGGGTGCCCTCGCCGCGCCCGCCGGTCTCCGCGGACTCCTTGCCGCCCTGGTAGCCAGAGAGCAGCTGCAGGACCTGCTGGCGGACCCGGTTGAGGTCGGCGCCGAGCTTGACCAGCACCTGGGCGGCCACGCCCTCGCCCTCGCGGATCAGGCCGAGCAGGATGTGCTCGGTGCCGATGTAGTTGTGCCCGAGCTGCAGCGCCTCGCGCAGCGACAGCTCCAGCACCTTCTTGGCCCTCGGCGTGAAGGGGATGTGCCCGCTGGGCGCGTGCTGGCCCTGGCCGATGATCTCCTCGACCTGCTGCCGCACGCCCTCGAGGGCGATCCCCAGCGACTCGAGCGCCTTGGCGGCGACACCCTCACCCTCGTGGATCAAGCCCAGGAGGATGTGCTCGGTGCCGATGTAGTTGTGGTTGAGCATCCTGGCCTCTTCTTGGGCCAGGACGACCACCCGCCTCGCGCGGTCGGTGAACCTCTCGAACATTCGCACTCCCTGACTGCTGCGCCGGCGGCCCTTCTCCGCACCCCTCGGCACGGATTCAGCACCGTGGGACCACTGTAGTAGGCCCGACCGCGGTGTTCAGTGCCACTCGCGGCCGAACCCCCGTGACGCCGTTGCCCGGTGATCCCTTCGTCCCCTCCAACGTGCGATGACCGGGAGGGATTCCGCAAGCGCCCCCCTTTCCGCTGAGCGCGAACAGCAGGCTGACACACCCGTGCGTGTGGTTCGACACGCCGGTTTTCGCCCGGTCGGCGGCCTCGCATGGTCGGATGACGCCGGTATCTAGTAAGGTAAGCCATACCTCAGTTGCCCGAGCGGAGCAGAGAGAGCACCCCATGTGGACCAGTGCGAGCACCGGCCCCGACCGCGCCCAGGCGTCGTGACGGCGGCGACCCGGCTGCGCGAGCTGCCCCCCGGGCCGCTCGGCGAGTCGCTGACCAGGGTGAGCGAGCGCCAGGGCCGGTTCGACCTGCGCTACGGTCGCCCCGCCGAGCCGGGCTGGGCGACCTGCGCGGAGCTGCTGGCCGAGCCGGAGCGCTTCGACCGGTGGCGGGCCGGGTTGGGCGGCTGGCTGCGCCAGCAGTACGGCGAGTCGCACGAGCGGACCACCGCCGGGTACGTCATGTCCTGGTACCTGTGGGTCCCCGCCTACGTCGGCGGGCTGCTGTTCCACCACGAGCGCCGGGTGCCCGCGCTGGGCCCGGCCGACCTCGCCTTCCGGATGGCCCGGCCCCGACCGCACCCGGACGCGATGGCCGTGCTGTCCCCCGGCTTCGCCTGCCTGCCCGACGACCCCGCCGCGGGGACACCGGGGGCGGACGTGGTGGCCGACGAGCGCGCGCTGGCCGCGGTGCTGCGCGGCCGGTTCGCCGGACACGCCGCCCGCTTCGTCGACGCCTACGGCAAGACGGTGCGGATGGGCAAGCGGATGCTCTGGGCGGCGGCGACCGACGCGCTGGACAACGCGCTGTGGCTGTCCGGGCGCTACAGCGGCGACGAGGGCGCGGGCGTGCTCGACGCGGGCCTGGTGCTCGAAGGCGGGCCAGCCCCGTTCACCTCGGCGTCGACGCTGCGCCCGGTGGGCGGCGACGGCGGCCCGGTGGAGTGGACCCGGCGCCGGGAGAGCTGCTGTTTCCACTACCTGCTCGACAACGGCCAGGGAACGTGTTCGACCTGCCCGCGCCTGTCCCGGAAGAACTCCGGTGACCCGTGTGGCGCACGGGACGAGTGAGCGCGGGAATTCCCCACCGCATTGGCCGCGCAATCCGGAGGCGACCGCCGAATAGCGGGCACATCGGATCACCTGACACAGGGATCACCGGACACGCGGATCGCCCGGACGACTCACCGGGTCAGGACAGCGGACGCGCCAAGGGCGCCGATCCGGTGGACCGACGCCCTCGCCGAACGCTGATCCGCGCTCAGGCCTGCCCGTTGTACGCGTCGAGGACTTCCGACGGGATTCGACCCCGGTCGGAGACGTTCATGCCCTGCTTGCGCGCCCACTCGCGAATTGCCTGGTTCTGCTCCCGGTCGGCGGACGCGGTGCGCGGGGCGCGTCCTGGCACCGCCTTGGCCAGGGCCCGCTTGCGGCCCCCCGCGCGGCGCGCGCTCTCCACGAAGTCGGCGAGCGCCTCACGCAGTTTCTCGGCATTGTCGGAGGAGAGATCGATCTGGTAAGACGCGCCGTCCAACCCGAACTCGACAGTCTCCTCGGCAACGGAACCATCGAGGTCGTCGACGAGTGAAACCGTGACCTTCTGCGCCATATGGGCCTCCTCGGGCTGGCAATCTGCTGGCTCATTGAGCACTCGGCCACCACGTGCTGAATTGCTCTCGAGAAGCAGGTTAGCGCAAATCCTCCGGATTGCGTGCTTCCGCGATACCCGAACGGGTCACTCCGGCCGGGTCAAGGGGAAGAGGATCGTTTCCCGGATGCCCAGGCCGGTGAGTGCCATCAACAGCCGGTCGATGCCCATTCCGACTCCGCCCGACGGTGGCATTCCGTACTCGAGCGCGCGCAGGAAGTCCTCGTCGAGCTGCATGGCCTCGTCGTCGCCGGACTTGCCCAGCCGCGACTGCGCCTCCAGCCGCTCCCGCTCGATGACCGGGTCGACCAGCTCGGAGTAGCCGGTGCCCAGCTCGAAGCCGCGCACGTAGAGGTCCCACTTCTCGGCCACACCCGGCTCCGAGCGGTGCTGGCGGGTCAGCGGGGAGGTCTCCAGCGGGAAGTCGCGGACGAACGTCGGGGCCACCAGGTGGTCGCCGACCAGGTGCTCCCACAGCTCCTCGACCAGCTTGCCGTGGCCGTACGCGGGGTCGAGCTTGAGGTCGAGCCGGTCGACGTGCTCGCGCAGCGCCTCGGCCGGGGTCTCCCAGGTGACCTCCTCGCCGAGGGCGCCGGAGAGCGACTCGTACATGCGCAGCGTCGTCCAGTCGCCGGACAGGTCGTACTCGCTGCCGTCGGCCAGGGTCACCACGTGCGAGCCGGTCACCGCCTGCGCGGCCTCCTGGATGACCTCGCGGATCATCACCGCGTTGGTGTCGTAAGTCGCCCACGCCTCGTAGAACTCGAGCATCGCGAATTCCGGCGAGTGCGAGGAATCACTGCCCTCGTTGCGGAAGTTGCGGTTGATCTCGAAGACCTTGTCCAGGCCGCCGACAACGCAGCGCTTGAGGAACAGCTCGGGGGCGATCCGCAGGTACAAGTCCATGTCGAAGGCGTTCGAGCGGGTGACGAACGGCCGCGCCGCCGCGCCGCCGTGCAGGGTTTGCAGCATCGGCGTCTCCACCTCGAGGAAACCTCGACGGTGGAAACTGTCCCGCAGCGCGCGAACCACCTCGGCGCGCTTGCGCACGGTCTCGCCCGCGCGCGGGCGCAGGATCAGGTCGACATAGCGCTGCCGAATGCGGGTTTCCTCGGCGAGTTCCTTGTGCGCGACCGGCAGCGGCCGCAGCGCCTTGGCCGCCATTGCCCACTCATCGGCGAACACCGACAGTTCCCCGCGCCGGGAGGTGATGACCTCACCGGAGACGAATACGTGGTCGCCGAGGTCGACGTCGGACTTCCACGCCGAAAGCGCGTCGGCGCCCACCGCGTCGAGGCTGAGCATCGCCTGCAGTTCGCTTCCGTCGCCTTCCCGCAACGTCGCGAAGCACAGCTTGCCGGTGTTGCGGATGAACATCACCCGACCGGTGACCGCGACCTTTTCACCGGTCTTGGTGTCGGCGGCCAAACCGGAATGCGCCGCGCGCACCTGGGCCAGCGAGTGGGTGCGCGGGAGTTCGACGGGGTAGGGCTCGATCCCCGCGGCCAGCATCCGCTCCCGCTTCTCCTTGCGCACGCGCATCTGCTCGGGAAGCTCGTCTGAGATGGACGCGGTGGGCTCGGTCGACTCAGGGGGCTGCGGGGTGTCGTTCACGGCCGAAATGGTACGGAGAACGCCGGGGGCCTCCTCCTGTGGGGGCGCGACTACCGTATCGGGCATGGAGTCCGAGGACCTGTTCTCGAAGCGGGCCGCCTCTTTCGGCGCCACTGCGGCCGATTACCACCGCCACCGCCCCGGGTACCCGGCAGGCGCGATCGAGTGGGCGCTGGGCGACCGCGACCGGGTCCTGGACCTCGCCGCGGGCACCGGCAAGCTCACCGAGGGCCTGCTCGACCTCGGCGCCGAGGTCACCGCCGTCGAGCCCGACCCGCTCATGCGCGCCGAGTTCACCCGCCGGTTCCCCGACGTCCCGATGCGCGACGGCACCGCCGAGTCCATCCCGCTGCGCGACGCGTCGGTCGAGGCCGTGCTCGTCGGCCAGGCCTACCACTGGTTCGACCCGGCCACGGCCCTCCCGGAGATCACCCGCGTGCTGCGACCGGGCGGCGTCCTCGGCGTCTTCTGGAACCACGACGACGACTCGGTCCCGTGGGTCTCCGGCCTGCTGGAGGTCACCCAGACCTCCGTCGGCGCGGGCCGCAGCCGCCCCGGCCGGGTCCCGGAGCACCGCGACCTCAAGCCGCCGGAGCAGGTCCAGGTCCACCACGCGCAGCGGCGGACCGTCGACTCGATGCTGGGCACCCTGCTGACACACAGCCACATCAGCCAGGCTTCGGAGCAGGAGCGGGAGACCGTGCTGGCGCGGGCCTTGAGCTACCTCAAGTCCCACTCGGAGACCGCCGACGGCGAGTTCGACCGGCCGCTGATCACCACGGTTGTGCGGGCTGTGCGCCGCTAGCGCTGGTTGCGTTCGTAGATGAGGCGCAGGCCCTGCAAGGTCAGGTCGGGGCGGTGGTGAGTGATGGTCCCGGCCTCGCCGAGGACCAGGGTGGCCAGGCCGCCGGTGGCGATGACCTCGAGGTCGTCGGGGTGGTCGAGCTCCTTGGCGATGCGGGCGACCAGGCCGTCGATCTGGCTGGCGTAGCCGTAGACGATGCCCGATTGCAGGCACTCGACGGTGCTCTTGCCGATGACGGACCTGGGGCGGACGACCTCGACCTTGCGCAGGGCGGCGGCGCGGGCGGCCAGGGCGTCGACGGAGATCTCGATGCCGGGCATGAAGACGCCGCCGAGGAGTTCGCCCTTGGCGGAGATGACGTCGACGTTGGTGATGGTGCCGAAGTCGATGACGACGCAGGGGGTCTGGAAGGCGTCGTGGGCGGCGAGGGTGTTGGCGACCCGGTCGGAGCCGACCTCCTTGGGGTTGTCGACCAGCAGCGGCACGCCGGTGCGCACGCCGGGCTCGACGATGACGCTGGGGACGCGTTTGTAGTACTTGGCCAGCATGGCGCGGACCTCGCGCAGCACGACCGGCACCGTCGACAGCGCGGCCACCCCCGAGACCCGGTCGGCGTGCTCGCCGAGCAGGCCGCGCAGGGTCATCGCCAGCTCGTCGGCGGTGGTGCGCGGGTCGGTGCGGACCCGCCAGTCGCGCAGCAGGTCCGCGCCGTTGTGCAGGCCGAACGCGGTGTTGGTGTTGCCGACGTCGACGGTGAGCAGCACCGGTCAGCGCTCGGCGGTCAGCAGGGCGTCCAGCCTGGCCGCGTCCGCGGTCTCCGCGCCGCTGACCAGGTCGGTCCCGTCCGGCACGTGCGCGGCGTCGGCGCCGAGGTGGACCACCTCGTTGTCCGCGTCGACGAAGACGACCTTGGGGTCGAAGGCGGCGGCCTCGGCGCTGTCCATCATCGCGTAGGCGATGAGGATGACGATGTCGCCGGGGTGGACCAGGTGCGCGGCCGCGCCGTTGATCCCGATGACGCCGCTGCCGCGCTCGCCCGCGATCACGTAGGTCTCCAGGCGGGCGCCGTTGGTCACGTCGACGATCGCCACCTGCTCGCCGGGCAGCAGGTCGGCCGCCTCCATGAGCACCGGGTCGACGGTGACCGAGCCGACGTAGTGCAGGTCGGCCTGGGTGACGGTGGCACGGTGGATCTTGGACTTGAGCATGGTGCGGAACACGGCATTTCCTCTCAAGCGGTCTCGGGCGGCGCCCTCAGACGTAGGTCCCAACGCTGCCCGCGCCCAGGTGCACGGCGACGTTGTCGATCAAGCGGGTGGCGCCGAGCCTGGCGGCCACCAGCAGCCGGGCCTCGCCGCCGTCCGGGGCGGGGCCCAGGTCGGGCGCGCGCAGCTCCAGGTAGTCGACCGAGACCCCGTCGGCCTCGTCGAGCACCGACCGCGCGGTGGACAGGGCGGCCTCGGCGCCCTGCTGGGCGGCGTGCGCCCCGGCGGTCAGCGCGGCGGACAGGGTGACCGCCGCCGCGCGCTGGTCGTCGTCGAGGAAGGCGTTGCGCGAGCTCATGGCCAGCCCGTCGGGCTCGCGGATGGTGGGGATCCCGACGACCTGGGTCTCCATGTCCAGGTCGCGCACCATCCGCTTGATCAGCGTGAGCTGCTGGTAGTCCTTCTCCCCGAACATCGCGAAGTCCGGCCGGACGATGTTGAGCAGCTTGGCCACCACGGTCAGCACCCCGGCGAAGTGCCCGGGCCGGGCGGCGCCCTCCAGCTCGTCGCCCAGCGGTCCCGGGTGGACGGTCACCTGCGCGCCCGGCGGGTACAGCGCCTCGGCGGACGGGGTGAGGACCAGCTCGGCGCGCTCGGCCTCGCACACGGCCAGGTCGGCGTCGAGCGGGCGCGGGTAGCGGTCGAAGTCCTCGCCCGCGCCGAACTGCAGCGGGTTGACGAAGATCGACACGACCAGCACGGTGTTCGGGATGCGCCGGGCGCGGCTCATCAGCTCCCGGTGGCCCTCGTGCAGCGCGCCCATGGTGGGCACCAGCGCGATCTTGCGCCCGGTGGCGCGCAGCGCGCGGGTGGTCCGCGACAGCGTGGCCACGTCGCTGTGCACGTGCAGCTTCCCCGGGGTGAAGCGGGGGGCGGCGGACGTCGTCGCCGGTGTCATCGTGGGTCTCCCGGGGTTGGGGGTTCGCTGAGGGCGGCGAGCACGTCGGGCACCCGGTCGGCGGGCAGCAGCCCGGCCGCCTCGGCTCGGCCCGCGGCGCGGGCGCCCAGCGCGCGGTAGGCGGGCAGCAACTCGGGGGCGTTCTCGGCCAGGACGGTGACGTGCGTGGTCAAGGTGCCGCTGTCACCGCGCGCGGCCGGGCCGGTGAGGGCGCGGTCGCCGTGGCGCAGGGCGTTGTCGAGGGCGGCGGACAGCAGCGGGCCGATGACCTTCTCGGCCGCCCCGTCGGCGGTGATCCCGGCGGCGCGCAGCAGGTCGGCGCAGTCGGAGACCAGGGTCATCAGGTGGTTGGCGCCGTGGGCGAGGGCGGCGTGGTAGAGCGGCCGGGCGGCCTCGGGCACGCGCACCGGCTCGGCGCCGATCTCCACGACCAGCGCCTCGGCCACGCTCCACCCGATCTCGTCGCCGTCTGCCGCGGTCACGCCGAAGGAGCAGGCGGCGATGCGCTGGAGGTCCTCGCCGCGGCCGGTGAAGGTCATCACCGGGTGCAGCGCCAGGGTCATCGCCCCGGCCTCGGCGGCGGGTCCGAGCACGGCGACGCCGTTGGCCCCGGAGGTGTGCACGACCAGTTGGCCCGGCCGGATGGCGCCCGCGGCGACCAGGCCGCGCACGGTGCCGGGGAGGACGTCGTCGGGGAGGGCGAGCAGGACCAGGTCGGCGCAGGCGACCACCTGGTCCGGCGGCAGGATCGGCACGTCCGGCAGCAGGTCCTCGGCCCGGCGCAGCGAGGCGCGGGACACGGCGGCCGCGGCGGCCACGGTGTGCCCGGCGCGGGCGAGCGCGGCGCCGAGCACGGCCCCCACCCGACCCGCCGAGACGACACCGACGGACAACCGAGCGGGCCTGCTCACGACGCGGCCCCGGGAACGGCACTGCACGACATCGTTGTGACTCCTCCTCGTTCCAGTCCCGCAACGGCGCGGGTACCGGACGACGGCCGCGAGAGTAGCCGCCCGACGCGGACGTGGTGGCCGTCAGGTGACCGCCACCACGTTGTCCGCTGCGCCACAGGTCAGGTGGTCGCTTCCCGGCTCGCCGCGGCCGCCGCCCTGCGGGACTCGCGCAGGACGGCGATCAGCTTGGTCTCGTGCGCGGGCCCCTGCGGCCCGGCCGTGCCCACGGCCATGGCGTGCCAGAGGAACGCCAACTCGCTCACCGAGGCCTGGTACTCCTCGACCGCCGCGGCCGCCGCCCTGCCCCTGCGCTTGCGCACCCGCCTGCGCCAGTGCCTGCGGGCATCGAGGTCGGCCAGCGGCTCCACCTCGGCGGGCAGGATCCACCCGGATTCGACCATCGCGGGCAGGGCCGCGGCGATCACCCCCTGCTCGCGCTTGCGGTGCCAGCTGATCAGCCAGACCACCGCCCCGAACAGCGGGACCATCACGATGAAGTAGACGGCGAAGAAGGTCGACGCGCTGCCCAGCGTCGCCGAGGCGTTCCAGGCCGCGTGCAGCGCCACCGCCACCAGGTAGCCGCCGAGCGGCGCGAGGACCCGCACCTTGGTCGAGGCGGTCCTGGCCGCCAGCCCGATCCCGATGCCGATCATCACCGTGAACAGCGGGTGCGTGAACGGCGAGAACACCCCGCGCAGGATGAACGCGGCGACGACCCCCGGCGAGGAGCTGTCGCCGATGCCGTAGTCGCTGAACGCGCGGCCGAAGTAGTAGATGTTCTCGGTGAAGGCGAACCCGGCCGCGGTGAACCCGGCGTAGACGATGCCGTCGACCACCCCGTCGAACTCCGACCGCAGGAACAGGTAGATGCCCAGGAGGAACACGCCCTTGGCCGCCTCCTCGAAGATCGGCGCGGACACGATCGCGCTGAGCTTGTCGCCCTGCCCCTCCCCCAGCACCAGGTCGCCGACGGCCTCGGCGGTGTTGTTGATCAGCAGCGCGGTGATCGTCGCCCCGCACGCCCCCCACGCGAACGCCGTCCACAGCAGCCTCGCGGGCTCGGGCTCCCACCGGTCGACCCACAGGAAGGCGGCCACCACCGGCCCGACGGGCAGCAGCGCGGCCCCGACGCCGACCAGTTCGGCCGCCAGCCCGACCCGGGCCGTGCTGATCGCGAGCAAGACCAGCCCGCACGCGGCCAGCGCGAGGAGCGCGAGCACCGGGAGGAGCACCGTGAGCCTGCGCGGGGTATGCCGGTGCAACTTCGCGTCGGACACGGGCGGTGATCTTAGGGGATCGACCGGGCTCGACCGGGCAGGCTCGGGGGTTGGTGGTCGCCCGGTCAGTCCTCGGCGCGGCGGCGGTGCCTGCGGGGGATGGCGGTGGTGGCGCCGTGGGCGGCGAGGAGTTCCTCCACGGACTTGCCCTGGGCGTGGGAGCCGCCCTGTTCGGCGGGCGGGGTCGCGTGCGAGCCGGTGTCGGCGCGGCGGCGGCCCTCGTCCTGGTCGGCGGTCGGCCTGCGGCGGCCGTCGTCGGACTCGGGCCTGCGGCGGCCGGGGTCCCCGACCGCGGGGAAGGTGCCGGTCTGCGCGCGGCGGCGGCCCTCGGCCGGTTCGACCGGGGCGTGCCTGCCGGACTCCTGCCTGACGTCGCCGCCCGCCGGGACGGCGGGGAAGGTGCCGGTCGGGGCTCGGCGGCGGCCCTCGGGCTGCTCCTGGCCGGTGTGGGTTCGGCGGCGGCCCTCGCCTGGGTCCTGGACCGGCCTGCGCTCGACGGGGGGGAAGGCGCCCGTGGGGGTGCGGCGGGGCTCGGCGGTCCCGGTGGGAGCGCGGCGCGGCTCGACGGGGTTCTGCGGGGCCGGGTAGGCGCCGGTCGTGGCGGGGCGGGGGTCGGCCGGGCCCTGCGGGGCGGAGTGGGCGTTCGCGGGAGCACGGCGGGGCTCGGCCGCGTCCTGCGGGGCCGTCGCGGAGCGGCGGCGGTCGGCCGCGTCCTGCGGGGCCGTCGCGGAGCGGCGGCGGTCGGCCGCGTCCTGCGGGGCGCGGCGGGGCTCGTCGAAATCCGCGGACTGGGTGCGGGCGGTGGTGGCCGAGGAGCGAGCCGGGGGCTGGACGGGGGGGAAGGACCCCGTCGGGGTGCGCCGGGGGGCGTCTGCCTGGGGCGCGGGATAGGCGCCGGTGGCGGTGGAGCGGCGGACCGGGCGGCGGTCGGCGGGGGCCTGGGCGGGGCGGGACTCCGGGGCGACAGCGGGGAAGGTGCTGGTCTCGGGCTCCGCGGGGACGTGGCGGTTGGCCACCTCGTCGGTGCGCAGGGGGCGCCCGCCGCCGGGGTTGGCGACCGCGGGGAAGGCGTCGGAGGGGTGGCGGGCGTCGGCGATGGGCCTGCGGCGGGCGGTCAGGGGGGCGGCGGCGCGCGAGGGGGCCTGGCCGGGGGCGCGCTGCGGCTCGGGCTGGCCGGGGGTGGTGTGGCCGGGGCCGTGCGGCGCGGACGGGGCGGGCTGGGCCGCGGTGCGCTTGGGGTCGGCCTGACCGGGGCGAGCGGCGCCGGGCCTGTTCGGGGTGGAGCGGGTGGGGGCGGCGTGCGGGGAGTCCGGTTGGCGCTGCGGCTGGGAACGCGTGGACTGGGCGGCGGCCGGGCGGCGGTTGGCGTCCCAGGACGGCTTCCACTCCTGCTCGACGTTGTCGCGGTCGAACCAGCCGTCGTCGTGCGGGTCGATGGCGTGCTGGTCGACGGTCAGCCTGCGCAGGTTGCCCGGCCCGCCCGTGCCCGACTCGGCCAGGCCGCGCATCCGGATCGCCTCGGCGTGCAGGGCGATGCGCTCGACGAGGACCTCGCCGCCGAGCAGCGACTGCAGGTAGTCGCGCATGTCCTTGAGCTCGGAGCGCAGCGCGTGCAGGTCGGCGGCGGACTTCTCCTCGGCGGTGCGCTTGGCCTCGGCCGCGGTCTCCAGCTCGAACTCGCGGCGGGCGGCGACCTCGCGCTCGAGCTCGAGCTCGTAGACCTTGCGCAGCTCGGCCGTCGACGCGGCGCGGTCGGCCGCCTGCTTGCGGTACCGGGCGGCGACGAACGTGCCTGCCAGCGCGGCCCACAGCGCGGCGACGACACCCAGCCGCATCCACTTCAACGACTCGCCGAAGACCAGGACCGCGGTGGCCCCCGCCGCCAGGACCAAACCCGCCACGAGCAGCAGCCGCGCCATCGGGGCGCGGTCGTCACGCTCGCCGGACGAATCGGTCATGCGCCCTACCGTACCGGCCTGTTACCCGGCCGAGACCAAACGGATCTCACGTTGTTGATCGTTCTTCATCCGTGTAGGGGTCGTCCGGGGTCCGGCAGCAGTGCTCGAGCCACAGCGCGGCGGCGACCAGCAGGGCGGCGCTCACCGCCGCGATCACCGCGCCCGGCACGTCGTCGGCCGCCGCGGTGATCCGGTCGCGCTTGGGCAGCAGGTAGACCAGCGCCCCGACCCACACACCGGTCATCAGCGACCCGAGCACCGACGACGCCTTGGCCAGCGCCAGCGCCCGCGCGGCCGACAGCGCCTGCACGGGCTTGCCCGGCCTGCCCTGGACGCGCGAGCGCAGCCCGTACCCGAACAGCGCCTCGACCACGGCCAGCGCCGCCAGCGGAACCCCGGCGGCCAGCGGAACCCCCGGCAGCTCTGCGTAGAACAGGGAGAACCCGCCCAGACCGATCACGGCCCCCGCGATCGCCACCAGCAGCAGGTCCTGCTTGTTCGTCGGCTTCACCGCAGCTCCAAGTCGTCGCGCCTGCGCACCCCGGCGGTGTCCAGCCCGGCCAGCAGGTCCCGCGCCCGACCCGCGCCCGGCACGACCGCGTCCGGCTCGACGTCCAGCCACGGCACCAGGACCGTCGCCCGCTCGGCCGTGCCCGGGTGCGGCAGCAGCAGCTCGGGGTCGTCGCTGCGCACCCCGTCGACGGTGACCACGTCCACGTCCAGCGTCCGGGGCCCCCAGCGGACCTCGCGGACCCGGCCGCTGGCGTCCTCCGCCGCCTGGCCGCGCCGCAGCCAGCCCCACTCGTCCACCGACGGTGACTCGACCACCAAGACGGCGTTGAGGAAGTCCGGCTGGTCAGCCACACCCCACGCCGCGGTCTCGTACACCGGTGAGACAGCGACGACCTCATCGGCGAACGCGGCGACGGCCGAGCGCAGGTGCGCCAGCCGGTCCCCCAGGTTCGACCCCAGGGACAGCACGGCCCGGCTCACCGCGCCCCGCCCCGCGACCGCCGCGACCGGCGGACCGTGACGGCGACGTCGGCGAACGACAGCGGGATGGGCGCGGCGGGTTTGTGCACGGTGACCTCGACGGCGTGCACGCGGTCGTCGCCCATCTCGCCATCGGCGATGCGGGTGGCGACCGTCTCGATCAGGTCGTGCGGCTCGCCCGCGACCACGGCGGCGGCGCGCTCGGCCAGCTCGCCGTAGTGCACGGTCTTGGTCAGGTCGTCGGTCGCCGCGGCCTCGGCGAGGTCGATCCACAGCGTGATGTCGACGACGAAGTCCTGGCCGTCGCGCTTCTCGTGCTCGAACACCCCGTGGTGGCCGCGCACGGTCAGCCCGGTCAGCGTGATCCGGTCGGTCATCGGACTCCCCTCATGGCGGCCACCACGGCGACCGCGTCCAGCGAGCGGTCCACGTCGTGCACCCGCACGCCCCACACCCCGGCGGCGGCGGCGAGGGCGGTGATCGCGGCGGTGGCGTCCTCCCGCCCGTCCGGGGGCCGCGGCGACCCACCGGGACCGGGGAGCAGGGTGCCCAGGAAGCGCTTGCGCGAGGCGCCGACCAGCACCGGGAACCCGGTGTCGATCAGCACGTCGAGCCCGCGCAGCAGCGCCCAGTTGTGCTCGGCGCGCTTGGCGAAGCCCAGGCCGGGGTCGAGCACGATCCGCTCCGGCGCGACGCCCGCGGCCAGCGCCGCGTCCACCTGGGTCAGCAGTTCGGCGCGGACGTCGGCGACCACGTCGCCGTAGGTGGCCAGGGCCGCCATGTCGGCGCTGTGCCCGCGCCAGTGCATCAGCACCCACGGCGCCCCGCTCGCGGCGGCGACCCCGGCCATCGCCGGGTCGGCCCGCCCGCCGGAGACGTCGTTGATCACTTGCGCGCCCGCGTCCAGCGCCGCCTCGGCGACGGCCGCGCGGGTGGTGTCGACGCTGACCGCGACGCCCGCGGCGGCCAGCGCGCGCACGACGGGCACGACCCGCTCGACCTCGACCCCCGGGGCAACGCGCTCGGCGCCGGGCCGGGTCGACTCACCGCCGACGTCGACCAGGTCCGCGCCGCGCCGCCACAGCGCCAGGCCGTGCGCGATCGCGTCGTCGAGGTCGAGGAAGCGGCCACCGTCGGAGAACGAGTCGGGGGTGACGTTGAGGACCCCCATCACCGCGCAGCGGCCGGGGGCGGGCAGCGTCACCTGGTGCGCCCGTTGATGAGCTGCATGGCCTCGGCGCGCGAGGAGGGGGAGGTCTTGAACTGCCCGCGCAGCGCGGAGGTGGTGGTGCGCGCCCCGGGTTTGCGGATGCCGCGCATCGCCATGCACAGGTGCTCGGCCTCGATGACGACGATGGCCCCGCGCGCGTCGAGCTTGCGCATCACCGCGTCGGCGATCTGCGAGGTCAGCCGCTCCTGCACCTGCGGGCGCTTGGCGAACAGGTCGACGAGCCTGGCCAGCTTGGACAGCCCCGTCACCCGGCCGGTGAGGGCGGGGATGTAGCCGACGTGCGCCACCCCGTGGAAGGGCACCAGGTGGTGCTCGCAGGTGGAGTACATGGGGATGTCGGTGACCAGGACCAGTTCCTCGTGGTCGACGTCGAAGGTCTTGTCGAGGACGTGCTCGGGGTCGGTGTAGAGACCGGCGAACAGCTCCGCGTAGGCGCGCGCGACCCGCGCGGGCGTCTCGCGCAGGCCCTCGCGATCGGGGTCCTCACCGCAGGCGAGCAGCAGTTCGCGGACCGCGCGCTGGGCGCGCTCCTGGTTGAACGCCGGGGCTGGGACTGCTGTCGTCCCAGCCCCGTCTGTCGTGGTCGTCATCGGCACCTCCGTCGATCGCGGCGGCCACACGCCGCCACCATCGCATCAGGAACCGCTGCCGCGCCCGTCAGCGTCCCGTTCACCACCGTTGGCCTCGTCACCCTTGGGCTGCTCGGCCTGGTGGCCGTTGCCCTGGGGCGGCTGCGGGGCCGGGTTCCACTGCGGACCGTTGTTGCGCGGTGCCGTGCCCGGGGTCCAGCCGGGGGGCGCGCCGTAGTGCGGCGGGCCCGAGCTGCGACCGGGCTGGTAGGTCTGCCCGTAGGGCGGCGTGCCGTTGGCGCCGGGGTTGCCGTAGGGCGGCGGAGCGCCCTTGCCGTTGGTGCCGGGCGGCAGTTCCGGGGTGCTGTGCGGCGGGCCGCCGGGCAGGTCGCCACCACCGGGCGCGACCGCGACCGGGGTCTCCCGCCTGGCCTTCTCCTCGAGCCGGGCCTTCTCCTGCTCGTCCGGCCACGGCTCGCCGCGCTCGATCGCCAGCTCGCGCCGGGTCTTGATCGGCGGCTTGTCCGACGGGGTGCGGTCGCCGAAGTCGTTGAACGCGGTGATGCGCGGCCGCTTCTCGACGCCGGAGAAGATGCGCTCGAGGTCGCTGCGGTTGAGCGTCTCCCGCTCGAGCAGCTCCTCGACGAGGCTGTCGAGCACGTCGCGGTAGGTGTTGAGCACCTCCCACGCCTCGGTGTGCGCGGCCTCGATGAGCTTGCGCACCTCCTCGTCGATGCCGTGCGCGACCTCGAGGGAGTAGTCCGCCCCGTGGCCCATCGACCGGCCCAGGAACGGGTCGCCCTGCTCCTGGCCGTAGCGGACGGCGCCGAGCTTGGCGCTCATCCCGTACTCGGTCACCATCGCCTTGGCGATCTTGGTCGCCTGGTCGATGTCGCTGGACGCGCCGGTCGTCGGCTCGTGGAACACCAGCTCCTCGGCCGAGCGGCCGCCGAGGGCGAACACCAGGCGGGCGATCATCTCCGAGCGGGTCATGATCTGCTTGTCGTCCTCGGGGACGACCAGCGCGTGCCCGCCGGTGCGCCCGCGCGGCAGGATCGTGAGCTTGTAGACCGGCTCCAGGTCGGGCATGGCCCACGCGGCGAGCGCGTGCCCGCCCTCGTGGTAGGCCGTGATCTTCTTCTCCTTCTCGGAGATGATCCGGCTCTTTCGGGCCGGGCCGCCGACGACGCGGTCGACCGACTCCTCCAGCGCCGCGCCGGTGATCAGCGTGCCGCCCTGGCGCGCGGTGAGCAGCGCCGCCTCGTTGAGCACGTTGGCCAGGTCGGCGCCGGACATGCCGACGGTGCGCTTGGCCAAGCCGTCGAGGTCGACGTCGTCGCCCATCGGCTTGCCGCTGCCGTGCACCTGCAGGATCTTCTTGCGGCCGGACATGTCCGGGGCCGACACCGGGATCTGCCGGTCGAACCGGCCGGGGCGCAGCAGCGCCGGGTCCAGGATGTCGGGCCGGTTGGTGGCCGCGATGAGGATGATTCCGCCGCGCGCGTCGAAGCCGTCCATCTCGACCAGCAACTGGTTCAGCGTCTGCTCGCGCTCGTCGTGGCCGCCGCCGAGGCCCGCGCCGCGCTGGCGGCCGACCGCGTCGATCTCGTCGACGAAGATGATGCACGGGGAGTTCTGCTTGGCCTGCTCGAACAGGTCGCGCACCCGGGAGGCGCCGACACCGACGAACATCTCGACGAAGTCGGAGCCGGAGATCGAGTAGAACGGCACCCCGGCCTCACCCGCGACGGCGCGGGCGAGCAGGGTCTTGCCGGTCCCGGGGGGCCCGTAGAGCAGCACGCCCTTGGGGATCTTCGCGCCCAGGGCCTGGTAGCGGCCCGGGTTCTGCAGGAAGTCCTTGATCTCGTAGAGCTCTTCGACGGCCTCGTCGGCGCCCGCGACGTCGGCGAACGTCGTCTTGGGCATGTCCTTGGACAACTGCTTGGCCTTGGACTTGCCGAAGTTCATCACCCGGTTCCCGCCGCCCTGGACGTTGTTCATCATCCACATCAGCAGCAGCAGGAGCAGGCCGAGCGGGATGAGGAAGATCAGGATCTGGGTGAGGAAGGACTCCTGGGTGACCTCGGTCTTGAAGTCGGTCTGGCCCGAGTCGATCAGCTGGTCGTAGATCGACGGCGTCGCCCTGGCCGGGAACTGCGTCAGGATCTGGGTGACCTGCTGCCCGTCCTGCTCGATGGCGTTGTTGAGGGTGAGCTTGAGCTGCTGCTCCTTGTCACCGAGTTCGGCTTCCTTGACGTTGCCGGCGGTGATCTGGGCCACAGCCTTCGACGTGGACACGTTCGTATACCCGCGCGTGTCGTCGAAGAGCTGGCTGAAGACCAAATAGATCAACACCGCAGCCAAGATCCACAGCAGCGGGTTGCGAAGCAGGCGCTTGCGATCCATGCGCTTACGGCCGCGGCGGCGGCCTCCACCCTCCCTGACTTGCCCTGGGGGCAATGACGACCATTGCCCGACCGGACGGGGCCTCCGGTCCCACCAGAGTACCGTCCGCGTGGGCGCCCTCACCGGACGAAGCCCGGAGGGGCGCCACAGAGGGGTCAACGCGCGACCGGCCGGCCGGGTTCCCGCCGGTCACAGCCCATCCGCGCCGGGTCCGACCGCTACCCCGAGTACACCTTGGGATCGAGCGTGCCGATGTAGGGCAGGTCCCGGTAGCGCTCGGCGTAGTCCAGGCCGTAGCCGACGACGAACTCGTTGGGGATCTCGAAGCCCACGTACTTGACCGGCACCTCGACCTTGATCGCGTCCGGCTTGCGCAGCAGCGTCACCACCTCCAGCGAGCGCGGGTTGCGCGAGGCCAGGTTCTTGAGCAGCCAGGACAGCGTCAGCCCGGAGTCGATGATGTCCTCGACGATCACCACGTCACGGCCCGCGATGTCGCGGTCGAGGTCCTTGAGGATGCGGACCACCCCCGACGACGACGTGGCCGAGCCGTACGAGCTCACCGCCATGAACTCCAACTGGACCGGCACCGGCAGGGCGCGGGCGAAGTCGGTCATGAACATGACCGCGCCCTTGAGGACCCCGACGAGGACCAGGTCCGAGCCGCTCTCCGGGTAGTCGGCGGCCACCTTGGTGGCCAGCTCCGTGATCTTCTCGTCGATCTCCTGCTTGGAGATGAGCACGGACGCGATATCGCCGTCGTACACGGCACCCCTCTCAGGTTTCCGGCCTTCCACAGGTGAGCCTGCCATGCGCGCGGCGCGCCACCAAGCCACCGGGCAGCGCCACACCCCCCTGACCTCGCCACCGCGTGACGAGTTCCTCCACCGAGCGCAGGTGCGCGTCGGTCAACCCGGAGACCCCGCACCCCGCCAACCAGCGGCGCAGCGCCCGGCGGCGCAGCGCGGCGGGCACGGTGGCGAGGGTGGCCGGGTCGGGTTCGAGCCCCTCGGCGAGTTCGTCGAGGGCGGCGAGATCGTCCTGCAACTGGGCGGCGGTGCGCGCCAGCGCGGCCGCGACCCCGCCCTGCAGGACGTCCTCGAGGAGCGGCAGCACCTCGCCGCGCAGCCGGACGCGGGTGAAGCGGGGGTCGGTGTTGTGCGGGTCGTCCCACGGCTCGAGGCCGAGCGCGGCGCACGCCCGGCGGGTGGTGGCCCGCGCGACGCCCAGCAGCGGGCGGGCCCAGGGCGGGTCGAGCGGGCGCATCCCGGCGATGGAGCGCGGCCCGGACCCGCGGCCGAGGCCGAGCAGCACGGTCTCGGCCTGGTCGTCGCGGGTGTGGCCGAGCAGGATGAGGCGGGCCCCGGCCGCTGAGCGCAGCGCGGTGTGGCGGGCGCGGCGGGCGGCGGCCTCCGGACCGCCGGGGCCGTCGACGACGACGGTCAGCACCCGCACGGCGTCGAAGCCGAGCCCGTCGAGCTGCTCGGCGGCCCTGGCCGCGACCTCGGCGGAGCCTGCCTGCAGGCCGTGGTCGACGACCAGGCCCTCGACGCGGTCGCACTCGTGGCGGGCGGCGGCGGCCAGGGCCAGCGAGTCGGCGCCACCGGACACGGCGACGCACACGTCCGCGTCCCGACCACCGAAGAGCCTGCGCACCGCGACCCTGGTCTCGGCGACCGCTGGGTGCGGTTTGCGGCTCATGGGCAGACGCGGCGGACCCAGGCCTGCGGGTCGCTCAGCTCGGAGCGCAGCGGCAGCGTCTCCGGCGAGGTCCAGATCGCGTTGAACGCGGTCATGCCGACGGTGTCGACCACCTCGGTGGTGAACTTCGCGCCGACCGCGTACTGCTTCATCTTGGCGTCGACGCCGAGCAGGCTGCGCAGCACGCGGTCGAGCAGCCCGCCGCCCTTGCGCCGCTCGGTGAAGCGCTTGCGGATGGTGGTCACGCTGGGCACGACCACCGGGCCGACGGCGTCCATGACGTGGTCGGCGTGCCCCTCCAGCAGCGTCGACATCGCGATCAGCCGGTCGAACACCGCCCGCTGGGCGGGCGACTGCATCAACTCGACCACGCCCATCGGACCGGACGACGACGTCGGGTCCGGCTTGCCCCTGGCCGCCTTGAGCAGCTCCGGCAGCCGGGTGCTCAGGCTCTCCGCCGAGTCCTCGAGCCCGCCGACGAAGCCCGCGACCTGGTCGCGGAAGTACCCGCGCAGCCACGGCACGGCGGTGAACTGCAGCCGGTGGGTGCACTCGTGCAGGCAGACCCACATGTCGAAGTCGGCGGCGTCGACCTCCAGCGCCCGGCGCGCGGCGACGATGTTCGGCGCGACCAGCAGCAGCTTCCCGGACTCGCCCGCGAACGGGTCGTACTGGCCGAGCACCCGGCTGCCCAGGTAGGCCAGCACCACGCCCGCCTGCACCCCGGCGGTCCCGGCCATGACCGCGGCGGCCTTGCCGGTGCGGGTGGGCAGCGCGCCGTCGGTCATCGCGGCGATGCCGTCCGCGGCGCTGCGCAGCCACGACGCGCGGTCGACCACGACCCCGTCGAGCAGCGGCCCGCCGCCGAGCCCGGTCAGCTCGCGCACGTGCCCCTCGGCCTCGGCGGTGATCGACCGCAGCCGGGCCACCGACGCCTCGGCCTCGGCCACGGGCACGGACGGACCGGGGCGGACGAGTCTGCTCGCGGTCGAGACGGCGACGTCCCAATCGATCGGCGGGACCCCGGGGCTCGCGTCGTGCCCCGCGTGCACGGCGGCATCCGTCCTGGTCGCGTTCACCCCCACGACGCTACCCGAGCTGAAAACCCCTCACCGGCAGCCGCAGCCGCGCAGCGCGGCCGCGATCGTGTCCAGGGCGGGCCGGGTCCCCGGGCCGTCCGCGCCGTTCGACATCAGCGCGAACACCAGCACCCGGCCGTCCTCGTCGAGCACCACCCCGGCGAGCGTGTTGACCCCGGACAGGGTGCCGGTCTTGGCCCGCACCCAGCCGCGGCCGGGCTGCCCGCCACCCTGCTGGTAGCGGGTGGCGAGGGTGCCGCTGCCGCCCGCGACGGGCAGCGCGCCGAGCAGCGGGCGCAGCTTGGCGGTGCGCTGGTCGCCGCCGTCCGGCGACGCGGCGACCTCGAGCACGTCGGCCAGCAGCGCCACGGTCACCTTGTTGTCGGTGGACAGTCCACTGCCGTCACTGAGCTCCAGTGAGGTGGTGTCGAACCCGTTCTCCCGCAACGTCTCGATCACCGCTTCGCGCGCGCCTGCGAACGACGGGTCCTTGCCCTTGGCCCGCGCGACCTCGCGGCCGAGCGCCTCGGCGAGCACGTTGTCCGACCGCTGCAGGCTGGTGTCGACCAGCTCCACGAACGGCGCCGACCGCACCTCGCCGAGCACCTTGGCCCCGGCGGGCGCCTGGGTGATGGCGTTGTCCGGCACCTGCGCGCCGATCCGCTCGGCGAACTCCTCGGCCAGGTCGCGCGCCGGGTTCTGCGCGCGCGGCGAGGTGGCCTTGGTGGCGTCGGCGCGGCCGCCGTCGAGCATCGCGGGCACCATCGGCGAGATGTAGCCCACGCCGACGTCGCCGGGCAGCCAGCCGTCGGCCAGCAGCGGCCCGGTGTACCGGTCGAGGTCGAGCAGCACCGTGTCGACCGCCCCTGTGGTCTTCACCTGGTTGACCAGGTCGGTCAGGTGTGCCGCGCCCGGGTAGACCGAGTTCTTGCCAGGCTCGAGCGAGGACAGCGTGGGGTCGCCGCCGCCGATGATGATGACCGTGCCGGGCTTGTCGCCCTGGACGACGCGGGTGACCCACTGGTCGGCGGGCGGCAGCACGAGCAGCGCCGCCGCCGAGGTCAGCAGCTTGGTCGTCGACGCGGGCACGAGCGGGGTGTCAGCGCCCTGGGAGAACAGCACCTCGCCGGTGGCCGGGTCGAGCACCACGCCGGTCAACGTGCCCAGGGCCGGGTCGCCGAGGGGCCCGGCCAGCGCGCTGCGCACCCCCGCCGCCGTCGGCGGTGCGGCGTCCCCGCCGGGCCCCTTGAGCGTCGGCGTGAACTCGACGGCGGCGGGCGGCGGCGCACTGGCCTCCGGCTCCCCGCTGGTCAGGCCGATCTGCGCGGCCAACCCCGGCACCAGGAAGACCACCGCCGCCGCGATCGCGACCGCGGCGACCAGCGCCACGGCGGTGACCAGGCCCCTGCGGGACTTGCGGGGCGCCTCGGGCTCGGGGGTGCTCGGCTGGATGCGCTGGGGCTTGGCGCGCGCGGGCTCGGCGGCGGGCGGCGCCTCGTCGGCCGGCTCGGTGACCTCGGCGGGCCCCGGGAGGCGGATGACCTGGGTGCGCTCGGCGGGCCGGACCGGGGACAGGCCGGTGACCTGGGTGCGCTCGGCCGGGGCCTCGGGCGGCGTGGCGCGGCCCCAGGCCGGGGCGGGCGGGCGGGGGGCGGTGCGGTCCGGGGCCTGGGGCGCCTCGGGGAGGGGCAGGGCCGCGGTGCTGTCGGCGCGGTCCTGGCCTGTGGCCGGGCGCGGGAGGGCGGTGGTGTCGCTGTCGACGCGGAGCTCAGGTGGGACGCGGATCAGGCCGGTGCGCTCGGCGTCCGAGGTGTCGCGCGGGGGCTGCTCGGGCAGCCGGATGAGCCCGGTCGCCTCCGCCCCGGACTCGTCGGACTCGGCGGACTCGGCGGACTCTGAGGGCGGCTGCCCGGCCCGCGGCAGGTCCGCGATGGGGATGAGGCTCGTCCGCTCGGCGGCGGGCACCTCCGCGACGAACTCCTCGCTGTCGTCGAGGGCGTCCTCGTCCAGGTCGTCGACGAGCGCATAGGCCCCCGCGACCCGCTCGTCGCCGGCCCGCACGACCTCCGGTTCGTCGTCGAGCACCTCGACGGGCGCGCCGACGTTCCAGTTGAACGAGAACGACGGGACCCGCGGCTGCGCCGCCCCCGCCGGGGCCTGCGCGTCCTCGGTGGGCTCGGCGTCGGGCTCGGTTCGGGGGTCGTCTTCTTGATCCACGATGGCCGCGACAGCGGGCTCGGGCTCGTTCTGCTCGGGCTCGTTCTGCTCGGGCTCGTTCTGCTCGGGCTCGGCCGCCTCGGGCTCGGCCTGCTCAGGCTCGGGCCGCGCCGCCTCGGCCAGCTCCGGCTCCGGCTCCGGCTCCGGCTCCGGCTCCGCAGCATGGTCGATCTCAGCAGGCTCAGACGCCTCCGCTGCCACCTCGTCCGGCTGCGGCTCAGCCACCTCCGGCTCAGCCACCTCGGGCTCAGCCTGGTCAGGATCGGCCTGCCCGACCACCTCGGGCTCGGCCGCCTCGGGCTCAGCCAGCGCGTCCGCTTCCGGCTCAGCCGCGGGCTCGTCCTCCGACTCGACCTCGACGGGATCGGCGTCAGCAACGTCCGCCGACCCCGACCCGGCCTCAGCCGCAGGCTCGTCCGAGTCCTCCTGGTCGGCGGGCCACTGGGCCTCGACGACCGGCTCGTCCGGGGCCTCGGTCCCGCCCGGGGACTCCCCCGCGACCGGTCCTGCTTCCTCATCGACCTCGGGCCAGGCGGCGCTTTCACCCGAAGGTGTGAGGGGTTTGTCCGGTTCCGCTTCGCTCGGTGAGACGTGGGACTCGTCACTTCCCGGGGCCGCCGCGACGGCCCCCGCCTGGGGAGCGGCGCTGTCGTCGTCCTCATCAGGCCAAGCGGCGGTGTCCTGCGCGGGCCAGTCCGGGGTACCCTGCGAATCCGCCAGGGGACGTTTTACCTGCTCAGCAGGGGTGTCGGCGGTGGGGTCACCGGGCTGCCCGGAGGTATGGTCCTGCTCGGGCACGCTGAGTCCTCCCCTGGTGGCCTGTGAACGGTCGCACCACGTCCGCCGGTATCGGTGCGGGACGCCCGCACGGTGTGGTCCACACTAGTGAAGTAGCAGAAGCAGCCGAGACGAGCGAGGGACGGCGTGGAGTTCGACGTCACCATCGAGATCCCCAAGGGGAACCGAAACAAGTACGAGGTGGACCACGAGACGGGCCGCATCCGTCTCGACCGCACGCTGTTCACCGCCACGCAGTACCCAGCCGACTACGGGTTCATCGAGAACACGCTCGGCGAGGACGGCGACCCGTTGGACGCGCTGGTGCTGGTCCAGGAGCCGACTTTCCCCGGCTGCCTGATCAAGGCCAGGACCATCGGCATGTTCCGCATGACCGATGAGAAGGGCGGCGACGACAAGGTCCTGTGCGTCCCGGCCAACGATCCGCGCACCGAGCACCTGCGCGACATCCACCACCTGGCCGAGTACCACCGCCTGGAGATCCAGCACTTCTTCGAGGTCTACAAGGACCTCGAGCCGGGCAAGAGCGTCGAGGGCGCGAGCTGGGTCGGCCGGACCGAGGCGGAGGCCGAGATCGAGCGCTCGTACAAGCGGCTCAAGGAGTCGGGTCTCACCCTGCACTGACGCCGTCGCGGACCAGGCCCCGCGCGCACGCCAGGCGCGGGGCCCGTGATCAGCGGACGACCCACCCCAGCGCACCGTCGCCGTCGACAGTCGGCCGGTAGCGCGCGGCCAGTGGGCCAGTGCCGGAGCTGAGCAGCTCGGCGGTCTGCTCCAGCAGGTCGGGCAGGGTCGGTGGCCACCCGCCCCGCCCCGCGCCGGAGTGCTCCGCCAACCTGGCCGCACCGCGTTGGTCGAGGTAGAGCACGCTCCCCGCGCCACCGGAGGCGAACGGCACGAACTGCCCGTCCCACTCGGCGACCCGCGCACACAGCTCACGCGCCTTGCGGCTGATCTCCGTGGTCGACAGCGGCGCGTAGAGCGGCGGCAGCGTGAAGCCGCCGACCCTGGCCCCGTTGTGCACGCCCAGGCTGACCACGAGGTCGCCGGGCAGTTGCACCCCGAGCTCGCGCTGCAACTCCGCGATCTGCTCCGGCGTCGCGGGCGCGTTCCACCGCTCCGCCGTCGCGGGCGCGAAGTCCCGCAACCACTCATCGATGCGCTGCCACGCCGCCTCCACGCGACCTCGGGCAGCGGCGGCGGGCTCGGACACCACGGGGCCACCGGCGCCGAGTTCGCAGCGGTTCTTCGTAGTGGTGGCAGGCGCCGCCGGAGGAGCCCCCCGGTCGCGCGCAACGCCCAGCCCCCACGCCCCGGCAATGATCAACCCCCCAACCAGGAAGATCGACAGCACGACGCGCACGGCGAAAGGTACCCCACCCCCGCGCACGACGGGGTCACAAGCAACGCTCAACACTTTCCGCCACGCCGTCACCACCGACGATCAAGCGGGCGTCAAGACCCTCGCCGTCGCGGGGGAGCAGGCGTGCGGTCCTCGCAGATAGCAAGAAGGACCCCCGCAAGCGCAGGGGTCCTTCCGCGACAACGTCAAGACTCAGTGCATGGCCACCGGCGCAGGCTCCTCATCCGCGGCCCGCTCGATCCCCGACTTGGTCGACAGCGGTGCCTCCTTGAGGAACCAGACCAGCGCGAAAGCCACCATCACCACGACCCCGCCGACCAGGAACACCGTGTCGAGCGCGCTGGCGAACCCGGACAGCACCGGCCGTGCCAGAACCGGGTCGAGGGTGGCCAGGAACTCGGTGTTGTTCAGGTCGATGCCCGCCCCGGGGGTGAACTGCGGGTTCTGCCCCGCGGCCGCCAAGAACGCCGGGTCGGTCCGGACGGCGGCGAAGGCGGAGGTGATGCGGTCCCCGACGACGCTGAACAGGATCGACAGGAACACCGCCGTCCCCACGGTGCCGCCGATGGAGCGGAAGAAGGCCGCCGAGGAGGTGGCCACGCCCATGTCCTTCACCGGGGCGTCGCTCTGGATGATCAGGATGAGGGTCTGCATGTTCAGGCCGAGGCCGACGCCCGCGAGCAGCATGATGCCCATGGTCTGCCAGATCGGGGTGTCGACGCCGATGGTGGCGAACAGGAACAGCGCCGCGGCCAGGGCGCCCAGGCCGATGATGGGGTACCGCAGGTAGCGGCCGGTCTTGGAGATGAGCGCGCCCGAGCCCAGGGCGGCGGCGAGGATGCCGACGGTCATCGGCAGGGTCATCAGGCCCGACTCGGTCGGGGTCGCGCCCTTGACGATCTGCAGGTAGAGCGGCAGCGACATCATCATGCCGAACATGCCCACGCCCATGATGAAGTTGATGGCGTTGGCCAGGGCGAACGTCCGGCGGCGGAACAGGCGCAGCGGCAGCAGCGCGGCGTCGCCCATGCGCCTCTCGACGACCACGAACGCGGCGACGCCCACGACGCCGAGGGCGTAGGCCAGCAGCGCGCGGCCGGAGGCCCAGCCCCACTCCCGGCCCTGCTCGGCGACGATCAGCAGCGGCACCAGGCCGACGGTCAGGGTGACCGCGCCCCAGTAGTCGACCCGCTGCGGCACGCGCTTGTGCGGGACGTTGAGGTAGCGGGCGACGACGACCAGCGCGACGAGCGCGATCGGGATGTTGATCAGGAAGACCCAGCGCCACCCGTCGAAGCCCGCGAAGGTGGGCATGTCCGCGAAGAAGCCGCCGACGACCGGTCCGGCCACTGAGGACAGACCCCAGATGCCCATGAAGTAGCCCTGGTACTTGGAGCGCTCGCGCGGCGAGACCATGTCGGCGATGATCGCCAGCGCCAGCGACATCAGGCCGCCCGCGCCGAGGCCCTGCACCGCGCGGAACGCGGCGAGCTCGTACATCGAGTCCGCGATGCCCGAGAGCACCGAGCCGAGCAGGAAGACGGAGATCGCGACCAGGTAGAGCGGCTTGCGGCCGTAGATGTCGGACAGCTTGCCGTAGAGCGGGGTGGAGATGGTGGCGGTGATCAGGTAGGCGGTGGTGGCCCAGGCCTGGATCGTCTGGCCGTGGAGCTGGTCGGCGATGGTCTTCATCGCCGATGCCATGATCGTCTGGTCCAGCGCGGCCAGCAGCATGCCGAGCATGAGTCCGGACAGGACGGTCAAGATCTGCCGGTGGCTCAGTTGCCCCGGCGCGGCATCCGAAACCGGAGTGCTCATCGGGATTCCCCTTCCGAACGCACCGGTCCGGCGCACTCGTTGATCATGATGGGTAGGTAGTCCTGGTGGTCGCCGAGGAAGCGCTCGAACAACTCGATGAAGTGGTCGAGGTCGGCGGGCTCCCAGTGCCGGACCATGCGGGTGAGGGAGAGCGCGAACCGGGCGCGCTGCTCCTCGAGCAGCCGCACGCCCGCGGCGGTGACGGCCAGCAGGCTGGCGCGTCCGTCCTCCGGGTCGGCGCGGCGCTCGACGAGACCGTCCTTGACCAGCGTCGCCACCTGGCGGCTGACCGTGGAGGGGTCGGAGTGCACCGCCTCGGCGAGCGCCCGCGAACGACTCGGGCCGAGGTGGAGGAGGTTCTTGAGCAGGATGAACGCGGAGCGGTCGATCCCAGTCGTCCGGTTCATCCTGGCGATGAAGGCGCCTTGCTGCTTGCCGAAGCCCATGATGGCGTTCGCCAGCCGCTCGCCCCGCTCGACCTCGGTCGAGGACAGTTCGGCGGATGGCGCGTCGGGCTTCGGCGTGACCATGGTTGCGACCCCCGAGTTGCTTGCAGCACCCAATTAGATGGTAGATACAAGCATGAACCTCGGGGGCCGCTCCGGGCAAACCAATAAGCTGTGACTCCGGTCGCAGTGTTCGCGGATCAGGCCCAGCCGGGCATGGGGTAGCTCGCGAGCAGCTCGCGGATCTCGCCCGCGACCGCCCGGATCTCGCCCGCGTCGTCCTCGGCGCCCGCGCGCACGGCCCGGTCGATCCACTCGGCGAGCTTGGGCATCTGCTCGACGCCCAGGCCGCGGGTGGTGATCGCGGCGGTGCCCAGCCGGATGCCGGACGGGTCGAACGGCTTGCGCGGGTCGAACGGCACGGTGTTGTAGTTCAGCTCGATCCCCGCGGCGTCCAGCGCTTGGGCGGCGGGCTTGCCCGCGATCGCCTTCGAGGTCAGGTCGACCAGGACCAGGTGGTTGTCGGTGCCACCGGAGACCAGGTCGAAGCCGCGCTCCACCAGCGCCTCGGCCAGCGCCCGCGCGTTGGCGACCACGGCGTGGGCGTAGTCGCCGAACGCGGGGGTGGCCGCCTCGCCCAGCGCCACGGCGATCGCGGCCGTGGTGTGGTTGTGCGGGCCGCCCTGCAGGCCGGGGAAGACCGCCTTGTCCAGCCGCTTGGCGAACTCGGCGTCGGACATCAGCATCGCCCCGCGCGGCCCGCGCAGCGTCTTGTGCGTGGTGGTGGAGATGACCTGCGCGTGCCCGACCGGCGACGGGTGCGCCCCGCCCGCGATGAGCCCGGCGATGTGCGCGATGTCGGCGACGAGCACCGCGCCGATCTCGCGGGCGATCTCGGCGAACCCGGCGAAGTCGATGGTGCGCGGGATCGCCGTGCCGCCGCAGAAGATCAGCTTCGGCCGCTCGGCGCGGGCCAGGTCGCGCACCTGGTCGAGGTCGACCCGGCCGGTGTCCGCGCGCACGCCGTAGCGCACGGGGTTGAACCACTTGCCGGTCGCCGAGACCGACCAGCCGTGGGTCAGGTGGCCGCCCGCGGGCAGCGCCATGCCCATGACGGTGTCGCCGGGGTTGGCCAGCGCGAGGTAGACCGCCAGGTTGGCCGGGGACCCGGAGTAGGGCTGGACGTTGGCGTGGTCGACGCCGAACAGCGCCTTGGCCCGCTCGACCGCGAGCACCTCCACCGGGTCGACGAACTGCTGGCCCTCGTAGTACCGCTTGCCCGGGTAGCCCTCGGAGTACTTGTTGGTCAGCACGGTGCCGGTCGCCTCGAGGACGGCCTGCGACACGTAGTTCTCCGACGCGATGAGCCGGACCTTCTCGAACTGGCGCCGCGCCTCGCCCTCGACGAGTCCGGCGACCTCGGGGTCGGCGGCGGTGAGCGACGGGATGACTGGCTGGTGCACGGGCGGGCCCTTCTGCGCGCGGCTGGGTCGCGCGGGGCGCCCAGGCGTTCGGCGCCGAACTCCGCCTCGACCGCTCCCCGGTGGTCACTTCCACCCATGCACGCCAGTAGCGGTCACCGGTGAGCCTAACAGTGGCGCGACCAAGTTACCGGCGAGTAATGTCGCGCCCATGAGCACCGACTTCTCCTGGGTCGCCGACGCGATGAAGCAGTCCGTCCCCTGGGTCAGCACCGCGGGCGTGGAGTTCACCGAGGTCAGCGCCACCCGCGTGGTCTGCGCCCTCACCGACGTCGAGTCCCAGCGCAACCACGTCGGCGGCCCGCACGCCGCCGTCATGTTCGGCCTCGCCGAGACCGCTTCCGGCGCGGTGGGCCTGGCGGCCATCAACCACGTGATGTCGAAGGCGACGCCGCTGGTGGTCAGCTCCGAGATCCGCTACAAGAAGCTGGCGCTGGGCGACCTCACGGTCGAGGCCGTCCTGACCCGCCCCGCCGACGAGGTCGTCGCCGAACTCGAGTCCGGCAAGCGCCCCGAGTTCCAGGTGGACTGCACGATCTCCAACGGCGAGGGCGTGACCACCGCCGAGATGTCGGTGGTGTGGACGCTGAAGCCGATCAAGAAGGCTTAGAGCTCCTTGATCCCGTCGGCGTGCCTGCGGGCGAGGTGGTGGTAGACCGCCGCGTTGTGGTCGACCATGAGCTTGGCGACCCCGTCCAGCGGCACCTGCCGCTTGGCGGGGACGCCCATGGCCACGACCTCGCCGGGCACGTGCGTGCCGGGGCCGACCATCGCGCCCGCCGCGATCAGGGTGCGCTCGCCGATCACGGCGCGGTCCTGGATCGTCGCGCCGTTGCCGATGAGGGCGCCCGCGCCGATCGTGCAGTCGTGCACGACGCAGAGGTGGCCGATGGTGGCGTTGGCGCCGACCTCGCAGCCCTCGTTGTTGCAGTGGATGACCGAGTTGTCCTGGATGTTGCAGCCCTCGCGCAGCACGACCGGGCCGAGGTCGGCGCGGATCACCACGCCGTACCAGACCGACACCCCCGCCTCGACCGTCACGTCGCCGACGAGGGTGGCGGTGGGGGCGATCCAGGCGGTGGGGTCCACCTGCGGCGCCTTGCCTTCAAACGAGTAGAGGGGCATGGGGGCAGATTAATGTGGCCGCCATGAGGCTGGATTCGGGTGGTTACGCGAGCACGGTGTCCCAGGCGGCCGACGCCGTCGTCGCGGCCGAGCGGGCCGGGTACGACGGCGCCTGGGTGGCCGAGACGCAACTGGACCCGTTCGTCGCGCTGGCGGTGGCCGCGGAGCGGACCGAGCGCATCGAGCTGGTGACGGCCATCGCGGTGGCCTTCGCGCGCAACCCGATGACCGTGGCGGTGGCGGCCAACGACCTGCACCTGCTCTCCGGCGGGCGGTTCGTCCTGGGGCTGGGCGCGCAGATCAAGCCGCACATCACCAAGCGGTTCAGCATGCCGTGGACGGCCCCGGCCGCGCGGATGCGCGAGTTCGTGCTGGCCGTGCGGGCGATCTGGTCGGCGTTCGAGACCGGCGAGCGGCTGGCGTTCCACGGCGAGCACTACCAGCACACGCTGATGACCCCGTTCTTCGACCCGGGGCCCAACCCGCACGGCAACCCCAAGGTCTACCTGGCCGCCGTCGGGGAGCGGATGACCGAGGTGGCGGGCGAAGTGGCCGACGGGATGCTGTGCCACAGCTTCACCACCGAGCGGTACCTGCGCGAGGTGACCATCCCGGCGCTGGAGCGCGGGCGGGCCAAGGCTGGCAAGCCGCTGGCCGGGTTCGAGATCAGCGGGCCGTCCTTCGTCGCGACCGGCAGCACGGACGAGCAACTGGCCGCGTCGATCGCCTCGGTGCGCAAGCAGATCGCCTTCTACGGGTCCACCCCCGCGTACCGGCCGGTTCTTGAGCTGCACGGGTGGGGCGAGCTGCAGGACGACCTCTACGCGTTGTCCAAGCGCGGCGAGTGGGACGAGATGGCCGACCGGATTCCCGACGACGTGCTGAACACCTTCGCCGTCGTCGGCTCGCCCACCGAGGCGGCGGCGGAGATCCGGCGCCGCTACGCCGATGTCGTGGACCGGGTCAGCCTGACCACCGCCGACGCGCCCGACCCGGCGCGCTGGACCGAGGTCTACGCGGCCCTACGCGAAGCGGGCGACAGCGCCGCAGGCTAGGACGAAGAACACCAGCACGACCAGGGTCGAGGACGCCCCGCCGCCCACCGAGCTGGTGACGACCTGGTCGACGGAGCCGCTGAGCCGCACCCCGCAGTCGGCGGTGACCAGGTGCCGCCCCGGTTCGACCCGGGTGAACTCGACCCCGGCGGTGAACTCCCCCTTGTCGTCGGCCCGGGCCGTCCCGACGCGCTCGCCCCCGGAGCTGAGCACGACGTCCGAGCCGGGCGCGCAGCCCTCGCCCTCGGCGGTGAGCTCGTCGCCGGGGTTGATGCTCGCCCGGTCGAGGCGCAGGTCCCCGCGCGGCAGGTCGCCGCTGGTGATCGGCGGCTGGCTCGTCGTCGGCGGCGGGGCGGTCGGGGTGGTGCTCGGTGGCGCCGTCGTGGGCGTGGTGGCGCTCGGCGCCGCTGTCCGCGTCGGGGTGACTCGCGGCGGGGTGGTCGTCGTGGGTGGCGGGATGTCGGGGGAGACGGTGGTCGTGGACGGTGGCGGGGGCGTCGTCGGGACCGACCTGGTGACGGTGAAGGTGAGGTCGCGCCGGGACTCGCCGCAGCGGGCGGTGATCGCGTAGGAGCCCGGCGCGGTGGACGGCGGGACCGTTGACGACAGCGAGAGCTGGTCCCAGGACGTCGTGGGCAGCGCGGTCAGTTGGCTGCTGAACGACACGGTCTTGCACGGCCAGGCCGAGGCGTCGGTGTACCAGGAGATCGTGAACGGGGAACCCGCCGGTCCGCTGCTCGGCGACACCGATGCCCCGAACAGCGCCTGCGCCCGGGCGGGCGCGACCGATCCCACAGCCAGCCAGCCGAGCAGCACGGCGAGGCCCGCCGCGACGATGCCCACAGTGCGCACCCTGTCCACCTCGAATCCGCGGGTCGACCCGCCCGCGCGCTGTAGCATCCGCGCCAGTCGGGTCAACCCATCCCGGGAGTTTCCCTGTGGGACGTGTAATCGGTACCGCGGTTGCCCTCGTGACACTGCTGTGCACGGGCACCGCGCCCGCCGCCGCGCAGACCACGCCGTCGTCGGATGATCCGCTCGCGGTCGTGGTGGCCGTGGCGGGTCAGGACATCACCGACCGCACGGTCACCCTCGACCCCGTCCGCGCGGTCGACCTGGACCTGACGATCACCAACACCGGTTCGACGACGCGCAGCGTGCGGCTGGTGCGGGTGTCCGGGGAGGCGCTGGCGCTGGACTTCTTCACCTTCGACACCACGCTGCCGTTCACCGTGCCGCCGCGCTCGCAGGTCACCCGGTCGTTCCCGCTGGACGTGCGCGACCTCGACGGGCAGGCCATCGGGCTGCTGCCGACGTCGGTCGAACTGCTCACCGAGGACCGGGTGGCGCTCGGGTCGGCGGAGACGGTGGTGGACGTGCGCGGGTCGCTGTGGTCGGTCTACGGGGCGTTCGGGATCGCCATGCTCGCGCTGGCGGTCGTGCTGTGGTCGAGCACCCTGGTCGCCCTCGCCCGGCACCGGCTGCCGGGCAACCGCTTCCGCCGGGCCCTGCGGTTCCTGCCCGCCGGGGTGGCGACCGGGCTGGTCGCGGTGGTGTCGCTGTCGGTGCTGCGGCTGGTCGCGCCCGAACCGGAGGTCGAGATCCCGCTCGTGCTCGGCGCGGCGGTGGTGGCCATGCTGCTCGGCTTCTTCACCCCGCACCCCGCCGGGCCCGCCACGGTGCGCGAAGACGCCACCGCCGCCCTGCCCAGGCCGGTGCCATGACGACCGCGCTGTCGGCGGCGCTGCCGCAGTACGAGGTGGGCTCGGAGATCGGCTCGGGCGGCATGGGCGTGGTGTTCGCGGGCGTGCACCGGTCGCTGGGCAGGCAGGTCGCGATCAAGCGGCTGCCCGGCTCGGTGGCGGGCGACCCCGAGGTCAACGCGCGCTTCGACCGGGAGGCGCGGGTGCTGGCCAGCCTCGACCACCCGCACATCGTCCCGGTCTACGACTACGTGCAGACCGGCTCGGACAACCTGCTCGTGATGGAGCGCCTCGACGGCGGCACCGTGTGGGACGCGTTCACCGGCCGCGGCCTGACCGGCGAGCAGTCGTGCGCGCTGACCCTGGCGATGCTGGCCGGGCTGCACGCCGCGCACACCGCGGGCGTGCTGCACCTGGACATCAAGCCGAAGAACCTGCTGTTCACCACCTCCGGTGTGGTCAAGGTCGCCGACTTCGGCATCGCCAGGGTGATCAGCGAGGGCGCCACCCTGATGACCCACGGCGGCGAGGTGCTCGGCACCCCCGCCTACATCGCCCCCGAGCAGGCGATGGGCAACCCGCTCAGCCCCGCCGCCGACCTCTACTCGGCCGGAACGGTCCTCTACGAGCTGCTCAGCGGCGACCTCCCGTTCGACCGCACCCGCGGCGCCGTCTCCATGCTGCGCCAGCGCATGTTCACCGACCCGACCCCGCTGCGCGCCGTCCCGGCCCCGCTGTCCACAGTGGTCATGCGCAGCCTGGCCCGCGACCCCGCCCACCGCTACCGCGACGCCGAGGCCTTCGCCGTCGACCTCGCCGCCGCCGCGGCGGCCGTCTTCGGCCCCGGCTGGCTCGAACGCGCGAACACCCCCGTCCACCTCGGCCCCCGCGTGGTCAGCGCAGCCACCACGTCCGCGGGCACTGGCCCCACCACCACGACAGCACCCGTCCGGGGCACCGACCGCGACGAGCGAACCCACCTGCTCGAACCGGCTGAGCTGCGTCCCGCGCAGGAGGTCCTCAGCCGCCCACCGTTCGTGGTCCCACTGCTGGTCGGCCTCGTGGCCCTGGTCGCGATGGTCGTGCTCCCCTTCCTGGCCCCGACCGCGATCGCCCACCAACCGGGCAGGCTGGAACTCGGCGGCCAACCGATCACCGGCCCGGTCCAGGTGGACTTGAGCAAACCGGTCCCGGTGCGCGGGACGGTGGGGTCAGGCGCGCCGTTCGTCCTCGAGTTCTCCCTGTCCACGGCGGGGGTGTCGCTCTGGACCGGCCGGGTGCCGATCGCCCCGGCGCCAGACGGCACCTTCGAGGCGAAGGTGGAGCCCCAGCCCCTGATGCGCTGGGTGGTGGGTGGGGCGGTGACCGGCTCCTTGAGCGTCGACGGCGGGTCGCCACAGGAGTTCACCGTGCGCACGCCGCAACACCCCCTGGCCAGCGTGATGGGCGGGGGCAGCTTGCTGCTGGGCCTGTTCGCGGTGGCATCCGTGGAGTCCCTGATGCGCGCGCTGCGCCGGGGGCACCGACGGCCTTCGGCTCCTTATGCGGCCGCGCCGTTGGGCGCGCTGCTGGGGGCGGCGGTGTGGTTGTTGACGTCGACGCTGCTGGGGCACGAGCCGTCGGCGGGGTTCGCCCTGGGCACGGCGGCGGCGGGCCTGGTGTCGGCGGTCGCCCTGGTCATCGCCACGGCGTGGCGGGCCAGGCGCGCGAACTCCCCGGTCCGGACCCGCTGACCTGCCGGGTCACGCCAGGCACCGCTCCCGGTGGTAGGCGACGCACGCCTGATCGACCTCGTGGCCGTCCCGGGTCGTCAAGGCACCGACAACGGCTGTCGAGCCCTCGCTGACCTGGAGGACCCGGCCTGCCGGGTCGATGCAGAGGGCGAAGGCGTCGAAGCGCTTGTGGCAGTTGGGGCAGAGGCAGAGCATGTTCTCGGGCACGTCGGGACCGTCGTGCGGGGCGCCGAGCCCCCGGATGTGGGCGGCCTCGCTGTAGTGGCGGCCGACGAGCGCCAGGCGGGTGCCGCAGAGCTGGCAGGTGTCCTCGTGGTGCCGCTTGACCCACGCGGCGTTGCGCCTGCTGCGCTCGACCTCCGCGCGGGTCACCGTCCGCCGGGGCGCGCCGGACGCGCTCCCCCAGCCCTCGAGGCCGACGGCGGCGAGGACGCCCTCCTGGTCGAGCTCGCTGAGGTAGGCGCGGCGGACCACGTCGATGGCCCTGGCCCGGAGGGCGTCATCCAGCAGGGCGGCGAAGGTCGCCTCGGTGAACCCGCCAGAGGGGTTGAGCCGGTTCAGCTCCCCCCGCCCCGGCTGCGCCGCATCCGCCCACCCGACCAACTCCCACTGATCCCCCCGCAGCCGCCCGAACGGGTACTCCGGCGTCCGGCGAGACCCGTCCCCACCGAACGCGTCGAGCAGCCCACCGACCTCGACGTCGAAGCGCGACCAGGAGTGCAGCCGCTCCCCCTCGGCCACCCGCCCGAGGGCCCAGATGACCGACAACGGCTTGTGCAGGCTCCGCACGCCGTCGGGCTTGGTGTGCGGGCGCAGGTGCCCGAGCCAGTGCAGGAGCTGTTCGCCGGTAGTCACCCGGTCACTGTCTCAGGAGGCGAAACAGGCTGGGGCCAGAACACCGGCAAGGCCCGTTTCGGGCGCCGAGATCGCAACCCAGCTCCGATCTGCACGATGAACGGCACGTCGCAGCAGTCAGCCGGGCACGAACAACGGTTCTACCCGCAGCGGTAGCCGCACTGCTCAGCGATCAGCCGCCCACCACACCCTTGCCGCCCCACCGCAGGTCAGCCCCAAGATCAGGGGCCTGTGCGCACTGGTGGAAACCCCAAGCGCGACGTGGCCCCTACAGCAGACCAGCCCGTTCTGGGAAGGTCTCTGCGACGAACTTGATTGGCCGGGCTGAACACTCAGGCCCGTTTGCCGTCGAACAGACACCGATCAGCGTTGTGCAACCCTTTTCACCGACCTGCGCTCATAGCCTTGACGGTGCGCACGAGGCAGCAGAAGCACCGCGGGCGGTCCCCCGAATCGGGGGACCGCCCGCGCTGGCACCGAGGACCGATGCAACGGCCCTGGCGCCGCGCCAACCCTCGATCGGGCGCTCAGGAGCGGTGGGCTGCTCCCGGACAGGTACGGCCCGCCGCTCCCTTCTCGCACCGAATTACTCGAAGGACTGGACATCTTGAAGGTAGAACCCACCGACCCGCACCGGCCAGCCGCAGGCGCTGAGCGGCAAGTCTGCTCGGCGGGCATTAGCCGGACCGAAATCGCAGACCCGGACGAGCAGTCCCCCTGCTGCGGCGAACGGAGCGGGGAGACGTCGCGAAACGTCGTCACGGTCCTCGGCGAGAGCCTGCGCACCTGGTCAGGCACCATTCGACTGCTCGTCACGCTGAGCGCGGTCGTCACCGGGTTGCTGATCCTGGGTGTCGACGCGGACCTCGTCAAGGCGATCGTGCTGCGCAGCTAGCTCGACCCCGAGGTGTCGCTGGTGTCGCCGGTGTCGTCCGGGGACGCAGCAGGGCCCCTCCACCGGATGGCGGAGGGGCCCTGCTGGTGCGAGCCGCCTAAGGGAGTCGAACCCTTGACCTATTCATTACGAGTGAATCGCTCTAGCCGACTGAGCTAAGGCGGCATGGCTCGTTGCCGTGCACCACTATAGCGGTAACCCTGAGCGTCACCAGTGGGGGCCTGCGTCGTTCTACTGGGTGAACGCCGGTTACCACCGGTGCGTCAGGAGTTCGCGCGTAGGAGGAACCGGTCATGCGTCGTCGCCTGCCAGTGGTGTTGGCACTGCCCATCGCCGCTTCGGTACTGGCCCTCGCTGCCGCGCCCGCGTCAGCGCAGGTGCAGACGACGCCGGTGCCGCCGTTGCGGGACCCCAGCGGGCCGCCCGCGTCGTCGCCCGCGCAGCCGCAGCCGCTCGGGCACGCGGTGGGGGACGCGGGGACGGGGTTGGCGGTGATCCGGGTGTTGCCGAACTCGACGCCGACCAAGGCGGTCATCCCGGGGGCCGAGGACGTGCTGCCCAAGCAGTCGGCGGTGGAGGTGGGCTTCGGGCTCGCCAGCGCGCAGGTCAACTCGGAGGCGTTCCTGGCCTACGAGAAGGCGATCGCCCAGGCCTCCCCCGGTGGCATCGCGGTGCAGGGGTCGAGCCCGCAGTCGCCGGGGTCGCTGGCGCAGACGGCGCCGCCGAACAACGAGAACCCGGTGGTCGGCGGGATCGCACCGCCCAAGACGCCGCTGGACACGCTGCTGACGGTCAAGGGGCTCGACGGGTCGGCGCACGCCAAGTGGAGCGACACCCTCGGCCCGTGCGTCGAGACGATCTCCGACGCCAGGACCAGCATCGCCAGCCTGTCGGCGCTCAACGCCATCCCGACGCTGCCCAGCGCCAAGGACCTGACCGGCCTGTTCGACGTGCCCGGCCTCGACGCGGCCGGTGACAACGCCGTCGTCGACCAGCTCAAGAAGCTGACCGGCCCGCTGAGCACCCTCGGCGGCGTCCTCGGCGGCCAGGGCAGCACCGAGGGCGGCTCGCTGCTGCGCCTGCCCGACACGCTCTCGGCGCGCTCGACGGTCAAGCTCGTCGACATCCCCGGGTCGCCGAACAAGGCGGTCCAGTCGGTCTCGACGCTGCAGGTGGCCTCGGTGCAGCTCCTGGCGGGCACCGGCTTCGAGATCTCGATCAACGTCGTGAGCCAGCCGACCCTCACCGTCACCTCCACCGGCGACAAGGCCACCTCGTCGGTGCAGTACAGCGCGCCGGTCCTGGAGGTCGTCCAGGGCGGCAAGAGCCTGGGCAGGCTGGACGCGGCCAACCCCGCGCTCGACATCCCGCTGGCCCTGCCGCTGCCCGACCTCGCGCTGCCCCAGCAGGTCCAGGACGGACTCAAGGGCCTGCCGATCATCGGCGACCTGCTCGCGGGCGGCCTGCCCCTGCGGGACGCCATCGCCGACGGCCTCAAGACCCTCGACCTCGGCGTGATCCGGCTGTCGGTCGCGGGCCTCAACCAGACCGACGCCGCCGCGACCGAGCCGTTCCAGGGCTACCAGCTCGGCGCCACCGCCCGGATGCTCGACCTGCAGGTCCTGCCCACCGAGGCCCTGGGGCTGCCGAACCTCCCGTCGGCGCTGGCCCAGGTCTCCCTGGGTGAGCAGGTCGCCCGCGCCTATGCACCCGAGGGTGGCGTTGTCTGCGGCACTGCGGCGGTCAGCCCGGAGGCCCCGCCCGCTCCGGCGCCGCAGGGGTCTCCGATGCCGCCGCTGGCTTACACGAACGCGGCGTACCAGTCGATTCCGCTGTTCTGGAGCGGGACGGCGATGCTGCTGGTCGGTGTGGTCCTGGTGGCCGCGCTGCCCAGCCGTCGGCCCAAGCGCAAGTAGCCCTCCCCTGGCAGGCCCCGCTCGTCGGGGGTGGGGCTAGCCCATGTGGAGGGCGGTGATCATCGCCTCGACGGCGATGCGGGGTTTCACGTTCTGTTCCAGGGCCTCCCGGCAGCCGAGGATGGCCTCGAGGCGGCGCAGGGTCGACTCCGGGGTCCACATCGCCGCGGCCTGGCTCGAGGCGGTGGCCTGGTCCGGGTGGTTCAGCGTCGCGGGCGCGCCCGCCTGGGTCACCAGGACGTCGCGGTAGAACGCGGCCAGGTCGATCAGGGCCAGGTCCAGGGCGTCGCGCTGGGTGCGGGTGGCGCGGGACTTCTGGCGCTTCTCCAGTTCCTTGATGGCGCCCGCGCTGCCGCGGGTGGCGGTGCCCGCGCCCTTGCCGGTGCCGCCGTGGCCCAGGGCCGTCTTGAGGGCGTCCTTCTCCGCCTCGTCCCGGCCCGCGCCTGCCGCCACCGCGTCCGTCTCGGCGGCTTTGACCAGGTCGTCCGCTGCGTCGAAGACGTCGGAGAGGCGGCGGAGGTTGAGGGGGATGCGGAGGACCTTGGCCCGGCGGTCGCGGGCCTCGGGGTCGGTGGCGAGGCGGCGGGCCCGGCCGACGTGGCCGCCGCAGACGGAGGCGGCCCAGGTGGCGGTTTCCTCGTCCATGCCGTCGCGCTGGCGCAGGACGGCGGCGATGGCGGCGGGGGCCGGGGTGCGCAGGCCGATGGCCCGGCAGCGGGAGCGGATGGTGACCGACACGTCGTCGGGGTGGTCGGAGGGGGCGCAGAGCAGGAAGACGGTCCGCTCCGGGGGTTCCTCGACCGCCTTGAGCAGGGCGTTGGCCGCGCCCTCGGTGAGCCGGTCGGCGTCGGCGATGATCACGACCTGCCAGCGGCCGCCGGTGGGGCGCCGCGCGGAGGTCTGCACGAGGGCGCGCATCTCGGCGACCGAGATCGACAAGCCCTCCGGCACGACCAGCCGCACGTCGGCGTGCGTGCCCGACAGCGCCGTGTGGCAGCCCTGGCACTGCCCGCACCCCGGCTCGCCGGGCGTCGTGCACTGCAACGCGGCCGCGAACGCCCTGGCCGCCGTCGACCGGCCGGACCCGGGCGGGCCGGTGAACAGCCAGGCGTGGGTCATCCCCGAGGCCACCGGCTCCCCCGCCACCACCGCGCGGGCGGCTGCCGAGGCGGCTTCGAGCACAGCGACAGCGTCGGGCTGACCGACGACCTGGGACCACACGCTCACAACGAAAGACCCTAACGCCGGGTCAGGCGTCGACCTTGGCCGGTTCGTCCTCGGCGAAGCCCGGCACCCCGCGGGTCACCAGGGCCACGTAGACCGCGGCGCTGACCCGGTGCGCGACCTCCTCGACCGTGCCGTCCCCGTCGACCACGACGTAGCGGTCGGGGTCGGCGGCGGCCATGTCGGCGAGGACGCCCTGGACGTGCCAGTGGTGGCGGGCGCTGCCGGGCCGCGGCGGCAGGGTGGCCGGGTCGCGGTCGAGCAGCAGGGTGATGTCCGGGCGCAGCCGGGAGGTCGCCCAGTTGGCCAGGCCCTCCAGCTCGGCGGCGTCGAGGTCGGCCGCGGTGGACAGGTGCGCCAGCGGGCTGTCGACGAAGCGCTCCATGACGACCAGCGCGCCCCGGTCCAGCGCGGGTCGGATCTCGCGTTCGACCAGGTCGGCGCGCACGGCGGCGGCGACCAGGGCGTGCGCGCGGGCCGAGGATAGCTGCGCCCCGCTGAGCACGGCGCGCAGCTTGGCGTCGTCGAGGACCGGGTCGGTGGCCAGCAGGACCTCTTTGCGACCGGGTCCGCGCAGCCAGTCGGCGAGGCGGTTGGCCTGGGTGGCGGTGTCGAAGTGGGTGTTGCCCTCGACGGCGATGAGCAGGCCGCTGCCGCTGCGCGACTTGCCGCGGACCGCGGAGCGCAGGTCGGCCAGGATGCTCTCGGTGCGCCGGTCGTCCATCTGCCGGTAGGCCACTATCCCGACCAGGGTCGCCAGCACGCCCGCGCCGAGCAGCACCGGCCGGGTGCCGTCGACGATCATCTCGCGGCCGAACAGCGTGATCGAGTGCGGGCGGACCAGGCCGACCAGCACCGGGGTCAGCGCCATCGCCCCGGCCAGCACGACCTTCATCATCGACTGGTAGATCGCGTTGATCCGGCCGCGCACCGAGTCGTCGATCTCGGTGCCGATGATCGTCACACCGGTCAGGAACGCCGCCCCGGCGCAGGCGCCGAGCAGCAGCACGAACGGCAGCGCCACCACCGGGTGCGGGGCCAGTGCCAACATGAACAGCGAGAACCCGGCCACGACGATGGCGATGCCGAACATCCGGTTGCGCGGCAACCGCTGCACCAGCTTGGGCGATCCGGTCATCCCCGACACCAGGCCGACGAACAGCGCGACGAACAGCAGGCCGAAGGTGGCGTCGCCGCCGAGCATGCTGTTGGCGTAGGCCTGTGCGGAGCCGACAAGGGCGCCCGCCGCCGCGATCGCGCCGAGCATCCCGATGAGCAGGCCGCGGACCATCGGGGTGGTGCGCACGAACCGGCCGGCGTCGCGGATCATCGCCAGGAAGCCCGAGTGCGCGGGCTTGTCGTCCTCGGCGTCGGCCTTGGGCGCGGACGCGCGCCCGGACAGCTCCGGGATGCGGGTGGCGATCAGGATGGCGCTGGTCAGGTAGAGCGCGGCGATCAAGAACAGGATGACCTTGACGATGCCCAGGCCGGTGTCGTCGAAGGACAGGCTCAGGTTGTTGCTGACGCCGGTGATCAGCGCGTAGAGGCCTGCGCCGGACACGACCGAGATGCCGTAGGTCATCACCAGGCCGAGCTGGTTGGCCGTCTCCACCTGGTCGGGGCGGCGCAGCAGGTTGGGCACCGCGGCGTCCTTGGACGGGATCCACAGCAGCGCGCAGCAGCCGACCAGGAAGTTGCCCGCGAACAGCCAGATCGGCGACCCGACGACGACGATCGACACCAGCAGCAGCGCCCGGCCGACGTCGGCGAACGCCATCACCTTGCGCCGGTCGAACCGGTCGGCGAACAGGCCGCCGATCGGGGCGAACAGCAGGCCGGGCAGCAACTGGGTCAGCACGACGCCCGCGAAGGCGAAGCTCTGCGCCTTGTAGTCCTCGGTGAGCTTGGTGACGAACCCGCTGAGCGCGAGCAGCGTCATCCAGTCGCCCATGCTGCACAGGAACGTGACGCCCCACAGCCTGCGGAACGGTCGGATGGACAACACGCTGCGCGCCCTGGCCGCCATCGAGCCCCCGGCCGTGTCCCCGCTCGAGCCCCCGGTCTCCCCGTCGCCGCTGATGTCACCCACCCACTTTCCACGCCGTAGAGCGGGCACCAGCGTATCCGCCCGCGCCCCGCGCGCAGGTCATCCTGGGGATGGATATGACGGGGGATACCCCGGGCTCAACCTTTGACTCAGCCTTTGACTCGGCCTTTTGACTCAGCCCTTCGACTTGGCGGTCGTGCGCTTCGCCGGGGGCTTCTTGGCCGCCGTGGACTTGGCGGTGGTCGACTTCGCCGTCGTGGTACGCGCCTTGGTCGTGCGCTTGGGCGCGGGCCCCTTGGCGCGGCGCTCGGCGAGCAGCTCGGAAGCCCGCTCGTCGGTGAGCTCCTCCACGCTGTCGGCCTTGCGCAGCGACGCGTTCGTCTCGCCGTCGGTGACGTACGGCCCGAACCGGCCGTCCTTGACCACCATGGGCTTCTTCGACACCGGGTCCTCGCCCATCTCGCGCAGCGGCGGGACCGCGGCGGCGGCCTGGCGGCCCCGGCGCTTGGGTTCGGCGTAGATCTTGAGCGCCTCCTCCAGGGTGACGGTGAAGATCTGGTCCTCGCTGGTCAGCGAGCGCGAGTCGGTGCCCTTCTTCAGGTAGGGCCCGTACCGGCCGTTCTGCGCGGTGATCTCGTCGCCCGAGGCCGGGTCGGCGCCCACGACGCGGGGCAGCGACAGCAGCATGAGCGCGTCGTCGAGGGTGATCGTGTCCAGCGCCATCGACTTGAACAGCGAGCCGGTGCGCGGCTTGGGCTTGGCGGTCTTGGCCTTGGTCTTCTTCGCGCCGTCGGCCGGGGGCTCCTCCTCGGGGAGGACCTCGGTGACGTAGGGGCCGTAGCGCCCCTCCTTCGCCACGATCTCGTGCCCGCTGACCGGGTCGGTGCCCAGGCTGCGGCCCTCCATCGGGGTGGCGAACAGCTCCTCGGCCAGCGCCAGGGTCAGCTCGTCCGGCGGCAGGTCCTCGGGCAGGTTGGCCCGCTGCGGCGCGTTGTCGACCTCGCGCTCGAGGTAGGGCCCGTAGCGGCCGACGCGCACCACGACCGAGCGGCCCTCGGCGTCGTCGAACACCGGGATGGAGTTGACGATCTTGGCGTCGATGTTGTCCACGCCGGAGCCGACGAGCTGCTTGAGCCCGCCGGAGCGGCCGACCGAGCCGTCCGGGCCGACCTGGCCGCCGAAGTAGAAGCCGGACAGCCAGTCGGTGCGCTGCTGGGTGCCCGCGGCGATGCCGTCGAGCTCCTCCTCCATCGCGGCGGTGAAGTCGTAGTCGACCAGCCGCTCGAAGTGCTGCTCGAGCAGGCCGATCACCGAGAACGCGATCCACGACGGGACCAGGGCGGAGCCCTTCTTCCACACGTAGCCGCGGTCCTGGATGGTGTTGATGATCGAGGCGTAGGTGGACGGGCGGCCGATGCCCAGGTCCTCCAGCGCCTTGACCAGGCTGGGCTCGGAGTAGCGCGGCGGCGGGCTGGTGCTGTGCCCGTCGGCGGACAGGTCGGTCGCGGTGACCGCGTGGCCCTTGGTCAGGATCGGCAGCCTGCGCTCGGCGTCGTCGGCCTCGCCGCCCTCCTCGGAGTCCACGGCCTCGACGTAGGCGCGCAGGAAGCCGGGGAAGGTGATGGTGCGGCCGGAGGAGGAGAACACGCACTCCTCGCCGGAGGAGGCGTTGCCGGTGATCCGCACGGTCATGGTGGTGCCGCGCACGTCGGCCATCTGGGAGGCGATGGTGCGCTGCCAGATCAGCTCGTAGAGGCGGAACTCGTCGGTCTCCAGCTCGCCCGCGACCTGGCCGGGGGTGCGGAACACCTCACCGGCGGGGCGGATGGCCTCGTGCGCCTCCTGGGCGTTCTTGACCTTGCGGGTGTACTGCCGCGGGGTCGGGTGCACGAACTGCGCGCCGTAGAGGTCGGTGGCCTGCGAGCGGGCGGCCTCGATGGCGGTCTCCGACAGCGTGGTGCTGTCGGTCCGCATGTAGGTGATGTAGCCGTTCTCGTACAGGCGCTGGGCGGTGCGCATCGTGCGGTCGGAGCTGAACCGCAGCTTGCGGCCCGCCTCCTGCTGCAGCGTGGAGGTCATGAAGGGCGCGTAGGGGCGCCGGGTGTAGGGCTTCTCCTCGACGCTGGTGACGGTGAGCTGCGCGCCGTCGAGGGCGGCCTTGAGCCTGCCCGCCTCGGCCTCGTCGACCAGCAGCACGTCGGTCCCGGCCTTGAGCTTGCCGTCCTGGCCGAAGTCGCGGCCGGTGGCCAGGCGGGTGCCGTCGACCGAGAGCAGCCGGGAGGCGAAGGTGGGCGGCTCGGCCTCCTTGCCCGCGTCCATGGTCGCGGAGAGGTCCCAGTAGCTCGCGGCGACGAAGGCCATCCGCTCGCGCTCGCGCTGGACCACGATGCGGGTCGCGACCGACTGGACGCGGCCGGCCGACAGCCGCGGCATGACCTTCTTCCACAGGACCGGGCTGACCTCGTAGCCGTAGAGGCGGTCGAGGATGCGGCGGGTCTCCTGCGCGTCGACCAGGTCGCGGTCGAGCTCGCGGGTGTTCTGCGCGGCGGCGCGGATGGCGAGCTCGGTGATCTCGTGGAAGACCATCCGGCGCACCGGCACCTTGGGCTTGAGCGCTTCGAGCAGGTGCCAGGCGATGGCCTCGCCCTCGCGGTCGCCGTCTGTGGCGAGGTAGAGCTCGTCGACGTCCTTGAGCAGGCCCTTGAGCTCGGTCACGGTGGACTTCTTGTCCGGGGTGACGATGTAGATGGGCTCGAAGCCGTGGTCGACGTTGACGCCCAGGTTGGACCACGTCTCGCCCTTGTACTTCTCCGGCACCTCGGCCGCCTTGCGCGGCAGGTCGCGGATGTGGCCCCGGGACGACTCGACGACGAAGTTGCGCCCGAGGTAGGAGGCGATCTTGCGCGCCTTCGCAGGCGACTCCACGATCACCAGCCGCTTGGGTTCGGCGCCCCCGCCGCCCGCAGTCTTCTTAGTCGCTGCCACGCTGTCCCGCTCTCTGTTTACCCCGTGCCGTGCCTGCGTCAGCCAGTCAGTGTGCACGCTGAGTAGGAAAAGCCCTATTCCAGGTTGCCCAGCGCTGGAGATCGGCCGACGAAGTATGACCCCCTTTCCACCAGTAGCACGCTCAGGACACGGCGCGCATCCGGGAAACGGCGGGCCAGTGGTCGGCGCAGCCCGGTCCGGGGGCGGGACCGACCAGTTCCAGCAGCCGCGCCAGCCTGCGCCTGCCGACCACCCGCAGGCCGGCTACCTCGGCTTTCGCCGTCGGAGCGGTCGTCGGCAGGCCGCAGCGCAGGAGCGCTTCGGCGAGCGGGGCGTGGGTGCCGGGGGCGTCGGGGTCGACGGGCAGCAGATAGCCGCCGTCGGTCCACCGTCCGGCGGACAGCGCCCACATCCGCAACGCGGCGCCGTCGGGCAGGAACGCGGGCGGCACGGCCTTGTCCCCGGCGCTGCTCCAGGCGGCGGCCAACGGCGCCAGGTCGCGGCGGAAGGCGGTGCGCAACTGGGTCTCGCCGGTCTCTTCGCAGGCGTGCGGCTCAGCGGTGATCCCACGCTCGGCACAGGCCCTGAGCAGCGCTTTCGCCCGCCAAGGATCGGAAACGGGGAGGATCAGCCTGGCCGTGGCGCGGGCGAACACGACCGTCCGGCCCGGCCCGCACAGCAGCCCGGCGAGGTCGGTCAGCCTGGGGTTGCTGACCTCCGCCGAGAAGATCGACAACTGCTGTGCCACAAGTGGCACGATAGAACAGGAGTTCGATCTGGGAAACCCTGGACCGAATCGGTTCAGCACCCTGATCGGTTCAGCTCCGCAGCGTCGGCACAGCCGCGCACCGCGGCGCGCGTTCCGCCCATCGGGTGAATTCGGAGCCTGGGCCGACCGCCAGCTCACCAAGCGACGTGATCCTCGGCACCACCGCCGCCAGAGCGGTCAGTGCCACCCCCGGCCCGGGGTCGGCGCGCAGGGCGGCCAGTTGGGCGTCGAACGGTTCCCGCAGCCCCCGGTAGGCGGCAGCGAGGCGGTCCGCGAGCGCGTCGCCGCCGTCGATGGGCGACGGCCCCAGGGCCTCGACCCCGTCGACGGCGGCGGTCAGCCCGGCGGTGACGGACTCGAGGTAGGCCGTGACGGCCGAGCGCACGGCGGCGGGGTCGGCCGGGTCGGCGGCGGGCGGCGGCCGGTCGAGCGCGGCGGTCCCGGCGGCCGCGCACAGCTCGCCCGCCCACGCCACCTTGGCGTCGTCGTCCGGCTCGTCGGTCGCGGTGCAGCCGCCCACGGCGAGGACGACCGCGACGGCGGCCAGGGTGGTTCTCACCCCGGCATCATGACGTGGGCTGGGCGGGCGCCTCGTTCAGCGGCGCGCAGCTCGGCGCGGCGGCGAACGCGGCGTCGACGCCGGGGTCGGCCCGCAGCACGTTGACCACGTTGCCCGCCTTGACCAGCTTGCGCAGCTCGTCGGCCACCGCGGCGAAGCCGGTCTGGAAGGCCGCCTGGCTCGAGGTGTCGACCTCGGCCAGCTTGTCCTTGGCCAGGCCGACGACGGTCTTGGCCCCGTCGACCTGCGTCGTGCCCTGCTTGAACAGTTGGTCGCCGCCGTCGACCGGGGGCGGGCCCGCGCCGTCGAGGGTGGCGCGCATGTCGTCGAAGCCCGCGTCCAGCGCGGTGAGGTAGCCGTCGATGGCATCGCGGTAGGCGGCGGGCTCAGCCGGGTCGGCGTCGGGCAGCCGCTCCAGCGCGGCGATGCCCTCCACGAGCCCCCCGCACACCCGCTGCGCCCACGCGGTGACCTCCGGGTCGGCGTCGGCGGTCGTGGGCTCAGCCGTGTCCACCGCCTCGGGGGCGGCGGCGGGTGGTGGTTGGGCGGGGTCGCCGGTCACACAGGCGGAGAGCGTCAGGACGGCGGCGACGACAACGGCGTGTCGAGCAGACATGCCGGACTCCTCAACTGGGGACCGTGGACCATCGATGCTCGCACGCCCGGTGGGTGGACGCCGAGCGGGGCCGGTCCCTGGCGCGGGACCGGCCCCGCTCGGCCGCGTGGTGGCGACGCTCAGGATTCGCTGGGGTCGAGAACGCCCTTGCAGGTCGGCGAGGACTCCAGGACGGCCTTGAGCTCCGGGTTCTCGGTCAACGGGGTGACGGGGTTCGCGCCCTCCGACTCCGCGAGGACGGTCGTGAGCGGCTCGCTCGCCGCCATGAACGCCGCCTCGTCGAGGTCCTGGAGCTTGGCCAGCTCGGCGTTCAGCTCGGTCACCCTCTCCTTGACCTCGCGCATCTCCCGCAGGCTTTCGTCGAAGAGCCGCTGCCCGTCGGCCACTGGCGGGGCCCCCAGCTCGGTGAGCTTGGTGAGCGCCTGGTCGAACCGCATCTCCATGGCCTTGACCAGCGTGGTCATGAGCAGCTTCGCCGAGGGCGGCCCGTCCCCGGCGGGGTCCGGCGCAGGCGCCGTGCTCAGGCTCCTGTCCACGTTGTTCAGAGCGGTGCAGAGTGACTCGACCCACTGCGTGGGTGTGGCCCCCGTGGCGGTTTGGCTCGTGGGCGAGCTGCCGGTGTCACCGGACGAGCCGCAACCCGCGAGGAGCAGTGCGGCGGCGGCGATCGCGACGAGCGCGGACAGCCGAGGGTTCATGTGTGTTCTCCTGCCGTGAACTTCCCCAGTGGGCCTGAGAGACCCTTGCCAAGCAGATATCGGCCGCGCCGGGCGGTCGTTACAGATGTCGAGGCGGGCCCGGGGTGCCCCGGACCCGCCTCGGCAGAACGGCCTCACGCCTGCGCGGAAACCCCCGACGGGGTGTCGGAGATGGCCGTGCCGCGCCGCTTGGACACCGCGACGGCCACGATGATCAGCGCCAGCGCGACCAGCGCGATGGTCATCCGCAGCCCGGTCGAGGCGGCAGGCCCGACCGACCAGGTCACGATGGCCGGGGCGATCAGCACCGAGACCAGGTTCATGACCTTGATCAGCGGGTTGATCGCCGGGCCCGCGGTGTCCTTGAACGGGTCGCCGACGGTGTCGCCGATGACCGTGGCCGCGTGCGCGTCGGAGCCCTTGCCGCCGTGGTTGCCGTCCTCGACCAGCTTCTTGGCGTTGTCCCACGCCCCACCGGAGTTGGCCAGGAACACCGCCATCAGCGTGCCGGTGGCGATGGCGCCGCCGAGGTAGCCCGCCAGCGGTCCGACGCCGAGGCCGAAGCCGACGGTGATCGGGGCCAGCACGGCGAGCAGGCCGGGGGTGGCCAGCTCGCGCAGCGAGTCGCGGGTGCAGATGTCGACGACCTTGCCGTACTCGGGCTTGCCGGTGCCCTCCATGATCCCCGGGATCTCCCGGAACTGGCGGCGCACCTCGAACACGATCGCGCCCGCCGCCCGGGTCACCGCGTTGATCGCCAGGCCGGAGAACATGAACACCACCGCGGCGCCGATGCCGACGCCGACGAGCACGTTCGGGTCGGACACCAGGAACGAGAACGCCGAACCCGCCTCCCCGGAGGCCTCGCCGACCTTGGCGAACGCCTTGTCGATCGCGTCCCGGTAGGACCCGAACAGCGCGGTCGCGGCCAGCACGGCCGTGGCGATCGCGATGCCCTTGGTGATCGCCTTGGTGGTGTTGCCGACCGCGTCGAGCTCGGTGAGGATGCGCGCGCCCTCGTCGGTCACGTCGCCGGACATCTCCGCGATGCCCTGCGCGTTGTCCGACACCGGCCCGAAGGTGTCCATCGCGACGATCACGCCGACCGTCGTGAGCAGTCCGCAGCCCGCCAGCGCGATGGCGAACAGCGCCACCACGACAGAGCCGGACAGCAGGAACGCGCCGTAGACGGCCGCGCCGATGACGAGCGCGGTGTAGACGGCGGACTCGAAGCCGAGCGAGATCCCGGACAGCACGACCGTGGCCGCGCCGGTCAGCGAGGTCTTGCCCACCTCCTTGACCGGCTTGTGGTCGGTGCCGGTGTAGTAGCCGGTGAGCCAGAGGATGACGCCCGCCAGCACGATGCCGATGATCACCGCGACCGCCGCGATCAGCGCCGGGCTCCCCGGGGTGTTGGCCTGCGTGCTGTCGGTCAGCTCCGTGAACGAGTTCGGCAGGAAGATGAACGCCGCCGCCGTGCACAGCACCGCCGAGACCACCGCGGAGACGTAGAACGAGCGGTTGATGGTGGTCAGCCCGCTCTCTCCCGGTTTGGCCTTGGTGATGTAGACGCCGAGGATGGCCGTGATCACGCCGAGCGCGGGGACGATCAGCGGGAACAGCAGGCCCGCGCTGCCGAACGCCGTCGAGCCCAGGATCAGCGCCGCGACCAGGGTGACCGCGTAGGACTCGAACAGGTCGGCCGCCATGCCCGCGCAGTCGCCGACGTTGTCGCCCACGTTGTCGGCGATGGTCGCCGCGTTGCGCGGGTCGTCCTCGGGGATGCCCTGCTCGACCTTGCCGACCAGGTCCGCGCCGACGTCGGCGGCCTTGGTGAAGATGCCGCCGCCGACCCGCATGAACATCGCGATCAGCGCGGCGCCGAAGCCGAAGCCCTCCAGCACCTTGGGCGCGGCGCCGGTGTAGACCAGCACCACGACCGCCGCGCCGAACAGGCCCAGGCCCACGGTCGCCATGCCGACCGCGCCGCCGGTGCGGAACGCGATCCTGGTCGCCTTCTCCCGGCCGCCCTGCTCGTTGGCCGCCGCGGCGACCCGCAGGTTGGCCTGGGTGGACAGCCACATGCCCAGGTAGCCGATGCCGAACGAGAACACCGCGCCCACCAAGAAGAACAGCGAGCGGCCTATTCGCTCGCCCGCGCTCTCGGCCGGTAGCAGGAACAACAGCAGGAACACCACCGTGCCGAAGACCAGCAGGGTGTTGCGCTGCCGCTTGAGGTACGCCGCCGCGCCTTCTTGGACCGCCTTGGCGATCTCCTGCATCTTGGCGGTCCCCTGGCCCGCGGCCAGGACCTCCTTGAGCAGGACGTAGCCGACGGCCAGCGCGATGAGAGCGATCACGGCGACCACCACCACGACACCGCGATCGCCGCCGGTGAGTGTCAGTTCTGCCGCGAGGTACTGCCCGGACATCCGGCCTCCCTGAAGGATCTGCCTGTTCGGTCAGCCGGCGACCCGCCACTAGCACACGACGTGCACCGACCCCGTTTTCACGTGTTAGCCACCACAATCAGTGGGCCACCGACGGAGTGTATTGGTAAAGCGGATCTTTCACGCGACTCGTTCCACACCGTTGACCGTCCGTGATGCAACTCCGCTGTTTTGTGATCGAGATCTCACGATCATCTCCGCGTGTCCGCGCCACCAGGCCGCTCTCTCGCTCACGTGTGCGAAAATCGCCGGATGCGCGCCGATCTGTCGTCAGCGGCCGGCCGGACCACGGCCGACCACGACCGCGGGGCGCGGCTGCTGCGCGGGGTGCTGGCCGGGGTCGCCAGCGGCGAGGAACCGCTGACGCACGTGACCGAGCTGCCCGAGCGCCTGGCCGCCGTCGTCGAGTGGCCGGACTGGACCCCGGAGCCGGTGCGCGCCGCCTTCGCCGCGCGCGGGGTGCGGCTGCCCTGGTCGCACCAGGTCGAGGCCGCCGAGCACGCGCACGCCGGGCGCAGCACCGTGATCGCGACCGGCACCGCGTCCGGCAAGTCGCTGGCCTACCAGCTCCCCGTGCTCAGCGCGCTCACCGCGGACCCGCGCGCCACCGCGCTCTACCTCTCCCCCACCAAGGCCCTCGGCGCCGACCAGCTCCGCGCCCTGCGCGACCTCGACCTGCCCGACCTCCGCCCCGCCGCCTACGACGGCGACACGCCGCTGGCCGAGCGGGACTGGGTGCGCGCGCACTCCCGCTGGGTGTTCACCAACCCGGACATGCTCCACCGCGGCGTGCTGCCCGCGCACGACCGCTGGTCGATGTTCTTCCGCAGGCTGCGCTACGTCGTCGTCGACGAGTGCCACTCCTACCGGGGCGTGTTCGGCTCGCACGTGGCGCTGCTGCTGCGGCGGCTGCGCCGGGTGTGCCGCCGGTACGGCTCCGACCCGGTGTTCGTCCTGGCCTCGGCGACCGTGTCGGACCCGGCGGGCTCGGCCACCCGGCTGTCCGGAGTGGACTGCGCGGCGGTCGACGAGGACGGCTCGCCGCGCGGGGCGCGCACGGTGGCGCTGTGGGAGCCCCCGCTGCTCGACGACGTCACCGGGGACAACGGCGCCCCGGTCCGCCGCTCGGCGGGCGCGGAGTCCGCGCGCGTCCTGGCCGATCTGGTCGTCGGTGGCGCGCGCACGCTGGCCTTCACCCGGTCCAGGGTCGGCGCGGAGCTGACCTCGCTGGGCGCCAAGCGCATCCTGGCCGAGGTCGACGCGGACCTGCCGAACCGGATCGCCGCCTACCGCGCCGGGTACCTGCCCGAGGAGCGCCGCGAACTGGAGGCCGCCCTCGGCGACGGGCGGCTGCTCGGTGTCGCCAGCACGAACGCGTTGGAGCTCGGTGTCGACATCGCGGGCCTGGACGCGGTGATCGTCGCCGGGTACCCGGGCACCCTGGCCTCGTTCTGGCAGCAGGCCGGGCGCGCGGGCCGGGCGGGCGACGGCTCGCTGGTGGTCTTCATCGCCCGCGACGACCCGCTGGACACCTACCTGGTGCACCACCCGGCGGCCATCCTGGACAAGCCCGTCGAGTCCACGGTCACCGACCCCGGCAACCCCTACGTGCTGGCCCCGCAACTGGTCTGCGCCGCCGCCGAACTCCCCCTGACCCCCGACTGCCTCCCCGACTTCGGCGGCGACGCCGCCCGCGCCGTCCTCGACGACCTGGTGGCCGAGGGCTCGCTGCGCAAGCGCCCCGGCGGCTGGTACTGGACCCAGCGCGACCGCCCGCACGGCGCGGTCGACATCCGCGGCTCCGGCGGCGAGCAGATCGCGCTGGTGGAGACCGACTCCGGCCGCATGCTGGGCACGGTCAACCAGGGCAACGCCTGCTCGACCGTCCACCCCGGCGCGGTCTACCTGCACCAGGGCTCGTCCTACGTGGTCGACGACCTCGACCTGGACGCGGGCCTGGCGATGGTGCACGCCGAGACCCCGGACTGGACCACCTCCCCGCGCGAGGAGGTGGACATCTCCATCCTGGAGACGGAGTCCCGCACGGTCCACCCCGCCCTCGGCGGCGGCGCGGTCGAGGTCTGCCTGGGCAAGGTCGCGGTGACCTCCCAGGTCGTGGCCTACCTGCGCAAGCTGCCCACCGGCCAGGTCCTCGACCAGGTCCCCCTCGACCTGCCCGAGCACACCCTGCACACCCGCGCGGTCTGGTACACGATCACCGAGGACCTACTCACCGGCCAGGGCCTGGACCGCGCCAACCTCAAGCGCTCCCGCATCCCCGGCGCCCTGCACGCCGCCGAACACGCCGCCATCGGCCTGCTCCCCCTGTTCGCCACCTGCGACCGCTGGGACATCGGCGGCGTCTCCACCGCCGTGCACCCGGAAACCACCCACCCCACCGTCTTCGTCCACGACGGCCACCCCGGCGGCGCCGGCTTCGCCGATCGAGGCCACACCGCCCTCACGGCCTGGCTCACCGCCACCCGCAAAGCCATCGCCGCCTGCGAATGCCCAGAAGGCTGCCCCTCCTGCGTTCAATCCCCCAAGTGCGGCAACGGAAACGACCCCTTGGACAAGCAAGGCGCCATCGCAGTCCTGACCACGGTCCTCAACACCCTGCGCCGCTAACGCCCACACCCCACAAACCGCCGCCCGGCAACGCCTACTGCTCGTTGGGGTGGATCGGTTTGTCCGGGGAAGGCGATCATGTGCTCAGCCGGCTGCGTGGGAGGGGCATCTTTTCAGCCCCTCCTTTCCCTCCCACAGCGCATGATCGTCGTAGGGGCCCCGCCCAACGAGCCACCAACGCAAATCCCCCGGCTTGTGACCACAGCCCCCTGAAACGCAGCAACGCCGGGGGGCGCTGGAAATCCAGCGCCCACCCCCGGCGTGCTGCCTGCCACCGAGTTCCTCGGCACTGTCCTGCTACCGCTGCGCCACGGTGAGTTGTGCTCGGGACGGTCGGCTGAGGAGCGGCCACTCGCGTTGTCGACACCGGGGAGGCGGTCGGTGTCGGGCGGGTGGCGGCCCCAGGCGGGTTCGCCGACCGCGGCCATGCCGCGGGTCCCAAATCCGTTAGCGCTGCGGGAGGACGTGCCTCCAGCGGTCACTCGGTTGGCTGCCGGTCCGGGCGCGGCGCGCGCTCAGGGCGGGAGCTGCGCGCCGCGCGCCGGACTGGCGGAGGTGATCGGCGTTGCCTCGTGGCGGACGAGGGCGAGCCGATCACGGTGGTCACTGTGGAGTTGTCAGGTCATGCTCTCGTCCCAAATGGACGGTCTTAGTCCGCCGTGACCAACTGGGTCGCGAGACTGTCGAAAGTCGGCAGGCCCAATGCTTCCAGCAGCGCGTCCTGCACGACTCGCGAGGACGGGAAGCGCCAACCGCACACCTCCGGCTTGACGCGCCAGTGCACAACACCGTGCTGCGACGGGCTGGGCGGCAAGGTGATCCACTCTCCACCGCCGCGCAGGACCACATCGGACCGCTCGGCGAGCGCCGAGTCCAACTCCCGGTCAGAGGAGGTGACCAGGAACTGCCACCGGCTGTCGGGCGTCGCGATGATCGGAACGGGCATGCCGACCGACCGCAGCGCCATCGCCGCCCGCCGCCCGATCTCGGCGTCGACCTCGATCACGTCGAAACCCGCCCCCGTGGCCAACAGCAGGCTGTAGGGCTGCCCCGCCCACCAGGTGGCGACCTGGTCGGGCCGGGTGCCGATCCGCTGCTGCCAGTCGTCGTGCACCGGAACCGGCCCGGTGGCCTCGAAGTCCTGGCGGCCCGCCCACTGCGCACCGGCGGGATAGGTCCCTGGCAGCACAGCCCAGCCGCGGAAGGCGAGACCGATGGCCTCAGCTCGCAGCTCGACCTGGAAAGCCCTGCGCCAAGTGTCCGACCTATCGCTACCGATCATCGCGGGCGGTGCCTCCTCAAGTGGGGCGGAGCCGGTGTGGCTCGCTGCAAATGACTCAACGGCATGAGCGGCCGCCGGGGAACTCGGAGTCGGCCACTGGTCGTTTTGACGGGGTGAGTGAAGACACTTTCGACGGCCGAACGAAATCCGCACAACCGGTTACCGGATGGCGACCCCTCGCTCCACCCCCGCGCACCCACCCCGCCCGAACAACCCTCGTCACCCCCGCCCAGGCCACTCCGACCAGGCAAAACCCGGCCCCGAGCACCGTCGAGAAGGCGCATCCCCCACCCGAGGCGGCCCCGATCTCGGTGCCGCTCACCGTTCCACGACGACCGCTTGCCCCGGATCGACCGGCCCCGCCCGTCCAGCCGCACGTCCGCCGCCGAACCGCGCAAGCGGCCCCGAACCCGACGCCTCGACCTCTACTCCCACCTCCTCTCCCTCGACCCGACAGTCCTTGAGCCGCACCCGCATCCGCGAAACCACCCACCCGACCCGCTCGCACGGGTCACCCCCGCCCCGCACCACGACGACGGCCCCCGCCAGCGCGGCCAGGTCAGCCGCCGCCTCGGCCCGGTGTCGCTGCACCACCGCCGACCCGACCACCGACGCGGCCCCGCCCACCCCGACGACCAGGGCCATGACCCCGACCGCCCACAGCGTCACCGCCCCGCGGTCCCCCCGCCGCCACGTCGACTCATCGATTGATCCCCACCCCCTCCGGCTCAGCGACGGCGTAGGCGTCCGCGCTCAACTCCCACCCCGGCACCAGAGCCGACGCAGGCGCCCGCACGACCACCGACACCTCATCTCCCACCTGCCGCAACTCGATCTCGGCGCCCGACGGCGCGAGTGCCACCGCCACCGCCCGCCCCCGCTCCGGCTCGCCCCGCGCGACCAACCGCGCCGCCTCCCGCGCGGCGTCGACGCACCGCACCTGCGACACCGTCGCCAGCACCCCGCCGACAACGAGCACGGCGACGGCGACCAGCGAGGCCAGCGCGATGGCGGCCTCGACGGTCACCGCCCCGCGGTCCTCGCTCACGTCGCCCCGTCCAAGGCGGAGTCAACGAGGTCCTTGAAGGTGTTGAGCAGCCACTCCCCGTTGGCCACCACCCCGAGCACCGCGGCGATCGCCGCCGCCCCGACGGTCAGCACCGCGTACTCCACGGTGATCGCGGCCCGGTCCTGCCCTGCGATGAAGTCGTTCACCGATGTTCCTCTCCACTGGTGGTGTTCAGGTCTGTTAGAGCTGTGCGGACACCCGCGTCACCAACCCGATGACCACGGGCACGACCCCGAGGCACAGGAAGGCGGGCAGGAAGAACAGCCCGAGCGGGGCGGTCACCCGGACCGCCGCCCGCTGCGCCCGCTCCTCGGCGAGGTCGACGGCGCGCTCACGCACCCCGGCGGCCAGGTCCCTGGCGATCCCGGCCAACGCCGCCCCCGACCGGCTGCTCCGCCGCGCGCCCCTGGCCAGCTCAGCCGTCTCCGGGCAAGCCAGCGCCGCGGCCCACGCCCGCCCCGGGTCGGCCCCCAGCGCCAGGAGGTCGGCGGCATCGCGGAGCACGCCCCCGACCCGCTCCGGCAGGTCGGCGGCAACCGCCCGCACGGCGGTCGGCACCGGGAGCCCAGCCGCGAGGCCGGCCGCGAGCAGGTCCCACCCCCCGGCGAGCCCCAGCCGGTCGACCGGGGGCGACCGGGCCGGGAGGAACCGTCGGCGGGCGCGCGCACGCGCAGGCCCTCGGCCGAGCGCGACAAGCCTGCGCCGGGCGTGGTTCGGCCTGCCCCCGATGAGCAGGGCAGCGGCGAGGAGCAGCAGCGACATCACCGGAGCACCACCTGGTGGGTGAGGCGGGCAGTCCACGCGGTGCCCGCACAAGCGAGCAGCACGCCGAACACGAGCAAGCCCTGACCGAAGGCGCTCCCCTTGAACACGTCGAGCGGTGCGGCCCCGACCGCGGCGCCGATGAGGACGCCCGCGACAGGCAACCCCGCCAGCACGGCGGCGCTGGATCTCGGCCCCGCCATCCGGGCTTGGACTTGGCGCGCGAAGCGGACGCGGTGGTCGAGGTCGCGGCGGACGGCGTCGAGGATGGGCGCCAGCGGCAGCCCGTGCCGGGTCGCCAGCGCCCACGCCCGGCCGAGCTGGTCGGCGACCGGCGTCAGCGCGGCGGGGAGCCGCGCCCCCGCCGACGCCTGCCCGACGTCCCCGCCGAGCCGGATCGCCGAGGCCGTCGCCAGCAACGCCCGCGCGGCAGCGGGGTCGGCGTCGAGCGCCACCCGCTCGGCGGCCGAGGCCGGGTGCGCGCCTGCGGACAGCTCGGTGACGAAGGCCCCGATGGCCTCGGTGAACGCCTCGACACCGGACAGCGTGTCGTGGTGCCGCCGTCGCTCGCGACGCGCCCGCAAGAAGGTCCCCCCGGCGAGCAGTGCGGCGATGGCGCCCGCAGGCCCGAGCGCGAACCAGCCGGTGATCGCCGCGGCCAGCGCCAGCAGCACCGGTTTGGGTTGGGCGACGCGGCGCGGGGTCCGGTGCGGGTTCAGCGCGCGGAGGCGGCGGGTGGAGGCGGTGGCGGGCCAGGAGACGATCGCCCCCGCGAGCAGCAAGAGGCTCAGCATGGCGCAGTCCGAGACCCGAGAAGCCCATCGATCTGGACCCGGCCGGGCTGCCAACAACCCGCGGTCCAAACGGGGGTTGTCGTGACCGACGTGGGTGTCCTCGTCAAGGCTGCGATGTCGGTGAGGGTGCGGTGACCGTCGGGGGTTCGTCGCATGTGGAGGATGAGGTGGATGGCGGCGGCCAGTTGGCTGTGCAGGGCGCCGCGGGACAAGCCACCCAGCGCGGCCAGGGCTTCCAGCCTGGCGGGGACCTCCGAGGGGGCGTTGGCGTGGACGGTCCCGGCACCACCGTCGTGTCCGGTGTTGAGCGCGGAGAGCAGGTCGCAGACCTCGGGCCCCCGGACCTCGCCGACGACGATTCGGTCGGGACGCATCCGCAGCGCTTGGCGGACCAGGTCGCGAAGGGTGACCTCGCCCGCCCCCTCGATGTTCGCGGGCCGGGCGAGCAGGCGCACGAACTGGGGGTGGTCGGGTTGCAACTCCCCCGCGTCCTCGACGCAGACGACCCGCTCCCCGGCTGGGACCTGCCCGAGCAGGGCAGCGAGCAGCGTGGTCTTCCCGGACCCCGTGCCCCCGGTGACCAGGAAGGCCAAGCGGGCTCGGACGACGGCGGCGAGGAAGTCGTGCACCTCGGCGTCGAACGTCCCCAGGTCGCGCAGGTCGGTCAGGCCGTGCGACGCGGGTCGCAGCACCCGCAGCGAAAGGCAGGTGCCCGCTTCCGCGATCGGCGGCAGGACGGCGTGCAGGCGGACGCGGCTGCCGACCGCGACCGCGGGCAGCCACCCGTCGACGTAGGGCTGGGCGTCGTCGAGCCTGCGCCCGCCCGCCATCGCCAGCCGCTGCGCGAGCCTGCGGACGGCGTCCTCGTCGGCGAAGGCGACCGCGGTCCGCCGCAGCCCGCCCGCGCCGTCGACCCAGACCTCGTCCGGCGCGGTCACGAGGACGTCGGTCGTGGTCGGGTCGCGCAGCAGCGGGTCGAGCGGGCCCGCGCCGACGAACTCCTGCTCCAGCAGGGTCAGCGCCGCCAGCACGTCGCCGTCGCCGACCACGCCGCCCGCCTCGGCCCGGACGGCGGAGGCGACGGCGGACGGGCTGATCCCCGCCCCGAGACCGGCGAGCCTGCCGCGGACGCGGTCGACCAGATCTGATGTGGACATCTTGTGTCTCCTGTGGATCGTTCTAGAACCGCATCGCGAACGGCCGGGCGCGGGGGACCTTTGCCAGCGGTGGGTCGGCCAGGGACCTGAGCGTGGCGCGGGCGGCGCGGGCGATGGACGGCCGGAGCCGGAACTCCCCGGTGTCGATGGAACGGGCCAGGGCCGCGTCGGAGCGGATGGTGGTGAGCAGCGGCAGTTCCACGGCCTCGGCGATGGCCTGCGGTCGCAGGGTCGCGGTGCCGGGCGTGCGGACCACGAGGGACGGGCGGACACCCCGGGAGGTGAGGTGGGCGACCACCCGCCGGGTCGCCGCGGCGGAACGCAGGTCGGCGGGCGCCACCACGACCACCAGGTCGGCCCGGTCGAGAGCGGCGTCCGCGGCCGGGTCCGGTGCCCTGGGCAGGTCGCAGACGACGGTCTCGCCGCCCCGGCGGCCCGCGTCGACGACGGCCGCCACCGCCTCCGGGGCCGGGCCGTCACCGTCGCGGGCGCTGGACAGGAGGGTGAGCCGCGCACCGGCCCTGGTCCGTCCGGGCAGTGCGGAGCGCAGGCTCGCGACCGGCACCCGGCCGGAGCGGAGCCGGACGTCGGGCCAGCGCAGACCCGGCTGTTCCTCGGTGCAGAGCACGAGGTCCAGCCCGCCGCCGAGCGGGTCGCAGTCGATCAGCAGGGCGCCGCTGCCCAGTTCGAGCGCGGACAGCGCGACCGCCGCCGCGAACACCGAAGCACCCGCGCCACCCCGACCACCGATGACCGCGAGCACCCGGCCCGCGGCCCCCGCCGGGGCGTCGGCCGCGTCGGCGAGCGCGTCGGTCAGCCACTCGCGGCCGTCGGGCAGCTCCACCACCCGGCTGACCCCCAGCGCGACCGCCTTCTCCCACAACGGGGGCGGGGGCGGGCCCGTCGCGACGAGGACGACGGATTCCCGCCGGGGCAACGCGGCGCCGACGCACTCGGCCACGGCGGTGTCGTCGAGCACGACGAGCGGCGCTGTCGCCCACCGCGCCCGCAGCTCCTCCGCCCCGTCCGCGCGCTCGACCTCCGTGCCCGCCGCCGCCGCGAGCCGCAGCACGTCGTCGAGCACTCCGCTGTCCCGCACCGAGACGACCGGCTTGTCCATGCCCTTGCCTCCCCCTCCGAGCCCGCCTGTTCGGGCCGTCGCAAACAGCATCGGAGCGGCGGAGGGGGCCGGGGAAGACGTCCTCGACTTCTGTGGACCACCGATGGGGCTTGTGGACAACTCGCGGGCGCGAGCGGGTTTCCGTCAGACCGGGGTGCGACGATCCCCTGGGGACCCTCAAACCCGCAGCGGACAAGGAAAGCGCGCCAGGACACGAAGACCCGATTGGGCGAACGCCAGCACCCGACGAGAGTTCACCAATCGGTGTTGACCAAGACCAAGACCTGCGAAGAAGGCGGATCGGACCCGAAAAAGGGACGACCCCCGCCAGGGGGGAGGGGCGGGGGTCGTCAGAGGTTCAGCCCCGGGGGGTCGGACTGAACCGCCCGGCTCGAAGCCGGGCTGCGCATACTGTATCTCGTCCGCGCCACCCCGGGGGCGAGTTCGGAGCAGAAGTGCCGCCAAGATGCACCGCGGCTCATCCGTGCTGTGTACGTCCCCCGTTCGCCTCGGCCATCCGGTCCACACCACTGCTTCCCTATGCTGACCGGGTGAGCGACGCAGGTAGCCCCGGGACCACGGCGGGGACAGGTCGGATAGCCGCGTTCTTCGACCTCGACAAGACGGTCATCGCCACCTCGAGCACCCTCGCGTTCAGCAAGCCCTTCCGGCACGGCGGTCTGATCAACCGGCGCGGGGTGCTCAAGAGCGCCTACGCCCAGTTCGTCTTCGTCGCCTCCGGGGCCGACGCCGACCAGGTGGAGCGGATGCGGGCGCACCTGACCTCGCTGTGCGCCGGGTGGGACGTGGCGCAGGTGCGGGCGATCGTGGAGGAGACGCTGCACGACATCGTCCACCCGCTCGTCTACGCCGAGGCAGCGGACCTGGTGGCCGCGCACAAGGCCGACGGGCACGACGTGGTGGTCGTGTCCGCGTCCGGGGCGGAGATCGTCGCCCCGATCGCGTCGATGATCGGCGCGACGCACAGCGTCGGGACCGAGATGGTGGCCGTGGACGGCCGCTACACCGGGGAGATCGCGTTCTACTGCTACGGGCCCAACAAGGCCGCGGCGGTGCGCGAGCTGGCCGAGCGCAACGGCTACGACCTCAGCCGCAGCCACGCCTACTCCGACTCCAGCACGGACCTGCCGATGCTCGAGGCGGTCGGGCGGCCGTCGGTGGTCAACCCGGACCGGGCGCTGCGCAAGGTGGCCGTGGAGCGGGAGTGGCCGGTGCTGGCGTTCACCAAGCCGGTGCCGCCGAGACCGCGCTCGGCCACCCCGGTGGTAGCGATCGGACTGGGTGCCATGGCCGCGACCGGCGCCGCTTGGTACGGATTGCAGCGCAGGCGCAAGCGTTGAACGCGGATGCGGTGCCCCGCAAGGGAGAAACTCCCACGAACGGCGGAGTCTAGGAACACGCGGTGTTCAAGTCGAGGGTTCGCGCGACCTTGACCGGTGCACCCGAACGAGCTCTTGAAGTGACCTTCTTCACTGGGTAGAAAGGAGATGCGGACCTCGAGTCAGCCAAGGACCGGACGAAGAGAAGTCCGGAAGCCACCTTGACCCGAGCTCCGTGCGCGGACACCGGAGTACCCACGCGCAGCACGCCGCGTAAGGCATGTCGTCCGGGGCCTGCGTACCGGGACGCCGGGCGCCGAGGCCAGCTTTGTACGACTTGGTTGCACGCTTGGTAACCCGCGATGTCCGCGCAGATGACGCCAGGGCGGTCCTGCTCCCACGGGAGCGGGGCCGCCCTTGTCGTGTCCGGTTGCCCACAGGGCCGCACGGACGCGGCCGAGTTGTCCACATGATCCGTTCGGCCGTTGACACGTACCCTGGCGTCGTGGGTAACTTGCCGGTGAACACTTGTTCTTCGTGAACAAGTTTTGGCACACCCTGGAGGACTCGGTGCCCGTTCACGACCTTTTCCGCCGCGCCCTCACCACGTCCGTCATCTCCCTGACGGTCGTGGGCCTCGCGTTGCCCGCCTCGGCCGCGCCGGGGCCGCCCAGCGCGGAGTCGGTGGCGCGCGGCTGGGCGGAGGCGGTGCTGCGCGGGATGCCGCTGGAACAGCGGGTCGGGCAGATGTTCGTCGCGACCGTGTGGGGCAAGTCCGCGGACGAGGCGCACCCGACCAACCGCGAGAAGTACGGGGTGGACACCGCCGCGCAGGTCGTGCGGCGCCACCAGGTCGGCGGCGTCATCTACTTCAACAACAGCGGCACCGACAACGTCGACAACCCCCGGCAGATGGCCGCGTTCTCCAACGGGTTGCAGCGCGCCGCGCTGACCTCGGCCCCGCACCTGCCGCTCGTGGTCAGCATCGACCAGGAGGGCGGCAACGTCACCCGGATCGAGGCCCCGGCCACCGAGTACCCCAGCAGCATGGCCGTCGGGGCGGGCCGCAGCCCGGCCGACGCCAAGGTGTTGGCCACGGTGAACGGCCGCGAGCTGCGGGCGATGGGCATCAACCAGGACTTCGCCCCGGTCGCCGACGTCAACTCCAACCCGCTCAACCCGGTCATCGGCGCGCGGTCGTTCTCGGCGGACCCGGAGCTGTCGGCCCAGTTGGTCGCCGCCCAGGTGCGCGGATACCAGGCCTCCGGCAGGCCGACCGAGACCGTGTCCTCCTCCGCCAAGCACTTCCCCGGCCACGGCGACGCCGCCACCGACAGCCACACCGGGCTCCCGGTGATCACCCGGACGGCCGAGCAGTGGCGCGCGGTCGACCTGCCGCCGTTCCAGGCCGCGATCGAGGCGGGCATCGACTCGATCATGACCGCGCACATCCAGTTCCCCAGCCTGGACCCGTCCGGCGTGCCCGCGACCCTGTCCCGGCCGATCCTCACCGGGCTGTTGCGCGAGGAGCTGGGCTACCGGGGCGTCATCGTCACCGACTCGCTGGGCATGCAGGGCGTGCGGGAGATGTTCGGCGATGCCGAGGTGGCGGTGCGGGCCGTCGAGGCGGGGGTCGACCAACTGCTCATGCCCCCTGACCTCGAGCTGGCCAAGAACGCGGTGATCGAGGCGGTGCGCAGCGGCCGGATCACCGAGCAGCGCGTCAACGAGAGCGTGCTGCGCGTGCTGGAGCTGAAGTGGAAGCGGGGCATCCTCGCCCGCCCGTTCGTCGATGAGCGGGCCGTGGACAGGGTGGTGGGCACGCCCGCCAACAAGGCATCCATCCAGCGGCTCACCGACAAGACAGTGACTGTCCTGCGCAACGACGACGCGGTCCTGCCCGTGTCGAGCGCCCCGGGGAAGGTGCTGGTCGCGGGCGTCGGCGACACGGTCACCCCGGCGAACTCGCCGACCAACCTGGCCAACAGCATCCGCGCGCGCGGATCGACGGCGACACCGCTGGCCACCGGGCTGAAACCGACCCCGGCGGCCATCGCGGGCGCGGTCGCCGCCGCCCAGGACTCGGACCTCGTCGTCGTGCTGACCAACAACCTGTCCGGCAACGCCGGGCAGCGGACCCTGCTGACCGAGCTGCTCGCCACCGGCAAGCCGGTCGTCGCGGTCGCCTCGCAGGTGCCCTACGACGCCGGTTTCGTCGACGCGCCGACCTGGGTCGCGACCTACTCCTGGCGGGCGGTGTCGCTGGAGTCGCTGGCCAAGGTGATCCTCGGCGAGGTCTCGCCGCGCGGAAAGCTCCCGGTGGACGTGCCGGAGGCCACCGACCCGACGAAGGTGCGGTACCCGTTCGACCACGGTCTGAGCTGGTAGCGCCATGGACCGACGCAAGTTCCTCGCCACCTCCGCGCTGGCCGCCCCGCTGCTCACCGCCTCAGCCGCCCCCGCGCTGGCGGGCTCCCCGGAGGCCGCCCACGGCGGCGGACCGGTCGAGCCGGGGGCCGACCAGCTCGCGGCGCGGCGCTGGCGACCACTCGCGAACGCGCGGATCGGCGTGGTCTCCAACCCGACCGGCGTTCTGCGCGACGGCACGCACCTGGTCGATTCGATGGTTGCCGCCGGGGTGGCCCCGGTGGCGGTCTTCGGCCCCGAGCACGGGTTCCGCGGGACGGCGCAGGCAGGCGGGTCCGAGGGCGACTACCTCGACCCGCGCACCCAGCTCCCCGTGTACGACGCCTACGGGATCACCGCGGAGAAGCTGGCCGACCAGTACCGCGCCGCCGGGGTCGACACGGTGGTCTTCGACATCGCCGACATCGGTGCGCGCTTCTACACCTACATCTGGTCGCTCTACACCGCGATGCACGCGGCGGCGCTGGCGGGCTCGCGGTTCGTCGTGCTCGACCGGCCCAACCCCATCGGCGGCGAGGCGTTCGGGCCGACCCTCGACCCGGCGTACGCGTCCGGGGTCGGCCGCAAACCGATCGCCCAGCAGCACGGGATGACGGTGGGCGAGCTGGCGGGCCTGTTCGCCGCGGAGTTCCTGCCCGGTGACACCGGGGGCAAGCTCTTGCCGGGGCTCGAGGTCGTGAAGGTGCGCGGGTGGCGGCGCGATCAGCTCTTCGGCGAGACCGGGCTGCGGTGGGTGCTGCCCAGCCCGAACGTGCCGACCGAGACGACAGCGCTGGCCTACCCGGGCACGTGCCTGTTCGAGGGCACCGTGTTCTCCGAGGGCCGGGGCACCACGCGCCCGTTCGAGATCATCGGCGCGCCGGGGCTGGACTGGCGGTGGGCCGAGGCGCTGAACGCGCTGCGGCTGCCGGGGGCGCGGTTCCGCGAGCAGTACTTCACGCCGACGTTCGGCAAGTTCGTCGGCGAGGCGTGCGGCGGGGTGCAGGTGCACGTGACCGACCCCCGCCGCTTCCCCGCCATCCGGGTGGGTGTGGCCATGATCGTGACCGCCCGGCGGGTGCACCCGGACGCGTTCGGCTGGCGACCGGACAACTTCATCGACAAGCTCTCCGGCTCCGACCGACTGCGCCGGATGGTCGACGCGGGCGCCGGGGTGGACGAGTTGATCGGCGCGTGGGCCGGGGAGGAGGCCGCTTTCCGCGGTCTCCGCCGCAAGTACCTGCTGTACCGGTGATGTGGGGGTCGGGCGGTGGTGTGGAGACGGGTGGCGTGCGCGGCACTGGTCGTGGTCACGACCACGAGCAGCGCGGTAGCGGTGGCTGACCTGGACGATCGGGGCAGACCGTCCGCGGTGGGGCGGTTCGACCTCCCCCAGTCCGGGTTCGCCCCGGCGGACACGGTGCTGCGCTCGGGCACGCCCCGGTCGGTCGGGCTGGACCCGGGACCCATCGACGCCGCGGCCGAGGCGCTCGCGGGCTGGGCCACGGCGTCTCCGCCGCTGTTCCCCGGTGCTGTGTCGCTGTTGGCCCACCACGGCGTCGCCGTCAGCCGGACCGCGACGGGCAAGGCGCTGCGCTACGCCGACGGGAACGGCACCGAGCTGCCCGCGGCCTCCCAGGCCCCGGTGCGGCCGGACACGATCTTCGACGTGGCCTCGGTGAGCAAGCTGTTCACCTCGATGGCGGTGATGGGCCTGGTCGACCGGGGCCTGGTCGACGTCGACGAGCGGGTGGCCGCCCACCTGCCCGAGTTCGCGGCCAACGGCAAGGACGCGATCACCGTCCGGCAGCTGCTGACCCACACCTCGGGCTTCGAGCCGTTCATCCCCCTCTGGCGCGACTGGCCGGACGAGGCATCCCGGATCAGGGCCGTGCTCGACCGCGCACCCGCCACCCCGCCCGGCACCGCCTACACCTACTCCGACCTGAACCTCATCACCCTCGGCGTGCTGGTCGAGCGGCTGACCGGGAAGGGCCTGGACCAGGTCGTCACCGAGTGGGTCACCCGGCCGTTGGGCATGGCCGACACCGGCTACAACCCACCCGCGGCCAAGCTCGACCGGATCGCGGCCACGGAGTTCCAGGCGACGCCGCCGCGCGGGATGGTCCGGGGGCAGGTCCACGACGAGAACGCCTGGTCGTTGGGCGGGGTGGCCGGGCACGCCGGGGTGTTCTCGACCGCCCACGACCTCGCTGTGCTGGGGCAGACGATCCTCAACGGCGGCACCTACCGGGGGCGGCGGGTGCTGACGGCGGAGTCGGTGCGCGCGATGTTGACCAACTACAACCAGGCCTTCCCCGGCGACGAGCACGGTCTCGGCTTCGAACTGGACCAGCGCTGGTACATGGGCGGCCTGTCCGGGCCCGGCACGGCGGGCCACACGGGGTTCACCGGGACATCGCTGGTCATCGACCCGGCCTCGCGTTCAATCGCGATCTTGTTGACGAACAGGGTTCACCCGGCGCGTGACGGGGCATCCGTGAACATGGCGCGCGAACGGGTGGCATCCAGCCTCGCCCTGGCCATGGCTGTGCGGCCCAGACACGGGCGGACAGCCTGGTCCGTCCCGCCTGCCAGCCCGACCACGGCGACGTTGACCAGTCCGCCGTTGGCCGCGAGGGGGCCGATCCGGGTGCGCTTCGCCGCGTTCGTCGACACCGGTGACGCCGACGCGCTCGTTGTGGAGACGAGTAGCGACGGGACCGCGTGGGAACCGGTCCCGCTGCGGGTCGGCGGACCGGGCGCGCCCGCGGGCGAGACCGCCTCGCTCACGGGCTCAGGACACCGCAGTTGGTGGACCGCTGACACAATCGTGACCAGCACGAGACCTGTGACGGTCCGGTGGCGATCAAGTACGGATAGTCGCTTCACGGGCCGGAAAATCTCGATCGACGGCATCTTCATCACCGAGGGTGACCGGTTGCTCCTCAACGGTGAGAAAGAACCCCACCTGCTGCGGCCAGTTGGCTGGCGCGTCCAAACTCGGTGAGGGTTGGACGCTAACAAACAGTGCTCCACCAGCGATTCCGAGGGCAAGCCCCGCTCGTGGAGCCCGGCGGTCGCAGACGCATCCGAGTAGCGTTGCCGCGGATGTCACGCACCGCCTTGATATATCACCTACCTGTTAGTAAGTTTCCGACGTGAGTGCGAGTGAAATGACGACGACAGAACACAGCGAGTCCAGCCCGTTGGTCCGCATTCGCTCGCTCCTGCCCGGCCTGGCACGAGCGGAGCAGCGGGTCGCCAAGGTCGTGCTCGACAGCCCCCACACCGTGGCCCGACGCAGCATCACCGAGGTCGCCGAAGCCGCGGGGACCAGTGAGACCACGGTCACCCGCTTCTGCAAGGCGATCGGCGTTGGCGGCTACCCCGAGCTGCGCATCGCGCTCGCGGCCGACACCGCCCGCTCCGAGGCCCGCGTGGACCGCGACCTCGGCGGCGAGATCGCCCCGGAGGACGACCTCAAGACCGTCGTCGGCAAGGTGACCTTCGCCGACGCCCGCGCGGTCGAGGAGACCGCCGACCAGCTCGACGTCGCCATCCTGTCCAAGGTCATCGACGCCGTGGCCGTCGCGGGCCGGGTCGACGTCTACGGCGTGGGCGCCAGCGCCTTCGTCGCCGCCGACCTGCAGCAGAAGCTGCACCGCATCGGCCGGGTCAGCTTCGCCTGGAACGACACGCACATCATGCTCACCTCGGCCGCCGTGCTCAGCGGGGGCGACGTGGCGATCGGCATCTCGCACACGGGGGCCACCGCCGACACCGTCGAGGCGCTGCGGGTGGCCCGCGAGCACGGGGCGACCACCATCGCGCTCACCAACTACCCCACCTCGCCGATCGCCGAGGTGTCGGACCTGGTGCTGACCACCGCCGCGCGGGAGACCACCTTCCGCTCGGGCGCGACCGCCAGCCGCATCGCGCAGCTCACCGTCGTCGACTGCCTGTTCATCGGCGTCGCCCAGCACCACCTCGACAAGTCGATCGCGGCGCTGGACTCCACCCGCGACGCTGTCGGTTCACACCGTCTGGAGACCCGCCACGACGGCCGCCGCAAGGCCAGGGAGACCGGGAAATGATCGAGGGTGCGCGGGTTCACGCCGCGAAGAAGGGGGACGCGTCCATGACCGTGCCGCGCCAGGTGGTCCACGTCGAGTCCCCCACCGAGCGGCGGAACCCGCGCACCGCCGAGATCGACCGGATGTCCACGCTGGACATCCTGCGCACCATCAACTCCGAGGACCACCAGGTCCCCGGGGCCGTCGCCGCCGCGCTGCCGCAGCTCAGCCGCGCGGTCGACCTCGCCACCGAGGCGCTGCGCGACGGGCACCGCGTGCACTACGTGGGGGCGGGCACCTCCGGGCGCCTGGCCACCCTCGACGCCGCCGAGCTCAAGCCGACCTTCAACATCCCGGACACCTGGTTCCAGGTGCACCACGCCGGTGGCGCGGGCGCGATCGCCAACGCCGCCGAGGGCGCCGAGGACGACGACCGGGCGGGCGCGGCGGCGATGATGCGCGACGTGCGCCCCGGCGACTTCGTGCTCGGCCTCGCCGCCTCCGGTCGCACCCCGTTCGTGCTGGGCGCGCTGGCCACGGCGCACGACCTGGGCGCGCACACCGCCCTGGTGTCGAACAACCCCGACGCGGTCCGCCCGCCGGGCGTCGACATCCACGTCACCGTCGACACCGGCCCCGAGGCGATCTCCGGCTCCACCCGGATGAAGGCTGGCACGTCGCAGAAGATCGTGCTGACCGCGTTCTCCAGCGCCGTGATGATCAAGATGGGCCGCACCTACTCGAACCTCATGGTCAGCGTGCGCGCCAGCAACGCCAAGCTGCGCGGCCGCACGCTGCGCATCCTGCGCGAGGCCACCGGCCTCGACCACCAGGAGTGCTCGGCGGCGCTGATGCTGGCCCAGGGCGACCTCAAGGTGGCCATGGTCCACCTGCTGTCGGGGGCGCCCGTCGAGCGAGCGAGCAAGGCGCTGTCGGACACCAACGGGCACGTGCGCCAGGCGCTGGGCATGCTGAACGCGACCGCCTCGGCCTAGGTCGCTGCCGCCTCGGCGATGCTGGTGGCCTCCTTGGCCCCGGCGTCGAGGGCCTCGCAGCAGAAGGTCAGCCACTGCGCCACGCCTTCTGGCGTGCCGGTCGCGAAGGCCTGCGCCGACTCCCGGTAGCGGGGCGCCTGCCGCATGAAGAACACCTCGGGCACGGCGAGCCCCTTGGGGTCCAAACCGGTCTGGATGCTCGTCAGCCGCGCCGCCGCACGGGCCACCACACCATCGGCGACCCCGAACGGCGCCAGCGCCAGCAACTCCCCGTGCACGACGGCCACCAGCACGGGCCCCGGCACCTTCGTCCCGCCGACGACCAGACCCGCCAGCATGTCGAGGCGTTCGGCCACACCCGCCCCGGGCCGCGGCCGCCCCAGCCCCTCGTCGTCCTCGACCAGGTCAGCCGCCGCGAGCACGTGCAACCGGGCCAACGCCTGCATCGGCGCCCGCTCCCACGCCCCCAACAACGGCCCCAACGCCTCAGCCACCCGCAGCGCCCCCGCCGTCACGGGATCGCTGACCCCGCCCTCGTCGGGGATCTCCGGGTTGCCCCCCTCGACCACAGCCGACGCCCGAGCCGCCCGCACCGACGCCTCAGCCGCCGTAGCGGGCCACCCCCGCCGGTTGGTCGGGTGCCGGTGCACTTGCGCCACGGCATCACGCGCCGAGGCCACAGCATCGGCGATCCCGGGCAGGTCCAGCAGCGGGGCCAGTGGATCGGTCACGCCCCGGACCCTACCGCCGCACCCGACTCGCCAGTAGGTGAGCCCGCGCGCAGCGGCCGGGTGCGAGGGAAAGATCAACTTGCTCCGGGGACCCCCGATTTCAACGTTACCCAAGGGGGCGGACAGGAACGGCTCGTTGGCGGTGGGGTGTCCACAGGGGGTTCCAGTCATCCCCAGGGCCCGTCGACCCCTTGACGGCGGCTGTCCTCCTACGGGCGGTCGAGGGTGCGTTCGCGGGAGGTGCGGGGGCCGGGGAGGGGGAAGGCGGGGGTGATGCGGACCTGGTTGCGACCGTTGTCCTTGGCCTCGGCCAGGGCTTGGTCGGCCTGTTCCTGGAGGCTGGCCAGGTCGGTGCCGTGGTCGGGGGACAGGGCGATCCCGCCGGAGATGGTGAAGCCGCCCACCAGTTCGGTGCGGCCGCCCGCTGCCCGGGTCAGTTCGACCTTCATCTCCTCCACGGTGGCGCGGATGCGTTCGGCGATGGCCCAGGCGTCGACGCGGGAGGTGCTGGGGAGCAGGACGGTGAACTCCTCGCCGCCCCAGCGGCAGACCAGGTCGTCGCGGCGGACGCTGGTGCGGAGGATGACGGCGAGGGCCTTGAGGACCTCGTTGGCGCCGAGGTGGCCGAGGCGGGAGTTGACCTGCTTGAAGCGGTCAAGGTCGAACATCATCACCGCGGTCGGGCGGCGGCGGGCCTGGTCGGCGACCAGGGCCAAGGCGGCGGCGGGGTTGAAGCCGCGCTGGTTGGCCAGGCCGGTGAGGGGGTCGTGCAGGGCGTCGACCTCGAGGCGGTCGCGTTCCTGCTCCAGCTGCTCGATGCGCTGGGTGTGGCGGGTGTAGCCGATGACGACGGCGGTGAGGGCGAACAGCAGCAGGCCGTAGGCCACGCCGGAGGCCCAGGCGGCGATCAGGCCCATGCAGAGCGTGATGACCAGGTCGAGGTTCTCCTTGCGGTCGCCCAGGATCGACACCCACTCCCAGTTGCCGCGCAGGCCGCGGGCGACGCCGATCACCACGGTCTGGCCCGCGTAGTAGGCGGCGAACGCGGCCAGCACAGCCGCGCCCGCGGCGACGACCTTGTCGGGCGGGACGGGGGCTCCCCTGATCCAGGCGTGCACCGGGGTGGCGGTGGCCAGGGCCTGGGTCGCGAGCACGGACATCAGGATCGCGCAGGTGGTGAACAGGTAGCGGCCCGGCGGCTTGCGGGCGATGAAGTAGCGGCGCAGCCGGATGGCGACCACGAGCGCCACCACCAGCGAGATGGGCAGGACGAACGCGCCCGCGCACGTCCAGACGCCGGTGTGGTCGATGTGCTCGCCACCGAGGTGGGCCGCGCGGCGGCGCTCCTCGGCCGGACGGGTCGCCTCCATGTGGAGTATCGCGAAACCGATCAGCAGTGCGAACAACCGCAGCGACAACGAATCCGGGGCACCCTCGGCGACGCTGCCCAGCACCGCCCAAGTGAGAGTTCCCAACTCGGTGAGAACAATCCAAATAAGGCCGAGACTCGTTGTGTGCGCGACCAGATCCAGAGCGCGGACCCGTTGCGATAGGGGGACACCGGACAAGCGTCCCCGCGAGGGCCTTGTCAGACTGGGCATTGTCCCCCTTTGCAACAGCCGGGACACTGGTTGCGACGTGCGGACATGATGCCCGTGCCGGGAAGCCCGGCCCCTGGTTGGAGGAAACGCCATGCGGAACCGCGAGTACTGATTCGCACCCCCCACCGGGGTGTTCTCGTCGACGATCCGAAAGGCAGAGCCCCCGAAAAGGAGGACACCGCCATGCGCAACCGCGAGTACTGAGCGACGGGTTCACAAGAGGCCGACCGACGCCGTGTGGGCGCTGCCCGCGCCCGCAGCCACCCGGTAGTGGAGTCGACGGTCATGCCAACGCCTCCCTGGGTGCCTCGGACCTCCCCTGGTGCCACACGAAGCCCGCTATGGCGCAGCCTACGGTGCCCACCGCGCCCGCCAGCGCGATCGCCAGCGCGGCAGACCCGAAGACCTCGGCCAGGACGCCCCCGACCAGGACGGTCAGCCCCTGGCCCGCCCGCAGGCCGGTCCGCACCATGCCCGTCGCCCGGCCGGTGACGGCGTCCGGGACCAGTTCGACGTAGGCCGACTTGGCGAGGATCTGGTAGGCCGCGCCGAGGCCGGAGACGGCGAGCAGCAGCGCGGCGAAGACCGGGTGGGGCTTGGTGGCGAAGAACACCATCGCGCCCAGGCAGACGATGGACAGCGGCGCGATGAGGGCGTTGCGGGAGGCCTTGGGCCGACTGGAGCGGCAGAAGATGTAGGCGCCGATCACCAGTCCCAGCGGGTCGGCGGCGAGGATCAGCCCGATCGTCCACGTCGGCGCGTTCAGCTCGTCGACCAGCGGCACGATCAACCCGTGCGGCATGACGGTCAGCGCGGCCAGCAGCGACAGCACCGCCACCGCCCGGCGGTGGCGGTCCGGCGGCAGCGCCGCGCGCGCGGACTGCGTCTTGGTGCGCGCGGGCGGGCGGGCCTTGAGGCCGAAGCGCAGCAGCAGAGCGGCGGCGACGAAGGTGACCGCGTCGAGGACCAGGGCGGGCGTGGTGCCCAGCAGGCCCACGACGGCGGCGGCGCCCGCGAGCCCGGCGAGCTGGCCGACCTCGCGCAGCGTGGTCAGCCGGGCCTGCCCGGCGGCGAGCTCGTCGTTGCCGAGGATGACCCGCGCCTGCGCGATCTGCGCGGCCTTGAACGGCGCCTGGGCGGCGGCCTCCAGCGCGACGCAGGCGGCGACCAGGGCGATCGGGGCCCCCGGTATGGCCATCACCGCCACCAGGACGGCCTGGCTCGCGGTGGCCACGACCATGACCTCGCGGCGCGGGAAGCGGTCGGCCAGGCCGGAGAGCAGCGGCCCGGCGACGATGTCCGGCAGGAAGGTCAGCGCGTAGGTCAGCGCGGTCAGCGCCGCCGACGCGGTCCGCTGGTAGACCAGCACGGAGATCGCGACCCTGGCGAGCTGGTCGCCCGCGACCGACTGCGCCTCGGCGATCCACAGCGCCCGGAACTCCGGCCCCTTGAGCGATGAAGCCACGCGCTCACCCCCCATCGGCCCCCTCGCCTCCCGTCGCTCGGGCCCGGCCACCGGCCGGGCGCCCACCCCGGCCACGGTAGGTCCCCACCAGGCTACTTTCCGGTGGTTGTGATGAGCACAGCCGAACGGAGCAGGCGGGCCCCCGATCGGACGAACCACGACAGCCGTCTGCATTGGTATAGACCAACGGGTCGCTGGGGTGTCGCCACGTCGGCGATCTGACTAGATTCGGTGGTGACCGGCCCGCGCCCGCCACGAACGCCGGACACCCACCGAGGAGGTCGAGTCCATGACCGAGCAGTCCGCTCCGAGCGCCGCACTGGACAACCTGTCGACGGAGAGCCGGGTGTTCCCGCCCTCGTCGCGGTTCACCGACGCGGCGAACGTCCAAGAGGGCGCGTACGCCGAGGCGGAGGCCGATCGCGAGGCGTTCTGGGCCACCCAGGCGCGGCGGCTCACCTGGGACACCGAGTGGTCGCGGGTGCTGGACTGGTCCGGGGCCCCGTTCGCGAAGTGGTTCGTCGGCGGCAAGCTCAACGTCTCGGTGAACTGCGTCGACCGGCACGTCGAGGCGGGCAACGGCGAGCGGGTCGCGATCCACTGGGTCGGCGAGCCGGGCGACGAGCGGACCATCACCTACGCCGACCTCAAGCGCGAGGTGTCCAAGACGGCCAACGCGCTGGCCTCGCTCGGCCTCGTCGCGGGCGACCGGGTGGCCATCCAGATGCCGATGGTCCCCGAGGCCGTCTTCGCCATGCTCGCCTGCGCCCGGCTGGGCCTGGTGCACTCGGTCGTGTTCGGCGGGTTCTCCTCGACCGCGCTGCGCTCGCGCATCGACGACGCCCAGGCCAGGGTGCTGATCACCGCGGACGGCCAGTACCGCCGGGGCAAGCCCGCGCCGATGAAGGACAACACCGACGAGGCCACCGCGCACACCCCGTCCATCGAGCACGTCGTCGTCGTGCGCCGCACGGGCATCGACGTGCAGTGGACCGAGGGGCGCGACCTGTGGTGGGACGACCTGGTCGACGAGCAGTCAGCCGAGCACCAGCCGGAGGCGTTCGACGCCGAGCACCCGCTGTTCATCCTCTACACCTCGGGCACCACGGGGAACCCCAAGGGCATCCAGCACACCTCGGGCGGCTACCTGACCCAGGCGGCGTACACCCACCACGCGGTGTTCGACCTCAAGCCCGAGTCCGACGTCTACTGGTGCACCGCCGACATCGGCTGGATCACCGGGCACACCTACATCGTCTACGGCCCGCTGGCCAACGGCGCGACCCAGGTCGTCTACGAGGGCACCCCGAACACGCCGCACGAGGGGCGGCACTGGGAGATCGTGCAGCGGCACAAGGTCACCATCTACTACACCGCGCCCACGCTGATCCGCACGTTCATGAAGTGGGGCGCGGAGATCCCGGCCAAGTACGACCTGTCGTCGCTGCGCGTGCTCGGCTCGGTCGGCGAGCCGATCAACCCCGAGGCGTGGGTCTGGTACCGGGAGAACATCGGCGCGGGCTCCGCGCCGGTCGTCGACACCTGGTGGCAGACCGAGACGGGCGCGATCATGATCAGCCCGCTGCCCGGGGTGACCAAGACCAAGCCGGGCTCGGCGCAGCGGGCACTGCCGGGCATCAGCGCCAAGGTCGTCGACGACGAGGGCAACGAGGTCGCGCACGGCTCCGGCGGCTACCTCGTGCTGGACAAGCCGTGGCCGTCGATGCTGCGCGGCATCTGGGGCGACCCCGACCGCTTCCGCGACACCTACTGGTCGCGCTACGCCGACCAGGGCTTCTACTTCGCGGGCGACGGCGCCAAGTACGACAACGACGGCGACGTGTGGCTGCTGGGCCGGGTGGACGACGTCATGAACGTCTCCGGGCACCGCATCTCCACCACCGAGGTCGAGTCGGCCCTGGTGTCGCACCCGACCGTGGCGGAGGCGGCCGTGGTCGGCGCGGCCGACGAGACGACCGGCCAGGGCATCGTCGCGTTCGTCATCCTGCGCGGCAGCGCCACCTCGGACGACTCCACGGTCAAGACCCTGCGCGACCACGTGGCGGTGGAGATCGGCCCGATCGCCAAGCCGCGCCAGGTCCTGGTGGTCAACGAGCTGCCCAAGACCCGCTCGGGCAAGATCATGCGCCGCCTGCTGCGCGACATCGCCGAGAACCGCGAGGTCGGCGACACCAGCACGCTCGCCGACTCCACGGTGATGGAGCTGATCTCCTCCGGCCTCAAGGACAGCGCCAAGTCCGAGGACTGAACCCGTTCGCAGCGAGGCCCCGGGGACTTGGGTCCTCGGGGCCTCGCTGTGCGCTGGGCGATTGATTTGACGGCCGGGAACACGCCCAGGAAACCGCCGCGGAATCATCCACAGGCAAGATCCACTTCGGGGTGGCACAGAGCCTCGGCCGGTAGAATGGGCATCGGGACGCCCCCAGTGGTGTGGCGGGGTTTGTGTCGCGCGGGGTGGGCGCGAACGGGATCGAGGTGGGCGGGCCGGTGGGTCAGCGTTGGGGTGGCTGCTCGTCGCGCAGGTCGGCGAGGAGGGTCGTGATGGCGTGCATGATCCGCTTGGTGGCCTCGTCGAGCAGGGCGCGGTCGATCTGCTCCGGGTCGGCGGGGACGAGGTCGGAGAGGTCGACGGGCTCGGCGGCGACGATGTCCACCGTGACGCGGGGGAACAGGCGGGGGAAGCGGGCCTCCTCCGGCAGCATGAGGTGGGTCCCCCAGTTCACGACGGGCACGACCGGCGCCCCGGTCTCCAGCGCGACGCGGGCGATGCCGTTCTTGACCTTCTCCGAGGGCCAGAAGTCCTGGTTGTCGGAGAAGCCCGCCTCGGGGAAGAAGGCGACGCACTCGCCGCGGCGGACCGCGTCGACAGCGCCCGCGAAGGCGTCGCGGGCGCGGGCGGTGTTGCGCTCGACGGCGATGTGCCCGCCGCCGGAGACGACCTTGCCGATCACCGGGATGGTCCACAGGTCCGCGCGGGCCAGGTAGCGCGGGATGCGGCCGCGCGACAGCGCGAACGCCGTCACGGTGACCGGGTCGGCGTAGGAGAGGTGGTTCGAGGCGAGCAGCAGCGGGCCCGGCGGCAACGTGCCGCGGAAGCGGAGCCTGGCGCTGAGGGCCATCAGCGGCCAGAGCACGTCGATGGCGAAGCTGTACCAGAACCCGCGGCCTCGCCGGGGCACGCGGAACATGGTGGTCAGCGCACGCCAGAGGCTCATCGGCGGTTCGTCTCTCACGCCCCCATCTTCTCCCCGGACGGCCGTAAAGCGGTAAACCCCCTGGTAAAGTGCTGTGCGGTGGGCAAAGGGGCCTGGCAGTCGTAGTCGACGATGCCTGGGAGCTGATTTGACCACCCCTTTCGCCCGGTACCTGCGCACCGAGACCGTCGGCGGCGCCGTCCTGCTGGTCGTCACCGCGGTCGCGCTGGTCTGGGCGAACTCCCCCTGGGCGGGCAGCTACACCGGAATCCGCGACCACGAGCTGGTGGGCCTGTCCGTGGGCGACTGGGCCAAGGACGGTCTGCTCGCTGTCTTCTTCTTCGTCGCCGGCCTGGAGCTCAAGCGCGAACTGGTCGTGGGCGAGCTGTCGCGGTTCAAGGCGGCGATCCTGCCTGTCATCGCCGCTTTCGGGGGTATGGCCGTCCCGGCGGTGGTAGCGCTGTCGGTGGCGTGGGGCGACCCACGCGCGGGGGACGTCTGGGCGATCCCGATGGCCACGGACATCGCGTTCGCGCTCGGAGTCCTCGCGATCGTCGGCTCTGGGCTGCCCAGCGGGCTGCGGGTGTTCCTGCTCAGCCTGGCCGTGGTGGACGACCTCGGCGCGATCTTGGTCATCGCCGTGCTGTTCACCGCGACGTTCGACCTGCTGTGGTTCGGTGCCGCGCTGCTGCTGCTGGCGGCGTACTGGCTCTTGCAGCACCGCAGGGTCCGCACCCCGCTGCTCTACGTCCCGCTCGCGGGGGCGGTGTGGTTCGCGGTCCACGAGTCAGGTGTCCACGCCACCATCGCCGGTGTCGCGCTGGGGCTGCTGACCAGGGTGCGGCGCGACCCGGGTGAGGCGGAGTCGCCGAGCGAGCGGCTCGAGCACCGGCTGCAACCGTGGTCGGCCGGGCTCGCCGTGCCGTTGTTCGCGCTGTTCGCCGCCGGGGTCCCGGTGGGTGGCGACGCCCTGAGCGCGCTGTTCGCCGACCGGGCGGCGCTCGCGATCGGCGCCGGGCTGCTGGTCGGCAAGGTCCTCGGCATCACCGGGGCGACGCTGCTGGCGGTGCGGCTGCGGGTGGCGGAGCTGCCCGCGGGCCTGGGCCGCCGCGACCTGGCCGCGGTCGGGGTGCTCGGCGGCGTCGGGTTCACCGTCAGCCTGCTCATCGCCGATCTGGCGCTGAGCGGGCCGGACGCGGAGCTGGCCAAGGCGGCGGTGCTGCTGGCCTCCGGGACGGCCGCGCTCGTCGCCGCGGCGCTGTTGATCCGGCGCGGCAAGGCGCACCGGGTGGATTGATCTGTCGACGACAAGAAACACGCGGGGGCCGCCCGCCCGGTAGCGCGGGCGCGGACATGGCACGATGACGCAGGTGACCAGCGCGCACGGAAACGCAGGCGGGGACCGCGACGGCTCGGGACTGCCGCCCGTCCCCTCGATCCCCCTCTCCGACGACTACGCCAGGGCGGGGTTGGCCGACCAGTCCATCGGGACCCTGGTCAAGGACGCGACAGGGCACCTGTCGACCTTGGTCAGAGCCGAGGTCGAGCTGGCGAAGTCGGAGGTCACCAAGGAGGTCAAGAAGGGCCTCAAGGGGTCGATCTTCTTCATCGTCGCCCTGGTGGTGGTGCTCTACAGCTCGTTCTTCCTGTTCTTCGCGCTGGCCGAGCTGCTCGCCGACCTCGGCGTCGTCCGCTCCGGCGCGTTCGGCATCGTCTTCGGGCTGATGCTGGTCACCGCGGGCCTGTTCGCCTTCCTCGGGCTGCGCAAGGTCAAGGCCATCCGCGCCCCCCAGCGCACCATCGACTCGGTCAAGGACACCGCCGCCGCGTTCTCGCGCCGCGGCGACGAGCACTCCGACTGACGGCCGCCGTGCCGCCCGACCCGTCGTCGGTCCGCGTGGCCGGGCCGTGGGCGCACCGCGACGTGCACGCCAACGGCATCCGGCTGCACGTCGCCGAGGCCGGGTCGGGTCCGCTGGTGCTGCTGCTGCACGGGTTCGCCCAGTTCTGGTGGACGTGGCGCCACCAGTTGCCCGCCCTGGCCGACGCCGGGTACCGGGCGGTGGCGGTGGACCTGCGCGGCTACGGCGACTCCGACAAGCCCCCGCGCGGTTACGACGCCTGGACGCTGGCAGGCGACGTGGCCGGGCTGGTCCGCTCCCTCGGTGAGCCGCGCGCGCACTTGGTCGGGCACGGGTGGGGTGGTCTGCTGGGCTGGTCGGTGGCCGCGCTGCACCCCAGGGTCACCCGGTCCGTCACGGCCATCGGCGCCCCGCACCCGCTCGTGCTGCGCGACCAGATCCGCCGCACCGCGCTGCGCGGGCGCTCCCGCAACCAGGCCTTCGCGCTGGGCCACGTGTTCCGGGCGCAGGTCCCGGTGCTGCCGGAGCGGTGGCTGGTCCGCGAGCGCGGCGCGGTCGTCGAGACCATGATCCGGTCCTGGTCGGGGCCGCGCTGGCAGACCTCGGCGGACTTCGTCGAGTCGGTGAGCCGCTGCCGGGACGCCGCGCTGGTCCCCGGCGCCGCGCACTGCTCGATGGAGTACTACCGCTGGGCCGCCCGCTCCCAGTTGCGCAACGAGGGCCGCCGCTACACCGAGGCGATGAGCAAGGACATCACCACCCCGTTGCAACAGCTCTACGGCGCGGACGACCCGCTCATCCTCAAGCGCACCCGCGACGCCTCTCGCGGTGGACAGCGCCACGACATCCCCGGTGCGGGTCATTTCCCCCACGAAGAGACCCCGGACAGCGTCAACACCCTTCTCACCGAGTTCCTCGCCCGAAACTGACGCGCGGACCGACAGCCCGTCTCGCTACCCTTCTCCGCAACGCGAAGAAGGAGACAAGTAGCCAGGGGAGCCCGCGAGCCGGAGAGAGCCGCCGTCGGCTGGGAGGCGGCCTCGCGCCCCATGGTGAAGACACTCCTGAGCGCGGGGAGGAACGGCGGTCGCAGTCGGTGGCCCGCCCCATGCCCTGCCGGTTGGCCCGCGTAACGGGCCTGAACGAGGCCGCCCCTGGCGGTGAAAGTGCGGTGGCACCGCGAGCACCCTTCTCGCCCGCACTCCCAAGGGATCAGCGTCCACATCTCTCAACCGCTCCCCCGCCCAACCGGCAGCCGTCCTGCCACGCCGGGAACCGTGCCGGGTGGGGACGAGGGGGCGGGTGGGAGAAGGAAGCAGTGGTGATGATCTCACGTTCTCTTGCCGTCGACCTGCCTTCGCACGTCGGCGAGCCCGTTCGCATCGCCGGCTGGGTCCAGCGCAGGCGGCAGTTGAAGTCCGTGACATTCCTGGTCGTGCGCGACCGGTCCGGCCTGGCCCAGGTGGTCCTGCCCCCGGAGGCGGACGCGCCGGGCGAGGAGTCGGTGGTCGAAGTCCTCGGCGTCGCGACGGCCAACCCGCAGGCGCCTGGTGGGGTCGAGGTGGCCGAGGCGCGCGTCGAGGTGCTCGCCGAGGCCCAGCCCCCGCCGTTCGACCTGTACCGGCCGACGCTGCCGGTCGGCCTGCCGGTGCTGCTCGACCACGCCCCCGTGGCCCTGCGGCACCCGGAGCTGCGGCGCCGGTTCGCGGTGGCGGCGGCGAGCGTGGCCGGGTTCCGGTCCGTGCTGGACGGGCTGGGCTTCACCGAGACGCACACGCCCAAGCTGGTCGGCACGGCCACCGAGTCCGGCGCCAACGTCTTCGACGTGGACTTCTTCGGTCGCCGCGCCCACCTGGCCCAGTCGCCGCAGCTCTACAAGCAAACGCTTGTCGGCGTGTTCGAACGGGTCTACGAGGTCGGTCCGGTGTTCCGCGCCGAACCGCACGACACGACCCGGCACCTCGCGCAGTACACGAGCCTGGACGCCGAACTCGGCTTCATCCGCGACCACCGCGACGTCATGGTCCTGCTGACGCAGGTGATCGCGGGGATGCTCGCAGCGGCGTCTGAGCTGACCGAGGTGCCGATATCACCGCCGGAGATCCCGGCCGTGCATTTCCTGGAAGCCCAAGAGCTGCTGGCGGAGCACACAGACGAAGACCCGCGTGGGGAGCCCGACCTCGCCCCCGCGCATGAGCGGTGGCTGTCCGAGTGGGCCCTCCGGGAACACGGCTCGGACTTCCTCTTCGTCACCGGCTACCCAATGAGCAAGAGGCCGTTCTACACCCATCCCGACCCCGAGCGGCCAGACAGCTCCAACAGCTTCGACCTGCTCTTCCGGGGCGTGGAGCTGGTGACAGGCGGACAGCGGCTGCACCGCCACGCCGACTACCTGGCCGTGCTGGACGACCCGGAGCCGTACGCCTCCTACTTGGAGGCGTTCGCGCACGGGATGCCCCCGCACGGTGGTTTCGCCATTGGGCTGGAGCGGTGGACGGCCCGGCTGCTGGGGTTGCGCAACGTCAGGGAGACGACCCTGTTCCCGCGCGACCTCAACCGCCTCGCCCCCTGATGGGGCGGGCGGGCCCCGTCAGGTCGCGCAGCGGCCGGTGCCGACCGGCTGGGTCAGCGACGGGGCCTGCCCGACCTCCTCGCGCACCTCGGCGGCGGTGAGGGCGAAACCGGTCTCGGAGTTGTCCACAGCGGCGCCGAACACCACCCCGATCACCCGGCCCTGCGTGTCGACCAGCGGGCCACCGGAGTTGCCGCTGAGCACCTTGGCGCGCAGCGTGAACACGTCGCGGTTGACCGTGGCGGCGTCGTAGATGTCCGGTCCGCGCAGCGGGATGCGGTCGCGCACCCGGGCGGGCGAGGAGGTGTAGGGGCCGTCGAGCGGGTAGCCCAGGACGATGCCGTCCTGGCCGCTGACGGCGTCACCGGGGGCGAACGGCAGCGGCTCGGCGGACAGGCCGGGCACGGACAGGACCGCGACATCGGTCGCCGGGTCGTAGAGCACGACCCGGGCCCGCAGCGACCGGCCCTGCGACTCCACGGCCACCTCGTCGGTGCCCGCGACCACGTGCGCGTTGGTCATCACCCGCTGCGGGGCGATGACGAACCCGCTGCCCTCCAGCGCCCGCTCGCAGGAGGGGGCCCGGGCGTTGATCTTGAGCACGCTGCCGCGCACCCGCTGCACGACGTCGCTGGCCTGCAGCGCCGGGTCCGGCGGGTCGACCTCCTTGTTCGGCGTGCGGTTGAACGGGTCGACCGCGGCCGGGAAGCCGGAGACGTCGAGCAGCTCGCGCAGCTCGTTGGGCAGGCCGCGGGCGGCCTGCGGCATCACCTCGTTGACCCCGCCGAGGATCGTCGAGTTGTTGATCGCCGAGGCCAGGCCGGGCAGACCGCCGACCGAGGTCAGCGGCAGCGCGATCAGCCAGGAGACCACGAACACGACGGCGCCCTGCACCACCGCGCCCAGCGCGCTGTCCACCCCGGCCAGCCGCGGCGAGTCGATCTTCTGCCGGACGGTGCGGCCGATCCACACCCCGAACGTCTCGCCCAGCGCCACGAGCAGCACGAACACCGCCACCGCGAAGGCCACCCTGGTCGGCGTCGAGTCGATCTGCGCCACCACCAGCGGGGCGACCTTGATCCCGGCGATCGCGCCGAGCAGCACCCCCAGGAAAGCGGGCAGCGCGGTGATCACCCCCTGGCGCGCGCCGGACACCGCGGCCAGCACCGCGAGCGCGACGACGAGGACGTCGACCCAGTTCACTCAGACCTCCGCGCCTCGGGACCCGACGGAGCGCCACGCCGCGGCGAGGTCGCGCACGTCGGAGGCGTCCCAGGGGCGGTCCCACCCGGCGGTGGACAAGACCATGGTCAACAGCCCGGCGGTGAAGCCCCACACCAGCATGCCCGGTGCGGCGAACGCGGGCCCGACGAACCCCGACGGGTGGCTGACCCGGAAGCGGTTGGCCGGGTCGACGAGGTGCGACACGGGGACGCGGGCCACCGCCTGCGACTCCGCCTGGTCGACCGCGCGGACCGGGCTCGGCTCGCGCCACCAGCCCAGCACCGGGGTCACCTGGAAGCCGGACACCGGGACGAACAGCGGCGGCAGCGTGGCCACCGGGACGACGCCGCCCGGGTCGAGCCCGGTCTCCTCCACCGCCTCGCGCAGCGCCGTGCCGACCGGTCCGCCATCCCCCGGGTCGGCCGAACCGCCGGGGAAGGCGACCTGGCCGGAGTGGCTGCCACCGGTCTCGGCGCGGAGCTGGAACAGCAGGTCAGGGCCGTGCTCGGGGTCCTCGCCGAGCAGGATCAGCACGGCGGCCTCCCTCGGCTCCCCGCTCGGCTCGGAGAAGCGGCGCCACACCTCGGCGTCCAGCTCAGCGGTCGCGGCCACCAACGGGGCCAGCCAGTCGGGCAGCGTCGCCGGGTCGACCAGCGGTCCGTGCGTCATCATTCCCCTCCGAAGCGCGCCACCGCGGCGCGGACTTCCTCCACTGTGCGCAACAACCGGGGCTGGGTCACGAACCGGGCCACACCCCCGGCGGAGATCACATACGAGGCGGGCAGCGCGTCGGGGACCTTGAGCGCCTTGGCCACGCGGCCGTCGTCGTCGTAGAGCGCGGGCAGCCGCACGTCGATCGCGGACAGCAGGTCCAGGGCGTCGGCCTCGGGGCTCTGGACCGTCAGCGCGACCACCGGGACCGCGCCCTCGCTCGCGGCGTACTCGGCCAGCACCGGCAGCTCCTCGCGGCACGGGACGCACCACGTCGCCCAGACGTTGACCAGCACCGGCCCGCCGCCCAGCGCCGCCGCAGCGTCGACGGGCCGCCCGGTGCCCAGGCAGGTCGTCTGGATCGAGGCCAGCTCAGCGGGTCCGCCCCCGGCGTCGGCGCACGGCTCCAGCGCGGCCTTGGCGCGCGCCGCGTCGAGGTCGGGGGTGGGGACCGCGGGCCGGGACGCGGGCGCGTCCTCGCCGGGGGGCCACACCGCCACCGCCCCGGCGACCAGCAGGATCACCGCGACCAGGGCCCAGCGCAGCCGAGGGCTCACGCGCCGGTCTTCCCCGGCTTGTAGCCCCCGCGCACCTTCTCGGCCAACCGCAGCAGGTGCGGGGCCTCGTCACCCTTTACCAGCTTGGCCGCCTTGTCCGGCTCGGTCGGGCCCTCGCCGAACGACGGGCACTCCGGGGCGATGAAGCACGCGCCGCAGGCGGGCTTCTTGGCGTGGCAGACGCGCCTGCCGTGGAAGATGATCCAGTGCGAGGCCATCGTCCAGTCCTTGCGCGGGATCAGCGCGCCGACGGCGTGCTCGACCTTGACCGGGTCCTCCAGGTCGGTCCACTTCCACCGGCGGACCAGCCTGCCGAAGTGCGTGTCGACGGTGATGCCGGGGATGTCGAAGGCGTTGCCGAGGATGACGTTGGCGGTCTTGCGGCCGATGCCGGGCAGCTTCACCAGCTCGTCGAGGGTGCCGGGCAGGACACCGGCGTGCTTGTCGACCAGGGCGGCGCCGAGGTTGAGCAGGGAGCTGGTCTTGTTCCGGTAGAACCCCGTCGGTCGGATCAGCTCCTCCACCTCCACGCGGTCCGCGCCCGCGTAGTCAGCGGCGGTCTTGTACTTCGCGAAGAGGGCGGGGGTGGTCTCGTTGACCTTCTTGTCAGTGCATTGCGCCGACAGGATCGTGGCGACGGCGAGTTCCAGCGGCGTGGTGAAATCCAGCTCGCAGTGGGCGTCCGGGTAGCCCTCGGCCAGCGCGCGCACGGTGCGCCGGGCGCGGCGGGTGAGGGAGAGCTCGGACTCGCCGTCCGACGGGACCGGGCGTCGGGTGGTGGGAGGCACCTCGATAGCCTACGGGCCGACCGACAACCCGAGATGTGCACCAGACGTCTCTCGAGGAGACCACCCCGACCGGTCGACCCGGTCGCGAGATCGAGCGAGGATCGACGACGCCATGGCTGTCTGGTTCGTGTTCGCGGTACCGATTGTCATCATGTTCTTCGCGCTGATCATGGAACGCGTCGAGGCCAGGCTGCGCCACGCGTCGAGCTCGGTGCAGGAGACCGACGTCGAGGAGTTCCTGGAGCAGGCCAGGCCAGACGAGGTCCGGGCGCTGTACGGCCACGGCATCGGCCGGGCCCTGGAACTGTTCCGCCTGCGCCGCCTGGGCGGGCGGGCCGCGAAACTGCGCGGTCGCCGGGGCCGGGGGTAGAGCGCTAAGGTTCACCGGTTGGGGCGGTGACCTGCGCCGGAAGTTTGTTACCGGTCAGTCGGCGCGCCCTCGGGTGCAGACCCGGGGAACCCCTACACTGTCGGTAGTGATCGGTGGCGCAACCTTGGCCACCGGGTGGAAACAGGAGGACCGAGGTGGATGAGACCCTGGCCCGTGCGGGCATCTTCCAAGGGGTCGAGCCGGCCGCGGCCGAAGCGCTCGCTCAGACATTGGAGTCGGTCGAGTTCCCGCGAGGACACGTGATCTTCGCGGAGGGCGAGCCCGGCGACCGGCTGTACATCATCCAGTCCGGCAAGGTGAAGCTCGGCCGCAAGTCGCCGGACGGCAGGGAGAACCTGCTGGGGATCTTCGGCCCGTCGGACATGTTCGGTGAGCTGTCCATCTTCGACCCAGGACCGCGCACGTCAACGGCGACCACGGTCACCGAGGTCCGCGCGGTCACGATGGACCGGCCCGCGCTGCGGCAGTGGATCGGCAACCGCCCGGAGATCGCCGAGCAGTTGCTGCGGGTCATCGCCCGCAGGCTGCGCCGGACCAACGGCATGTTGGCCGATCTGATCTTCACGGACGTGCCCGGCCGCGTGGCCAAGGCGCTGCTGCAGCTCGCACAGCGCTTCGGCTCCCAGGAGGCGGGCCTGCTGCGGGTCACCCACGACCTGACGCAGGAGGAGATCGCCCAGTACGTCGGGGCCTCCCGCGAGACCGTGAACAAGGCGCTGGCCGACTTCGCGCACCGCGGCTGGCTGCGGCTCGAGGGCAAGAGCGTGCTGATCCTGGACCCGGAGCGGCTGGCGCGACGCGCCCGGTAGGCGTTCACTCTTTCGCGTGCGACTCCGGGCTGGCGCAGCTCGAACAACTCAAGACGTGCCCGAGACATGACGAGAGGTCGGTCGCCGCCCCCGACGCGGCGTACCGACCTCTCGTCGTGCGTGGGACATCCCCCGACGGCCCACGCTCCCCGCCCCTCCGACCAGGCCCCGAACCTTCCGCCGGAGGGAACCTCTAGGTGTGCGAGGGTCACAAGAACCCTCGCCTCGATCTCGAGCCTCTTCTCTCAAGACTCGCCGAGGCTGCGTTTCGTTGCCCGGTTCCAGAGAGATCCGGACAGCTGTTACACAACTGAGACTTACCCCACTTTAACGCTATTCAAACACCGCAGGCTGGGAATCGATTTGGTACGGCAGTACCACATTGACATACTGGTACGCATGTCCCACTCCGCTGGCCTCGCCGACTACCGCGCTGCCCTGACCACCCCGGGGGCCCGCGGCCCCGTCCTGACGTCGCTGCTGGCCAGGCTGCCGGTGGCGATGATCGGGCTGGCGATGCTGTTCTACGTCCAGCGGGCGACCGGCTCGTTCGCCACGGCCGGCCTGGTCTCCGCCGCCGCCCTGGTCGGTGTCGCGGTCGGATCGGTTCTGCAGGGCCGGATCATCGACCGGGTGGGGCCGACGTGGCCGCTGCTGATCACCACCGCGCTGTTCAGCGCGATGATCGTGACCGCGGTCCTGTGCGTGGAGAACGCCGCGGCGGCGCCGGTGCTGATCGCCGTCGGGTTCGGGGTCGGCTTGACCGAACCCATGATCGGCTCGGCCTCCCGGGCCATGTGGACCTACCTGGTGCCCGCGGGCCCGGTGCGCAACGCCGCCTACGCCTACGAGGCGATCAGCATGGAGGTCTTCTTCATCCTCGGCCCGGCGATGTCCGGCCTGCTGGTCGCCGCGCCGTGGGGCGGGACCGGCGTGGTCGCGGGCGCGGTCTGCATGATCACCGGCGCCGTCGGGTTCGCGCTGACGCCGACCATCCGGGCGCGCAGGCCGGAGCGGGGCGCGCCCGCGGGCAAGCTCCTGGGCATGATCGCCCGCCCCGGGGTGCAGACGGTGGCCCTCGCCTCCTTCGGCTTCGGCGTGACCATCGGGTTCATCGAGGTGGCCGCCCCCGCGGCGGCGACCGCGGCCGGGCACGCCCCGGTCGGTGGGCTGCTGCTGGGCCTGTGGTCGATCAGCTCGGTGGCGTTCGGCCTGCTCTACGGGGTGCGCCCGTGGCCGCGGCCGATGGCGCTGCGGCTGCCGGTGCTGCTGGGCGGGTTCGCGCTGCTGGTGGCCCTGCTGGCCATCCCGACCTCGCTCATCGGCCTGGGCGTGGCGATGTTCGTCGCGGGCACGCTGGTGACCCCGCAGGCCACCGCGCACTCGGCGGCCATCGACCAGGTCGCCCCGCCCAGCGGCGCCACGGAGGCGTTCGCCTGGGTGATCACGGCGGTGACGCTGGGGCTGGCGCTGGGCCAGTCGGTCAGCGGGCAGCTCGTCGAGCACGTCAGCATCTGGTCGGCGTACCTGGTCGGCGCGGTGGCCGGGGTGCTGATCGCGGGGCTGGTGTACCTGCGCCGGTCGACCATCCCGGAGCCGAGCCCGGCCGCCGACGAGGTCGCGCTGGCCGCCTGACCTGGGGTTTTCCCCGGCCTGTGGACAACTGTTCGACGATGTCGGTGCTCGCCGCTACCTTTCGCCACATGGATCTGACAGCCACCACCGCCCACCTGGCCGCGGCCTCGGCCGACCTGGTGCGCCTCGTGCCAGCCAAGCTGGTCGACCCGGTGCTCGCGGGCGTCGTGCTGACCGCCGCGCCCGCGGGCCTGACGCTGTCGGCGACCGACCGCGAACGGTCCGCGTCCGTCGAGAGCCCGGCCATCGTGCACACCGAGGGCCGGGTCCTCGTCCCGGCCAAGCCCCTGGCCGAGACCCTGCGCGCCCTCGGCGACGACCGCGTCCGCCTGGTCGTCGAGGGCTCCCGGCTCGCCATCCGCACCGACACCGCCCGCTTCGCCCTGCCCCTGCTGGACATCGACCTGCACCCGGGCGTCCCCGCCAACCAGGAGACCGCGCACGGCACCGTCTCCGGCGCCCACCTGGCCGAGGCCCTGGCCACCGTCGCGGGCACCGCCTCCCGCGACGACGCCCTCCCGCTGTTCACCGGCGTCCGGGTCCGGGCAGAGGGCCGCGAGCTGGTCCTGCGCGCCACCGACCGGTACCGGATGGCCATCGCCACCATCCCGTGGACCCCGGCGGGCGAGACCGACCTCGACGCCCTGGTCCCCGCCGCGCTGCTGCAGGAGATCGGCAAGCAGGTCGCCGCCGAACCCGCCGTCGAGCTGCGCACCTCGGCCAACTCCTTCACCGCCACCTGGCCGCATTCCACAGCCACCACCGCGGTCCTGGACGGCACCTTCGTCAGCGAGGCCAACATCGTCCTGTCCAAGGTCGACACAACCGTCGAAACCGACGCGGACGCGCTCTCCGCCGCCGCCCGTCGGGTAGCGCTGCACACCAACCCCCGCGGCGTCGTCACCCTCGAGGTCGGCGACACCCACCTCAAGGTCCGCACCACCCCCGACGCTGAGGGAGAAGCAGAAGAACACCTCAAAGCCACCCCCACCGGCGGCCGGACCAGCCCCTCCTACCAATCCCGCTACCTCGTCGACGCCCTCCGCCCCTTCGCGGGCGGCCCGGTCACCCTCGCCATCCAGCCCGGGATGCGCGCCACCATCCTGACCACACCGGAACCGGGGGAGGTGAAGATCACCTACATCCTCGTCCCCATCCGCCCGCAGAGCTGACGGGCAACCGGCCACGCGACACGACGCTGCTTGACAACTCCACAGTGGACAACACCGCCCCGGAATTCTCCGCAGATATTTCTCATTGACGACGCTGGCCTTAGCGGATAATTCCACTTGAAGTCCAGTAATTCACACTATCCAGTGAACAAGTGGATCTTTCGACCGGACAGGCGCGACCTTCGACATCATGGGAACCGCTGACAGCGGACAACGGCGTGATCCCACCCGGAGTCGCGTCGTCTCTCGACGGGAGAAAATTCATGAACCACCCCCAGGCGGCACTGAGCCGAGTCGATCTCGTCTTCGACCTGTTCGACGCCGATGGCTCCGGCGCGCTCGAGGCGAACGACTTCGAGGTCATGGCCCGCCGGGTGGTCGAGGCCGCGCCGCAGTCCGAAGATGACGCGAAGGAGGCCATGACCGCGGCGTTCCGCCGGTACTGGAAGAACCTGGCCGCGGAGTTGGACGACGACCGCAACGGCCGCATCGACCGGAACGAGTACGAGAACAGCGTGCTGTCCCCCGAGCTGTTCGAATCCACGATCGACGAGTTCGCCCGATCGCTGGCCCGGTTGGGTGACCCGGACGGTGACGGCATGATCGAGCGGCAGGTGTTCACCGCGCTGATGTCCGCCATCGGGTTCGAGCGGCAGAACATCGAGACGCTCTTCGACGCCCTGGAGCCCGATCGGGACGACCGGATCTCCGTGGCGAACTGGGTGGTCAGCATCAAGGACTTCTACCGGCCGGACGCGGCCGACATCCCCGGCGACCACCTGGTGTCGAGCGCCGGATGACGACGGACATCGGACTCGCCGTGGGACGGGGCACGGGCCCCGAACTCGCGGTCGTCTTCGAACGGGTGGTGGACCGGCTCGCCGAGCTCCACGGCGTCGAGCCGGCCATCACCCGCTCGCCCCAGGTCTACCACTCCTACTTCTCGCTGCGCGCCGAAACCGACGGCGTCGAGGACATGCGCAGGCTCACCGAGGACGACGCCGAGCACTACGAGCGGTTCTGCCGGACGCTGGCCCGGCGGGGCGCCACCGCGGTGTTCCGCACGGCCATCAACGCGCAGTCGCTGTACCTGGTGCGGCAGCGCCTGCGGGCGGTGAAGGTCGATGTGATCTCGGCGCCCGGTTCGTCGCCCGACGCGGCGCTGCTGCTCGTCCGGGACCAGGCCCAGGGCTTCTACACCGGTGAGAACCAGCACACGCCGGGTGTGTTCACCCGCACGATGCGGTTCAGCCAGGACGTCACCGACGACGTCATCGCCCACGCCCTGGCACGCGGGCGGCAGCAGTGGCCGGACGGCGGCGCCGACCGGATCGTCATGGCCTACAAGCACCACCTGCTCGACGGCGCCCTCGACGGCTGGGTGCACGCCGCGGCCGAACGCCACGGCGTGCGGATCGAACTGAGCCAGCCCGACACCGTGAACAGGAACCTGATCCAGCACGGGCTGCCCAGGCGGACCGTCATCGTCGCGGGCAACGAGTGGGGCGACATCATGCACGTCGTCCTGCTGGACCGCTACGGCGTGGACAAGCAGGAGAACCGCTGCACCGAGAACGTCTACCTGCACCCCGACCTGGCCGGGCTCGTGGAGTACCAGACCGTGCACGGCTCCGCCGACGACCTGACCGACCGCGACACCGTCAACCCGGTGGCCACCGTACGGGCAGCGGCGGCCATCGTCGAACGGCACTGCGGCGGCACGGGCGCGATCGAGTCGACCGAACGCGCGCTCGCCGCCGTGACTGCCCGTGGCGTGCGCACCCCCGACCTCGGTGGGGAGCACTCGACCACGGCCGTGGTCGACGCACTGCTCGCCGAGCTGCCCCAGCGGCACGCCGGGCGGCCGGTAACGCTGGAGGCCAGTTCGTGACCCCGACGGCGTTGATCGTCGTGGACTCGCAGAACGACTTCTGCACCGGACCGGTCGCCGCGGCCAGGTACCGCCAGGACCCCGCACGCCTGGACGCGGTGACGACCAACGCCGCACGCGCGGTCGACCTGGCGCGGGACCGCGGCATCGAGGTGGTGTTCGTCCGCTTCGTCGGCGACGTCGAGCACCAAGGCCCGAGCTGGCGCCGCCGCAACGAGCGCAACGGCTGGGCGCCGACGTGCCGCGAGGGCACCTGGGGCGCGCAGTTCCACAAGGTCGCGCCCGCGCCGGGAGAGTTCGTGGTCACCAAGAAGGCGTGCTTCGACGCGTTCCTGACCGCGGGCTTCGAAGAACACCTGCTGCGGCGCGGCATCGAACACCTGGTGTTCGCCGGGGTGTACGCGGACGTGTGCCTGGACTCAACCGCCCGCACCGCCTTCCAGAAGGGCTGGCACATCACGCTCCTGGTCGACTGCACCACCAGCCTGCTGCAACGCGACGAGGACACCGTGCGGTTCATGGCCGAGCTGTACGGGGCCCGCACCACCACCCACGACCACCCGGACACGTGGTGCGATCCCCTCGGCCGAGGGGACGACCGGTGCTCGGTGACGGCGTCGAACTGACCGCGCTCATGGTCGCGGCGGCTCGCGCGATCGAGACCCACCGCCCGGACTCCCTCGCCCGCGACGACTACGCCGAGCACTTCGTGCGAGCCGCACCGGCGTCCGCGAACTGGCCCGTGCACCCGCGGCAGGTCCCGGCAGGCGACGCGAACCCCCTGTGGGGCAGGCTCGCCCGCTACTTCGGGCTGCGCACCAGGGTGCTGGACGACGTCGTGCTCGCCGCGGGCAACCGCCAAGTCGTGCTGCTGGGCGCAGGCCTGGACACGAGGGCTTTCCGCCTCGACTGGCCACCCGACTCCGTCGTGTTCGAACTCGACCGGGCCGCGGTGCTGGCCTTCAAGCAACAGGTCCTGGACAGCCTCGGGGCACACCCGCACGTCACCCGCCACCCGGTGGCCGCCGACCTCCGCGACGAGTGGGCGCGACTGCTGCCCGGATTCCGACCCGGCGAACCCACGACCTGGCTGGCCGAGGGCCTGCTGCTGTACCTGCCCGGCGACGCCGAACGCCGGTTGATCGACACCGTGGACCGCTTGTCCACGCCCGGCAGCACCCTGGCCTACGAGGTCAAACTGGTCCGGGAACACCCCGCGGTGCGCGACAACCCCGTCTACACCTCGACCAAGGCCCAGACCGGCATTGACCTGCTCGCCCTGTTCAGCGACGAACCCCGACCCGACTCGGCCGCCACCCTCTCGGCCCGCGGCTGGACCACGCGGGTCCACACCCCGTTCGACTTCACCCACCACCACGGACGCGGACCACTCCCCGAACCCCACGACGCACTGGCGACCAACCGCTGGGTCATCGCCACGAAAACCTGACCCGCGTCGTGTCTCCCGATTTCGTGGCGCCGCGCGGCTACCGCCCGCGCAGGTACTCCACCTGGGCGACGACGGACAGCTCAGCCGCGCCCCACAGCGACTGGTCCACGTCCGCGTAGACGACCTCGACCACCGCCCTGGCCGAGGCGTCCGCGCCCAGCACGTCCAACGCCGCCTGGACCTGCGCCAACCGCTGCTCCCGGTGCGCCAGGTACTCCCGCGACACCAGGGAGACATCGGGCAGGTCGGGCCCGTGCCCCGGCAGCACGACCCCCGACAACCGCTCCAACCGCCGCAGGGAGTCCAGGTACTGCCCCAGCTCGCCGTCCGGCGGGATGATCACCGTCGTCCCGCGGCCCAGCACGGTGTCCCCGGTCAGCACGGCCAGCACCCCGTCGTGGGCCACCGTGAGGCAGATCGAGTCGGCCGTGTGGCCGGGCGTGTGCAGCACCTCCAGTTCCAGCCCACCCGCTGTCACGACCTCGCCGTCGACCAGCGGGCCCTCGCCCGCGCACAGGGCGGTGTCGAACGCGCGCACCGGGGCGCCCGTGCGGGCGGCCAGCCAGGCGGCGCCCTCGACGTGGTCGGCGTGGTGGTGGGTGATGAGCACGGCGTCGACCCGGCCCGCGGCCTCCACCACCCGGGTCAGGTGGGGGATGTCCTCGTAGCCGGGGTCCACGACGACGCTGCCCTCGGCGCCGGGGGCGCGCAGGAGCCAGGTGTTGGTGCCGTCGAGGGTCATCGGGCCGGGGTTGTCCTCGAGCACGACGGCGGCGAAGGGGGTGACCTGGCGGACCTGGCCGTAGGCGGGGTGGGTCATCAGCACTCCGGGTCGGTGGGCAGGACGACGCGGAACGACTCGCCGTCGCTGACGATGTCGGGGTGGATGGGGTCGATCACCCGCTCGACGGCCATCGCGTCGGCCACCGTCGCGCAGCGGTCCAGGTCGGCCAGGGTGAGCCAGGTGGGCGGCATCAGCGCGCGCTCGCCCCGGCGCCACTCGGCGATGGCCTCGGCCGGGCGCTGCCAGCCCGCGTCGTCGGCCTCGGTGGTGGCCCCGTCGGCGAGCTGGCCCTCGGGCAGGGCGGCGAGGAAGAACCGGGTGTCGTAGCGGCGCGGCTCCTGGGCCGGGGTGATCCAGTTCGACCACGGGCGCAGCAGGTCGGCCCGCAGCACCAGGCCGTTGGCCGCCAGGAACTCGGCGAACGAGTACTCCTTGGCCACCAGCGCGGCCCGCGCCGAGTGGTACGGGGTGGTGTCGGAGACGATCGACCCCGCGTCCGGCCCGGCGAGCAGCACACCGGACTCCTCGAACGTCTCCCGCACCGCCGCGCACACCAGCGCCATGGCCAGCGCGGGGTCGCAGCCGAACCGCTCGGCCCACCACCGCGGGGCCGGGCCGTGCCAGGCGACGGAGGCGTCCATGTCGCGCTCGTCCACGCCGCCGCCGGGGAACACCGTCATCCCCCCGGCGAAGGCCATGCCCACGACCCTGCGCAGCAGGAACACCTCGAGCGGCCCGGAGGTGTCGCGCACCAGCATCACCGTGGCCGCGTCACGCGGGACGGCGGGCGCGGCGGCCGGGTCGGTGGGGGCGAAGCCCGCGGGCAGGCGCAGTTCGTCGGGCAGCTCGGACATGAATCCGACCCTAACCGCCAACGGGCCCCCCGCGGCACGTGCTGTCGGCGACAACCAACGTGCACATCGGACGCACCGCGCGGGCCGCGTGCGGGGGTGAGAACCGGTTGTCAGAAGATGTCCGCCGTGACCAGTGGGACGAACGCGGCGGTGCGGATCGGTCTTGTCGGGGCTGGGCCGTGGGCGCGCGCGGTGCACGCGCCGGGGTTGGCCGCCCACCCGGGGGTCGAGCTGGTCGGGGTGTGGGCGCGCAGGCCCGCGGCGGCCGTCGAGGTGGCCGCCGGGGTGGGGGCGGTGGCGGTCGCCGACTTCGACGAGCTGCTCGGCCGGGTGGACGCGGTGGCGTTCGCGGTGCCGCCGTCGGTGCAGGGCGCGCTGGCGGTGCGCGCGGTGCGAGCGGGCAGGCACGTGCTGCTCGAGAAGCCGGTGGCCGACTCGGTCGCGGCGGCGGAGGACGTGGTCGCGGCGGTCGAGGCGGCGGGGGTGGCGTCGATGGTCGTGTTCATCCGGCGGTTCGCGCCGGAGACCGAGCAGTGGTTGGCGGACGTGCGGGCCGAGGGCGGGTGGGCGGGTGGGACCGCGCAGTGGCTCTCCGGGGCGCTGCTGGGCGGGGACTACTCGTCCTCCCCGTGGCGGCAGGCGGGCGGGGCGCTGGGGGACGTGGGCCCGCACGTGCTCGACCTGCTCGACGCCGCGCTGGGGCCGGTGACGCGGGTGCTGTCCGCGCACCGGGGTGAGCCGGACCTGTGGCAACTGGTGCTCGGGCACGAGGGCGGGGCGAGCAGCACCGTGACCCTGTCCATGCGGCTGCCGATGCGGCCCACGGTGACCAGCGTGTCCGTCTTCGGCCAGGCCGGGCAGCGGGAACTGGTCGGTCGGACGACCCAGGCGCCCGAGTGCTACGCGCGCCTGCTCGACGACTTCCTGGCCCTGGTCCACACCGGGCACACCCACCACCCGCTGGACGTGTGGCACGGCCTGCACATCCAGCGCACCCTCGAGGCGATCCTGCTCGCCGTCGAGGAGCGCTGACGCACGACGGCCCCCGGTCCTGGTGGGAGCGGGGGCCGTGTGCGGGTCGTCGTGCTAGGCGCGGGTGTCCGGCGGTTGCAGGGGCATCCCGTTGACCATGGTGGAGCTGTTGGCCTCCGACCAGTCGAACGGGGTGCTGCTGCCCAGGTCGCCCTGCCAGGCGCTGGACTGGCCGGGCTCGGTCTGCTCCCGGCGGGCGAGCTCCTCCTGCAACTGGCGCAGCAGGTCGAGCTCCTGGTCGTTGAGCGACTCGTCTGTGGGCGAGCCCTTGGGCTCGGCCTTGGCCTCCTCGGCCGGGGCGCTCGGGGTGGACGACCACGACGGGGGCTCCGGCTCGGTGGCCGAGGGGATCGTGGGCGGCGACGGGATGGTCGGCGCGGTCAGCTCCGGCTCGCGGCGCTCGGCCCTCGACGGGGCCACCGGCTCCGGTTCGGCGGCGGAGGCGGTGTTGGTGCGCGCCGCGGTGACCTCGGTGGCGTAGCGCATCGCCGTCTGGTGGTAGTCGGTCGGCTCGGCGCCGTCGCGCAGCACCTCGACCGAGGCGGTGATGCCCGCGCGGCGCAGCGCGTGCCCGACCCGGTAGGCCGTGGCCGGGGCGGACCCGGACTGGCCCACGCCGATGAGCACCATCAGGTGCGGCACCGGACCGGTCGACGGGCCCGCGGGGGTCAGCCGCCACACGGCCCAGACCGCGCGGATGTCGGGCAGCACGTCCAGCACTCGGTTGGCGGCGTCGGCGACCCCGGTCTCCGGGGGCGTCCCGCCCACCGGGCCGGAGGCGAAGCGGTGCCGGGTGACCAGGTCCGGCTCGGCGATGGCGACCCGCTGGATGACCGCGGTGTCGGCGTGCGCGGCCAGGAACAGCTCGGTCAGCTCGTCGTGCTCACCGCGGCTGACCGGGACCGGGCCCGCGGCCAGGCAGCCCGCGACCAGGTCGAGCGCGCGGTCCACCTCGGCCGAGGCCAGCAGCTCGCGCGCGTCTGCCAGCGCGTCGTCGTCCAGCCTGCCCGCGAGTCCCAGCAGCAGGTCGTGCACCCGGACCGGCAAGGCCACCCCGGGCCACGCGGCACCCTTGCCTGCGGCGATCTGCGTCACGATCGAACCCCTCCTCGTTCCTGGCGGCTAGCTCGCGACCAGGTGTCCCTCGACCAGCGGCTCGGCGGCGGCCAGCGCGGCGCGGTGGTACTCCGTGGACTCGAAGCCCGCGGGCAGCACCTCGACCACCGGCTCCGCCGTTCCCAGGGCCCGCAGCACGCGCTGCAGCTCTCCGGTGAGCCGGGCGGCGTCCCCGGTGGTGGTGACCAGCACGACCCGGGCGGCTGAACCCGCTCCCCGGACCCGGCGCCAGGTCGTGCGCGCCGCCACCACCTCGGGCCGTCCCCGGAGGATCGCCCCGAGCACCACCGCGGTGGAATCCCCCAGGTTCACCCGGTCAGGGGACTCCGCGGAAAATGTGTAGTCCGTTTCGGAGATTTCGTCTACCCACGGGATGGCGTTGAGCCGCTCGGCGTCCGCGCCAGCGGGCAGCAGGACCGCTCCGACCAGGCGCGACTCGTCCGGTGTGATCGACACCCGCTCGCGGAGCAGGGTCAGCGGCAGCACCCTGGCCACCGCGTCCACCGCCCCGGCGGCGAGCCAGTCCCGGTAGCGCCACAGGTGCCGGTCGTCCAGCCTGCCCGCGAGCCGCAGCAGCAGCTCGTGCGCCTCGGCGATCTGCGCCGCACCACTGGTGCCGCTCATCGGACCTCCACGACGATCTCGACCTCGACCGGGACCCCGAGCGGCAGCTCGGCGACCCCGACCGCTGACCTGGCGTGCCTGCCCGCCTCGCCGAACACCTCGGCGAGCAGGTCGGACGCCCCGTTGAGGACGGCGGGCTGGCCGGTGAAGCCCTCGGCGGAGGCCACGAAGCCGACCACCTTGACCACGCGCACGACCGCGTCCAGGCCGACCAGGGAGTCGACCGCGGCCAGGGCGTTGAGCGCGCACACCCGGGCCAGGCGCTGGGCCTCCTCGGGGCTGACCTCGCCGCCGACCTTGCCGGTCGCGGCGACCGTGCCGTCCACGATCGGCACCTGGCCCGAGGTGAACACCAGTGAGCCGGTGCGCACGGCGGGCACGTACGAGCCTGCCGGGGCGGCCACCGGCGGCAGCTCGACCCCCAGTTCGGCCATCCGGTCGCGCCAGGTCATCAGGCGCCCTTGGGACGCTTGAGGTAGGCCACGAGCTGCTCGCCCGTCGGCCCCGGCATGACGGTGACCAGCTCCCAGCCGTCGGCGCCCCACTGGTCGAGGATCTGCTTGGTCGCGTGCGTGAGCAGCGGCACGGTGGCGTACTCCCAAGTCGTCATGGTCGCAGCCTAGATCACGAGCGCGTTACGGCTCGGTACGGTGGCCTGTTATGGAGCCCTGGCGCTTGTTCGCGACCGCCCTGCTGGTCGTGGCCGGACTGGTGTTGTTGCTGGTGGTCATGGCCAAAGTGCGGGACCGAACAGGGCGGCCGGGGCCCACCGCGATGGCGGGCGCGGTGGCCTTCACCGTGCTCGCGCTGCTGTGCCTGCTGGCCATGACGGTGCTGCCGGAACCGGTCGCCTGGGGTGCTGTCGCGGTGGTCGGGACGGCGGCGGCGGTGCTCGTGCTGGTGGGTTGAGCGGCGGTGGGGCGCTCGGGGCAATTACGCTGAAACGGTGACCACACCCGTCGTCGGCTGGACCGAGCAGATCGCCCGTGCCCGGCTGCACGTGGTGAGCGGCAAGGGCGGTACCGGCAAGAGCACCGTCGCGGGCGCGCTGGCGCTGGCGCTGTCCACCGGGGGCAGACGCGTGCTGCTGGTCGAGGTGGAGGGCAGGCAGGGCATCGCCCAGCTCTTCGACACCCAGCCGCTGCCGTACTCCGAGGAGAAGGTCGCCACCACCCCGGGCGGGGGCGAGGTGCGGGCGCTGCACGTCGACGTCGAGGCGGCGCTGATGGAGTACCTCGCGATGTTCTACAACCTGGGCTTCGCCGGGCGCACGCTGCGCAAGATGGGCGCCATCGAGTTCGCCACCACGCTCGCGCCCGGCCTGCGCGACGTGCTGCTCACCGGCAAGATCAAGGAGTGCGTGACGCGCACCGACGACACCGGCCGCCACGTCTACGACGCCGTCGTGGTCGACGCGCCGCCGACCGGGCGGATCGTGAAGTTCCTCGACGTGACCAAGGCGATGGCCGACCTGGCCAAGGTCGGGCCGATCAAGGGCCAGAGCGACGGCGTGGTCCGGCTGCTGCACTCCGGGGACACCGCCGTGCACCTGGTCACCCTGCTCGAGGAGATGCCGGTGCGCGAGACGGTCGAGGCCGTCGGGGAGCTCGACGGGGCCGACCTGCGGCCGGGCGCGATCATCCTCAACCGGGTCCGCCCGCACCGGCTGCCCACCCGCTCGGTGACCGCCGCGGCCGACGGGCGCGTGGACGCGGGCCGGGTGCGCGACGGGCTGGTCGCCGCCGGGCTGGCGCTGGCCGACGACGTGGTCGAGGGGCTGGTCGCCGAGACCGTGGAGCACGCGGTGCGGGTGCAGGCCGAGCAGCGGGCGCGTGAGCAGCTCGCCGAGGTTGACCTGCCCGCCGTCGAGCTGGCCGACCTGGTCGACGGCGTCGACCCGGCCGCGCTGTACGAACTGGCCGAGGCCATGGTCGAGCAGGGGGTCCGATGAGCGTCCTGGACGTCGACGCGCTGATCGACGACCCGCGGACGCACGTGCTCGTGTGCTGCGGGTCCGGCGGTGTGGGCAAGACCACGACGGCGGCGTCGATCGCCGTGCGCGCGGCCGAGCGGGGCCGCAAGACGGTCGTGCTGACCATCGACCCGGCGCGGCGGCTGGCGCAGGCGCTCGGGCTGGAGGAGCTGGGCAACACCCCGAAGCAGGTGGCGGTCGACGGCTTCACCCCGACCGGTGGGCTGAGCGCGATGATGCTGGACATGCGCCGCACCTTCGACGACATGGTGATCGCGCACGCGGGCGAGGTCCGGGCCGACGAGGTGCTGTCGAACCCCTTCTACAAGACCATCTCCTCGTCGTTCTCCGGGACGCAGGAGTACATGGCGATGGAGAAGCTCGGCCAGCTCGCCGCAGAGGGGACCTGGGACCTGATCATCGTGGACACCCCGCCGTCGCGCTCGGCGCTGGACTTCCTCGACGCGCCGCAGCGGCTGTCCACCGCGCTGGACGGTCGGATGATCAAACTGCTGACCGGGCCGGTGAAGGCGGGCGGCTGGGGCCTGCGCAAGGTGGTCAGCGGGGCCTTCGGGCTGTTCGCCAAGGCGGTGTCGACCATCGTCGGCGGGCAGTTGCTGGCCGACGCCTCGGCGTTCGTGCAGGCGTTCGACGGGATGTTCGGCGGTTTCCGGGAGCGGGCGCGCAAGACCTACGAGCTGCTGCGCTCCAGCGGCACCGCGTTCATCGTGGTCGCCGCGCCGGAGCCGGACGCGCTGCGCGAGGCCAGCTACTTCGTCGAGCGGCTGGAGGCGGAGTCCATGCCGCTGGCCGGTCTCGTGGTCAACCGCACCCACCCCGTGCTGGCGCACCTGCCCTCGGCCAAGGCGCTGGCCGCGGCCGAGAACCTGGAGGCGGCGGGCAAGGCGCCACTGGCCTCGGCCGTGCTCCGGCTGCACGCGGACCGGGTGGCCCTCGCGCAGCGGGAGCGCAGGCTGGTCAACAGGTTCACCAAGGCGCACCCGTCAGTGGCGTTGGCGCACGTGCCCGCCATGGCGACCGACGTGCACGACATCCACGGCCTGCGCGCGATCGGCGAGCGGTTGGCCGGGTCGGCGACCTGACCCGCCGCCGTGGGGCGGGCCGAGGTCGGCCGATGGCGGCCTAACCGACGCGGGCGTCCTCGTCGTCGTAGGAGTGCCTGCGACGGGCGTCGTCGAGCAGCACGCGCCAGTTGTCGACGTCGGGGCGCCTGCGCAGCAGCGCGCGGCGCTCCCGCTCCGTCATACCGCCCCACACACCGAACTCGATGCGGTTGTCCAGCGCTTCGGCGAGGCACTCGGTCCGCACCGGGCACGCGATGCACACCAGCTTGGCCTTGCGCTGCTCGGCGCCGCGGACGAAGAGCCCGTCCGGGTCCTCGTCACGGCACGTCGCGCGAACCCGCCAATCGACCTGTTGCTGTTCGAGGTACATGTATCCCCCACCCCTGTCGTCGTCAGCGACCTTGAAACCGGTACCCCCCGGTACCGGCTGCCGATCTCCCGCCGCGGGAGCGACGGGGCTGATCGACGCTGTCGTGAGACGTTGACGGACATTAGTGGCCCGCGGTTCCATCGAGAAGCTCTGGAGACCCAGCCGTTACAGAAAGTCAATGCGCCAGTCCTGCGCCCGGTGCGCCGACCGGGTGACGCGTACCCTGGTGGACGTGCGTGCCGGAGACAGCTTGCTGAAGATGCTCGGTCTGTGCTTGTTGGCGGGTGTCCTCGTCGCGGGCATGCTGTTCCCGCTGGTCGGAGCGGTGGGGGTGGCGTCGAGCAAGGCCAGCGACACCGTCGACAGCGTGTCCGCGGACCTGGTCGCGACCCCACCGCCGTTGATCACCACGATCACCGACAGCGCCGGGAATCCCATCGCGTCGCTTTATGACCAGTACCGCATCCCCGTTTCGGCGGAACAGATCTCGCCGACCATGAAGGCGGCGCTGGTCTCGATCGAGGACCGCCGCTTCTACGAGCACCACGGCGTGGACTGGAAGGGGACCATCCGCGCCGCGATCTCCAACCAGAGCGGTGGCGACACCCAGGGCGCGTCCACGCTGACCCAGCAGTACGTCAAGAACTACTTGATCAACGTGGTCAACCGGGACAACAAGACCGAGCAGTCCAAGGCCCAGGAGCAGACGATCGCGCGCAAGCTGCGCGAGGCGCGCATCGCCGTCCAGCTCGAGCAGAAGATGTCCAAGGAGGACATCCTCTCCGGCTACCTCAACGTCGTCGAGTTCGCCTACGAGGTCTACGGGATCGGCGCGGCGTCCAACGCCTACTTCGGGACCACCGCCGACAAGCTCACCGTCGCGCAGGCCGCCCTGCTCGCGGGCGCGGTCAACAACCCGGTGCTCTACAACCCGTGGCGCAAGCCCGCGCAGACCCTGGAACGCCGCAACGTCGTGATCGACAAGATGGTGGAGAACCAGAAGGTCAGCCTGGAGGCCGCCGAGGCCGCGAAGGCCGAGCCGCTGGGCATCCTGCCCACCCCGAACAAGCCCGCGGCCAACTGCGTCGGCGCCGGACCGGAGTACGGCTTCTACTGCCAGTACGTCTTCGAGTACCTCGAGCGGCTCGGCTTCTCCGAGGACCAGATCAAGACCGGCGGCTACACGATCAAGACCAGCTTCGACGCCCGCGCCACCCAGTTGGCCAAGCAGGCGGCGATGGACGAGGTGCCCAAGACCCAGCCGGGCATCGCGAACACGATGGCCATCGTCCAGCCGGGCAAGGAGCGCCACCAGGTCGTGGCCCTGGTCGCCAACCGCGACTACGGCCTCGACGCGGGCGCGGGCCAGACCACCTACGGCCTGCCCAGCCGGGTCGCGAACAAGTTCGGCGCGGGCTCGATCTTCAAGCTGTTCACCTCTGCCGCCTACCTGGAGAAGGGGGGCGGCATCATGAACCAGATCGACGTGCCGGAGAAGTACACCTCCAACGTGTTCGGCGGCGGCGGCGCCTCCTGCCCGACGGGCGCGAACGGCGTCAAGAAGTACTGCGTGGAGAACGCGGCCGACTACCCGTCGAAGATGACGCTGCAGGACGCGCTCGCCACCTCCCCGAACACCGCCTTCATCATCCTGGAGGAGCGGGTCGGCATGGGCCCGGTCGTCGACATGGCCTCCCGCCTCGGCCTGCGCACCACCATGGCCGCCAACTCCGGGGGCACCGACCCCGAGCCCGAATCCAAGGACGACCTGTACCGGATCAGCCAGAGCGACTACTACAAGCCCTCGGCCAACAGTCCGGGCAAGGCGTCGTTCACCCTGGGCCCCGGCCCGGTGAGCACCCTGGAACTGGCCAACGTCGGGGCCACCCTGATGAGCGGCGGCGTCTGGTGCCCGCCGACCCCGCTGCTCGAGGTCACCGACCGCAACGGCAAGAAGATCGATCTCAACGAGGCCCCGTGCGAGCAGGCCGTCGCCGAGCCGCTGGCCAACACGCTGGTCACCGCCCTGTCCAAGGACGACATCACCGGCACCGCGCGCGCCGCGGCCGCGGCCGCGAACTGGGCCCGACCGATGATGGGCAAGACCGGCACCACCCAGGGGTACAAGTCGGCGGGCTTCCTCGGCGCCACCCCGCAGTACGCCGCGGCGGTGCTGACCTTCAACGACAGCCCCCGCACCCAGCCCATCTGCGACGGCACCCCGCCCCGCCTGTGTGCCAACGTGGGCCGCAACGGCATCTACGGCGGCAAGACGCCCGCCCGCACCTGGTTCAAGACGATGAGCCCGCTGCTCGATGGCCAGCCCGCCCTCCCCCTGCCCCCGACCGACCCCCGCTACATGGACGGCGGCGAGGAGATCCGGGTGCCCGACGTCATGGGCAAGAGCCGCGAGGAGGCCACCCAGATCCTCCAGGAGGCCGGCTACAAGGTCGTGGTCAAGGAGCGCAACAACGCGGTCAAGAAGGGCACCGTCATCAGCCAGACCCCGCGCGGCGCCGCACTGACCAGCGAGACCATCACCATCTCGGTCAGCACCGGCTACGTCCCGCCACCGCAGACCTCCGACCAGTCGACGGACGAGCCCCAGCAGCCCCCGCCCGCGGACGACCAGGGCACCCCGCCCCCCGGCCAAACCGGCCCCGGCCAGGGCGGCCGAGGCCCAGGCGGCCGTGGCGGCGGCAACACCGGCGACCCGGGCAACGCTCCGCCCGCACCATAAGGCCCGTGAGAACGATCGGTGGGGTGCCCCTCGCGAGCAAGGGGCACCCCACCGCCATGTCATCGGGATGAAGGTGGACGGGCCCGGGGTTGTCCCCGCCGTGAAGCGCTAGGCCGTGTTCCGGGAGCCGCTGTCCGCGGAGCAGGTCATCCGGCCAGCTTGGCCTTCACCGCGGCGGCCACCCGGCCGCCCTCGGCACGGCCCGCCACCTTCGTGTTGGCGACCTTCATGACCTGGCCCATCTGGCGCGGCCCCGGGGCCTCGCCGAGCTGCTCGGTCACCTCGGCGACGGCTTGGGCGACCAGGTCGGCCAGGACGGCTTCGTCGAGTTGCTGAGGCAGGTACTCGGACAGGACCTCGGCCTCGTCCAACTCCAACTGGGCCTGCTCGGTGCGGCCCGCGTCGGCGAAGGCCGTCGAGGCCTCCTTGCGCTTCTTGACCTCGCGGGTCAGGACCTTGAGCACCTCGTCGTCGGTGAGCTGCACGGCCTCGGTGCCCGCGACCTCGGCGGTGGTGATCGCGGCCAGCGCCATGCGCAGGGTCGCGACCCTGGTCTTCTCCCGGGCCTTCATCGCGGCGGTGAGGTCCGCCTGCAGCCGGTTCTTCAGCTCAGCCATGGCCACGAGCCTATCGGTCCTGGCCAAACGGTTTGCCCGGGCCGACGGGGGCGCCCCGTACCCTCTTGGGTGTGAGTGACAGCGTGAGCAACACGGTCAGGAACCTCAGCCGGGTCGCGGTCGGCACCGCCGCCCTCGGGGCCGCCACCCTCGCCTACGCGGCGGGCTACGAGCGCACGCGCTGGACGCTGCGCCAGGCCACCCTGCCGGTGCTGGCCGAGGGCGCGCGCCCGCTGCGCGTGCTGCACATCTCCGACCTGCACATGCTCCCCGGGCAGCAGTCCAAGCAGCGCTGGGTCGCCGCCCTCGACGAGCTCAACCCCGACCTGGTGGTCAACACCGGCGACAACCTCGCCCACAAGCAGGCCGTCCCCGCCGTCGTGCGCGCCCTGGGCCCCCTGCTCAACCGCCCCGGCGTGTTCGTCTTCGGCAGCAACGACTACTTCGCCCCCAAGCCGAAGAACCCGGCGCGCTACCTGGTCCCCTCGAACAAGCGCATCCACGGCACCCCCCTGCCCTGGCGGGACCTGCGCGCCGCCTTCCTCGAGCGCGGCTGGCACGACCTCACCCACACCCGCACCCTGTTCACCGTCGACGGCCGCACCATCGCCGCCGCGGGCGTGGACGACCCCCACCTCAAGCGCGACCGCTACGACGAGATCCAGGGCAAACCCGACCGCCAAGCCACCCTCCGCCTCGGCGTCACCCACTCCCCCGAACCCCGAGTCCTGGACAAGTTCGCCGACGACGGCTACGACCTGGTCATGGCAGGCCACACCCACGGCGGCCAACTCCGCATCCCCGGCTACGGCGCCATCGTCACCAACTGCGACCTGGACCGCTCCCGAGCCCGGGGCACCTCCCGCTGGGGCTCCCACACCTGGCTCCACGTCTCCGCGGGCCTGGGCACCAGCCCCTACGCCCCCGTCCGCTTCGCCTGCCCCCCCGAAGCCAGCCTGCTGACCCTCGTACCCCGGACCACCAGCACAAACCCCGCCAACGAAGCCGCAAGGGGAACCCGCTTCAACCCCGGCGCCAGCGTCAGGTAGGCTTACCTCGTTCCACCGGGGTGTGGCGCAGCTTGGTAGCGCGCTTCGTTCGGGACGAAGAGGTCGCAGGTTCAAATCCTGTCACCCCGACACGGCAGAAGGCCAGGTCAGCGACTCCATTTGAGAGTCATCGACCTGGCCTTCACCGCTTTCGAAGCCGCCCAGTCAGCAGGGAGTCAGCACGGCCCCTGAGTCGTCGCCTTCGTCGTCGTCCTGGTCGCCGCCGGTCAGCGCCCGGAGGATGCGCTCCGCGTCGTCGGTGCGGCGGGTGTAGAGCGCCAGCGTAGTCTCCGGCCGCTCGTGTCCGAGGACGCGCTGGACCATGTTGACAGGCACTCCGTCGTCTACGAGCCAAGTCGCGTAGGAGTGACGCAGGTCGTGGAAGCGCAGCCCGCCGCCCTGGTGTTTGGCAACGTAGGCGATGGCCTGTTCGCGGCGCTTGAACAGCTCGGAGTGCACGCCGCCGGTCTCGTCGGCCCAAGTCCCCTCCACCATCTCGCCGAGCTGCACCAGGTCGCCGAGCAACCCGGCACGAACGAGGGCCCGCTTCCACACCCGGGCCCGGAACAGCGTCCGGCGCAGCGCACCACCAGCGGCGTTGGTGAAGATGAGCCCGGCAGGGCCGCGCTCGTGCTGGGCCATGTGCTCGCGCAGCAGTTCCACCACCCAGCCCGGCAGCGGGACGACGCGACGCCCGGCCCCGCTCTTGGGGTAGGGCTTGAACTCGGTGTGGCCGCTGACCTCGATCACGGTCCGGACCACCGACAGTTGCCCCTTGTCGAGGTTGACCGCGTCTTCGCACAGCCCGATGGCCTCGCCCCAGCGCAGCCCTGCCCCGCCCGCGACCGCCACCAGGGCGCGAAACCGGTCGGGAACCGCAGGCAGCAGGTACCGGCGGAGACTCTCCCGGCTGATCACCTGCTCGGTCTCGCGCTTGCGTCGCGGAGGCAAGCGCAGGCCCGCGAACGGGTTCACGCCGACAAGGCGATTCGCGATGGCCGAGCGCATGACCGCCGAGGCCAGCCGGTGGCACTCGAACACCGTCGCCGCGCTCCGAACCCTGCTGATGTCGGTGATCCACTGCTGCGCGTGCATCTGGTCAATCCCGCCAAGCTTCCACGCCCCCCACTGCGGCAGCACGTGGTTCCGCATGACGGAGCCGTCGCGGGCGGCGGTGGTCTTTTCCGTGTTCCACGCGGCCATCCACAGCCCAGCATGGTCGGAGAACAGCACCCGGCCACCGTCCGGCGAGACGTAGTTGCCCTTCGCCTTGGACGCCTCGACTTGGACCAGGAACGCCATCGCCTCGCGCTTGGTGGGGAAGGTCTTCGCCCGCTGCGTGCCGGACGGGTCGCGCCAGTTGGCCCGGAACTTGCCCGCCGGGGTCTTGGAGACGTGCGCCATCAGGCCGCCTCCCCGTTCAGGAACTGCGCCAGCCGCGCCCGGGGCACCAGCCAGCGCCGACCCAGCCGAACACTCGGCAGCGCTCCACTACGGACCGCCGCGTATGCCGACGCCCGGGAGATCTTCAACAGCTCGGCCACTTCGTCGACCGTGTAGGTCAACGCTCGTGTGTCGATCTGGGACATTCTCACCACTCCTTCAACTCGTTGAACAGGGCGTAGCCGGTCCCGGTGAGGCGGTGGTAGGTGCCGTCGTGGACGTGGCCGTTGTCGCGGGCGAAGTTGAGGGCCTCCTGCTGGCTTCGGGACAGGTCGGTCTTGTGGGCACCGTCGAGGGCCTTGGGTCCCTCCCCGCCCGAGGAGAGAAGGAGCCCGTTGTAGGCGTGGGTGAGGATCTGGGCCAGGGCGGTGAGGTCGACCCACGGGGGCACGTCGCGGTCGAGGTCGACGGGGGTGTCGGTCATGGTGTGTCCTTCCGGTGCTTGCGTGCGCGGTCGTGGTGGGTGCGTTCGGCGATGCCTGCGGCGAGCTCGCTCTCGGCGTCGTTGGCGTAGCCGGTGCCGGTGAAGGTCCAGTCCCCGACCAGCAAGGTGATGTCGGGGTCGAGGTCTGCGGCGGTCAGCGACTCGCGGCGGCGGTGTTCGCGGCGGTCGCCCCGGATGGCTTTGAAGGTGGTGGAGTAGGCGCGGGACTTGGTGAGGAAGTGGCCACGGAAGGCGAGCATGTGTGCCCAGCGGCGCAGCTTGAGGTCGTCGTACTGGGCCAGCTCGCCCAGGTCCCAGGCGGTTTGGATGATGCGGCGGTGGTGCGGGGTGACCCGTAGCAGGTCGATGTCGAGTTGGGAGCGGATCGGGCGGTCTGCGGCCTCGGACTTGCCGGTGCCCTTGGTGGCGTACTTGGCCACGTACCCGGCGAGCTTGGCCTCGCTGATCTGCCCTTCGGTGTCCTCGACGTCCTCGGCGACGACGGGGCGCACGTCGACCTGCTTTCCCCACCGCAGCACCAGGACGGCCCCGTCAGGGCGGGCAGTGTTGACCTCGGTCAGGGACGCGGCGACGCGCACGGCCGCGTCGAGCAGGTCGCGGGTCGCCCAGGAGGGTGGGCGCTTGTCGGGGCCGTCTGGGCCGTCGATGCGGACCACGGCGTGGAAGTGAACCAGGCCGCGACGCTGGTACTCGGCGACCTTGCCGTAGGAGACGCGGGCGTGATCGCGGAAGTCGCGGACTCTGATCCCGGCCAGGTCGGCCACGGCGCGGACCAGGCGGCGGGTGAAGACCGACCACAGCTTGCCGGTGTTGGCCTGCCAGAGCACCGACCCGGTGTAGTCGTATGCCTCGGGGTCGACCGGTGCGCCGAGTCGGGTGTCGGCTTCGTGGTGGGTCTCTCCGCACGGGCAGCGGCGGGTCTTGCCCGACGCGGTCAGCACCCGGTTGTGGACCGGTCCGAAGCTGGGGGCGGTGAGGGTGACGAACGCCCTCGGGTGGGTGGTGACTTCTGCGGGGACGCCCTTGTGGCCACCGGACAGGCCCGCGCGCACGAGGTGGAAGGCGTCAGCGGCGTAGCGGGACGAGCAGGTCGGGCACACCGACTCGCGGCGGTTGTTGCAGGGCATGAGGACATCGCCGCGGTGGCGGTGGATGACGCGGTTGGTGGTGGTGTCGACCAGGTGGTAGCCCCCGGTCAGGTGCACGGGCTTGGCGCACCCGCCGATGGCCTCGACCTTGGCCCGCCAGTCGCGGTAGCCCGCCGAGCGGATGCGGTCGGTGATGCGGTCTTCCAGGGTCAGCACAGGTGTCAGCTCCCTTCGGAGTGGTCGGGGTGTGGCAGGGGTCGGCCACGTCGCGGTGTGCGGGCGTGGCCGACCCCGGTGGGTGGTTCAGGCGGCCAGGTCGGCCAGGAGCCGGGCGGCGGTGTCGGCGGGGAGGTCGACCACCCCGGTCACGTCCGCTGTGGTGGGTGCCCGGCCCTCGGCGCGGGCGGCGGCCAAGCGCTGGCGGATGGTGGCCAGGACAGCCGGAGGCAGCCTCGGAACAGGTGTCGTCGGCGACGGGGGCGGGGCTGCCTCGATCAACGGTGGTGCCGGTGCCGGGGGCTCGGTCGAGGCGGCGGGGGTGTCGTCGATGCCCACCTCGACCACGGGGTCGACGGCCGGTGCCGGGGCTGCCGGTGGGTGTTTGGCGGCGGCGCAGGTCTGCTGGACCACGGGCATGACCTCGGCCAGGAAGAACACGATCAGCGGGATCACCGCGTGCACGAACATCGAACCGAGGGAGAACGGTTCGCCCTCGGGGCGATGGATGGTGGGGTAGACGTTCATGAACAGCGTGGCGGTGAGCAGGGTTCGTTTGAGGATGGTCGCGGCGCGGGCGGTGATCTCCACGCCCCGGGCGAGCATCTCGGCTTCCCAGCGCAGCAGGGTGACCAGGATGCCGCCGAACGCCGGTTCGACCAGCCACGCCGCCCACCAGGTCGGGTCCGCCATGGTCCGGCCCACGGCGAGGAACTCCTGGACGCCGGGGGTGGTGTACCCGAGGCCGCAGACCAGGAACATCCACAGCCAGCGGGTGATGCTGGCGCGCAGCCGCTCGACCCGGATGGCGTTGAGCAGCGGGTCAGCCATCAGCGGTGCCAGGCGGCGGGCCTCGGCCAGGTCGTGACCGAGGCGGCGCACCGCAGCGGTGTTGCCCTCCTTCCTGCTGTCCTTGGTGGACATGGTTCCTCCCAGGGGGATCAAATGGGTTTGAGCGCGGCCCAGCGGCCGAGCAGGGCCCGACCGGTCTTGGTCAGCCGCAGCGGGGTCACGGGCTTTCGGGTGATGCCCCATCGGGCGTCGACGACGTCGCGGTTGGGGCCGGGTTCGAGGTAGCCGGAGGCGATCAGCGCGTGGACGGTGTCGGAGTCGGGGACTTCGCGGGCGCGGTCGTCGTCGCGGTTGATGGCCACGATGCGGTCGCTGTCGTCGAGGACGCCCAGACGGCCGGTGGTGGCGAAGTCGAGGATTTCCTGCGCGGCCTTCGGGTTCGGGGTGCGGGGTGGTCGACGTCGGCGCGGGATGGGCGTGGGCTCCGGTGCGGGTGGTGCGGGGGTGTCGGGGTCGAACAGGTCGACCTGGTGGATGTTGGTGGGGGTGGTCCGTCGCATCGGGTGCTCCCGTCAACGAGGGGTGGTGGGCGGTTACTGCCCGCGCAGGTCGGCGAGCAGGGTCTTGCCGGTCTCGGAGAGCCGGTAGGGGGTGACGCCTTCCGGGCACAGCCACCCGGGGTCGTCTGCGACGAGTTCGCCGGTCTCGGCGAGGTAGGTCGCGCACCAGTGCTCGACCGAGGGCAGCGGCGGGTAGTCGACGAACTCCGGGCCCTCCAACGCTTCGGCGGTTACCCAGTAGAGGCGACCGCGCTCGGCGCATTCGAGCACGCGGCGGGTGATGCCGACCCCGATCGGGATCAGCTCGGTTTCGGTGGTCATGTCGGCTCCTGTCACCACAGCGTGGTCTGGTCGGTCTGGTTGGCGGGGGTGCATCCCCGCAGGTGCTCGGCGAGGTAGCGGCCCGACACAGTCGGGTACACCGGGGTGGCCTGGTGGTACTCGGCGCTGCCCTCGTCGCTGACCGGGAAGTAGCTGTCGTCGGCCCACAGCTCGTGGCCGCCGTGCAGGACCACCACGGCGTCGGTCTCGTCGGGGGTGGCCCGCCGCCAGCACCGCCGGTGTTCGTCTCGCATGAACACGGTGTCGGTATGGGTCAGCACCACCCCGTCGTGATGGGCGAGGTCGAGCAACCTCAGCACCAGGTCCTTTTCGGCGGTGTCGACCGGGCTCCACACGCTCACTTGCGGGCCTTGTCCGGGGTGGGCTTGCCGCCGGTCTCGCGCTGTTCCAACTCGGCGAGCACCGACCAGGCTCCCGCGCCGACCAGGACCGTGGAGCCGACCACCACCCAGAACACCGGGCCGGGGCCGGTGAGCAGCAGGGCCACCAGCGCGGCGACCGCGCCGAACACCACCACCCTGGCGATCTTGAGGGTTGACCAGATCTTGAAACCGATGCGCCACAACGACATTAGGTCACCTTCCACAATGGTCAGAATTGATCAGGGATGTGCGATGAAGTGCTGGTGCCGGGGCGGTCAGCCCAGCGAGTCGACGTCGAGGGCATCGAGCAGGTCGCGCCCGGACCGGCTCAGCGCGACGGGCACGACCTGTGCCCGCTCCCCGTCCTCGGACAGCCGGGTCATCAGGCCGGAGTGGTCCAGAACCAGGTTCCCCGTCTGGCGCAGCAGTCGGGCCACCTCGCAGGCGTGCGCGAAGTAGCGGCGCAGCAACCCGCTCTCCGTCTCGGCCCAGGCCGTGTGGTGGTCGCTGAACAGTCGCCCGGCCCCGGCGTAGGACAGCAGCGAGTGCGCGTACTCGACGGCCACCCGCTGCCCGCCCACGATGATGCTGTCCTGCGGCATCAGGCCACCTGCCCGGCACCGTCGCAGGTGTCGCACGGCAAGCCGCCGCAGGTGTGGCCGGGGCCGAGGCAGTCGCCGCACACACGGGCCAGCCCAGCCCCGAGGCACACCGTGCAGCCCTCGACCCCGCGCGGGACGGCCACCAGGCCGGTACCGGTGCAGGTGTCGCAGGTGTCGAGCAGGTCGACCAGGTCCAGGGCGGAGCCCAGGGACCCGGGGGCGGGCAGGATCGCGGTCATCGGGCAACTCCTTGGTTGGGCAGGTCCAGGAAGGACATCTGCCAGGGGCGGGTCTGGCGGTGGCGCAGACCGGTCAGGACGTTGTCGCGCCACTGGGCGGCATAGCGCGGGCAGTTGGCGCAGTTGCGGTGAGTCACGCACCCGGGTAGGGCGGGGCTGCGGCGGGCGCGGAACGACCAGGCCATGGAGTCCGCCGAGACCAGGTGGTCCCCGTAGAGGGCGAGCCCGGCGGTCTTGACCCCGAACCCGTGCAGGCCCAGGCCCCCGGCGGCCAGGGTGGTGACGACCTGGGCTATCTCGTCGGTGGATTGGCGGCGGCACACCGACCCCAACCCCACCAGGGGGGCGTCAGCGAGGTCGACCCCGGCGCGGGCGTAGAGGTCCACGCAGCGCAGGTAGTCGCCGAGTTGCCAACCCTGCACGACCGGGATGATCGGCAGGTCCGGTGCGAGCTCGCGCAACCGCAGGTAGTTGGCCACCGTGCGGCGCTGGTGCTCGGCCACGCTCAGCCCGGTGCGGCGGATGATGAACGGCTCACACATCCAGTCCTGCGGGGCGATGAAGTCCGGGCGACCCAGGCGGGCGGTGTAGGCACGCACCGAGGTCACGTAGTCCTCCGGGGTGGTGCGCCACCCGCCGAACTGGCTGACCTCGGTGAACCCGCCCGAGTCGATCGCGAACCGGCGACGGGCCTTGCGCAGACCGCGCAACGACCGGCCCACCAAGCGGCGGTGGGACACGAACGCGTCAAACTCCAAGTCCCACAACCAATTCGGGTGATGCACCCCGGTGTAGAACACCAGCCCGGCCATCACACGCCGCCGTCGCGCTCAGTCCGGGTGCGAAACAGCGTCGTGCCGAACAGGACCGTCAGCACCAGGGCCGCGAACAGCACCCACGCCCCCACGTCGGGCACGCCGCCGATCTGCCCGGCGGTCGGCACCAGCAGCAGCGCGGCCACAGCCACGCGAACAATCGTGATCATCAGGCAACCACCCTCAGTGAGGGCCCCAGGTCGGGGCCGTGGGAAACGAACTCGACGAACTCGGTCAACTCGGCGTCGGAGACGAACGCGGCCCGGACCCGAACCGGGGTGCGGGAACGGGGCTCGATGACGAACCCGATCCCGGCGGTCTCGTCGATGTTGGGGATCTCGTCGGCCAGGGCCCCACGGGCACGGGCGTTCTCCCCCAGGACCATGTCCACCTGGGCGGCCGAGGTGACCCGCAGGCAGACCCGGAAGGTGAACAGGTCCCGGATCGGGACAACGTCTTTGGAGGGCTCCTGCACCAACCCCCACATGCGGTGCCCCGAAGCACGCCCCTGGGTGGCGATCACCGCCAGGTCGCGGCGCACCACCCGGGCGATGTCGCCGTAGGCGGTGATCGCGCCCAACTCGTCGAGGATCAGCAGGTCCAACGGGGTCTCGGCCGACATGGTGAACTTGCGCTTCTTGGCTTTTCCCAACGCCGCCTGCCGGGCCTCCATCTCCGCCCGGAACTGCTTGATCATGTCCGCGATCGAGTACACCCCGGCCTCGTCGACCTTCTCGGTGTCGGTGGCGAAGCGGTACGCGATCGATTCCAGCGCGGCGAACTCGCTTTTCTTGGGGTCCGCAATCCACAGCCGGACCAACCCGTCCCGCACCAACGGGGCGATCACCCGCAGCATCGACGCGACAAGTGAGTTCTTCCCCGCCCCGGTGGCACCCGCGATGAACACGTGCTGTCCCAACAGGTCCACCGTCAGGTCTTGGCCGTGCTCGGTCTCGCCGAGGTAGACCGCCGACACGTCGACATCGCCGACGATCGCGGCCATGGCCGGGGCCGGGATCAGGTCGGTGAACGGCTCGGAGCGCTGCACCACCAGGGCGATGACCCGCGGCTTGACCTTCGACACCCCGAGCCGGACCGCGCGCAGCGACTCCGTCAGCTCCGGCAACCGCTGCTCCCAGGTCGAGAGCGCCTGACCGGGGACCATCCGCACCGTGATCACGTCCGTGGACGGGGACCAGGAGCGGACCCGGATCACCCGAGGACGTCGCACCTGCCCGGTCCGGGCGTTGGTGGTGGTCAACCCGCAGTCCTCGACCGCGTCCCGCCACCGCCACCCCACATAGGTCCACCAGCGCCGCCGCCACGCCCGCCACACCGGGGCCGCGAACCGGTCCCACGTGTCCGGGTGACCCCGATACCAACCCCCGCACGCCACCAAACCCGCGCCCAGCACCGCGCCCCCGACCCCTGCGGTCCCGTCCACACCCAACGTCGCCGCCGACGTCGACAACGCCACCGGCACCCCCGACCACCCCGGGTGCCGCACCAACCACGCCGCCGCCCGGAACTCCGCCCCGGGGTGACGCTTGCTCTGCTTGCTCATCTGCCGTCCTCCCTTCCGAAAGGGGTGAGAAACGGCGACCGGCCCCACACACCACCAAGGGGTGCACGAGGCCGGTCGCCATGCCGTCTAACCGTGTTCAGTTGTCCCCGGACCCGCCAGGGTCGATCAGCCGAACTCGAACCCCGCCTGGCTGTCGGCCACCTCGACCGTCAACCGCGCCACCGCCGTCGTCAGGACCTTGTGGTGCACGCCGAAGAACTCCCGTCGGATCTTGATGTCCTCATACGCGGCCTTGAGCTTGTTCATCGCCGCGTCCATCTCGGCCAGCGTGTTCTCCACCTGGTGCGACATCAGAGCCTCCACTCCTTCGCGACCATCTCGGCCTCGTAGTTCTTCGCGATCTGCCGCAGGTCATCCAACTTGTTCTGCGCGTTGGTGCGCAGCCCCTGCAACTCCCGCTTGGACTTCGTCCGCCAGTTCGTCTGCGGCGGCGAGTAGCTCTTGATCAGACGGGTCAACCCGTCCAGACCCTCCTGAACCGCGTCCATCGCCGACACCAGCGCGAGGTACTTCTCCTGCGCCTCCGGCTTCTTCTCAGCCACAAGCCCACCTACCTTTCAGTGTTGTCCTCGACGAACCCACGCCACCGATGAAGGCAGCGCACGTCCTCCCAACCAAGTCCCAACTCGTCCAACCACGACTCGGCCAGCCGCAACCGGGTTCGGTCGCCGTGCCCACCCGAGGCGATCAGCTCGGCCAGGTTCAACGCCGTCACCGCCGCATTCCGCGAGAAGTAGCGATCCGGCAGAAACGACACCAACCACCCATCCGGTGACTCCCGCGCCGTCTGCCCCGAATCCGCGTACATCACCCCCTCGCAGACACGAACACCCACACCCACCTCCTTTCACTGTCGTGACCAGGCACGGAAGCCCCCGTCAAGCACCCAGGGGCAACCGAACCTGTCCGGCCTCAGCGACCGGAAAAAGACATGGATCGGCTCACTATGGAATTCTCAAACAGCAATGCTTATCGAGGAATCACACCGGAACTCTCGTTAACCGGGACTCCAAGGCGGTGAAACAACGGGGTGCCAGCACCCCGGAAGATCAGCTACGCGGCCGACACGGCACGCTGCGGGCTGGCGGGCTTGACCCCGGTCGCCCTCCACGAAACCCCGGCCCGACCCTCGATCTCCCACTGCGAGATCCGGGGGTTCACCAACTCCACACGGGATCCCTCCGCCACCTCGCCCGGGTCGGTCTCCAAGGTCACCTTGACCTCCATGCCCTTGCCGATCCGACCCGAAGAGTCCGCCGGAGGCTTCACGAACAGCGTGACCGTGTACAACGACGCACCCTCGCTGTCCGTCGCCATCACCTGCTTGCCGTCCTTCTCGTACACCTTCAGCATCGGGTCCTCGGTCACCATCAGCTTGTACCCGTCCAACAGGACCGGCAGGTTCCGCAACATGGCCATCCTCCAAGTTAGTGCGTTTGCGTGTTTGCGCGCAAACTTGCTGTCCTGATCGAAGCTACACGGGTGCTGGGCACCACGCAAGTGGTTTGCGCGCAAACCCGCAAACATGCACTACGATGGGGGTATGAACCCCCAGAGGACCGAGGCCCGCCAACCCGTAGCGCTACGGATCGCAGACGACATCCGCATCCGCATCGAGTCTGGTGACCTGCGAGAAGGCGACTCCATACCGACCATGGTTGAGCTGATGACCACCTACCACTGCTCCAGCACGACAGCTCGGTCCGCTGTGGCGTTGCTCAAGACACAAGGACTCGTAACGGGCGGACGAGGCAAAGCCCCCCTCGTTCGCGCCGCTCCTGCACGGGTAGAGCGAAGCAACGACCGTCACCAGTTCGAGAAGGATCTTGTACTTGCGAGCGAAGAAGTGCGTAGAAGCCGAGGACTTGCCGAGGATGATCTCAATTCTTCGTTGGATAAGCTGCACTTCGAGGCGTCTTACTCATTTGTTCCAGCAGACCTTGGCCTAGCAGACGCTTTCGGCATACCGGAAGGTTCCGAGCTTTTTAGGAGGGAATTTACACATAAAGACAAGAAAAATGGCACACTCGCTGCATGGTCGACATCTTGGCTATTGGCAGAATTCACCAAGCAAAACCCCGACATAGCCGATCCTGACCCGCGAAAAAAAGCTTGGGCAGGCGGCACGATGCATCAGCTATACACAGTGGGGGTGGAAGTCGACAGGGTAATCGACCATGTGACCGCCGCCATGCCGACAACAGTTGAATCACAAGCATGGAACCTGTCGGACGGAACCCCCATCATCTGGGTGCGACGAGTTTCAATTGACACAACAGATCGCGTAGTCGAAGTATCTGATGCCCAGTATCCCGCAGACAGAACTATGCTAACGTTCCATTCTCAACTCGAACGATGGGAACGCTGATGATCCGCCGCAAACTGTCCATCATAACTGCCGCATACGCGCCTCTATCAGCCTACTTCCACGAAACGATTAGGAGTGTCGAACAGCAAACACTTCCATCGGGGTGGGATGTGGAATGGCTTGTCCAAGAGGACGGCGAAAAGCCAGGCGTAGAGGGAATGCTCATAGATGTCCCCTTTGCCAAGTACACTAGCAACAAAGCTCATACCGGCATTGCTGCTACGCGAAACCTGGCCTTGACCAGAGCAACCGGTGACGTGGTCCAGATGCTCGATCACGATGACATCCTACTCCCAGGTGCGCTAGAGACCCTGCTTCCCCATTTTGAAGACGAGAATACGCATTGGGTGGTCGGACAAGCGGACGACCTCCTATCTAACGGCGAACGTCGCAACTACGAAAGCGCCCTACCATTTGGAAAAGTAGAGCCCGGGGCCGTGAACGACTGGGCCATTAAACATGACGGAAACTGGCCAATTCATTGCGCGGGACTTCTGATGCGCACTCAAATGGTTCGAGCATTCGGCGGCTGGGGTGGAAGCCCTGTCGATGACGACATAATCATGTTCAGCGCGCTATCCGAATGCACAGCAGGCATGAACGAAAAAACCACCACCTGGCTGTACCGAATCCATGACCGACAGACCCACAAAAGCGCGCAGTGGCGAGAACGCAGCCGAGATGGCCGTCAGATCGCACTGGACCGCGTCCGCGCAATCCGAGCAATAGGACTGTCCATCACCGGCGGTGGCGCTGACGTCCCCCCACTCTCCGTAGGGCCAGCCGCAAAGGACTCCGCCGAAGGTTCAGCCTGGTGGAAGGGCCGTCCATAGTTGTGTTCAAAGTTTCTTCTCTTCATCAAGGCGGCCCGCCTGCGGCGGCCCGCTGGCACGCTGCGCTCTCCCCGGTCGGCGCAATCCCCCGCGGGGCGTGCGGCCGCACGCGGCCGGTCCCCGCGGGGGCACCGACCGGCGAGGCGTGCCACAACGAGCACCAGGCCGCCAACCAGGAGAGCAGCACGAGGGGAAGTCACAGGGACCAAGCCGCCGAGCACCGCACCGGGGCGGGGGGAGCTGCGGGAACCGGATCGGGCAGGTCTACCGACAAAAGATTGCCTTCGCCAGGCGGGCAGGCCAGCAGCGAGGCAGGGTCAGGCGTTCGGCCGCCGGTTCGTCGGTGGCTGCCTGCCTCGCCCCCGTCTAAGCCCGGGCTATCAGTCTGGTTACCAGGGCGCAGAGCCCGGCACGGTCGGCCGCCGGTGTCCGTCGAGGGCTGCGCCCTGGTAACCAGACTGATTGAAAACGCCCAGACGGCGGCGAGGCAGGAAGCCCCCTCCTAGGGGAAGAATGGCACTACCAAGTTCTGCGGTGGGATGTCCTAGCAGAACTCATTAACCTCGTCGAGGTAAAGCTCGACCGACTCATCGGCCACGACGGAAATCCATCCCTGTGTCGCAAGGCTCACAATTGAACGGCCGATATCGTCCCGACGTAGTGGCGGCTGCCTGCGAATCTTCCATTTCTCAACCGCATCAATTACTTCTCGCGCAAAGGGGGTTCGAGCGTGCCGATTAGCGAGCGCCTTCGCCGAGTAATGGACTGTTGCAGCAACCTCGGCTTGAGTCGTATCGAAGCGTGCAACTAGGTCAGCAACGCGATATATCGTTTCGTGCCAGCCAGGCTCAAGATCCTCTAGCAATGCGTCCCTCGACGCCCTGTAGCTGTCCCCCACTGACACTTCAATTCGTTTTCCCCGCGGCTGTTCGCGAACCAATCCGTTATTTTGCAAGACAGCAACAGACTTATTGAGCTCTTCAGCGAAGGGGCCGTAACTTCCAGCTTTATACGTTAGATGAGTCGGTATACCCGCCACCGTTGCAAAATAGGCCAATTTTTGAAACATCACGCGACCCACTGGCCAATGGTACGAATCTTGCTCCACCACGTTCAGAATTTCGACCAACGCAAGCATTGATGGGGCAATTCTAGGCGACGTCTTTGCAGTCGAATTAGCATTGGGAAGGTTGTCGAAACTCAGCTGATCGTCGTCGAGCTCGACGTCAAGGGGTACGTAGAGTTCCACCTTTACGGGGAAGGATTCCAAGTGCTTGAGGAGGACTGGGCGAACTACATTCCAGTCCAACTGCCCATTCCCACACCCAAGAGGCGGAAGAGCTATGGACTTAATGCCCCACGAGGCGATATGATCTCGCAGATAGATTAATCCATCCTCAATATCCTGCAATCGACTTACTGACCTCCAGTGCTGCTTAGTGGGAAAGTTGACAATAACGTGATCTTCCTCGAAGTAAGGATACGGAGCACCTAGCGCAACCTCTTTACGGTCGCACTTTCTCACGTAATCTTTGAACATCTCGGGGTACTTGCGCTTGAAGAGCAGCGCGACCCCCTTGCCCATAACACCCACGCAATTGACTGTGTTCACAATCGCATGAGCTTTCGAGTTCAAAATATTACCCTTTGCGAGGGTAACGTTAGCCTGCTTATTACTCGAAGAAGACATCAGCATTCACCTCGCAGGGCCAGTTGGGCGCTAGATTGGAACAGTAGTCGATTTGCTGTTGTTTGTATACATAATAACCTGTTATGTAAGACACGGCAATCTGATCTGGGACCAGCAACTCTGCCGATCTTTGTCGCTTCAGTTCAGTTTTAACGAAAGAATCTGGATGATCCCAAGATCGCGCGTACACACGATCTTTGTCGAGCGACCTTAGACCCGCTCCAACTGGCATGAATCTTGTTGCATGTGACGCTGCATTACCATCAGCGATAATTGCGCCTGGAAGATCCAGAATGGATGGCCTAACTCGAACCACAACTAGCCTGCGCTTGTCATTTCTCATCAGGAAGAACATCATCGAATTCCGGCAATGAAAGTACAGGTTCACGTAATCGTGAATAGTCCTTCCTTGGCCGGGGATGTGTTTGGGTGCGCGCAAGCCCTGGACCGACTCGCTCGCTACCGAGACGTGTTGATACGCCTTTGCTCGCTCATGACTTTGCAAGCCGTAGGTGAGAACGGATGTCAGATTCTCCACGGGTGTGATGTAGTGAAACTCCTCAACATCGCCCCGATCCACCTGCGCCTCGCCTCTTGAGTGATGGTTAGCCGTGCCGCCGCAGTGTTGCATGAGGTGAGACCGAAAGCCCCTCCTCCCACCCAGATGAGCAGATGTCAACCCTTAATTGATACAACTCCATAACAATTATGACCAGTTGAGCGCATCCGCGCGCGGTGTCCGCAAGCACGCGCGGAGTAGCAGCCGCTGCCGCGCGAGACACAGGGCAGCCAAGTCGACCCATGCCTTAGTCTTGCTGAGAGACCAAAGCCAACCACGATCCATGACAAGTCGCGGAGCGGGTCCGTCGTCAGCATGAAGTCAGCGAACGGTCTGGCACACATCACCTAGAGGTAGTCCTAGACCGGAAAACCCGCCAGCTCAGAGTGACCAGGTGGCACGGTTGACTACAAGGCAACCGCGTTCGGGACGAAGAGGTCGCAGGTTCAAATCCTGTCACCCCGACGAACGATTGGGCGATCCCTGCTCGCGGAAAGCGCGAGCTGGGATCGTCCTTTTGTTGTACCCGGGGGGCGACCCCCCGGACCCCCACGGTGCTGGCTCCTTGCGTTGGCGAGCCGAGTGGTTTGGGGATACCAGCAGGGTTGAGAGCTGGTTGCTCGCCCTGCGGGCTTTGCTGGGGCGGCGGGACGGCTGGCGCCAGCGGCACTCGCCTAGCGCAGGAGTTGGTGCGTAGGACTTGTGGGCGGGGTGGGGGTGGGGGTGGGGGTGGGGGTGTCAGTTTTTGGCCTGGACTCAGTCCTGGCCGCAGTTAGCTCTGGGGGAGTGGGGTCAAGGGTGGCCGCAGGCCATCGGCGAAGCCGACGCGCGGCGCCCTTGACGCCACTCCCCCGGAGTTAAACAATTCGCGGCTCCGAAGGGCAGGCCCTTCTTTAGGGACGACTCAGCGCAGGCCCAGCGCTCGCTGGGCGAAGTGGACTTCGATCACTGACTGCTTGATGGTCTCGGCGACCACTAGCGACCCGTGGCCTGCGTCGTAGCGGTACATCTCGTAGGTGGTTCCCTGGGCTGCCAGGCGGTCCAGGTAGTTGTCGATCTGGCGGATGGGGCAGCGGGGGTCGTTCTCGCCCGCCAGTACCAGGACCGGGACCTTGACCTTGTCCACGTAGGTCAGGGGGGAGCAGGCGGTGTACCGGTCGGGCACCTCTGCGGGGCTGCCGCCGAACAGGGCGCGGTCGAAGGCGCGCAGGGGTTCCATCTCGTCTTCGTAGGCGGCGAAGTAGTCCGCTACCGGCACCCCGGCGACGCCCGCCGCCCACAGGTCGGGCTGGGTGCCCAACGCCAGCAGTGACAGGTATCCGCCCCAGGAAGCGCCGTTGACGACGCACTGCGCGGGGTTGGCCAGGCCCGAGGAGACCGCCCACTCGTGGACCGCGGCGACGTCTTCCAGCTCGGTCAGGCCGGGGCGGCCCTCGATCGCGTCCCGCCAAGCCGACCCGTAGCCGGTTGAGCCCCGGTAGTTCACGTGCACCACGGCGAATCCCGCGTCGAGCCAGAGCGCGCGGTAGGCCGAGAAGCGGTCCTCGTCCGCGGCGTGCGGGCCGCCGTGCAGGGCGAAGACTGTCGGGAGTGGACCGTCAGGGGCATCCGCCGGACGAGCGACGAGGGCGTGCACGCGGCCGTTCTCGTACTCGACGAAGGCGTCCACCAGTGGCGACGACTCCGGGGCCTTCTCCCCCGGGGCCTCGAGGAGGACGCGGCCCGAGCCGTCGGAGTGCAGTGCGCGGACGGCGGCGGGGGAGGCGGCGTTGGACCAGGAGTACTCGACGGTGTGGTCCGGGCGGGTGTGGGCGGAGCCGATGACGCCGGGCTGGGTGTCCAAAGTTGACAGTTGACCGCTCGCGATGTCGTAGCGGTGCAGGGTGTTCCTGGCCTCGTGGGTGTGCACGACCAGCAGGGCGGCGCCGTTGGTGTACCAGCCCGCGGAGACCTCGCCGGGGAGGTCGAACGTCAACTCGGTCTCGGTGTCCTCGGCGACGTCCCAGATGAGCAGTTCCTCGCGGCCGCGGCGCTCGTGCACGACCAGGAGGCGCTGGTCGCCCTCGACCGGGCTGAAGGCCACGGCGTCGAGGCCCTTGCCCTCGCCGTCCCACTTCTCCGCGACGACCGAGCCGTCGGCGACCGAGAGCACGCGCAGGGCGGGGTGGCGGTTGTCGCCGTGCTCCGAGTGGGAGATGGCCAGCAGGGTCTCGTCGAACGACAGCGCGGCGACGCCGCCGTCGTGCTCGCTGCGGTAGACGACCTCGGCCTCGGCGCCGTCGCGGGACAGGTAGATCGTGGTGCCGTCGTCGTCGGCCACGCCCGCGGCGACGACGGTGTCGCCGATGTCGAGGCCCGCGGGGTAGCCGGCCTTGGCGCCGGGGACGGCGGGGGCGGGCGGCTCGTCGGCGGGGCGGCCCGCGAAGGGCTCGCGCACCCAGGTGCCGAACTCGTCGCCGTCGGTGTCGTTGAACCACCAGATGTGGTCGCCGTCGGGGGCGACGGTGGCGTTGAGGGTGCCGTTGGGGCGGTCGGTGACCTGGCGGTGGGTGTCGGTGGACCGGTCCCAGGCGTAGATCTCCCAGACGCCGCTGGCGTTGGACGCGTACACGGTGCGGTCGGGGGCCTGCCAGGCCCAGTCGGGCAGGGTGACCCGGGCGGCGTGGAAGCGCGCCCGCCAGCGGGCCTCGGCCGCGGCGTCGTCGAAAAGGCGGTCCGGGACCGCGGCGGCCGGGTGGGTTGCTGGCTGGTTGTCGTTGGTCACACCGTCGATCCTGCCAGGCCGCGCGCCTCCCCGTCGCCCGCCGCTGTCGTGGTCGCGGGGCTCACCCACAAAGACTGTCCGCGCCAGCAGCGGAATGCCGCAGCGCTGTTCGGGGTACTCGCGGCCCGAAGACAGGGAGGAATTGCCATGAGCAAATACCGTAAGGGCCAGTGGGTGACCTGGAAGTGGGGCTCCGGCCAGGGCGAGGCCAAGGTCGTCTCGTCGCACGAGGAGCCCGTGACCAGGAAGATCAAGGGCACGGAGATCACCAGGAAGGGTTCGCCGGACAACCCGGCGTACGTGCTGGAACAGGACGGGGGCGACCGCGTCCTGAAATTGCACAGCGAACTCTCCGCGCGCTGAGAAATATGGCCTGATCGCGATTTCAACCCGCTCAGTCGAACACATGTGTCATACCCCGGCGGTAGAATTCACCTTGGGAAGACGAGCCAGGGAGGACCGCATGGGCAGCACTGTCTTGGCCAGCGCAGAACCGGACGCCACCGATCTGGGGACGATCACCGTCCCCGCCCCGTCGTTCGCCGAGTACGCCGCCGCCGACCGGCGCGGCCGCAATGGGATCGTCGTCGACCAGCACGCCCGCCAGGCCGACGCCGAGCACTACGCGCACGCGTTCTACCGCCCGATCACCGAGGCCATCACCGCCTCGCTCACCGCGGCCGACCCGGCCGCGCCGCTGGCCGCGGCGACCGAGTCGGCCGAGTTGAACGGCCAAGCCCGCGCCTTCGACGAGGTGGCAGCGGGCTTCTCCCGCTGGTGGGAGTCAGCACGAGCGACCCCGGTCCCGGTGGGCGAGTCGGTCCTGCGTTTCGGCAGCCTCGCTGTCGCGGTGCGCCCGCACCTGGGGTTCCGCGACCGGGCGGGGGTGGAGCACGCGGTCCTGCTGTACCTCAAGGAGGCGCCGCTGGCCCGCGACGCCGCGAACGCCGCCTTGCGCGTGCTCGACCGGTGCATGCTCGACCTGCTGCCGGGCGCGGTGCCGTTGGTGGTGGACGTGCGGCGGGCGAAGCAGCACCGGCTGTCGCGCTCGGTGAACGTGGACCTGCTGGACGCCTGGCTGGCGGCGCAGGCCTCGGCCTACGTGACCCACTGGTGCCGCACGGACTGACGTGGTGGGCGGGGCGGCTCCGCGGGGCCGCCCCGCTCGCGCGCACTCGCGCTGGCAGGGAGCAGCGCGGCGGCTGAGCGGTGTGCCCCGGCGAGCGGGGGTGGCCAGGGTTGGGCCCCGGGTCGGGGGTCGTTCGCCTGCACGACGGGGTTCGGGCGAGCAGGGCGACGCCCGCGGTGGGACTGCCCGCTTGCGCGAACTCGCGCTGGCAGGGAGCACGCAGACCACCAGCGCGGCGGCCGAGCGGTGTGGCCCGACGAGCGGGGTAGTCAGGGTTGAGGCACCGGGTCCGAGATCGTTCGCCTGCACGACGGGGTTCGGGCCAGCAGGGCGATGCCCGCTGCCACCGCCAGGCCACCGGCGCCCGCGGCGGCGAAACCTGCGGTGGGGCCGCCCGCTTGCGAGGACTCGCGCTGGCAGACCACCGGCGCAGCGGCTGAGCGGTGTGCCCCGGCGAGCGGGGTGGTCAGGGTTGAGGCCCCGGGTCCGGGATCGTTCGCTCGCTCGACGGGATGCGGGCCAACAGGGCGACGCCCGCTGCCACCACCAGACCACCGGCACCCGCAGCGGCGAAACCCGCAGTGGGACCGCCCCGCCAGCGCGACGGCCAAGCGGTGTGCCCCGACGAGCGGGGATGGTCAGGGTTTAGGGCACCGGGTCAGAGGTTGTTCGCTTGCTCGACGGGATGCGGGCCAACAGGGCGACGCCCGCTGCCACCACCAGACCACCG
>NZ_WHOL01000064.1 GCF_009745975.1 Actinokineospora pegani | reverse complement strand
CCGCGACGACCGGGACGACCGCGGCCCGCGCCGCGAGGGCGGCTACCAGAACCGCGACGACCGCGGCGGCTACCGCAAGGACGACCGCGACAGCGCTCCCCGGCGTGACGACCGCCCCCGTACCGGCGGCTATCCGCGCCGCGACGACAACCGCGGTGGTGGCGGCTACCAGCGTGACGACCGCGGCCCGCGTGAGAGTGGCGGCTACCGGGGCAGCGGCGACAAGGGCCCCCGCGAGGGCGGCTTCCGCAAGGACGACCGTGGTTTCAAGAACGACCGCGCGCCGCGTGGCGACGACCGCCGCGAGGGCGGTTACCGGCGGGACGACCGCGATTCCCGCGATGACCGCCCCCGCACCGGTGGCTACCCGCGCCGCGACGACCGGGACGACCGCGGCCCGCGCCGCGAGGGCGGCTACCAGAACCGCGACGACCGTCCCCGCACGGGTGGTTTCCGCAGTGATGACCGCGGACCGCGTGGCGATGACCGCCGTGGCGGCTATCAGCGTGACGACCGCGGGTCGCGTGACAGTGGTCCCCGCGAGAGCGGTTTCCGTGGTGACGCCCGTGGGTCGCGCGAGAATCAGCGTGAGGGCGGGTTCCGCAAGGATGACCGCGGGTCGCGCGACAGCGGTCCCCGCGAAGGCGGTTACCGCAAGGACGACCGCCGCGAAGGTAGCTATCGCAAGGACGACCGCGGATCGCGCGAGAACCAGCGTGACGGCGGGTTCCGGAAGGATGACCGCGGGTCGCGCGACAGCGGCTCTCGTGAGGGTGGCTACCGCAAGGACGACCGCGGGGCGCGCGACAGCGGCCCCCGTGAGGGTGGCTACCGCAGGGATGATCGTGGGTCGCGCACCGACGACCGCCGCGAAGGCGGCTACCGCAAGGACGACCGTGGATCGCGCGAGGGCGGTTACCGCAGGGACGACCAGGCTCCGCGTCGTGAAGGCGGCTACCAGGGGCGCAGTGAGGACCGCGGGTCGCGTGACAGCGGCTTCCGGGGTGACAACCGTGACGACCGTGGGCCTCGCACCACCGAACACCGTGCTGACCGCGCGCCCCGGCAGGAGGAGCGGCCGTCGGTCGGCCAGCCGGTTGAGGACGAGGTCGGGGCCGTCGGCGACGACTTCATCCGCGAGAACCTCGTTTCCGCTGAGCGCGGTTCCAGCGCGCCGGAGCGCGAGGAGGCCGCTGACGAGGCGGACGTGACGCCTGCCATCGCCAGTGAGCCGCAGGCGGACCCGGAGCCGTCGCGCTCCGAGGGCGCCGCTGTCGTCGAGGTGACCAGGCAGCCTGACCGGGACGACAGGGGGCCCCGGGAACCCCGGCGGTACAAGGACAACTGGGACCGGGACAGCCGCGACCGCGACGACGTGCGACCGGCCGAGGGCGGGCTGTTCGTGCCCGAGGGCATCGAGTACTCCCAGCTCGACGTCGACGCGCGGGCCGGGCTGCGCAGCCTGCCCAAGTCGCTGGCCGAGCTCGTGGGCAAGCACCTGGTGGCGGCGGGGATGCTCCTGGAGGAGGACCCCGAGCGCGCGCTCAAGCACGCCCGGTACGCCCGTGAGCGCGCGGCGCGGGTCGCCGTGGTTCGGGAGGCTGCGGGGATCGCGGCCTACCACGCCGGTGAGTGGTCCGAGGCGCTCTCCGAGCTGCGCGCGGTTCGCCGGATGAGCGGTGGCAGCACGCACATCGCCGTCATGGCCGACTGCGAGCGGGCGCTGGGCAGGCCGGAGCGGGCGCTGGAACTGGCCAAGGAGGCCGGGCCCGACGTCGACCCCGCCGTGGCCGTGGAGCTGCGGATCGTCAGCGCGGGCGCCCGGCGCGACATGGGCCAGCTCGACGCCGCCGTGGTGGCGCTGCAGGGGGCGGACCTCGACCCCCAGGTGCGCAAGCCGTGGAGCGCGCGCCTGTTCTACGCCTACGCCGACAACCTCGAGGCCGCGGGCCGCGACCAGGACGCCATCCGCTGGTTCCTCAACGCCGCCCAGGCCGACGACGACGAGGACACCGACGCCGCCGAGCGCGCGTTCGCCCTCGGCGCCGACGAGTCCGAGATCGCCGCGGCCCTCCCCGGCGAGACGATCGAGATCGACGAGAGCACCGACGCGGCCGCCGAGAGCGTGCCCGCGACCGCCGACCCGATCGAGAGCGGTGGCAGCACCGGCTCCCCCGAGGCCGGTGCTGCGCCTACGGCCGCTAACGCGGTCGAGGAGAGCGCCAAGATGGCCACCGACTCCACTGTGGACGTGTCGGCGGTCGAGAGCGACGGGAGCGCTGGCGCACCTGAGTCCGTCCCGGTCGCTGGGGCCGGTGGTGTGTCTGCGGCCGCTGACGTGGTCGAGGAGAGTGCTGCTGCGGTGCAGGCGGTCGAGAGCGACGGAAGTGCCGACGCACCCGAGGCTGTCCCGGGCGCCAAGACCGGGGACGTGCCCGCAGGCGCTAACGCGGTCGAGGTCGAGGAGAGCGCCGAGGCGGCCACCGAGTCCGCCGCGGTGGTCAAGGCTGTGCCCGCCGAGGGCTCGGCAGCGGAGGCGAACGCCGTCGGGGCGGCGTCGTCCGGGATCGAGTCGTCCGGGGTGGGGTCCTCGGCGCAGGAGCGGGGGACCGACCGGCGATGAGTGAGGGCCTGCTCGACCGCTACGACGCCCTGCTGTTCGACCTGGACGGCACCGTCTACCGCGGCGGGCAGGCCCTGCCCGCCGCGGCGGAGACCGTGGCGGCCGCGCACGCCAAGGGGGTCGCCGTTCGGTTCGTCACCAACAACGCGTCCCGGTCGCCCGTCGAGGTGGCCGAGCACCTGCGCGGCATGTCCGTGCGGGCCGACGTCGACGAGGTCAGCACCAGCGGGCAGGCGGCCGCCGCCGTCCTCGCCCGGGAGCTCGGGCCCGGCGACACCGTGCTGGTCCTGGGCACCGACGCGCTCGTGGACGAGGTCACCGCTGTCGGGCTCGTGCCCGTGCGGCGGTTCAGCGCCGGGGTCGCGGGTGTCGCGCAAGGGCTTTCGCCCAAGATGACGTGGGAGGACCTGGCCGAGGGGGCTCTGGCCATCCGTGCCGGGGCGCTCTGGGTGGCCTGCAACGTCGACCGGACGCTGCCGAGCGAGCGGGGGTTGCTGCCCGGCAACGGGTCGCTGGTGCACGCCATGCGGGTGGCCACCGACCAGGAGCCGGTCGTCGCGGGCAAGCCCGCCACCCCGCTGATGGACCAGTCGATCCGCTCGGCGGGGGCGAGCAGGCCGCTGGTGGTGGGCGACCGGCTCGACACCGACATCGAGGGCGCGGTCACCGCGGGCGTGGACTCGCTGCTGGTCCTGACCGGGGTCGCCACCGCCGCGACGGTGTTGGCCGCCGCCGCGCACGAGCGGCCGACCTACCTCGCCCAGGACCTCACCGCCCTCACCCAGCCTGCCGACGACCTGCTGGTCGCCGCGCGGCCGGGCTGGGCGGTCACCGCCGAGGGCGGGGCGCTCACTGTCGACGGCGACGGCGACCCGCTCGACCTGCTGCGCTCGCTGTGCGCGGCGCACTGGGCCGCGGGCGGTCCCGTCCCCCCGATCCGGGCGCGCTCCGACAGCGTCCGCAGCGCCCTGACCACCCTCGGTCTCGCCATCGGATAGCGTGAACCCGTGCAACCAGTGCCCCAGCCAGGACCGCCGGTCCCCGGACCGCCTGGGCCGCAGCCGGTCAGCGACGAGGCGATCGCCGAGGCGGTGGCCGGGCTCGACGGCCTCGACCAGCTCCCGGTCGACGAGCACGTGGCCAGGTTCGACGCCGTGCACGTGGCGTTGACCGCCGCGCTCGCCGCCATCGACAAGGTCTGAGCCGGTGCCCAGGAGGGCGCGGCTGGACGCGGAACTGGTGCGCAGGGGGCTCGCCCGCTCCCGCGACCACGCGTCGCAGCTCATCGCCGACGGCAGGGTGACGGTGCAGGGCTCGGTGGCGACGAAGGCGGCCACCGGGGTGGAGACCGCGGCCGCGCTGGTGGTCCGCGACGACGCCGACGACCCGGGGTGGGCCTCGCGCGGCGCGCACAAGCTCATCGGCGCGCTCGACGCGTTCGACCTGTCCCCGGACGGCAAGCGCTGCCTGGACGCGGGCGCGTCCACCGGCGGGTTCACCGACGTGCTGCTGCGCAGGGGCGCGCGGCAGGTCGTGGCCGTCGACGTGGGGCGCGGGCAGTTGGTGTGGCGGTTGCAGACCGACGACCGCGTGGTGATCATGGACAAGACCAACGCGCGCGAGATCACGCCGCAGGCCATCGGCGGCGAGGCCGCCATGGTCGTGTCGGACCTGTCGTTCATCTCGCTGCGCCTGGTGCTGCCCGCGCTGGCCGCCTGCGCCGCGCCGGACGCCGACGTCATCCCGATGATCAAGCCGCAGTTCGAGGTGGGCAAGGAGCGGCTGGGCTCGGGAGGGGTCGTGCGCGACCCCGGGCACCGGGCCGACGCCGTGCGCTCGGTGCTGCGCGCGGCAGGCGAGTCCGGGCTGCGGGTGCATGGGGTGGCGGCGTCGCCGCTGCCGGGGCCCGCCGGGAACGTGGAGTACTTCGCCTGGCTGCGCAAGGGCGAGCCGGTCGAGGACGAGCGGGTCGCGGCGATGGTGGCGGTCGCGGTCGAGGAGGGGCCACGGTGACCGCCGAGGTGGCGCCCGGCTCCGGGCGCGAGATCCTGCTGGTCGTGCACACCGGCCGGGTGGACAACCGGCGGGTCGCGGAGAAGGTCGCGGGCTGGTTCGGCGCGGCCGGGGTGGGGCTGCGCGTGCTCGACGACGAGGCCGAGGACCTGGACCCGTCCTGCTACAGCCGGGTGGTGCGGGTCGGGCCGACGGCCGCGGCGGGCGTGGAGCTGGTGTTCGTGCTCGGTGGCGACGGGACGTTCCTGCGCGCCGCCGAGCTGGCGCACCCGGCGGGCGTGCCGGTGCTGGGGGTCAACCTCGGGCACATCGGCTTCCTGGCCGAGGCCGAGTCCGACGCCCTGGCCGACGCGGTGCAGCGGGTGATCGATCTGCGGTACGTGGTCGAGGAGCGGATGACGGTGGACGTCACCGCGACCCTGGACGGCAAGGTCGTGGCCGACACGTGGGCGCTCAACGAGGCCAGCGTGGAGAAGAGCAGCCGCGAGCGCATCCTGGACGTGCTGATCGAGGTCGACGGCCGTTCGGTGTCGTCGTTCGGCTGCGACGGGGTGCTGTGCGCGACGCCGACGGGGTCGACCGCCTACGCCTACTCGGCGGGCGGGCCGATCGTGTGGCCGGACGTGCAGGCGATGCTGGTGGTGCCGAGCAACGCGCACGCGATGTTCTCCCGGCCGCTGGTGGTCAGCCCCCGGTCGCGGGTGGCGGTGGAGATCGCCCCGGACGGGCACGAGGCCGTGCTGTGCTGCGACGGGCGCCGCACGGTGGTGATCCCGCCGGGCGCGCGGATCGAGGTCAGGGGCGGTCGGACGCCGGTGCGGCTGGTGCGGCTCTCGAGCGGGCATTTCACCGACCGTCTGGTGGACAAGTTCGACCTGCCGGTGCACGGGTGGCGGTCGCGGTGACCTCGCTCACCCGCCCGCCCGGGTTCGCGGCGGTGCGCTGGGGATGGACGCTGCCGACTGACGGTGCGAGCAAGTAGGGTGCCCTCTGTGCTAGCCGAGATGCGCATCCAGGACCTCGGCGTCATCGACGAGGCCACGCTCGAGCTCCACCCCGGTTTCACGGTCGTGACCGGGGAGACCGGCGCGGGCAAGACGATGGTCGTCACCGGGCTGCACCTGCTGTCCGGCGGCAGGGGCGAGGCGTCGCGGGTCCGCAGCGGGAAGTCCAAGGCCTCCGTCGAGGGGCGGTTCGAGGGTCTGACCGGGACCCCGGCCGCGGTGACCGCCGCGGGCGCGGGCGCCGACCCGGAGGAGGACGGCAGCCTGATCGCGCTGCGCAGCGTGAACAGCGACGGCCGGTCCCGGGCGCACCTGGGCGGGCGGTCGGTGCCGGTGGGCGTGCTCGGCGAGCTGGCCGAGCAGCTCATCGCCGTGCACGGGCAGAACGACCAGCTCCGCCTGCTGCGCTCGAGCGAGCAGCGCGCGGTCCTGGACCGCTTCGCGGGCGACCCGGTCGGCGACGCGCTCTCGGACTACCAGCGGGTGCGCGACGAGTGGATCCAGGTCAGCACCGAGCTGGCCGACCGGACCGCGCGGGCCAAGGAGCTGGTGCGCGAGTCGGAGATCCTGCGGCTGGGCCTGGAGGAGATCGCCGCGGTCGACCCGCAGCCCGGCGAGGACGCCGAGCTGGTGGAGCGGGCCAAGCGGCTGGCCGACGCCGACCAGTTGCGCGAGTCGGCCACCGGGGCCTCCTACGCGGTCTCGGGCTCCCCGGACGGCGACCCCGACGTCCCGGGCGCGCTGGGTCTGCTCGGCGAGGCGCAGCGCAGGCTGGCGGGCTCCGACGACCCGCGGCTGCGCGAGCTGGAGCCGCGGCTGACCGAGGCCGCCGTGCTGCTGACCGACATCGGCGCGGAGCTGACCGCCTACCTCGACGGCCTGGACGCCGACCCGGCGGTGCTCGAGCAGGTCCTCGCCCGCCAGGCCGAGCTCAAGGCGCTCACCCGCAAGTACGCCGCGGACGTCGACGGGGTCCTGGCCTGGGGCCGCGACGCCGCGGCCAAGCTCGCCGGGATGGACACCTCCGAGGAGGCGCTGGCCGAGCTGGCCGCGCGCCGCTCGGCGCTGGCGGTGCGGCTGGCGGAGATCTCCACCGGGCTGACCGCCGCGCGCGTCGAGGCGGCCGACGCCCTGGCCAAGGCGGTCACCGACGAGCTGGGCGGGCTGGCCATGGGCCAGTCGAGCCTGCAGATCTCGGTGCGCCCGCGCCCGGCCGACGCGGGCGACCCGCTGGCGCTGGAGGTGGGCGGCGCGCTGCTGCACGCCGGGGCGGGCGGCGTGGACGAGGTGGAGGTGCTGCTCGTCGCGCACGACGGCGCGCAGCCGCTGCCCATCCACAAGGGCGCCTCCGGCGGTGAGCTGTCGCGGGTGATGCTGGCCATCGAGGTGGTCCTCGCGCACTCCGACCCGGTGCCGACCCTGGTCTTCGACGAGGTCGACGCGGGCGTGGGCGGTCGGGCGGCGGTGGAGATCGGGCGCAGGCTGGCCCGGCTGGCGCGCAGCCACCAGGTCATCGTCGTCACCCACCTCGCGCAGGTGGCCGCGTTCGCCGACCGCCACCTCATCGTCGACAAGGGTGTGCACGGCGGGGTCACCCGCAGCGACGTGCGCACCCTGGACGAGGGCGACCGGGTGGTGGAGCTGGCCAGGATGCTGGCGGGCATGGACTCCACCGAGACCGGCCGCGCCCACGCCGAGGAACTCCTGCACCTCGCCGAGGGCGAGAAGCACGACTGGGAGCTGACGGGCAAACCCCGCCCCACCAAGCGCAAGCGGCCCTAGGTGTGCTCGGCCATCAGGTCGGTGTCGGCGATTCGCGGGCTGGCGTCGCGGCGGACCGCTTCCGACTGTGCCTCGCAGCGCGTTGCGCGACGCGGCAGCTCGTGGTGACCGTGGCGTCTGAGCGGACACGTCGGGGCGGGGCGAACGGGTGGGGGACGGCACGAGAGAGTGAGGATCGATCACGGGTCGCCCGCCACCTGCGGTGACCGTCACTCGCCCGGTGGATGTCCCCGGCGTGTTGGGCCAGGCCGCGCGTCCGCGTCGGTCACCATCGGCGGCATGAAGCTCCCCGGGTTGCTCAACCGAACCCAGCAGGTCCCCCTCCCCGGTGTCACGGGCATCGCGCGGGTGGACCGCCGGACCCGCGACCTGCTGCGGCGGCTGTCCCCCGGGGACGTCGCCGTGCTCGACCAGCTCGACCTCGACCGGGCCACGGCGCAGGCGCTGATCGAGGCCGAGGTCGTCGCCGTGGTCAACGCCTCGCCGTCGATCAGCGGGCGGTTCCCGAACATGGGTCCGGAGCTGTTGATCGACGCGCACATCCCGCTCATCGACGACGTGGGGTCCGAGGCGCTGCGCGCGATCCGCGACGGGTCGAAGGTGCGGCTGCACGACAACGCCGTGTTCGCGGGCGAGAAGGAGCTGGTGTCGGGCACGCGGCAGACCCCGTCGTCGGTGGCCGACCAGATGATCGAGGCCAAGGCGGGGATGTCGGCCCAGCTCGAGGCGTTCTCGGCGAACACGATGGAGTTCCTGCGCCGGGAGCGGCTGCTGGTGCTCGACGGGATCGGGGTGCCGGAGCTGCGCACGCCGCTGCGCGGGCGGCAGGTGGTCGTGGTCGCGCCGGGCACCGCGCACGTCGACGACGTCAAGCTGCTCAAGCGCTACATCGGCGAGCACCGGCCGGTGCTGGTCGGGGTGGACGGCGGGGCGGACACGCTGCTCAAGGCCGGGCACCGGCTCGACGTCATCGTCGGCGACCCGGACGGCATCTCCACCGAGGCGCTGCGCTCGGGGGCGGAGGTGGTCGTCCCGGCCCAGCACGACGGGCACGCCCCCGGCCTGCGGCGGGTGCAGGACCTGGGCATCGGCGCGGTGACCTTCCCCGCCTCCGGCAACGCCGAGGACCTGGCGCTGCTGCTGGCCGACGCGCACGGGGCCGACCTGGTGGTCACCGTCGGGTTCCAGGCGACGCTGCGGGAGTTCCTCGACCGCGGCCGGTCGGGGTCCAACCCGTCGACCTTCCTGACCCGGCTCAAGCTGGGCAGCAAGCTCGTCGACGCCAAGGCCGTGGCCACCCTGCACCGCAGCCGGGTCTCGCCCGCGGCGGTGCTGCTGCTGGTGGTCGCCGCGCTCGTCGCCATCGCCGCGGCGGTGGCGGTCTCCGGCGTGGCCGCCGCGTACACCGACTGGGCGGTCGAGGCGGGGAACTCGGTCGTCACCTGGATCAAGGGGCTGCTGTCGTGATCTCCCTGCGCTACCACGTCATCTCGATCGCGGCGGTCTTCCTGGCGCTGGCCGTCGGGGTCGTCCTCGGCTCCACGACGCTCAGCCGCACGCTGCTGTCCGGGCTCAGCGCCGAGAACGGGGACCTGGGCAGCCAGGTGTCCACGTTGGAGCAACAGCGCAACGCGCTCAACGCCCGCCTGGGCGACGCCGAGTCGTACGCGACCGCCACCGGCCCGTCGGTCGTGCGCGGCGCGCTGGACGAGCGCACCGTCGCCATCGTCACCACCGCCGACGCCAGCCCGGTCGACCGCGACGCGCTCAAGGGGCTGGTGGCCGCGTCCGGGGCCACCGTCACCGCCGAGCTGCGGCTGACCGAGGCGTTCACCGACCAGGCGCGCGCCGACGAGCTGCGCGAGGTCGTCACCCGGCTGCTGCCGACCGGGGTGCAGCTCCCCACCGTGTCCGACCCGGGCACGCTGGCGGGCGGCCTGCTCGGGCCGCTGCTGCTGATCTCCAAGACGGACAACCAGCCGCAGGTCTCCGACGCGGAGTCGGCCGCGGCGCTGACCGGGCTGACCGAGGGCGGCTTCGTCGAGGCCCAGCCCGACCTGCGGCCCGCCCAGCTCGCGATCGTGCTCACCGGCGGCGAGGCCACCGGCGACGCCGCGGGCGACCGGGCCGCCACCGTGGCCCGGTTCGCCGCCCAGGTCGACCGCTCCGGGGCGGGCGCGGTCCTGGCGGGCACCACCGAGGGCTCGGCGGACGGGGCGGGCCCGGTCGGCGTCGTGCGCGCGGACACCGCCGCCACCAGCATCTTGTCTACTGTGGACAACGTGGACACGCCCGCGGGCCGGGTGGTGGCGGTCTTGGCCCTGGGCGAGCAGTTGGCCGACAAGGCGGGCCGGTACGGCATCGCGGGCAACGCGCAGGCCGCCGCGCCGGGCGCCCCCACGGAGTGAGTCCCTCGCCCGTCCGGGTGACCCGCCGGGGCCGGGCGGGGGTGGGCCCGGTCGGGCACCGGGTCGGGTTGGACATTTCCCACCCCCTCGGGCCGGTGCCGGGCCGAGGCCCGGTCCGGCGGGTGTTATCGTGAAACCCCGTGGACCGGTGCGGCCGTAGCGCCAAGCCGAGGAGAGTCAGCAGACTCGGACAACCTCTCAGATCGACCACGGGAGCCTCGTTGGTGCAGCACGCGCGCACGACCAAGCACGTTTTCGTCACCGGGGGCGTCGCCTCCTCGCTGGGCAAGGGCCTGACCGCCTCCAGCCTGGGTCAGCTCCTCACCTCCCGCGGGCTGCGGGTCACGATGCAGAAGCTCGACCCGTACCTGAACGTGGACCCGGGGACGATGAACCCGTTCCAGCACGGCGAGGTGTTCGTCACCGACGACGGCGCCGAGACCGACCTGGACATCGGCCACTACGAGCGCTTCCTCGACCGCAGCCTCGCGGGCGCGGCCAACGTCACCACCGGGCAGGTCTACTCCGCGGTGATCGCCAAGGAGCGGCGCGGGGAGTACCTGGGCGACACGGTGCAGGTCATCCCGCACATCACCGACGAGATCAAGTCGCGGGTGCTGGCGATGTCCGAGCCGGACGAGACCGGGCACGCCCCCGACGTGGTCATCACCGAGGTCGGCGGCACCGTCGGCGACATCGAGTCGCTGCCGTTCCTCGAGGCCGCCCGCCAGGTCCGCCACGACGTGGGCCGGGACAACGTGTTCTTCCTGCACGTGTCGCTGGTGCCCTACCTGGCCCCCTCCGGCGAGCTCAAGACCAAGCCCACCCAGCACTCGGTGGCCGCGCTGCGCAACATCGGCATCCAGCCCGACGCCATCGTCTGCCGCGCCGACCGCGAGGTCCCCGACGGCCTCAAGCGCAAGATCGCGCTGATGTGCGACGTGGACACCGCCGCCGTGGTCGCCGCCGTGGACGCCCGCTCCATCTACGACATCCCCAAGGTGCTGCACACCGAGGGCCTCGACGCCTACGTGGTGCGCAAGCTCGACCTGCCGTTCCGCGACGTCGACTGGACCGTGTGGGGCGACCTGCTCGACCGCGTGCACAAGCCCACCGAGACGGTGCGGATCGCCCTGGTCGGCAAGTACGTCGACCTGCCGGACGCGTACCTGTCGGTCACCGAGGCGCTGCGCGCGGGCGGGTTCGCCCACCGGGCCAAGGTCGAGGTCGTCTGGGTCGCCTCCGACACCTGCGAGACCCCGGCCGGGGCCGCGCAGGCACTGGCCGGTGTGGACGGTGTGCTCATCCCCGGCGGCTTCGGCGTGCGCGGCATCGAGGGCAAGATCGGCGCCATCACCCACGCCCGGCAGAACAAGGTCCCGCTGCTGGGCCTGTGCCTGGGCCTGCAGTGCATGGTGATCGAGACCGCCCGCAACCTCGCGGGCATCGCCGACGCCGACTCCGCCGAGTTCGACGAGGCCACCAAGCACCCGGTGATCTCCACCATGGCCGACCAGCAGGACGTCGTCGCGGGCGAGCGCGACATGGGCGGCACCATGCGGCTGGGCGCGTACCCGGCGACACTGGCGGCGGGGTCCATCGTCGCCCAGGTCTACGGCGCGCGGGAGGTCTCCGAGCGGCACCGGCACCGGTACGAGGTCAACAACGCCTACCGGGACCGGCTGACCAAGGCCGGTGTGGTGTTCTCCGGCACCTCGCCGGACGGGCGGCTGGTCGAGTTCGCGGAGTTGGCGGCGGACAAGCACCCGTTCTTCGTCGGCACGCAGGCGCACCCGGAGCTCAAGAGCAGGCCCACCCGGCCGCACCCGTTGTTCAGCGGGTTCATCAAGGCCGCGCTGGGGTACCTGCGGGCTGCCCGGCTGCCCGTTGTGCTGGACGACGAGCAGATCTCGGCCGGGGCGTCGTCGTGAGCGGGCGGCACGAGTTCGAGCTGGTGTCCACACGGGACGTCCATGTGGGGCGCATCCTGGCGCTGCGGGTGGACTCGATCCGGATGCCCGGCGGGGATGTCGCTGACCGCGAGGTCGTTGAGCACCTGCCCGCGGTGGCCGTGGTGGCGCTGGACGACGAGGGGCAGGTGGTGTTGATCCACCAGTACCGGCACCCGGTGGGGGACCGGCTGTGGGAGCTGCCCGCTGGGCTGGTCGACCACGACGGCGAGGACCCGTTGGCTGCCGCTCAGCGGGAGCTGGTGGAGGAAGTGGGGTTGGCGGCCGAGGAGTGGTCCGTGCTTGTGGACCTCGCTGTGTCCCCTGGGTTCACCGATGAGACCGTGCGCGTGTACTTGGCTACTGGGTTGCGGCAGGTTGAGCGGCCGGACATGGGGGAAGAAGAGGCGGATCTGGTGATCCGCCGGGTTCCCCTGGGGGAGGCTGTGCGGATGGCGTTCTCGGGGGAGATGGTGAACACCTCGGCTGTGGCTGGGGTGTTGGCTGCGCAGGTTGTTGATTCGGGGGTGGGGGCGGTCCGGGTCGCTGATGCTGCCTGGCCCAGTCGGTCTACGGCGTTTGGTCGGCGGCAGGGGTAGGGGCCTGTTGTGGCTGGGGGAGCCTGTCCTGTGGGGCCGCGGATTGTTTAACTCCGGGGGATCGGTGTNCCCACCCTTGACACCGATCCCCCGGAGCTAAGTGCGGCCAGGAGTGGGGCCAGGCCGGGGTGTGACAGGGGTGTGGGGGGTACGGGGGAGGACCTGGGCTTGGTGGTGGGGTGGGGAGAGGGGTTGTGGGGTGGGTGCGGTCGTGGGGATATGGGTCAGCCCAGGCGCCGGGGGTGGGGCCTGGGCTGATGGGGGGTGGGTGGAGAGGGGAACTGGCTAGTCGTCGGTGTCCACGGCGTCGAAGAGGGCGCCGATCTCCGCTCGGTTGAGGCTGCGGATGCCGCCGGGGCGTTGGTTGCCCAGGTGGACGCCCGCGATCTGGGTGCGGATGAGCTTGGTGACGGGGTGGCCGACTTCCTCGAGCATGCGGCGGACGATGTGCTTGCGGCCCTCGTGGACCACGACCTCGACCATGGCCTTACCCGCGTGGCTGTCGACCAGGCGGAAGGAGTCGACCTTGGCGGGGCCGTCCTCGAGGACCACGCCCTCGCGCAGGCGCTTGCCCACGTCGCGGCCGACGGGGGCGGGGACCTCGGCCAGGTAGGTCTTGGCGACCTCGAAGGAGGGGTGCATCAGCTTGTGGGCGAGGTCGCCGTCGTTGGTCAGCAGGAGCAGGCCCTCGGTGTCGGCGTCGAGGCGGCCGACGTGGAAGAGCTTGTCCACGCGCTCGCGCAGCAGGTCGCCGACGCAGGGGCGGCCGAGGTCGTCGGTCATGGTGCTGTGCATGCCCTGCGGCTTGTTCAGCGCCATGTAGACCCGGTCCTCGCGGACGTTCACGCGGACCCCGTCGACGTGGATGACCACGGTCTCGGGGTCGACGCGGCGGCCCTGCTCGCGCACGATCTCGCCGTCGACCTGGACGCGGCCCTGGTCGATGAGCTCCTCGGCGGCGCGGCGGGAGGCCACCCCGGCGCTGGAGAGCACCTTCTGCAGGCGCACGCCCTCGTTCTGCTCGCTGGCCGACAGCGGCTTGCGCGGCTGCGGCTTGTTCACCCGGGGCGGCTGGGCGCCGCCCCGGCGCTGGGGCTGCCCGCCGCGCGGGGCCTGGCCGCGGCCTGACCCGGCGGCGCCCCGCTTGCCCTGGTCGGCCCGCTTGCCCCCGCGGGACCCGGATGGCTGGTTCGGCCTAGGAGACATCGTCGATCGCTTCCACTTCCGGCAACAGCGGAGCGATCGCGGGCAGGTCCTCCAACGAGGACAGCCCCAACCGCTCCAAGAACAACTCGGTGGTCCGATACAGGATTCCACCCGTCTCGGAGTCGGTCCCGGTCTCCTCGATCAGGCCGCGCACCACGAGGGTGCGGATGACGCCGTCGACGTTGACCCCGCGCACCGCGGCGACCCGGGCCCGGGTGACCGGTTGACGGTACGCGACCACCGCCAGCGTCTCCAACGCCGCCCTGGTCAGCTTCGCCCGCTGCCCGTCGAGCAGCAGCTTCTCCACCACCGGCGCGTACCGGTCGCGGGTGAACAGCCGCCACCCCTCGCCGACCCGCCGCAGGTCGATCCCGCTGCCGGTCTCGGTGTACCGGGCCTGCAACCGGCGCAGCGCCTGCCGCGTCCGCCCGACCGACTGGTCGCACGCCGCCGCGAGCACCTCGGTCTCCGCGGGCGAGTCGACCACGAGCAGCACCGCCTCCAACGCCGAGTCGAACGCGTCGTCCTCGGTGAGGTCAGGGAACCGCAGCCCGTTGGTCACCGCCTCCCCGTCGACCTCCTCCTCCGGCGGCAAGGACGCGGCCATCTCCGCCACGGTCGCCTCGGTGGCGTCGTCGACCAGGTCGTCGACGGTCTCGTCGATCGGTGCCCCGCCGTCACCGGCACCGGTCTGGGCCGCCTCGGTGGGACTGGCCTGGGGATCGGCGGCGCCGGTCTGGACCTGCTCGGCGGGCCGCGTTCCAGCGGACTCGCCTGCTGCCTGGTCGTCGGGCTCGAACGACGCCCCGCCGCCACCGGTCTGGGCGGTCTCGTGGTGGGCGGTGGTCGCCTGCGCGGTCCCGTTCCGGGATCGGGTGCCGCGGGCCCGGGGTGCCCCAGCCCGGTCGGCGTGGGGCTTGGTGGCGCCCGCCTGGGCGGTCTCGGCCCCGGGGTGGGCCTTCGCGGGCTCGGCGCCGCTGGTGTGGGTGGCGCCCGCCTGGGCGGTCTCGTTCCGGGGCTGGGCGGGCGCGGGCCGGGAGCGGGGGGCGCGGGCCGGCTCAGCCGGGTCGGCCTGGGGATCGGCGGCGCCGGTCTGGACCTGCTCGGCGGGCCGCGTTCCAGCGGGCTCGCCTGCCTGGGTGGCCTCGGCGTCGGGCCGGTCAGCCGGGTGGCCGGTGGGCTGGGCGGCTCTCGCCCGCGCGGCCTCGGGCGTGCCGGGGGCGGGGGTCCGGGACCCGGTGGCGGGCTGGTCGTCGGGCTCGGGGGGTGGCTGGGCGGGGTCGCCGGGGCGGTCGCGGGGGGTGAACAGGCCTGCCAGGCGTTCGGCCACCTCGTCGCTGATCCGCAGGTGGTTGTCGTCGGGGGTGCTCACCCGTAGTCCTCGTCCTCGGGGTCGGTCGGGGTGGCGGGCGGCGGGTCGGCCTCGCCGGTCCACTCGACGACGAGTTCGCCGAGGGGGGTTTCCTGCTCGAACAGGACCGTGGCCTCGCGGTAGAGCTCCAGCAGGGCCAGGAACCTGGCGACGATCTCCAGGGTGTCCTCGGCGTCGGCGATGAGCTCGGCGAAGGTCAGCTTGCCGTGCTCGGCCAGCCGCAGGCGCAGCAGGCCCGCTGTCTCGCGCACCGACACGGAGCGCTGGTGGATGTGGTCGGTGGACACGACCGGGGGCGGCTTGGGGCGGAAGACGGCGGCGGCGATCTCGGCGAAGCGGGCCGGGTCGACGCCGAGCATGACCTCCGGGAGCAGGTCCTGGAAGCGGTCCTCGATCGACACCGAGCGGGGGTAGCGGCGCAGCGCCGTGGTCTCCAGCTCGGCGAACAGGGCGGCGACCTGCTTGTAGGCCCGGTATTGCAGCAGCCGGGCGAACAGCAGGTCCTTGGCCTCCAGCAGCGCCAGGTCGTCCTCGTCGTCGACCTCGCCCTGCGGCAGCAGCCGGGCGGCCTTGAGGTCGAGCAGGGTCGCGGCCACCACCAGGAACTCGGTGGTCTCGTCGAGGCTCCAGTCATCGCCCATGGCCTTGAGGTGGGCGATGAAGTCGTCGGTCACCCGGTGCAGGGCGACCTCGGTGACGTCCATCCGGTGCTGCGAGATCAGTTGCAGCAGCAGGTCGAACGGGCCCTCGAAGTTCGACAGCCGCACCCGGAACTTGCCGTCCCCCGCCTCCTGCGCGGTGGGGGTGTCGGCGACGGCGGTCACCGGCCCTCGTCCCGGCGCAGGCGCTGGACCAGCACGGACTCGTCACCGTGCTGCTCGAGGTCGGCCAGCAGCACCGCCACGGCCTCGCGCACCACCCGGCCGCGGTCCACCGCGACCCCGTGCTCCGCGCGCAGCGCCAGCCGCGCCTGCTCCAGCGCCAGCAACTCCTCGTCGGAGACGTACACCGTGATCTTCGCGGTGTGCTTCTGCCGGGGCGTGCCGCGCGGCGGCCGCTCGGCCGCGGGCGGGGCGTCGAACAGGGCGGGCACCGAGGGGGGCTCCGGCATCCGGCGGTGGGCGGAGATCGGGACGGTGGAGCGGAACAGCTCGTCGGCTCCCGGGAGCGGCACTCTCCTGGTCACCTGGCGATCACCTCACGTGCGAGTTGGCGGTAGGCCTTGGCGCCCGCCGACCGCGGGGCCCAGGTCGTGATCGGCTCCCCGGCGACGGTCGTCTCCGGGAAGCGCACGGTGCGGTTGATGGCGGTGTCGAAGACGATCTCGCCGAAGGCGTCGACCACCCTGGCCATGACCTCGCGCGAGTGCAGGGTACGCGGGTCGAACATGGTCGCCAGGATGCCGGTGATCGACAGCTTCGGGTTCAGCCGGTCGCGCACCTTGTCGATCGTGTCGATCAGCAGCGCCACCCCGCGCAGGCTGAAGTACTCGCACTCCAGCGGGATCAGCACCCCGTCGGCGGCGGTCAGCGCGTTCACCGTCAGCAGGCCCAGCGAGGGCTGGCAGTCGACCAGGATGAAGTCGTAGTCGTCGAGCACCGGGCGCAGGGTGCGCATCAGCGAGTGCTCGCGGCCGACCTCGGAGACGAGCTGCACCTCCGCCGCGGACAGGTCGATGTTGCTGGGCAGCAGGTCGAGGTTGTCCACGATCGTGCGCATGACGACGTCGCGCACGCCCACCGAGCCCTCGATGAGCACGTTGTAGATGGTGCGCTCCAGCTCGTGCGGGGGGATGCCCAGGCCGACCGACAGCGCGCCCTGCGGGTCGAAGTCGACCAGCAGCACCCGGCGGCCGTACTCGGTCAGCGCGGCGCCGAGGTTGATCGTGGACGTGGTCTTGCCGACCCCGCCCTTCTGGTTGCAGATCGCCAGGACGCGCGCGGGCCCGTGCCGGTCGACCAGCGGCGGCTCGGGGATCTGCCTGCGCGGGCGGCCGGTCGGGCCGATGGTCCCGGCGACGACCGGCTCGTCCACGCCGTCGTCGTCGGAGTCCCTCGGGGCGATGCTCAGCCCCCGACCCTGCTCCGAGCGCGGAAGTGTCGACATGGCGATCTAGCTCCTTGTCGCCTGCGGTCCTGACCTCCGCAGCGTAGGCGCGCGCGGGACCGCCACCAACGCGGCTCGCCGCTGCTCGATCAAGCCCGCGCGCCGGTGAGCGCGCCCAGGACGGCGTCGAGCAGGCCGGGGAAGAGCCGGTCGAGCTCGTCGCGGCGCAGCGACAGCCACCGCTGGTTGCGGTCGGGCCGGGTCCTGGTGAGCCCGGCCTCGCGCAGCACCCGCAGGTGCTGCGACAGCGTCGACTTCGCCACCGCGACGTCGAGTTCGCCGCAGGGCAGCTCACCGGACCTGGCGAGCTGGCCCACCACGGCCAGCCGGGTCGGGTCGCTGAGCGCGTGCAGCACCCCGGCCAGCCGCACCTCATCGATCGTCGGCTCGTGCACGCGCTCACCCTAGGCCTTCCGCGCGGTGTGAGTGCGAGATCACCTCATGTCGGCCGGGAACCGCGCCCCCAGGTCGCGGCGCGCGGCGTCCAGCACCGCCATGACCCCGACCGTGTCGGCCAGCGGCACGGTCGGGCTCTCGGCCAGCCCGGCGCGCAGGCAGCGGGCGACCTCGGCGAACTGCGGCCCGTACCCGTTGCCTGCCAGCGGCGCGGTCAGCACCTCGTCGGTCCCCTCGAGCGGCCCGCCGCGGTGCACGACCAGCTCCGGCGGCCGGTACAGCGGCCCGCGGAAGGTCAGCCACCCGGTCGTGCCCAGCACGACGGCCTCGTTGGCCGAGGGCCCCTCGACCGTGCAGGAAAGCTGCGCCCACTGCCCGCCCGGGTACGACCAGAGCATCGCCGCGGTGGAGTCCGACCCGGTCGGCGACAGCCGCCCGGTGGTGCTGGTGCCCGAGGGCGGGCCGATGAACAGCCACGGGTACACCGCCGTGTAGACGCCCAGGTCCAGCAGCGCCGAGCCCCCCGCGGCCAGGTCGAACAGCCGGTGCGCCGGGTCGAACGGCAGGGCCATGGCCAGGTCGGCGCGCACCCCGACGACGTCGCCGATCGCGCCGTCCGCGACCAGCGCCTGGGCGCGCAGCAGCAGCGGGTGCTGCCGGGTCCACATGGCCTCCATGCAGAACACGTCGTGGTCCTGCGCGGCGTGCACGACCTGCTGGGCCTGGGCGGCGGTGAGGGTGAACGCCTTCTCCACCAGCACGGGCTTGCCCGCCTGGATCGCGAGCAGCGCGTGCTCGAGGTGCTGGCCGTGCGTGGTGGCGACGTAGACGACGTCGACGTCGGGGTCGGCCACCAGTTCGGCGTAGGAGCCGTACGCGGCGGGGGCGCCCAGGCCGTCGGCGGCCCGGCGGGCGCGGTCCAGGTCGCGGGCGGCGACCGCGTGCACCGCGCAGTCGTCGGTGTCGCGCAGGTCGGGGCCCGCGCTGGCGGTGATGGCGCCCGCGCCGAGGATTCCCCAGCGCACTGGGCCGTCGTGGGTCAGCGGTTGCGGCATGGGTCCAGTGTGTCGATCACCGTGTGGCCCGGGGGTGTGCCGTGGCGTACACCTCGCGCAGGGTCGTGACGGTGACCAGGGTGTAGATCTGCGTGGTGGTCACCGAGGCGTGCCCGAGCAGCTCCTGCACCACCCGCACATCCGCGCCGCCCTCGATGAGGTGGGTGGCGAACGAGTGCCGCAGGGTGTGCGGGGAGACCGTGCCGGTGACGCCCGCCCGCTCGGCGGCGACCTTGAGGGTGTTCCACGCGCTCTGCCGGGTCAGCCGCCCGCCGCGCAGGTTGAGGAACACCGCGGGCGTGCCCCGGCCGCGGGCGGCGAGGTCGGGTCGGGCGCGCACCAGGTAGACCTCGAGCGCCTCCAGCGCCGGGCGACCGATCGGGACGATGCGCTGCTTGCCGCCCTTGCCGTCGAGCCGCACGGTCCGGTCCACGGCGTCGACGTCGTCGAGGTCCAGTCCCACGGCCTCGGAGATGCGCGCGCCGGTGGAGTAGAGCACCTCGAGCAGCGCGCGGTCGCGCAGCGACCCGGGCCCGTCGCCCAGCGGTGACTCCAGCAGCCGCAGCACGTCGTCGACCGGCAGCGCCTTGGGCAGCCGCCGGGGCGGGGTCGGCGGCTTGACCTCGCGCGCGACGTCGGTCTCGATGAGCCCCTCCCGCACGGCGAACCGGTGCAGCCCGCGCACCGCCACCAGCGCCCGCGCCGCCGACGACGCCGCCAGCGGCGGGTGCTCGTCGTCACCGGTGCGCAGCAGCGCCAGGAAGTCGGCGACCTGCCGCTCGGTGACCTGCCCCAGGTCGGCCACGCCGTGCGCGGCCAGGTGGTCGAGGTAGCGGCGCAGGTCGCGGGTGTACCCGTCGAGGGTGTTGGCCGCCGTCCCCCGCTCGACGGCGAGGTGGTCCAGGTAGGTGCGCGAAACCGGCTCCGGGGCTGCGCTCACGCGGCGGATGGTAGTGCGCCCGGCCGCCTGCCAGGTCGCGACGCGCGGAGGAAACCACTCCGCGCCCCGCCCCGTCGAAGTAGTGTGTCGAGAATGAGCCACCCCCCGGACCCCGAGGACGTTCGCGTCGGAAACCTCGAGCGCGAGGACGCCATGCGGGTGCTCGGCGAGCACTTCTCGGCGGGCAGGCTCCAGGTCCACGAGTACGACGAGCGCGTCGGCCACGCCACCGCCGCCACCACCCGCGCCGAGTTGCAGGTCCTGTTCGCGGACCTGCCCGCCCCGTACCCGCCCTTCATGGCCCCGCCGATCTGGTCGGCCCCGCCGCCCGCCCCGTTCCCGCCCCACCCGGGCGCCATGCACCCGCCGCCCCCTCCGGGCTACCCGCCCGCGTACCCGCCGCCGGTGCACTACCCGGTGCAGCCGATGGGCTACTCGGACAAGTCCAAGGTCACCGCGGGCCTGCTGCAGATCCTGCTCCCGTTCGGCGCGGGCCGCTTCTACACCGGCCACGCGGGCATGGCCGTCGGCATGCTCCTGGGCACCCTGTTCACCTGCGGCGCCCTCAGCCTGTGGTCGATCGTCGACGGCGTCATCCTGCTGGTCAACGGCGGCACCGACAACTACGGGCGACGGCTCAGGGACTAGCCGGGGCGCTGCCGCGGGTGGCCAGGCGCTGCATGGCGCGGGCGGCGGGTTCGACCACCCGGGCGGCGACCGGGCCGAGGATGGCCATCAGCAGCACGTAGGCCGTCGCCAGGGCGGCGAGTTGGCCGTCGACCGCGCCAGCGGCCACCGCCAGTCCGGCGATGACGATCGAGAACTCGCCGCGGGCGACCAGGGCGGCGCCCGCTCTGGCCCGGCCCATCCTGGCTATGCCCTGGCGTTGGGCGGCGAACCAGCCCGTGGCCAGCTTGGTGATGGTGGTGATCACCGCCAGGGCGATGGCGTAGCCCAGCACCGGGGGGATCGACCGGGGGTCGGTGTTGAGGCCGAACACCACGAAGAACACCGCCGCGAACAGGTCGCGGAGGGGTTCCAGGAGCTTGGTGGCGTTCTCGGCGGTGGAGCCGGAGATGGCGATGCCCAGCAGGAACGAGCCGACCGCCGCCGACACCTGGAGCTGGGAGGCCAGGCCCGCGACCAGCAGCGCCGCGCCCAGCAGGCGCAGGAGGAAGACCTCCGGTTCGGGGCTGTCGACGACCATGGAGACGTAGCGGCCGAACTTGAGGGCGACGACGAGCACGACGGTGATGACGATCAGCGACACGCCGACGGCGGTGAGGCCGCCCAGCAGGGTGGTGCCCGCCAGGACCGCGGTGAGGATCGGCAGGTAGAGGGCCATCGCGAGGTCTTCGAAGACCAGGATGGACAGCACGACCGGGGTCTCGCGGTTGCCGAGCCTGCCCAGGTCGCCGAGGACCTTGGCGATGATGCCCGACGAGGAGATGTAGGTGACGCCCGCCATCGCCAGGGCGCCGACCGGGCCCCAGCCGAGCAGGAAGGCCACGGCCGCGCCGGGGGCGGCGTTGAGCACGATGTCGAGCACGCCCGCCAGCCAGGAGCGGCGCAGGCCGGTGACCAGCTCGGCGGCGGAGTACTCCAGGCCGAGCAGCAACAGCAGCAGCACCACCCCGATCTCGCCGGACAGCTCGGTGAACGGTTCGATGCCCTCCAGGGGGACCAGGCCGCCCGCGCCGAACGCGAGGCCTCCGAGCAGGTAGAGCGGGATGGGTGAGACGCCGATCTTCCACGCGAGCCTGCCCAGGATGCCCAGGCCGAAGAAGACCGCTCCCAGCTCGATCAGGGAGATGGCTGTGTTGTGCAATTATCCGCGAACCTTCTCGTGATCAGCCGTTGTCGAGGACGTCTGCGGCTTGGGCCAGCCCCTCCGAGGTCCCCACGGTGATCAGCAGGTCGCCGCCGCCGAGGGTGAAGTCGGGGCGCGGCGACGGGTGGACGGTGCCCGCGCGCACGACGGCCACCACGGACACGGCCGTGCGGGTGCGCAGGGCGGTGTCGCCCAGGGTTCGCCCGTCGTAGGGGGAATCCTGGGCCAGCGGTAGCTGCCGCGTGTCCACCCCGGGCACGTCCCGGTTCTGCTCCTGCAGCTTGGCCACGAGCTGCGGGCCGCCGAGCAGGTTCGCCAGCGCGCCGGACTCGTCGGTGGTCAGCGGGATCGACGCCACGCAGGAGTCGGGGTCGTCGTGCTTGGACACGATCAGGTCGAAATGGCCGTCCCGATACGTGACTACCCCGATCCGGCGCCCGGATCGGGATACGAAGTCCTGACGCGTGCCTATCCCGGGCAGCGGGGTCACCTCGACGTTCACCACATCACGGTAACAAGCTCCCGGCGCGATTACTTCCCCCACTCTCAACCGTCGAACAGCGCGGTCAACCGGGGCAGGACGACCGTCTCGCGGGACAGCGGGGCGGCCGGGGCGGAGTGCGCCACGCCCAGCTCGGACAGCTCCTCGTCGAGCGCCCGCTCGCCCGACTCCCCGTAGGCGTCGTGCGCGGCGAAGTCGAGGCTCTCCCACTCCGGCCAGTCCTGCGCCGACCACTCCCGCATCGGCCGCGCGGCCAGCTCGCGCACCGGGGCCTGGTCGGCCAGCGCGTCCGCGTCGGCCACGACCGCGTCGAACGCGGCCCGCCCCAGCGTCAGCAGCCAGAGCTGGAACGACCGGAACACCTCGTCGGTGCACACCCCGTCGTGGATGAGCCGGGCCGCGCGCAGCAGGCCCGGGGTGTCGGCCCTGGTCCGCACGGTGTGCAACCGGACCGCGAAGTCGACGATCTGCGCGACCGGGAGCCTGGTGAGCTCCTCGGTCAGCCACTCGGCGCGCTCGTCGCGGTCGCCCGGTTGCTCGGCCGCGCGGGCGATCAGCTGCCAGAACGCCTCATCGGTCATGGGTCCGATCATGGCAGCAGGGCCTGACAATCCACGACGCCCACACGCGTGTGTGAGGCTGTGGGCACCGCATAACACCTGATCAGGGGAGGACCACGTGGCGCACGACGCGGCGTTGACCTATTCGACCTACCTGGCCCTCGACGAGGTCCTGGGCGCCCAGCGCCCCCGCTCGGACGAGCACGACGAGCCCCTGTTCATCGCCGTCCACCAGGTCTACGAGCTGTGGTTCAAGCAGCTCCTGCACGAGTTCGACCACCTGCAGGCCGTCCTGGCCCGCGGCGACACCGCGCACGCCACCCGCACCCTGCGCCGAACCCTGTCGATCTTCAAGGTGATCGTCGCCCAGGTCGACGTGCTGGAGACGATGACGCCGAGCCAGTTCACCAGCTTCCGCACCCGCCTCGACGCCGCCAGCGGCTTCCAGTCCGCCCAGTTCCGCGAGCTCGAGGCCGTCCTCGGCCACCGCGACGGCTCGGTGCTGGCCCACCACGCGGGCGCACCGGCCCTGGCCGCCGCCATGGCGCGGCCCTCGCTGTTCGACTCGTTCCTCGTCTACCTGGCCGAGCACGGCTACGCCGTGCCCGAGGGCCTGCTCACCCGCGATGTCACCCAGGCGTGGCAACCCTCGCCCGCCCTGCAAGCGGTGTTGCTGGCCGTCTACGCGGACGACGGCGGCCCGTCGACCATCGCGGAGTACCTGGTCGACCTGGACGAAGGTCTCCAGGAGTGGCGCTACCGGCACGTGAAGATGGTGGAGCGCACCATCGGCGCCATGCCGGGCACCGGCGGCTCACCCGGGGCGGCGTACCTGCGCGGCACCCTGTTCACCCCGGTCTTCCCGGACCTGTGGGCCGTCCGGGGGGCACTGTGACGCGCGCCGAGGAGCTGGCCCCGCACTACTCGCGCTTCCGCGTGGCCGAGCGGCTGCTGTTGACCGGCCACTCCCACCAGGCGTGGCCGGACGTCGCGCTGCACGGCCAGATCGCGGCCTTCACCGACGCGGCGCTGGACGTGGACGCCAAGTGGGAGCGCGCCTTCGAACGGGCGGACCGGCTGCGCGCGGCCTACGCGTCGCTGGTCGGCGGCGGCCCGATCGCGCTGGGCGCCAACACCCACGAGCTGGTGCTGCGGTTCCTGTCCGCGCTGCCGCTGCGCTCCCGGCCGCGCCTGGTGACCACGGACGGGGAGTTCCACACCCTGCGCCGCCAGCTCGCCCGGTTGGCAGAGGCGGGGGTGGAGGTCGTGCGGGTTCCCGCGCTCCCGGCGGCGGGGCTGGCCGACCGGTTGGCGTCCGAAGTGGATGACCGAACGGCGGCGGTGCTGGTCTCGGCGGTGCTGTTCGAGACCTCGCACGTGGTGCCCGGCTTGGACTCGGTGGCGTCGGCGTGCGCGCGGGTCGGGGCTGAGCTGCTCGTCGACACCTACCACGCGTTGGGCGCCCTGCCCTTCGACGCGACGGGTCTGGCCGGGGCTTGGATCGTCGGCGGTGGGTACAAGTACCTGCAGATGGGGGAGGGCAACTGCTTCCTGCGGCTGCCGCCGCAGGCGGAGCGGACCCGGCCGGTGATCACCGGGTGGTACGCGGAGTTCGGGGAGCTGGCGGCTGCCGCGCCGGGGCAGGTCGCCTACGGGGCGGGGGCCGAGCGGTTCGCGGGGGCCACCTATGACCCGGTGAGCCACTACCGGGCGTGTTCGGTGCTGGAGTTCTTCGAGGGGCAGGGGCTCACGCCCGGGGTGCTGCGGTCGATCTCGTTGCGGCAGACGACGTTGCTGGCGGACGCGATCGACGCGCTGGACCTGCCGGGGGAGTTGGTGGCGCGGGTGCCGGGGGCGCGGGCGGGGTTCGGCGGGTTCGTGGCGGTGCGTTCGCCGGTGGCCGGTCGGTTGCAGGCGGGTCTCGCGGCGCGGGGGGTGTCGACGGACTCGCGGGGGGAGTACCTGCGGTTCGGGCCCGCGCCGTACCTGGCGGACCGGCAGTTGCGCGACGCCGTGGCCGCGCTGGGGGAGGTGGCCGCCTCGGCGCGGCGCACGACCTAGGGCTCGTCCTCGGCCACGCGCGAGTACTTCGCGCGGTCGCCGTAGCGGGCCAGGACCGTGGCGCGGAGGTCGGCGTCGGAGCGGGGGACCGGTTCGATGAAGACCTCGGTGACGTCGTGGAAGCGGCCCTCGAGGGTGCTCGCCAGGCGCAGGCAGACCCGTTCCAGCTCGCCCGCGGTGATGGTGTCGACGAAGTCGACGCGGGCGCAGACCAGGACCCGGTCGGTGCCGATGAGCATGGTCTGCAGGTCGACCACGGCGTCGACCTCCGGGGCGCCGCGCAGGGTGTCGCGCACGCCCATGAGCAGCGCCGGGTCGGCCTGCTGGCCGATGAGCAGGCCCGCGTTGGTGCGGCCCAGCAGGAACGCCACGCCCGCCAGCAGCACGCCGATGGCGATGGAGGCCAGGCCGTCCCAGAGCGAGGATCCGGTGAGCTGGTGCAGGCCGACGCCCGCGAAGGCCAGGAGGAGGCCGGTCAGCGCGGCGGAGTCCTCGTACAGCACGGTCTTGGGCGCGGGGTCGTCGCTGTCGCGCAGGTGGGCGCGCAGGGTGCGCCCCGCTTCCCGGGCCTCGCGGCGGACCTGGCGCAGGGCCTGGGTCCAGGACGTGCCCTCCAGCACGAAGGCGACGGCCAGCACGACGTAGGCCACGATGGGCGAGGTCTGCTCCTCGGCCTCGCCCAGGACCGTCGAGAACCCCTCGTAGAGCGCGAAGACCGCGCCCGAGACGAAGATCGACACCGCCGCCAGCAGCGCCCAGAAGTACCTGGCCTTGCCGTAGCCGAAGGGGTGCCTGCGGTCGGCGGGCTTGGCCGAGGTGCGCAGGGCGGTCAGCAACAGGATCTCGGTGATCGTGTCGGCCACCGAGTGCACCGCCTCGGCCAGCATCGCCGAGGACCCGGTGACAAGCCCCGCGATCAGCTTGAGGATGGCGATGGCCAGGTTCATCGCGCCCGCGAGGACGACGGTCAGGGTGCTTCCGCCACCGTTGTCCGGTTTGTCTTTCTTGTTGCTGCTGCTGGGTTCCGCCACCCGGACGACGTTATTCCGCGACGGACCGGTCCGCTGGGCCGAAGGCCGCCAGGAAGGTGTCGACGGCGGCCTCCGCGACCGACCGCAGCTCCGCGGCGCCGACCGGGACGGTGCCCATCCGCGACCGGCCCTCCATCGGTCCGGTGAGCAGCGCGGTGAACTGCTCGGCCGCCGAGGCCGGGTCCAGTCCGCGCAGGCCGCCGGACAGCGACAGCCGGGCGAACTGGTCGGCCAGCGCCGCGCCGACCCGGTCGGCGACCTCGCCGCGCACCACCCCGACGAGGTCGGGGAAGCGGGCGATCTCGGTGTGCAGGAGCCGCCGCAGCGCCCAGGAGCGGTCCTCGGTGTAGCACTGGGCGAGCCGGAAACCCACTTCGGCCAGCAATTCCCGCACGTCCGGGCTGGGTGTGCGCAGCAGGTCCACCACGGCCATGTTCTTGGCCAGCGCCCGCTCGGACTCGGCGGCGACGACCTCGCGGAACAGGGTCTCCTTGTCGCCGAAGTGGTTGTAGACCGTCGGCTTGGCCACCCCCGCCTCGGCGGCGATCACGTCGACACCCGCGGTGGCGAAGCCCTCCCTGGCGAAGACGTCGAAGGCCGCCCGCAGGATCGCCTCCCGCTTGTCGATGCGCCCGCGCGCCACCCGTCCCGCTGTCACCCCGTCATCGTAGGCGGGTTGATAATGAACTGAGCCGAACGTTAGATTGAACTGGTCAGTTCATTTCATCCTGGGGGCCAACCATGACCGCGTTCACACCCGACCTGCGCCGGCTCATCGCCGTCCTGCTGCTGGGCGGCATGATCGGCCTGCTCGACGGCACGATCGTCGCCGTCGGCGCGGAGACGCTCGCCGACCACTTCGACACCGACCTGGCCACCATCGGCTGGGCCTCGACCGGCTACCTGCTCGCGGTCACCGTCGCCATCCCGCTGACCGCCTGGGCGGGGGAGCGGTTCGGCACCCGGCGGCTGTGGCTGGCCGGGCTCGGGCTGTTCCTGGTCGGCTCGGTGGCCGCGGGCCTGGCCTGGGACGTGCCGAGCCTGATCGCGGCCCGGGTGGTGCAGGGCCTGGGCGGCGGCACGCTGGAGCCGGTGCTGCTGACCCTGCTGGCGCGCGCCGCCGGGCCCGCCCGCGCGGGCCGGGTCATGGGGCTGATGGGGGTGGTGCTCTCACTCGGGCCGGTGCTGGGGCCGATCGTCGGCGGGGTCGTCCTCGAGGCCCTGGACTGGCGCTGGATGTTCTTCGTCGCCGTCCCGGTCGGCCTGGTGTCGCTGGTGTTCTCGGCCCGACTGCTGCCGCACGAGGAGCCGGGGCAGGCGCCCCCGTTCGACGTCGTGGGGTTGGCTCTGCTGGCGCCGGGCTTCACCGGGTGCGTCTACGCGCTGTCGCGGGGCGACGCCGTGGGCATCGGCGTGCTCGGCGTGGTCCTGCTGGGGGTCTACGTCGCGCACGCCCTGCGCGTCCGCTCGCCGCTGATCGACGTGCGGCTGTTCGGCGACCGGGGGTTCGCCGCCAGCGTCGTGGTCATGACGGCGGTGGGGGCGTGCCTGTTCTCGGTGCTGTTCGCGGTGCCGCTCGCCCAGCAGGCCGACGGGCGCGGCGTGCTCGCCGCTGGTCTCGCCGTCGCCCCGTACGGGCTGGGCTCGGCGCTGGCGATGCCCTTGGCCGGGAGGCTCAGCGACACCGTGGGCACCCGGGCCCTGGCCGTCGGCGGGGCGGCGGTGGGGCTGCTGTGCGCTGTGGGCATGGCGGTGGGGGCGCCGGTGTGGTCGACGTTCTTCATGGGGGCGGGGCTGGGCGCGGTCGGCGCGTCGACGATGGGCTCGCTCTACCGGACCCTGCCGGTGGAGTCGGTCGCGCAGGGCAGTTCGGGCTTGTTCATCCTCAACCAGTTGGGCGGCTCACTCGGCGTCGCGGTCGTCTCCGCGCTCGCCACGACGGCGGGGACGGGGGCGGCGCTGTGGTGGGTGGCGGGCCTGGCGGGGGTGATCACGCTGGCCACACCGCTGCTGCCGGGCCGGGTTTGTCACGAGCGGCTGAACACAGCAGGGTGACCCACGCAGAATACACAGTGGTGTGGGCCACTCTGAGGAGTGGGTTGGTCACGAACCGCGCCGATTGGGTGGCAGGATCGAAACCGTGTCGATCTCTACACCTAATCGTGAGACGCAAGTGTCAGCAGACGAGACCGTGCGCATGACCCCGATCAAGGCACCGACCAAGCCGGACCCGGTGATCCCGGCGCAGGCGCAGCGCCCCGCTCCCCGCAAGCCCCTCATCAAGCGCATCGCCCGCCGGATCGTGGGCGACGGAATCCTCACCAAGCGCTGACAGGTGTTTCCCGAACCGGGGCCGGACCACGTCCGGCCCCGGTTCGCGCGCGTCCGGGCTCAGGCGGGTGGTTCCCCCACCCACACCAGCCGCGCGGTGATCGAGGCGGACGTGGAGAACCGCCGCTCGACCCGGTCGATGTCGTCGAAGCGGTGCCGCACGCCCCACCCCTCGGTGTAGGTCGTGACGTCGACCCGGTCGTCCGCGTGGAGCAGGCCCCACGCCGCGATCCGCGCGTTCCGCCGCGGCACGTGCTCCCGCACCACCGCGAACAACCGCGGCGCCGCCGCCGTCACCATGTCGTCGAGCAGCTCGGTGAACTCGTCCTCGGTCCACTGGCTCTGCGCTGTGTCGGTCATGTCTTCCCCGTGTCCATCTGGTGCGCCGCTGGCAGCCACCGAAACCCTCCGCCAACTGCGCGAACAGCGCGGCTGGACGATGGAGGAGGTGGCCACCAGGCTGGAACCGCTGGGCGGCAAGTGGTCCACGTCCAAGATCAGCCGCATCGAGTCCCGCCAGCAGGGCGTGAGTCGTTCGACGTGGAGCGGTTGCTGGACGTGTACGAGGTGACCGACAGCGACACGCGGGAGTGGGTGCTGGGCCTGTCCGAGCGGGCGGGCGAGCGCGGCTACTGGCTCGCCCTGCGCAAGGACCTGCCTGCCGACTTCCAGGAACTGCTCAACGTCGAGGCGACCCTGCTGGCCCGCAGGCAACTGGCCACCCATGTTGTTCCCGGCCTGTTGCAGACACCGGACTACACCAGGGCGTTGATCATGGGAGCACGCCCTGGCTTGGACTTCGAGGTCGCCGAGCGGCGTGTGTTGGCGCGGATGGCCCGACAGCGGGTGCTGCACCGTCCGAAACCGTTGCGCTACCACGTGATCTTGGACGACTCGGCCCTGACCAGGCCAATCGGCACCCCGGCCGTGTTGCGCGGGCAGTTGGCGAAGCTCGCCGACATCGCCACCGCTGAGCACATCACCGTGCAGGTGCTGCCGCTCGCTGTTGGTGCGAGCCCCGCCGTCGATGGGCCGTTCTCGATCCTCACGTTGCCCGATCCGATCCCCGACTTCGGCTATGCCGAGAGCCCCGGTGGCGCGATGTACATCGAGGAGCGCGAGGTGGTCCGCGAGCTCGTCGAGCAGTGGGGAATCCTGGCAGGGCAGGCGCTCTCGCCTGCGGAATCACTGGAAGCGATCAAGAGCGCGGAGCAGCAGGTCGGATAAGCTGTGCGCATGACTTCCGAGCACGGCATCACGTGGCGCAAGAGCAGCTTCTCCGGCAGCGGCGGCACTGGCGGCGGCGACTGTGTCGAGGCCGCTGTGCTTGCCCCCGAGGTGCGTGGCCTGCGCGACAGCAAGAACCCCGCCCGCCACCTGACCCTCCCGGCATCGGGGCTCTCGGAGCTGCTCGCCCACGTGACCCGCTGACCCCCAGCATAGGTTGGCCGAGGCGCCCTCGGGCGTGCTGTCTTGGCTCGAATCACTGCGCCGGGCTTGCGACGTGCGTGCCGCCGCCGGGATCTGTGGGATGAGGCCTCGCGGGATTCGGTGATGGATGGCCGGAGCGGGTGAGCAGCGGCGGGCGGGATCGGTGCCACGATGCCGCCGTGCGCTTCGTGCGAACTTCCGGGTGGCATCCCGCCGCGACCTCGCTCGGCAAGTTCGGGGCACCCGGCCGTTCGACCGGGCCAAGTCGTTCACCTGCGACAGTGCCTCTCCAAGTTCCTGTCACCCGGTGCTCCGGCTAAACGTCGTGCAAGCCGACGACACCGGAAACGTCCAGAGACCGTGGTCCTGGACGTGCACCTGACCGACGACTGGGACTACCTGCTCTACGCGGGCGCATGAGCCAAAGGTTGGACCTGGGTGTCAGGTGGGACTACATTCCAGGTGTGACGTTGTGGCAGCGCAAGAAGCAGCGCACGCGCGCGGAGATCGTCGCCGCCGCGTACGAGCTGTTCGCCGAGCGCGGCTACCCCGAGGTGACCGTGGCCGACATCGTCGAGCGGGCCGAGGTGGGGCGCAGCACGTTCTTCCGCTACTTCGGTGACAAGCAGGAGGTCGTGTTCGACGGGGAGCAGGAGTTCCTCGACGAGGTGCACGCCCGCTACGAGCCGATGCCCGTGCGCCGTGCGCCCGACCTGGCCACCGCGCTGGAGCTGATGCGCGGCCTGGTCCTGTCGATCTGCGCGGGGGCGGTGTCCGACCCGGACCTCTACCGCGTTCGCGAGCGACTGATCAGCGAGAACCCGGACCTGGCCGACCGGGGCAGCCGCAAGCTGGGCCGCATCGTCGACCTGGCCACGGCCATCCTGCGCGGCATGGGCGCCGACGAGCGGACGGCCGTTCTCGCTCCCTGGCTGGCCCGCGCGTGCTTCCAGGCGGGCCGGGAACTCGCGGGCAACGACCCGGACGCGCTGGCCCCCGCCGTCGGCGACGCGTTCGACAGCCTGTTGCGGCAGGTCAGGGCCCCCGAGGGGACGCAGTGAGAGGGGGCGGAAGGAGCACGACGGCGACCGAGCGCGGGTCGTCCGCGCGGTCGCGCGGGCGGTGGCCTCGCCGGGCGGGGGATTCGGGTGGGCGCGTCCCCGTCGCCCACCCGGCGTAACCGGAACGGCCGTGGTCGAATGATAACGCTGTGACGATTTATTCGATCATCCGACCGAACATGAACAACGCGGTACCCGTACGGACTGGGCGGTACCCCAAAGCTCGCACAGCGATGCGCCTCGTCACTCAAAGTGGCTGAGAGCTGCGGTAGGTGAATCTTTCTCGTGTTTCATTCACGTTTTGCGCTGCTGCGATCGTGAGCAGGCTTAGCGGCTTTTTTGTGTGTGCTGAGCAAGAACTGAATCGGTCTCGCGCGTGTCTTGACCCCCAAAAATGCCGATGCTACCTTCTTATCGCATAAATATCTATTTGTATGTGCACTGCATTCTCCGAGTGAGGATATCTCGGGAATAGGCAAAGGCGTCTTCAGTCGCAGCGGAATGGGTGTTCGGATGTCGCGTAAACGTGCCGCGGTCGGTGCCGCGGTGGCCATGCTCGCCGCTGTGGTCGTGGGTGGGCCAGGGGTTGGCGGCGCCCAGGCGAGCGGGTTCGAGACGCGCATGGTCGACATCGTGTCCCGCGACGGCGTGAAGTTGCGGACAATGGTGATGGAGCCCCGCGCCGGTGCGGACCGGCCGTTGGCGATTCTCATCAGCGCCTGGGGCGGCGGCGTCACGCAGAACATCATCCCGGCCACGAAACTGGCGGAAAAGGGCTACACCGTTCTGAGCTACGGCACCCGCGGCTTCGGCGAGTCCGGCGGCGAGGTGCAGGTCGCCGGTCAGGACGACCTCAACGACGTGTCCGACGTGATCGACTGGGGTATCGCGAACACCGATTCCGACGTCGACCGGGTCGGTGTCGCGGGCGTGTCCTACGGCGCGGGCATCGGCATCATCGCCTCGGGTGTCGACCCGCGGATCAAGGCGGTCGTGTCCATGAGCGGGTGGAGCGACATGGTGCGCTCCTTCCTGACCGAGCGCACCCGCCACGGCCTGGCGGCGACGGTGCTGCACCTGTCGGGCAAGCAGAACGGGCGGCTGAGCTTCGAGTCCGACCAGATGCTGGCGACCATCTACGACCCGCACCAGACCGACGCGCAGGACCGGGCCGTCCAGGAGTGGGCGCAGCCGCGCTCGCCGGTCAACCACATCGACCGGATCAACCGCAACAAGCCCGCGACGCTCATCCAGCACACCTGGAGCGAGACGGTCTTCGAGCCGGGCCAGATGGGCGAGCTCTACGACCGGCTCACCGGCCCCAAGCAGCTCGTGCTGATGCCCGGCGACCACGCCGCCACCGAGTACGGCGGCCTGCTCGGCCTGGACAGCCTGGTCTGGAGCAACGTCGGCAAGTGGTTCGACGCCCACGTCGCCAAGACCGACGACTCGATCACCAAGCTGGACCCGGTGCAGGTCCACCCCCGGCCCAACAGCGCCAAGGTCGAGGGCTACCAGAGCTACGCGGCGCTGCTGCAGCGACCGTCCACCAAGTACTACCTCGGTCCCAAGCCCGCGGGCCTGTTCGCGGGCGACGCCCAGATGAGCACCACCGCGCCCGCCCCGTTCAAGACCGAGATCAACGCCAACAAGGACACCTCGGCCAACGGCGGCATACCACTGGCCACCTACACCCTCGAGGCGTTCACCGGCAACCCGCCGACCAACTTCATGCCGTTCACCGACAGGTCCAGCGGCGGCGTCTGGTTCGGCCCCAAGACCCGCTCGACGCAGAAGATCCGCGGCGAGGTCACCTCCCACCTGGTGCTCAGCCCCCCGAAGGAGCGCGGCACGGTCGTGGCCTACCTCTACGACGTCGACCAGCTCGGCACCGGCAAGCTCGTCAACTACACCCCGTTCACCTGGCGCGGCGCGACCCCCGGCGCCCCGCTGGCGATCGACCTGCGGTTCAGCCCCACGGCCTACAACGTCGCGGCCGGGCACCGGCTGGCCCTGGTCGTCGACTCCAAGGACGCGCTGTTCATCGACTCCAACGTCGACGGCGGCAAGCTCGGCTTCCTGTCCACCGAGCAGGACAAGTCCTGGATCGACGTCCCGTTCGCGGGCTGACCCCGCCCCTCCCCGAACCCCCCGAAGGAGTAGTCCCGTGACCGACCTCGACCACGCCTCGGCCACCGAGCGCCGGACGCAGTTCCACTCGCTCAGCAAGGCGGGCCTCGACTGGGACTCCCTGCCGCTGCGCTTGTTCGCCAAGGGCAACCGCCGCTTCTGGGACCCCAGCACCATCGATTTCACCCAGGACGCGCAGGACTGGCAGAACCTCACCGAGGAGCAGCGGTTCATCGCGACCATGCTCTGCGCCCAGTTCGTCGGCGGTGAGGAGGCCGTCACCCAGGACATCCAGCCGTTCCTGCGCGCCATGGGCCAGGAGGGCCGCTTCGGCGACGAGATGTACCTGACCCAGTTCACCTTCGAGGAGGCCAAGCACACCCAGGCCTTCCGGATCTGGCTGGACGCGGTGGGCGTCAACGAGGACCTGCACTCCCACGTCGAGGACAACCCCGGCTACCGGGCGATCTTCTACGACGCGCTGCCCAACGCCCTCGGCGCGCTGCAGGACGACCCCAGCCCGGAGAACCAGGTCCGCGCGTCGGTGGTCTACAACCACATCGTCGAGGGCGTGTTGGCGCTGACCGGCTACTACGTGTGGAACAAGGCCTGCAAGGCCAACAAGATCCTGCCCGGCCTGCAGGAGCTCATCCGGTGGATCGGCTCCGACGAGCGCCGCCACATGGCCTGGGGCACCTTCACCTGCCGCCGCCACGTCGCCGCGGACGACCGGCTCTGGCAGGTCGTGCAGGACGAGATGGGCCGCCTGGTGCCGCACGCGATCGCGCAGATCGAGTGGACCACCAAGCAGTTCGACGGCGACCCGTTCGACATGCGGCTCGAGGGCGTCATGGAGTACGCCGCGGGCCGGGCGATGCGCCGCCTCGGCGCCATCGAGGGCGCGCGCGGCATGTCCGTCGCCGCGATCGATCTCGACTACAGCCCCGAGCAGCTCGAGGAGCAGTTCCACGCCGAAGAGTCGGCTCCGGCACCGGCATAACGAGACCGCACGCGGTTCGCGAGTCTCAGCTCGCGGACCGTGTGCGCTCGCCCACGTGGGGTGGCCGCTGACCAGGGAGGATGAGGATGAGCTGTCACGCTGTTGACAACACCGATCCGGTTTTTCCCCACGTCCGCTTAAAAACAATGTTTTAGCAGTTCGCGCACTTGTGCTGCAAACGTGAATGGTTGACACCCGCTGGGTACCGAAAATATGGTGATCGACGGGTGGTCGAATTGTTTTTCGGATCGACCGGATCAGTCGGATGCAAATGAGATCCACATTTCGCCGCTATTTGGCGCTGGCGGAATGGTGCGCAATGGGTCCCGTGTGCGGTCCGGCGCCCCGACGACGGCGAGGGACGGGACACGATGACTTCTGCAGGTGTGCGGACCGGCGGCCCCGCGGCGCCGGTCGAGGTCGGCGAGGGGTCGCTGGCCACGCTCTGCGCCTGGTGGGCGCGTGAGCGCCCCAACGACACCGCCATCACCTTCCTCGACTACCGCGCCAGCGTCGACGGCCACGCCACCTCGCTGACCTGGCGCGAGCTCGACACCAGGGTCAGCGCCGTGGCCGCGCGGGTGCAGGCGTGCACCGCCCCCGGCGACCGCGTGGTCGTCCTGGCCCGGCAGTCCGCCGACTACATCGCGGGCCTGATCGGCGCCATCCGCGCCGGGGCCATCGGGGTCCCGCTGTTCCAGCCCGACCTGCCCGGCCACGCCGACCGGCTCGCCGCCGTGCTCGGCGACTGCGCCCCGGCGATGGCCCTGACCCTCGACGAGCAGCGCGCCACCCTCGAGGCCTACCTCGCCGACCAGGGCATCTCGATCCCGCACATCGTCTCGGTCGACACCATCCCGGACAGCCGCGCGGCCGACTGCGCCGAGGTCGCCCCGCGCCCGGACGACATCGCCTACCTGCAGTACACCTCCGGCTCCACCCGCGTCCCCGCGGGCGTGGTGATCACCCACCGGAACGTGCTGGCCAACGCCAGGCAGAACGCCGAGTGCTTCCAGGCGGCCCAGGACGAGACCACCATGGTGAGCTGGCTGCCGCTGTTCCACGACATGGGCCTGGTGCTCGCCGTCGCGGTGCCGATGGTGACCTCGAGCCCGGTCGTGCTGATGGACCCCATCGCCTTCCTCGAGCGCCCCATCCGCTGGGTGCGGGCCCTCGCCGACGCCCACGGCGGCATCACCGCCGCCCCGAACTTCGCCTACGCCTACGCGGGCACCCGGGTCAGCGACAAGGAGAAGGCGCTGCTCGACATGTCCGACGTGGTGTCCATGGTCGACGGCTCCGAGCCGGTCACCATGGCCTCGATCGACCGCTTCGCCGACGCCTTCGCCGAGTGCGGGCTCAAGCGCACCGCGCACCGCCCGTCGTTCGGCATGGCCGAGGCCGTCGTGCTGGTGGCCTCCGGCGTCCCGGACACCGAGCCCCGCGCGGTCGAGTTCGACCGCGACGCGCTGACCAGGGGCGTGGCCGTCCCCGCCGCCGAGGGCGCCGCGGCCTCGCAGCTCGTGTCCTGCGGCTGGGCCTTCGGCCAGGAGCTGCGCATCGTCGACCCCGAGTCGGGCAAGCTCGTCGACGAGGGCATGGTCGGCGAGCTGTGGCTGTCCGGGGTCAACATCGCCGCGGGCTACTGGCGGCGCCCCGAGCAGACCGCCGAGGTGTTCGGCCAGGACCTGGAAGGCGACGGCTTCGACGGCCGCGGCGTCGACGGCCGCGGCTGGCTGCGCACCGGCGACCTGGGCGTGCTCCACCAGGGCGAGCTGTTCATCACCGGCCGGATGAAGGACCTGATCATCGTCGACGGCCGCAACCACTACCCGCAGGACATCGAGGCCACCGTCGAGCAGGCGCACCCGGCCGTGCGCAAGCACGCGCTGGTCGCCTTCTCGGTGTTCGACGGCGGCCGGGAGAACGTCATGGTCATGCTCGAGCGGTCGAAGGTCGTCTCCGCCGAGGACCTCGACCGCGCCGAGGTCACCAGGGCGGTCACCGCGGCGGTGTCGCACCACCACGGACTTTCCCTGCACGACGTGCTCATCGTCGAACCCGGCGGCGTGCCGCGCACCTCCAGCGGCAAGGTCAGCCGCGCGGTGTGCCGCAAGCGCTGGGCCGAAGGCACCCTCAAGGACGGACGCGCGTGATGAGTTCGCACGAATCCCTGCTCGGCTGGCTGGTCGAGCGGGTCGCCGAGCTCCGCGGGCTGCCGGTGTCCGAGGTCGACCCCGACCGCCCGCTCACCGAGCTGGGCATGTCCTCCCGCGACGCGGTGGTGCTCTCCGGCGACCTGGGCAAGCTGCTGGGCAGGCCGCTGCCGCCCACCCTGGCCTGGGAGAGCCCGACCATCAGCGCCCTGGTGGCGAACCTGACCGGCGGCCCCGCGGGCGCCGAGGTGGCGCTGCGCACCCCCGCCATCGACCCCGGCGAGCCGGTCGCCGTCGTCGGCGTCGGCGTGCGCCTGGCCAAGGGCGTGGACTCGCCCGAGGCGTTCTGGGACCTGCTCTCGACCGGCCGCGACGGCATCTCCGAGGTGCCCGCGGGCCGCTGGGAGCAGTTCGCCCCGGCCGCCGACCTGGCCGGCCTGCCCCGGCTGGGCGGCTTCCTCGACGACGTCGCGGGCTTCGACGCGGCGTTCTTCGGCATCACCCCGCGCGAGGCCGAGGCGATGGACCCACAGCAGCGGCTGCTGCTGGAGGTCGCCTGGGCGGCGCTGGAGGACGCGGGCATCGCCCCCGCCGCGCTCAAGGGCTCGCGGACCGGGGTGTTCGTCGGCCTGTCCGCGGTGGAGTACGGCCACCTGACCATGGTCGACCTGCCCGCCATCGACGCCTGGTCGGGCACCGGAGCCGCGGCCAGCATCGCGGCCAACCGGCTGTCCTACCTGCTCGACCTGCGCGGCCCGTCGCTGACGGTGGACACCGCCTGCTCGTCGTCGCTGGTGGCCATCCACCACGGCGTGCAGTCGCTGCAGCGCGGCGAGACCGACCACGCCCTCGTCGGCGGGGTCAACCTGCTGCTGAGCCCGGCGGTGTTCGCCAACTTCCACAGCGCGGGCGTGCTCGCCGCCGACGGCAGGTGCAAGGCCTTCGACGCCGCCGCCGACGGCATCGTGCGCGGCGAGGGCTGCGGCGTGGTCGTGCTCAAGCGGCTCACCGACGCCCGCCGCGACGGCGACCGCGTGCTCGCGGTCGTGCGCGGCTCCGCGGTCAACTCCGACGGCCGCTCCAACGGCATGATGGCGCCCAACCCCGACGCCCAGGCCGCGCTGCTGCGCGAGGCCTACTCGGTGGCCGACCTCGACCCGTCCGGTGTGGACTACGTCGAGGCGCACGGCACCGGCACCTTCCTCGGCGACCCGATCGAGGCCGGGGCGCTGGGCCAGGTGCTCGGCAGCGGCCGCACCGCCGACCGCCCGCTGCTGCTGGGCTCGGTCAAGTCCAACCTGGGCCACCTGGAGGGCGCGGCGGGCATCGCCGGGTTCATCAAGGTCGTGCTGGCCATGCGCAACGGGCGCATCCCGGCGAGCCTGCACTACACCGCGCCCAACCCCAACATCGACTTCGACGGCAACGGCCTGCGCGTGGTCGGCGAGGGCGCGGCCTGGCCGCGCTACTCCGGCCGGGCCCGCGCGGGCGTGTCCGCCTTCGGCTTCGGCGGCACCAACGCCCACGTCGTGCTGGAGGAGTGGCCCGCCAAGCGCCGCCGGGTGCCGCGCGCTGACGAGACCGAGACGCACGTGCTGGCGCTGTCGGCGCGCTCGTCGGCCGCGCTGGCCCAGCGCGCGGGCGACCTCGCCGACTTCGTCGAGGCCAACACCGGGGTCGCCCTCGGCGCGGTCGCGGCCACCCTGGCCCGCCGCCGCGAGCACCTGCCCCAGCGCGGGGCCGTCGTCGGCTCCGGCCGCGAGGCGCTGGCCGCCGCGCTGCGCGCGCTCTCGCGCGGCGAGACCGGCGCGGGCGTGGTGACCGGGCAGTCCCGCCGCGACGACACCGCCGTGGTCTTCGTCTTCTCCGGCTACGGGTCCACCTGGGAGCGGATGGGCCGCGAGCTGCTGGCCACCGAGCCCGCGTTCCGCACCGCCGTGGAGGCCCTGGACCCCGACTTCGTCGCGGTCACCGGGTTCTCGCTGCGCCAGGTGCTCGCAGGCGAGCAGGAGCTGCCCAACCTGGCCGCCACCCAGCCCGCGCTGTTCGGCGTGCAGGTCGCGCTGGCCGCGCTGTGGCGCGCGCACGGCGTCGAGCCCACCGCCGTGGTCGGCCACTCCATGGGCGAGGTCGCCGCCGCGGTCACCGCGGGCGCGCTGTCGGTCGTGGACGGTCTCAAGGTGATGACCACCCGGGCCAACATCCTCTCCGGCATCAACGACTCCGGCGTCGGCGCGATGGCCGTGCTGGAGCTGTCGCAGGCCGAGTTCGACGAGCTGGCGCCCCGGTTCCCCAACGTGGCCGTCGCCGTCTACGCCTCGCCGACCCAGTGCACCGTCACCGGCGACGCCGCCGAGGTCGACGCGCTGCTCGCGCACACCGAGGGCCTGGGCCGCCTGGCCCGCAAGCTCAAGGTCGGCGGCGCGGGCCACTCGCCCGCCGTCGAGCCGTTCCTCGACGAGTTCCGCGCGGGCATGGCCGGGCTGATCCCGGCCGAGGCCGCCATCCCCTGCTACACCACCGTCCTCGACGACCCGCGCGAGGTCCCGGCGTTCGACGTCGAGTACTGGGTGCGCAACCTGCGCCAGCCGGTGCGCTTCGCCCAGGCGCTCACCGCCGCCGTCGAGGACCGCCACACCCGGTTCGTCGAGATCTCCCCGCACCCGATCGCGCTGTCGGCGCTCGAGCAGACCGCCGCGGGCAAGGTGACCGGGCTGGCCTCGGCGCACCGCAGGGACGGCGAGCGCCAGACCTTCCTCACCAGCCTCGCCGCGCTGCACGCCACCGGGCACCCGACCGTGCTGGCCGAGCGGCACGAGGCGCTGCCCCCGGTGTCGCTGCCCGGCCCGCGCTGGGAGCACAAGGGCTTCTGGCCCAAGGCCCGCCCGGCCGCCGCCGCGCCCGCCGGGCGCCACCCGCTGCTGGGCGTGCACATCGAGCTGCCCGAGGGCGACCGGCACGTCTGGCGCGCCGACGTGGGCACCGAGGTCCGGCCCTGGCTGGCCGACCACGCCGCGCACGGCGTCGCGATCTTCCCCGGCACCGGGTACCTGGAGCTGGCGCTGGCCGCCGCCCGGGAGGCGCTCAAGGGCCAGGTCGAGGTCCGCGACGTCGAGCTGACCCAGGTGCTGCCGCTGGCCGCGCACACCGAGATCACCACCTCGCTCACCCTGACCGACCGCCACGGCGGCCTGGTCACCGTCAGCGCCAAGTCGGCGGCGGGCACCTGGACCAGGCACGCCTCGGCCACCGTCCGCCGCGCCGACGCCGACCCCGCCCCGCTGGGGTGGTCCACCGGCGGCGAGCCGGTCGACCTCTACCCGGCGCTGGCCGAGATGGGCCAGGCCTACGGGCCCGCCTTCCGCGGCCTGAGCGACGTCGTCGCCGGGGACGGGGTCGCCTCCGCCGCCATCGCGCTGCCGGAGGAAGCGGGCAGGCACACCGGGTACGTGCTGCACCCGGCCCTGGCCGACGCCGCGCTGCACGCCCTCGCCGCCGCCGCGTTCGACCGGATCAGCGCGGGCGGCGGCACCTACCTGCCGCTGTCGCTGGGCCGGGTCCGCGTCCTCGGCGACGCCGCCGCGGCCGTGCGCGTCGAGGCCCGCCTCGACTCCCTCGACGAGGGCCTCGACGGGCTCATCGGCGCGGTGCGGCTCGTCGACGCGGACGGGGCCGTGGTCGTCGACATCGACCAGGTCTACGTCCGCCGCCTGCAGCGCTCCTCGGTGCCGCTGCCGTTGTCGGAGAAGGCGTTCGAGGCCCGCTGGGTCGAAACTCCCCTTGAGACGGCCGATGTGGACGGTCGACGCTGGGTCGTGGTCGGCGACGCCGAGCCGGAGTGGGTCGCGGGCCTGCGCGACCGCCTCGGCGCCGAGGTCGTCGTCGCCCCCGTGGACGCCGTGCTCACGGGCGGCGCCCCGGCCGGGGTCGTCTACCTCGCCGAGGGCGGCTCGGGCCTGGACCCCCAGGCCGCGCGGCGGCACGTGCTCGCCGCCTCCGCGCTCGTCGGGCGGCTGACCGCCAACACCGAGCCCGGCTGGCAGCCGCCCCGGCTGTGGCTGGCCACCCGCGGCGCCGCGGCCGTCGGCGACGGCGAGCCGGGCGCGCCCGACCAGGCCGCCCTGCGCGGCCTGGCCCGCGTGCTGGCCTTCGAGAACCCCGAGCTGCGCGCCACCTGGCTCGACCTCGACGGCGACCGGGCCAGCGACGACTGGCTGGGCCAGCTCGCCGCCGAACTCGCCGCCGACGACGCCGCCGACGAGATCGCCTGGCGCGGCGGCGTCCGGCACACGGCCGAACTGGCCCGCGCCCGCTTCGACCTCCCCGGGGACGGCGCCCCGTCCGAGACGGCGGAGCACCCCACGGTCCGCGACGGCGGCTACGTCATCACCGGTGGTCTCGGCGGCCTGGGCCTGCTGGCGGGCAAGTGGCTGGCCGAGGGCGGCGCCACCCGCGTCGTGCTCTCCGGCCGCCGCGGCCTGACCACCGACAACGAACCGCTGGTCGCCGAGCTGCGCGGCCTCGGCGCCGAGATCGAGGTCGTCGCGGGCGACGTCGCCGAACCCGGGGTCGCCGAGCGGCTCGTCGCCGCGGCCACCGCGGGCGGCGTCCCGCTGCGCGGCGTGCTGCACGCCGCGGGCGTCCTCGCCGACGGCGCGACGGCCACCCTGGACGGCGCGGACCTGGAACGGGTCTGGCACGCCAAGGCCACCGGCGCGGTCGCGCTGCACCACGCCACGCTCGGCCACCGGCTCGACTGGTGGCTGATGTACTCCTCGGCCGCCGCGCTGTTCGGCTCGCCCGGCCAGGGCGCCTACGCCACCGCCAACGCCTGGCTCGACGCCGTGGTGGCCTGGCGGCGCGCGCAGGGCCTGCGCGCCACCACCGTCAACTGGGGCGCCTGGGCCGAGGTCGGCGGCGCGGTCGGCCGGGACAACCCGGTGCTCGACCCGCTCGGCCCGACCGAGGGCATGCAGGCGCTGGAGTCCGTCCTGGCCAGCGGCCGGGCCGCCACCGGCGTGGCCAGGCTCGACCTGGGCACCACCCTGTCGCTGTTCCCGCAGTTGCTGGCCCGCCCGTTCTTCGCCGTGGTCAAGCCGGACGAGCAGGCCGCGCCCACCGCCGGCCCGGACTGGGCGGGCATGGCCGCGCTGCGCGGCATGGCGCCGCCCGCGGCCCGCCAGGCGCTGGAAGACCACCTGGTCGCGATCATCGCCGAGCTGATGGGCTTCTCCGCCGAGAACATCGACCGGTACGTGCCGCTGACCCAGCTCGGCCTCGACTCGCTGCTGGCCATGCGCGCCCGCGGCGCGGTCGAGCGGGACTTCGGCCTGCCGCTGCCGGTGCCGCTGCTGCTGCGCGGGGCGAGCCTGGCCGAGCTGGCCGACCACCTGTCCGAGGCCTCCGGCCTCGGCGAGGCCGACCCGGCCGACCGCGCCGCCCGCCAGGCCAAGGCCGGGCCGCGCAAGGTCGGCCCGCGCGACCCGTCCGAGCGCTGGGTGGCCCGGATCTGGCAGGACGTCCTGGAGATCCCCGAGCCCGGCGTGCACGACACGTTCTTCGCCGTCGGCGACGAGGACCAGGCCGCCCGGGTGCACGCGGCCATCGACCGCGAGCTCGACGCCGCCCCCGACCAGGCCACCCTGTTCGCCGAGCCGACCGTGGCGGCCATGGCCGACCTGCTGCGCGAGCAGATCGAGGGCAACGGCGGCAAGCCGATGCGCGTGCTGCAGGACAGCGACACCGGCACGCCGATCTTCCTGTTCCACCCCGCGGGCGGCCCGACCAGCGTCTACCGGTCGCTGGTGCAGTTCATGGGGCCCGGCGTCCCGGTCTACGGCTTCGAGCGCCTCGACGACGTCGACACCCTCGAGGCCAAGGCCGAGCGCTACCTGGAGCTGCTGCGCGAGGTGCAGCCGTCGGGCCCGTACCGGCTCGCGGGCTGGTCGTTCGGCGGGCTGCTGTCCTACCAGATCGCCCAGTTGCTCACCGCCCGCGGCGAGCAGGTCGAGCTGGTGGCGATGATCGACACGATCCTGCCGCTGGAGGGGCCGCGACCGGTCTCGCAGGAGCAGGTCAACCTGGAACGGTTCGCCCGCTTCGCCGAGCACATCCAGGACACCTACGGCGTCGACCTCGACCTGACCCCCGAGCGGCTCGGCGGCATGGACGACGAGCAGCAGATCCAGTACGTCGTCGAGTCCCTCGCGGCCAACGTGGAGGGCATGGGCGCCGCCGCCCTGCACCACCAGTACACCTCCTACGTGGACGCCCGGGTGGCCGAGAACTACCACCCGAAGCCCTACAGTGGCCGCGTCGTGCTGTTCCGCGCCAAGGAGCCGCACCCGCTCACCACCCAGCTCGACCCCCGCTACAAGCGCACCGACGACACCCTGGGTTGGGACGAGCACGCGGGCGCCCTCGAGATCGTCAAGGTGCCCGGCGATCACCTGACCATGATCGACCCCCCGAACGTGGCGGTCATCGCGCGCGAGCTGCGCGCCGCTCTCGACCACCCACGCTCATCAGCTCACCAGTGAAACCGGAACCACCCGACCGCGCTTGACCTGAGTGAGGAGGAGGCAGTGATGTTCGGAGAAGACGGCTACTTCGCGCCCACGACGGCCTACCGCATCGCGGACCTGGCCGGACGCAACGACGAGGCCATCCGGCTCGCCGAGAAGCGGGCGGCCGATCGGCAGCACGCCAAGGGCAAGCTCACCGCGCGCGAGCGGATCGACCAGCTCGTCGACCCCGGCTCCTTCGTCGAGCTCGACGTGTTCTCCCGGCACCGCACCACCGAGTTCGGGATGGACGCCCACCGCCCCTACGGCGACGGCGTCGTGACCGGCGAGGCGACCATCGACGGCCGCCAGGTGTGCCTGTTCTCCCAGGACTTCACCGTCTTCGGCGGCAGCATGGGCGAGGTCTTCGGCGAGAAGGTCCTCAAGGTCATGGACCTGGCGATGAAGCTGGGCTGCCCGATCATCGGCATCAACGACTCCGGCGGCGCGCGCATCCAGGAGGGCGTCGTCTCGTTGGCCTACTACGCCGAACTCGGCAGGCGCAACGCGCACGCCTCCGGCGTCATCCCGCAGATCTCGATGATCCTCGGGCCCTGCGCGGGCGGTGCGGTGTACTCCCCGGCGATGACCGACTTCACGGTCATGGTCGACGACACCTCGCACATGTTCGTCACCGGCCCCGAGGTGGTCAACGCCGTCACCGGTGAGCGGGTCACCCAGGCCGAGCTGGGCGGGGCCCAGGTCAACAGCGAGGTCTCCGGCAACGCCCACTACCGGGCCGCCGACGAGGCGGACGCCATCGAGTGGGTGCAGACCCTGCTGGGCTACCTGCCGCAGAACAACGTCGACCCCGCCCCGGTCTACGGCCACGAGGGCGAGGCCGACCTCACCGCCACCGACCTGGCGCTGGACAAGCTCATCCCGGACTCGCCCAACCAGGGCTACGACATGTACCGGGTGCTGCAGGCGGTGCTCGACGACGGCGAGTTCACCGAGATCCACGCCGCCTTCGCCAAGAACATGATCTGCGCTTTCGGCCGCGTCGAGGGCCGCACGGTGGGCGTGGTGGCGAACCAGCCGATGCACAACGCGGGCGTCATCGACATCGACGCCTCGGAGAAAGCCGCTCGTTTTGTTCGCTTCTGCGACGCGTTCGACATTCCGATAGTGACCTTTGTCGACGTTCCTGGTTACATGCCCGGCATGGACCAGGAACGCGGCGGCATCATCCGGCGCGGGGCCAAGCTGATCTACAGCTACTCCGAGGCCACCGTGCCCATGGTGACCGTCGTCGTGCGCAAGGCCTACGGCGGCGGCTACGCCGTGATGGGCTCCAAGCACCTCGGCGCCGACGTCAACATGGCCTGGCCGACCGCGGAGATCGCGGTCATGGGCGCGCAGGGCGCCGTCCAGATCCTGCACCGCCGCGAGCTCGGCGCCGCGCCGGAGCACGAGCGCGAGGCGCTGCGCCGCAAGCTCACGGATGAGTATCAACAATGGCAGGCAACACCGTACGTCGCCGCTGAGCGCGGATATGTGGATATGGTGATCCCGCCTTCACGCACCCGTTTGCAGATCGCTCGCGCTCTGCGTTCGTTGCGCACCAAGAAGCAGTCCATCCCGGCGAAAAAGCACGGGAACATTCCTTTGTGAGGAATGTGATAAGAAACGGAGTGACAGGCCATGCCACGGAGACAAAAAGGTGATGGTCGGGGTTCGCCGAAGCGCAGGCGCGCGCTCTACGGCAGCGGAGCTGTGCTCGCCGCCGTCGTGGTGACCGCGACCCTGGTCCAGGCGCCCGCGAACGCCTCGCTGTTCCCGTGGTGGCCATCGCGGCCGACGACCAGCACGCCCAAGCCTGCCCCGACGAGCGCGCCCACCCCCAACGCGGCGCTGCCCTCCGGCGCGCCGCAGGTCACCGCGGACGACGGCGCCAAGGTCGTCAAGGAGACCCGGCTCGACGAGCGGACCCTGGACCTGGAGATCCAGAGCCCGGCGCTGCGCAAGAACGGCAAGGTCCGCGTCTACCTGCCCGAGGACTGGTCGCCGACCGGTGACAAGACCTGGCCGCAGTTGTGGCTGCTGCACGGGTGCTGCGAGAAGCTCGACTACACCTCCTGGGACGTCAAGACCAGCGCCAAGCAGTTCACCGCGGACAAGGGCGTCATCACGGTCATGCCCACCGACGGCGCCGCCGGGATGTACTCCGAGTGGTGGAACATGGGCCTGGCCAGGACCGCGAACTGGGAGGCCTTCCACATGGAGGAGGTCCTCCAGATCATCGAGCGCGGCTACAAGGGCGGCACCCAGCGCGCCGCCGCGGGCGTCTCGATCGGCGGCTACGGCGCGCTGTACTACGGCTACGCCTACCCGGGCACCTTCCAGTCCGTCGCCTCGTACTCCGGCATCCCCAACACCCAGTACATCGGCACCGCGGGCGTCATCAAGGGCATCCTGGTCCGCGAGGGCTTCTGGAACTGGAACGACCTGTGGGGCCACGAGTGGCTCAACGGCAACATCTGGCGCAAGCACAACCCGTACGCCAACATCGAGAAGTTCCGCGGCATCAACCTCTACATCAGCTCCGGCAACGGCGAGGTCGGCCCGCTCGACCCGCCCGGCACCGGTGGCGACCCGCTGGACGCCTCCACCCTGCTGACCTCGCGCAGCTTCACCGACCGGCTCCGCCAGCTCGACATCCCCGCCACCGTGGACTACTACGGCAAGGGCACGCACAGCTGGCCGTACTGGGACCGGGCGCTGCAGCAGTCCTGGCCCGTGCTGGCCAAGGGCCTCGGCCTCGGCTGACCCCCACGCGCTCCCGTGACGGAGGCCGCTCATCCGACCGGGTGGGCGGCCTCCGCCCTGTCCGGCGCCGCCGACCAGGCCAGATGAGGATTCCTTCATGCGCGCCCCGCTACCCGGCGGGCACTGGCAGTGGCGGCGTGCGCCGGCCCGAGCGCGGGTGTCTCAATTGCCTTAATCTCGGGGCGTCTGGACTGTCCTGTGGAGGTTGTCGGTGCTGGAAGTCAGTGGGCTCGCCTGGGCGGGCACCATCGGGATCATCGTCGCGCTGCTGGCGCTGGACCTCACCCTGGCGGCGCTGCGCCCGCACAAGGTCGGGTTCAAGGAGGCCGTGGCGTGGTCGGTGTTCTACATCCTGGTGGCGATCGCCTTCGGCGTCGTGTTCACGATGCTCGCGGGCGGTGAGTACGGCACCGAGTACTTCGCGGGCTACATCGTCGAGAAGAGCCTCAGCGTCGACAACCTGTTCGTCTTCGTGATCATCATGACGACGTTCGCGGTCCCGGAGGAACACCAGCACAAGGCGCTGACCTTCGGCATCGTGCTCGCGCTGATCATGCGCGCCATCTTCATCATGCTCGGCGCCACCCTGCTGAGCCTGTTCTCGTTCATGTTCCTGGTCTTCGGCGCCCTGCTGATGTTCACCGCGGTCCAGCTCTTCCGCCACCGCGACGAGGAACCCGACATCGAGGACAACGGCGTGGTCAAGATCGCCCGCCGGATGTTCCCCATCTCCGACGACTACGACGGCGGCAGGCTGTTCACCCGCGACGCGGGCAAGCGCGTCGCCACCCCGCTGTTCCTGGTCCTGGTCGCCATCGGCGGCATCGACCTGCTGTTCGCCCTGGACTCGATCCCGGCGGTCTTCGGCGTCACCGAGGAGGCTTACATCGTCTTCACGGCCAACGCCTTCGCCCTGCTCGGCCTGCGCGCCCTCTACTTCCTGGTCAAGGGCCTCCTCGACCGCCTGGTCTACCTCTCGACCGGCCTGGCCATCATCCTGGCCTTCATCGGCGTGAAGCTGATCCTGCACTGGGCCCACGTGGACATCTCCACGTCCGTCCCCGAGATCTCCACCCCGGTCAGCCTCGCGGTCATCATCGGCATCCTCGTCACCGTGACGGTCGCCAGCCTGGTCAAGACCCGCAACGACCCGGGTGCCAAGGCCAAGCCGGGCTCCCTCAAGGCCAGCAAGCCCCGCGACCGCGCCCAGGACAAGTAGCGGGCCTCGGCACCGGTCCGGGCGCCAACCCGGATGCTGACCGACACCGGCGTGGGTGACCGCCCCTCGCGTGCGGCGGTCACCCAGGACCCGGACGGTCTGTTCGTCGCGTGTCCCTCCTCTTCCCGCCGGTTTTCACTGCTCTGGCGACGGCGGTTGACACCACTCACACCCGCCGCGACAGCGCGGTCTTGGCTCGGCCCACCAGCCACCCCTCTGCGCAGGTACCCGCGGTGCCGGTCCTGGCGTCCGGCGACCGACCTGGACTCGGCCCCGACCACATCCCCACCTCGGCGGCGAACACCAGCGCCCAGACCAAAGTGGACACTCGAGTGCGACAACGGCGTCGCAGCTCCCCGGTCACGTGAACCCGGGCGCGCCCGCCGAGGTCGGCCACTGCTCCAGCCCCCAGCGCGTCGACGGTGGGCCCCGTTCAGCCCCGCTTAAGCCGCACCCGCACGGCTCCCCGCCACGCTCGACCGCATGACCGAGGACGTGACCACCCGCGCGCCCGCGCCCCCCGTCGAACCCGAGCCCGTCTCCCGCGCGTGGACCGCCCGCTTCGCCCTGGCCAGCACGGGCATGTGGCTGGCGTTCCTCACCCCGTCGCTGGCGCAGCTCGCCCGGCAGGCCGAGCAGTTCGCGCCCGGGGGCAAAGAGGCCCTGCTCGGGCTGGCGACCGGTGTCGGGGCCGCGGTCACCGCCGTGGCCGTGCCGCTGTTCGGCGCGGCCAGCGACCGCACCCGCACACCGTGGGGCAGGCGCGGGCCGTGGATCGCCGCAGGCGTCGTGGTCGCCGCCGCGGGTCTGGCCTGGCTGGCGGTCGCGGGTGGGCCGGTGGAGTTGGTGCTGGGCTGGGTCGTCGCGCAGGTGGGGCTGTCGTCGGTGCAGGCCGGGCTGATGGCGGCGATCCCGGACACCGTGCCGCGCCCGCAGTTGGGCGCCGTGGCGGGCTGGGCGGGCATGACCCAGATGCTCGGCGCGCTGCTGGGCACCGTCCTGGTCAACCAGGTGGTCACCGACCTGGGCGCGGGCTACCTGGCGTGCGCGGCCGTCGCGGTGCTCGCCGTCGTGCCGTTCCTCGTCGGCCACCGCGAGGCCCCCGCCGCGCCCGCGCCCGCCCGGCGCGCGCCGGGCCGGGTCGCCGTCACCGCCGACCTGGCGTGGACGTGGGTGGGCCGGTTCCTGGTGACGCTGGGCTTCGCCCTGGTCACCCAGTACCTGCTCTACTACCTGACCGACGAGCAGCGCGTCGCCGACCCCCGCGGGGCCGCCTCGACGCTCACGGCCGTGACGGTGCTGGGCGCGATGGCCGCGGCGGTGACGGCGGGTCGGTGGTCGGACCGGCTGGGCAGGCAGCGGGTGTTCGTGGTCGCGGGCGGGTCGGCGATGGGCGCGGGCGCGGTGCTGCTGGCCCTCACCCCCGCGTGGCCGCTGACGATCCTGGCGGCGGGCCTGGTGGGCGTCGGGTTCGGCGGGTTCCTGGCCGTGGACCTCGCGGTGGTCGCACTGGTGCTGCCCTCGGCCGCAGACACTGGTCGTGACCTGGGTGTCTTCGCCGCCGCCGCGGCCGCCTCGCAGATCGTCGCGCCGGTGCTGGCGGTGCCCGTCATCGCCTTCGGCGGCTACCCGGGCCTCTACCTGGCGACCGCGCTGGTGGCGGTTTCGGGCGGTTTGTGCGTCAGAAAGGTACGAGCCGTGCGCTGATCGAGACAGTTGTCACCATCACCACCGGTCACGCCGGAGTTACAGTGGCGTTAGAAGTTACATAGGCTACGCAAATAAATGCCTGGCCGGTGGCTCGTGGTGTTGGGAGGAACGCGCATGTGCGGGATCGTCGGATGGGTCTCCTTCGACCGGGACCTCGGTGAGCACCGGAAAACCCTCGAGGCGATGACGGCGACGATGGCCTGCCGCGGCCCGGACGGCAGCGGGGTCCACATCGACCGGCACGCCGCGGTGGGCCACCGCAGGCTCGCCGTGATCGACCTGCCCGGCGGGGCCCAGCCGATGGCGCTGGACACCCCCGGCGGCACCCTCGCGATGGTCTACAGCGGCGAGGCCTACAACTTCCGCGAGCTGCGCGCGGAACTCGCGGGCCGGGGCCACCGGTTCCGGACCGACAGCGACACCGAGGTCGTGCTGCACGGCTACCTCGAGTGGGGCCCGGCCGTGGCCGAGCGGCTCAACGGCATGTACGCCTTCGCCGTCTGGGACCCGCGCGAGCAGAAGCTGGTGCTGGTCCGCGACCGCATGGGCATCAAGCCGCTCTACTACCACCCCACCCAGGACGGGGTCCTCTTCGGCTCCGAGCCCAAGGCGATCCTGGCCAACCCGCTGGTGGAGCGCGCTGTCGACGCCGACGGCCTGCGCGAGCTGTTCACCTTCGTCAAGACACCCGGGCAGGCGGTGTGGGCGGGGATGCGCGAGGTCGTGCCCGGCACCGTCGTCACCGTCGACCGCAGCGGCCTGCGCGAGCACACCTACTGGAGCCTGCCGGTCCGCGAGCACACCGACGACCAGGACGACTCGGTCGCCCACGTGCGCGAACTGCTCGACGACATCGTGCGCCGCCAGCTCATCGCCGACGTGCCGCGCTGCGTGCTGCTCTCCGGCGGCCTCGACTCCAGCGCCATCACCGCGCTGGCGGCCCAGCGGCTCGACCCCGAGCGCGTGCGCAGCTTCGCCGTCGACTTCACCGGGCAGACCGAGAACTTCGTCCCCGACGAGCTGCGCGACACCGCCGACACGCCCTTCGTGCACGACGTGGCCCAGCACGTCGGGTCCCAGCACGAGGACATCGTCCTGGACTCCACCGCGCTGGCCGACCCGGACCTGCGCCGCGAGGTGCTCACCGCCCGCGACGTCCCGGCGGGCCTCGGCGACGTGGACGCCTCGCTCCACCTGCTGTTCAAGGCCATCCGCGAGCGCTCGACGGTCGCGCTGTCCGGCGAGTCGGCCGACGAGGTCTTCGGCGGCTACAAGTGGTTCCACGACCCGAAGGCGCAGCGGGCCGACACCTTCCCCTGGCTCTCGGCGGGACCCGCCCAGCTCCGCCCGGAACTGCTCGACCCCGGCGTCGCCGCCAAGCTGGACCTGCCCGCCTATGTGGACTCCCGCTACCGCGAGGCGGTGGCCGAAGTGGACCAGCCAGACGGCGCGGGCGACCTGGAACGCCGGATGCGCCTGTCCTGTCACCTGCACCTGACCCGGTTCGTCCGGGCGCTGCTCGACCGCAAGGACCGGATGAGCATGGCGGTGGGCCTGGAGGTCCGCGTCCCGTTCTGCGACCACCGGCTGGTGGAGTACGTCTACAACACGCCCTGGTCGATGAAGACCTTCGACCACCGGGAGAAGAGCCTGCTGCGCCACGCCACCAAGGACGTGCTGCCGCAGTCCGTTGTGGACCGGGTCAAGAGCCCGTACCCGTCGACGCAGGACCTCGGCTACACCGAGGCGTTGCAGGCGCAGGTGCGCGACGTGCTCTCGTCGTCCGACGACACCGTGTTCACCATCGTCGACCGCGAGCACGTCCGCGGCCTGGTCGACGCCCCGGCTGCGCGGGCCGCGGCCCGCAGGCACGACCTGGAGCGCACGCTCGACCTGGCGCTGTGGCTGGACCTGTACAAGCCCGCCATCCACCTGTCCTGACCCCGGCGCAAAGGCGGCCGGGGCGGGTGGTCCGCGCCTGCTCCACCCGCCCCGGCCACCCGGCTAGCGGCGCTCCTGGTAGGAGCGCCAGAAGTCCTCAGCCGCCAGGACGGCGAGGCCGTCGCGGCTGTGGACCAGGAAATCCGACGGGTGGACCTCGGCGATGAGGCCGCCGTCGCCGTGCAGGACTCCCACTGCGCTCTCCTCTCTCCACTCGACCGCGAGGTCGGCGTGGACCTTGCCCGAACTGCGCAACGCCGCCACCCAGCGACGCATCTCCCAGAGCAGCGTCGGATCGGTGTACGACATGGCCCGGACTGGGGCGGCGCACGGGTGGTACACCCGCGCCACGCCGCCCGTGTCGATCTTCCCCATCGCCTGACCCTACCATCGATTCGAACGCGTGTTCGACAAGGGTCGGGGGTGGGGAAGATAACGACAAGGAGGACCTAAACCGGCTCTCAGGGGGCACGGGTTACGGTTGCCCACCAGAGCTGGTTGGGGAGTGGCCGAGATGTTGACGATGGGCAGGAACGCGCTGGCGTGGGTGCGCAAGCTGGCGACCAAGGCCGTGCTCAAGCGAGTCGGGCCGCGGGCGCTGTCGCTGCTGCCCGCCGGGGCCCTGGTCCCGCTGCGCCGGGACGACGTGGTCCCGGTCGCCGAGCTGGACGAGCTGGCCGACCAGGGGCCGATCGTGCCGCTGCCGGTGCCGTTCGGCGTCAACCTCTGGCTGGTCACCGGGCACGAAGCGGTCAAGCAGGTCCTCGCCGACTCCCGGCACTTCAGCAACGACTTCTCGCACCTGGGCAAGATCCTCGAGGTCGAGCAGAACCCCGGCGGCCTCGGCTTCGCCGACCCGCCCGTGCACACCCGGCTGCGCAAGGTGCTCACGCCCGAGTTCACCATGCGCCGCCTGGCCCGGCTGGCCCCGCGCATCGACGCGATCATCGCCGACTGCCTCGACAGCATGGCCGAGACCGACGGCCCGGTGGACCTGGTGGAGAAGTTCGCCCTGCCCATCCCGTCGCTGACCATCTGCGAGCTGCTCGGCGTCCCGTACTCCGACCGCGACGAGTTCCAGCGCCTCGCCGAGGCCCGGTTCGACCTGTTCGGCGGCGCGGGCGCGGGCTTCGGCCACATCTCCGAATCGTTGGTCTACCTGCGCAAGGTCGTCGCCCAGCAACGGGAGAACCCCGGCGACGGCCTGATCGGCATGATCATCCGCGAACACGGCGACCAGATCGACGACGACGAACTCGCGGGCCTGGCCGACGGCGTGCTCACCGGCGGCTTCGAGACCACCGCCAGCATGCTCGCCCTCGGCGGCCTGATGCTCCTGCGCGACCCCGCCACCGCCGACCTGCTGCGCGAGTCCGACGAGGCCATCAACCCCTTCGTCGAGGAGATGCTGCGCTACCTCAGCGTCGTGCAGGTCGCCTTCCTCCGCTTCGCCCGCGAGGAGGTCACCGTCGGCGGCCAACCGATCGCCCCCGGCGACGTCGTCGCCTGCTCCCTCAGCGCCGCCAACCGCGACCCCGCCCTGGGCGACGACGTGCGCCAGTTCGACCCCTCCCGGGCCCCCAGCCCCCACGTGGCCTTCGGCTACGGCGCCCACCGCTGCATCGGCGCCGAACTGGCCAGGATGGAACTGCGCGCCGCCTACCCGGCCCTGGTCCGCCGCTTCCCCAACCTCCGCCTCAACCCGGACGCCGACACCCTCACCTTCCGCGAAACCTCCATCGTCTACGGCGTCGAGTCGATCTCGGTCCTCACCTGAGCACCTGCCCGCCCGGCACCCCGCCCGCCCGCACCTGTCCCCCGTGGGACCCGCCCGGGCCGCTCACTCGTCCGGAACCCGCAGCCCGCGGACGCGGACGAACGGGTCACGAGGCCGCGCGGAACGCACCCGGCGCGGTGAGGCCCAGATACGGACCAGGCCGCGCGGAACGCACCTGACGCGATGAGGCCCAGATACGGACCAGGCCGCGCGGAACGCACCTGACGCGATGAGGCCCTGACATTGACCAGGCTGCGCGGAACGCATCCAGCGCGGTGAGGCCCAGATACGGACCAGGCCGCGCGGAACGCACCTGACGCGACGAGGACCTGACATTGACCAGGCCGCGCGGAACGCATCCAGCGCGGCGAGGACCTGACATGGACCAGGCCGCGCGGAACGCGCCCAGCGAGACCCGGCCGTCGCCTCCTCGCTCGCGGGTGCCACTCGGCCAGGCCCCGGCCCCCTCCGCCCCCAGGCCGCTGAGGCCGCGCACGTCGAGCGGTCGGGGCCCGGGCCGCTGGGGTCGCGTGCGGGAGGGCGTCGAGTGGTCGGGGTCGGTGGTCGGAGTGGTGGGATGCGGTGCGGGAGAGACCAGTCACCTGCCAGGTGCCTCGCGCGCCGTTTTCCGATTCAAGGCTAACGCCGGGGTCTGACAAAACCCCCGGCGTGTCGGGGGGTGTGGATGGTTTTCACCCGGAAAGTTCGCGGGCACGCAGGGCTGAGCGGCTGTCCACCCCTGCCCCTGGGCACCGGGGCAGGGGTGGACGGGGTGGCTCAAAACTTGCCGAAGGCCCAGTTCCCCGGTGCCGAGGCGTCCTCGCTGCGGAAGAACTGCTCCACGCCCCGGACGTACTCCGGCTGGCTGACGAAGCCGTCGCCGTCGGTGTCGAGGGCGTGGAAGCCCTCCTCGCTGTCGGGGCGCGGGATGCCCAGCATGGCGTCGAGGGTGACCCACTCGCTGAGGCTGATGCGGCCGTCGTGGTCGATGTCGGTCACGTCGCGGGCCGAGACGCCGAGCTTGATCGCGGCGTCGAGCACCGGCTCCAGCTCGGCGGTGGTGGCGAACTCGTCCCGGCTGACCCGCTCGTCGCCGTCGGCGTCGAGGGCCTGGGACAGGGTGTTCCAGAAGGAGGCCGCCTGCCTGCGCACGATCCGTGCCTCCGGGGTCTCCTTGGCCCCGGCCCCGTCGATGACCTTCGCCGCGAACAGCTCGAAGTCGGACTGCTCGATGTAGCCGTTGCTGTCGGTGTCCAGGATCGTGAACAGCCGGTCGAGCTTGCGTTCCTGAATAGTTGCGGGCACGCGCCCATCCCTTCCGACGTGTGGACGAATCGGACGCGATCATGCCGAGGTGGGCTCGGACAAAGCACCGACCGATCGGGTACTCCGCTTACTCGGAAGGGTTTTCCACTCCGTCACTCTCGGCGCGGTCGAGCAGTGTTTCCAAGGAGAACGCCTGGTCATCGATGGTCGCGTGCAGATCGCCCAGCTCGGCGAAGCGCGCGGGCACGGTGGCGATGGTCAGCTCCCCGGGCCGCACGGTGTCGATCTCGTCCCACCCGATCGGCGTCGACACGGTGGCCTCCGGCACCCCGCGGACCGAGTACGCGCTGGCGATCGTGTGGTCGCGGGCGTTCTGGTTGAAGTCGACGAACACCTTGCCCGGGTCCCGGTCCTTGCGCCACCACGCGGTCGTGGCCTCCGGCGTGCGCCGCTCCACCTCGCGGGCGAACGCCAGCGCCGCGCGCCGCACCTCCCCGAACTCCCAGTCGGGGCGGATGCGCACGTAGACGTGCAGGCCCGCGCCACCGGAGGTCTTGGGGTAGCCGACGATGCCCAGCTCGTCGAGCACCTCGCGCACCACGTGCGCCACCCGCCGGACCTTGTCGAAGCCGCACTCGGGCATCGGGTCGAGGTCGACGCGCCACTCGTCGGGGCGCTCGGTGTCGGCCCGCCGCGAGTTCCACGGGTGGAACTCCACCGTCGACATCTGCACCGCCCACACCACGTCCGCGAGCCGGGTGACGCACAGCTCGTCGGCGTGCCGGTCGTAGCGGGGGAAGTGCACCCGCACCGTCCGCACCCACGGCGGCGCCCCGCTCGGCAGCCGCTTCTGGTGCACCTTCTCCCCGGCCACGCCCTTGGGGAACCGGTGCAGCATGCAGGGGCGGTCCCGCAGCGCCCGGACGATGCCGTCGCCGACGGACAGGTAGTAGCGGGCGAGGTCCAGCTTGGTCGCCCCGATCGCCGGGAAGTACACCCGGTCGGGGTTGGAGACCCGCACGACGTGGTCGCCGACCTCCAGCTCCACGGCACTGCTGCCCTTGGCTGCCATGCCGCGACGGTAGCCGCCACGGGCCTTGATCACCCGCGGGTCCGCCGCCGGTCGCGAGGGCATGCGACTGCCAGAACACGGCCTAGTGCTGGGAGCAAGCCGCGGCGACGTCGCTCTCGACGGTGACGAGTTCCTTCTCCAGGGTGGCCAGGACGTCCGCCTTGTCGGGGCGGCGGGAGGCGGCCAGAAGGGCTTCGTCGAGCGCCCGGATGCGCTGCTCGACGGCCACCTTGCGCTCGATCTGGGCGGGGTCGCCCAGGGGGACCGCCGCCAGGGCGCGGTGGGCGGCCAGCAGCCTGCGGTGCATGCGGGCCTCGGTGGAGTGCTCCCCGGACCAGGCCTTGGGCACCTCGACACCGCCCGGGAGACCCGCCTGGGTGCGGGCCTTGCGGACGGACGCGAGCGCCAGGGCGCCCCCGAAGAGCAGGACGGCCACGACCACGACGACGATGACGAACGTCATCGACTACCTCCCGGGCATTCCTTGGGTGAGCAGGTAAACGCCCACGATGACGGTGATCGCCAGCAGCACGGCCGCGACGACCTTGACGGCGCTGATGGGGCGCCTGCCCTGGACCTCGCCGGTGATGCCGTTGATGCAGACCTGGAAGGGCTTGCCCTGGTAGACCACGGTCAGCAGCCAGATGGGCAGCAGCAGGTGCTGGAACCGGCGGTCGAACCAGGTGGTGCTCACCTGGTGCACCCGCTGGCGGTCACCGCCGATGTCGCGCCTGACGGTCTGCTCGATCTCGCCGCGCATGCGTTCGGTGGCGATGCCGAAGCACTCCTCCACGCCGAGGTCGTAGGTGCGGCTCAGGTGACCCGCGACGTACTCGCCGGAGAAGCCCACGGCGTGCCCGGTGGGCCACGGCTCCAGCGCGACGATCTTCGCCGTGTCCATCCCGTTGTTGGCCAGGACGGGCAGGTCGTTGACGATGTTGGTCACGTGCCCGCGCACGTGGGTCCAGGAGACCCTGGTCTCGGTGCGCCGGTTCTCGCCGGACCCGACCGTCACCTGGTACTCGCGGCCGCGCTCGCCCGCGTAGTCGCTCTCGGCCCGTGCGTCGTAGGTGAAGTAGGCGACGTAGACGCTGGAGAACGAGCCGGTCTCCCGGTACTTCTTGAACTCCGTGGGTGCGAACCACCGGCTGTTGACCCACTTCTCCACCAGTTCGCGCCCGGCGCCCTCGTCCACCCGGAACGGCAGCACCGCGTCCACCGGCAACCGGTCCGGCGCGTCGTGCACGTCGTCGCGCTGGACCGGGGTCGCGCAGTACGGGCACCGGGTGGCCGTCAGCGACCCGGTGAAGGTCGTGTGCCCGCCGCAGTTCTGGCAGACGATCTCCTTCTCCCGGACCTCGGCGCGCAGCGCCACCAGCCCCTGGACCTCCCGCGAGTCCAGTCCGTGCTTGACCACCCGCTTGCCCGCGTTCTCGATGATCGCCTGCGTGTTGCCGCAGTTGGGGCACCGCAGCCGCTGGCCCTTGATGTCGAAGACCAGTTCCCCGCCGCACTGGTGGCACGGGTAGGTCCTGGTCTGCTCAGTCGAGTGCAGCGTCGCCCGCACCGGCTGGGAAGGGGGCGACTGGCGGCGCGGCTCCGGCCCGGGGGACGACGGCATCGGCGCGAACCCGGGCGGTGGGCCCGCGGGAAGCGGTGGGGGGCCTGCTGGGCCGGTGCCGCCGGGGAGCGGGGGAGGACCGCTGGAGCCGGGCAGCGGCGGCGGGCTCTGGCGATCACCCGTGGGCGCCCGCGCCCCGGGTGGTGGCGGTGGTCCACCGAGGTCTCGCGGGCTGGGTGGGGGCTGGGGTCCACTGTGGCCCCCCTCGGCCGGGCCCGGGGGCAGACCCCGGGCGACGTCGTCGGGCACGCCCTGGGTGGGGTGCTCGTCAGCGGGCCACGTGGGGTCCTGCCCCATCAGTTGCCACCACTCGGCGGCAGCGGCGGGGGCGTGGACTGGAAGAGGGCCGCGACGGCGGGGACAGTGCTCGCCGCGGCCCAGCCCGCCATGCCTGCCGTCCACACCAGGGTGGTCGGGCTGAGCTGGCCGCCGCTGACGTAGCCGCGCAGGTGGTCGAGCGGGAAGGGCCCTGCGACGGCGCCGTTGAGCTCCACGTGGAACTGCGCGGCCGAGGGCAGCGGCGGCGGGGCCGGGGCGGCCTGCTGCTGGGGCCTGCCGAAGCCCTGGGCCATCGCGCCGCCGACCTGCTGGCCCAGCGCCATGCCCAGCCCCGCGCCCATCATGGAGCCCGCGCCCCCGGGGTTCTTGGCCGACTCGACCACGGCCTCGGCCATCGCGCCCTGCTGCAACCGGTCCATCGGGCCCGCGTTGTCCAGGTAGCGGGCCTGCTCGACGCCGCGGGCGACGCCGCGGGTCATGGCCTGGGTGACCTCCTCCGGCAGCGAGATCGTCATGGCGATGCTGTCGATCTTGAGGCCGAACTCGTCGTCGACGCGCTCCTGGACCAGGTCCTTGAGCTTGTCGGCCAGCTCGACCTGCCTGCCCTGCAGGTCGATCGCGCCGAGGCCGGTCTGCATGACCAGGTCGGAGAACGCCGTGGCGATCACCCGGCGCAGCAGCTCGGAGATCTCCTCGGTGTCCACCGAGGAGTCGGTGCCGATGACCTCGCGCAGGAAGATGGCCGGGTCGGCGATGCGCAGCACGCACAGGCCGTTGGCCCGGACCTGGACCATCGTGAAGTCCGGGTCGCGCACGGTGATCGGGGTGGGCGTGCCCCACCGCAGGTCGGTCACCGGGCGGGTGTTGATGAAGTAGACCTCGCTGCGGAAGGGGCTGTCGAACCCGTGCTTCCAGCCCTGGATCGTCGACAGGACCGGCAGGTTCTCGCTGACCAGCTCGTAGTGGCCGGGACCGAAGGTGTCGGCGAGCTGGCCGCGGTAGACGAACACCGCTTGCTGGCCCTCGCGCACGATCAACTGGGCGCCGTTCTTGATCTCGTTCTGGTAGCGCGGGAACCGCCACGCCAGCCTCGAGCGGGAGTCCTCGAGCCACTCGATGATGTCGACGAGCTCGCCCTTGAGCTTGGAGATGATGCCCACTGCCGGTGTCCCTCCCGCTGGTCCGATCCCCAGCAGACTATGCCGAGGGCCGGGCACGCGCGGGGGAACGCGCCAACGTCAAGGCGATCGTCGACGCAGGGCGAGCGCCTGTGCACCCCCCGTCAACACGCCCCCGCCCACCGGATCGGGTGGACTTCGAGCGGTGGCGCGGTCCTCAGAGGGCGCACATCGCGATGAGCTGGCCGATGGCGCGGATGTCGGCCTTGCCGCGGAACTCCAGCCGCACCTTGCCCAGGCCGCTGAACCACAGCTCCAGCTCGGCGTCGAGGTCGAAGGTGCCCGCCGTCTCGATCGAGAACGCCTGGACCTTGGCGTAGGGCAGCGAGGTGAAGTCGCGCTTGCGGCCCGTCATGCCCTGCACGTTGACCGTGATGAGCCGCTTGTCCGTGAACACGACGAAGTCGCGCACGCCCTTGAACGCCGACACCAGCCGCTCGCCCGGCACGAGCAGCGGTCCGACGTCGCCGGAGATGTCGCGGGGGTCGATGGGGGAGAGCTTGAACACCGAGGCCTTCTCGAAGTCGATCACGGATCGAACGCTACCGGCGGCCCGCCGCCTCGACCAGCTCCCCGGGCCATCCGACCCGACACCGGGCTGAGATCGGGCGGACCTGCAATCATCCACAACCGTGACCGACACGCGCCCCGCAGCACCCGGCCCCCGCCTGTCGACGCCCGCCACCGCCTGCCTGCTCGTCGGCCTGCTCCTGGTCGTCGGCGTGGCCGCCGGGGTCGGGGTGCTGTGGTGGTCCGGCGGCTGGGACCTCGAGGGCCCCGCGGCCGTGGGAGCGCGGGCGAACGCGGTGTGGACCGGGCTGGCCGCCGCCGCGGGCGCGGCCGTGCTGGTCGGCCTGCTGCTGTACTGGCGCGGGCTGCGGGCCACCGCGGCGCACCGGGCGCTGGAGCTCGCGCAGCGCCGCGAGCGCGAGGTCGAGGAGCGCGCGCGCAGGCAGTGGGCCGCGGCCAGGATCGCCGCCGACGCCGTCGAGCGGCGCATCGCCGAGGCCGTCGGCCAGCTCGGCGCCGACCGCGACCCGGTGCGGATGGGCGGGCTGCACGCGCTCGAGCGCATCGCCTCGGCCACCCCCGAGTGCCGCCAGGCCGTCGTCGACGTGCTCTGCGCCTGCCTGCGCGCCCCCTTCGAGCCCGCCGAGTTCGCGGTGCGCGCGGCGGTGCAGCGGGTGCTCACCCACCACCTGCGCCCCGGCGACGACCCGGCCGAGCCCGCCGCGGAGTTCTGGGCCGACCTGGACCTCGACCTGACCGGCGCGCACCTGATCGACCTCGACCTCACCGGCTGCCGGGTCCGCGCGGTCACCTTCGACCAGGCGGTGTTCGAGGGGCGCGCGGTGTTCCGCCGCACCAGGATCGGCGGCCGGGCCCGGTTCCGCGGCGCCCGCTTCCTCGACGGCGTCAGCGCCAGGGGCGCCCGCTTCGGCGCCGCCGCCGACTTCCGCGACGCCGAGTTCGACGCCCCCGCCGACTCGGCGGACGGGGGTTTCCGGGCCGCGGAGTTCCACGGCGACACCACGTTCGCCCGGGCGGTGTTCAACGCCCCCGCCCAGTTCCGCGAGGTCCGCTTCCACTCCGACGTGTCCTGGGGCCGGGCGGCGTTCCCCGAGGGCGCGGCCTTCGCGGGCGCGGACTTCCACGGCAGCGCCTGGTTCGGCAACGCCGTCCTCGGCGGCGCCGCGGACTTCACCGGCGTCCGCTTCCGCCGCCACGCCCGCTTCCCCGACGCGGTGTTCGAGACCGCCGCCGACTTCACCGGCGCCCGCTTCGAGTCGTTCACCGACTTCGAGCAGGTCGTCTTCCGCGCCCGCCCGCTCGTCGCCGACACGCACTTCGCCAACGACGTGCCCGCCGAGGTGGTCGTTTTCCGCGCCTCGTGACCGGTGGGTGGCGCGGGTGACCGCCGCGGAGGCTGTCCGGGGTGGCGTCGGGCGGCAGGGGGACGGGTAGTCCGACCGCGCCGTCGACGTCCAATCGGATAGTGCGACATCGATCGGGAACCGTTTGGAGTCGAGGACTCTGCGGTGTCCACTGTGGCTTGTCAAGAGTGCGGGGCCGGTCTCCGACGCGAACGCGTGGTCGCGTGGGCTACCGTCATCTCCATGCGCGCTGTGGTGTTCGACCGGTTCAGCGGCCCGGCGTCGGTGCGATCGGTGCCGGACCCGTCACCCTCGGACACCGGCGTGGTGATCGCGGTCGAGTCCACCGGTCTGTGCCGCAGCGACTGGCACGGCTGGGCGGGCCACGACCCGGGGATCGGGTTGCCGCACGTGCCCGGCCACGAGTTCGCGGGCGCCATCGCCGCCGTCGGCCGGTCGGTCGAGGGCTGGTCGGTGGGTGACCGGGTGACGGTCCCGTTCGTGTGCGCCTGCGGCGCTTGCGCGTCGTGCGTGCGCGGCGGCCAGACGGTCTGCGAGCGCCAGACCCAACCGGGCTTCACCCACTGGGGCTCCTTCGCCGAACACGTCGCCGTCGAGAACGCCGCCGTCAACCTCGTCGCCCTCCCCGAGGACGTCTCCTCCGACGTCGCCGCCGCCCTGGGCTGCCGGGTGGCGACGTCCTACCGGGCCGTCGTCGGCCAGGGCCGGGTCGCCCCCGGCGAGTGGGTGGCCGTCCACGGCTGCGGCGGCGTCGGCCTGGCCGCGGTCGCGATCGCCGCCGCGGCGGGCGCCCAAGTCGTGGCCGTCGACATCTCCCCGCAAGCGCTGGACCTGGCCTGCGACCTGGGCGCGCGAGCGGTCGCCGCCAACGCCGACGAGGTCGTCGAGATCACCGGTGGCGGCGCGCACCTGTCCCTGGACGCCCTGGGCAGCCCCCAGACCTGCGCGGGCTCGATCCTGTCCCTGCGCCGCTGGGGCAGGCACGTCCAGGTCGGCCTCTTCGCTGAGGACCCCGTGGTCCCCATGAGCCGCGTCATCGCCTGGGAGCTGACCCTGCTGGGCAGCCACGGCCTCGCCGCCCACGCCTACCCGGACCTGCTGGCCCTGGTCCGCTCCGGCAAGGTCCCGGTCGAGTCCATGATCACTCGTCGCATCGGCCTGGCGGACGCGCCTGTGGCTCTGTCCACGATGGACACAGCGTTGGCGAGCGGCATCACGGTCATCGATCCGCGCAAATCCGCTTGACGGGTCCTCGAGGATCGACGTGTGGATGTCATGGCAGACGACCAGGTCGACGTGGTCGCGCAGATCTCGCTGCCGAGGGGGAGTTGTTCCAGCGGATCAAACGGTTGCGCGGGCGTCTGGTGAACAGAGGCCGCGAAAGCGGGATGCGGGTCATCGAGAGGGCGGACCGGTGGTCGTTCACCGGGCTCGAGGAAGTCGACACGCTGCGGTTCGACCACGCGGTCACGGTGGTGGTGACCGGCGGGCCCGAGCGGGCGGAAATCCGGATCGAGACCCGGTTCCGGCTTGCGGCGCGCGAGGTTTGGGAGCTGGAGCCGGACGGTGAGACGGCGTCGCTCGCGCCGGTGCTGCCGTTGCTGCGGCAGCGGGTGGCCCGGCTCGACGTCCTCAAGGCGGGGGCGCTGGAGTTGGACTTGGTCGGTGGGGCCTCGCTGACGGTGCCGGTGTCGGAGCGGTACGAGGCGTTCACCGTCGCGGGGCCGGGGCAGGTGTTGCTCGTGTCCATGCCCGGTGGCGACGTGGCCGCATGGACCTCGTGAGGTACCGACGAGTGTGGAGGCGTTATGACCATGTACCCGCTTGCCCCGCCGATCAACTGAAGGAGCGAACATGGGCCTTGGCCTGTACACCGAGGACCAGGTGCACGAGAGGACTTACGTCGATGGCGGGTTCGGAGTCCTCTTCACCCGGGTTGTGGCGGCGGCCGCGCCGGGGAGCCTGCTGAACGGCGTGTCTCCTCACGGTGACACCATGTTCAACATCCCGCAATTGAACCGGATCGAGTCGGAGTTCGACGACATGCTTGGCCGGCACCCGGAGTTGGCGGACGATGTCGCCGCGTTGCGGGTGCTGTTCGAGGCGATCCGGCGGAAGCGGGGATACCTGTGGGTGTGCGGCGACTGACTGAACCGGAGAACGGCAAGGTGGGCCTTTGCAGCGGTCGACGACTTCTAGTTCAGGACTAGCGGGATGGGGACCGGATGCTGGTGCGCTGTCGTTTCAACACCGGTGCGGACCTACCTCCGCACGAGTACGGCCTGTTCTACTCGCCGCAGACCAAGTTCACCAGGCTGGACGTCGGCCGCGAGTACCGGGTGCACGCGGTCCTGGTGTACCAACGCGGCATCCTCGTGCTCGTCCCCGACCGCGATGGCAGGCCTGGCGCGTGGATGGTCGAGCTGTTCGAGGTCGTCGACGGCAGTCTGCCCAGCCACTGGGAGTTCGCCACGCGCGATGACGGCGAGTATGGCTACCAGGCGGTCTTCGGCTACCCGCACCTGGTGGCGGACAAGAACCACATGAACGACCTGGTGGAGATGGAGCCCGCGGCTCTGCGGTTGTTCGCGGAGGAAGCTGCCCGCGAGAGCTGAGGAGCTGGAGGGGCACCTGTCCGCCGGGTCACTACCGGGACACTCGGTGGGGGCCGAGGACGCGCCAAGTGGACTCAAGGACCAGGAGTGGTGATCAACTGTGCTCGTGCGCTGCGTGGCCAATTCGGGGGCGGACCTGCCGCCGCCGCGGTTCGGTCTGTACCACTCGGAGCACACGCGCTTTCCCGTCACGATCGGGCAGGACTACCGCGTGCATGGGGTGATGATGTACCGGGGAGGGGTGATCGTGCTGATCCGCGATGACGACGGCCTTCCCAACACCTACCCGGTGGAGCTGTTCGAGGTCGTTGACGGCACGTTCCCCGATGGCTGGAAAGCTGCCTTCCCCCTTGAGGGCGACCAGGGGCATCAAGCGGTCTTCGGCTACCCCGAACTCGTCGACGACGACGACCACCTGAGAGCTCTGCAGGAACGGGAAGGCGCCGCGCTGCGGGTCTTCGTCGACATGGCGGCCGAGGAGTAGCGGGATGGGGGAGTTCGTCGGTGTGACGGACTCCCCCACCGGCTCACTTGGGGTCGTAGGCGAGGTTCGGGCGCATCCAGTGCTCGATCTCCTCGACGGTCATGCCCCGGCGTTTGGCGTAGTCCTCGACCTGGTCCTTGTTGATGCGGCCCACGGTGAAGTAGCGGGCGGCGGGGTTGGCGAAGATGATGCCGCTGACCGAGGCGGCGGGGGTCATCGCGTAGGACTCGGTGAGGCCCATGCCGAGGGACTCGGCGTCGAGGAGGGTGAACAGGTCCCGCTTCTCGGAGTGGTCGGGGCTGGCGGGGTAGCCGAGGGCGGGGCGGATGCCGCGGAAGCGCTCGGCGTGCAGGTCAGCCAGCTCCGGCTGGGCGTCGGGCTCGAACCAGCCCCGGCGGGCGCGCAGGTGGATCCACTCGGCGAAGGCCTCGGCCAGGCGGTCGGCCAGGGCCTTGACCATGATGGCCTTGTAGTCGTCGTTCTCCGCCTCGTACTTGGCGGCCAGCTTCTCCGCGCCCAGGATGGTCACCGCGAAGCCGCCGAGGTGGTCGCCCGCGGGGGCGATGTAGTCGGCCAGGCAGCGGTTGGGGCGGCCGGTGGGCTTCTCGGTCTGCTGGCGCAGCATGGGGAAGCGCACGCCCGCCTCGGGCAGGACGATGTCGTCGCCCTCGCTGTGGGCGGGCCAGTAGGCGTAGGCGCCCTTGGCCTCGAAGGAGTCCTCGGCGATGATCTGGTCGAGGAGGGTGTTGGCGTCGTCCCACAGCTCGCGGGCGACCGGCTGGTCCAGGATCGCCGGGAACTTGCCCTTGAGCTCCCAGGCCAGGAACAGGAACGTCCAGTCGACCAGCTCGCGCAGCTCGGCGATGGTCGGCGAGACCGTGCGCACGCCGGTGAACTCCGGGGTCGGCAGGTCCGCGAAGTCGACGACCTCCTTGTTCGCCCTGGTCTGCTCCAGGGTCAGCAGCGGCTTCTGCTGCCGGTTGGCGTGCGCCACGCGCAGCCGCTCCTGCTCGACCTTGTTCTCCTCCGACATCGTCTCGGCCCGGTCGGACATCAGCCCGGACACCACGCCGACCACCCGGGAGGCGTCGAGCACGTGCATCGTCGAGCTCTCGTAGGCCGGGGCGATGCGCACGGCGGTGTGCTGGCGGGAGGTCGTGGCGCCGCCGATGAGCAGGGGCAGCTTGAGGCCGCGCCGCTCCATCTCGGTCGCCACCGTCACCATCTCGTCCAGCGACGGGGTGATCAGCCCGGACAGGCCGACCACGTCGGCGCCCTCGGCGACCGCGGTGTCGAGGATCTTGGCCGCCGGGACCATCACGCCCAGGTCGACGACCTCGTAGTTGTTGCAGCCCAGCACCACGCCGACGATGTTCTTGCCGATGTCGTGCACGTCGCCCTTGACCGTGGCCAGCACGACCTTGCCCTGCCCGCGTTCGGCCTCGACCCGGCCCTCCAGCCGCGCCTTCTCCTTCTCCGCCTCCATGTACGGCTCCAGGTAGGCCACCGCGCGCTTCATCACGCGCGCGCTCTTGACCACCTGCGGGAGGAACATCTTGCCCGCGCCGAACAGGTCGCCGACGACCTTCATGCCGTCCATCAGCGGGCCCTCGATCACCTCGAGCGGTCGGGCGAAGGTCTGCCTGGCCTCCTCGGTGTCGGCCTCGATGAAGTCGACGATGCCCTTGACCAGCGCGTGCTCGATGCGCTTGCCGACCGAGTCCTCGCGCCAGGACAGGTCCAGCTCGCGCTTCTTGCCCTTGCCCTTGACCCGCTCGGCGTAGGAGACGAGGCGGTCGGTGGCGTCCTCGCGGCGGTCGAACAGCACGTCCTCGACCAGCTCGAGCAGCTCGGCCGGGATGTCCTCGTAGATGGCGAGCTGGCCCGCGTTGACGATGCCCATGTCCAAGCCGAGCTTGACGGCGTGGAACAGGAACGCCGAGTGCATGGCCTCGCGGACGACGTCGTTGCCGCGGAAGGAGAACGACAGGTTCGAGATGCCGCCGGAGATCCGCACCCCGGGGCAGGCCTGCTTGATCCGCGGCAGCGCGTCCAGGAACGCCTTGGCGTAGCCGTTGTGCTCCTCGATGCCGGTCGCGACGGCGAGCACGTTCGGGTCGAAGATGATGTCCTCGGCCGGGAACCCGGCCTGCTCGGTGAGCAGCTTGTAGGCCCGCGAGCAGATCTCCACCCGCCGGTCGGCGGTGTCGGCCTGGCCCTGCTCGTCGAAGGCCATCACGACCGCGCCCGCGCCGTACTCGCGGATCACCCGGGCGTGGTGCAGGAACTCCTCCTCGCCCTCCTTGAGGCTGATGGAGTTGACCACGCCCTTGCCCTGCACGCACTTGAGCCCGGCCTCGAGCACGCTCCACCGGGAGCTGTCGATCATGATCGGGAGCTTGGCGACCTCGGGCTCGGTGGCGATGAGGTTCAGGAAGTTGACCATCGCCCGCTCGGAGTCGAGCAGGTCGGCGTCCATGTTGACGTCGATCAGGTTCGCCCCGCCGCGCACCTGCTCCAGGGCGACGTCGGTCGCGGTCTGGTAGTCGTCGGCCTCGATGAGCCTGCGGAACTTGGCCGAGCCGGTGACGTTGGTCCGCTCGCCGATCATGACGAAGCCGGTGTCGGCGCCGATCTCGAACGGCTCCAGGCCCGAGAACCGGGTGGCGGGCTCGGGGCGGGCCACCTCGCGGGTCGCCTGGCCCTTGACCGCCTCGGCGATGGCGGCGATGTGCGCGGGGGTGGTGCCGCAGCACCCGCCGACGGCGTTGACCAGGCCCGCGCCGGTGAAGTCCGCCAGCAGCGCGCTCATCTCCTCGGGCGTCTGGTCGTAGCCGCCGAAGGCGTTGGGCAGGCCCGCGTTGGGGTGGCTGGCGGTGAAGGTGTCGGCGAGCTTGGCCAGCTCGGTGACGTGCGGGCGCATCTCCTCCGCGCCCAGCGAGCAGTTCACGCCCACCACCAGCGGCTTCGCGTGCGCGATGGAGCGCCAGAACGCCTCGACCGTCTGCCCGGACAGGGTGCGGCCGGACAGGTCGACGATGGTCACCGAGATCCACAGCGGCAGGTGCGGGGCGACCTCCTGCGCGGCGGCGATGGCGGCCTTGCAGTTGAGCGTGTCGAAGATCGTCTCGATCATGAGCAGGTCGACGCCGCCTGCGTCGAGGCCGCGGATCTGCTCGGCGTAGGTCGCCTTGACCTGGTCGAACGTCACCGCGCGGTAGGCGGGGTCCTCGACCTTCGGCGACAGCGACAGGGTGACGTTGAGCGGCCCGACCGACCCGGCGACGAACCGGCCGCCGAACTCGTCGGCCGCCTGGCGGGCCAGTTGCGCGCCGCGCACGTTCATGTCGTGCACCATCGACTCCAGGCCGTAGTCGGCCTGCCCGATGCTGCTGGCGGTGAAGGTGTTGGTCGTGGTGATGTCGGCCCCGGCGGCCAGGTACTGGCGGTGGACGTCGAGGACGACGTCGGGCCGGGTCAGGTTGAGCAGGTCGGGGTCGCCGGTCACGTCCTTGTCGTGGTCGGGCCCGATCACCTCGCCCCGGAAGTCCTCGGGGTTGAGCTTGGCGTTCTGGAGCATGGTGCCCCAGGCGCCGTCGAGGACGGCGACGCGCTGCCGCAGGAGTTCGGTCAACTCGCGGGTCCGGTCACCGGTCGCGGACGTGGCGTTGGACGGAGAAACCAATGGCCCACCTTCGCTGTTGGAGACGCCCTTGCCGACAGCTACGCAGGTCGAGCGTGGCGGGGTGGCGACCCCGTCGCAGCGCCTCTCGACCCGAAGGCTGATTCTACCAACCACGGGTTCGGGCGAGGAGTGTGATCCACAAGGTGGACACGCACAGTGACAGGTTGTGCGCCCGGGTGATCAGCGATTCCACTTTTCGGAGGTGCCAGGGTGACCTGGGGCCCTGGTGTGGGCTGGGTGGGGCCTGTCCCGTGGGGCCGCGGAGTGTGTAACTCCGTGGGACCGGTGTCAAGGGCGCCTGCGGCGTCGGCTTCGTCGATGGGCTTTGCCCACCCTTGACACCGGTCCCACGGAGCTACGGGCGGCCAGGACTGGGTCGAGGCCCAGGGATGACCGGTCCGTTAGGTGGGGGGTGGTGGTGAGCTGGATATAGGGGTGGGGCGCGAAGGAGTCAGAGGTCTCTGGCGATTACTGCTTGGGTCACGCGGTCGTCAATGGAGGTGGTGGGGGATTCGGTGGCTACCCAGGGGGTGCCGCCGAAGTGGTTCTGGAAGATCTTCTCGGCTGTCCTCGTGGCCAGGGCCTGGGAGGTGAGGGTGGGGTTCGCGCCGCCCGCGGAGTTGGCCAGGGCGGAGTTGTCGGCGATGAAGAGGCCGGGGACCGCCCTTGACTCGCCGTTGGGGTCCAGGACCGAGTTGAGGGGGTTGTCGCCCATGCGCATGGAGGATTGGACGTGCAGGAGCAGGGGGGCCCAGTCCATGCGGTGGACGGATTTCGCCCCGGCGGCGCGGACCATCTCGACCGCCTTGGCTGCCAGGAAGTCCCTGTTGCGGCGGGTGCGGGGGGTGCGGGCTCGGTGTTTGATCTCCACGCGGGGGACGGGGCCGTGGTCGTCCGGGGGGATGAGCACCGAGCGGGTCACGCGATTCTGCTTCTGCACGTCGTCGTCGGTGACGACGAGGGCGGTGAGGATGTTGTCCACATTGGACAGGGCGGACACCAGCTCCGGGCCCACGAGCCTGCCCAGGGTGTCGGCGCCCTGGGGGCCCACGCCGCTGTTGTTGTCGTAGACGCCGTTGATGCCGGAGTCGCTGAAGGTCATGGCGAAGCTCTGCAGGGCGGGGGGCAGGCAGACGTTCTCCACGCCGCCGTAGCCGGGGAAGTCCATGCGGACGTTGGAGCCCGCGCCCTTGGAGGCGCCGATGTCGTCGTCCATGACGCCGAAGACCCAGTCGAGGTGGTGCTCGGTCAGGCCGCGGCCGACCCAGCCGTTGGGGTTGGGCAGGCCGCTGTTGAACCACAGGCGGGGGTTCTCGATGCAGCCGCCCGCCAGCACGACCACCTTGGCCTCGACCACGTGCTTGGAGCCGTCCAGTTCGCGGTAGACGACGCCCTTGGCACGGCCGCGTTCGGTCAGCACCTTGACCACGTACGCGTCGGTGATCAGCTCCGCCGCGCGCCCGCCCGGCGACCACGCGTCGGCGGTGAGCATCATCGGCACGTAGGAGTTGTCCGACGAGCGGCGCGCCTTGAGGTTGCGCGGGGCCTTCCTCGGTTCGAGGCAGCCCTGGTAGCAGTGGCCGCAGAAGGTGCAGCCCTGCGCTTGCGGGTAGAGCAGGTTCTTCGGGTCGTCGGTGCGCCCGGCCGTGCCCTGCGGCTGCAGGATGCAGTTCTCCTGCGCCCGGTACGCCGGCCCGCGCACGTCCTTCCACGTCTGGTGCTCCAGGCCCAGGGCCTCCGCCCCGCGGAAGAACGCCGCCTCCTTGCGGCCCATCGGCGCGGTCTGCACCGGCAGCGTCTGCTCCACCCACTCCAGGTACGGGCGGAACTGCTCGTAGCCGAACGGGAACAGGTGCTCGGTGTCGTAGTTGCCCGCGTCCGGACCGGAGTACCCGGCGAACGCCCCGGCGGGCGGGCGCGGGCAGTTGCCGAAGTAGTGCAGCGTCGTCCCGCCGACCCCCGCGATCTGCCAGACGAACGAGTTCTGCGGGTAGTCGCGGAACCACGGGGCCTGTCTACGATCGGACGGCCCGACGCGCAGCACCCCGGTGATGGGGTTGTTCGCGTCGTCCTCCAACCGCGTCCACTCCTCCTCCGGGCGCAGGTGCCGCGCGCCCGCCTCCAGCACCAGCACGTCCAGCCCCCGCGCGGCCAACTCCTTGGCCACCACTGGACCGCCGCCCCCGGACCCGACAACCACTACGTCGCGCATTGCTCAATCTCCTCAGTCGGTGACGCGGTCGACGCCGCGGTAGTAGCCCTGGAACTCGGCCCAGCCGTCGCTCACGCCGTCGTAGTCCGACAGGTCCCAGCCCACGGGGCGCTGGGTGAGCTGGTTGGTCGCCCGGTCGAACACGGGGGCCTCGGAGTAGACCGCGAACACGGCCAGGGTCGGGATGGTGTTGATCAGGAACCGGGCGGGCGTGCCGTCGGCCAGGCCGGGCCGCTCCAACCGGCGCATGACCTCGGCCTTGCGCGCGTGGGTGAGGTTGGCGAACGAGGACGCGAACGGCCCGATCGCCGACCGGGGGTCCACGTCGAGCGCGGTGATGTTGAGGAACGCGGCGATGGCGGCGGCGCCGGGCAGGTTGATGTCGAACGGCCGCCCGATGACGGGGAACGGGATGGCCTGGTCATAGGTGTACTCGAGGGGTTCGGCTGCGGCGATGTCCACACCGCCCGGGGTCGGCAGGGTGACCCCCTGGTGCTGGGAGTAGCGGTCCGGCCCCGGCACCACGAAGGCCAGCAGGCCCTGGAAGGCCTCCCGGACGGCAGGCAGGTCCACCGCGGACGCGGTGGGGGCGGCCACCCCCGTGGTGGCCAGGAGCCCGGCGACCCCCAGCCCGGTCAGCAGTGTGCGGCGGGTGATTGGCTGCGGCATCCCTAGAAGCTAAGTGAGCTTTCAGATACCCGCCGGGAGCCGGGGCAAACTTCCCTGACATTGCCAAGAACGCGGTGATCGGCTTGTGAAAACACATGCGTACCTGGAGGTGTGGAAATGCTGGGGATTGGGTACCGGCCGTTACCAGCCCACAGTGGGCACGATGGCGTTCTCGACCACCGGCGCCAGCGTCCGCATGAACGTGGCGGTGGTGTGGTTGTCGTCCATGTAGACCCGGACGTTGCCCACCACGGGGCCGCAGGTGAGCGCGTCGCAGTAGTAGTCGGTGAAGTCGAAGAAGTAGACGTTGTCCGGCACGCCCTCGACGCGCGCGTAGGGCGGCTCCTCCGCGAAGATGTCCGAGCGCGGGGTGGAGCACTTGTCGGAGTCCACCCCGTGCACCTCGGCGCAGTCGCTCGGCCGGTAGTCGAAGCGCGGGTTGTCGCGGATGGCGAACACGGTGATGCCCGCGTCGCGTAGCTGTTGCCAGCGCTCGACGAAGCCCGCCGGGGTCACCTCGGTGCGGCCCGCGCGCGGGTCGCGGGTGGCGGCGGTGACCACCGCGTCGGGGCGCAGTCGCAGGACCTCCTCGTGCGCCTCGTCGATCCAGGTGAGGCAGCCGGGGTCGCCCGGGTACTGCTCCGAGGTGGTCGAGTAGGTGCACGCGCCCTTGGCGAGCAGGGTCAGCTCCCAGCCCCGCCGCTCGGCGATCGGGTAGAACGCGTTGGTCAACTGCCCCATGTGCGAGTCGCCGACGATCACGACCCGCTTGGTGGGGGTGTCGGTGTAGGTGCTGGTGCAGACGTCCAACTGGCGCGTGCCCGCGCGCCTGCCGCACGTCATGTCGGGGGTGTTGAGCCAGTCGTCGCCGATGGTGACCATCGGCGGGATCAGCACCGCGTCGTCGTCGCCCTCGAACTCGTAGCCGAGCACGTGCGCCACCGCGCCGGGGTGGTCCTGGTCGCCGACCATGCCGGCGAACCGGTCCGCCTGCCGCACCGCGACGTGCTGCCAGACCTGGGCGAGTCCCAGCACGGCGACCAGCATCAGCCCGGCCATCCGGTAGGCGCCCCAGGGTTTCACCGAGCCGATGCCGGACTTGCGCACGGGCTCCTCCACCAGGTGGTGGGTGAGCACGGCCAGCACCACCGACAGGGCGATGATGAACAACCCGCCCAGCAGGCCGACCTCCACCCTGTCGCGCACCACGAGGTAGAAGACCAGCACCGGCCAGTGCCACAGGTAGAGGCAGTAGCTGATGTCGCCGACGTAGGACAGCGGCCGCAGCGACAGCCACCGGTCGGCGCCGAACGCGCTCGCGGTCTGCCCGGCCAGGATCACCGAGCACGCCGACAGGACCGGCCACAGCGCCAGCCACCCGGGGAACATGGCGCCGACGTTCATCAGCGCGCCGCAGCCGACCAGCCCGACCACGCCACCCCAGCCCAGCGCCACGCGCAGCCGCCGATCGAGCCGCACCCGGGCCAGCGCCAGCGCCAGCAGGCCGCCGATGCCGAACTCCCACACGCGCGTGGCGGTGTGGAAGTAGGCGTAGGGCTGGTTGACGACCGTCAGGTGCACCGAGTACGCCAGCGACGCCGCGGTGATGGTCGTCAGCGTCAACGCCAGCACCCGCCGGGGGTGGCGGCGGGCGACCACGGCGACCAGCGCCACCAGCAGCGGCCACACGAGGTAGAACTGGCCCTGGATCGACAGGGACCAGAAGTGCTGCACGACGCTGGCGGTGTTGTTCTGCGCGTAGTAGTCGACCGAGTCGAAAGCCAGTTGCCAGTTCTGCGCGTAGAGCGCCGACGCGGTGATCTCGCGGACCGTCTGCAGCCACCGGTTGCCGGGCAGCAGGAACACCGCCGCGACCGCGACGGCCACCAGCACCACCGTCGCCGACGGGACCAGCCGCTTGAGCAGCCGCCCGAAGTGCGAGCGGAACGGGATGCCCCCGCGCGTGGTCGCGCGCACGAGTTGACCGGTGACCAGGAAGCCTGATATGACGAAGAACACGTCAACACCACCGGAAACCCGGCCCAGCCACACGTGGTAGACCACCACGAGGATGACCGCCAGCGCCCGCAGACCTTGCAGTTCGGGACGGTGGTGACCTGCGGGGGTGCGGCTCGTCGATGCGGAGACCCGCTGGTTGGTGGCCACAGGGGTCATCGCTGGCGGCTCCTGGGTCGGCGGTGGTTCCGAGCGACCCTGCCCCATCTGGCGTGAGGAGGGCAAACGGCCCCGGCGCTCGCGGCCGTGGTTTAACCCGTTGCGCGTGGGTCACGTCTCGGTCACCTTGGTCGGGTGACCGACCCCTACCGCGCGCTCGGCCGCGGCTACGCCACCACCCGCCGTCCGGACCCGCGCATCGCGCGGGCCTTGTCCGTCGCGCTCGGCGACGCGCGCACGGTGGTCAACGTCGGTGCGGGGAGCGGGTCCTACGAACCGGCCGACCGCGACCTCGTCGCCGTCGAGCCCTCGGTGACGATGGTGCGGCAGCGCCCGCCCGGCGCCGCGCCCGTCGTGCGCGCGGTCGCCGAGCGCCTCCCGTTCCCCGACGCCTCCTTCGACGTGGGCATGGCGCTGCTGACCACGCACCACTGGACCGACGTCGCGGCCGGGCTGGCCGAGTTGCGCAGGGTCTCGCGCAGGCAGGTCGTGCTGACCTGGGACCCCGAGGTGGTCGCCCGCTTCTGGCTCGTCGCCGACTACCTGCCCGAGGTGGCCGAGCGCGAACGCGGGCTGGCGACGGTCGACGCCGTCCGCGCGGGGCTCGGCCCCACCGCGGTTGTCTCCACCGTCGAGGTGCCGTGGGACTGCGCGGACGGGTTCCTGGCCGCGTTCTGGCGTCGCCCCGAGCGGTACCTGGACCCGCGGGTGCGGGCGGGCATCTCCGGCATCGCCGCGCTGCCCGGTCCCGTGGTGGAGCGCGGCACGGCCGCCCTTCGGTCCGATGTGGACTCCGGGGCGTGGGCGCGGCGGCACGGGGGGCTGTCGGGGCTGGACTCGGCGGATGTCGGGTACCGGTTGGTGGTGGCGTGAGTTCCGCCGACGGTGCGGGCGGGAGCGCATTCCGGAAATGACCTTCCGTGCTCATCGCGGTGTTCCGGCTAGGACAAATGGGGCCTATTTCACCGTTATGGATGAAAACGTCAGCGCTGTTCCCGTGACGCTGGGCGATATCGAGCCAAGGTCTGATAAGTTTCATGTTTTTTGCGCAAACGCGCCGGTCGGAGCCCGGAAACGACCTGGTACCGGATCGGGCGATAAAGGTTGTGGTGTCGTCAAGTCGCGCGGTACAACCAGAAAATGTCCGCTTTCCTCGCCCGTCTGCTGACGGTCACCCTGCTCGCCGGGCTCTGCCTCGTCGGTTCCGGTCCCGCCGCGACGGCCGACTGGGCGCCCGGTCCCGCCGTGTTCGGCATGGGCTCGCGGCAGGAGGTGCCGGTCACGATGGACGACGGCACGGTCCTGCGCGCCGACGTCCACTACCCGACCAACCCGGACGGCACGCCCGCCGAGGGCCCGTTCCCGGTGGTGCTGACCCAGACGCCCTACGGCGCGCTGATGTCGGTCGCCCCCGGCCTGACCGACCCGGAGGCGGGCCTGGCGCTGCTCGGCGGCGGCAACCGGCACCTGGTGGAGCGCGGCTACATCAACGTCATCGCCGACGTGCGCGGCACCGGCGGGTCGCAGGGCGTCTGGGACTTCCTGGGCAAGCGCGAGGCGCTGGACGGCGCCGCGCTGGTGCGGTGGGCGGCGGACCTGCCGAACTCCAGCGGCGTCGTCGGCCTCGAGGGCGCGTCCTACATGGCGATCAACCAGTTCTTCACCGTCGCCGAACTGGGTGAGGACTCCCCGGTCAAGGCGATGTTCCCGATCGTGCCCAGCCTGGACCCCTACCGGGACATGACCTTCCCCGGCGGCAACTTCGGCGTCGCCTCCAACGTGCTCTACCTGGCCATGACCGGCTTCATGCAGTTGGTCAACGCCGCCACCGCGGGCAACCCCGACCTGGCCACGGTCCTGCTCCAGCGCGCGGCGGGCCTGCTCAGCTTCCACGCCGACCTGCTGCTGCAGGCCGTGGGCAACGGGGAACTGGTCAACGACGGGCCGTACTGGCGCTCCCGCAGCCCGCGCTCGGTGCTCCCGCAGGTCGTCGCCACCGGCGTCCCCATCCAGATGGTCGGCGGCTGGGACGACGTGTTCGAACGCGGCCAACTGCTGCTCTACAACGACTTGCAGACCATCGCCGCGGGCGGCGAGCAGGGCAGGCCGATGACCCCCGACCAGCCCGTCGACCCCGACTACCGCATGGTGATGGGCCCCTGGCACCACGTCACCGCGGGCGCGGGGATCGACATGGACCGCCTTCGCGTCCAGTGGTTCGACCACCACCTCAAGGGCGTCGACACCGGTCTGACCGGACCGCCCCTGCGCCTCAACGAGGTCGGCACCGACCGCTGGGTCGGCGCCACCCACTTCCCCTTCCCCGAGGCCACCCCGACCGTCCTGCACCCCGGCGCGCACGGCTCCCTGTCCACCACCGCCCCGACCCGCTCCGGCACGGACACGATCATCTACGCCCCCCTCGCCGTCCCCTGCAACCGCGGCCTGGACCAGGCCACCGCGGGCGGCCTGGTGGCGGTGTTCAACGCCTTGCGGCTCCCCCCGCCCTGCACCTACAACGACAACCTCACCCAGTTGCCGCTGCTCGGGAAGACCTACACCACCGAGCCCTTCGACTCGCCGCAGACGATCGCGGGCCCGCTCTCCGCCTCGATCCTCGCCACCGCCTCCCGCTCCGACACCCAGTTCGCCGTCACGGTCTCGACGGTCGCCCCCAACGGCCTCTCCCGGCCGGTGGCGAGCGGCTCCCTCCTGGGCAGCCACCGCGCCGTCGACGAGTCCCGGAGCTGGCGCGCGCCGGATGGCAGCTACCTGCTCCCGTTCCACCCCTACACCCTCGAGGCCAAGCAACCGGTCCGCATCGGCGCCAAGACCCGGTACGACATCGAGGTGCCGACGACGTTCGCGCGGGTCGAGGCCGGGCACCGGTTGCGGGTGACCGTGTCCAGCGCTGACACGCCCCGGTTGCTGTCGACGCCGTTGAACCTGCTGAACCAGTTGGGCGGGATCTACGGGGTGGAGTGGGGTCCTGGGGCGTCGCACTTCCAGATCCCGATGGCGCCCGCGGACGCGTTCGCGGAAGCACCTGCCGTGGGGTAGCCGTGCGGTGTACAACGGGCGCATGGCCCGGGAGAACCCGCTGACGTACGAGGGCGCGTTGCGCGTCCTCGGCAAGCACGACGACAAGTGGATCAACCGCCTGGACAAGGTATCCGGCGGCCTGATCCTCGCCGCCGGGGCGGCCGCTGTCACCTTCGCCCCGGCGGCGGCCGCCGCTGTGCTGGTCGTGGTGTGGGGTTCGGTCGACCAGAAGAATGAGTTCATACGCCTGCTGCGCGACAGGGTGAACTCGATGAAACGGGTCCCCGCCCCGCAACGCCACGCGGCTGTCCTCGCCGCCCACTCGACGTTGGTCGCGGCCGCCTACTTCGACGCCCTGCGCGAGTTCCTGGCTCGGCAGCGTGTGCCAACGGACCTGGCGGAGACCGTGCGGACGGCCCACGAGTCCGCGTTGGGCCGGGCCTTGGCGGAGCAGGAGATCCCGGCCCCGTCGATCGAGCGTGGGTTCGCCGAGAACGTGGAGCACGTCGTGGCGTGGTTCGACGGGATGAATTGGTCCACCGCCGATTTCCTGCGCGTCTCCGGCATCTGGTGGACCCCGGGGCGGTTCAAGATCGACGCGGAGGAGCGCTACGTCGGCTACTTCCGCGAGTTGGTCGCCGAGGTGCCCGAGTTCCGCGTCTGGGCCGAGCTCGGCGAGCACGCCGCCACCCGCGAGCAACTCCGCGTCCTCGGAGACGACGTCCTTGGCCTGCTGGACAGCCACGACGCGGCGCTGGCCCGGATGGAGACGTTCTTCAGCGGGATCGCCCCCGAGGCGACCACAACCGACCTGCGCGACACCGTGCGCCGGGTCAATCGGGCGGTGCTCGACGAGCCGATCATCGCCCGCCAGTCGGCGGAGCAGTACGGGCGGCACCTGGTCTTCCCCCGGGTCGAGGACATCTTCGTCAGCCCGAGGTACCGCTTCGCGGTGAAGCGCTCGGGAACCTCGTTGGCCGACGACAAGTGGTGGCAGGAGCGGCCCGTCCAAGAGCACCTCGACCTGGGATTGCTCGCCCACTTCACATCTGCGGCGGCCACCCGGACGCCGCTGCTGGTGCTGGGACACCCGGGGGCGGGCAAGAGCCTGTTGACCAAGGTCCTGTCTGCCCGCTTGCCTGCCGAGACGCACACGGTTGTGCGGGTTCCGCTGCGCTATGTCAGCGGCGATGCCCCTGTGCACCAACAGATTCAGAAGGCCCTGGACGACGCAACCAACCGCCGGACGGAGTGGGCCGATCTCGTCGACCAGAGCAAGGACACCATCCGGGTCGTGGTGCTCGACGGTCTTGACGAGCTGCTGCAGCAGACCCACACGCGCCTGTACGGTTACCTCCAGGCGGTGGTTGACTTCCAGCGAACCGAGGCGGTCCAGGGCCACCCGGTCGTTGTGGTCGTCACGTCCCGGACGGTGGTGTCCGACCGGGTGGAGGTTCCCGGGGGCACCCCCGTGGTCAAGTTGGAGAACTTCGACGACACCCAGATCGCCCAGTGGCTGCGGGTATGGCACCGGGCGAACGCGGCGGGCATCGAGGGCGGCTCGACCCAGGAGTTCGCCCTCGACTCAGCGCTTCACCAGCGAGACCTGACTGCCCAGCCGCTGCTGCTGCTCATGCTGGCCATCTACTTCGCGGACCCGGACAACCCGCTGGTCAACGAGCACATGTCGTCCGCCAGTGTGTACCAGCGGCTGCTCGAGTACTTCGCCATCCGCGAGGCCCAGAAGTCCGGCACTCCCACCCCGGACGAGGTCGACGCCGCCGTTCACAAGCACCTCCGGCGGCTGTCCACGGCGGCCCTCGGCATGTTCAACCGGGGCAGGCAGGACATCACGGCCCGCGAACTGGCTGCTGACCTGGCGGCGCTGGACAAGGACGACATTCACGACCCCGGTGATCGCGTCCTCGGCGAGTTCTTCTTCGTCCACTCCTCAGAGCGCGACATGGGTGCGGACGGGGAGGATCGGCACTACGAGTTCCTGCACGCGACCTTCGGCGAGTATCTGGTCGCCATCCGCGTGCTCGACGAGCTGGTGGACGTCACCCGGGCCGCGTTCAGCGGCCGCTACGGGATGAGTTCCCCGGCTGACGACCTATTGTCCGCCCTGCTGTCCCACGAGTCCCTGGCCACCCGGCGACCGACCTTGCGCTTCCTGGAAGACCTCTGCGGCGAGATGCCAGCCGAGGAGGCACATCGCGTCGCGAAGGTTCTCGTCACCCTGCTGACCGAAGTTCGCAGCAGGCGGCGTGCGGAGACTCGGTACGAGCCCAAGCCGGTGGACCATGTTCGGCACCTGGCGACCTACTCCGCCAACCTCGTGCTCCTCCACGTCGCGCTGTTTCCTGGACAATCCCTACCCCTAGCGGACTTCCTCGCACATCCAGAGGGGGGGACGTGGGAATCGTTGTGCAGCTTGTGGTGGGCGGGGTTGGACCATGTGTCGGCCACCGCCACCTTCTCGATCTTGGAGTTGGTGGACTGCAAACTGACCTTCATGGACACCGCCCAGTTCTCGACTACGATCAACCGCGCACGCCTCAGCGTGAAGCGCGAGCAGGTGCTGGCGACGAGGTTCGGTCAAGCCTTGGTCTACGACGAACAGTGGTTCCAGCCCCACGAGGACGCGCTGGACTTCGCACTGTCGTGGACCATGGCGATGATCTTGGGCGCGGGCAGGATCTGGGGCCTGCCGCAAGCGGTCGGAGATGTTCCGCCAGGAAGGCACACCGAGGCCTTTGCCCGCCTCCTCGGAGTCCTGCTCAAGGCCAGATCGGGGGGCTTGCTTGCCGAGCTCACCGGCCGGATCGTCGACCTTTACCTCAAACACTCGCCAGTGCCGGACCCCTCGGCTATCGCGGCGGCGGTGGCCGCGCACCCCGAGCTCGCGGACCGAGTGCCCCCGTCTCCGCGCGGGGTGTCAGGATAGAGGCATGACCAATGTCAGGATCAGCACCAGTGCGGGCGACGTCGTTGTGGCGCTCAACGAGGAGAAGGCGCCCAAGTCGGTCGCGAACTTCCTGGAGTACGTGAAGGCCGGGCACTACGACGGCACGATCTTCCACCGGGTGATCGACAACTTCATGGCCCAGGGGGGTGGCTTCGACACCTCGTTCAAGCAGAAGCCGACCAACTCGCCGGTCGAGAACGAGGCCGACAACGGACTCAAGAACACCAAGTACACCGTCGCCATGGCGCGCACGAGCGTGCCGCACTCGGCGACGTCGCAGTTCTTCATCAACACCTCGGACAACGACTTCCTGAACCACACCGCCAAGACCCCGCAGGGGTGGGGCTACACGGTGTTCGGCGAGGTCGTCGAGGGCAAGGACGTGGTGGACGCCATCGGCAAGGTGCGGACCGGGTTCTCCAACGGGATGCAGGACGTGCCCACCGAGCAGGTCGTGATCACCAAGGTCGAGGTCGTCTGACCCACCGCGCGCACTGAACCACCGGGCCCCCGGGGAGCTGCTCCCCGGGGGCCCCGGCGCGTCGGGTCACAGGCCGCCGGTCTGCGCGAGCAGGCCGATCAACGATCGGATCGGGCGCGACGATCAGAAGCCCCGGTTGACCGCCGCCATGTCGTCCCCGGCGTGCCCGCGTTCGGCGGCGGTGGCGTAGAGGTGGTTCACCGCCGCCATGAGCCTGTTGTCCTTGCCCGCGCCCGCGAGCGCCTCGGCGATCAGGGTCGAGTCCTTCACCGCGCCGTCCAGGCCGAAGGACGTGGGGTACTCGCCCGCGACCATGGCCGCGCCCTTGGCCTGGGCGTAGCCGCTGTCCAGCGGGCCGCCCGCGATCACGTCCAGGAACAGCGCCGGGTCGATGCCCAGGCCGGTGGCCAGCTCCACGCTCTGCGCGGTCGCGGCGGTGAGGGAGACGACCCAGGCGTTGGTGGTCAGCTTGAGGCGGTGGCCGTCGCCGGGGGTCGGGCCGACCCAGACCGTCCTGGCGCCGATGGCGTCGAAGACGGTGGTCACCGGGTCGCTGGGTGACCCGCCCGCCAGGACCGTGAGCTTGCCCTGCTCCGCGGGCGCGCGGGTGCCCAGGACCGGCGCGTCCACGTGCGGCACGCCCGCCTGCTCCGCCGCCCCGGCCAGGGCCAGGGCGCCGGGCAGGCCGACGGTGGCCGACTGGACCCACGTGCCGGTCACGGCGGGCAGCGCCTCGGCCATCACCGACTCGGTGGCGGCCAGGTCGAACAGCATGGTGATCACGACGTCCGCGCCCGCCACCGCCTCGGCGGGGGAGTCCGCGACCGCGATGGCGTCGAACAGCGCCCCGGCCAGCTCCGCCGACACGGCCTCGGCCTTGGCGCGGTCGCGGTTCCAGACCCGGACGGAGTGGCCCTCGCGGGCGAGGCTGCGGGCCATCCCCGCGCCCATGATCCCGGTCCCCAGCACAGCAACGGTGAGCGTCATGCCCCTGGTGTACCCCGGACCGCCGGTCTCAGCCCTTCCGCGCGAGCAGGTGGGCCTGCTGGGTCGTCTCCCAGTCGGCGGGCTCGGTGACCAGCGTGGCGGTGACCGCCAGGCCCGCGTCGGCCAACTGGCCGGTGACCTCGGCCGGGTCGAGGCGGTGGTAGTCCAGGTCGACGGCCCGGCCCAGCAGCTCGTCGTAGTGCTTGGTCGACGTGCCGACCTGGAACGCCAGCAGCAGGGTCCCGCCGGGGGCCAGCACGCGGTGGAACTCGGCGAACAGCGCGGGCAGCTCCGGCCGGGGCGTGTGGATCACCGAGTACCAGGCGAGCAGCCCGGCGAGCGAGGCGTCGGCGTGCGGGAGGGCGGCCATCTCGCCCTCGGCGAAGTCGACGCCGGGGTGGGCGGCGCGGGCCAGCGCCACCATCGCTGGCGAGAGGTCCAGCCCCGCGACGTCGACCCCGAGCCCGTGCAGGAACCCGGTGACCCGGCCGGGGCCGCAGCCCACCTCCAGTGCGGCGCCGTCGCCGACCAGTTCGGCGAAAGCGGTGAGCACCGACCGGGCCAGCGGGTTGCCGTCAAGCTCGTCGGCGAAGTGCTCGGCGTAGGGGGCGGCGATGGCGTCGTAGCCCGCGCGGGTCCGGTCCTGCTGGCTCATGTCCGCCACCATAGCCACCGCCCCGGGCGGCACCGGTACGATCGCGCCGGTTTCGGAGGATGTGCGACCGGGAGGAAAGACGTGACGACCCAGGTGGAGACGTTCGAGTTCCAGGCCGAGGTGCGCCAGCTCTTGCAGCTGATGATCCACTCGATCTACTCGAACAAGGACGCGTTCCTGCGGGAGCTGGTGTCCAACGCCTCGGACGCGCTGGACAAGCTCAAGCTGGAAGCCTTCAAGGACAAGGACCTGTCGGTCGACACGTCCGACCTGCACGTCGAGGTCGAGGTGGACGCCGAGGCGCGCACGCTGACGGTCCGGGACAACGGCATCGGCATGACCCGCGACGACGTGGTCCGGCTGATCGGCACCATCGCCAAGTCCGGCACGGCCGAGTTCCTCAAGATGGTCCGGGAGTCCCAGGACGCGGCGGGCGCGCAGGACCTCATCGGCCAGTTCGGCGTCGGCTTCTACGCCAGCTTCATGGTCGCCGACCGGGTCACCCTGGTCACCCGGTACGCGGGCGAGGAGACCGGCACCCGCTGGGAGTCCGGCGGCGAGGGCACCTACACCATCGAGCCGGTCGAGGACGCCCCGCAGGGCACCGCGGTCACCCTGCACCTCAAGGCCGCCGACGCCGACGAGCAGATGCCCGACTACACCGCGCAGTGGAAGCTGCGCGAGATCGTCAAGCGCTACTCGGACTTCATCACCCACCCCATCCGCATGGCGGTGGAGAAGCCGGGCGCGGAGGGTGAGGAGCCGACCACCGAGGTCCAGACCCTCAACTCGATGAAGGCGCTGTGGGCCCGCTCGGCCAGCGAGGTCAGCGACACCGAGTACGCCGACTTCTACCGCCACATCGCCAACGACTGGGCCGAGCCGCTCAAGACGGTGCAGATGTCGGCCGAGGGCACCTTCGAGTACCAGGCGCTGCTGTTCATCCCCTCGCACGCCCCGCTCGACCTGTTCATGCGCGACGCCAACCGGGGCATCCACCTCTACGTCAAGCGCGTGTTCATCATGGACGACTGCGAGTCCCTGATCCCGGAGTACCTCCGGTTCGTCAAGGGCGTCGTGGACGCGGCCGACCTGTCGCTCAACGTCTCCCGCGAGACCCTGCAGCAGGACCGCCAGATCCAGCTCATCCGCCGCCGCCTGGTGAAGAAGATCCTGACCACGGTCAAGGAGCTGCGCGGCTCGGACGCGGACAAGTACAAGACGTTCTGGTCGGAGTTCGGCCGCGCGGTCAAGGAGGGCCTGGTCCAGGACCCGGACAACCGCGACGCCATCCTGGAGGTCTGCTCCTTCGAGTCCACCCTGGACGCCGAGCAGCAGACCTCGCTGCGCGGCTACGTCGAGCGGATGAAGGACGGCCAGCAGCACATCTACTACATGACCGGCGACTCGCGCGCGGTCGTGGAGAACTCGCCGCACATGGAGGCCCTCAAGGCCAAGGGCTACGAGGTCCTCGTGCTGACCGACCCCATCGACGAGATGTGGGTCGACGCGGTGCCGGAGTACGACGGCAAGCAGTTCCAGTCCATCGCCAAGGGCCAGGTCGACCTCGGCGGGGACGACGCGGCCAAGGACGAGGAGCAGGAGAAGGAGTTCGCCGACTTCCTGACCTGGATGTCGGACTCGCTCAAGGACTCGGTCAAGCAGGTCCGCCTGTCGACCCGCCTCACCACCTCCCCCGCCTGCGTCGTCGGCGACAGCGACGACCTGGCCCCCAACCTGGAGAAGATGTACCGGGCGATGGGCCACGAGCTGCCCCAGGTCAAGCGCATCCTGGAGCTCAACCCGGCGCACGGCCTGGTCTCCGGCCTGCGCGCGGCGCACCAGGCCGACCCCGAGGACCCGGCCCTGGCCGAGACCGCGTCCCTGGTCCACGACATGGCGGTGCTGGCCGAGGGCGGCGAGCTGGCCGACTCGGCCCGCTTCATCCGCCTGCTGTCGTCCCGCCTGGAGAAGTCCCTCTGACGTGCGGCGCCTGCGCGGGGGTGGGACCGGTTGGTCCCACCCCCGCTCTCGTCGTGGCCCACCCCGGGAAATCGCGGCTCCGGGCGTGATAGATCGCCGATGTAAAGTGCTCACCGCCTCATGGAAATCACGTCGGGAACTTTCCGACGCTTGACACGACACACCCCGTTGCCGAATGTTTGACGACAATTGCGATGTCGTCGACAAGGGGGAATCCCGTGGTGTCCACCGCTGCATTCGGGGTTCGATCCGACGAATACGCGGCAGTTGCCGCGCACGGCGAGGCGATTACCGATTCCAGGTTGTTCGACGGCCCGGAATGGCCGGAGGCCGACCCCAGGCGCGGCGCCGCCGACATCGTGCGCGAGCTCGACGACGAGCTGCGCGACCTCGTGCGCGAGTGCGCGGTGACGCCCCGGTTCTCCTGGTCCAGGTTCCTCGCCCGCCACAGCGCCGACGACACCACCGAGCGGCTGCTCGCGCTGCTCAACCACCGGGCGTTCCAGTTCAACTCGCGGGCGGCCTTCGGCGGCCGGGACTCGCCGTGGCGGCGGCGGTTGGCCGCCTGCGTCGCCGAGGGCAGGCCGGTGGAGGTCGTCATCCCGGCGTTCTGCGTCATCGGGAACCCGGTGAAGCGGTTCGACACGCACCGGGCCACCGCCGCCGAGGACGTCGCGCTGCTGCACCTGGCCAGGATCGCGCGCCTGATCGGCGGCCTGCACGAGCCGGGCGCGGTCTTCCACATCGTCTCCGACAGCACCTTCTACAGCCCGTCCATGGGCGTGACCTCGATCGAGGCGCTCAACTACGTCATCGAGCTGCGCGACCGGATCGACGCGCTGGGCCTGGGCGGGCACCTGGTGCTGCACGACATGACCGACCTGTTGCAGCCGACCGCCGACCTGTTCCAGCGGCGGTTCGAACTGTGGTTCGCGCGGCTGCGCCGCGACCCGCTCGCCGACGGCCTCGGCGCCGACGAGCACGCCAGGTGGGTCTCGAGCATGGTGGCGAGCCTGGACATCGGCAAGCTCGGCCTGGACTTCGCCGAGCTGCGGGCGACCTTCGCCGAGCAGGCCGGGATGCACGCGCCGCTGCTGGCCAGGGCCGAGTGGGCGCTGGCGGAGTACCGGGCGGGCAAGCTCGCCGCGACCGACCTGGAGTGGGAGGAGCGGGCCTTCCCCGGCGCGATCCGCGCGACCATCCACACCAAGCCGATCCCGGTGTTGGGCCTGCGGCTGTTCCCCGAGTTCAAGTGCAGCGCCAAGCTGCTGCCCTACCACGGAATCGGTGTCGTCGACCGTTCGTCGAGGACCGGCGAACACCGGATGGGCGTGCGGCCGGAGATGTTCGTCCACGGTCGACCGGATATGCGCAGGATCGTCGACAACCGAGGAGTCACGAGTTTCTACCTCCACACTCCTGAATAACCAACGACTTGGGGTACCCGTCTATACCCGATAGGTGGTACCGGGATGTACCTCAGCCAATCCTGATCTCCTTCGCCACGCTGGGCACCCCGTTCGCGTCGAGCGCGAACAACAGGTACCTGCCCGGCGGGGCCACGCCGGGGTCGGCGGGCACGGTCACCTGGTGCGAGGTGGCGCTCAGCGCGGTCGGGACCAGGGGCACCCGCCGCTGGTCGGTGTCCACGGTGTGGGTGACCGAGCCGACGCGCACCAGGGAGAACCCGGTGACCGCCCGGTCGGTGCCGACCGTGAGCGCGGCCCCGTGCGCGGTGGTGGCGGGCGCGGAGGTGATCACGGGGCGCGGCTTGGGCGTCCCGTCCGCGTTGAGCAGGTACGGCGGGGTGAGGATCTGCCCGTCGAGGTGGTTGGTGGCGCAGGCGCCGCAGAGCCCGCCGCCGCCCGCGAACACCCTGCCGTCGGGCAGCAGGTTCGCCACCGAGTGGTAGGTGCGCGGCACGGCCATCGGCGCCAGCCTGGTGAACTGGCCGGTCGCCGGGTCCCACAGCTCCGGGGTCAGCGCGGCGGTCTGGTCGCTGAACGGCACCGGCCGGGCCTGCCCGCCGATGACCAGCACGCTCCCGTCGGGCAGCACCACCCCGGTGGCGAACGCCCGCGCGAACGCCAGGTCGCCGACCCTGGTCACCTGCGCCGTGCCCGTGGAGACGTCGACGGTGTAGGCGCGCGCGGTGGCGTCGGAGTCCTGGTAGGCGGGCGCGCCGCCGACGGTGAGGATCTTGCCCACGTCGTACATGACCGCGTTGCCGTTCATGGCGTCCGCGCTGTCCCCGCGCGGGCCCGCGTCGGTGACCGACCCGCTGCCGGTGGTGGAGACCCAGTGCATCCGCTTGCTGGGCCCGGCGTGGAAGACCCGGCCGCCGCTCGCGGTGAACAGCCAGGTGTGGTTGTCCGCCCGGTAGACGCCCTGCGGGTCGGCGGTGGCGAACGGCTCCGGCCGCACGCCGGACAGCGTCCGCCACGAGTCGCTGGCGGGGGAGTACACCTCGCCGACCTTGCCGCCCTCGCCGCCGCTCCACGACCCGCCGACGGTGAACACGTCGCCGTTGGACAGGGTGGTCTGCGACTGGTAGCCGCGGGCGGTGTTGAGCGGCGCGGCGGTGGTCCACGCGTTGGTGACCGGGTCGTAGATGCTCGCCTTCTGGGCGTCGCTGCCGCCCGCGACGAGCACCCGGCCGTCGGCGAGCAGGGAGATGCCGGGGCAGAACATGTCGTGCCCGGTGTTGTCGACCCGGCGCTGGGTGACCTCGCCGGTGGTCAGGTCCATGATCGCGGTCTGGGTGTAGCCGTTGCTGCCGCCGAAGTTGTCGGCCTGGTAAGCCGACCAGGTCAGCAGCTTGTTGCCGGGCAGCAGCGCGGAGGCCACCGGCACGATGGGGAAGCCGATCGTCGCGCCCCACAGGCCCGTCTTGCTCGCGTCGGGCGCGGCCGAGGCGGCGAGGACGTCGATCTCGGCCGCCGAGGTCCACGGGCCGCGGCCGCCCGCCTCGGTCAGCGCGGTCAGCCGCACGTGCCTGGCCTGGGTCTGCGGGAACCGGACCGTCTTCGTCGCCGTGCTGTCGGGCCACGAACCCGTCGCGGCGACGGTGAAGGAGGTCCCGTCGAGGCTGGTCTCGACCCGGTACTGGCCGATGTTGCCGTTGCCGCTGTCGCCGCGCGGGAGCACCTGCACGCCCGCGATCGCCTGCGGCGCCTTCATGTCCAGCGCGATCCAGTGCGGCAGGGCGGCGGCGGGCGCTGTCCACTTGGAATGCCAGATCGTGCCCGCGCCGCCGTCCAGCACGTTGGCGGCGGCGCCGTTCTCTCCTGCCGTCTCCTGGTCCGAGGCGGTCGCGGTCCAGCCGTCGCGGGGCAGCGGGCCGACGCTGACCGGCTCGGCCGGCGGGCCGTAGGCGTGCACCTCGGCCGCCGCCCCGGTGCGCGTGGTGGTCAGCCGCAGGTAGCGGGCGTTCGCGGTGAGCGCCACGGCCTTCGGCGCGCCGTCGGCGGCCCAGGTCCCGGTGGCGGCGGTGCTGAAGGTGGTGCCGTTGGTGCTGGTGGCGATGGTGAAGGCGCCGACGCGGTCGGCGGTGGTCGGGGTGAGGACGACCGAGCTGACCGGCTGCGCGCGCTTCATGTCCACGGTGAACGACGTGCCGCGCCAGGTCGTCGCGAGGTCGTTGTCCACCAGCGCCGCGGCGGTCGCGGTCCAGCCCGCGCGGGTGATCGGCGCGTGCACGCCAGCCAGCGGGCCCAGCAGTGAGATCTCCGCCGCCGAGGTCCACGGGCCGCGGCCGCCCGCCTCGGTCAGCGCGGTCAGGCGCACGTACCGCGCGGTGGCGACCCGGCTGAACCCGGCGTCCTGCACGGCGTTCACGTCCGGCCAGACGCCGGAGGACACGACGTCGTCGAAGTTCGCGCCGTCGGTGGAGACCGAGATCCGGTACTCGCCGACACGCCCGTTGGCACCGCTGGGGCGGGGCCGGTAGAGCAGGCCGCCCACGGCCGTGGGCTGCTTGAGGTCGAGGGTGATGCTGTGCGGCAGGGCGGTGGCGGTGCTGTAGCGGGAGTGCCAGATCGTGCTGTTGTCGCCGTCCAGCACGTTCGACGCGGCGCCGTTCTCGGAACTGGTCTCCTGGTCGCTGGCCGTCGCGGTCCACCCGGCGCGGGCCAGTTCGGCCATCGGGACCGGGGCGCCGGGGTCGCCCAGCACGTTCAGCTCCGCCACGGCGGCGTACGGGCCGCGCCCGCCCGCCTCGGTGAGCGCGGTGAGGCGCACGAAGCGCGCCCCGGTCACGGCGAAGGACATCGTCTTCACCGCGGCGTCGTCGGCGTGCGTGCCCGCGGCGACCGGGTCGCCCCAGGTGGTCCCGTCCAGGCTGGTCCGGACCTCGTAGCGGCCGATGGCCCCGCGCCCGCCGCCCGCGCGGGGCGTGGCCGCCAGACCGGAGACCAGCCGGGTCCGGCGCAGGTCGAGGGTGATCGACTGCGGCAGCGCGCCCGCGGACTCCCACAGCGTCGCGGCGCTGCCGTCGAGCACGGCGGCGGGCGTGCCGCTCGTCGCCGTGGCCGTCCAGCCGGTGCGGGGGAGCTTGGTCGCGGTCGGGATCATCGCCTGCGCGTTGGCGACGACGTGCCTGCCCGCCGGGTGCGCACCCCCCTCGTGGGTGGCGGCCGTTCGGTCCCCCTCGCCCAAGACCATCGGGGTGAGGAGGACGCCTGCCAGGACCGTTCCGGTGAGTCGCCATGTCCGCAGCACCGAGCAGCATCGTCGGCGGCGATTCCGGCGTTTCACCCGATCGTGTCGGTCCCCTGTGCCAGCGGCGGGGTGCGCCCGGCGGCGATCTCCGCGCAGGCGAAGGCCAGCGTCGCCCGGTCCAGCTCGAGGTAGGCCTGCCCGTCGGCGGAGCGGCCCGACCCGCTGACGGGCGCGGTGTAGAAGTGCCTGCTGTCCACCGGCACCGCCGCGGCCGCCGAGGCGACCCGGGGCAGCCCCGGCCCGGCCAGACCCGCGTCGATGGTGACGTGCCCGCCGAGCGCGGCCAGCACGAGCCGCAACCGGTTGGGGTCGGTCAGGGTCTGGCTGGTCAGCAGCTCGTCCGCGATGCCCTTGAGCAGCTTCTGCTGCCGCACGATCCGGTCGAGGTCGCCGCCGGGCAGGCCGTGGCGCTGGCGGACGTAGGTGAGCGCGTCGTCGCCCGCGAGCCGCAGCGCGCCCGCGGCGAAGGTCCGGCCGGTGCGCGGGTCGGTGCTCGCCGCCGGGTTCTGCACGGTGACCCCGCCGAGCTGGGTGGTGATCTCGCGGACGGCGGTGAAGTCGACCACCACCACGTGGTCCACCCGCCAGCCGGTCAGCCCCTCGACCACCTGGGTGGTCATCGGCACCCCGCCGAAGGCCAGCGCCGCGTTGGCCTTGGCCTGGCCGCGGCCGGGCAGGTCGACCCACGAGTCGCGCGGGATGGACACCACGTCGACGCGGGAGCGGTCCGGGGCCACGCGCATGACCATCAGGCTGTCGGCGCGCTGGCCGCGCACACCGCTGCCGTCGTCCTCGCCCGCCCGGGAGTCGGTGCCGATCAGCAGCAGGGTCAGCGGGTCGCCGGGCTCCTCGGCAGGCCGGTCCACGAGCGTGTCGAGCGCGTCGGCGGGCAGCGTGGCCACCCCGCCGGTGAACGCGGTGGTGACCACCCACCCCACGCCGACCCCGGCCACGACGGCCACCGCCCCCACGACGAGGAGCAGCTTGAGGAAGACCGACACGGCGCGCAGTTTCACTCCGTCACTATGGCCGACCCATTCGGCCTAGACAATACAAACGATCAGCACGGTTGGATGAACCATCTGGCTGTACGTAATCGGAAACGACGGCTTTGTGGTGATAGCACAGCGTCATCTCACAGTTTGGTGACAGGGGTTTGGGCAGCGGCGGGGTGGGGGAGGAAGATCGTCCGCTGTCGTTGCCACCGGGACCGGGAAGTGGTCGATGCGCGAAGCCGAGATGGAGATCGAGATCGAGCGGGGGGCCGCCCCGCTCGCGGGCACCCTGGCGCTCCCGGACGGCGAGGGGCCGCACCCCGCCGTCCTGCTGCTGTGGGCCGGGCGGGCCGACCGCGAGGGCGACGTCCCCGCGGGCGCGCTCGGCCTGGGCCGGGCGATGGCCGAGGGGCTGGCCGCGCGCGGCATCGCCTCCTACCGCTACGACCGCTGCGGCCACGCCGACGCCCGCTGGCGCGACCTCGGCTTCACCGAGCACCGCGCCGCCGCCACCGCCGCGCTGACCGCCCTGGGCGCCCGCGCCGACATCGGCCCGGTCGGCGTCGTCGGGCACAGCGACGGCGCCCTGCACGCCATGGGCCTCGCCGCCCGCGCCGACGTGGCCGCCGCCGTGCTGCTGGCCTGCCCCGCGCGCAGCGGCAAGCAGGTCTACCTCGACAGCGCCCGGCTCTGGACCACCGCCGACCTGCCCCGCCGCAGCAGGCTGTGGCTGCGGCTGCGCGGGCGATCGGCCCAGGACCAGGTGCAGCGCACCGTTGCCCGCGCCGAGGCCGACGACCCGCGCCTGCCCCGGCTGCTGCGCGACTTCGTCCGCTACGACCCGGCCACCGAGCTGGCCGAGGTGCGCGCCCCGGTCCTCGCGCTGACCGGCGCCAAGGACCTGACCGTCGACCCCGCCGACCTCGACCGCATCGCCGAACTGGTGCCCGGTCCGGTGGTGGTCCGCCGGGTGCCCGACCTGACCCACCTGCTGCGCCGCGACCCCGGCGACCCCTCCCGCGAGGACTACCGCAGGCAGCTCACCGAGCCGGTCGACCCCGGCCTGGTCGCCGAGGTCGCCGACTGGCTGTCCCAGCAGCTCGCCCCCGCCGTGGCCTGAACCCCCACAGGGCGCACGTGCTGCCACCCCGCGCGAGGAGTCGACGGGGCTCGGGGTGGCAGCACGTGCGGAGGTCCGCGCCACGGCTCTGACGGCCGCTGTGGTCCGGCGGGCCATCCGCTGCTACTCGTCGTCGTCCTCCGGGGGAGGCGCTTGGCGGCGGGCCACGACGATGAGCAGCACGATGATGCCGACCGGCCCGACGAAGATGAGCATTTCGTCCCAGCCGCCCTGGTGCATCATGACCACCGGCAGTGTCATGCTCACACCCCGGAGACCAGGGCGATCCCCACCGCTGTGTAGCCGACCATCAGGGCCAGCACCGGGTACTGGCCCACGCGCTCATACCCCTTCCGCAGGTCGCGCAAGGACTGGTCGTGGGCGGAGGTGACGGCGAGGACGTGGCCGAGGACGATGCCGCCGATCTGGACGGCGGCGATGACACCTGCGGACAGCACTGTGTAGTCCACACTGGCGCCCCAGCCGCGCTGGCCCTCGAAGACGGCGAACGAGAAGTAGTGCGCCACCGTGTAGCCGACCATGATCGGGACCAGGGTGTGGGCCAGGGAGTCGAAGGGGTGCACGCCCCTGCGCAGGTACGGGCGGGTCAGCGCGATCGCGCCGACGTAGGCGCCCGCGGTCAGCGCCACCGCGCCCAGCAGGCCAAGGGTGCCCGCGGCGATCGATCCGGTGAAGGTCCACACGGGCAGCCGGGTCAGGCCGTCGAACACCGTGGAGCCCAGGACCAGCAGGACGAACGGCGTCAGGCCGGGCAGCGCCCGCAGGGTCGTCAGCCCGTCCAGCGGGTTGCGCAGCACGAGCCGCCCGTCGTCGCGGCGACCCCACGGCGCCAGGCCCGCGATCAGCGTCGAGTACAGCTCGAACCCGTCGCCGCGGTCGAACCAGCCCGGTCCGCACACCGCGCCCGCGATCACCTGGACGACCGAGTACGCGGTGACGAACACGGCCACCGCCAGCAGCGAGTCCGAGAACCCGGAGGCCAGTTCCAACCACAGGAACGCGAACAGGCTCACCACCGCGGGCCAGCGGCCCCAGCGCTCGGGCAGCTCCCGCGACGGCACGACCCGGCCCAGCCAGGAGGCCAGCGTGCGCAGCGGGTTCGCCAGCCGCCAGACCGGGCCGAACAGCAGCGAGACGGGGACCAGGCCGACCCAGAACCACACGTAGAACCACGCCGGGGCCGGGTTGTGCGCCGCGGGCCCGAACCACGCCACACCCAGGAAACCCAGCAGCAGCACCAGTCCCAGCGCCTTGAGCCCCGCGCGCGGCACCCACAGCCGCACCGGCCGACCGCCCGCGGACCCGCGCAGCCGGGGGGTGCGCCACAGCACCGTCAGCGCCACGAACGACACCAGCACCGCCGCAGCGCCCGCGTTGAGCGCGAGCCACAGCGGGACCGGCAGGTCCGAACGGCCGCCCAGGCCGTGCGCGAGGACGAGCCCGGGGCTCACTCCGCGACGCGCAGCGAGGTGATCGCCGCGCCGCTGCCGTGCAGCTCGACCTCGAACACGCCGGTGGCCCCGGTGGTGAAGGAGACCTGCCCCGGCTCGCCCGCCTTGAGCGCGGCCAGCTCGTCGTAGCCGTGCACGTGCAGCTCGTCGTCGGCGTCGGTGGTCACCTTGATGACCACCGGGGTCCCAGGCGTGACCTCGACCCGGTTCGGGCCCGCGGTGCGCTGCCCGTCGACGACGGTGAACTCGAAGACCTGCTCGGCCGCGGTGGTCGACGCGGGCGCCGAGCCCGACGAACAGCCCGCGACCAAGGCCAGCAGCGCGGCGACGACCAGGGAGATGCGCAGCATCGCGCGTCCTTTCCGGCTCGGATTGCTCCAGAGAGCGGTATTGCCGCCGGGCCCCGGCGGCTCTAAGGTGTTATCCAAAGTAACAGTTACTTTCGTTCACTGCTACTGCCAGTTCGGGTACTCCACCGTCTCTCGGCGAGGAAGGCGAGCATGGTGTTGGTCGCACAGGAGGGCAGTCCCCCCGCGGGTGGTGCCGAGTTCGGGCAGATCGTCGTGGCCCTGCTGATGTTCTTCGCGGTGTTCCTGCCGCTCGCGCTGTTCGTCATCCGCGAACGCGCGGGCAAGAAGACGCTGATCGGGCGGGTCGCGGACTGGATGGGCGAGGTCGGCGGCCTGCCCCGCTGGGCCGCGCTGCCCATGGTCACCGCGGGCGCCTCCGGCGTCGCCGCGCTCATCGGCGTCTACTGGGACGTCCCCATCCACATGGAGCTCGGCCGCGACGAGGGGCCGCTGGCCAACCCGTCGCACTTCCCCATCTACTTCGGGCTGCTGGGCATCTTCGCCAGCGGCGTGCTCAGCGCGGGCCTGGCCAAGGGCAAGCTGCCCGCCCGCACCTTCCGCATCGGCCCGCACTGGCGGGTGCCGATGGGCGCGGTCTTCATGATGGCCACCGGCCTGGTCGGCGTCGCCGGGTTCCCGCTCGACGACGTCTGGCACCGGCTGTTCGGCCAGGACGTCACCGAGTGGGGCCCCACGCACGTGCTGATGATCGGCGGCGGCGTCTGCGTCGTGCTGGGCATCATGCTGCTGCGCGCCGAGGCCAGGCAGGTCGGCGCGAACGGGCTCGCGATCCGGTTGCAGGGCCCGGTCCTGGCGGGCGCGTGGATGATGGGCGCCTCCACCTTCCTGATGGAGTTCGACCTCGGCGTCCCGCAGTTCCCGATGCTGTCCCAGGTCGTGCTCGTCGCGATGATCGGCGCCTGGACGCTGGTCTACGCGCGGATGTCCTGGGGGCCGGGCGGCACGCTCATCGCGATCGGGCTGTTCCTGGCCAGCCGCCTGCTGTTCTCCATCGTGCCGTTCCTCGACGACCTGCACCTGGCCACGCCGCTGCCCTACCTGGCCGAGGCCGTGGTCATCGAGGTCGTCGCGCTGGTCATCGGCACCCGCAAGGACTGGCGCTACGGCGTCGTGGCCGGTCTCGGCGTCGGCACCCTGGGGATGCTCGGCGAGTACCTGTTCAGCCAGTGGCTCATGCCCAACCCCTGGCCCGCGCACGAACTGCCGCTGTTCCTCGTCTTCGGCACGCTCGCCGGCGTCGGTGGCGCCCTGGTCGGGGTGTGGCAGTACCAGCGGGTCGAGCAGATCGCCACCCGGCCCGCCGAGGACGGCCCGGCCGAGGGCACGCCTGCCGCGCGGTTGCGGGCCAGGCACCTGGGCGGCCTGGTCGGCGCGCTGCTGGTGGTGGGCACGGCCGCCGCCGTCGTCGTGCCGCAGGACCCGCCGCCCGGCCTGGCCGCGGACGTCCGGCTCACCGAGTCCGCCCAGGGCCGCGAGATCTCCAACCCGCACGGCGGCGGGGAGCCGCGCTGGGTCCACGCCACCGTCACCCTGTCCGACCCGGCGCTGGGCGACGAGGCGATCTGGCTCAACGGGTTCGCCTGGCAGGGCGGCGACTTCTACACGGACCCGCTGATCCGCACCGGTGACGGCGTCTACCGCACCGCCGAGCCGCTGCCGGTCTACGGGGAGTGGAAGGCGGGCATCCGCATCCACGTCGCCAACCGGGTCCTGGCCCTGGCGCCCATCTACGCGCCCGACGACCCGGCGGCCAACGCCCCGGAGATCGCCGCCGAGTCCGGGTCGCGGGAGTTCCTCTCGGAGATCGAGTTCCTGCAGCGCGAGCGCAAGTCCGACACCCCCGCGGTGCTCTGGACCGTCGGCTACCTGGGCGTCGGGTTCATCTTCGCGGCGATGTGGGTGCTGTTCGCCTGGCTCTACACGGCCGCGGCGGCGGGCACCTCGGAATCGAGCAGGAGGCTGTCGAAGTTGTTCTGAGTTGTGCGCGACGGTTCATATCCGCGTCAAACAGGGGTAACGTCCGACGTGGCCCCGGTCTCCAGGGACCGGGGCCTGCCGTCGTCGTCGTGCTTTTGAGCCTCCCGGGAGGACCGAGGTGTTTCATCCCGTTCTCGGCTGGGCAAGTGGATATCGAACGGCTTGGCACGGAGGTGGTGCGGCGATGGACAGCGAACGGCTCACCTGGCACGAGCAGCGTGCCCTCGAGGAGATCGAGCGGCGCTTCCAGACCGAGGACCCGGACATGGTCTCGGCGTTCCACACCGAGCAGGCCGAGGGCGCCGTCCCCGGGCCGATGCGGATCGCGCTGGTCGGTCTGGCGGTCACCGCGGCGATCGTGGGGCTGGTGGTCGCCGTCCCGCTCCTGGTCTTCTGCGCGATGATCGCCGCCGCCGCGGTCCTGCTGGTGGGCGTGCCCGAGGCTGTCCAGGCGGGCGCGTCCAAGCGGGACAGCCCCGAGGAGGACAACCCCGGTGGTGAACTGCCCGGGGCGGTGCCGCCGGTCTAGCGCCCGGCCCACGAACTCACGGACCCCGGCGCCGGGGAAGCGCCGGGGCCCGTGACCATTCGGGCTGTCTCAGGTCGAGGCCACTGCGTTGTCCAGAGGCTCGTTGTCCAGAGGCTCGTCGTTCACAGGCTCGTTGCTCAGAGGCTCGGCGGGGCGTAGAGCAGCCGGTTCGGCGAGCCCGAGCCGGGGTTGCCCACCACACCCGAGGTGGCCTGGCCGATCAGGTAGCTGGCGACCTGCGCCGGGGTGGCCCCGGGGTTGGTCTGCAGGTAGCGGGTCGCGACGCCGACCACGTGCGGGGTCGCCATCGAGGTGCCGCTGATGGTGCGGGTCGCCGTGTCGCCGGTGCTCCACGCCGAGGTGATGTTGGTGCCCGGGGCGAAGATGTCCAGGACGCTGCCGTAGTTGGAGTAGGACGCGCGGGCGTCGGTGTTGGTGGTCGCACCGACGGTGAGGCCCTCGCTGACCCGGGCCGGGGAGGACGACGAGGCGTTGGTGCTGCTGTTGCCCGCGGCCAGGCCGTAGGTCACCCCCGCCGCGATGGAGCGGCGCACCGCCGCGTCCAGGGTGCTGGACGCGCCGCCGCCGAGGCTCATGTTCGCGGTGGCGGGCTTCTTGTGGTTCGCGGTCACCCAGTCGACCCCCGCGATGACGCCCGCGATGGTGCCGGAGCCGTTGTTGTCCAGCACGCGCACGGCGTAGACGGTGGCGTTCTTGGCCACGCCGTAGGTCCGGCCCGCGATCGTGCCCGCGACGTGCGTTCCGTGCCCGTTGCCGTCCTGGGCGACAGCGTCGTTCTGCACGAAGTCGTAACCGTTCTTGGCCCGGTTCGCGGCGAACTCGGAGTGCGTGATGCGGATGCCGGTGTCGATGACGTAGGAGTTCACGCCCGTGCCGGTCGAGTTGTAGGTGTAGGACCGGCTCAGCGGCAGGTTGCGCTGATCGATGCGGTCCAGGCCCCACGTCGGGTTGGTCTGGGTGGCGGCCAGGCGCACGACCTGGTTCTGCTCGACCGACACGACCGAGGGGTCGGCGGCCAGCCGCTTCGCCTGCTTCTCCGTCAGCTTCGCGGTGAAGCCGTTGAGCGCGGAGTGGAAGACGCGCTCCACCTGGCCGCCGTACCGCGACGACAAGGTCCCGGAGTCGGCGGTGCTGACGTCCTTGAGCTTCACGATGTAGCTACCGGGGATCGCTGTGGGTGACCCGGCGCCGACGATGGCGCCCTCGGCCACCGCCGCCTCGGCCTGGGCGGGTGTGACCACGAGTGCGGCGGACACGACGGCGACGCCGAGCCCGGCTGCCAAGCTGAACTTGCGCATGCGTGGGATTCCGTTCTTCGCAGGGAATGCGCGGCTGCAGGGTTTGCCGCACTCGATGAACGATATTGGCTCGGCGTGCCATCAGGAATAGACCAGAAGTGGGACCGCCGTTCACCTGCGACGATACGCTGTGAATATGGCAATGACTGGCAATGATGAATACTGGCAACTGGGACTGCGGAAATCGGACTCGCGTTGCCGCGTTCGACCTGCCGGTGATTCCTTTTTTCGGTGCGGAAACCGTGTTCTGCCCGTGTTGGCGCGCGCGGGCGGTCCTCGGGCGGGTCCACCCGGGTGGCGGCACGGCTTGGCGGATCCGGCACACTTTGTTCTCATTAGTCCAATCGGGTGGCTGCGGGAGCCTTCCGCCTACCGACGGTGTCAGACCACTGGCGTCATCCCACCCTTTCCCTCCGGAAGGCAGCGAACATGTCGACCCCGTACGGCCAAGACCCGCGCAGCGGCGCCTACAACCCCAACCCCGGCTGGGGCCCCGGCGCCGGCCCGCCGCCCGCGCCGCACATGACCGGGCAGCAGCCCGCGGTCGGCTTCCCGCCGTCGGACCCCAGCGGCTTCCCCGCGCAGGAGCCGCCCAGGAAGAGCGGCAGCGGCGCGCTCATCGCGCTCAGCGGCGTGGTCGTGCTCGCGCTCGCCGCCGCGGGGGTGTTCCTGTTCCTGTGGCTGGGCGCCAAGGGTGACGCCTCGGACCTCGCCGGGCGGCTCGACGCCAGGGGTGCGGAGATCAGCCAGGCGCAGGACGCGGCGACCAAGGCCGAGGACGCGGCCAAGAAGGCGGAGGAGGCGGCGAAGACGGCCGAGACGGAGAAGGCCTCCGCCCAGCGCTCGCTGGCCAGCGCCACCAAGTGCCGCGAGGCCGCCCGCGCGTTCATCGCCGCGGCCAGGGGGACCAACCAGGACGAGATCAACCGCACCGCCGACGGGATGCTGGCCGCCTGTTAGGCCGTCGAGGTGATCGTCAGCGGCGCCACGGTCGACCAGACTCGACCGCATGACCGAGCCGCTGACCCTGGACCCCGCGACGACCGCCGTGGTCCTCATCGAGTACCAGAACGACTTCACCACCGAGGGCGGCGTGCTGCACGACGCCGTCTCGGAGGTGATGGCGAAGACCGGCATGCTCGCCAACACCGTGGCGCTGGTCGAGGCCGCGCGCGCCGCCGGGGTGACGATCATGCACGCGCCGATCGCCTTCGCCGAGGGCTACCACGAGCTCTCCCGGCACCCCTACGGCATCCTCAAGGGCGTCGTCGACGGCGGCGCGTTCGTCCAGGGCGGGTGGGGCGCGCGGATCGTCGAGGACCTGGCGCCTCGGGCAGGCGACATCGTCGTGGAGGGCAAGCGCGGCCTGGACACCTTCGCCAGCACCAACCTCGACTTCATCCTGCGCGGCAAGGGCATCACCACCATCGTGCTCGGCGGGTTCCTGACCAACTGCTGCGTCGAGTCGACCATGCGCACCGGGTACGAGAACGGCTACCGGGTGATCACGCTGACCGACTGCCTCGCGGCCACCTCGGTGGCCGAGCACGACAACGCCCTGGCCCACGACTTCCCGATGTTCTCGCTGCCGGTGCCCTCCTCGGCCGTCATCAGCGCCCTGAGAGCCGCCTGACCAGGCGCCGCCCGCCCCCAGCGCTGCCCGAGGTGGTCGGAACCCGCGAGTGGCTCTCGGGCGCGCTCAGGCCTGTGCCTGCGCGGTCAGGCGGCGTGGTGCCGTCCCGCCGGGCGCAGGTGGCGGCCCGTGCCCGGCTGGTCGGCCGCGCCCGGGTCGGCCAGGGGCGGCTCGTCGGCGAGGTCGAGGCGGCGGGCGGTGTCCTCGGCGGCCTTGTCGCCGGGGGCCGGGTCGCGGAGGGCGCGGCGGAGGATGATCAGCAGCAGCCAGCCCGCGAGGACGAGGGCGTGGCCGAGGACCCGGCTCAGCGGGGCCGCGCCGGTGATCAGGTCGTGCGCGGAGTAGCCGAGCAGGACCACCACGAAGCCGGTGAGCACCGGCAGCAGGCCCGACGCGCCGCGCGGGCGCCAGGCCGCCCAGTAGAAGCCGATGCCCAGGGCCAGGTTCCACGCCGTGCTCTCGTTGAACAGGTGCAGCGACAGCGGTCCCCCGCCGTGCTCGCCGTGCGACGACGGGCCGGTGCCGAAAATCTGCGCCAGCGCCAGGCCGAGCTGCGCGACGGCGACGAGGCCGAGCAGCGTGCGGGGGACCAGGCCGGGGATGCGCGCCGGGAGCGGCGCCTCGTCCAGGATGCGGGCGGTCAGGTCCGGGACCCGGGGGACCGGCCGCACCCGCAGCAGGCGGGCGCTGCGCGCGGCCCGGGCCTGCCAGCCGCGGCAGGACTGGCACTCGGCCAGGTGGTCGTCCGTCCGCGCCTGCTCGACGGGCTCCGCCTCGCCGTCGAGCCGGGCCGAGAGGGCTTCGCGGCAGGTCAGGCAGTCCATACCTCTTATTGTCGCGGAAGTCAGGACTAAAGTTCCCCCGCCTGTTCGGTTACTCTCCCGGTTTGTGCGATCACGGGATGAGGAGATCACCGCTTGGGCGCTGGCCGCGGGCCGGGGCGACCGCCGCGCCCTCGAGTCGTTCATCCGCGCCACGCAGCGCGACGTGTGGCAGTTCACCGCCCACCTCGCCTCGGCCGACCTCGCCGACGACCTCACGCAGGAGACCTACCTGCGCGCCCTGCCCAGCCTGCCGCGCTTCGCCGCCAGGGCCACCGCGCGCACCTGGCTGCTGTCGATCGCCCGCCGCGTGGTCGTCGACAGCGTGCGCACCGCGATGGCGCGGCCCCGCCGCTCGGCGGCCGAGGACTGGGTGGCCGCCGCCGAGCAGCACCAAGCCCGCGACCACGCTTCCGGCTTCACCGACGTGGTCGAGCTCGGGGTGCTGCTCGACGGGCTCACGGAGGAGCGACGGGAGGCGCTGGTGCTGACCCAGGTCCTCGGGTTCTCCTACGCGGAGGCGGCGGAGGTCTGCGGGTGTCCCATCGGCACCGTGCGTTCCCGGGTCGCCCGTGCTCGTGATGACCTCCTCCGATCGGATGAGGCCCGTACGACTGGCGCGGGGTAGGCCGGCGAACGGACTCCTCGCCGGGGTGGGCGCGCTGCTCCGGGGGCGGAACAGGGGCGCGGGTGGGGTTGTCTCACCAGGTGATGGGGAGTGCCTCCAGGCCGCGCACCATGCGGCCTGACCGCCAGCGCAGGTCGGTGGTGGCGAGGGTGAACCCCGGGAGGCGGTCCAGGAGCGTGCCCAGGGCGATCCGCAGTTCGATCTTCGCGAGCTGGGCGGCCACGCAGTAGTGCGGGCCGTGGCCGAAGGCCAGGTGGGGTGGCTTGTCCCGGGTGATGTCCAGGTCGTCGGGGCGGTCGAAGACCCTGGGGTCGCGGTTGGCGGCGTCCATCTGCACCATCACGCACTCGCCCGCGGCGACCAGCACACCGCCCAGTTCGACGTCCGCCAGGGCGACGCGGGTGAAGCCCGCCGAGGTGACGATCGGGGTGAACCGCAGCAGTTCCTCCACCGCCCGGTCGAGCAGGCCCCGGTCCGCGCGCAGCGCCGCGAGCTGCTCGGGGTGGGTGAGCAGGTTGTAGGTGAAGTTGCCGATGTGGTTCGAGGTGGTGTCCAGGCCCGCGTAGAGCAGGGTGACACCGAGGACCACCAGTTCGTCCTCGCTGAGCCTGCCCTCGTTGTCCCTGGCCGAGACCAGCGCGCTGAGCAGGTCGTCCGCCGGGGTCTCGCGGCGCGTCGCCACCAGGTCGGCGAGGTAGGCCTTGAGCGCGTCGAAGGCCGCCTGGATCTCCTCGGCCGGGAACGCGGTGGTGGCCAGCGCGACGTCCACCCAGGCGGTGAAGCGGTCGTGGTCGGCGCGGGGGACGCCGAGCAGGCGGCAGGTCATCGCCACCGGCAGCGGTGTGCCCAGGCCGGAGACGACGTCGGCGGGTGGGCCCTCGTCGAGCATCCGGGAGACCAGCGCGTCGGCCACGTGCTGGGTCTGCTCGGCGAGCACGCGCAGCCTGCGCGGGGTGAACGCGGAGGAGACCAACCGGCGCAACCGGTTGTGCTCCGGCGGGTCCATCGTGTGCAGGGTGCTGTCGCGCAGCGGGCGCGGCGAGGTGCGGGGGACCTCGCGGCCCAGCAGCGCCGCCCGGCTGAACCGGGGGTCGTTGAGCACGGTGCGGACGTCCTCGTGCCCGGTGGCCAGCCACGCCTCGCCGCCGTAGGGCAGCCGGACGCGGCTCAGGGGCTCCGCCACCCGCAGCCGGGCGTACTCGGGCTCCAGGTCCAGCTCGTGTGGTTCGCGGAAGGGGTAGTCGTGCACCGGACAGCCTTGGGCGGTGGTCACCGGGCTCCCATCGGGGGTGGGGGTTCGCGGGATCATCGCAACGGTCGGGTGGGGGTGTGCGAAAGTTCCCCGGGTCCGGGAAGGTCCACAGCGGCCGGTGCCCGACCGGTCGGAACGAGGTGGTGTCGTGTCAGCCCAGACCCCCCAGCGCGAGTTGCCGAGCGACTGGCGGATGGCCAGGATGCTCGGCCCCGTGCTGGCCGCCTCGGCGCTGGGGCTGGTGCCCTACACCATCTTCAGCACCTACCTGGTGCCCATCGCCGCCGACGCCCAAGCCGACGTCGCGGTGGTCGGCGGCCTGCGCGGGCTGGGCGGCCTGGCGTCGCTGACCGCGGGGGCGCTGCTCGCGCCGCTGATCGACCGGGTGCCCCGGCCGGTCGCCGCCGCGGGCGGGCTGCTGGTGCTGGCGCTGGCCTCCGGGGTCGGCGCGCTCGGCGGGGTCGCCGCGCTGACGGTGTTCTGCCTGCTGGTCGGCGCCGGGCTCGCGATCACCCAGCCGGTGCTGGGCGCCGCGGCGGCCGACCGGTTCGACGACGACGCCGCCGCGGGCCGGGCCGCCACCCTGGTCACCGCCACCCAGTCGCTGACCGCGATGCTGGCCGCGCCGGTCGTGGCCCTGCCCGCCCTGCTGTGGGGGTGGCGCGGCGACTTCGTGATGGTCGCGGTGCTGTCGGTGCTGCTGGCCGCCGTGATCGTCCGGGGCCGGGGCGGCCGCGAGGTCGAGCGACCCGAGCGGGTCGGCTACCTGGCGTCGCTGCGGGCGCTGGCCACGGTGCCCGGCCTGACCCCGCTGCTGCTGGTCGCGCTGCTGCGGTCGACGGCGTTCATGGGCTACCTGGCCTACCTCGCCGCCTACTACGACCAGGTGTTCGGCATCGGCGCGGGCCCCTTCGCGCTGGTCTGGACGTTGAGCGGGACCGCGTTCTTCCTCGGCAACCTCGCGGGCGGCAAACTCGCCGCCGCCGACCGGCTCCGGGTCAGCCCGCGCGTGCTGATGCCGCTGTCGCTGACCGTCGGCGCGGTGGCCGTGGTGGTGCTGCTGACCGTTCCCGTGCTGTGGGTGGCGCTCCTGCTGACCGCCGTGCTCAGCGTCGCGCACGCCATCGCCGCCGCCTGCCTGATCACGCTGCTGGTGCGCCGGGCCGGGGCCCAGCGCGGGGCGGTGTTGAGCGTGACCTCGGCGGCGATGAGCGTCGGGACCTTCCTCGGCGCCTCGCTGGGCGGGCTCGGGCTCGCCGTCGCGGGCTACCCCGGCATGGCCGTCGCGCTGGGCGTCGCGACGGTGGGCGCCGCGGTCGCCGGGACCCGGGTCCGCGCCTGAGCGCCCGGCGAACTTGTCGAAAACCGTGATGTTTCCTGACTGACGGGGGATCCGCACGGCGAAAACCAGTACGCCGGAAAAAGCCCGACCCCTGGCGGGAACTGGGCTGTACCGCACACCGACCCATCTACCGAGTCGGATCTATGAGCGGAGCGGCATGGTTTGGTACGACGACGACGACCTCTGGGTCGACTTCGCGAGCGTGATGTTCCCCGCCCGCCGCGGCCAGGAGGCCGCGACCCTCGCGGACACCTCACCGCTGCTCAAGGTCGGCGCCGACACCAGGGTGCTCGACCTGGCCTGCGGTCCCGGCCTGCACGTCGTCGAGCTGGCCAGGCGCGGCGCGCGGGTGACCGGCGTCGACCTCAGCGCCGCCATGCTCGAGCGCGCCCGGGCGGCGGTGGCCGCGGCCGGGGTGTCGGCCGACCTGGTCAGGGCCGACATGCTCGACTACGTCGCGCCGGGCGAGTTCGACCTCGTCATCAACATGTTCACCTCGTTCGGCTACTTCACCGAGGCGGGCGACAACCTGACCGTGCTGCGCAACGCGCACGCCAGCCTGGCCCCCGGCGGCTCGCTCGTGCTCGACCTGCTGGGCAAGGAGGTGCTGGCGAGCTGGGTCGGGCGGCCGCAGGCGGTCGACGTCGAGGGCGGCACCGTGTTCATGCGCGACACGATCCTCGACGACTGGACCCGGCTGCGCACCGACTGGACGCTCGTCGCGGGGGAGGTGGTCAAGCGGAAGTCGATCCACTCGTTCATCTACAGCGCCGCGGAGATCCGGGCGCTGCTGCGCGAGGTCGGGTTCGCCACCGTCGAGTGCTTCGGCGACTGGGACCTGAGCCCCTACGACAACACCGCCCGCCGACTCATCGTGCGAGGAACCCGTGGCAACTGAGACCGCGCCGCCCGCCGCCGCGTTCCGCCTGCTGGCCGAGCCGGGCGAGGTCACCGCCAAGCAGCTCCCGCTCCCGATCATCCTCATCGGACTCACCGGCGCGCTGGCGCTGTCGGTCGTCGCCGGGATCGCGCTCGGCCCGGTCACCGTGGCCCTGCCCGACGTGCTGCGCTTGCTGGGCAAGGCGCTCACCGGCGGCACCATCCGCGCCGACGAGGTCATCGACTACGCCATCGTCTGGAACGTGCGCACCCCGCGCGTGCTGCTCGCCGCCGTGGTCGGCGCGGGGCTGAGCGCGGTGGGCGTGGCGGTGCAGGCGCTGGTGCGCAACGCGCTCGCCGACCCGTTCGTGCTGGGCATCTCCTCCGGCGCGTCGGTCGGCGCGACCGCCGTCGTGGTGTTCGGCCTGTTCGCCGGGCTGGGCGTGCTGGCGCTGTCGGCCGCGGCGTTCCTCGGGGCGCTGGGCGCGACCGCGCTGGTCTACCTCGCCGCGCGCAGCCGCTCCGGGCTGACGCCGCTGCGGCTGGTGCTCACCGGTGTCGCGCTGGCGTACGCGTTCCAGGCCGCGATGAGCGTGCTGGTGTTCCTCTCGCCCAACGGCCAGGCCGCGCAGACGGTGCTGTTCTGGCTGCTGGGCAGCCTGGGCTCGGCGTCGTGGGAGTCGCTGCCGCTGTGCACCGCGGGGGTCGTCATCGCGATCGTCCTGCTGCTGCGCCGCGGCACCGCGCTCGACGTGATGTCGATGGGCGACGAGACCGCGGCCAGCCTGGGCACCGACGCCGCCGCCCTGCGCCGCTGGCTGTTCCTGCTCACCGCCGTGGTCACCGGCCTGCTCGTCGCGGTCAGCGGGGCCATCGGCTTCGTCGGCCTGGTGCTGCCGCACGTCGTGCGGATGCTGGTGGGCTCCGGGCACCGCAGGCTGCTGGCCGTGGCCCCGCTCGCGGGCGCGGTGTTCCTGATCTGGGTCGACCTGCTGGCCCGCACCCTGGTCCCGCCGGAGGAGCTGCCGCTCGGTGTGATCACCGCGCTGATCGGCGTCCCGGTGTTCCTGTACGTCATGCGCACCCGCGGCTACGCGTTCGGAGGCAAGTGATGCCGGTCGAGCCGATGGGACTGCGGCTGCAGGACGTCTCGGTCGAGATCTCCGGGACGGTCCTGGTCGACAAGCTCTGCCTGGACGTGGGCGCGGGCGAGGTCGTGGGCCTGCTCGGCCCCAACGGCAGCGGCAAGTCCACCGCGCTGCGCTGCGTCTACCGCGCCCTCAAGCCCTCCGGCGGCGTGGTCTGGCTCGACGGCGACGACCTGTCCGAGAAGGGGATGCGCGACACGGCCAGGCAGATCGCCGCGCTCACCCAGGACAGCCGCGCCGAGCTGGACTTCACCGTCGAGGAGGTCGTCGCCCTCGGCCGCGCCCCGCACCAGGGCGGCAACCTGCGCCTCGACGCCCGCGAGCGGCGGCTGTGCCGCGACGCCCTGGCCCGGCTGGACATCACGCACCTGGCCGCGCGCAGCATCCTGACCCTCTCCGGCGGCGAGCGGCAGCGCGTGCTGCTGGCCCGCGCGCTGGTGCAGGAACCGGCCGTCCTGGTCCTGGACGAGCCGACGAACCACCTCGACATCCGCCACCAGGTCGAGCTGCTGGTGTTCCTGCGCGGCTGCGGACTCACGGTGATCACCGCCCTGCACGAGCTGAACCTCGCCGCAGCGGTGTGCCAGCGGATAGCCCTGCTGTGCAAGGGCGGCCTCGTCACCTGCGGCAAACCCGCGGAGGTGCTGACCCCCGACACCATCCGCTCGGTGTTCGGGGTCGAGGTCACCGTCGTCACCCACCCGGTGACCGGCGCCCCCCAGTTGCTCTTCGACCTCCCCGTCGACTCGAACACCGAGGAAATCCCCCTGTGAGCACCATGACCCTCCCCCGCCTCTCCGTGCTCGCCGCGGTCGCCGCCCTGCTCGTGGGCTGCGGCGCGACGGTCGAGCCGACCGCGGCCGGGCCCTCCGGCTCCACCTCCACCGCCGAAGTAACCAACTGCGGCCAGAAGGTCGACTACCCCACCCCGCAACGCGCCGTCGCCTACGACGTGTCCGGCGTCGAGAAGATGTTCGCGCTCGGCCTGGCGCCGAGGATGCGCGGCTACGTGATGAACTCCCTCGGCGACCCCTCGATCGCGGGCTCGGACTACAAGGACGACTACGCCGAGGTCGAGCGGCTGGGCAGCGGCCGCATCAGCCGGGAGGTCGTCGTCGGCGCCAAGGCCGACTGGGTGATCGCGGGCTGGAACGGGGGCTTCTCCGAGGCCCGCGGCATCACCCCGAAGCTGCTGGAGCAGGTCGGCGTCAACAGCTACGTGCACACCGAGACCTGCTGGGCCTTCCCCGACGGCGACAAGCAGCAGCCCGCCCCGCTGGAGGCCCTCTACACCGACCTGCTCAACCTCGGCGGGATCTTCGGCGTGCAGGACAGGGCCAAGTCCCTGGTCGAGGAGCTGCGCGGCCGCGCGGACAAGGTGCGCGAGAGCGCCCCGCCCGCCGACGAGCGGGCCCGGGTGTGGGTCTACGACTCGGGCAACGACCAGCCGTTCACCGCGGGCAAGCACGCCGCGCCCACCGATGTCATCGATGTGGCGGGCGGCAAGAACGCCTTCGCCGACCTGGAGAAGGGCTGGAGCACCGTGGGGTGGGAGTCGGTGGTCGAGGCCGACCCCGAGGTCATCATCGTCGTCGACTACGCCGACCAGCCCGCCACCGAGAAGATCAATTTCCTCAAGGCCCTGCCGCAGCTCGCCAACACGCCCGCGGTCAAGGAGAACCGGTTCCACGTCCTGTCCTACGGCGACATGGTCTCCGGCCCGCGCAACATCCGGGCGGCGGAGAGCATCGCCGGGTACCTGCGCTCGATCGGCCGGTGAGCGCCATGACAGTGCAGGCCCCCACCGCCGTGGTGCACGAGCACATCACCGACGCGATCAAGACCCCCTCGCTGATCCGCCTGTCGCCCAACACGGTGCTGGTGCGGTTCGAGACGCTCAAGGTCTACGCCGCCCTCGGCGCGGTCCGGCACCTGCTCGACGCCGGGATCATCCGCAAGGGGCAGACGCTCGTCGACAGCTCCAGCGGAATCTACGCGCTCGCGCTCGCCATGGCGTGCAACCGCTACGGCCTCAACTGCCACATCGTCGCCTCGACCACCGTCGACGCCACGATGCGCGCGCAGTTGGAGGTCCTGGGCGTGACCGTCGACCAGATGCCCCCGTCCGAGGACCTGCGCCTGGACCAGCGCGGCCGGGTCGCCAGGGTGCGCGAGCTGCTGGCCGCCCACCCGGACATGCACTGGATGCGCCAGTACCACGACCCGGTGCACTACCTGGGCTACTCCGAGCTGGCGGGCCTGCTGCGCGCCGCCCTGCCCGCCGGGCCGCTCACCGTGGTCGGCAGCGTCGGCACCGGCGCGTCCACCGGCGGCCTGGCCCAGGCGTTGCGCCGCGCGGACCCGGCCACCCGGCTGGTCGGCGTGCAGCCCTTCGGCAGCATCACCTTCGGCAGCGACCGGTTCACCGACCCGGACGCGATCATCGCGGGCATCGGCAGCGCCATCCCGTTCGGCAACGTCCGCCACGACCTCTACGACCGCGTGCACTGGATGAACTTCGAACACGCGCGCGCCGCCGCCGTGGGCCTGCTGCGCGAGCACGCCGTGTTCGCGGGCCTGTCCACCGGCGCCGCGCACCTGGCCGCCCGCTGGGAGGGCGGGCGCGACCCGGCCCGCACGCACGTGGTCATCGGCGCGGACACCGGCCACCGGTACGTGGCCAAGGTCTTCGCCGCGCACCGCGACGCGCTGGACCCGGCCGGGCTGGCCCCGGTGGAGATCGGCTCCCTGGACGAGCTGGCACCGCCCTGGTCCACAATGGACTGGCAGCGCCGCGGGCACGCCCACCCGGACCTCATCCCGGCCCAGGAGCGCGCCTCGTGACCATCGTGCTGCTGGAGGCGCTGACCTTCGGCCTGGGCAGGCTCGTCGACGCCGCGGCCGCCGCGGGCCACCGGCTGCGCCTGCTCACCGGCCACCGCTCGATCTACACCCACGAGCTGTCCCGCCTCCACCCCGACCAGCTCGACGTCGTCGACGTCGATACCGCCGACCCGGCCGCCTGCCTCGCCGCCCTGCGCGACGTCGACGACCTGGCCGGGCTGATCAGCTCCACCGACACCTGGGCCCTGCCCGGCGCGGAGCTGACCGCGGCCCTGGGCCTGCCCGGCCCCGACGCCGCCGCCGTGCGGGTGCTGCGCGACAAGGGCCAGGTCCGCACCCGCCTGCACGCCGCCGGACTGAGCCGCGGCCCCGCCACCACCGACCTGGGCCACCTGCCCGCCAGCGTCGGCCTGCCCCTGGTGGTCAAGGACTCGGCGGGCACCTCCTCGCGCGCGGTGTGGCTGTGCCGCGACGAGCCGGAACTGGCGGCGGCGCTGGCCGAGGCGGCGACGTCCCCGCTCAAGGGCCACCTGGTCGCCGAGCCGTACTTCGCGGGCCCGCTCTACAGCGCGGAGACGGTGACCTGGGCGGGGCAGACCCGGCTGCTGGGCGTGATGAGCAGGCAGATCTCCCCGGAACCCGCCCGCCGCGAGGAGGCGGCCGCCTTCCCGGTCGCCTTCACCGCCGCCGAGGCCGAGGGCCTGGGTGACTGGATCACCCGCGTCCTGGCGGTGGCGGGCCTGGCACAGGGCTTCGCCCACACCGAGTTCATCCTCACCGCGGACGGCCCGGAGGTGGTGGAGGTCAACGCCCGCATCGGCGGCGCGCTGGTCGGCGAGGCCCTGTGCCGATCCCTGTCCACCAACGTCTACGCCGCGATGGTGTCGATGGCCCTGGGCCAGCGCCCCGACCTGCTCGACGGCCCGGACCCCACCGGCCCGGCGTCGGGGTTCGTCCTGGTCTACCCGACCACGACGGGCGCGCTCGCGGGCTGGTCCGGCCTGGACCGCCTGCCGGGCTTCCCCGGCTCACCGCAGTGGTACCCCACGGCCTCCGTCGGCGACGTCGTCGACCAGTTGGCCGACCAGCGGGCGTGCACGGGCATCCTGCTGGCCGAGGGCCCCACGGCCGAGATCGCCCTGCACCGCGCCCAGGCGGCGGCGGGGACGATCGCGCCGCTGGTGTCGCCGGTCCGGGAGCCGGTTCCCGGCTGAGGTTCTCGGTTCGGGTCCCGGGGCGGGGCCCGAACCGCTTCCGGCCCGGGACCGGGTGGGACATGCGAAGGTATCCGCCATGCGGATGACCTGTTTCGTGTTCGGCGCCCTGAGCCTGCTCGTCTCGCTGGGGTTCTTCGTCCTCAGCCTGGTGGAGGCGGCCTACGGGGACGTGAGCAGCAGACCGGCCACGGTGGGGGTGTCGTCGTTCCGGGCGGTGCAGGAGGCGGCGCCCTCCGAGGACTTCGAGCTGTTCACGAAGCTGTCATCGCTCAACGCCGTCGCGCAGACGGCCGGGATCGCCGGGGTGGCGTGGATGGTCGGCGGGCTGGTGTTCACCGCGCCCGGCAAGAGGCAGGCAGGCCCGGCCCACCCGCCGCAGGGTCCCGCCCCGCAGCGGTGGCAGCCCACCCCGCCGCAGGGCCAGTACGGTGCCCAGCCCCCGCAGCAGCAGCCCAACCCGCAGACCGGCCCGACCCCGCAGCAGTCGCAGCACCCCCAAGGCACTCCGCCGCAGCAGCAGACGGGTCCGAACCCGCAGCAGTTCGGCGGGCAGGCCTGACGGCTGTGCCAAGGTGATCCACACGCGGATGACCTGCTTCGCCCTGGGGACGCTCAGCCTGCTGCTGCCCCTGGGCCTGTACCTCGTCAACCTCATCGACTCGCCGACCGTCGAGATGTCGAGGGGGACGAGGCAGCGCTCGCGTTCCACCCGCTGGGCAACCCCAAGGTCGAGGCCACCGCGCAGGGTGCGGCGCTCGCCGGGATCGGCTGGATGATCGGCGCGTTCGTCTTCCCCGCGCCCGCCAAGCGCGACCCGGTCGAACCAGAGCCCGAGACCGCCGGCGACCAGGACTGAGCGGTCGCGCGCCGAGCACGGGTGGACACGCACCGCCACGGTGTCTGCCAACCGGGGGAACAGCAGGTGACAAGCACGGGTCGTTCGGCCACGAGCGGTAACGCGGCCGGGCAGGCCCGCGACGAGACCATGCGGCGACCTCCGGGACGGGGGTCCCGCGCCCTGGTCCCCCGCCGCTTGGAGCACCCTTGCGACTCCGCACAGTCCGACCCCCGCGTCGACCGGGGCGGTGGTCGACCGCGTTGGTCGCCGCCCTCGTCGTCGCGCCCACCGTCTCCGTCGTCGCCTCGGCCGGTCCCGCCGCCGCGGCCCCGTTCAGCCCCGGCAACGTCGTCGTCCTGCGGGTCGGGGCGGGGGTGGGGGCGCTGTCCAGCGCCGCCGCCCCGGTGTTCCTCGACGAGTACACCGCGGCGGGGGCGCTGGTGCGCACGATCCCGCTGCCCACGTCGGCCAGTGCCGCCGGGCGGCGGCTGACGACCAGCGGGTCGGCGACGTCGGAGGGGTCGTTGTCGCGGTCGCAGGACGGGCGGTACCTGACGCTCGCCGGGTACGACACCGCCCCCGGGACGGCGTCGGTCGCCTCCTCGACGACCGCCTCGGTCAACCGGGTCCTGGCCCGGGTCGACGGCGCGGGGGGCGTCGACACGACCACCGCGGTCACCGACGCGTTCAGCGGGAACAACGTGCGCAGCGCGACCTCGGCGGACGGGGCGGGCTTCTGGGCCGCGGGCGGCACCAGCGGCCTGCGGCACGTGCCCTTCGGCGGTGGCGCGTCCGCGCAGCTCGCGAGCAGCCCGACCAACATCCGGTCGGTCTCCGCGGTCGACGGCGAGCTGTTCTTCTCCACCGGCTCCGGGACCAGCGGGGTCTACTCGGTCGACCAGGCCACCGCACCCGGGCAGACCGCGGCCCTGATCGCCCCGTCCGCCAGCCCCTACGGCGTCGTCGCGCTCGACCGCGACCCCGCGGTGCCCGGCGTCGACACCCTCTACGTCGCCGACGACTCGGCAGGCGGCGGCATCCTCAAGTTCTCCTCCACCGGCACCGCGTGGTCGGCCCAGGGCTCCTTCCGCCCCAACGGCAGCGCGGCCCGCGGCCTCACCGGCCAGGTCACCCCGAACGGCGTGACCCTGTTCGCCACCACCAGCTCCGGCTCCGGCGCGCTGGTCAAGGTCGACGACGCGGCGGCGTTCAACGCCCCGATCGCCGCCACCGGGACGCTGCTCGCGACCGGCGCCGCGAACACCGTCCTGCGCGGCGTCGCGTTCGCGCCGACCGGCGAGGCCCCGGTGACCGCGCCGCGGATCACCGGCCACCCCGAGGACGTGGCGGTCGGCAGCGGCGGCTCGGCCACCCTGGCGGTCACCGCGAACGGCACCGGACCGCTGTCGCACCAGTGGTTCGAGGGCGCCGCGGGCGACACCGGCACCCCGGTCGGGACCGACAGCGCCACCTTCACCACCCCCGCGCTGGACGCCACCCGCTCCTACTGGGTCCGGGTGAGCGGCCCCGGCGGCACGGCCGACAGCCGCGCCGCCACCGTCACGGTGTCGACCGCGCCCAACACCCCGCCGACGATCGGCCCGGTCCCGGTCGCCGAGCTGGCCCTGACCCTGGGCGACCCGGACAACCCGCCCGCGGTCCGCACCGTGGAGGTGGCCGACGCCGAGTCCGCCGCGGGCGGCCTGACCACCACGGTGACCAGTGCGAACCCGGCCGTCGCCACCGGCGAGACCACCGGGGCGGGCGACACCCGCACCCTGGTGCCCACCCCGGTCGGGGTCGGGCACACCACCCTGACCGTCACCGTGACCGACGGCGCCCAGTCCGCCAGCACCACGTTCCCGGTCTCGGTCTCCGGCGCGCTGCCCGCGGGCACCCGCAACCACTACGGCGCGAGCGACGCCTCCGCCGCCGTCGACCTCGGCGGCGGTGCGATGGTCGTCTCCGATGACGAGACGAACGTGCTGCGCGTCTACGACCGCGAGCACTCCCGCTACCCGGTGTCCTCGCTGGACGTGCGGGCCGCGGGCCTGGCGCTGCGCGACCCCGACGTCACCCGCGAGATCGACATCGAGGCAGCGGCGCGCCGGGGCGACACCGTCTACTGGATCGGCTCGCAGGGCCAGAACTCCTCGGCCAAGACCCGGCTCAACCGCCAGACCCTGTTCAGCACCACCGTCACCGGCTCCGGCCCCTCGACCACGCTGGCCCTCGGCGGCAGCCACCAGAACCTGCGCGACGACCTGATCGCCTGGGACGACGCCAACGGCGGCGCGCTCGGCCTCGCCGCGGCCGCCACCCGCGCGCCCGAGGGCCTCGACGGCGGCCCGACCGGGTTCAACCTGGAGGCCGCCGAGTTCGCCCCCGACGGCAGCCTGCTGCTGGGCCTGCGCGGCCCGCTGACCGACGACGGCGAGGCCGTGGTCATCCCGCTGGCCGACCCGGCCGCGCTCGTCACCGCCAACCCGACCTCGGCCACCGCGACCTTCGGGACCGCGCTGCGCTGGGACCTCGGCGGTCGCGGCGTGCGGGAGATCCGCAAGAACGACGCCGACCAGTACCTGGTCATCGCGGGCCCGTCCGACGGCGGTACCGGGGCGGCGGGGGAGTTCCGCTTCTACACCTGGGACGGCGACCCCGCCAGCCAGCCGGTGATCCGCGCGGGCTCGCTGGACGCGGTGGCGGCGACGGGCAAGCCGGAGGCCATCGCCTCGGTGCCGAACCCGCTGCTGGACACCTCGGCCGTGCGGGTGCTCGCCGACTCGGGTGACGCCGTCTTCTACGGCGACGGCGTCATCGCCAAGGACCTGCCGCTGGCGCGGCGCAAGTCCATCAGCGCGACCGTGACCGTCGGCGCGGCCCCGGCCTGCACCGTCCCGGCCGCCACGATCGGCTCGGTGCAGGGCACGACCGACACCAGCCCCAAGGCGGGCCAGACGGTCACCGTGCGCGGCACCGTCGTCGCCGACCACGAGGGCCCGCAGCCCTCGCTGCGCGGTTTCTACCTGCAGGACTCCGGCGACGGCGACGCCGCCACCTCCGACGGCGTCTTCGTGTTCGACAACGGCGCCGACCTGGTCGCCAACGGCGACGTCGTCGAGGTCACCGGCCCGGTGTCGGAATACCAGGGGCAGACGCAGATCACCGCATCGGCCACCGGCGTGCGACCCTGCGGGCGGCAGGGGACAGTGGCACCGGTCGAGGTCACCCTGCCCCGCTCCGACGCGGCCGACCTGGAGCCCTACGAGGGCATGCTGGTGCGCTTCCAGCAGACCCTGACCGTCACCGAGCACTTCCAGCTCGGCCGGTTCGGGCAGGTAGTGGTCTCCGCCGGCGGCAAGCTGCCGCAGCCGACCTCGATCCTCCCGGCCACCGACCGCGCCGCGGTCGCCGCGCAGCAGAACGCCAACAACCGCAACCGGATCATCCTCGACGACGCCACCCAGGCGCAGAACCCGGACCCGATCGCCTTCGGCCGGGGCGGGCAGCCGCTGTCGGCGGCCAACACGCTGCGCGGCGGCGACACGGTCACCAACCCGGTCGGCGTGCTGACCTACACCTGGGGCGGCAACTCCGCCTCCGGCAACGCCTACCGGCTGCGGCCGATCGGCGCCCTCGGCGGCACGGCGGTCTTCGACCCGGCCAACCCGCGGCCGACGACCACCCCCGACGTCGGCTCGGGCGGGGTGCGGGTGGCAGGCGCCAACCTGCTCAACTTCTTCAACACCTACACCGGCTGCCGCTTCGGCACCGCAGGCGGCCCGGCCGACTGCCGCGGCGCGGACAACGACGCCGAGTACCAGCGCCAACTGGTCAAGCAGGTCGAGGCGCTGCGCTTCCTCGACGCCGACATCACCGGCATCCAGGAGATCGAGAACGACGGCTACGGGTCCGCCAGCGCCATCCAGGCGCTCGTCGACGCCCTCAACGCCGTCGACGGCCCCGGCTCGTGGGCGTTCGTCGACTTCGACGCGGCGACCGGCGTGGTCGACGTGGCCGGGACCGACGCGATCAAGTCCGGCCTGCTCTACCGCCCGGCGCGGGTGACCCCGGTGGCGGGCGCGACGTTCGTCGACCAGGACCCGGTCTTCGAGCGGCGCCCGGTGGCCCAGGCGTTCCAGACCCCGGCGGGCGCCCGGGTCACCGTCACGGCCAACCACTTCAAGTCCAAGGGCTCCTGCCCGACCGCGGGCCCGGACGCCGACCAGGGCGACGGGCAGAGCTGCTGGAACGCCCGCCGCACCGAGCAGGCGCGGGCACTGTCCTCGTGGCTGTCGTCGACCGTCGTGCCCGGCGCGGCAGACCCGGACGTGCTGGTCGTCGGCGACCTGAACTCCTACGCGGGCGAGGACCCCGTCGCCGTCCTCGAGGCGGCCGGGTTCACCAACCTGGCCAAGCGGCACCAGGGCGCGCGGACGTACTCCTACGTCTTCGACGGCCAGTGGGGCTACCTCGACCACGCCCTCGCCTCCGCGTCGCTGACGCCGCAGGTGACCGGCGCGGGCGAGGCGCACCACAACGCGGACGAGCCGTCGGTGCTGGACTACAACACCGACTTCAAGACCCCGGCCCAGGTCGCCTCGCTCTACGCCCCCGACCGGTTCCGCACCAGCGACCACGACCCGGTCCTGGTCGGCATCGACCTGGGCGCCCCGGCCACCCTGTCCGGCACGCCCGGCGCGGGGACCGTGGGCACGCCCTACGCGTTCGGGTTCACCCGCAGCGGCCCGGCCACCGTGTCGGTCGCCTCGGGCACGCTCCCGCCCGGGCTGACCCTCGGCCAGGACGGCACGCTGGCGGGCACCCCGACCGCGGCGGGCGAGTTCGCGTTCACCCTGCGCGCCACCAACGTCCACGGCGCCACCGAGTTCGCGACCTCGGTGCGGGTGGGCAAGGCGGCGTCGGCGGTGTCGCTGGCGGCGGCCCCGGCCACCGTCGCGACCGGCGGGCAGGTCACCCTGACCGCCACCGTCACCGGCCCGGTCGCGGCCACCGGCGAGGTCGTGTTCCGCGAAGGCTCCACCCCGTTGGGCACCGCCGCGATCACCGACGGCAGCGCGGTGCTGACCGTCGCGGCCCCGACCGCGGGCGCGCGCACCGCCGTCGCCGACTACGCGGGCGACGCGGACCTGACCGGCGCCACCTCGGCCGAGGTGGTCTTCACCGCCGTCGACCCGGTGTCGCTGGGCGGCGCACTGCCCGACGGCAAGGTGGGCGCCGCCTACTCGGCCGCCATCGCCCACACCGGCGGCGAGCCGGTCGCGTTCACCGTCACCGACGGCGCCCTGCCGCCCGGCCTGACCCTGAGCGGGTCCGGCACGGTCACCGGCACCCCGACCGCGGCGGGCTCGTTCGCCGTCACGGTCACCGGAGCCAACGCCGTGTCGAACAGCACCCGCGCCTACACCGTCGTCGTGGCCCCCGCGACCACGACGACGGTGCTCACGTCATCGGCCACCCCGTCGGTGATCGGCGCACCGGTCCGCTTCACCGCCACGGTCGCGGGCGCGACCGGCGGCACGGTCCGCTTCACCGTCGACGGCGAGGCCCTGGGCGACCCCGTCCCGGTCGTCGACGGCGAGGCGGTCTCCTCGCCGGTGTCGACCCTCGCGGTCGGCGCGCACCCGGTCACGGCCGCCTACACCGGCCCCAGCCCCAGCTCGGCGACGCTCACCCAGGTCGTCCAGTACGGGATCAAGGTCCTGACCCCGGCCCAGGCCACCGCGGGCGACATCGTCCCGGTCCGGTTCCAGTTGGTCGACGCGACCGGGCGCCCGGTCCCGCTGCTCACGTCGCTGCTGGTCGCGCTCTCCGGCCGCCTCGAGGTCTCGGCCTCCGGCGCGCAGTCCTTCGCGGCCACGGCCCCGCTGTTCAGCGTGCTGACCAACAGCAACGTCCTGCTGTGGAAGACGGCGAAGAGGCCCACGGGCCAGACCTCGGTGACCGTCCGGATGAGCTACCCGGGCTTGCCCGACCAGGTGGTGACCACACCGCTGACCCTCAAGTAGTCCGCTGAGTCGACGGGTCTGGCCCGGCACGCGCCCCGCGTGCCGGGCCAGACCCGTTCCCGGGTGCGGGCACGGCAGCCCCTCGCGGGGACGCCATGGACTCGGCGGTGCGCCATCCCTGGAGTCCTGGCCCCGGCCGCGATTCCCGGGCCTCGCGACCAGCGGGCCGGACGCGGCCCTCATCCGCTCCAGAGTGCTGACCGGGCTCGACGTGGCGGTTCGGAGTACCGGCGACGCCCACGCGCCAGGGCACCGGCGCCCGCATCGCCTGGCGACCCGGCCACGACTTCGTCAGGAACTGGTGGTCGAGCGGGTCCACCCAGGTCACAGCTTGTTCTGGATGAGGTCGGCGCCCAGCCAGCGGAGTTCGGTGAGGTCGTTGGCGGCACTCCTGGTCGAGGGGTGCCAGGTGCCGTCCGGCTCGACGTCGAGGATCGCGGCGCGCAGCGCCTCGTCTGGGATGGCGGTGATCCCCCGGGCGCCGACCGCGTCTGCCAGGGTCGGGGGCGGGTGTAGCGCCAGGAGTTCGGAGACGCGGTGCCCCAGGGCTGTTCTGGGGTCGTGGCCCCAGCGCTCGCGGCGGGTCGCGAGCACCGCGGCGGGGACGGCGACCAAGCAGGCGAAGCCCAGGGCGGGGGCGGGGCCCGTGGTGGGCGAGCGGAGGAGGATGACCAGTGCGGCGCCGATCCCGCTGAGCGCGAGCGTGCCCGCGATGGTGCCCAGGTGGCGGCGCCAGCCAGGGGCGACCACCAGGCCGCGTACGCGGAATGTCTGGTACACCAAGGCGAGCAGGTTCTTCTCGGCCACGGCGGTGTCCAATCGCAGGCGCGACAAGCGGGCGCCCTGCCCGACTGAGTTGACGACAGTGCGCTCGGGTGCCGACAGGGTTCCCGTGCCACCGACCCGGGTCAGCACACCTGCCCGAGCCGCCAGCACACCGCGGTCGACCAAGCCGACGATCACCGTGTCGACGGCTCGGCGTGGGCCGCCGGTCAACAGCCCCATGGACAACGGGGCCCACTCGTCGCCCGCGGCGATCCGCGCCGCGCGGAGGGCGGCCTGGGCCCGCTCGTGCCTGCGGGCTCCCAACGCCCCCGCGAGCACGACGGTGAAGGCGCTGACCCACCCCCAGTCCACCCACGCGAAGCGGCCCATGGCGCCCAGGCTAATGAAACCCCGGGGGTTTCCCGTCTGTCGTCACCCCGATGGCGCAGCACCGAACCGGGACCGGCTCGACACGACCCTCCGCAGCCGGGTTGTCCCCCGTTTGGGGAGAAGCCGGGCCAGCACCGGACTGGCATGATCGACGTCGCCGGTCTGGCCCAGCGGAGGAGCGCGATGCCGAACATCCCCGAGGACCTCAGCTACACCAAGGACCACGAGTGGGTCCGCGAGGCAGGCGGCAAGCTCACGATCGGCATTACCGACTACGCGCAACGGCAACTCGGTGACGTGGTGTTCGTCCAGTTGCCCAGCGCCGGGGACCGGTTCGAGGAGGCGGAGCCCATCGGCACCATGGAGTCGGTGAAGGCCGTCAGTGAGATCTACGCGCCGGTCACCGGCGTCGTCGACTCGGTCAACGCCGAACTCGACGACTCGCCGGAGCTGATCAACACCGATCCCTACGGCGACGGTTGGCTGGTGGTGGTGAACGGTTCGGCTTCGTCGGACGGCCTGATGGACGCCGCCCAGTACGCGGACTACGTCAAGGAGCCCGAGTGAGCTGGTCGGGCCCGCTCGGCGATGTCCACTGTGGAGTTGTCAAGCAGCGTTGTGCCGAGGAGTCTCAGGTGCGTGGGCGCGCAGGTCTCAGGGTGTCCAAGGCAGGCATCGTCTCCTTTCTCCTCCCGGTGGTCTCATGACTCCAAGATACATTACGAGACAGTCATGTAAAGCAATCCGCGGTAGCCTCTTCGGGTGAGTGGACGAGCGAAGGCAGGCAGGCCCCGCGACCCCGCCGTCGACGAGGCGATCCTCGGCGCGGCCCTGGCCAGACTGGCCAACGACGGCTACGCGGCGATGACGCTGGGCGACGTGGCGGCCGACGCGGGTGTCACCCGACCGACCCTCTACCGCCGCTGGGCGAACAAGCACGACCTGGTCGTGGACGCGATCGACCTCACCGTGCGCGGCGCGGTGGCGGGGCAGGCGCCCATCGAGGTCACGGGGCTCACGGCGCGCGACGCGATCACCGAGGCCATCCGGCGCGCCGCCCCGCCGTGGGCGGATGACCAGCGGGTGGGCATGACCGGCCACGTCATCGCCGAGGCGCGCGGCAACCCCGCCCTGCTGGCGGTCGTGCGGGAGCACGTGGTGGAGCCGCAACTGGCCGCGCTGGCGCGAGTGCTCGAGCACCTGCGCGCTCGTGGCGAGCTGCGCGCCGGGATCGATCTGGATGTCGTCGCCTCGTTGTGCCTGGGCGGTTACCTCGCTGACTACGTGCGCACCGGCCGGTCCGACCCGGACCTGCACGAGCGCCTCGGCGACGCGGTCTGGGCGATGGTCAGGAAGTAACGCGGTCAAGTCACTGGATCGGGTGACAGGGCCTGTCGCACAATGCGCCCGTGTCCTCCGCGCTGCCCCTGAACCCGACCCTGCGCCCGCGCCCACTCGTCTTGAGTGGACTGCCCGCGGCGATGGGCGTCGGGCTGCTGTCCGCCTTGTTCTTCTCGGTGTCCTTCGTGGCCAACCGCGGGCTGGCGCTGGGCGGCGGGGCGTGGGAGTGGACGGCGGCGCTGCGGTACTTCATCACGTTGCCGATCTTCTTCGCGGTCGTGGCCGCCCGCCGGGGGCTGGGGCCGGTGGTCCACGCGCTCAAGGTGGCGCCGGTGCGGTGGGTGCTGTGGGGCAGTGTCGGGTTCGGGCTGTTCTACGCGCCGTTGTGCTTCGCGTCGGTGAGCGCGCCGGGGTGGGTCGTCGCGGCGGTGTGGCAGGTCACGATCGTCTGCGGGGTGGTGCTGGCCCCTCTGCTCTACCGCGACGCCGCGCGCAAGCGGGTGCCCGCCGTCGCGGTGGGGCTGTCGTTGCTCGTGCTCGCGGGGGTGGGGCTGACCGTCGCGGAGGCCCCTGGCGGGGTGCACTGGTCGTTCCTGGGCGGGATCGCGGCCGTGCTGGTCGGGGCGGTCGCCTACCCGGTGGGCAACCGCAAGTCGATGGACCTCGGCGGCGGGTTGGACACCTTCCAGCGGGTGCTGGTGATGACCGTCGGCAGCCTGCCGTGCTGGATCGCGCTGGCCGTCGTCGGCGGGGTCCGCGCGGGGGCGCCGTCCGGCGCGCAGCTCGTGGGGACGCTGGTGGTCGCCGTGTCGTCGGGGGTGATCGCCACCGCGCTGTTCTTCGCCGCGACCCGCCGGGTCCGGGACAACCCGACCCACCTGGCCGCGGTCGAGGCGACCCAGGCCAGCGAGGTCGTGTTCGTGGCGCTGGCCGAGCCGCTGGTGCTGGGGGCGAGCGCGCCGGGGCCGGTGGCGTGGGCGGGCATCGGGATCATCGCCGTGGGCGTTGTCGGGTACGCGATGGCGGGCAGGCGGGGACCAGTCCGCGGCTGACGCCTCCGCCACCCGGTCCGCGCCGAGGACGCCGACCCGCGCTCCCCTGTGGATGGCCGTTTGTCGGGTCGTGCGGGCTTCGGCACAATCCCCCGCATGGTGACCACGTTCGGCGCGGGACTGCGCCCCACCTTCGTCCGCCACCTCAGCGCGGCCGCCGCTGAGCTGGGGCTGGACGTCGAGTGGTTGTCGGACTACTGGATCGCGCGTGTGCGGCGGGACGGGGTCACCAGGACGGTCATCGGCTACGCGTTCCCGCTGAACCTGGCGTCGGCGTCGCAGTTGGCGTCGGACAAGGCGGGGGCCTCGACGCTGTTGGCGGGCGCGGGGGTGCCGGTGTTCGGACATGAGCTGTTCCGGTTCCAGGGGGTCGAACGGGAGCGGTGGTCTGAGGTCGTGGGCGCGGTGGGGTTGCCGTTGGTGCTCAAGCCGCACATGGAGAGCGGTGGGATCGACGTGATGCGGGTCGCGTCGCTGGTCGAGTTGGACGGGGCCCTGGAGTTCTTGGCGGGGAAGTACCGGGCCATCGCGTTGTCGCCCTATCGGGAGATCGAGGACGAGTACCGGGTCGTGGTGTTGGACGGGGAGGTGCCGCTGACCTACCGGAAGGTGCGGGCCGGGGAGGGGGAGTGGCGGCACAACCTGCGGTTGGGGGCTGTGCCCGGCGTGGTCGCGGAGGGGGAGTTCCGGGGTGGGTTGGTGGTGATGGCCCAGCGGGCGGCGGAGGTGCTGGGGCTGCGGTTCTGCACGGTGGACATCGCGACGGTGGGCGGAGTCGCGGAGGTGTTGGAGGTCAACAGCTCGGTGACGTTGGAGCGCTTCGCCCAGCACTCCCCGCAGAACGACGAGTTGGCCTACGGGGTCTACCGGGATGCGTTGAGCGCTGCGTTCTGACGGTTCGCGGCTGGGGGTGTGGCGTTTCCGGCAGGTTTGTCACTCGTTGAGCAAGGGGCGGGTGGCGATTGAGGGTGGGTGCCATGGTTTGCGAACATGGACGTTCGCAAACTAGGGTTCGGTCATGCGGGTTTTGATCACGGGTGCTGCCAGGGGGATCGGGGCCGCGCTGGCGCGGCGGTTGCACGCGGGTGGGGCGCTCGTCGCCCTGGCCGGGCTGGAGCCGGACGAGTTGGCGGCTGTGGCGCGGGAGTGCGGGGACGCTCCGTGGCGGGTGTGCGATGTGGGCGACCGGGTGCAGGTCGACCGGGCTGTCGGCGAGCTGGTCGAGGAGCTCGGGGGGCTTGACGTCGTCGTGGTCAACGCCGGGATCGCGGCGCAGTTGCCGCTGGTGGGCGGGGACCCGGCGGTGATGGAGTCGATCCTGCGGGTCAACGTGCTCGGGGCCTACTACACGGTGCGGGCGGCCGGGGAGCACATCGCGCACCCCAGTGGCTACGCGGTGCTGATCTCGTCGTTGGCGGCCGCGGCCCACCTGCCGCTGCTGGGCGCCTACAGCGCGTCCAAGGCGGCTGTGGAGGCGCTGGGGAACACGCTGCGCATCGAGTTGCGGGGCAGCGGGGCCCGGGTGGGGGTGGCGTACTTCGCCGAATTGGACACCGACATGACCAGCCGGGGGTTCGGCACCGAGGCGGCCCAGGCCGTCACCGGTGGGCCCATGCACACCCCCGCGCCGTTGAAGGTGGGGGTGGACGCGCTGGTCAGGGGGATCGAACGGCGTTCGCGGGTGATCGCGGCACCGGGGTGGGCCCGACTCGTGCCGCCGGTGCGGGTGCTCGTCCAGCGGTACATCGACACGCGGTTCCGGGGGCGGCGGGTCGCGGCGGCGATAGGACTGGCCAGGCAGGAGCGGGTGGGGCTCACGACGGCCCAGCCCGAGCGGGAGGCCTAGGCCGGCTAGCCGATGCCGTAGGAGCCGCGGTGGTAGATCAGGGGCTCGCGGGTCGGGTCGGCGGCCAGGTCGTGGACGTGGCCCACGGCGATCGTGTGGTCGCCGCCGTCGTACTCGTTCCAGAGGGTGCAGTCGAGCCAGGCGCAGACGCCGTCCAGGACGGGCGCGCCGTTGTCGCTGGGGCGCCAGGGCACGCCCGCGAACTTGTCGGCCCCGCGGCGGGCGAACGCGGCCGAGACGTCCTGCTGGTCGGCGGAGAGCACGTTGACGCCGAAGCTGCCGATGTCGCGGATGACCGGCCAGCTCGACGAGGTCCGCGCCGGGGAGAAGCTGACCAGCGGCGGGTCCAGCGACAGCGAGGCGAACGACTGGCAGGTGAACCCGACCGGGCCGTTGCGGCCCGCCGCGGTGATCACCACGATGCCCGAGGCGAAGTGGCCGAGCACGTCGCGCATCCGCGTCGACGCCACCGGGGTCGGAGACTGCACGCGTCCTCCTCGCTCGTCCGCGCCGACCGTCCACACCGAACACGAAGCCGGTCGGCTCCCTCCACCTCAGCATGCCGCCCGCGGACCCGGTTGTCCACGTCGCGGGCGGCCCCCGGCCGTGCGCACCGCCACTGCGGCAGACCGCACCCGATCGTCCCAGCCCGCGGCGGCGCGGGCTGGGCCCCGCCCGGTGCGGGGCGCACCGCCGCCCGTGCGGCGCCGCTGACCAGCGGAATCGGCCTGGTCCCGAACCGGCTTCGGCGCCGCCGACCACCTGCTGTTCGCCGAGACCACCCCGAGCCGGGCGATCCCCCTAGAACTCGTTGCCGAACGCGCTGGAGAGGTACTCCCGCGCGTCGCGCAACGCCTCCTCGATGGTGCGGGCCGCGGAACGGGCCTGTTCTGGCTCGTGCGCGGCCTGCACCTGGAGGCGGAAGCGGGAGGCGCCGGTCGGGGTGACCGGGAACTCGACCATGAACGCGAGCACGCCCCGGTCGAAGAGCAGGCGGTTGACGGTCCTGGCGAGCTTCTCGTTGCCGATGAGCACCGGGACGATCGGGCTGGGCGAGCCCATGCAGGTCAGGCCGCGGTCGGTCAGCTCGTCGCGCAGGGCGTGGATGGCGGTGAACAGCCTGGCCCGCAGGGCGTCGCCCTCGGCGGTGCCGATGATGCGGGCCGCCTCGAGCACCACGGCCGTCTGCACCGGGGACAGGGCGTTGGAGAAGAAGTGCGACCCGGCGAACATCTTGATGTACTGCTTGACCGCCGGGGAGCGCGCCGCGACGAACCCGCCGTTGGACGCGAACGACTTGGAGAAGGCGCCCATCACCAGGTCCACGCGCCCGACCATCTCCTGCACGCCCAGCACACCGGTGCCGCCGGGGCCCATCGACCCGAGGTCGTGGGCGACGTCGACGAGCAGGGTGGCGTCGAAGGCGTGGCAGAGCTCTTGCAGCGCCAGGACGTCGGGCCAGTCGGAGTCGACGGAGAACAGTCCGTCGGTGATGACCAGGATGCCGTTGCGGCTGTCGGTGGCGCGGATCTCGACGAGGTGCGCGCGGACCGCCTCGACGTCCAGGTGCGCGTAGCGGGTGATGTTGCGGGTGGCCGCGCGCGCGCCGGATTGCAGGCAGGAGTGGGCGAGGCGGTCGATGAGGATGTGGTCCTCCTGGCGCACCAGGCCGGTGACCGTGCCGAAGCCCGCCGACCAGCCGGTGGAGAACAGCGTCACGTGCTCCAGGCCGACCAGCTCGCCCAGCGCCACCTCCAGCTCGTCGGAGATGCGGGTGTTGCCCAGCACCATCGGCGACCCGGCGCTGTGCGGCCCGAAGTCGCGCATCGCCCGCAGCGCCGCCTCGCGGACCGCGGGGTGGGTGTTGAACGACAGGTAGTCCTGGGAGTTGAAGTTGATGCCGCGCGCGGGCTTGCTCAGGTCGTTGGTGATCGTGGCGATGCCGCCGGGCGCGGCCTCCAGCACCCGCGAGTACTGCCAGGTCTCGGTGCGCCTGCGGGCCTGCACCCAGCCGTGGAACTCCTCGGTGCGGGCGAGCAGGTCGCGGCCGACGGGGCGGAAGAAGTCGTAGGCGTTCTTGTCGAGCGCGTGCTCCTCGTCCGGGTCGAGGCGCGCCGCGGCGACGGCCGGTTCCCACATCGGCTCCAGGTCGGCGCGCACGGCGGGGAACTCCACCTCGAGGAACCGCCGCTGGGCCTCGGGGGCGAGCCCGTCGAACTCCTCCAGGTCCTCCCAGGGGATGTGCGTGGCCCAGTTGCGCATCATGTCCGAGACCGCGCGGGCCGCCTCGGCGACGCCCGCGGCGTCCGCGCGGTCGGCGGCGGCGATCAGGTCGGCGACGATCTGGCCGTCCTCGCGCTGGGTGGTGCTGGTCATCGGGTGGCCTCCGCCTCGGCGCGGGCGAACGGGTTGGTGTGGCCTGCCAGGTAGGTGGCCTCGAAGTCCTCGAACACGGCGTGCCGGTCGGAGGTCTCGCGCGCGGTGTCGTTGAGCAGGAAGACGTTGGAGGGGTCGAAGAACTCCGACACCGGGGCGACGTCGACGTGGGTCGCGATGAACCGGTCGATCTCGCCCTGGTTGCCGCGCAGGATCGAGAAGAGCTGGACCTCGTCGTGGCGCAGCGGCTTCATCTCCGCCAGCGTGCACACGTAGTCGTAGTAGGCGGCGGCGTTCTGCCCGCGCCGCTTCGCCGCGTACCCGGCCATCGCGGTCTCCCGGTCCACCCCGCCCAGCCACGCCGCGACCGCCTCCGCCGCCAGCTCGGCGTCGCGGAAGGCGTGCGTGATCCCCAGCGCCGTGCACTGGTCCTTGAACGACTCGGCGTCGCCGACGAGCACCCAGCCCGGCCCGTGCAGCTCGCGGAGGTAGGCGGCCTGGTCGAGGGTGCCGTAGAACCGCTCCCGCCCGGTCGCCGCGGCGACGGTGTCGGCGACCTCGCCGCTGATCAGCCGCAGCGCCCGGTGGAAGTTGCCCGCGACGTCGGCGCGGAAGTCCGCCGCCCACTCGCTCGGCCCCCAGGTGAGCACCATGGTCTGGTCGTGGTTGGTCGACGCCACGGCCATCCCCAGCCGGCCGCGCCGGTGGATCCGCGCCTCGCCGACCGGGATGCCGTCGAAGTAGCTCCAGTAGGCGAACGTGCACCGCGGCCGCTCGTCGAACTTCGCCACCCCGAGCGCCCGCGCGACGAACGAGTTCCGCCCGTCGGCGCCCACGACCACCCGCGCCCGCTCGGTGTTGCCGTCCCGGTCGGTGATCCCGACGACCGTGCCGTCCGGGTCGGTGACGAGTTCCTTGACCGTGCAGCCCTCGCGGAACTCCACCCCCGCGCGGACGGCGTTGTCGACGAGGATCTTGTCGAGGATGTGCCTGCGGACGGAGAAGTACTGCGTGGTGACGCCGTCGTCGTCGCCGTGCAGCGCGCGGAACTGCTTGCGCAGCAGCTCCTCGGGCACCCCGCCACGCAGTGCCACACCTTCGTTGACGATGTGCACCTGCTCGTGGGATGGCGTCACCGCCAACACCTCGTCGAGCACCCCGAGCCTGCTGAGGTAACTCGCCCCGTGCGGCCAGACGAAGTGCGTGGACAACACGTCACTGGGGAACCGCGCGCGGTCCACCACGAGCACGCGCAACCCCCGCCGCGCGAGGTGCGTCCCCACGGCCGCGCCCGCGCACCGCCCACCGACCACAATGGCGTCATACATGACGGCCATCCCACCAGGTCCCGATCGTCTTGTTACCGCCGAATGGCGGCACCCCCGGGTCGCCGCCGAATCCCGACCGGCCACCGTCCAAGACCCCCCGGGGCGCGCCACCGCGCCGTGGTGGCGGTGGGTGGGCGGGGAGGTGAGCGCTCGCTTAACACGGGGTGTGTGAGGCTGCGGGCCATGGACGCCGATGTGATCGTGGTGGGGGGCGGGCTGGCGGGGCTGGTGGCCGCCTCGGAGGCCGTCGCGCGGGGGCGGCGGGTGGTCCTGGTCGACCAGGAGCCCGAGACGGGTCTGGGTGGGCAGGCGTTCTGGTCGTTCGGGGGGCTGTTCCTCGTCGACTCGCCGGAGCAGCGGCGGATGCGGATCAGGGACTCGGTGGAGCTGGCCTGGCAGGACTGGCAGGGGAGTGCGGGGTTCGACCGCGGGGTTGAGGAGCCCGGCGGGGAGGACTACTGGGCGGCGCGGTGGGCGCGGGCCTACGTGGACTTCGCGGCGGGGGAGAAGCGGGCCTGGCTGCACGGGCTCGGGGTGCGGTGGATCCCGCTGGTCGGGTGGGCCGAGCGCGGCGGGTACCTGGCTGACGGGCACGGGAACTCCGTGCCCCGGTTCCACATCACCTGGGGGACCGGGCCGGGGCTGCTGGCCCCGTTCCTGGCCAAGATCGCGCGGGCGCGGGCCGACGGGCTGGTCGACGTGCGGTTCCGGCACCGGGTGGACGGGTTGGTCGTCGAGGGCGGGAAGGTCGTGGGGGTGCGCGGGGGTGTGCTCGAGCCCAGTGCCGCGGCGCGGGGGGTGGCGAGTTCGCGGGTCGAGGTGGGGAGTTCGAGCTGCGCGGGCAGGCCGTGATCGTCACCGCGGGCGGGATCGGGGCCGACCACGACGCGGTGCGGCGGAACTGGCCCGCGCGGTTGGGGTCCGCGCCGAAGCGGATGATCACCGGGGTGCCCGCGCACGTCGACGGGCGGATGCTGGCGATCACCGAGGGCGCGGGCGGGCGGGTGGTCAACCGCGACCGGATGTGGCACTACACCGAGGGCATCCAGAACTGGGACCCCGTCTGGGACCGGCACGGCATCCGCATCCTGCCCGGCCCGTCGTCGCTGTGGCTCGACGCGCGCGGCACGCGGTTCCCCGCGCCGAACTTCCCCGGCTTCGACACCCTGGGCACGCTCGGCGCGATCGGGGCGACCGGCTACGACTACTCCTGGCTGCTGCTCACGCAGAGGATCATCGAGAAGGAGTTCGCGCTGTCGGGCTCCGAGCAGAACCCGGACCTGACCGGCAAGGACACCAGGCTGATGCTCGCGCGGGTCCGGGCGGGCGCGCCGGGGCCGGTGGAGGCGTTCAAGCGCGATGGGGTCGACTTCGTCGTCGCGGACACCCTCGCCGAGCTGGTCGAGGGCATGAACAAGCTCACCGACGAGCCGCTGCTCGACCTCGCGCACATCGAGCGGCAGGTCGTCGCGCGCGACCGGGAGATGGACAACCCCTTCACCAAGGACCTCCAGGTCATGGCCATCCACAACGCCCGGCGGACCCTGGGCGACCGGATCGCCAGGACGGCTGTCCCGCACAAGATCCTCGATCCGAAGGCGGGGCCGCTGATCGCGGTGCGGCTCAACATCCTCACCCGCAAGACCCTCGGCGGGCTGCAGACCGACCTGTCCGGGCGGGTCCTCGGCGGCGACGGGGCGCCCATCGACGGCCTCTACGCCGCGGGCGAGGTCGCGGGCTTCGGCGGTGGCGGCGTGCACGGCTACCGGTCGCTGGAGGGCACGTTCCTCGGCGGGTGCCTGTTCTCCGGTCGGGCGGCGGGTCGCGCGGCCGCCGCGCAGGCCGGGTAGTCAGGTGAAACTGGACAGTCAAAACTGCGGGTTTTACGGTGGTGCGGTGAGCGACGAGATCTCCCCCGACGCCGTGCGCTCCGCGCACGCCCTCCGGGCGGCGGTGGGCAGGCTGCGCAGGCGGCTCCGGGAAGTGGGCGACGGGCACGAGCTGACCCCGTCGCAGACCTCCGTGCTGAGCAGGCTCGCGCGGGGGCCGTCCACGGCCAGCGCGCTGGCGGCGGCGGAGCGCATCCGCCCGCAGTCGATGGCCACCACCCTCACCGCGCTGGAGGGCCAGGGGCTGATCACCCGGCGCCCGGACCCCACCGACGGCCGCCGCCAGCTCGTCGAGCTCAGCGAGCTCGCCGTGGAGGTCATCCGCGGCGCCCGCGAGCAGCACGAGGAGTGGCTCGCCCGCGCGCTGCAGGACCGCTACACCCCGGCCGAGCGGGCTCGGCTGACCGAGGCGTTCGACCTGCTCGACCGCCTGACCTAGGGAGGACCGATGACCGGATTGACAGGCGGTCTGGGGCGGCTGCGCCAGGAGGCGATCTACCGCGCCGGGGTGTCCGGCACCCGACCGCGGGTGCCCACCGACGCCGCGGCGCTGCGCGAGGCCGCGCGGCGGCGCTGCTCGACCAGGGCGTGGGCCTACGTCGAGGGCGGCGCGGGCGAGGGGCGGACGATGGCGGCCAACCGCGCCGCGTTCGACCGGCACGAGATCGTGCCCAGGATGCTGCGCGACGTCGTCGAGCGCGACCTGTCGACCACCCTGCTCGGCGTCGAGCTGCCCACGCCGCTGCTGCTGGCCCCGGTGGGCGCGGCGGGGCTGGTCGCCCGGGACGCCGACGTGCTGATCGGGCGCGGGGCGGCCGCGGCGGGCGTGCCGTACATCCTGTCCTGCCAGGGCAGCAGTCCGATGGAGCGCACCGCCGAGGCCATGGGCGACGCGCCGCGCTGGTTCCAGCTCTACTGGAGCCGCGACGAGGACCTCGTGGACAGCTTCCTCGGCCGGGCCGCGGCGATCGGGGCGGGGGCGGTGGTGGTCACCCTCGACACGACCATGCTCGGGTGGCGACCGCAGGACCTGAACCTGGGTAGTCTGCCCTTCTCCCAGGGTATCGGGATCGCGCAGTACACATCGGACCCCAGGTTCTCGGAATTGGTGCGGCAGCGGCTGGGCGGGCCCGCGCGGGATGTGCGCGTCACGCCTGCGGCGGTGCGCACGCTGTTGTCGATCAGCCGGGAGCACCCTGGCGGGTTGCTGGACAACCTGCGCTCGCCGGTTCCGCGTGCGGCGGTCGAGACCTTCCTGGATGTCTACTCCAATCCCGCGCTCACTTGGGACCACATCGCCACGTTGCGGGATCGGACCTCGTTGCCGGTGGTGCTCAAGGGGATCCTGCATCCCGATGACGCGCGCAAGGCTGTTGACCTGGGGGTGGACGCGGTGATCGTGTCCAACCACGGTGGGCGGCAGGTCGACGGGTCGACGGCGTCCCTCGACGCGTTGGTCCGCGTGCGGGCTGCTGTGGGGGAGGGTTATCCGTTGGTGCTCGACAGTGGGGTTCGTACGGGGGCTGACGTGTTCAAGGCGATCGCGTTGGGGGCTGATGCGGTGACGCTTGGCAGGCCGCACATCTATGGGTTGGCTTTGGACGGGTGGCGGGGGGTGGCTGATGTTGTTGGCAATGTTCTCGCGGAGTTCGATTTGACGATGGGGTTGTCGGGGGTGTCCTCGGTTGCTGAGATTGACTCGGGCAGGTTGGTGGGGGTGCTTTGAGGGGGTAGAGGCTTGCTTGTGGCTGGGTGGGGCCTGTCCCGTGGGGCCGCGGAGCTACGGGCGGCCAGGACTGGGTCGAGGCCCAGGGATGACAAAGCTTTTGGGTGGGGTGTGGTGGTGGGATGGGGTGCTGGGTGATGGGGGTGTGGGCGGGGAGTGGTGGTTCATGGGGGTGGGGGCTGGTCGTTGTTGGTGTTGAGGAGGTGGCGGGCTCGGCCTTCGCCTACCACCACCCGGTTGACGGGGAGGCCGATCTCGTCCGCGGCGGACCACAGGGCGCGGGCGCTGTCCGGGTCGTCGCGGCGGGCGGCGGTGTTGGCCAGGCCGGTGAGGGCTCGGGCTCGTTCGTAGTGGCTGCCCGCCAGTTCGGCCAGTTCGGCGGCGCGGCGGTAGTGGTCGTGGGCGGCGTCCAGGGTGTTGGCGTTGTAGTGGACCCAGGCCAGGCAGGTCAGGCCCATCACCGCGTCCACCGGTTGCTGGGCCAACTCGTGGGCCTCGCTGGCGTGGGTCAGCGCCTGGTCGGTGTCGCCCAGGGCGGTGTGGGCCAGGGCCAGGCCGCGCAGGGCGATCATGGTGTTGCGGGTGCGGCCGGTGCGGCGGGTCGCCGTCAGCGTCGCCTCGAGGTCGCGGGCGGCTGACGCGGCGTCGCCCCGGTACAGGTTGGCCCAGGCCAGGCTGGACAGGGCGTCGACCTCGCCGTTGTGGTCGGCCGCCTCGGCGAAGGCGGTCCGGGCGGCGCGGTGGCACTCGGCGGCGGTGTCGGCGTCGCCCTGTTCGACGTGGGCCATGCCCAGGTTGTTGAGCAGTCGGCCGGTCGCGGCTTGGTCGCCCAGGTCGCGTGCGGCGGTGAGCGCCACCTGGTGCGTGGCGATCCAGGGGGCGAACAGCTTGTCGTGGAAGAAGAACGCGCGCAGCAGCAAGGCGAGCCGCCAGCTCCGGCGGTCGCCCGCCGCCAGTTCGACCGCGCCCACCGCCGCGGGCCAGTGCGCGCGCAGCCAGGCCAGCGCGGTGTCCGCGTCGCAGAAGGGCAGCCGGGCCGGGCGGGCGGCGTCGCTGTCGGTGCGGTAGCGGTGTGGGTCGAGCAGTTCGTCCGCGGCGTGCACGGTGCCCAGCAGGAGGTCGACGAGGCGGTCGGTGGCCGCGGCGCGGACGGCCGGGGCCAGGGCGGGCAGTGCGTGGCGCACCGCGAAGGCGCGCACCAGGTCGTGCACCCGCAGGTCCCCGTCTTCGTCGCGGGTGACCAGGTGGGCGTCGTGCAGCCGGTCCAGGGCGGCGTCGGCCTCCCCCTCGCCGACGCCGCCCATCGCCTCCACCGCCGCGGTCGACACGACCCCGGCGGGGTGCAGGGCCAGCAGCCCCAGCAGGCGGCGCGGCTCGTCGGGGAGGTCGTCGTGGGTGACCGCGAAGGCGGTGGCGACACCGCGCTCGCCGTCGTCGAGCGCGCCGAGCAGGGTGGACTCGCGGGTGAGCCGGGCCAGGAACCGCTCGGCGGTCCAGCCGCCCGCGGCGAACCGGGCGGCGGCGATCCGCACGGCCAGCGGCAGCCGCCCGCAGCGGCGGGTGATCTCGGCGACCGCGGCGTGGTCGTCGGGGGCGCTGCTCCCGGCCACGGCGCGGAACAGCAGCACCGCCTCGGCCTCGGACAGCATGCCCAGCGGCAGGTGCCAGGCGTCGTCCAGGGCGGGCAGCCGGGTGCGGCTGGTGACCAGCACCCGGCTGCCCGACCCGTCGGGGGCCAGCGGTCGGACCTGGGCGGCGGTGCGGGCGTTGTCCAGCAGCAGGAGCACCTTCCGGTCGCGCAGCACCGCGCGCAGCAGCGCGGTGCGGCCCTCGGCGTCGCCGGGGACCCGGCCCGCCTCGACGCCGAGCATGCCCAGCAGCCGACCGGCGACCTCGCCCGCGCCCGCCTGCTCGGCGCCGGGGGTGTGCCCGCGCAGGTCGACGGCCAGGCAGCCGTCGGGGAAGTCGTCCCGGGCCGCTCGGGCCGCGCGCACGGCCAACGCGGTCTTGCCCGCCCCCGCCAGGCCGCTGATGACGCAGATCCGGGCGGTGGACTGGGGGCCCAGCATCGAGGCCACTGTGGACAGCTCGGCGGCGCGCCCGGTGAAGTGCAGCTCCGGCGGCGGGATCAGGCAGGTGGGCGGGCGGTGGTCGGGCTCGGCGTCCTCGGCGAGCATGCCGAGCAGCTCGCCCCCGGCGCCCAGCACGCGGTCGCAGGACTGCGCCAGCGACGGGTTCGGCCGGGACCGACCGTTCTCTATCTTGCTGAGGTAGCCCTTGGTGAAGTGGACCTCGCCCGCCAGCGCGGCCAGGGACATCCCCCTCGACTCGCGCAGGCGGCGCAGCCGCGCGCCGAACTCCGTCATGTCATCGCCTTTCTGGCCGGGGACGAGCCCCGGTCCGCGGCCGTCGTGGCCCGCGGACCGGGGTCGCCCGCCTGGTGGGTCAGCCGCCCAAGCCGAACAGGCGGAAGAACATGGTGCAGAAGGGGTGCGTGTGCATGGTGGTCGCGTCCTTTCGACGTGGTGCGGGCGCCTGCGCCGTCGCGAAGGGCGCTGCTCCCGCTCGGATCGACCAACCGGTTGGTGATTCCCATCGTCGGCGCACGCCCGCCGTCGTGGAAGGAGTTTCATGTTGACTGCCCCGGGCCGCACCGGGAAACAGCCCGCACCAGCGCTGTTTCCCGATGTGGGAAACCCTGGGAAACAAGGACCGAAGGCGAGGAAGACGCGGGTACACTGCGATACCGCATTCCCTGACTTGGAGCGGCCGCGTGAGCGACACCATCCCCAACGCTGAGAAGTCCGACCCGCTGATGGCGGAGCTGAAGGCGCTGCGGCGCGGATACGGCGTCAACGCCAAGTTCGACGTGACCACCTACCCCTGTCTCGCCGAGGTCCTCCGGGTGGACACCTCGGCCTCGGCGTTCACCGCGCGCGAGCAGTTCCACGACCGCCTCGCCGCGCAGTGCGACCGGCTGTCCGAGCGCCACCGCCTGACCGCCAAGTACGCCCTGGGCTTCGACGGCGACCTGGACAGCCGCTACACCGACCGCGTCCGGCCCCTGCAGACCCGCTTCGACCGCGACGCCCGGACCGTCCAGCGGCGCATCGACGGCGCCTTCGCCGTGCTGTGCGAGCAGTTGGTCGCCGCCGCTCGGCCGAGGCACCCGTGGCACACCAACGCGCTGTCCACCGTCGTCACCCTCGACGGGCCCGGCGCCGACGTCGTCGAGGACCGCGCGATCACCGCCAGGGTCGACGGCCTCGACCACATCGAGCACTCGTTCACCGTGCTGGCCCCGCCCGGGGTCGAGGCGGGCCCGCTCGACCTGGCCACGGTCGGGGTGGAGGGCATCGCGGGCGGCGACGTGGTCAGCGCCGAGCTGCGGACCCGCAACCGGGCCTCGTTCACGCTGCGCCTGCCCAAGCCGCTGGCCAAGGGCGAGGCGCACCGGTTCCGCCTCGGCATCCGGGTGGCCAGCTTCGGCCCGTTCTACGTCTGCACCCCCATCCAGCCGTGCGACACCTTCCACCTGGCGGTCCAGTTCGAGCGGGACCGGGTGCCCGCCGAGGTCCTGGTGGTCGACGGGGTGCTGTCGCACGAGGCGACCGACCCGGCCTCGGCCGGGGGGCGGATCACCCCGGACCCCGCGGGTCTGGTGCGGACCAGGTTCGACGACCTCGAGCTCGCCCGCTCCTACGGCCTGCTGTGGCGGACGACCTGACCCGCAGGCGACGCTCCCACCCGCCGACGAGCCCGGCCAGCCCCATCACCCCCGCCATCCCGACCACCCGCACCACCGGCTCGGGCAGCGTCGCCGCGGCCACCCCGGCCCGCGCCACCGCCGCCCAGTGCCGCCACGGCTGCGGCGCCCGGCCCAGCGCCTGCTCGGCCGCGCCGAGCAGCGGCCGGGCCTCGCGCGAGCGGTCGGTCATCGCCAGCCCGATGCCCAGGTGCAGCCTGCCCAGCGCGCACTCGGGGTGCCCGGTGCCCAGGATCGCCACCTGCCGGGGCAGCAGGGTCCGCAGGTCGTCGGCGACCGCGGCCCAGTCCCCGAGCGCGCCGCGGGCCATCGCCCGCCACAGCCGGGCGCGCAGCGCCAGCGGGTGGTCGACACCCAGCGCCGCGCCCGCGTGCCCGGTGGTGGTGGTGAAGCGGTCGAGCGCCTCGGCGCGGCGCCCGCACCGGTGCAGCGCCTGGCCGTGCAGGATGGCCAGCTCCAGGGTGATCGGGTCGTCGCGGCCGTGGGTGCCCGCCGCTCTCGCGTGTTCCGCGGCGGCGTGCCGCGCGGCCACGCCCAGCGCGGGCCCCCGGTCCGCCCAGGCCGCGGTCACCCGGCCCGCGACGGCGGCGACGGCGGCCTGACCCGCGACCGGGTGCGTCGGGAGGCCCGCCGCGCCGTAGACGCCCACGACCCGCTCGGCCAGGGCGGTGTCGGAGGTCAGCCGGGCGTGCTCGACGGCGACGGCGGACCAGCGGCCGGTGGCCCCGGCGGGGTGGTCGGCGTCGACGGCCGACCACAGCGGTCGCAGCAGGGCGGCGGCTGACCGGCTGTCCCCGCGCAGCCGCGCCGCCGTGGCCCGGCCCAGGTCCAGCTCGGCGCGTTCGGCCTCGCTCGCCCACAGCGGGCGCGGTCCGTGCGCGCGGACCAGCGGGTGGTGGTGGAAGACGTGGTCCGCCAACAGGTAGGCGCCCCGGCTGTCGTGCGCCGTGGCGGCCAGCCACCGCGCCCGGTACTCCAACCGCTGGTCGGCGTCCTCCCTGGCCTGGCGGACCAGGGCGGCGGTGTGCCGCAGCGCGGTCTCGGCGCACCCGTCGGCCACCGCCCAGCGGGCCACGGCCAGCGCGTCGGGCGCCGCCCACCGCACCCGCAGGCAGCGCTGGCCCGCGGCGACGGCGGCGGCCAGGTCGCCGCGGCGGGCGTGCCCGGTGGCCAGCGCGCGCAGCAGCGCCGTCCGCCGGTCCACGGGGGTGGCCCGGTTCGCCGCGAGCGCCTCGGCGTGCGCGCGCACACCCGGGGTGTCGCTGACCAGCGCGCGCTCGACCAGCAGCGACGCCCGGACGGCCAGGGCGTCGCCGAGCAGGGTGTCCAGCGTGCGGCGGGCGGCGTGCGCGACCGCGGTGGGCAGCCGCCACTGCCCACCCCGGGTCCGGTGCAGCAGCGCGTGGCAGGCCAGTTCGTCGAGTGCGCGGGCGACCAGCAGCGGCGCGCCCTCGCCCAGCACGTCGGCCACGCTGTCGGCGACCAGTTCGCCGGGGAAGGGGACCGGGGCCAGCAGCGCGGCGAGGCTGAGCACGACCCTGGCGTGGTCGCCCCGGTCGCGGATGACGGCCGACAGCGCGTCGGCCGGGTCCGCCGCGCCCGGCCGCCACGCGCGGGCGGCGATCAGCAGCGGGTCGCCCGCGCAGCGCGCGACCGGCAGCGCCGCGTCGGCCTCGCCGTCCCCGCCCGCGGCGAGCAGGTCGGCCTCCGCGCTGCTCAGCGGGCCCAGTCCCACCGCGGGCCCGTCGCCGGGCGCGAGCAGCAGCGCGCGCACCACGGGGGAGTCGATGACCAGGTCCGGGGTGGCGCGGTCGAGGTCGTCGACCACCCACAGCACCGCCTCGCCGCGCTCGGTCAGCCGCTCGGCGAGCGCCGCCCGGGCCAGGTCGTGGCGCAGGCCCGAGGTGTCGAGCCCGAACCAGTCCCTGGCGACCCGGTTCACCTCCGCCGCCCAGTGCGCGCGCAGCGCCTCGTCGTCGCGCAGGCCCGCGAAGCTCGTCCACACGCGACCGCCGGGGTACGCGGCGGAGTGCAGCCGCCGGTACCGCTCGGCGAACGTCGTCCGCCCCACCCCCACGACCGACACCGCCGTGGGGCCCGTGCGCGGCCGCTCGGCCAGCAGGTCGCCCTCGAGCGCCCTGTGCACCGCCCACAGCTCCCGCGTCCGGCCGACGAACCGGCTGGGGCGCAGCAGCAGGTCGTCCCAATCGGGCTCGTCGGGGCCCGCGTTGCCCACATCCGTTCGACGCTCGGTATTGGACAGTCGCGAAAGGACCGCGCTGAGCGCTCCCTCCGGTGGGACCGGCGGCAGTTCCGCGGGCTCGGTCGGCTCAGTCGACACGACGAGCACCCGGGCGCGCGGGTCCGCACCGCGTCGCCGGGCGCCGAGAACCGCGCGGGCCAGGTCCCACTGCGCGGCGAAGCGCGGCGGGTTCCGGGGCTGCCAGACGACGACGACCTCGGCCGCGTCCAGCGCCCGTGCCCGGGCCGCGTCGACCTCCCCGTCGCCGATGTGCACCGGCCCCGGCAGGCCGCGGACGAACCCGGCGACGTCCGCCCGGTCGCCCGGCGCGCAGCTGACGAAGACCCGTGCCCCTGGTCGCCCGGTCATGGCTCTCCCATCGCTCGAGGTGTGTCAGACAACGATGCCCGACCAGCGGTGGGAAAACAGGAGACAAAAATTCGACAATCGCGGGCTCGGCGCTCGCGGTATCAGACCGGCACACGGAATGTGATGCTGACCTGCGGATGGTGTTTCGTGAAGCCTGGTTGTCCACGAAACCGGAAACGCCTTTATCAGTCGTCGCCGGGCAGTCAGGATAGGCAGGTCTGATATTCACCACAAAGGAGTCACCATGAAACTGCTCTGCTCCTTGCCCGCCCTGCTCCGCGGCGCCCTGTCGCTGCTGGCCGCGGGCTTCGTCCTGGGCACGGTCATCGGCTACCGGGTGGCCGAGGCCGCTGCCGCGTCAGCCCTGCTCTGACCCCCGTCAGCCGTCGTCCGACGTCGGCGGACCACCACGAGCGCGCCGCCGCCGACGAGGAGCACCACCAGCGCCAGCTCCGCCCACGGGATCGCCCCGCTGCTGAAGCTGCTCGCCGTCGCCCCCGGCAGGGCCACCTGGTCCGCGCCGACCGCCGTCGCCGCCACCGACACGTCGCCGAACAGGACGAACAGCGGCGACACCGCCACCCGCACCGACCGCGCGGCGCTGTCGCCGGGCAGCAGCTCGTCCACCCCGTCCGCCGCGCTCGTCGGGGCCAGGTCGAACGGCCCGGCGACGTCCACGGTCGTCGCCGCGCCGAGCCGGACGTCGCCGGTGTTGGCCACGACGTAGTCCACCCGCAGCGTGCCCGGCGCGAACGGCAGCCACGACGACGAGTAGGAGCTGCCCACCTCGCGCACGGCCAGCGCCGGCTCGACCTCGCCCGCCACCCGCAGGTGCACCCGCACGCCGATCCGCCGCCGCACCGCCACACCGCCCTCGTCGGCCGACACACCCACCGCGACACCCGCCGGGTGGTCGCCGGGGACGGCGTCCGCGGGCACGGCGATGGTCACCGGCAGGACCTTGCTCTCCCCGCCCGCCACCGTAATCCCGCCGCTGTCGAGGCCTGCCACGGTGATCCAGCCGCCCGACCCGGTCGGCTCGCCCGCGGCGATGTCGAAGGCGCCGTTTCGGCCCAGGACGCCGTCGCCCGCCGTGACGGTGAACCGGGCGGGGGCCGAGCCGCGGTTGGTGACGGCGATGCCGTCGGTGACCGAGGCGCCGGGGTCGAGGGTGTGGCGCAGGGAGATCCGGCCGTCCGGGCCGCCGTCGGAGGCGGGGACGGCGCTCCACTCGGTGGTGGTCCGGGCGGCGGCGGGGGCCGTCCCCAGGACCAGGCTCGCGGCGACGGCGGCGAGCACGGACACGCGGCTGAACACGCGACTGGCTCCGTTCCTGTTCGTGGTCGGGGGTTCCGGGTGCGAACGCGCGGAACGGGGTGGGGCGCGCGAACACCCCACCCCGCCCGCGGGTGATCAGTCCTTGGCGAACAGCGTCAGGGTGATCTCACTGCCGTAGCGGCCGCCGCGGGCCTGCTCCGGCACCGCCAGGCCGAGGTCGGCGCCCAGCACGGTGGAGCCGAACCGGGTGACCCGGTTGGTGTCGGCCAGCGCGGCGGGGCCGTCGAACGCGGCGGCCGGGCCCGGGGTGGCCGCGGACTCCGACGACACGACCTTCGGGGCCCAGCTCAGGTTCTCCGGGCCGAAGCGGCGATTGCCCGCGACGAACTCGCTCGCCGCGCCGGACACCGTCCAGCCCTGGCCGCGGGCCTGGACCTCGTTGCGGGTGTCGGTCACGGTGACCTCGGGCAGCGCGCCGCTCTGCTCCCGGGCGCCGCCGGTGAACACGACCGAGCCGTTGTCCCGCACCGACATGGTCAGCGCGCCGGCCGTCTCCGGCAGCGGCACGGTCGCCTCGAGCGCGACCGCGTCCCCGGTCGCCGGGGCGTGGCCGATCAGGTCGAACAGGGTCTCACCGATGTCGGTGTTGTCCAGGTACGCCCCGCGCACCACGTCCCACTGGTCGGCCCGCGCCCGCAGGACCTCGGAGCCCGCGCCCTTGGCGTAGAACGGGACCAGGGCGTTGGTGTGGCTGCCGGAGTGCCACGCCACCCGCGGCAGCTCCCCGGCGGCGCCGGTCAGCGGGGTCCAGGCAGGCCCCGAGCCGGGGCCCGCCAGGTAGCCGGTCTCGTGGTCGGAGGTGACGATGACCAGCGTCTCGTCCCAGTCGCTGTGCTGCTCGACCCAGGCGTTGACCGCCTCGACCGAGGCGTTGAAGTCGAGCTGCTCCTCGATCACGCGGGTGGTCTGGTTGGCGTGGCCCGCCCAGTCGACGGCGCCGCCCTCGACCATGAGGAAGAAGCCGTCCTCGTCGCGCTCGAGGACGTTGAGCGCGCCGCCGGTCATGGTCCGCAGCGACGGGACGTCGTTGGCGGGGTCGGTGCCCGGCGGCACGGAGTCGTTGGCCAGGCCCGGCCGGTTGTACTGCAGGGTCTCGGCGACCTGCGCGAGGCCGAACACCTTCTCCGGCACCTCGGCGCCCGCGGCCAGGGCCTCGAAGTCGCCGCGGGACTCGATGAAGTCGAAGTCCGTGCCCTGCGAGCTCAGGCGCTGGAAGTCGGCCTGCGAGATCCAGGTGTGGTTCGACGGGCGGCTGGTGTGCGCGTCGGTGAAGTTCGGGTGCCCGCCGCCCATGATGACGTCGACCCCGCTGTCGATCATCTCGGTGGCCAGGCCGTGGTAGTCGTTGCGGTCGGTGTTGTGGGCGATGAAGCCCGCCGGGGTCGCGTGGTTGAACGGCACCGAGGTGACCAGGCCGACCTTCTTGCCGACCTGCTTGGCCTGCTCGCCGACGGTGCGCAGCCGCTCGCCGTCGGGCCGGTGGCCGATGACGCCGTTGTTGGTCTTGACCCCGGTCCCCAGCGCGGTCGCCGCGGCGGCCGAGTCGGTCGCGCCGGAGCTGACCCAGTCGAAGGCGCCCCACGCGCTCTCGGTGGTGTAGTGCCCGCGGCCGTTGGCCGAGTAGTGCGACTGGGCGACCCGCACCGGGTAGGACTCGTAGACCTGGGTCGGCACACCGGGGACCCGCCGCACCGCGCCGGTCGCCGGGTCGACCGACACCTGGTGCAGGCTCTGGCCCTTCTCGTACAGGCTCGCCGCGTCGAACTGGTTGTAGCCCGCGCCGTCGGAGATCAGCACGATGATGTTCTTCGGCGCCCGCGCCTGCTCGGCGGTGGCCACGCCGCTCGACAGCGTCGCGGCCGCGAGGCCCAGCGCCGTTGCCGAGACGGCGAGGTTTCGAGTGCGCGTGAGCACTCTCCTGCTCATTGATCCCTCGTTCCATGAGGTTGACCGATGGGGAACCGGCGCGGGGATCTGCCCCGCCGCCCGCTCCTGCACAGTTCACCGCTCAACTGTCCTGCGGGAGAGCTGGAGTGGTCCGACCGGTGAACAGAAACCCTCCGCCCGCACCGCGTTGACGCCGCGTCCCGGGTCCGATACCAGCGGTCGATCCTCTGTGGACTCACGTCGCTTCGACCTCGCGCGAAGACGGTGGACGCGAACAGCCCCGCCCGGTGGCGCCGGGCGGGGCTGTGGGGTCGCTCTTACGGCTGGCGGGAGGCCTGGAGCATCTCGGCGCGCTCCACGACCTTGATGCGCTCACGGCCGTGCGGCAGGCCCAGGGCCCGCTCGTAGGCGTCGAGGTTCTTCCAGCCCTGCCAGGTGGTGAAGTCGATGCGGCGCTCGGCGAGGAAGGTGACCACCGCCTGCGGGTCGGGCTGCGCGGCCGGACGCAGGGTCGGCGCGTCGGCGAGCAGGGACGCCACCGTCTCCGACGAGCAGCCCTTGGTGTGGCCGATGAGGCCGATCGGGCCGCGCTTGATCCAGCCGGAGACGTAGGCGCCGGGGACGGGGCGCTCGTCGATGTCCAGCACGCGGCCCGCGCTGTGCGGCACGGTCCCCGTGACGTGGTCGAAGGGCACGTCCGCCAGGTGCGTGGACAGGTAGCCCACCGCCCGGTACACCGCCTGGACGTCCCAGTCGTGGAACGCGCCGGTGCCGCGCACGCTCCCGTCGCCGGTCAGCTCGGTGCGCTCGGTGCGCAGGCCGGTCACCTTCCCGTCCGCGCCCAGGATCTCGGTGGGGGCGTGGAAGAAGTGCAGGTGCAGCTTGCGCGGGCGGACCCCGACGTCGCGGATGGCCCAGTCCTGCAAGGTCTTCACCACCATGTCGACCTGCTTGGAACTCCGGATGGCCTCGAGCGAGCCCTGGTCGAACTCGATGTCCTCCGGGTCGACGACGACCTCGATCGTCGGCGAGTGGTCGAGCTCGCGCAGCTCCATCGGGGTGAACTTGGCCTGCGCGGGGCCACGGCGGCCGAACACGTGCACGTCGGTGGCGGCGTTGGCGACCAGCCCGGCGTGGACGTTGTCCGGGATCTCGGTGACCAGCATCTCCTCGGCCGACTTGGCCAGCACGCGGGCCACGTCCAGCGCGACGTTGCCCGCGCCGAGCACGGCGACCGAGCGCGCGGTCAGCGGCCAGTCGCGGGGGTGGTCGGGGTGCCCGTCGTACCAGGACACGAAGTCGGCGGCGCCGTGGCTGCCCTCCAGGTCGATCCCCGGGATCTCCAGCGGCCGGTCGGCCGTGGCGCCGGTGGAGAACACGACGGCGTCGTAGAAGTGGCGCAGTTCCTCGAGCTTGAGGTCGGTCCCGAAGTCGACGTTGCCGAACAAGCGCACCCCGGGCTTGTCCAGCACGCGGTGCAGGGCGTCGACGATGCCCTTGATGCGGGGGTGGTCGGGGGCCACTCCGTAGCGGATGAGGCCGAAGGGGGCGGGCATCCGCTCGAACAGGTCGACACTGACATCGGCGCCGGACTTGACCAGCGCGTCGACGGTGTAGATCCCGGCGGGTCCCGCACCGACCACGGCGATGCGCAGGGGACGGCTCACGGTCGCTCCTGGGTCTGGTCGAAGGCGTGTTCACTCATAGTAAGGTAAGGCTACCCTAAGATGGTTGTGATCCTGCCGACTCTCGGCGCTCGGGTCCACGTCGCGCTATCTGTCCGATGAGGACAGTGCGGAACCGCGCCCGCACCCAGTGTGTCACCATTTCAGCGCGCGGCGGTGTGAGGATCTTCGCACCGCCGCAGGAATAAGCGCCCACTCACCGCTGCCCCGCCTCGAACACGCGGGTGGCGAACTCGACGACGGTGTCCTCGTCATCGAGCAACCCCTCGGCCCGGCCGTGCGTCAGCTTCGTCCGGATCACGTCCATGAGCGCGCCGACGCAGACACCGAGCAGGCTCGCGGGCACCTCGCCCGCCGGGCGCGACACGCGTTCGAGGAGGTCGGCCATGAGCGCGCGGTTGCCGACCAGCACCCGCTGGACGGTCTCGCCGCCGGAGAGGGCGCCGACGTGGGTCGCCTGAGTGCAGGCCGGGTGGGCGGCGAGGAAGTCGAGGTAAGCGTGCACGACCGCGCGCAGGTGGGTCCGCCAGTCGTCCCCGGCGTCGGCCACAGCGGCGGACATGGCGTCCAGGGCGGCGCCGGTGTAGGCGGTGAGGGCCGTGACGAAGCACTCCTCCTTGTTGGGGAACAGCTCGTAGAAGGTGCGGCGGGACACCCTGGCGAGGTCGACGACCTCGGTCAGGTTGGCGTCGGCGTACCCGCGCTCGGCCACGACGTCGAGCACCGCGCGCAGCAGCCGCAGCCGCTGGGAGCGCTCGACGACCTGGGCGGGCATGGTGTGCCTGCCCGACCGCAGCGGGTGGGTGAGCCTGCGCTCCTGCCAGAACTCGAGGGGGAAGAGGGTTTCAGTCAACGCGACCTCGCATCGTGAACGCGCACGGCGGCACGCCGGGGCCCGGAGGCAGGCGGTCGACACCGCGAAGCTCCGGGGTGGGCGATGGGTGAAACGGGACCAGCCGGTCCCTTGAGGGGGTGGACCTGGCTCAGGCGGGCGGGCCGCGCCGCGCGGCGGCCCGCCCCCAGACGGCGAGCGCGGGCGTCCGCGCCGCTGTGCGCACGTCCGGCACCACCAGCCAGACCAGCGGCGGGACCGCCTGCGGCCTCCTCGGCAACACCCTGGCCAGCACGTTCGCCACCGCCGACACCGCCAGGTCCGCGCGCGTCAGCACGAAGGCGGTGAGCAGGACCGCCACGACGTGCCCCGCGGCCATCACCCCGGGGCCGACCTCGGCGTGGTGCGCGTGGTGGTGCCCGTGCGAGGTGTCGCCGAGCACCGTCATCAGCCCGTGCAGCACCGCCTGCACCGCGCCCAGCGCGATGACCAGCCCCGGCATCCCGACCTGCCGGTCGGCCACCGCCGTGCCCGCCCACCCGACGAGCACGGCGACCAGGACGGCGACGCCGCTGCCGGGGCCACCGCCCCCGCCGACCGCGTGCGCGGCCAGCGCCAGCGCCGTCGCGAAGAAGGTGACCAGCCCGCTGCGCGCCGCCCGCGAGGCGAACGGCGTGACACGGGGACGGTTGGCCACAGTTGAATCGTAAAGCCACCCGGTCCGTGCCCGGTGGCGATCGGGCGCGTGGTCCACCCACCGGGACGTGGGTCCGCCACCGCCACCGCCGCCGCCGGGGTCACCGCGCGCCGAGGTCGAGCCACATGACGCGCAGGCCGACGGCGCCGTGGTCGGGGTGGCGGAAGGCACCGGGGGCGGTGCCGAGGGTGGTGAAGCCCAGGCTCTCGTAGAGGGCGATGGCGGGCGTGTTGGTCTCGACGACGGCGTTGAACTGGATGGCGGCGAAGCCCGCGCCGCGCGCCCAGGTGGTCATGTCCTCGACCAGCGCGCGGCCGACGCCCCGGCCCCTGGCGCCCGCGCCGACCATCAGGCTGCCGGAGGCGACGTGGTCGCCGGGGCCCGCCCGGTTGGCGTACATGTTGGCCGTCCCGAGCACCTGCGCGCCGTCGGCGGCCACGGTGACCCGGGCGGGCGGGGGGAGCAGCCACATCGAGCGCGCCCCCGTCTCGTCCAGGGCCGGGTCGTAGGGCATGGTCCGCCGCTCGACGACCACGGCGTGGATGATCGGCCAGATCCCGGGCCAGTCGGCGGTGGTCGCCTCGCGGATGTCAGTCACGCGGACCAGCATGTCGATGCGGCCGCCGCTTCGGCAACGCCGTTTGCCCGCCATCCCTCGCGGACCGTTCCTGTCCGCGAGGGATGGCAGGGTGGTCGCGAACCCGCCTGACGAATGGAGCACCCCGATGAGCCGCGTCATCCAAGTCACCTTCGACGCCCACGACCCCCGAGCGCTGTCCACCTTCTGGCGCGGGGCCCTGGGCTACGTCCACCCCGCCCCGCCCGGCGTCACCCTCCCCGAGGGCGCCGACGCCCTGGCCGCCTGGGACGACTTCCTGGCGGGGATCGGCGTGCCGGAGGACCAGCGCGACACCAGTTCCGCCATCGAGGACCCGGACGGCCGGGGACCCAGGGTGTTCTTCCAGCGGGTTCCCGAGGACAAGAGCGGCAAGAACCGCGTCCACCTCGACATCCGCGCCGCCCCCGGCCTCCAGGGCGCCGACCGGATGGCCGCCCTGGAGGCCGAGTGCGACCGCCTCACCGCCCTGGGCGCGACGCGGGTCGAGCGCCACGAGCCCGCCCCGCCGATGGCCCACGGCCACATCGTCATGACCGACCCCGAGGGCAACGAGTTCTGCCTCGACTGAGCTGAGTCGGAGGTGGAGCAGCGCGCCGCCCACACCGGCCTCACCCGCGGACGCCACCAGTGCGTCATGACGAAGCCAGGGCGCGCAGGTGGCCCGCGAACCCCGCCGGGCAGCGGCCGAAGCGCCTGCCGCTGGTGGTGACGGGGGCGGTGCGGGCGTGCACGACGGTCAGGCCCGCGGTCTTGGCGCGGTCCACCAGGTCGGCGTCCTCACCGTCCACCAAGGACGTGAAGCCGCCGATCGCGGCGTAGGCGGCGGAGGTGATGCCGAGGTTGGCGCCGTGCACGTGCTCCCTGCCCCGGGAGTAGCGGGAGCGGTAGTGGGCGGGCAGGTGCTGGGGCCAGCCCGACCAGTCGAGGACGTCGACGGCGCCCGCCACCAGGTCGGCGGCCACCGCGAGGTGGTCGGTGAACCAGGTCGGGGGCACCAGGCTGTCGGCGTCGGTGGTGGCGAACCAGCGCGCGTGCGGTTCGGCCAGGGCGAAGCCGGTGGCGCGGGCGGCGCCGACGTTGCGCGCCTCGACCTCGACCACCCTGGCGCCCGCGGCCCTGGCCAGGTCGGCGGTGGGGTCCGTGCAGGCGTCGGCGACCACCGTGACGCGCACCGGCACCGGGCTGCCCACCGCCGCGGCGGCCAGTGCGTTCAGGCAGGCGGTGATGGTCTCGGCCTCGTCGTGCGCGGGGACGACGACCTCGATGCCGCTCAGCGCAACCCCTCCCTGGCGGCGATGGAGGTTTCCTCGGCGGCGAGCACGGCGAGGCGGAAGTCCGGTTCGCTGTGCGAGACCAGGGGATGCAGGCCCGAGCGGCACAGGAACTCGGCGTGCACGGTGTCGCCGTCCAGCGGGGTGTCGGACGAGCGGTGTCGCCAGTGGACCAGGACGAGTTCGCCCTGCTCGTCGAGGCTGGCGACGCAGCGGTCGATGAGGTGGCGGAGGTCCTCGGTGTCGAGGAAGTAGCCGATCTCGGAGACGACCACGAGGTCGAAGCGCTGCCCGGGCCAGTCCTGGGGGACCTGGCCCGGCTCGACCCGCACGTGCGCGGGGGCGCTGGACAGCGCCTCGGCCCGGGCGCCCGCGTCGATCTCCCAGCCCAGGACGGCGTCGCAGCGGTCGGCCAGCGCGTTCGTCAGCACGCCGATCGAGCAGCCCGGCTCGAACGCCGAGCGGTAGCGCGGCCTGGTCAGCGCGGCCAGGGTCAAGGCCCGCTTGCGCTCCTCGTACCAGCGCGTGCGGAACCCCCACGGGTCCGGGTCCGCGGCGTAGAGGGCGCGGAAGTGGTTGGCTCCCAGGCTCATCCGAACAGCACCTCGTACCCGCGGGTGAGCCGGGCCAGCACCGGCGGGGGCAGGATCGGGGCGTCGGCCGGGTCCGGGCCCAGCGGCTCGACCTGGCTGGCGTAGGCGCGCGCGGCCCGCCGCTTGGCCTCGGCCACCGCCGGGGGCAGGTCGAGGCGCAGCGCCGTGGACCACGGCACGCGGTGGTCGTCGGGGCGCGACCAGTGCCAGGCCCACACCGGGTACTCCAGCAGCCGGGTGCTGACCCGCGCGGCCGCGCGGCCCACGGCCTCGTGGTCGGGGTGGCCGTCACCGCGCCAGGTCGCCGCGCACCAGGCGTCGTCCGGCACCAGGTCGGTCAGGCGCTCGACCAGCTCGTCCTCGTCGATGCCGCCGTCGGGCATGCCCAGGCGCTCGACCTCGGGGGTGACCCCCAGGACGGCCAGCGCGTCGGCGGTCTCCCGCCTGCGCGTCGCGGCCATCTCGGCGGGCGTGCGCGCGGACGAGCCGGGGTGCGAGGCCTCGCCGTCGGTCACCGCGACCAGCCGCACCCGCCCCGACAGCGCCATCAGCCCGCCCACGCCGAGCACCTCGTCGTCCGGGTGCGGCGCGACGACCACCAGCGGCCGGTCGTCGGGGGTGAAGCGGGGCAGCGCGTCGAGCGCGGGCCAGGCCTGCCAGAGCTCCTCGGCGGTGCCCGCGCCCTCGATGGCGGTCACCGCCGCACCGCCAGCTCGCCCAGCCGGGCCAGGTCGCGTTCGGCGTGGCCCTGCCGCAGGTAGACGGTCAGGTCGGCGACCCGCTGCCCGTGCGCCTCGTTCGCGCACAGCGGCCCGGCGCCGGTCCCCCGGCCGACGTGGTCGAGCACGGCCGCGGCGATCCGGTCCACCGCGGCGCGCACCCGCAGCGCGAGCGCCTCCGCGTCCGCCCCCGGCGCGGCGTCGACCTCCCGCGCCGCCTCGGCGAACACCGCCTCCCCGGTGGCCAGCAGCTCCTCGACCGCGCCGCGGTGGGCGAGGGCGTGCGGATCGGGGGCGACCAGGTCGTAGAGGGGCTGGGCGATCGAGCAGGCCCCGCCGAACCACACCGCGGCGACGCCGATCCCGCCGTGCCAGAAGCCGGGGCGGCCCACGTAGGCGCCTGGTCCGCCGACGGGCTCGGCGGGGGTGCGGTCGAAGCGCATGGCGCCGCTGTCGCTGCGGGCCATGCCGGTGGCGGGCCAGGTCCCCGCTATGGGGGTGGCGTCGGCCGTTCGCACGCGGAAGAGTTGGTCGCCCGCGGTGACCAGGGCGTGGGTGAGGGTGTGCGCGCCGGAGCACCAGGGGCGGTCTCCGGTGATCCGCCAACCGTCGTCGGTGTGTTCGGCCGTGAGGGTCTTGGGGGCCGCTGCCCAGATCCCCCACAGCTCGCCGGGGCGGGGTGGCGGGGAGTCGAGTTCGGCCAGGACGGCCTCGGCGTCGGCGTGGCCCTCGGCCAGGCGGGCGGCCGCGAGGTCGGTGGCGCCCATCCGCGCCAGACCCGCCCAGCGCTTGCCGGTGGCGCCGCTGCCGGGCAGGGGGAGGGTGGCCTCTCCGGCTTCGACCCACTGGCGGAAAATCTCGGCTGCGTTCGCGCCCATGCCGATGGCCCTCCCAGGGGTTCGCTGGTTGTGGGGGTGGGGATACCCGGTGTCGGGCGGTGTAACCGTGAGGGCGTCCGGCCATCCTGGACTGGTGGGTGTCCTCCGGGGTCCCCGGGGCCAAGTGGGTTCAGGCCGGAAGCCACCGAGCTGACCTTGGACAGTCCCGTACTCGTGGCCGGGGGCTGGGTCAGGCTAGGCCCGCGGTGATGAGGAGGGGCCAGATCTCGGACTGGTCCACCACTCGGACCTCCAGCTTCTCGGCCTTGGCGATCTTGCTGGCGCCCACGTCGGCCCCGGTGATGAGCATGTCGGTGTTGGCCGAGACCGAGGTGGCGGTGGTGGCGCCCGCTCTCTCGCACAGGCGCTGGAAGGTGGGGCGGGGGATCTTCTCGCCGGAGCGGGGGTCGCTGATGGTCCCGGTGATGACGACCGTCTTGTCCTTGAGGGGGGCGTCGGCGGAGATCCGCGGGGGGAGGTCTTCCTCGCGGACGTCCAGGGAGACGCCCTGGGCTCGGAGGCGGTCGAGTTCGGGGCGCAGGCGGGTGAGGTGCTCGGTGAGGGAGGCGGCGACCTTGGGGCCGATGTCCTCGACCTGCACCAGGCGTTCCTCGCCCGCGTCGGCGACTTCCTCGAGGGAGGTGAAGCCCGCGCGGCACAGGCGGGTGGCGGTGCCCTCGGAGGCCATGGGGATGGCCAGGCCGATCAGCGCGCGGCGCAGGCCGACCGCGCGGCTGGCGTCGATGGACTCGATCATGCGGGCCGCCGAGACCTCGCCGATGCGGTCGAACTCCAGGAGCTGCCCGGTGCTCAGGCGGTAGAAGTCGGAGGGCTGTTCGAGCAGGCCCGCCTCGGCGAGGCGCTCGATCCACACCCCGCCCACGGCCTCGATGTCGGCGGCGGCGCGGGAGGCCCAGTGGATGAGCCTGCGCACGGTCTGCGCCGGGCAGGCGACGTTGGTGCAGAACAGCTCGCGGCTGTTGCCCTGCTCGGTCAGGCCCTGGCCGCACGACGGGCAGGTGGCGGGCGGGACGATCTCGCGCTCGGCGCCGGTGCGCTGGGCGGCGTCGAGCACGCCCGCGACGAACGGGATCACGTCGCCCGCGCGGCGCACCAGCACCGTGTCGCCGATCCGGATGCCGCGGGCGCGGATCACCTCCTGGTTGGCCAGGGTCGCGCGGGTGACGGTGGTGCCGCCGACGAACACCGGCTCCAGGTGCGCGACCGGGGCGATCTTGCCGGTCTTGCCCACGTCCCAGACCACATCGGACAGCACCGTCGTCTTCTCCTCGGCGGCGAACTTGAACGCCAGCGCGCCGCGCGGGGAGTTCGACCGGGTGCCCGCGGCGGCGAACGCGTCGCGGTCGGCCAGGCGCAGCACGGCCCCGTCGAGGTCGTAGTCCAGCTCGTTGCGCTGGGCCTCGATCGTGGTGATCACCGCCTGCGCGGCCTCGGCGTCGACGCAGTGGCGCATGTCGGCGACGGTGAACCCGAGCGCGGTCAGCCCGGCTTCCAGGTCGGCGTCGGCGGAGTCGGTCTCGGTCATCAGGTCGAAGGCCAGGAACCGCAGCCTGCGCTCGGCGACGGTGGCCGGGTCCTTGGCGCGCAGCGTGCCCGCGGCGGCGTTGCGCGGGTTGATCAGCGGCTTGTCCGGGTGGGCGGCGTTGTAGGCGGCGAAGGTCGAGCGCAGCATCACCGCCTCGCCGCGCACCTCCACCCGCCCGGGCGCCTCGACCCGGTCCGGCACGCCGTCGGTCAGCGCGCGCACCAGGGGCGTCACGTCGTCGCCGGTGGTCCCGTCGCCGCGGGTGATCGCCCTGGCCAGCCGCCCGTCCTCGTAGACCACCGCCAGCGACAGCCCGTCCAGCTTCGGCATGACCACCACCGACTGCCCGGGGAAGCGCGCGAGGAACGCCGCCACCTGCTCGGCCTTGGTCGCCTTCTCCAGCGACAGCATCGGCCGCGAGTGCCGGACCGGCGCGTGCAGCACCGCGGGCGCGCCCACCTGCTCCAGCGGGTTCGGGTCCGGGGCCAGGTCCGGGTTCGCCTCGATGAGCCCGCGCAACTCGTCCTCGATGGCGTCGTACTCGGCGTCGGCCACCGACGGCGAGCCGCGGTAGTAGGCGTCGCGCAGCGCCACGACCTGGTCGGCGAGTTCCTGGATACGTTCCCGAGCGTCCACGGCGCAGACGTTATACCCGCCCACCGACAGTTCCCGGCAGGACTTCCGCTGCGCGCCAACTGTTCCCAGCGGAACCGGCACGGCGCAGGGGCGCCCGGGCCGGGTTGGTCCACTGTGGACGCGAAATGGCAGGTTCCGGACATGTATGACAACGCTCACAAAGAATTCGGGAAATGCCTGCTCAGCGGGGATGGGCGACCACTCCCCGCGACGCCTGGCCGCAGGCGTTACCCTGGTGTCGAGTTCGATCACGGAGAGTGGCGCGGCTTTGCCCGTGCCCGCGGTGCTCCGGCAGCCGTTCAGGGGCGTTCCTTCGTCCGTTCGGCGTCATTTCCGGGAAGACCCCGCTGGTATTTCACAACGTCGCTCTCCGTTATTGACAGGCCCGGCGGATCGCTGGAAAACAAGGCCCGGACCAGCGTGTCGGCCCATTCGGGTGACCGGGTGGCCACCTGGCCCGGCGCCTGTCACGGGATGAGGGTGACGTGCGAGAAGACGGTCGACGGCGGCGCGTGGTGTCCTACACTGTGTCCCGGATCTGCGATTGCTGACGAGGGGCGGACTGTCATTGCGGCGGGGTAAAAGGAAACCGACGTCAGCTCGCGTTCCCCGCACTGGAAACGCGTTTCGCTCGTTGTTGTGGACCGCCGATCGCCGGGGAATGTGATGCGGGTCAGAGTCCTGGGGCCGCTCGAGCTCGTGCACGAGGAGAGATCCGTGCACATCGGCGGTCCCCGCCAGCAGGCGACCCTCGCGGTGCTCGCCGTGCGCGCTGGCCGGGTCGCCCCCGTCGATGTGCTCGCCAGGGCGGTGTGGGGTGACGACCCCCCCGCGACCGCCCGGTCCCAGATCCAGATCTGCGTCTCGGCGCTGCGCCGGGTGCTGGCCCAGGTCGGCAGGCCCGAGGCCATCGTCACCAAGGCGGGCGGGTACCTGCTCGACGTCGCCCCGGACGAGCTCGACCTGTTGCGCTTCACCGAGCTCACCACCACCGCCCGCGAGCACGAGGAGTGCCGCAGGCCCGCGGCCGCCGCCGCCGCGCTGGGCGCGGCCCTCGCGCTGTGGGACGGCTCCGCCCTGCTCGGCGTGGACAGCGAGCTCGTGCGCCGCGAGGCGGTCCTGCTCGACGAGCAGCGGCTGCGCGCCGTCGAGGACCGGCTGCGGCTGCTCATCGCCCTCGGCAGGCACGACGAGGTCATCGGCGAGCTGTTCGACCTGGTCGGCCGCCACCCGTGGCGGGAGCGGCTGCACGAGTCGCTGATGCTGGCGCTCTACCGCGCGGGCAGGCAGGCCGACGCCCTGGACTGCTACCGGCGGGTGCGCGCGGCCTTCGCCGACGAGCTCGGCGTCGAGCCCAGCGCCCGGCTGCGCGAGCTCGAGCAGGCGATGCTCAACCGCGAGCCCGCGCTCGACGCCGTGGTGCCCGACGCCGAGCCGCCCGCGGCCGCGGCCCCGCGCCCCACCGCGGTCCCGGTGGCGCAGAAGCCCGCCGTGGTCCCGCGCGAGCTGCCCGCCGCGCTGCCCGACTTCACCGGCCGCGAGGCCGAGCTGACCACCATCCGCGCCGCCGTCGACCTCGAGGACGGGGCGATGCGCGCCGTCGCGATCACCGGCAAGGGCGGGGTCGGCAAGACCGCGCTGGCCGTGCGCGCCGCGCACCTGCTCGCCGAGTCGTTCCCCGACGGGCAGCTCTACACCACCGTCGACGGCTGCTCCTGGGCCGACGACATCGCCGCCACCCAGTCCCGGTTCCTGCGCTCGTTCGGCGTGCCCGGCGCGTCGGTGCCCAGCGAGCCCGACGAGCGCGCCGCCCTCTACCGCAGCACCCTGGCCGACAAGCGGGTGCTCCTGGTGCTCGACGAGGTCGTCGACGAGCGGGTGGTCACCGCCCTGCTGCCCGGCGCCGCGCACTGCGCGGTGATCGTGACCAGCAGGCGCAGGCTCAGCGGCATCCCCGGCGCGGTCCCGGTGCCGCTGGACGTGTTCGACGCCGACCTGTCCCTGGAGCTGCTCGGCCGGATCGCGGGCAGCGACCGGGTGCTCGGCGAGCTGCCCGACTCCCTCGAGCTCGCGGCGCTGTGCGGCGGGCTCCCGCTGGCCCTGCGGATCGCGGGCGCCCGGCTCGCCGGCCGCGCGCACTGGCGGGTCAGCAGCCTGGTGCGCAGGCTGCACAACGAGGAGCGCAGGCTCGACGAGTTCGCCCACGGCGGCATCGAGCTGCGCCCCACCCTGGCCCTGGCCTACCGGTCGCTGAGCGAGCAGGCGCAGCGGCTGCTGCGGCGGCTGGCAGGCCTCGACACCCCCGACTTCGCCGCGTGGACGGCCGCGCTGCTGCTCGACGCCGACCCGGCCGAGGCCGAGGAGGTGCTGGAGAGCCTGGTCGACGCGCACCTGATCGACGTGGTCACCCCGTCCACCCGGCACGTGCGCTACCGCTTCCACGACCTGGTCCGCGTCTACGCCCGCGAGCTGGCCGCCGCCGACCCGCCGCAGGAGCAGGCCGACGCGCTGCGCACCGCCCTGGGCGGCTGGCTGACCCTGACCAGGGTCGCCCACCGGCACGAGTACGGCGGCGAGTACACCCTGCTCACCGGCACCACCCCGGAACAGGCGGTGCCCGAGGAGGCCCTCGACGACGTGGTCGCGGACCCGGGCGGCTGGTGGGAGGCCGAGCGGCGCGCGCTGTGCTGCGCGGTGCACCAGGCGGCCGAGCTGGGCCACCACGAGCTGTGCTGGGAGCTGGCGCTGACCGCCGTCACCCTGTTCGAGTCCAAGGGCTACTTCGACGACTGGCGCGAGACCAGCCTGACCGCGCTGCGGACCACCGAGGCCGCGGGCAACCGCAAGGGCTTCGCCGCCGCCCGCTACTCGCTGGGCACGCTGCACATGTTCCAGAAGCGGCTGACCGAGGCCACCCGGCTGTTCCAGCCCGCCGCGGGCATCTTCGCCGCGGAGGGCGACGACTACGGGCACGCCCTGGTCCTGCGCAACATGGCCTTCATCGACGGCCTCCGCGGCGACCGCGCCGCCCAGGCCGCCAAGTACGAGGCCGCGCTGATCGGCCTGCGCGCCGCCGGGGACGAGGTCGGCGAGGCGCACGTGCTCTACAACATGGCGGGCGCCCGCCTCGACGACGGCGAGCACGGCCGGGCCAAGGAGATGCTCGGCCGCGCCCTGGAGATCAGCAGGCGCACCCGCTGCGTGCGCGTCGAGGCCCAGGCCACCTTCCGGCTGGGCGAGGCGCACCACCACACCGGCGACCTGGCCGCGGCCGAGGACGCGCTGACCGACGCGCTGCGCCTGGTCCGCGCCACCGACGACCGCATCGGCGAGGCGCACGCGCTGGCAGGCCTGGCCGCGGTGCAGCGCGACGACGGCAGGCGCGACCAGGCCACCGCGACCTTCGTCGAGGCGGTGACCACGGCCAGGCAGGTCGGCGAGCGCCTGATCGAGGGCCGCGCGCTGCACGGCCTCGCCGACATCGCCCTGGCCGACGGCGCGCACACCTCCGCGGTGGGGCACCTGCGCGCCGCGCTGGAGCTGTTCGAGGCCCAGGGCGCGGTGCTGTGGCAGGCCCGGGCACTGCTGGCACTGGAACGGGCGCACCAGGCGGCGGGCGAACCGGACCAGAGCCGCATGTCTGCGGTGGTGGCCGACAGCCTGCTGGACAACCTGGACCCGGCGGAGGCGGAGCGGCTGCGGGCCGAGTTCCGCGAGGACGAGCGCCGGTGGGGGCAGGTGGGCTGAGCGCGGGCCGGTCTCGGGATGCTCTGCTGCCGAATGCTCTGCTGCCGAATGGTCTGCTGCCGGGTGGGCTTCAGCGGGAGTGGGTGACCGGCGGCGTGGCCTTCGGCCCCCCGGTTTCCACGCTACCGGTGGGGTCGGACAGTTCCGGCGCGCCGAGGGCGGTTGTCCACAGGCGGGGCGGCGGATGGTGTGCGAGCCTCGGGAGGGCGTGGGGGTGCCCTTCCCCTCCCTTCTCGCCTGACGCGCGTGATCGTCGTGGAGGCCCCTGGCCACCCGATCCAGCACCCCGCGAAAGGTCCGGACATGGCAGTGCGCCCGGCCGATAGCGGCGGGCGCACTGAAGAGGGCGGGGTGCTCAGCAGCGCCAGTGGGTGTCGCACTCCACGGTGACGGGGGCCGACCAGTGGGTGTCGATCGGGGCTCCGACCACCGCGGCGCCCGAGGCGGCGGCGGTGGCGGCGAGGGCGGCGCCTGCCGTGACGGTCAGTGCGGCGGCCGTGCTGACCAGCAGCTTCCGTGCGAGCGTGGTGACCTGGTTCGGCTTCTGGTGACCCTTGGGCATCGAGTGTCCCCTCCTCGGTGATCTCCCCCCGACGTGCCGGGGCTGATGGGTAAAGACAAACCGGCGCCGCCTCTGACTCGCTATCGAACGGGAATCGGTCACCGGGCCCCGCCATTGATGGGCGACCGATGGCGGATCGATGTCGCGCGCCGCCAGAGTCCTGCCCATGCCCGGGTCGAGCCCGGGTCGAGCGGGAGGGGAGTGGACGTGGTCCACGACGACACACGGACGGCGGCGGCGGGGACCCCGTGCGCCGCGCGGCACTGTCCCGGTGGGGGCCGGGGGCTGGCGATCGCCGGGCTGCTGCTGTGCGCGCCCTGCGCGCGGTCGGTGGAGCACAAGCTGGTCGGGCTGCCCGGCGCCCACGAGCGGGCGGTGCGGGCGCTGAACGCGGCGATGCCGACGGCGGAGCGGGTCTCGGGCGGGCGGATGCCCGGCATCCCGATGAACTTCACCGCCGTCGAGGCGCGGGCGCGGGTGGTCGAGGTGCTGGCGAGCTGGTCGCAACTGGTGGTGGACGAGCGCGGGATCGGCGCCCCGGCCCGGTCGATCCCGGCGATGGCGGCCTTCCTGGCCCGGCACCTGCGCTGGCTGGCCGCGCACCCGGCCGCGGGCGACTTCGCCGACGAGGTGGGCGAGGCGCACTCGTGGGTGGACCGGGTGATGCGGCCCGTGCGCGCCAAGCGGGTGCCGCTGGGCCGCTGCCCGGTCCGGGAGTGCGCGGGGGAGATCACCGCCTCGCTGCGCGCGCCCGACGCGGGGCGGCGCCCGTCGGCGGTCCGCTGCTCGGCCGACGACGAGCACGAATGGCCGGTGACGGCCTGGGGGGCTTTGCACCGGATTCGCCAGGAAGAAGGGGTCGGTGTGTGATGGCGGGCTTGAGCGTGGCTGATATCGCGGAGATCTGGAGTGTGCCCGCCAATCGTGTGTACTGGTTGGCCCACAAGCACGGGTGGCGTCGCTACAAGAATTCTGGAAAGACCTTCTACCACGCGCAGGATGTCCTCGAAGTCATGGGATGAGCTGCACGAACAGGCTCGGAGCCGATATCGCCCCAGGTGGGACCACCTGGGGCGATATCGGCCTTTTCCGGTCTGTCGAAAAATCGCCGAAAGAATCGCCGGGGCGGGGGGTTGACTTTCCAGGCCCGTGCCAAGAAGATGGTTTCACGGTCGAAGTGGTGTGCCCGAGTGGCGCGCGGCTGGTGTCTTCTCCCACCGAAATCCCGCGACTGGACACAACACCTTTTCCCGAGGCGGACGACCATGACTGCTGCGCGCGCTGACGCTGATGCCGAGGTGGTGCTGGTGGTCTCGGCCGAGGCTCTGACGGCCGACCGGGACGACCTGCGGCACGCGGTCGCCGCCGGTCGCTCCCGCGGCCTGCGGGTGCACGTGGCGGTCACCGACCCGGCCACCGCGGTGGACCCGGTGACCGCGATCGGCGCCGACACGGTGGACCTGGTGGGTCGGACCGGCCCGCTGGCCTGGGAGTCCTGGGCCAGGGCGCGCGCCGCCGCGCACGGCAGGCCGGTCGCGGTCCTGGGCCTGGGCCAGGACCCCGACGGCGAGGGCGACCTCGCCGTGGCCTCGGCCGCGGTCGCCGCGGGCGTGCGGGCCAACCCGGTCGCCGCGGTGCTGGCCGCGCGCGACGGGGCCAGGGCCCGCCGGGCGCTGGCCGACGCGCGGCTGCGGCAGCCGCCGTGGCTGCGGGTCGCCGACCTGGCCGGGGCGGACGCCTTCCTGCGGGCGGTCCCCGGGCCGTGGCTGGTCGGCCCGGCCGAGCGCTGCGGCGGGCGCGGCACGACCAGGGTCGACGACCGGGCCGACCTGCCCGCCGCCGTGCGGGCCGCGACCGGCGGCACGACCAGGCCGTTCCTGGTCGAGCGGCTGGTCGACGGGCCCGCGTACGCGGTGGTGGGGGCCTTCCTCGGCGCCGCGCCCCGGGTGCTGCTGGTCGCCGAGGCCGAGCCGCCCGCCGACGGCCGGGGGCAGGCGCTGGCCTACCGGGCCCCCGCCGAGCTGCCCGCGGCGACGCGGGCGCTGGTCGAGGCGGCCGCGGTCGCCGCGGTCGACGCGCTGGGCCTGCGGCACGGCGTGTTCGACGTCGCCGTGCGGCTCGGCGCCGAGGGCCCGGCGGTCGGCGAGGTCCACCCCAGGCTGCCGCCCGCGTGGGGCGCGGTCCTGCTCGGGCACGCCGTGCCCGGCCTCGACCCGGTCGCGCTCGTCCTCGACGACGCGCTCGGCCGCGACCGGGCGGCCCCCCGGCAGGCCACCAGGGGCGCGGCCGTGCGCTTCGCGGTGGCCCAGCCGGGCCGGGTGCGCGGGGTGCGGGGCTGGCCCGCCGTGGCGTGCCACCCCGGCGTGCTGGCCGCCCGGCTGCTGCTGCGCCCCGGCGCGGTCGCCGCCGCGCGACCGGGCGGCACCCGCGTCGCCGCCGTGCTCGTCGGCTCCGCCTCGGCGGCGTCGGCGGCCTCGCTCGCCCACCGGCTGGTCGACGCGCTGCGCGTGGTGACCGACCCGACCGACCTGACCGACCGACCCGACCCGGCCCGCCGGGTCGTCCCGCTCCGCCCACCCCACCCCCTCGAGGAGAGGCCGATGGACGCCACTTTGACCGCTGCCCGACCGCCCGCGACCGCGCCGGGCACCGGCGGCAGGCTGGCCCTGCTCGCCGGGCCCGACCCGGCTGCGGTCGCCGCGGCCGACGCCGCGGTCTCGGCCGCCGCCGCGGCCCCCGACCTGGTCCGCGTGCTGGCGGGCGGCGACCTGCGCGGCCACCGCGGCGCCGTCGTGGCCACCCCGGAGCCGCTGTCGATCGGCAGCAGCGGCCCCGCGGCCGGGCCGCGCGGGCTCGGCCTGCTGTTCCCCGGCCTCGGCGAGCAGCACCCGGACATGGCCGCGGGCCTGTACCGGGACTTCCCCGAGTTCGCCGCCACCGTCGACCACTGCGCCGAGGTGCTGCGCCCCGAGCTGGGCCTCGACATCCGCACCGCGCTGTTCACCTCGGCCGGGGCGCGCCCGGGCGGCGAGCTGGACCTGCGCGCCCTGCTCGGCCGCGGCGACGACCGCGCGCCGGTCGAGCTCGACCGCACCGCCGTCGCCCAGCCCGCGCTGTTCACCGTCGAGTACGCGCTGGCCCGGCTGTGGGAGCGCTGGGGCGCGCGCCCGGAGGTCATGCTCGGCTACAGCCTCGGCGAGTACGTCGCGGCCTGCCTCGCGGGCGTGCTCAGCCTGGAGGACTCGCTGCTGCTGGTCGCCCGGCGCGCCAAGCTCTTCGAGACCCTGCCCGCCGGGGCGATGCTCGCGGTGAGCCTGCCCGAGGCCGAGCTGGCCCCGAAGCTGACCGGGTCGCTCGCGCTGTCGGCGGTCAACGGCCCCGAGTTCTGCGTGGTGGCGGGCCCGGTCCGCGAGGTCGCCGAGCTGCGCGCGGTGCTGACCGGCGGCGGCGTGGTCGTGCGCCCGGTCCGCTCCGGGCACGCCTTCCACACCCCGCTGATGGCGCCCATCGCCGACCAGGTCACCGAGATCGCCCGCGGCCTGCGGCACAGCGCCCCCCGGGTGCCCTACGTCTCCAACGTCACCGGCGACCTGATCACCGACGCCGAGGCCACCGACCCCGGCTACTGGGCCCGGCACCTGGTCAGCCCGGTCCGCTTCGCCGACGGCCTGCGCGTGGTCGCAGAGGACCGGGTGCTGCTGGAGGCGGGCCCCGGCCAGGGCCTGAGCAGCATGGTCGCCGCCGTCCGCGACGGCGACCCCGGCGGCGTGGTCGCGGCCATGCGCCACTCGCTCGACCCGCGCGACGACACCGCCGTGCTGCTCACCGCGCTGGGCAGGCTGTGGCTGGCCGACGCCGACCTGGACTGGGCCTCGCTGCCCACCGAAGATTTGCCCGCGGATCTGCCCACTGAGAATCCGCCCGCCCCCGCCGGGGCGGCGTCGACCGACGGCGGGGACACCGAGGCCGGGCTGCGCGAGTTGTGGGCCAGGCTGCTGCCCACCGACGACATCCCGCGCACCGCCAGCTTCTTCGACCTGGGCGGCAACTCGCTGTCGGCGTCGCGGCTGGCCCTGCGCGTGCAGCGCCGCTTCGGCGTCGAGCTGACCCTGCGCCAGCTCTACGCGCACCCGACCATCGCCGCGCAGGCCGCGCTCGTCGAGGGCCGCGACGCCGACGTGGAGGCCGTCGACGCGGTCACCGGCCGCAACCTGCTGACCCTGCCCAACGGCCTGGTCGTCTCGCAGCAGAACGAGGCCGAGACCCGGCACTTCTACCACGACATCTTCGACAACCGCGGCTACGCCAGCCGCGGCATCACCATCTCCGACGGTGACACGGTCGTCGACGTGGGCGGCAACATCGGCCTGTTCACCCTCTTCGCCCACCACGAGGCCGAGGACGTCAAGGTCTACGCCTTCGAGCCCGCCCCGCCGATGTTCGAGCACCTCAGCGCCAACGCCGAGCGCTACGGCGTCAACGCGGTGCTGGTCAACGCCGGTCTGTCCGATGCGGACGGAACGGCGGAGCTGACCTTCTACCCGCGCAGCTCCGGCATGTCCTCGTTCCACCCGGACACCGAGGAGGAGCGCAACAACCTGATCGCCATCATCGGCAACCAGGGCGACGACGCGGGCGCCGACCTCGACGAGCTGATGGACGTGCGGCTGGAGGCGGTCCCGTTCACCGCCACCCTGCGCAGCCTGAGCTCGGTCATCCGCGAGCACGGCATCACCCGCATCGACCTGATCAAGATCGACGTGCAGAAGGCCGAGCTGGCGGTCGTGCGCGGCATCGACGACGAGCACTGGCCGCTGATCCGGCAGGTCGTCCTGGAGGTGCACGACGGCGCCGACGGTCGCGTCGAGCTGCTCGGGGACCTGCTGCGGGACAAGGGCTTCCGCGTGGTCGCCATCCAGGACGAGCTCTACCGCGGCACCGACATCCACAACCTCTACGCGATTCGGGACTGACGATGACCCAGACGATCGAACACGTCGACAACACCGCGGCCGACCGCCCCGAGCACGCCACCGTCGGCGTCATCGGCGCCGGGGTCATGGGCGTCGGCGTCGCGCACAGCCTCGCCACCAGCGGCCACCGGGTCGTGCTGGTCGACGTCTCCGACGAGGTGCTGGCCCGCTCCCGCGCGGAGCTGCGGTCGAGCCTGCGCGGCATGGCCATGTTCGGCGCGGCCAGGAACGTCGACCTGGGCGCCACCCTGGACGAGGTCGAGTTCACCACCGACTACGACGCGCTGGCCGCGGCCGACTTCGTGGTGGAGAACGTCACCGAGGACTGGGAGGTCAAGCGGCACATCTACCCGCGGATCGACCGGATCTGCCGCCCGGGGGTGGTCTTCGCCGTCAACACCTCGGCCATCTCCATCACCCGCGTCGGCTCGCTGACCGGGCGCCCCGAGCGCGTGGTCGGCACGCACTTCATGAACCCGGTGCCGCTCAAGCCGATGGTGGAGGTCATCCGCGGCTTCCACACCGCCGACGACACGATCGACGAGACCAGGCGCTTCCTGGCCGGGATGGGCAAGGAGGGCACGGTCGTCGCCGACTACCCGGGCTTCGTCTCCAACCGGGTGCTGATGCTCACCATCAACGAGGCGGTGTTCCTGGTCCAGGACGGCGTCGCCGAGCCGCGCGACGTCGACCGCATCTTCCAGACCTGCTTCGGCCACCCCATGGGTCCACTCGAGACGGCGGACATGATCGGCCTCGACACCATCCTCAAGTCCGTCGAGGTGCTGTACCAGAGCTACAACGACGACAAGTACCGGCCCGCGCCACTGCTCAAGAAGATGGTCGACGCGGGTCTGCACGGCCGCAAGACCGGCCGGGGCTTCCACACCTACCGCTGACCGCACACCAGAAGCGAGGAACCATGAGCACCGACATCCGCACCCGCGTCATCGGCTACCTGTCCCGGTACTTCCCCGTGTCCGACCTGGCCGACACCGACGACATCTTCAAGCGCGGCTTCGTCAGCTCCATGTTCGCCATGCAGCTCGTGGCGTTCGTCGAGCAGGAGTTCGCCGTCGTCGTGGAGAACGAGGACCTCGAGCTGGACAACTTCCGCTCCGTCGCGGCGCTGGAGCGCTTCGTGCGGGGCAAGCTGTCCGCCCCGGTGGCCTCGTGAGCACCACCCTCGACCGGGCGCGCGCGGTCGACGACGGCCTGCTCGGCTCCGCGCACGTGGCAGCGTGCGCGGGGTTCGCCGAGTTCGTCGACCGCCGGGTGGTCCCGATCGCCGATGACCTGCACCGGTCGCAGTACACCCCACCGCAGGTCATCGACGAGCTGGGCCGCCGCGGCCTGCTCGGCCTGCCGATCCCGGCCGAGTACGGCGGCGGCGGCTGCGACGCGGTGACCCTGGGCCTGCTCGCCGCCGAGCTGGGCCGGGGCTGCTCGTCGCTGCGCAGCCTGCTGACGGTGCACACCATGGTCGCGCACGTGCTGGCCCGCTGGGGCTCCCGCGCGCAGCGGGAGACCTGGCTGCCCCGGCTGGCCTCGGGGGAGTGCGTGGCGGCGCTGGCGCTGTCCGAGCCGGAGGTGGGCAGCGACGCCACCGCCGTGCGCACCAGGGTCGAGCGCGACGGCGACGAGCTGGTGCTGCACGGCCACAAGAAGTGGATCACCTACGGGCACGTGGCCGACCTGCTGCTGGTCGTGGCCCGCGGCCCGGAGGGGCCCACGGCGGTGCTGGTCGAGCGGAGCAGGCCGGGGGTGCGCACCCGGCTGATCACCGGGATGATCGGCATTCGCGCCTCGATGACCGCCGACGTGCACCTCGACGGGGTCCGGGTGCCCGCCGACCACCTGCTCGGCCGCCCCGGCCTGGGCACCACCCAGATCGCCGGGACCGCGCTCGACCTGGGCCGCTACACGGTGGCCTGGGGCTCGGTGGGCATCATCGCCGCCTGCCTGGGCGCCTCGGTCGCCTACGCCGACACCCGCGAGCAGTTCGGCGCGCCGATCCGCGAGCACCAGTTGGTGCGCAGGCTGATCAGCGACATGTACGCCGACTACCACGCGTCCCGGCTGCTGTGCCTGGACGCGGGCGTGCGCCGCGACCGGCGCGACCCGGCCGCCCTGCCCGCGGCCTCGCTGGCCAAGTACACCGCCTCCACCGCCGCCGTGCGCGCCGCCTCCGACGCGGTGCAGGTGCACGGGGCCAACGGGTGCGGGTCGGAGTACCCGGTCCAGCGCTACCTCGGCGACGCCAAGGTCATGGAGGTCATCGAGGGCACCACCCAACTGCACCAGGTCGGCCTGGCCGACCACGCCTTCCACGAGTTCGGGGGTTTCAAGTGACGCTCGCCCACCCGGTCCGCGACGAGGCCACCGCCAAGACCGTCAAGTGCGTGGTGTGGGACCTGGACAACACCGTCTGGGACGGCATCCTGCTCGAGGACGGGGAAGTCCGGCTCCGACCCGGGGTCCTCGAGGTCATGCGCGAGTTAGACGAGCGCGGCATCCTCAACTCCGTCGCCAGCCGCAACGAGCACGGGCCCGCGATGGCCAAGCTGGTCGAACTGGGCGTGGCGGAGTACCTGCTGCACCCGCAGATCAACTGGGGCCCGAAGTCGGCGTCGGTCGCGGCCATCGCCGCGGCGGTCAACATCGGCGTCGACACGCTGGCCTTCGTCGACGACCAGCCCTTCGAGCGCGACGAGGTGGCGCACGCGCTGCCCGAGGTGCTCTGCCTCGACGCCGCCGACCTCGGGGCGATCCCCGCGCTGGAGCGGATGGTGCCGCGGTTCGTCACCGACAACGCCAAGCGCAGGCGGGTGATGTACCAGGCCGACGCCCAGCGCAGCGAGGCCGAGCAGAGCCACGACGGCACCCCGGCGGAGTTCCTGGCCGCGCTGGACATGCGCTTCGCCATCGCCCCGGCCCAGCGGCTCGACCTGCAGCGGGCCGAGGAGCTGACGGTGCGCACCAACCAGCTCAACGCCACCGGCTACACCTACTCCTACGAGGAGCTCGACGAGTTCCGCCGCTCGGCCGACCACGACCTGCTCATCGCCTCCCTGGACGACCGCTACGGCACCTACGGCCAGATCGGTCTGTCCCTTGTGGAGCGCGGGGCGCGGGCGTGGACGGTCAAGCTGCTGCTCATGTCCTGCCGGGTGATGTCGCGCGGCGTGGGGTCGGTGCTGCTCAACCACCTCATCCGCGAGGCGGCGGCGGCGGGGGTGGCGCTGCGCGCCGAGTTCGTCCCGACCGAGCGCAACCGGACCATGTACGTCACCTACAAGTTCGCCGGGTTCCGCGAGGTGTCCGAGTCCGGCGGTGTGGTGGTGCTCGAGCACGACGGCACCGAGGTCCCCGGCTTCCCGCCGTACATGACCGTCCAGGTCGGCTGACCGAGTCCAGGCCCCGCCCAGCGGGCCGCCCAGTGGGAGAGAGCATGACGCAGAGCGACGCGCACGACGAGCGGTTGCGGCGCGCGATGGCCGCCGTGCGGAAGCTGCAGCAGCGCAACGCCGAACTGGCCGAGGAGGTGGCGGCCGTCCGCACCGAGCCCATCGCGATCGTGGGGATGGCCTGCCGCTTCCCCGGCGGGGTGCGCACCCCCGAGCAGTTCTGGTCGCTGCTGGACTCCGGCGGCGACGCCATCGGCCCGCTGCCCGCCCGCTGGGCGGACCTGGACCTGCACGACCCGGACCCGGCCGCGGCGGGCAAGTCCTACGCCGACCAGGGCGGCTTCCTCGACGGCATCGAGGACTTCGACCCGGGGTTCTTCGGCATCTCCGCCCGCGAGGCCAGGGCCATGGACCCGCAGCAGCGGCTGGTGCTGGAGACCGCGTGGGAGGCGCTGGAGCGGGCGGGCACCCCGGCGCCCACCCTCGCGGGCACCCGCACCGGCGTCTACGTCGGGGCCATGCGCTCGGACTACGACCAGGGCCCGCTGGCCGCGTTCGACGGCTACCAGGGCACCGGCATCCAGGGCAGCGTCATCTCCGGCCGCGTCTCGTACGCGCTGGGGCTGCGCGGCCCGTCGCTCACCGTCGACACCGCCTGCTCGGCGTCGCTGGTGAGCCTGCACCTGGCGGTGGCGGCGCTGCGCGCGGGCGAGTGCGACACCGCGCTCGCGGGCGGCGTCACCACCATGGTCTCCCCGGCGATGTTCGTCGAGTCCAGCAGGCTGCGGGCGATGGCCCCGGACGGGCGCAGCAAGGCGTTCTCGGCCGCGGCCGACGGCGGCGGCTGGGCCGAGGGCGCGGGGATGCTCGTGCTCAAGCGGCTCTCGGCGGCCCGGGCCGACGGCGACCGGGTGCTGGCCGTGGTGCGCGGCACCGCGGTCAACTCCGACGGCCGCAGCCAGGGCCTGACCGCGCCCAACGGCCCGGCGCAGCAGCGGGTCATCCGCGACGCGCTGGCCGCCGCCGGGCTCGACCCGGCCGACGTCGACGCCATCGAGGCGCACGGCACCGGCACCCGCCTCGGCGACCCGATCGAGGCCACGGCGCTGGCCGGGGTGTTCGGCCCCGGCCGCGACCCCGACCGCCCGGTCGTGCTCGGCTCGGCGAAGTCCAACATCGGCCACACCCAGGCCGCCGCGGGCGTCGCGGGCGTGATGAAGGTCGTGCTGGCGCTGGCCGCCGAGCGCCACCCGCGCACCCTGCACGCCGACGAGCCCACCCCGCACGTGGACTGGGCCACCAGCGGCCTGCTGCTGGCCACCGACCCGGTGCCGTGGCCGCGCGGCGAGCGGGTCCGCCGGGCCGGGGTGTCCGGCTTCGGCATCAGCGGCACCAACGCCCACGTGGTCATCGAGGAGGCCCCGGCCAACCTCCCCGAGCCCGCCCCCGAGCCCGCCCCCGTCGCGGGGCCGGTGCCGGTGCTGGTCTCCGGCGCCGACGAGACCGGGCTGCGCGCCCAGGCCGCGTCCTGGGCCGACTGGCTCGAGACCTCCGACGCCGACCTTCCGGCGGTCGCGAGGACCGCCGCGCTGCTGCGCGCCCACCTCGGCCACCGCGCCGCCGTGGTCGCGGCCGACCGGGCCGAGGCGGTGCGCGGGCTGCGCGCGCTGGCCGACGGCGCGGCCGAGGCGGTCACCGGCGTCGCGGGCGACCGCGGCAAGGTCGTGTTCGTCTTCCCCGGCCAGGGCGCCCAGTGGCGCGAGATGGGCCGGGAGCTGCTGGAGACCTCCGAGGTCTTCGCCGCGGCCGTCGAGGCCTGCGACGCCGCGCTGCGCCCGCACACCGGGTGGTCGGTGCGCGAGCTGCTGGCCGGGACCGGCGACGAGCCCCCGTTCGACCGCATCGACGTGCTCCAGCCCGCCCTGTTCGCGGTCATGGTCGGCCTCGCCGAGGTGTGGCGCTCGCTGGGCGTCGAGCCGGACGCGGTGGTCGGCAGCAGCCAGGGCGAGGTCGCCGCGGCGGTCGTCGCGGGCGCGCTGTCCCTCGCCGACGGCGCGCTGCTGATGGCCGCCCGCAGCCGGGGCCTGCTGCGCGAGTGCAGCGGCCGCGGCGGGATGGCCTTCGTCGACCTGCCGGTGGACGCCGCGACCGCGGCGATCGCCCCGTGGGGCGACGCGCTGTCGGTCGCCGTGGTCAACACCGCCTCCTCCGTCGTCGTCTCCGGCGACGACGACGCGGTCGGCGAGCTGGTCGAAGCCATGGCCGGGCGCGGGGTGTACTGCAAGCGCGTCAAGTCCGACGCCGCGGGCCACAGCGCCCACGTCGACCCGCTGCTGCCCGCGCTGCGCGCCGACCTCGCCGGGCTGGCGCCCCGCTCGGGCGGGGTCCCGTTCTGCTCCACCGTCACCGGGTCCGTCGTGGACGGCTCGGCGCTCGACGCCGGGTACTGGTGCCGCAACGTGCGCGACACGGTGCGCGTCGACCTGGCCCTGGCCGGGCTCGGGCGCACCGGGCACGACGTGTTCGTCGAGATCAGCCCGCACCCGGTGCTGGGGATGGTGCTCACCGGCGCGGCCGCCGAGACCGGCGGCGCGGTGGCGGGCACCCTGCGCCGCGGCGCGGGCGGCTGGGACCAGGTGCTGCGCTCGCTCGGGTCGCTGCACGCCCAGGGTGTGCCGGTCGACTGGGCGCGCCTGCTGGGCGGGGCCAGGCCCGGCGACGCCGTCGCGCTGCCCACCTGCGCCTTCCACCGCACTCGGCACTGGGTCGACCAGTCGGTCGTCGTCGGCGAGGCGGGCCAGGCCCTGACCGACACCGCCGACGACACCAGCCTGCGGGCCCGGCTCGCGGCCGTTCCCGAGGCCGACCGCCGCGCCTGGCTGACCGGCGTCGTCGGCGCCGAGGCCGCCGCGGTGCTGGCGGGCGACGAGCCGGTGGCCGCGCGGCGCAGGTTCGCCGACGTCGGCATGGACTCGCTGACCGCGCTGCACCTGCGCAACCGGCTCACCGCCCTGACCGGGTGCGCGCTCGCCGCCAACGCCGCGTTCGCCCACCCCACCCCCGCCGAGCTGGCCGAACACCTGCTCGGCGTGTTCGGCGACCTGCCCGCCGCCGCGCCCGCGGTCGAGCGGGCCGAGGAGCGCGACCTGCACCCGGCCACCGACGCCCAGCGCAGGCTGTGGTTCCTGGAGCAGTTGCGCCCCGGCACCGCCGAGTACCACGTGGCGGTCAAGATCCGCCCCGCGACGCCGATCGACCCGGACGTGCTGGCCCGCACCCTGGACTGGGCCGTGGCCCGGCACGAGGCGCTGCGCACCGGCCTGCACGGCCGCGACGGCGACGTCGTCCAGGTCGTCGCCGAGACCGCCCCGGTGCCGGTGCGCCAGCGGGAGGTCGCCGACGCCGCGGCCCTGGCCGAGGCCCTGCGCGCGGAGGAGCTGGCCCCGTTCGACCTGGCGGGCGACTCGCTGCTGCGCTGCGCGGTGCTGACCGCGCCGGGCGAGCAGGTCGTCTGCCTCACCCTGCACCACGCCGTCGTCGACGGCTGGTCGCTGACCCTGCTGCTGCACGAGCTGCACACCGCCTACCACGCCTTCCTCGCGGGCGGCGGGCCCGAGCTGGCCGAACCTGCCCTGCACCTGGGCGACGTCGCCCGGTGGGAGCGGGCCGCCCAGCGCGCGGGCCGCTTCGCCGACGCCGTGCGCTGGCACGCCGACCAGCTCGCCGGTGCGCCCCGCCTGGCCCTGCCGCCCGCCGAGGCCGACGGCACGCCCGAGGGCGGCGACACACTGCACTTCACGCTGCCGCCCGCGCTGCGCTCCGGTGTCGAGGAGCTGGCCGCGCGGCTGGGCACCACCCCGTACGCGGTGCTGCTCAGCGGCTTCGCCGCGCTGCTGGGCCGGGTCTGCGCCCAGGACGACTTCGCCCTGGGCACCGTGTGGGCCAACCGGCAGCTCGCCGGGGTGGAGCCGGTCGTCGGCTTCCTGGTGACCACGCTGCCGCTGCGCTGCGACCTCACCGGCGACCCCGGCTTCGACGAGCTGGTCGCCCGCACCGCCGAGCGGGTCAGCGGGGTGCTGGCCCGCCAGGACGTCCCGCTGTCCGACATCGTCGCCGCCGCGGCCGTCGAGCGCTCCGGCGACGACAACCCGCTGTTCCGCGCCGTGTTCAACTACGGCAGCGCGGAGCTGCCCACCGTCGGCGACGGCGACCTGGCCTGGCGGCTGCCGGAGATCGGCAGCGTGGCGGGCAACGTCGCGGGCGCGTCCAAGTTCGACCTCGGCCTGACCCTGGCCCCCAGCGGCGAGGGCCTGCGCGGCGAGCTGGAGTTCCTGCCCGGCGCGCTCGACGGCGCCGCCGCCCGCAGGCTGCTCGCGGGCTACGAGCGGCTGCTGGCCGCCGCCGTGGCCGACCCGACCGGCCCGGTCGGCGCGCTGCCCGCCCAGTCCACTGAGGACGACGAGTGGGTCGCGGCAGGCGCGGGCGTGGTCGACCCGGCGACGCTGGGCCCGGACACCGCGCTGGACCTGGTGCTGCGCCAGGCAGCGCGCACCCCGGACGCGGTCGCCCTGGTCGGCGCCGACCTGGCGGGCGCGGACCTGGAGCTGACCTACCGCGAGACCGTCGAGCGCGCCCACGGCGTCGCCGCCGCGCTGCGGGAGGCCGGGGTGCTCCCCGGTTCCCTGGTCGGTGTCAGCCTGCCGCGCACACCGCTGCTCTCGGTGGCCGTGCTCGGCGTCTGGCTGGCGGGCGCCGCCTACGTCCCGCTCGACCCCGGCTACCCCGCGGCCTACCGCGAGCACGTTGTCGCCGACAGCGGCCTGACCGTCGTGCTCGGCGGCCCCGGCACCGAGGTCCCGGGCGCCGAGCTGGTGCGCGTGGACCAGACCGGCCCCGCGCCCGCGACCGGCGCAGACCGCCCGGCGCAGACCGACCTGGCGTACGCCATCTACACCTCCGGCTCGACCGGCAAGCCCAAGGGCGTGCTGCTCGAGCACGCCCAGTTCGCCAACTTCTGCCTGGGCATGGACCAGTCGGTCGGCGGCGGCGAGGGCGACACCTGGCTGGCGGTGACCAGCCTGTCGTTCGACATCTCCACGCTGGAGCTGCTGTGGACGCTCACCCGGGGCTACCGGGTGGTCGTCGGCACCGGCGCGGCGGCCGACTGGGCCGCCTACGCCCACCACCGGCCCACGCACCTGCAGTGCACCCCGTCGCTGGCCAGGATGCTGGTCGCCGACGCGGGTGGCCGGGCGCTGGTCGCCGGGCTGGACGCGGTGCTCGTCGGCGGTGAGGCGCTCGACCCCGACCTGGCCAGGAAGCTGACGGCGCTGTGCCGGGGGACCGTGCTGAACATGTACGGCCCCACCGAGACCACGGTGTGGTCGACGGTGTGGCGGGTGCGCGGCGACCAGCCGGTGCGCCTGGGCGACCCGATCGCCAACACCACCACCCACCTGCTGGACCCGGCGGGCCGCCCCGTCCCGCGCGGTAGCTGGGGCGAGCTGGCGATCGGCGGCCTGGGCGTCGCCCGCGGCTACCACCAGCGGGCGGAGCTGACCGCCGAGCGGTTCGTCGCCGACCCGTTCTCCGACCTGCCCGGCGCCCGGCTCTACCGCACCGGCGACCTGGCCCGGCGCGGCGCGGACGGCGGCCTGGAGTTCGGCGGCCGCAAGGACTCGCAGGTCAAGCTGCGCGGCCACCGGATCGAGCTGGGCGAGCTGGACGCCGCGGCGGCCGAGCACCCGGACGTGGTGGTCTGCGCCTGCGTCATCCGCGCCGACGACCCCGCCTACCCCGAGCTGGTCCTGTACTGGTCCGGAACGGACACAGTGGACAGTGCGGCCGGCGTGGACCTGGCGGGCTTCCTCGCCGAGCGGCTGCCCGCGCAGTCGCGCCCGTCGCACATCGTGCGGCTCGACGAGCTGCCGCACACGCCCAACCGCAAGGTCGACCGCAACGCCCTGCTCCGCCTGCCCGCCCCCGCCCAGGCCGCCCCGGTGCTCGACGACGGCCCGCGCGACGACGTCGCCGGTGTGGTCGCGTCGGTGTGGGCCGAGGTCCTGGGCGGCCCGGTCGACCCCGACCGCGGGTTCTTCGACCTGGGCGCCACATCGATGACCGCGCTGCGCGCCCACCAGGGCATCGTGGCCGCGCTGGGCCGCGAGTTCCCGCTCGCCGCGCTGTTCGCCCACCCCACGGTGCGGTCGCTGTCCGAACACCTCTCCGGTGGCCGGACCGCGGTCGCGCGCACCGCGGGCCGGATCACCGCCGACGAGCCGGTGGCGATCGTGGGCATGGCCTGCCGCCTGCCCGGCGCCCCGGACCTGGCCGCGTTCTGGTCGAACCTGACCGGTGGCGTGGAGTCCGTCGTGGAGTTCACCGAGGAGGAGCTGCTCGCCGCGGGCGTCCCGGCCGACCTGCTGGCCGACCCCGGCTACGTGCGGCGCAAGGGCCACCTGGCCGACGCCGACCGGTTCGACGCCGGGTTCTTCGGCTGCTCGCCGTCGGAGGCCGAGCTGATGGACCCGCAGCACCGGCTGTTCCTGGAGACCTCGTGGACCGCGCTGGAGGACGCGGGCATCGTGCCCGCCGACTTCGCGGGCCGCATCGGGGTCTTCGCCGGGGCGGGCCACGGCGGCTACCGCGCCGACGACCGCACCGACCTCGCCGCGTTCTACCGGGGCATGGTCGCCACCAAGAACGACTACCTGGCCACCCGCGTGGCGCACAAGCTCGACCTGCGCGGCCCGGCGCTGACCGTGCAGACCGCCTGCTCCACCAGCCTGGTGGCCACCCACCTGGCCAGGGAGAGCCTGCTGCGCGGCGAGTCCGACGCCGTCCTCGTCGGCGGGTCGACGGTGACCCTGCCGCTGGTGCACGGCTACCTGCACCAGGAGGGCCTGGTCGTCTCCAGCGACGGCGCCTGCCGGGCGTTCGACGCCGACGGCGACGGGACGGTCTTCGGCAACGGCGTGGCCGCGGTGGTGCTGCGCAGGCTGTCCGACGCGCTCGCCGACGGCGACCGGGTGTACGCGGTCATCCGCGGCAGCGCGATCAACAACGACGGGTCGGCCAAGGTCGGCTTCACCGCCCCCGCGGTGCGCGGCCAGGTCGAGGTCATCGCCGCCGCGCACGCCGGCGCGGGTGTCGACCCGGCCTCGGTCGGCTACGTCGAGGCGCACGGCACCGGCACCAGGCTGGGCGACCCCATCGAGGTCCAGGCGCTGCAGGAGGCGTTCGCGGGCGTCGACCGCGCCGAGCCGTGCCTGCTGGGCTCGGTCAAGACCAACATCGGCCACACCGACGCCACCGCCGGGGTGGCCGGGCTGATCAAGGCCGCGCTGTGCGTGCACCACGGCACCACGGTGCCCAGCCTGCACTTCCGCGCTGCCAACCCGGAGCTGGGCCTGGACCCGGCGCTGTTCGCGGTCAGCACCGAGACCCGCCCGTGGGCCCCGGCGGGCCCGCGCCGGGCCGGGGTGTCCTCGTTCGGCATCGGCGGCACCAACGCCCACGTGGTGATCGAGCAGGCGCCCGAGGTCGAGGCGGCCGCCCCCGCCGGGGCGCCGGTCCTGCTCCCCTTGTCCGCCAAGGACGAGACCGCGCTGCGCGACCAGGCCCGGTCCTGGGCGGCGTGGCTGACCGAGAACCCCGACGTGGACCCGCGCGCCGTCGCCGCCACCGCGGCGCTGCGCCGGGCGCACCACGCCGAGCGGGCCGCGGTGTCCGGTGTGGACACCGCGGGCCTGGTCGCCGCGCTGGGCGCGCTGGCCGACGGCGAGGCCACGCCGAACACCGCCAGGGACACCGCCAGGCCGCTGGGCCCGGTGGTGTTCGTGTGCCCCGGACAGGGCGGGCAGTGGGTCGGCATGGGCGCCCGGATGCTGGACGCGTCGCCCGAGTTCGCCGAGGCGGTCGCCGAGTTCGACGCCGAGTTCGCCCGGCTGTCCGGGTACTCCGTCGTCCCGGTGCTGCGCGGCGAGACCGAGCGGGCCGAGATGCTCCAGCCGGACACCGTGCAGGCCGCGCTCACCGCGACCGGCATCGGCCTGGCCGCCGCCTGGCGCGCGCTGGGCGTCGAGCCGGACGCGGTGGTCGGCCACTCCCAGGGCGAGGTCGTCGCCGCCACCGTGGCGGGCGCGATCACCCCGGGCGAGGCCGCCCAGGTGGTGTGGGCGCGCTCCAGCGTGGTGCGCGGCCTCACCGGCGGCGGGATGGGCTTCGTCGACGCCCCGGTGGAGCAGGTCGAGCAGTGGCTGGCCGGGCTGCCCGGCGTGTCCGTCGCCGCGGTCAACACCGCGTCCTCCACCGTCGTGGCCGGACCGGCCGACGGGGTGACCGAGTTCCTGGCCGCCGCCGAGGCGCGCGGGGTGTTCTGCAGGCGGATCGTCAACGCGTACGCCTCGCACAACGAGCAGATGGACCAGGTGCTGCCCGCCATCGCCGCGCTGCTGGCCGACCTGACCCCACGGCCGACCGCGGTGCCGTTCTACTCCACGGTGACCGGCGAGCCCGCGGGCGGCGCGGAGCTGGACGCGGCGTACTGGTGCGCCAACGTCCGCCAGACCGTCCGGTTCGACAAGGCGCTGCGCCTGCTGCTCGACGACGGGCACCGGGTGTTCGTGGAGCTGTCCCCGCACCCGGTGCTGGCGGTGCCGCTGGCCGACGCCGCCGCCGAGGTGGGCTCGGTCGTCGTCGGGTCGCTGCACCGCGACCACGGCGGCCCGGACGCGCTGCTGGCCAACCTGGGCGCGCTGCACGCCGCGGGCCACCCGGTCGACTGGGCCGCGCTCACCGGCCCGGCCGCGGTGGTCGACCTGCCCGGCTACCGGTTCCGCGACGAGCGGTACTGGGCGCCGACCGAGGCCGACGCCGTCCCCGCCGAGGAGCGGGCGCTGTGGTCGGCCATCGAGAGCGGCTCGGTCACCGACGTGGCCGACGCCCTCGACCTGCCCGCCGACCTGCGCGACCAGCTCGCCGACCTGCTGCCGCACCTGGCGGACTGGCGCGAGCGCACCCGCGCCCCGCGCGCCGGGGCCGACCGGGCCCCGGCCGAGGCGGGCCTGCCCGACCGGCTGGCCGCGCTCGATGGCCCGGCCCGGCTGGCCGAGGCGGTCGAGCTGGTCCGCGCCTGCGCCGCCCCGGTGCTGGGCGTGCCCGCCGGGTCCGTGCCGGGCGACCGGCCGCTCTCGGAACTGGGCGTCGACTCGTTGACCGCCGCCGCGCTGCGCGCCGCGGTCGGCAGGCGCACCGGGGTCGCGGTCCCGGCCGCGGTCGCCTTCCGCCCCACCGGCTGCACGGCGATCGCCGCGCATGTCCTGGCGGGACTCGGCCTCGCTGTCGAGGAGGTCCCCGCCGGGGCCGCCGACGACGAGCCGTGGCTGCGGGTGCTGCGCCCGGTCGAGGACCCGGTCGCCCGGGTCGTCGTGGCCGCGGGCAACGGCGGGACGAGCCTGGCGCACGCCCCGCTGGCCCGGCACCTGCCCGAGGGGGTGGAGCTGCTGGGGGTCCGGCTGCCCGGCCGCGAGGGCCGGGAGGCCGAGCCGCCCGCCGCGCTGATGGCCGAGGTCGTCGCCGAGGTGGGCGCCGCGCTCGACCGCCGCTCCCCGCTGCCGACCGTGCTCCTCGGGCACAGCCAGGGCTCCTGGCTGGCCTGGGAGCTGGCGCACCGGGCGCAGGACGGCCCGGAGCCGGTCGCCCTGGTCGCCGCGTGCGCGCAGCCGCCGCACGCACCGCTGACCGAGGGCATGCTCGCCATCCAGGACGCCGCGGGCAGGCTCGACACCGCCGACCCGGCCGAGCTGGCCCAGGCCATGCGCGGTGTCCTGCCGGACGCGGTGGTCGACGACCCGGCGGTCTTCGCCCAGTGCCTGGCCGCGCTGCGCGCCGACCACGTGCTGTCCACCGACCACCGCCGGGCGCTCGACGGCCCGCCCAGGACGCCGCTGCGCGCCCCGGTCGTCGCCGTCGTCGCCGAGTCCGACCCGCTGCTGCCCCCGGCCTCGGCCGAGGGCTGGCGGGCCCGCGCCGCCGGGGACTTCACCACCCGGGTCGTCCCCGGCTCGCACGCCGCCCCGGTGGAGGACCCGGCGACCCTCGCGGGCGTCCTCGCCGACGTCCTGGCCGATGTGACAGCCGGAGTGCGCACCCCGGTCCCCGCCTGACCCAGAACCCTGAGCCCGCAAGGAGAGGAACCCACCATGCCCCACATCGAACGCCCGGACGGGGCCCGGATCCACTACGAGGTCCGCGGCACCGGCTTCCCGGTGCTGCTGCTGGCCCCCGGCGGCCCCGGCGGCGAGGTCGCCGACTGGGCGGCCGGACCGCTGGACCCCGCCACGCTGCACCAGGACTTCCAGGTCGTCTCCGTCGACCAGCGGCACTCCGGCGCCAGCACCGGCCCGCTGACCCCGTACGACTACGGCGTCGCCGCCGAGGACCTCGTCGCCGTGCTGGACGCGCTCGACATCCCGGTCGCGCACGTCGTCGCGGGCGGCCAGAGCGCCTCGGTGGCCTGGCGGCTGGCCGCGGACGCCCCGCGGCGGGTCCGCGCGGTCGTCGCCGTCGCCCCCGCGGGCCGGGACGAGACCAACGCGCTGGGCGACTTCCTCGCCGGGCACGAGCCCGCCATGCGGCTGCCCCGCGCGGCCTTCTTCGACGACCCCGGGTCCGAGGGCATGTCCGCCGTGCTCGAGGCCGCCCGCCGCGGCCGCTCGTTCGCCGCCGACCCGGAGGCCGGGCCGTTCGCGCGGACCATCGCCGCCGACCCGGCCGCCGTCGAGGCGCTCGCCGCGCTGCGCCGGGAGAAGTACATCTCCGCGCTCGTGCGCCACCGCGACGGCGTGTGGCCCGCGGGCCGGGCGTACTTCTCCGTCGCCGACGAGTGGTTCGCCGCCGCGCCAACCCCGGTGCTGGTGCTGCCCGGCTCCGACCGGCTCAGCCCGGCCGGGGCCGCCCGGCGGCTGGCCGCCGACCTCCCCGGCGGGCGCCTGCTCGCCGACTGGGCCGCCGCCCCCGCCGCCCCGGCGGTGACCGGCTTCCTCGCCGAGCACAGCCAGAACTGACGACCGGAACCGGAGACCACCCATGACCGCCATCGCACCACCACCCCTGGACGAGCTGGACATCACCAGCGAGTCCCTCTACGACGACCGCGGGGGGTACCCGTGGGCCGACTGGGACCGGATGCGCGCCGAGGACCCGGTGCACTGGTACCAGCGCCCGGGCTACGAGCCGTTCTGGTCGCTGACCCGCTACGAGGACATCGCCTGGGTCGCCCGCAACCCCGAGCTGTACTCCTGCCGCGAGCGGGTCGCCGTGGAGACCCCCGACGAGGTCGACAGCTGGGAGACCGAGCGCGAGCGCCGCGGCCAGGTCTACGGGCACCGCCCCGACCACGCCCCGGGCCTGGGCTTCATGGACGCGCCCATGCACCGCCAGCTCCGCCAGGTGATGTACCCCAGCTTCACCCCCAAGGCGCTGGCCGCCCAGGAGCTGCGCCTGTCGGCGCTGGCCAAGACCTACGTCGACGACTTCGTGCGGCTGCTGGACACCAACGGCACCGCCGACGTCGCCCACCAGCTCTCGGCCCGGCTGCCGCTGGCCGCGATCTTCGACCTGCTCGGCGTCCCGGACAGCGACTGGGACACCCTGTTCGGCCTGCACCAGGCCACCGCGGCGGCGTTCCACAAGGACTTCGCCCACCAGGACGGGCAGGACGCCACCGCGACCTTCCTGCGCGCGATGATGGAGCTGGACGCCTACATGTCCGAGCTCGTCCGCAAGCGGATGGCCGACGGCGGCGGCAACGGCACCGACATGCTCAGCAGGCTCGCGGCGGCGACGGTCAACGACGAGCCGCTGGCCTTCCACGACATCTCCTACCAGCTGTTCAACCTGCTGCAGGCGGGCAACGGCACCACCCGCAACGCCATCGCGGGCGGCATCAAGGCGCTGCTGGAGAACCCCGACCAGCTCCGGCTGCTCGTCGACCACCCCGAGCTGGTCGACAGCGCGGTGGAGGAGATCCTGCGCTGGACCTCGGTCGCGGTCGTCATGACCCGCACCGCCACCCAGGACACCGAGCTGGGCGGCAAGCGGATCCGCCGCGGCGACACCGTCGCCACCTGGTTCCCGGCCGCCAACCGCGACCCGGTCGCCTTCCCCGACCCGTACCGGTTCGACATCACCCGCACCCCCAACCGGCACTTCGCCTTCGGCGGGTTCGGCGAGCACCGCTGCATCGGGGCGAACCTGGCCAAGCTGGAGCTGCGGGTCATGTTCCGCGCGCTGCTGCCGCTGCTGCCGCGGCTGCGGCTGGAGGGCGAGTCGAAAATGCTCATCCTGCGGCTGCTCATGGCCGAGTACGTGACGCTGCCCGTCAGCAGGGTGCGGTGATCGGCGGTGACTGAGCTGGACCACGCCCCCGGGGTGGTGACCCCGCCGCTGCCCACGACGCTCGAGGGCTTCGCCGCCTGCGACGAGTCCGACCTGGACGTGGTGGTGCCCTGGACCGGGCCCGCCATCGACCCCGAGACCGGCGGCCTGGCCGGTCCGCTGCCCGAGGGCTACCTGGTGGCCACCTCCGGCGGCTGGCCCCGGCCCGGCGTCGAGCAGATCGCCACCGAGCTCAACCACGTGCTGCTGCAGGAGCTGTGGGCCAGCTCCGGACTGCTCGCGGCCACCTTCGGCATCTCGGCCAGGTGCTGGAACAGCTCCCGCGCCCTGTCGGTCTGGACCGACGACGAGTCGTTGCAGCGGTTCCTGACCTCCGACAAGCACCTGGAGGCGGTCCGCAAGACCCGCAACCTCGCCTACGCCTGGGAGGGGGCGCGCTGGACCCGCGCGGACCGGCACACCCTGCCCGACTGGGACGAGGTCCGCGCCGAGCTGGCCGCGCGCAGGCGCGACCGCCCCGTCACCCACTGAGCCCGAGGAACCCGACCATGACCCAGACCGCGACCCAGACCGCGACCCAGACCGCGACCCAGACCGCGCCCCAGGGACCGGGCGCCGAGACCATCCCGCCGCCCAGGTTCCCGCTGCCCGAGCTGGTCCCGGCGACGCCGCTGGGCGAGCACCTGCTGCGCGACTTCGACCTCACCTACGAGATGGTCTGCGAGCTGGCCGACCAGTACGACGAGACGACCGCGCTGGCCGCACCGGACGGGCACATGCCGCTGCTGTGGTACTTGGGGCACCTGACCTGCTCCAAGGACTACGTCGGCACCCTGCACGGCGGGTTCGACATGCTGCTGTCGCTGGACTTCTACGAGCTGTGGGCGGGCGACTGCGCGACCGTGGACTTCGACCGGGCGCCCACGTTCGAGCACATGTACTCGCTCTACCACCAGGTCCACCGCAGGCTGCGCCCGTTCGTCGCCGGGCTCACCCCGGAGGACCTGCGCCGCGGCACCGACGCCGAGATCGTCGCCGGGGTCTCCGACGACTGGAAGGCGCGGCTGCGGGTCGTCGGCGAGGCCGTCTCCCTGATCCAGATGCACGACGCCTACCACTGCGGGCAGCTCGGCAGCCTGTCCTCCGCGTTGGGCATGCGCGTCCCGTTCTAGTGGCGCAGCCGCGCGTCTACCATTCACACAACCACAACGAGAGGACCCATTCGGTGGCATCCCACATCGCCATTGTCAACTTCCCCGCCTACGGACACCTGAACCCGACGCTCGGGCTGGTCGAGGAGTTGGTCCGGCGTGGGCACCGCGTGACCTGCACCGTCACCGACCACCTGGCGCCCGCCGTCGAGGCGGCCGGGGGCGAGGCGGTCCGCTACACGTCGGTGTTCGGGGACTTCTACACCAGCCCGTTCACCGAGGAGGCGCTGTCCGGCGAGGGCCTGCGCACCCTCGCCGAGGCCACCTCGCTGGTCGAGCAGGTCGGGGAGTTCTACGAGGCGAACCGCCCCGACGTCGTGCTGCACGACTTCATGGCCTGGGGCGCGCGGTTCTTCGCGGCCCCGCGCGGCATCCCGCTGGTGCGGCTGTTCCCGACCTACGCGGGCAACGAGACGTTCAACATCCAGGCCAAGTTCCCGGTGGCCGAGCTGACCGACCCGAAGATGATGGAGATGATCGAGCAGCTCACCGCGCTGCTGCCCGAGGTCGGGTTCCCCGACACCGGGCCGATGGACTTCTTCATGAAGCCGGAGCACAAGTCGATCGTCTTCCTGCCGCGCGAGTTCCACTACGACAGCGAGACCTTCGACGACCGCTTCGTGTTCGCGGGGCCCTGCCTGGGCGACCGGTCCAAGTACCAGGGCACCTGGACCGCGGCCGACGACAAGCCGGTCGTGCTGGTGTCGCTGGGCACCGCGGCCACCGGCCGCCCGGAGTTCTTCCGCACCGCCGTGGCCGCCCTCGGCACCGGCGAGCACCGGGTCGTGCTGGTCACCGGCGACCACATCGACGCCGCCGAGTTGGGCGAGCTGCCCGACTCGGTGGAGGTGCACCACAGCGTGCCGCAGCTCGACGTGCTGTCCAAGGCGTCGCTGTTCGTCACCCACGGCGGCATGAACTCGGTGCTGGAGTCGCTCTACCACGGCGTCCCGATGGTCGTGGTGCCGCAGATGAACGAGCAGCGGGCCAACGCGCTGCGGGTCGCGGAGCTGGGCCTGGGCGCGCACCTGGCGCCCGAGGACGTCACCACCGAGTCGCTGGCCGCCGCGGTGGCGGCGGTCTCCGGCGACGCCGAGCTGCGCGCCAGGACCGCGGAGTTCGGCAGGTCCGTGCGCGCGGTCGACGGCCCGGCCGTCGCCGCCGACGCGGTCGAGGCGCACATCGCCGAGCACGCGGGCGTCTGACACTCCACTAAGGATCAGGCACAGCTCGACGAGACAGGGCGCCCGGACGGGCGCGCACAACCGAACACGTGGGTCCCGACGGGGCGCCACCGCCGAAGGGCGGGGGCGCCCCGTCGGCGTTCCCACCCGGAAGCGAAGGCAAAAGCAGTGAAACGCTTACTCATCGCGGGCGCGGCCATGCTGGTGGTCGCCGCGGGCGTGCCCGCCATCGCCACCGCGGGCGACTCCGCGGGCCCGACCGGCAAACCCGCCCGCTTCGCCGGGATCGGCTCCCCGACCGCGCCCTCGGGCAAGGGCTCGTTCCGGTTCGGCGTCTCCAGTTCGGCGACGCAGATCGAGGACGCCAACCCCAACACCGACTGGTACCGCTGGTCCGACCCGGACGGCCTGGCCAAGAGCCCGTTCGTCGGCGACGCGTCCGGCGGCTACACCCGGGCCATCGCCGACGTCGACCTGATCGCGAGGCTCGGCGTCGACTCCTACCGCTTCGGCGTGGAGTGGGCGCGCATCGAGCCCCGCCGCGGCGAGATCGACCAGGCCGCGGTCGAGCACTACAGCGACTTCGTCGACGCGCTGCTCGCCAGGGGCATCCGGCCGATGATCACCATTCACCACTTCGCCTTCCCGGCCTGGGTCGACGACCCGGCCGACGTCGGCTGCGCCAACGGCCCCTCCGACGCCAACCTCTGCGGCCTCGACCACCCCGAGGGCGGCCCGCTGGTCGTGCGGGAGATGGCCGACTTCGCCACGCTGCTCGCCCAGCGGCTGGGCGACCGGGTCGACGAGTGGGTCACGGTCAACGAGCCCATGGGCTACATGACCTTCTCGCACGCGTTCGGCGCGGGCCCGCCCGGCAAGGCCAACCTCACCGAGGCCACCCTGCCCCGCTTCGCCGCCGCCCTGCGCGGCTACCTCAACGCCCACGTCGCGATGTACCACGCGGTCAAGGCCGCCGACAAGGTCGACTCCGACCGCGACGGCCTCGCCGCCGCCATCGGCATCACCACCGGCGCGCAGGTCTACACCCCGGTCCGCGACGGCAAGGTCAGCGACGACCCGCGCGACGTGGCCGCGGTCGAGCGCTTCCGCGACTACTTCGACTACAAGTTCAGCGACGCGCTGTGGAACGGCAGGTTCGACCCGGCGTTCGACGGGAGCTGGACCGAGCCGCACCCGGAGTGGAAGGGCACGCTGGACTGGCTGGGCCCGCAGCTCTACGCCCACCAGGGCATCTACGACCCGGCGCAGACCCCGGACAAGCCCGCCTACCCGGTGATCGACGTCGGCTTCTGCGCCGAGTCGCCGTGCCTGCCCGCCGAGGACCCCAGCTACTGGGTCCCGGACATGGGCTACCACACCAGCATCACCGGCCTGCGCGAGGTGCTCGCCTCGACCGCGCGGCGCTACCCGGACCTGCCGTTGGTGGTCACCGAGTCCGGCATCGCCAGCGACAGCGGCGAGCGCCGCGCGCAGTACCTGGTCCGCGCGCTGGAGCAGATCGAGCTGGCCCGGTCCGAGGGCGTCGACGTCCGCGGCTACTACCACTGGGCGCTGATGGACAACTTCGAGTGGCTGCTGGGCCACACGCCGAAGTTCGGCCTCTACTCGGTCACCCCGGGCACCCTCGAGCGCGTCCCCACCGTCGCCGCCGAGGTCTACGCGCAGATCACCCGGACCCGCTCGGTGCTGCCGCCCGTGCGCGAGCAGTACGGCGGCACGGGCCCGCTGGCCCCCGAGCCCGCGAACTGACCCACCCCGGCAGCCCCACCCGGCACTCCCACCCGGCGCCCCCGCCCCAGAACCCGAGGATGAGCCATGAGCACACCACTGGACCGCGACCCGGCCGCGGTGCGCGCCGAGCTGCGCCGGATCGTGGCCGGGCTGACCGGCCTGGCCCCCGACGCCGTGCCGACCGACCGGCCGCTGCGCGAGCTCGGGGTCGACTCGGCCGGGGTGACCTCGGTGCTGGCCGGGGTGGCCGGGTGGACCGGCACGGCGCTGCCCGCCTCCGCCGCGTGGCGGTACCCGACCGTGGACGCCCTCGCCGCCGCGCTGTGCGGCGAGGGCGCCCACGGCGGCGACGGGCAGGCGCCCGCCGGTCCGACCGACCCGAGCGAGCCGGTGGCCATCGTCGGCATCGGCTGCCGGTTGCCCGGCGGCATCGAGGGGCCCGCCGGGTTCTGGTCGGCGCTGCGCGCCGGGGTCGACGCCGTCGGCGAGGTCCCGGCCGACCGCTGGGACGCCGACGCCTGGACCGACCCCGACCCCGCCGCGCCCGGCCGGGTGGTCACCCGCGCGGGCGGCTTCCTCGACGACGTCGCCGGGTTCGACGCCGACCTGTTCGGCGTGTCCCCGGCCGAGGCCCGGCACATGGACCCGCAGCAGCGCCTCGCGCTGGAGGTCACCTGGGCCGCGCTGGAGGACGCCGGGCTGGCGCCCCGGTCGCTCTCGGGCACCCGAACCGGGGTCTTCCTCGGCACGATGTCCCAGGAGTACCACCTGGCCACCGGCGCGGACCCGGAGGCCATCGGGTCGCACTCCGCCGTGGGCTGGGACCCCTCGGTCATCCCGGCCAGGGTCGCCTACGCGCTGGACCTGCGCGGCCCGGTGCTGTCGGTGGCCACCGCGTGCAGCTCGTCGCTGACCGCGCTGCACCTGGCGGTGCAGAGCCTGCGCCGGGGCGAGTCCGACCTGGCGCTCGCGGGCGGGGTCAACCTGCTGCTGCACCCGCACACCAGCGTGGCGATGACCAAGTTCGGCGGCCTGAGCGCCGACGGCCGCTGCCGCGCGTTCGCCGCGGACGCGTCGGGCTACGTGCGCGCCGAGGGCATCGGCGTCGTCGTGGTGCGCAGGCTCTCCGACGCGCTGCGCGACGGCGACCGCGTCTACGCCGTGGTGCGCGGCACCGCGGTCAACAGCGACGGCGCCTCCAACGGCATCACCGCGCCCAACCCCGCCGCCCAGGTCGCCGTGGTGCGCGCGGCGCTGCGCGACGCCGGGGTGCGCCCGGACCAGGTGTCCTACGTGGAGGCCCACGGCACCGGGACCCCGCTGGGGGACCCGATCGAGGCCGACGCGCTGGGCGAGGTCTTCGCCCCCGGCCGCGACCGGGCGCTGCTGCTGGGCTCGGCCAAGACCAACGTCGGGCACCTGGAGCCCGCCGCCGGGATCACCGGCGTGATCAAGGCGGCGCTGGCCGTGCACCACGGCGAGCTGCCCGCCTCCCTGCACTTCACCGACCCCAACCCGCGCATCGACTTCGCCGCCAACCGCCTGGAGGTGGTGACCGGGGCCCGGCCGTGGCCCGACGCCGAGCGCGTCACCGGTGTGAGCGGCTTCGGCTTCGGCGGCGCCAACGCGCACGCCGTGCTCTGCGCCCCGCCCGCGCCGCGCCGCCTGCTGGCCGCCGTCGCCGCCGCCGACACCGCCGCGCTGGCCGCGGCGGTGGCCGAGCTGGCCGCCGAGGACGACCCGTTCGCCGCGGGCCCGGTCCGCGTCGTCGGCTCCGGCCCGGCACGCGCGTTCGCCGTCGTGGAGCACGCCGACGACCTGGCGGACGCGCTGGCCGGGGCGCTGAACACCCCGGCGCCCGCGGACCGGGTCGCCTTCTTCTTCTCCGGGCACGGCGCGCAGTGGCCGGGCATGGCCGTCGACCTGCTCGCCGAGCCCGCCTTCGCCGCCGCCCTGCGCCAGGTCGACCACGAGGTCGCCGCGCACACCGGCTGGTCGGTGCTCGACGAGCTGCTGGGCGCGGGCGACCGGCTCGACCGGGCCGAGGTCGTGCAGCCGGTGCTGTTCGCGGTGCACGTGGCGACCGCCGCGCTGCTGCGCTCCTGGGGCGTCGCCCCGGACGTCGTGCTGGGGCAGAGCATCGGCGAGGTCGCCGCCGCCGTCGTCTCCGGCGCGCTCACCACCGCCGAGGGCGCGCGGGTCATCACCACCTGGTCGGCGCTCGTGGCCGCGCGGGTCGGCGGGCTCGGCGGCGTCACCGCCGTGGAGCTGGGGCACGCCCAGGCCGCTGAGTGGGCCGCCGAGCACGCCCCCGCCCTGGCCGTGGCCGCCCACCTGGGCGCCGGGCACACCGCCCTGGCCGGGCCGCTGGACGCGCTCGCCGCCGCGGAGGCCCGGCTCGCCGAGGCCGGGACCGCCGCCCGCCGGGTGCGCATCGACTACGCCGCGCACGGGCCGGACCTGGGCGCGCTGGCCGCCGAGGTCGCCACCGCGCTGGCCGACGTGCGCGGTGCCGCCGCCGAGGTGCCGATCGTGTCCACCGCGACCGGCGCCGCCCTGCCGGGCGCGGCCGTCGACGGCGCGCACTGGGCCCGCAACACCACCTCCCCGATGCTGGTCGCCGAGGCCGTCGCCGCGCTGACCGCCGACGGCCCCGTCACCGTCGTCGAGGTCTCGCCGCACCCGGTGGCCGCCCGGCCGCTGGCCGGACTGCCCGGCGTCGAGGCCGTGCTGCCCACCGGCGGGCGCGGCCGACCGGCCCGCTGGGCGCTCGAAGAGCTCGTCGGCGCGCTGTGGACCGCGGGCGCGCCCGTGGACTGGTCCGCTGTCGCCGGTGCGGGCGCCACCCGATCGGGCCCGGTGCCGATCGTCGTGTCCGGCAAGACCCCGCAGGCCCTGGCCGCCAACGCCGCCCGCCTCGCCGACGCCCTGGACACCCCCGGCGCCCCCGCGGTCGCCGACGTCGCGTTCACCGCCGCCACCACCCGCGCCGCGCTGGACCACCGCGCCGCCGTGGTCGCCGCCGACCCCGCCGAGGCCGTCGCCGCGCTGCGCGAGCTGGCCGCCGGGACCGCCACCACCTCGCCCGCGCGCGGCGGCACCGCGTTCCTGTTCACCGGCCAGGGCAGCCAGCGCCCCGGCATGGGCGCCGGGCTGCGCGCCGCGCACCCGGTCTTCCGCGCCGCGCACGACGAGGTCCTGGCCGCCCTCGACCGCCACCTGCCCGTGCCGCTGGCCGAGGCCGCGGCGGGCGAGGACGTGCACCGCACCGAGTTCGCCCAGCCCGCCCTGTTCGCCCACCAGGTCGCCCTCTCCCGGCTGTGGGCGTCGTGGGGCGTGCGGCCGGAGGTGGTCACCGGGCACTCCGTGGGCGAGCTGACCGCCGCGCACGTCGCGGGCGCGCTGTCGCTGGACGACGCCGCCCGGCTCGTGGTGGCCAGGGGCGCGCTGATGCAGGCCTGCCGCGCCGACGGCGCGATGGCCTCGGTGCGCGCGACCGAGGAGCAGGTGCTCGCCGCGCTGGTGCCCGGCGCGGCCCTCGCCGCGGTCAACGCCCCGGACCAGTGCGTCGTCAGCGGCGACGCGGACGCCGTGGACGCGGTCGCCGCCGTGTTCTCGGCGCGCGGGAAGCGGGTCAAGCGGCTGGTCGTCTCGCACGCCTTCCACAGCCACCACATGGACTCCGCGCTCGGGGCCTTCGCCGAGGTCGCCGCGTCCTGCGCGATCGCCGCGCCCCGCGTGCCGCTGGTCTCGTCGGTCACCGGCGAGCGCTTCGGCCCCGACCTGCCCGAGGGGCGGGGGCTGCGCGACCCGGGCTACTGGGTGCGCCAGGTGCGCGACGCGGTCCGCTTCGCCGACGCGCTCACCGGCCTGGGCGAGGTCGGCTCGTGCCTGGAGATCGGCCCGGCCGCCGTGCTGGCCGTCCTGGCCCCGGACTCGCTGCCCGCGGGCCGCGCGGTCGTGGCCAGCGTCCGCGCCGACCGCGACGAGGCCGCGGGCCTGGCCGCCGCCGTCGGCGCCCTGCACGGCGCGGGCGCCGCCCTCGACTGGGCGGCGCTGCTGCCCGGCGCCCGCCGCGTCGACCTGCCCACCTACTGCTTCCAGCACACCCGCTACTGGCTCGACGGCGCGGCCCGCACCGCGCCCGGCGGCGCCGACGACGAGCTGTGGTCCGCGGTGGCCGCCGGTGCGGTCGACCGCGTCGCCGCGCTGCTCGACCTGCCCGCCGACGCCCCGCGCACGCTGGCCGAGCTGATGCCGCACCTGGCGGGCTGGCGCGCGGGCCAGGCCGACCGGGCCGCGGTGGCCCGGCACGCCCACGAGGTCCACTGGCGCCCGTCCCCGGCGACCGCCCTGGCGGGCCGCAGGCTGGTCGTCGCCCTGCCCGGCGGCGACACCGCGCCGATCACCGGGCTGCTGCGCGAGTCCGGTGTGGACGTGGTGACCGCGCCCGGCCCGGACGTCGTCGGGGTGCTGGCCGTCGCGGGCCCGGGCGCCGACCCGGCCGCCGGGGTGTACACCGGCGCGGTCGCCGGACTGCTGCGCGACCTCGCCGAGTCCGGTGTGGACGCCCCGGTGCGCGTGGTGACCACCGGCGCCGCGCGCTGCGGCGCCACCGACCCCGCCCCCGACCCGGCCCAGGCCGCCCTGCTGGGCATCGGCCAGGTCGTGGCCCTGGAGCACCCCGGCCGCTGGGCGGGCCTGCTCGACCTGCCCGCCGACCCGGGCGCCGACCAGCTCGCCGCGCTGCTCGCCGACGACGGCGAGGACGCCGCCGTGCGCGGCGGGGTCCGCCTGGTGCGCAGGATTCGCCGGACCGCGCCGACCACCACCCCGTGGCGGCCGCGCGGGACCGTGCTCATCACCGGCGGCACCGGCGCCCTGGCCGCGCACACCGCCCGGCTGCTGGCCGGGCGCGGGGCCGAGCACCTGGTGCTGGCCTCCCGTCGGGGCGGGGACGCCGACGGCGCCCGCGCCCTGGCCGAGGAGCTGGCCGCCGCCGGGGTGCGGGTCAGCCTCGCCCGCTGCGACGTGACCGACCCGGCCGCGGTCGCCGCGCTCGTCGCGGAGCTGGCGCGCGCCGACGTGCCGCTGCGCGCCGTCGTGCACACCGCCGGTGTCGTCGACGACCGGCTGCTGGCCGACATCGACCCGGCCGCGCCCTCCTCGGCCGCGCCCGCCAAGGTCGGCGGCGCGCTCGCGCTGGACGCCGCCACCCGCGGCGTCGAGCTGGACGCCTTCGTGCTGTTCTCCTCGGTCGTCGGGGTGGTCGGCAACGTCGGGCAGGCCGACTACGCCGGGGCCAACGCCGCGGTGGACGCCGTCGCCGCCGCGCGCGCCGCGGCGGACCTGCCGGTGTCCTGCGTCGCCTGGGGCGCGTGGGGCGGCCCCGGGATGGCCGACGGGCGGGTCGGCGAGCACCTGCGCGGGCTCGGCCTGCGGCCGATGCCGGTGGCGCGCGGCCTGCTCGGCCTCGACGCCGCGCTGGCCGTCCCCGGCCACCTGGTCTTCGCCGACCTGGACTGGCCCGCCGTGGCCGCCGCCCTCGGGCCCCGGCCGCTGTGGGCCGACCTGCCCGAGGCCCGGATCGCCGAGACCCCGGCCGAGGGCGGGCTCCGGGCCGAGCTGTCGGCCCTGCCCGCCGCCGACCGGGACCGGGCGCTGCGCGCGCTGGTGGCCACCGAGGCCGCCGCCGTCCTGGGCCTGGCGGACGCGACCGGCCTCGACCACCGCCGCGGGTTCCGCGACCTGGGCTTCGACTCCATGATGGGCGTCGACTTCGCGGGCCGGGTCGCCGCCCGCGCGGGCGTCGCCGCGCCGCGCACGCTCAGCTTCGACCACCCCGACGTCGCCGCCGTCGCCGACTGGCTGGCGGGCGAGCTGGACCTGGCCGCGCCGGAGCGGGCCGGGGCGGTCGTGCTCGCCGCCGCCGACGACGACCCGGTGGCCGTGGTCGGCGTCGGGCTGCGCATGCCCGGCGGCGCGCACGACCTGGACAGCCTGTGGGCGGTCCTGGCCGAGGGCCGCGACACCCTGCGCGAGCTGGGCGCCGACCGGTTCGACCCCGCCCTGCTCGAGGACCCGGTCGTCGCCGCCGAGGGCCGCCCGGTGGTGCGCCAGGCGTCCCTGCTCGACGACGTGGCCGGGTTCGACGCCGGGTTCTTCGGCATCAGCCCGCGCGAGGCCGAGCCGATGGACCCGCAGCACCGGCTGCTGCTGGAGGTCGCGTGGGAGGCGCTGGAGAACGCCTGCCTGCGCCCGGACCTGCTGCGCGAGAGCCAGACCGGGGTGTTCGTCGGCGCGGGCCCCGGCGAGTACGGCACGCACCGCGCCGAGCGGGACCGCGACACCTACGCCCTCACCGGCACCCTGCCCAGCTTCGCCGCGGGCCGGATCGCCTACCACCTGGGCCTGCAGGGCCCGGCCCTGGCGGTGGACACCGCGTGCAGCTCGTCGCTGGTCGCGGTGCACCTGGCCGCCGAGGCGGTCCGCACCGGGCAGTGCGCCACCGCGATCGCGGGCGGCGTGCAGGTGCTGGCCGACCCCGCCGCCTTCACCGCGCTCAACCGCTCCCGCGCCCTGGCCCCCGACGGCCGGGGCAAGGCCTTCGCCGCGGCCGCCGACGGCTACGGCCGGGGCGAGGGCGTCGGGGTGCTGGTGCTGACCCGGCTGTCGACGGCGCGCGAGCGCGGCCTGCCGGTGCTCGGCCTGCTGCCCGGCACCGCCGTGAACCACGACGGCGCCAGCAGCGGCATCACCGCCCCCAACGGCACCGCCCAGCAGCGGGTGTTGCGCCAGGCGCTGGCCGCGGCGGGTGTCGAGCCGTCCGGTGTGGACTACGTCGAGTGCCACGGCACCGGCACCGCGCTGGGCGACCCGATCGAGGTGCGGGCGCTGGCCGAGGTCTACGGCGCGGGCCGCGCCGAGCCGCTGGCCCTGGGCACCGCCAAGAGCGTCATCGGCCACCTGGAGTCGGCCGCCGGGGTCGCCGGGGTGTGCAAGGTCCTGGCCGCCCTGCGCCACGGCGCGCTGCCCGCCACCCCGCGCAGCACCCCGCTCAACCCGGCCCTGGACTGGGACGGGCTGCCGGTGCGGGTGCTCACCGGCACCGAGCCGTGGGCGGCGGGGGAGCGGGTGCGCCGGGCCGGTGTGTCCTCGTTCGGCCTGTCCGGCACCAACGCGCACGTCATCGTCGCCGAGGCCCCGGCCGTCGAGGAGACCGCCACCGCCCCGATCGCGCCAGTCCTGCCGCTGGTGCTCTCCGCCCGCGACGGGGCCGCGCTGCGCGCGCAGGCCGACCGGTGGGCGGGCTGGCTGCGGGCGCGCCCCGACGCCGACTGGGCGGCGGTGGTGCGCGCGGCCGCCGCCCGGACGCCGCTGGCGCACCGGGCCGCCGTGCTCGTCGACGGCCCGGCCGCCGCTGCCGACGCGCTGGCGGCGCTGGCCGCGGGCGGCGCGCACGCCGACGTGATCACCGGCGTGGCCGCCGACCAGGGCCGGGTCGCGTTCGTGTTCCCCGGCCAGGGCGCGCAGTGGGTCGGCATGGCCCGCGAGCTGCTGGCGGGCTCAACGGCCTTCGCCGAGGTCATCGCCCGCTGCGACGCCGCCTTCGGCTGGTCGCTGACGGCGCGCCTGAGCGGCGACGAGCCGCTGGACCGGGTGGAGGTGGTGCAGCCGCTGCTGTTCGCGGTCGGGCTGGGCCTGGTCGCGGTCTGGGGTGAGCTGGGCGTGCGCCCGGAGGCGGTGGTGGGGCACTCGCAGGGCGAGGTCGTCGCCGCCGTCGTCGCGGGTGCCCTGTCCCTTGAGGACGCCGCTGTCGTGGTGACCGCCCGGTCCTCCGCCGTCGCCACCGTGACCGGCGGCGGCATGGCGCTGGTCGAGGCCCCGGTCGACTGGGTGACCGAGCGGCTGGCCGACGGTGTGGGCGTCGCCGCGGCGAACACGCCTGGGTCCACTGTGGTCTCCGGAATGGCCGACGCCGTGGACGCCTTCGTCGCCCGCGTGGAGGCCGAGGGTGTGTTCTGCCGCCGGGTCGCGGTGGACTACGCGTCGCACTCGGCGCAGATGGACCCGCTGCTGCCCGGCCTGCGCGCCGGGCTGGCGGGCGTCACCGGCGCCGCGGCGACGCTGCCGTTCCACTCCTCGGTCGCGGGCCGCCCGCTGGACGGGACCGAGCTGGACGGCGGGTACTGGGCCCGCAACCTGCGCGAGCCGGTCCGCTTCGACCGCGCCCTCGCCGGGCTGCTCGACAGCGGCGCCACCGTGTTCGTCGAGGCCGCCCCGCACCCGGTGCTGGGCATCTCCATCACCGACGCGGTGGCCGAGCGCGGCGGCGTCGTCGTCGGCTCGCTGGCCAGGGGCCGCGGCGGGATCGCCGAGGTGCTGGGCAACCTGGCCCGGCTGCACGTCGCGGGCCACCCCGTCGACTGGACCCCGGTGCTCGGCGCCGGACCGCGCGCCGAGCTGCCCCCGTACGCCTTCCAGCACCAGCGCTACTGGTCGGCGCCGTCGGCCGCGGGCGACGCCCGCGCGCTCGGCCTCGCCGAGGCCGGGCACCCGTGGCTGCGCGCGGCCACCCCGCTCGCCCAGGGCGGCGACCTGTTCACCGGCCGCGTCGACCCGGCCACCGACCCGTGGCTGGCCGACCACCGGGTGTTCGGCGAGGTCCTCGTGCCGGGCACCGGCCTGGTCGACCTGGTGCGGTCCGCCTGCGCCTCGGTCGGCCTGGACGCGGTGGCCCAGGTGGAGCTGGCCGCCCCGCTGGTGCTGACCGGCCCGGTGCGGGTGCAGGTGGCCGTCGCCGAGCCCGCCGAGGACGGCACCAGGCAGGCCACCGTGCACTCCCGACCGGAGACCGGCCGCGGCCGGTGGACCAGGCACGCCACCGCCACCCTGGCCGCCGCGGCCGCCGCCGAGCCGTTCCCGGCGATCGAGCTGGACGGCGCGCAGGTCGACACCGACGCCCTGCGCGCCGACTTCGCCGCCAGGGGCGTCGACTACGGCCCCGCCTTCACCGGCCTGCTGCACGTCGCCGTGGTGGACGGCGCCGCGCACGGCGTGGCGCGGCTCCCCGACGGCCTGAGCGCCGCGGGCTACGGCCTGCACCCCGCGCTGCTCGACGCCGCGCTGCACGCCTGCGCCGCCGTGGCCGACCCGGCCGACCCGGCCGAGGGGGCGCTGCTGCCGGTCCGCTGGAGCGGCGTGCGGCTGCTGGCCGCCGAGGCCACCCGGGTGCGCGTCCGCGCCACCGTCGCCGACGAGCCCGGTGGCAGGCGCGCCTCGGTCTGGGTCACCGACCTGGCCGGGGCCCCGGTCGCCCGGATCGAGGAGCTGTACCTGCACCGCGCGACCGCCGACCAGGTCCGCGCCGCCCGCCGGGGCGCCGAGGGCCTGCACCGCGTGGACTACCGCCCCGTGGGCAGCGCCACCGCGTCCGGTCCGGGCGGGCGCACCGTCGTCGTCGGTGACGCGGGTCTGGCCGCCTCCCTCGGGGCCCAGCACGTCGCCGACGTGGCGTCCGTGCCCGCCGACGCCGAGCGGGTGGTGCTGGCGGCGCCGAACCGGGACGCGGCCAGGTGGACGCTGGCCTCGATCACGGCGCTGCTCGGCGACGCGCGGTTCGACCGGGCCGCGCTCGCCTGGGTCACCCGGGACACCGCCCCGGTCGGCGGCGGCCGCGGCACCGCGCACGGCCCGGTCGCGGGCCTGGTCCGGGTGGCCAGGTCCGAGCACCCCGACCGCGACCTCCGGCTGGTCGACCTGCCCCCGGGCGAGGACACCGGCCTGCCCGCCGCCCTCGCCAGCGCCGAGCCGGAGCTGGCCGTTCGCGGCGGGGAGCTGCTGGCGCCCCGGTTGGCGACCGCGCCCGCCCCGACCCAGGGGCCGGGCGTGGACACCACCGGCACCGTCGTGCTCACCGGCGGCACCGGGGAGCTGGGGGCGGCCGTGGCCCGCCACCTGGTCGCCGCGCACGGCGCCGACGACCTGCTGCTGCTGTCCCGCCGCGGACCCGACGCCCCCGGGGCGGCGGACCTGCTCGCGGACCTGCGGGCCGCGGGCGCCTCGGCGCGGGCGCTGGCGGTCGACGTCAGCGACCGCGGCGCGCTGACCGCGGCGCTCGCCGGGCGCGCGGTGTCCACTGTGGTGCACCTGGCGGGCGTGCTGGACGACGGGCTGCTCGTCGGCCGCGACCCGGCCGCCCTGGACCGGGCGCTGGCCCCCAAGGCCGCGGCCGTCGAGGCGCTCGCCGAGCTGCTGCCCGACGCCGCGCTGGTGCTGTTCTCCTCCGCGGCGGGCGTGTTCGGCACCGCGGGCCAGGGCGTGTACGCCGCGGCCAACACCGCCATGGACGCCGTCGCCGAGGCGCTGCGCGCCGACGGCCGGGCCGTGGTCGACCTGGCCTGGGGGCTGTGGGAGCAGTCCGGGGTCGGGATGACCGCGCACCTGGGCTCGGCCGAGCTGGCCAGGATGCGGGCCCAGGGCGTCGCGCCGCTGCCGGTGGCCGACGGCCTGGCGCTGCTCGACGCCGCGCTGCGCGCCGGTCCCGGCCGCTACGTCCCGGTCCTGCTCGACACCCGGGGCCTGGGCGAGCGGGTCCCGCCGCTGCTGCGCGGCCTGGTCCGCCCGGCCGTGCCCAAGGCGGCGGCGCCCGCGGCGGCCCCGGCCGCCCGCTCGCTGCGCGACGACCTGCTGGCCAAGGCCCCCGGGCGCAGGCTCGCCGCCGCCACCTCGGCCGTGCGCGCCGAGGTCGCCGCCGTGCTCGGCCTGCCCGCCGCCGAGGTCGACGAGGCCGCCGTGCTCAAGCAGCTCGGCCTGGACTCGCTGATGGCGGTCGAGCTGCGCCGCAGGCTCTCGGCCCTGAGCGGGCTCACGCTGCCCGCGACCCTGGCCTTCGACCACCCTACCCCGGCGGCGGTCGCCCGCCTGCTGCTCGACCGGCTCGACCTCGCCCCCGTCGAGGAGGCGGCCCCCGCCGCCGCCGAGCCCGCCCCGGTCCTGGTGGCGGCCGCGCCGAGTGGTGGGTCCCGCTCGGTGGCCGACCTCAACGCCGAGCTGGACGCCTTCCTCGCCTCGGCGGGGCTCGACCAGTGACCCACCCGACGACTCCCACCACCGCGCACCGCGCACACCCCGATGGAGAGGCTCCGCGATGACGACACCGAACCCCGACCGGGTCGAGGTCCCGCTCGCCGCGCTGCGCGCCCTGCAGTCCAGGGCCGCCGAGCTGGAGGCCCGGCACAGCGAGCCGATCGCCCTGGTGGCCCAGGCCTGCCGGGTGCCCGGCGCGGACACCCCCGAGGGCTTCTGGGACCTGTTGGCGCAGGGCCGCGACGCCATCGGCCCGTTCCCGGCCCGCTGGGCGGCGCTGGACCTGTACGACCCGGACCCGGAGGCCACCGGCAAGTCGTACTCCCGCGAGGGCGGATTCCTGTCCGATGTGGAGGGTTTTGACGCGGAGTTCTTCGGCATCTCCCGGCGTGAGGCGCTG
>NZ_WHOL01000063.1:44364-148744 GCF_009745975.1 Actinokineospora pegani | reverse complement strand
CCACCCCACACCGGGCCGACCAGAGCACCCAACCGCACCCAACCGAACGGCGCGCCGCCCGCCAACCCGCACACCCCGCGACAAACCCACCGGCTGACGCGCGGCAAGAGCAGGCCGACCCCTGCCTGAAAGGCGCCCCCGGCCAATCACACAGCCTCGGCGGAGACTCCTGACCTGCCCCAACGCACCCACGCCGCAACCCGGCCAAGCAGCGCGCCGCCCGCCCGCGCTCACGCCAGTGCCCGGACCGCGCGGTGTGGCGGGCGGGTGCCGTTGATGCTGGCCACCATCTCCACCACCCGGCGGGTCTCGCGGACCTGGTGGGCGCGGAACACCCTGGCCCCGGCGCGGGCGGCAACGGCGGTGGCGGCGAGGGTGCCCTCGATCCGGTCCTGCACCCCGACGCCGAGGGTCTCGCCGATGAAGTCCTTGTTGGACAGGGCCATCAGCACCGGCCAGCCGGTGCCGACCAGCTCGTCGAGCCTGCGCAGCAGTTCCAGGCCGTGCCAGGTGTTCTTGCCGAAGTCGTGCGTCGGGTCGATGAGGACGCCCGCGCGCGGGACGCCGATGGCGACCATCCGCTCCGCGCGCTCGACCAGCTCCGCGACCACCTCGGCGACGACGTCGGTGTAGCGCACGCGGTGCGGGTCGGTGCGCGGCACGGCGCCGCCGGTGTGCGAGCAGACGATGCCGACGCCGAACTCGGCGGCGACCTCGGCCAGACCGGGGTCCGCACCCGCCCAGGTGTCGTTGATCAGGTCGGCGCCCGCGGCGCACACCTGCCTGCCCACCTCGGCCCGCCAGGTGTCGACGCTGACGACCAGGTCGGGGTGGCGCTCGCGCACGGCGGCCACGAACGGCACCACCCGCCGCGCCTCCTCGTCGGCGTCGACGACCTCGCCGTGCGCGCCGGCCCGCACCCCGCCGATGTCGACGATGTCGGCCCCGTCGGCCACCGCCCGGTCCACCGCGGCCAGCGCGGGCCCCTCGGCGAAGGTGGCGCCGCCGTCGTAGAAGGAGTCCCTGGTCCGGTTGACGATCGCCATCACCAGCGCGCGGTCTGGCGCGACCCGGCGGGCGCCGAAGCTCAGGGTGTCCACGGGTGCCGATGGTGCCATGTCGACCGCCCGCCGCAGGGTGTCACCCGGGGTGGTGAGCGTGGTCGCCACCCGGCCACGCCCCGCCGCGCCCGGTCTACAGTGGTGGTGACGTCCTAGGAGGGATCGCCGTGTTCTACCGCGCGCTGCGTTCGGTGCTGTCGTTCCTCGCGAGGCTGTACCTCCGGCCAACCGTGGTGGGCGCCAACCAGGTCCCCACCACCGGCCCGGTCATCCTGGCCATCAACCACCTGGCTGTCGTCGACAGCTTCGTGGTCCCGCTGATGCTGCCGCGCAAGGTCGCCTTCCTGGCCAAGTCGGAGTACTTCACCGGCACCGGCCCCCGCGGCAAGCTCACCGCCGTCCTCTTCCGCGCCCTCGGCGCCATCCCGGTCCAGCGCGACAACAGCCGCGCCGCGCTGGAGTCCCTTGAGGTCGCGGGCGCCGTCCTGGACCGCGGCGAGGCCTTCGCCATCCACCCCGAGGGCACCCGCTCCCTCGACGGCAAGCTCCACCGCGGCCGTACCGGCGTCGCCCAACTCGCCCTGGAGCACCGCGCCCGCGTGGTCCCGGTCGCCCTGGTCGGCACCGACAAGGTCCAACCCCGGGGCACCAAGGTCCCCCGCCCCCACCGCATCAAGGTCGTCTTCGGCGAGCCCCTGGACTTCTCCCGCTACAACGGCCTCGGCAACTCCCTGCCGATCCGCCGCGCGGTGACCGACGAGGTCATGTACGCCCTGATGGAACTGTCCGGCCAGGAATACGTCGACAGCTACCACAAGCGCCCCGCCGCCTGAAGCCTGCCTCGCGAGTCCCCCTGGGTGGACTGTCCCCACTCACCGGGTTCCAGTCGGTGAATCCGAGATACGCCAATCCGGCCGTCGCTCACCTCGGCCTGCCCGTAGATCAACCCACCATCACCAACCCCCGGCCCCTGTGGACACCCGGCGGAGTTGTCCACAGACATGATCGACTTCGGGGTGAAATCGGGGGCGACCCGGTAGAATGGGCCACGGGCCGCCCCCAGTGGAGTGGTGGGGTTTGGTGTCGCGCGCGAGGGCGCGATGAACTGGGCTCGGCCGTCACAGGGCAGGCCAGCGGTGATGGGAAATGGCGCCGAATTGGTTGCCCAGCGCAGTGGCGTGGGTGGCGGAGTTGGACGTGGGGTCAGGCGGGGCGGAGGGCGTCCAGGGCCTCGTCGACTGTTCGGGTGATGGTCAGGAAGTCCAGTGAGGCCGGGTTCACGAAGCCCTTGGCGGTCAATCCGCGGCACCACTCGAGCAGGCCCGCGTAGTGGTCGTCCGGGTCGAGCAGGACGACCGGCCTCGTGTGCATCCCCAGGTACCGGGACGTCCAGACCTCGAAGAGCTCCTCCAGCGTCCCCAGCCCGCCGGGGAGCGCCAGGAACGCGTTCGACCGGTCGTCCATGACGCGCTTGCGCTCGCGCATCGTGTCGACGACGTGCAGTTCGTCGGCGTCGGGGTCCGCGACCTCCAGGGCCACCAGGCCGTGGGGGATCACGCCGACCGTCGTGGCGCCGCCGCGGCGGGCGGCTCGGGCCACGGAGCCCATCATGGCCGCGCTGGAGCCGCCCCAGACCAGGGACCAGCCGCGGGCGGCGATGCCCGCGCCGACGGCGTCGGCCAGGTCGAGGTGGGGGCGGGGGACGTTGGAGTTGGAGGCGCAGTAGACGCAGACGGCGTGCATCAGTGGGTGTCGCTCCAGGCCTGGTAGGCCTCTTCGACGACGCGGACGGCGTCGTCGACGTCGTCGGTGAGGTGGAGCAGGGCCAGGTCCTTCTCACCGATCTTGCCGCCCGCGTGCACGGAGTCGCGCAGCCAGTCGTAGAGGCCCTGCCAGTACTCGGTGCCGAACAGGACGACGGGGAACTTGGTGACCTTCTTGGTCTGCACCAGGGTCAGCGCCTCGAACAGCTCGTCGAGGGTGCCGAAGCCGCCGGGCAGGCAGATGAAGGCCTGCGAGTACTTGATGAACATGGTCTTGCGGGCGAAGAAGTAGCGGAAGTTCACGCCGAGGTCGACCCAGCGGTTGAGGCCCTGCTCGAAGGGCAGCTCGATGCCCAGGCCGATGGAGACCCCGCCCGCCTCGGACGCGCCCCGGTTGACCGCCTCCATCGCGCCCGGCCCGCCACCGGTGATCGAGGCGAACCCGGCCTTGGCCAGCGCGGAGCCGATCCGCAGGCCCAACTCGTACTCGGGGTGGCCCTCGCCGGTGCGCGCCGAGCCGAACACCGTCACCGCGCGCGGGACCTCGGCGAGCGCGCCGAAGCCCTCGACGAACTCGGCCTGGATGCGCAGCACCCGCCACGGGTCGGTGTGCACCCAGTCGCTGGGGCCCCGGGAGTCCAGCAGCCGCTGGTCGGTGGTGGTCGCCTCCTCGGAGCGGTCCCGCCGCAGGGTCACCGGCCCGCGCTGCTTCTCCCGGTGGTCGTCGTCCCGCACACGCTCATCAGTCACCCCACGAGTCTAGGGCGATCACTACCGGGGGCAGGAACCAACACACGGTAAAATCGAGGTCCGGGAATGGGGGAATGGCCATGCGGGCAAGGGGGATGCTGGCGCTCGCCGTGTGCGCCGCGTTGGCGGGGTGCTCGGCGCCCGCTCCACCGGGGACGGTGGGCAATCCCGGCGGGAAGCTGATCCCGGCGGCCGAGCGGGTGCTGGTCGAGGGGATCAGCGGCGACAGCCTGCTGGCCCCCGGCACGACCGTGTCGCTGTCCGACTTCGCCGACGAGGCCGTCGTGCTCAACGTCTGGGGCGCGTGGTGCGGGCCCTGCCGCGCCGAGACGGTTGAGCTGGCGGCGGCGCACGAGACCACGGCCGAGCTGCCCGTGGGGTTCCTGGGGATCGACGTGCGCGACAACGACCGCGGGTTCGCCGAGGACTTCGCCCGGGACCGCGCGGTCCCCTACCCCTCGATCTACGACCCGGCGGCGCGCACCCTGCTGCGGCTGGGCAGGTACCGCGGCGTCGCCGTGCCGACCACGCTCGTGCTCGACCGGCGGCACCGAGTGGCGGCGTTCTTCATCGGCGGCGTCCTGGCGGACGACATCGTGCCCGTCGTCCGCCAGGTCGCCGCGGAGTAGCTAGTGGCCCGGCCCAGAACGTTCACCCCGTCTCGACCCGCCCACGACGCGCCTGACCGGGTTGCCGAAACAACCGAGTACAACCAGTACGCGGCCGTTCCGGCGCCCCGCCCAGACACGCCGTGGACCCGCCGATACACGGCAAACGCTCTGAGCCGAGCCACTAGTTGGCGTGCAGGGCGGCGTTGAGCTCGATGCCGCCGCCGTCGCGGCGGACGACCTCGACCGCGCCCGTGGTGGAGTTGCGGCGGAACAGCAGGCCGGACTCGCCGGACAGGTCGCGCGCCTTGGCCGTGGTGCCGTCGGCCAGGGTGACCTTGGTGCCCGCGGTGACGTAGAGGCCCGCCTCGACCACGCAGTCGTCGCCGAGGGAGATGCCGATGCCGCCGTTGGCGCCGAGCAGGCAGCGCTCACCGATCGAGATGACGTCCTTGCCGCCGCCGGAGAGCGTGCCCATGATCGACGCGCCACCGCCCACATCGGACCCGTCGCCGACGACGACCCCGGCGGAGATGCGGCCCTCGACCATGGAGGCGCCCAGGGTCCCGGCGTTGTAGTTCACGAAGCCCTCGTGCATGACCGTCGTGCCCACGGCCAGGTGCGCGCCGAGGCGGACCCGGTCGGCCTCGGCGATGCGGACGCCCGAGGGGGTCACGTAGTCGACCATGCGCGGGAACTTGTCCACTCCGAACACGGTGACCTGGCCGCGGGCGCGCAGGGCCAGCCGCGTCTTCTCGAAGCCCTCCACCGCGCACGGGCCGTGGTTCGTCCACACCACGTTGGTCAGCAGGCCGAACACGCCGTCGAGGTTCTGCCCGTGCGGGCGGACCAGGCGGTGCGAGAGCAGGTGCAGGCGCAGGTAGACGTCGTGGGCGTCGGCGGGCGGGGCCGCCAGGTCGTCGACGCCGGTGCGCACCGCGATGACCTCGACGCCGCGGGCGGCGTCCGGGCCCAGCAGCGAGGACACGCCCGCGCCCAGGGCCTCGACGGCCTCGTGCTCCGACAGGCGCCGCGTGCCCGGCACGTCCGGGCGGCCGAGGCGGGGCTCGGGGAACCAGGTGTCGAGGACGGTGCCGTCCGGGGTGACGGTGGCGAGGCCGACGCCGACGGCGCCCTTCGTTTCGATCGCTGCGCTGCTCACGGGGCAACGGTAGCCGGTGCGCGCCCGGGGTAGCGTGTCGCCCGTGCTCGATCTCACCGCTGACCCCGTCGACCTGACCGCCACCCTCGTGGACGTCCCGAGCGAGTCCGGGCAGGAGGCCGAACTGGCCGACGCCGTGGAGGCGGCGCTGCGCGCGCAGGCCCCGCACCTGGAGGTCGTGCGCTCCGGGAACGCCGTGCTGGCCAGGACGAACCTGGGCCGCCCCACCCGGGTGGTGCTCGCCGGGCACCTGGACACCGTGCCGGAGAACCGGAACATGCCCTCGCGGCGCGAGGGCGGCGTGCTGCACGGGCTGGGCACGGTCGACATGAAGGGCGGCGACGCGGTGATGCTGCACCTCGCGGCCACCGTCGTCGAGCCCGCGCACGACCTGACGTTCCTGTTCTACGACTGCGAGGAGATCACCGCCGACCGCAACGGCCTGGGCCGGGTCGAGCGGGAGCTGCCGGACTGGATGCGCGGCGACCTGGCCGTGGTCTGTGAGCCGACCAGCGCGGGCATCGAGGCGGGCTGCCAGGGCACGCTGCGCGCGGTGCTGCGCGCGACCGGGGCGCGGGCGCACACCGCGCGCGGGTGGATGGGCGTCAACGCCGTGCACGCGCTGGCCGACGCGTTGCGGGTGCTGGCCGAGTACGAGGCGCGCACGGTCGAGATCGACGGGTGCACCTACCGCGAGGGGTTGCAGGCGGTGCACGTCAGCGGCGGTGTCGCGGGCAACGTGGTGCCGGACGAGGCCGTGCTCAAGGTCAACTTCCGGTTCGCCCCGGACCGCTCCCCCGCCGAGGCCGAGGCGCACGTGCGCGGGCTGTTCCCCGGGTACGCGATCGAGTTGGAGGACATGTCGCCCGGCGCCCTGCCGGGGCTGTCCGCACCGGTCGCGCGGGAGCTGGTCGCGGCCGCGCAGGCGCGGCCGGTGGCGAAACTGGGCTGGACCGACGTTTCCCGCTTCTCCGCGCTCGGCATCCCGGCCGTGAATTTCGGACCGGGCGACCCCTCGCTGGCCCACACCCAGCAGGAGAACGTCGCGGTCGAGGAGATCACCCGGTGCCACCAGGTGCTCCACCGCTTCCTCAGCGTGAGCGCGGGATAGTACGGGATCACCGACCGGCGGTCCAGGCGATCTTTTAGTCACCCCACCCGTATTGCCCCGGGTTTTCTTCGCCGACTATTGCCGCCCTCTGGGTACCGGAGTATTTCTAAGTTTATGAGGCTCGTGCAGGCGTTGGGCGCCGTCCTGGTCGCGGGAGCGCTGCTGTTCACCATCACCCCGTCCGGGACAGCGGCGCCCACGGGCACGTTCTGCAAGCCGCTGCACGTCTACGCGGTGCGCGGCAGCGAGGAGGCCGGCCCCTACGGCAAGCAGATCGGGCCGATCGTCGACGAGCTGCAGCGGCTGCGCCCCGGGCAGGTCAGCGCCCAGGGCAACGGCTACCCGGCCGTGGTGTGGGAGCTGAGCTGGGGCCGCCCCGACCTGGTGCACACCTACGCCGAGAGCGTCCGCGACGGCGTGCGCCGGATGCGCTCGGACCTGGCCGCGCTCAAGTCGTACTGCCCGCGGAGCAAGATCGCGGTGATCGGCTACTCCCAGGGCTCGGACGTCGTGCGCCGCGCCCTGGCGGACGAAGCGCCCGATCCCCGGGTGCGGGTGCAGTTGCTGGCCGACCCCAACTTCACCAGCAACGACCTCAACCTGCCGATGGTCAACGAGGTGCACCAGATCATCGACGGGGTGGCCGGCCTGGCTCGGGGGATCAACCACCTGTACTTCGGCTTCTTCCCGGAGAACCCGATCGCGCTCAGCAAGATCCCGCCGTTCCCCCGGGGGTGGAGCGCGCTGTCGATCTGCTGGCGGAAGGACCCGGCGTGCGGGGGTGGGCTGGGCGGGTTGCCGTTCCGGTGGGGTGACGCTGGAGCGCACACGGAGTACCACCACCTGGCGTCGGACCTGGCCCGGGACATCCTGTGGTGGTCCAACCTCTGATGGTGCCCACAGGAGCGGAATCTTTGCTTTGGCGGCTCGTTGGGCCTGCTACCCCGCCAGGCGGGTAGCGGCGGCGGCGATCCGCTCGTCCGTCGCGGTGAGGGCGACGCGGACGTGGTTGGCGCCCTTGGGGCCGTAGAAGGTGCCCGGGGCGACGAGGATGCCCAGGGAAGCCAGCCAGGACACGGTGTCGTCGGCGGCTTCGTCGCGGGTGGACCAGAGGTACAGGCCCGCCTCGGAGTGCTCGATGGTGAAGCCCGCCCGCTCCAGGGCGGGCCGGAGCACCTCGCGGCGGGCGCGGAAGCGGGCCTTCTGCTCGGCCACGTGCGCGTCGTCGGCCAGGGCCGCGGTCATGGCCGACTGCACGGGGTGGGGGACGATCATGCCCGCGTGCTTGCGGACCTCGAGCAGGCCCTTGACCAGTGCCGGGTCGCCGGTGACGAAACCGGCGCGGTAGCCGGCCAGGCTCGAGGACTTCGACAGCGAGTGCACGGCCAGCAGGCCCGTGTGGTCGCCGTCGGAGATCGAGGGGTGCAGGAGCGAGATCGGCTCGGTCTCCCAGCCCAGGGCCAGGTAGCACTCGTCGGACACCACCGGGACCGACCGGGACCTGGCCCAGGACACGACCTTGCGCAGGTGCTCGACCGGCAGCACCCGGCCGGTGGGGTTCGACGGGGAGTTCAGCCAGATCAGCGCGGGCCGCTCCGGGCCCAGGGCGGTCAGGCCGTCGGAGCGCAGCACGCGCGCGCCCGCCAGCCGGGCGCCGACGTCGTAGGTCGGGTAGGCCAGCTCGGGGACGACGACGACGCCGTCCCGGCAGCCGAGCAGGGTCGGCAGCCAGGCCACCAGCTCCTTGGAGCCGATGGTCGGCAGCACCGCCGACGGGTCGACGGTCACCCCGTGCCTGCGCGCGAGCGCGCCCGCGGCCGCCTCGCGCAGGGCGGGCGTGCCGTGGGTCGTGGGGTACCCCGGGATGTGCGACGCCGAGGTGAGGGCGTCCTGGACCACCTGGGGAACGTGGTCGACCGGTGTGCCGACCGACAGGTCGACCACGCCGTCCGGGTGCGTCCGGGCCCGTGCGGCGTGGTCGGCCAGTGAGTCCCAGGGGAAGTCCGGGAGTTCGGGGAAGCTCACTCGCCCCGGGGCTCGAGGGCCTTGATCCAGTCGGGGTCGGCGGAGGTCTTGCCCGTCTTCGAGGCGCCGCCGGGGGAACCGAGGTCGTCGAAGAAGTCGACGTTGGCCTTGGTGTAGGCCGACCACTGGTCCGGCACGTCGTCCTCGTAGTAGATGGCCTCGACGGGGCACACCGGCTCGCAGGCACCGCAGTCGACGCACTCGTCGGGGTGGATGTAGAGCATCCGGTCGCCCTCGTAGATGCAGTCGACCGGGCACTCCTCGATGCACGCCTTGTCGAGGAGGTCGACGCAGGGCTCGGCGATCACGTAGGTCACTGCGCTCTCCTGCTCCTTCGTGGTGTAGCGCGCGCACTTCGGGAGGATGCGCGACGAACGACAGTATCCCGCGCCCGGCGCGGCGGACGCACCCGGTGCCATGTAGGTCACACGTCACATGCAGACTCCGTGGGTGAGCACTGCCAACGCCCTGGAACGGGTCTGCGCGCGCGCCTGGCCACCCGTCGTGGCCCGCCCGCTGGGCGAGTGGCTGCTGCGCGCGGCGGACGGCTACACCGGCCGGGCCAACAGCGCGCTGGCCGTCGGCGACCCGGGGACGGGCCTGGCGGAGGCGTTGGCCGAGGTGGTGGCGTTCAGCCACGAGCAGGGCATCCCACCGGCCGTGCAGGCGGTGCTGGGCGGCCCGGTCGACAGCGCGCTGCCCGCGCGGGGCTGGAAGGTCAACCTCGACCACCCCAAGGGCGCGGAGGTCTCCGTCCTGACCTCACCGCTGCCGGGCGCCGCGGACACGGCCGCCGAGGTCGCCCAGACCCCGCCGCCGGGCTGGTTCGAGCTGATCACCGGCGGTGAGCCGACACCCGCGCAGCGGGCCGTGCTGACCGGCGGGACGGTCGGGTTCGCCTCGATCAGCCGCGGCGGGGAGCTGATCGGCGCGGCCAGGGGCAGCGTGGTCGACGGGCACCTGCACATCGGCGTGCTGCAGGTGCGGGCCGACCACCGCGGGAAGGGCCACGCCAAGGACCTCCTGGGCGCGCTGGACGCCTGGGCGGCGGGGCGGGGCGCGATCACCCGCGTGTTGCAGGTGGCGGTCCACAACGCGCGGGCGCTGGCGCTGTACGGCTCGCTGGGCTACACCGAGTCGCACCGGTACCGCTACTGGGTGCCTGCCTGATCGTCGAGCCAGCGGCGGCCGCGCTTGGCCACTCGCTTGAGGGCGCTGCGTTCGCCGAGGTAGTCCGCGGCCATGCCGACGACGGGCAGGACGCCGATCGCGCGGTGCCAGAGCCTGCCCTGCGGGCGCTTGTCCAGCTCGTCGCCCAGCGCCAGCAGCACCCGGCCGAAGCGCCACAGGGTGCGCGCGGCGGCCTTCACGGTGATCTTGCCGTGCGCCCGGTGCGCGGCGTCGAGGTCCTCCGTCAGCTCGGCGGTGGCGGCGTCCTCCTGCTCGTCGGTGGCGCCGTCGTCCGCACCCGCGGCCAGCGCCGGGTCGATGTCGCGCTCGAACAGCACGGCCGCGATCAGCCGCACCCGGTCGGCGTGGTCGGTGACGCCGTGCTCGGCGGCCATCGCCGAGAGCAGCAGGCCCTGGCCCGCCGCGCCGAGGGCGGACTGGATGGGCAGCCGGTCGGCCAGCGCGCCGCCGAGGCCGGGGACCGAGGCGATGAGCACGGTGAACCGGCCGACCCGGTTGACCCACCAGTCGTCGCGGTCGGCCACGGTCATGTCCGCCCACGCCGTCGTGCCCGGCACCTTGAGGCTCTCCAGGCCCTCGAGCAGCTTGGCCCGCTTGGACTTGTCCACCCCGGCCAGCTCGACGGCGCCGTCGTCGGACGGGGCGGTGTCGGCGGTGACCTCCGCCGCGGCGGGCAGGACCTTGCGGACCAGGCCGAGGGGGTCGGACTCGCGCAGCGCGCCCAGCACCGGCGCAGTGGCCCGCACGAACGGCCGCAGCACCTTGACCACGTGCTCGTCGGTGATCGCCTCAGCCACCGGTCACCGCCCCCCGGTGCTGCCCGTGCCTGTCTGGGCCGCGCGCTGCACCGCCGCCTTGGCCAGCACGTCGCCGATCTTGATCGTGGCCGGGAACGCCCCGGCGACGAGCAGCAGCAGGGTGCGCCAGTCGGCGATGACGATGAGGTCCCCGCCCGGCACGTAGACGACGAACACGAACAGCGTGGCCAGCCATGCGAACAATGGTCCGCCTGCTACGGCGGGACGCATCTTGATCTTGCTCGCCCGGGTCACCAGCCACGGCATGGTCAGGCCCGCGACGACCGCCGAGACCGGGAACGGGACGGCGCCCAGGTTCGGCAGCACCGTGCCGTCCAGGCGCAGGGGGAGGAAGAACAGCTCGTAGACGCCGAGGAGCGCGCTCAGGGCGAGCAGCCCGGTGTAGCGCAGCCGCTGCGCGCCGGTCACCGGTTCGCCCCCGCCCCGGCGGGCACCAGCCCGGCGAACAGGTCGGCCGCCGCCCCGGCGGGCCCCTTGGCCAGCACGTAGTGCTCGCGGTCGAGCACCGGCAGGGCGATGGCGTTGCTCAGCGAGTAGGCCTGCTCACCGCCGTCGCCGCGCCAGACCGAGACCTGGGTGGCGTGCGCGCGCAGCGCCCGCACCTTGGCGGGCAGGTGGTCGGCGACGTCGACCACGGTCGTGATCAGCGAGTCGTCGGTGGTCGGGAGGTCGTCCGCCCCGGGCAGCCGCCACGGCAGGCCGTCGAACCCGCGCAGCGCCTCGACGCCCTCGGCCAGCGCGGCGCCGGAGTTGACCGCGTGGAACACGCGGACCACGTCGGGGGCCCCGGACACCGCGGCGGTGGTGATGTCGTGCACGCGGATGTGGTCGGGGTGCCCGTAGCCGCCCTCGGCGCCGTAGGTGATCACGACCTGGGGTGCGACCTCGGCGATGACCTGGGCCAACTGGTCGGCCTGCTCGTCGGGGTCGCCCGCGGCGAAGGCGCGCGGGTGCAGGTCGCGCGGGACGCCCGCGGCGGCGGCGGTGCCGACCATGCCGGAGTCGCGCCAGCGGCCCATGCCCCCCAGGTAGCGGTGGTCGGAGACGCCCAGCGCGGCGCACGCGGCCCGCAGCTCGCCCACCCGGTAGCCGCCCAACTGGTCGGACTCGGCGGCGACCAGCCCGGCCAGCGACGGCGGGATGACCTCGCCCTCCTCGCCGAGCGTGCAGGTCACGACGGTCACCTGGACGCCTGCCGCGGCGTAGCGGGCGATGGTGCCGCCGGTCGTCAGGCTCTCGTCGTCGGGGTGGGCGTGGACGAGCAGGAGTCGGGGTGCAGCGGTGAGCATGTCGGGTGGGTCAGCCCTTCGGCGCACGGGTGGGCGGCGGCCCGGCGGGAGACCGCCGAGCACGCAGCAGACTACCCGCCCGCCCGGTCCCAGCCCGCCGCGCCGGCGAACGGCCCGGCGAACGGCGGCCCGGCGTCGACGCCGATCATCTCGCGGCGCTGCACGAGCGTGTCGACCTCCTGGAACAGCGGGATCGCGACCGCCTGCGCCCACAGCTCGGGCTCGATCCCGGCCAGCACGTCGGGCAGCGGCCGCTGCCCGGTGAGCGCGGCCCTCGCGGCCTCCTGCACGGACTCGTCGCACAGCCCGGAGGCGTTGGCCACCGCGGGCGCGTCGGGGTCGTCGGCGGGCTGGCAGCCGAACCGGACGGCGGGCAGCGTGGCCTGGTCGCCGCCCGCGGGCTGCGGGCCGACCACGAGGTGCACCTCCGGCTCCCGCGCGCCGGACTGCGGCCGCCCGGACAGCAGCTCGCCGTAGAGCTCCTCGCCGGAGGGCGTCACGAGCCGGGTCCGCACCCCGCCCGCGGTCAACTGCCTCTGCAGCTCCTTGGCGATGGCCAGGTACGCCTCATCGCCCTCCGGGGCGGCGAGCACCAGCTCCAGCGGGGTCTGCCCGAACGCCCAGACCCCGTCGACCTTGGCGAACCCGGCCTCGGCGAACAGCGCCTCGGCCCTGGCCGCGTCCACGCCCGCCAGCGCCCCCGCGGGCAGCGTGGGCTGGTACCCGGGCGCGCTGGGGGCCTGGACCTGGGCGTTGGCGACCTGGGTCGCCGAGGGGCCGCCGCCGGTCCCGGCCGAGATGAGCGCCTGCCGGTCGACCAGGGCGCTCAGCGCGGCGCGCACCCGCTGGTCGGCCATGGCGGCGCCGACCGGGCGCAGCAGCACGGTGGCCACCGACGGCCGGGGCACCTGGGCGATGGTGACCTCGGGCTCGAGGGCGGCCATCGCGGTGGCGCCGCGGTCGGTGAGCCTGGTCAGGGCGAGCTGGCTGTTGCCGGTGCGCAGCCCGCCGGTGATCCCGTCCAGGTCGGCGCGGCGCAGGATGATCCGGTCGAGGGTGGCCGGGGTGTCCCAGTAGCGGTCGTTGCGCTCCAGGACGACCTCACCGCGGTCGCGGTCCAGGGATCGGACGTTGAACGGGCCGCCGGAGACCGGGTAGCTCTCGCGCAGGGCGTTGGCCCAGCCGCCGGGGAGGTCCTTGAGCAGGTGCACGGGCAGCAGGTTGGCGAACAGCGACCGCCAGCCGGGGTAGGCCTGCTCGAAGGTGACCTCGACGACCCGGCCCGCCTCGCGGGCGGAGATGTTGGAGATCAGCCGGTAGCCCGCGCCGTCGACCACGCCGGGGGCCGCGCGCAACTGCTCCCACAGGTAGACGAAGTCCTCGGCGGCGATCGGGGCGCTGTCGGACCAGGACGCCTGCGGCCGCAGCCGGTAGGTGACGGTGTAGGGCTCGGCGTCGGTGACCTCGGCGGAGACCATCAGCGTGCGGTCGAGCCGGGGCGTGCCGTCCGGGCCGGGCCGGAACACCGAGGGCAGCGCGGCCTGGGCCAGCGCCGTGGTGAGGGTGGACTGGTCGGCCAGCTTGTGCGGGTTGTTGCCGCCCGCGACGCTGTCGACGGCGATGACGACCTCGCCCAGGTCGGGCTCGCTGGTCGGCGCCGTGCGGGCGATCTCGGTGGTGACCAGCGGCGGCGGCGGCGCGTTCGTGCACCCGGCCAGCGCGAGCAGCGCGGCCCCCCCGGCCAGCGCGACCCGCAACGCGGTCCTGCGCACCGCCCACCTCCCAGTCGGCCTGATCCCCCGGCCCGTGCGGTCGGGCCATGCTGCCAGACCGGGCCGGGGAGCGGTCCCCCCACCCGGGAGACGCGGCTGACCGGGTGGGGGTTCCGTGCGCCTACTTCTGGTCGCGGGCCTTGTCGCGGGAGCGCTGGCGGCCGCGGGTGGTGGCGTCCAGGATGACCTTGCGCACGCGCACGGCCTCCGGGGCGACCTCGACGCACTCGTCGTTGTTGCAGAACTCCAGCGCCTCTTCCAGGCTCAGCTTGCGCGGCCTGGCCAGCGTCTCCATGACGTCGGCGGAGGAGGAGCGCATGTTGGTGAGCTTCTTCTCCTTGGTGACGTTCACGTCGAGGTCCTCGGCGCGCGGGTTCTCGCCCACGACCATGCCCTCGTAGACCTCGGCGGTCGGCTCGACGAAGAACGTGCCGCGGTCGGCGAGCTGCAGCATCGCGTACGCGGTGACCGGGCCCTGCCGGTCGGCGACCAACGAGCCGGAGTGGCGGCTGCGGATCTCGCCCGCCCAGGGGTGGTAGCCCTCGAAGATGGCGTTGGCGATGCCGGTGCCGCGGGTCTCGGTGAGGAACGCGGTGCGGAAGCCGATCAGGCCGCGCGACGGGACGGTGAAGGTCAGGCGGATGCGGCCCGCGCCGTGCCCGGCCATGTGGTCCATGCGGCCCTTGCGGGCGGCCATGAGCTGGGTGATCGCGCCCAGGTGCTCCTCGGGGGAGTCGATCGTCAGCGTCTCGAACGGCTCGTGCAGCTTGCCGTCGATGGTGCGGGTGACGACCTCGGGCTTGCCGACGGTCAGCTCGAAGCCCTCGCGGCGCATCTGCTCGACCAGGATGGCCAGCGCCAGCTCGCCGCGGCCCTGCACCTCCCAGGCGTCGGGGCGCTCGGTGGGCAGCACGCGGACCGAGACGTTGCCGACCAGCTCGGCGTCCAAGCGGCTCTTGAGCACCCGGGCGGTGATCTTGCTGCCGCCGCTGCGGCCCGCCAGCGGCGAGGTGTTGACGCCGATGGTCATCGAGATGGCGGGCTCGTCGACGGTGAGCCGGGGCAGCGCGCCCGGGTTCTCCGGGTCGGCGAGGGTGTCGCCGATGGTGATGTCCGGGATGCCCGCGATGGCGACCAGCTCGCCCGCGGACGCCTCCTCGGCGGGGACGCGGTCGAGGGCCTCGGTGATCAGCAGCTCGGTGATGCGCACGTTCTGCTGCGAGCCGTCCTCGCGCATCCAGGCCACGGTCTGGCCCTTGCGCAGGCGGCCCGCGTGGATGCGGCAGAGCGCGATGCGGCCGAGGAAGCTGGACGCGTCGAGGTTGGTGACCAGCGCGCGCAGCGGGCTGTCGACGTCGGCGAGCGGGGCCGGGATCTTGTCCATCAGCAGGTCGAACAGCGGGTCGAGGTTCTCGCTGTCGGGCAGGCCGCCGTCCTCGGGCTGGTTCAGGCTGGCGCGGCCCGCGCGGGCGGAGGCGTAGACGACCGGCAGGTCGAGCACCGACTCGTCGACGTCGTCGACCTCGGAGGCCAGCTCGAGCAGCAGGTCGTGGGCCTCCTCGACGACCTCGCTGATGCGGGCGTCGGGGCGGTCGACCTTGTTCACCACCAGCAGCACCGGCAGCTTCGAGGCCAGCGCCTTGCGCAGCACGAAGCGGGTCTGCGGCAGCGGGCCCTCGGAGGCGTCGACGAGCAGCACGACGCCGTCGACCATGGCCAGGCCGCGCTCGACCTCGCCGCCGAAGTCGGCGTGGCCGGGGGTGTCGACGACGTTGATCACGACCGGGCCGTCGGGGGTCTGGCGGCGCACGGCGGTGTTCTTCGCCAGGATCGTGATGCCCTTCTCCCGCTCGAGTTCGCCGGAGTCCATGACCCGGTCGACGAGCTCGGCTCGGGCCTCGAACGCTCCTGACTGGCGCAGCATGGCGTCGACCAGGGTGGTCTTGCCGTGGTCGACGTGCGCGACGATGGCCACGTTGCGAAGATCGGTCCTGGTCTGGGTGCTGGTCGCTGCGGGCACGCGCGTGCTCCTGGTTCCTCATTGCGGAGTGGGAGGGCGGCCCGCAGCTGTCCGCGTTGACTGCGCTGCTCAGGTGGGGGCGCCCGGTGCAGCCTCTTCAAAGCTGCTTCTGGCCAGACCAGTCTAACTCCCGCCGCCCTGTGACCAGGACCACGCCGGGCAAAGGCCGGGCTAACCTAGCCTGAACCGGTCGGGACGGGGGGTGTTCGCGTGGGCAAGAAGGGCAAGTCGGCCAAGAAGGCCGCGCGGCGCGCCGACACCCCGGCGGAAGCGGTGAAGCTGCTGATGAAGGCCGGGAAGGTCAAGCAGAAGTGCTGCCGCTCCAAACCCCGGTGCAAGAAGTGCCCGCTGGTGGCGCTCAAGCGGGCCAAGTCCGGTTTCGCCAAGGCCGCGTGAGCGGCTACCCTCACAGCGTGACCTCGCGCACCGGCATGTGGTGGGCCGCCTCCAGGCGGCCCTGACCTGTCGGTGCGTTGTACACATCCAGGCCGCCCCTCCCGGGCGGCCTGTCGGCTTTTCGGGGCCGGGGGCGGCATGTCCTGACCGAGGAGTCCCCGCGATGACGCGCCTGTCCGCCATCACCCCGTCCGACCGCGCCCAGTTGGGCAACCACCTCGGCGCGACCCGCCGCTGGGCCCGCGAGGGCTCGCCGGACGACCTGTACTTCGTCAGCGACCTGCACGCGATGACGGTCGCCTACAACCCGGTGCGGCTGCGCGCCCGCACCAACGAGATGCTGGCGGTCCTGCTGGCCACGGGCATCGCGCCGGAGGCGGTGTTCGTGCAGAGCGCCCTGGTCCGCGAGCTGGGCGCCCTCACCTGGGTCCTGGAGTGCACCTGCTCGTTCGGCGAGGCCAGCCGGATGACCCAGTTCAAGCAGAAGGCCGACGGCCAGTCGGTGGTGCGGCTGGGCCTGCTGACCTACCCGGTCCTGATGGCCGCCGACATCCTGCTGCAGGGCGCCGACGAGGTCCCGGTCGGCGACGACCAGGCCCAGCACGTCGAACTGGCCCGCGACCTCGCCCGCCGCTTCAACACCACCCACGGCGAGGTCTTCACCGTCCCGAGGGCGGTGACCCCGGCGACCGGCGCGCGCATCCGCGACCTGGCCGACCCGACCCGCAAGATGTCCAAGTCCAACCCCGACGCGGCGGGCACGGTCTTCGTCCTCGACGAACCGGACCTCATCGTCCGCAAGGTCCGCCGGGCGCAGACCGACAACCTCGCGCGGGTCCGCTACGCGCCGGACGAGCAGCCCGGGGTGTCGAACCTGCTGGAGGTCCTGGCCGCCTGCCGGGGCACCTCGCCGCGGGCGGAGGCGGAGAGCTTCACCGCCTACGGGCCGTTGAAGGACGCCGTGGCCGAGGCCGTCGTCGAGGAGTTGGCGCCGGTGCGGACCCGGGCCAGGGAGATCCTGACGGACCCGGCCGAGCTGGACGCCGTCCGCAAGGCCGGGGCGGACCGGGCGGCCGAGCGCGCCGCCCACCGCCTGGCGTCGGCGCTGCGCGTGGCGGGGATCGGCTGAACCCTGGTGCGGTGCGGGTCCCCCTACCCCAGGAGGGCCCGCACCTCGTCCAGGAAGTCGAGGTCGGCGGGCAGCCAGTCCACCGCCGCCAGCTCGTCGGACGACAACCACCGCACGGCGGTGTGCTCCACCGCCTCGGGCTCCCCCTCGACGGCGACTCCCGCGTAGAGCCGCAACTCCCTGCCACTGGGCAGGAGCACGGTCTTGACGAAGTCGCCCACCCGCACCACACAGCCCAGTTCCTCGGCGCACTCCCGGACCAGGGCGTCCACATCGGACTCGCCTGCCTCCACGCGCCCGCCGGGGAACTCCCACTTCCCCGCGGCCTCAGCGGGGAAAGCCCGCTGCTGGGCCAGGACGAGCCCGTCGCGCACCAGCGCCACCGCCACGACAGTCATCCCGCCACTTCCGACCGGTAGTGGAACCGGGCGGCCTCAACGAAGCCCGCCGCGTTGCCCAGTTCGACCTGCGAGCACATGCCGTCCGCGCACTCGACCGCCACCCGGCGCACGCCCGCGGGCGTCTCAGCGACCGAGACGACCACGTGCGCGGTCCCACCCGCGATCCCGCCCAGGAGGCGCTCGCGGGCGGGCCGGTCATGGCCGGTGGCCGCCTGCCACGCGGAGAGCTGTTCGGCCCCGGGCTCCTCGACGGCGGCCCGGCCGCCCACGCGGACCGCGTGTTCGACGGGCTGCGCGTGCTCGGCCTGTTCCCACAGGTCGCGGACGCTCACCGCACCGCCCACCAGGACACCTGGAACCGCGCCCCGCCCTCCGGCGACTCCCCCACCCGCACGACTCCCCCCCGCCTGCGCACCACCTCGGCCACCAGCGCCAACCCCAGCCCCGTCCCGCCGGAGCTGCGCGCCCGGTCATCCTGCACCCGGTAGAAGCGGTCGAACACCTTGGCCCGGTGCTCCTCGGCGATCCCGTGGCCGTCGTCGTCCACGACCACCCTGACCACCCGGCCGACCCGCAGGACGGTCAGCACGACCTGGGCCCTGGCGTGCCGGACGGCGTTGCGCAGGAGGTTGTCCAGGACCAGGTCGACCTCGGAGGGCGCGGCGTGCACCGAGCACGACGACGGCGGCTGGTGCACGACGATCCGGGGGCCGTCCTCCACCCGGCAGCGGGTGGCGGCGTCGGCGGCGGCGACGCCGAGGTCCACCGACGTGGCGCGGGGCAGCTCGCCCGCGTCCGAGCGGGCCAGCGTGAGCAGGCCGTCGACCAGGGCGGAGAGCCTGCGCGACTCGGCGGCGACGTCGGCGAGGACCTCCTGGGACAGCGACGGGTCCGGGTGCTCGACGGCGACCTCGGCCTGCACGCGGATGGAGGCCACCGGGGAGCGCAGCTCGTGCGCGGCGTCGCCGGTGAAGCGGCGCAGCCGGTCGGCGGCCTCGTCGCGGCGGGCCAGCAGGTCGTTGAGCGCCCCGGCCAGGGCGTGCAGCTCGGTCGCCTCGGGCAGGGGCAAGCGCTTGCCGGGGGCCAGGGCGGCGGCGGCGGTGCGCAGCCTGCCCACCGGGCGCATCGCCGAGCGGACCGCGAACCAGGTGGCGGCGGCCGCGGCGGCGACGGCGATCCCGGCGGCGACGAGCAGCCAGCGCAGCGCGGCGCCCTGCGCCGGGTAGAACCCGACCAGGCCGGTGCCGACGACGACCACGCGCTGCGCGCCGTCCGGGGCCGTGGCCACCGTCCCCAGCCAGCGGGTCGGCGGGGAGTCCTCCAGGCGCGACACCGGCAGCGCGGCCTTGACCCGGCGCAGGTCGGCCGCCGACAGCAGCGGCGGCGGGCCGCCGTCGACCGCCGTGCCCGCGGTGTCGAGGACGCGGGTCTGGAAGTTCGGCGACGCCGGGACGACCGGGTCCCCCGCGCTGACCGCGGCGACGGCGGAGGACAGCGCGGGCGCCAGTTCGTCGTCGGCCGAGGACACCAGCAGCGAGCCGATCAAGCGGCTGCTCAGCAGGGCCAGCCCGACCAGCACCACCGCGGTCACCGCCGTGGCCAGCAAGGTGATGCGGCGGCGCAGGCTGCGGCGGCGCCGGGTCCGACGACTCACCGCGGGCGCGGCGGGTCGATCGCGGCGTCGATGTCGGCGGTCGAGGCCAGGTACCCGTGGCCGCGCACGGTGCGCACGATGCCGTCGGCGCCCGCGGCGTCGAGCTTGCGGCGCAGGTAGCCCACGTAGACCTCGACGGCGTTGCGGGTGGCGGCCTGCTCGTCGCCCCAGACCGCCCGCAGCAGCTCGTCCTTGGTCACGACCGACCCGGCGCGCCCGGCCAGCGCGTCGAGCACCGCGAACTCGCGCGGGCTCAGCGCCACCGGCTCGTCGTCGAAGGTGACCTCGCGGGTGCCCCGGTCGACCACCAGCGATCCCAGCCGCAGCCTGCGGCCGGGGCCGTCCTCGGCCCCGCGCCGCAGCACCGCCCTGACCTGGGCGACCAGCACGACGAAGGAGAACGGCTTCACCAGGTAGCCGTCCGCGCCCAGGTCGAGCCCGTCGGCCTGGTCGACCTCGCCGTCCTTGGCCGAGACCAGCAGCACCGGGGTGCGCACGCCCTCGCCGCGCAGCCGCTCCAGCACCCGGTAGCCGGACAGGCCGGGCAGCATGATGTCGAGCAGGATCACGTCGAACGCGCCGGTCAGGGCCATGCGCAGGGCGTTGGGGCCGTCCGCGGCCACCATCACGTCCATGCCCTCGGCGGTGAGACCGCGTTGCAGGGCGCGGCGCACCCCCAGTTCGTCGTCGACCACCAGCACCCGAGGCTTCACGGGTGCCATCATGGCGGCTGGCCGGGGTTCGGCGCGCGCACTCTCAGCCGACTCTCAGCAGCCGGGGCGCTCTCAGCGCCATCTCAGCGTCGGTGGAGCACTGTCATCGGTGCGGGGAGGAACCCTCCTCGAACAGGGAGAGAAAGCCCGAACAGGGAGTGAGAGCGATGAACAGGAAGAGGACGGCGCTTTCCGCGGCGGCGGCGGGGACGACCGCGGGCGTGGTCGGGCTGGTCTTGATCGCCGCCCCGGCAGGCGCCGACACCACACCGCCCGCGCTGCCGGAGACCACCGCCGAGTCGTTGGTCGCGTCGGTGCTGACCACCGACGTCCCCGCGCTGTCGGGGACCGTGGCGGTGTCCAGCGACCTGGGCCTGCCGATCCCCGGCCTGCCGACCGGGGACGAGGCCGCGCGGATCTACACCGACGGCGAGGGCAAGGCCCGGGTGTCGCTGATCGAGGGCGACGGCGAGAAGACGCTGGTCGCCGATGGCGCCACCACCTGGCTGTGGAGCTCGGCCGACAAGTCGGTCGTGAAGTACACCGGTGGGGCGCGGGACAAGGCGGGCGAGGAGCAGCGGCTGACCGACCCGGCGGCCGCCGCCCGCGAGTTCGTCACGGCGATGGGGGACGAGTCGACGCTGTCGGTCGACGGCACCGCCCGCGTGGCCGACCGCCCCGTCTACCAGCTCGTGGTGACCCCGAAGCCGTCCGAGCGCACGCTGCTGCGCGAGGTGCGCATCTCGGTCGACTCCGAGACCCGGGTGCCGCTGCGCCTGGAGGTGCTGGCCAACGGCAGCGCCGCCCCGGCGCTGAGCCTGGGCTTCACCGAGTTCACCCCCGGCGCGCAGGACGCCTCGCTGTTCACCTTCACCCCGCCCGCGGGCGCGAAGGTCACCGACGGCAACGCCGAGGTGGGCAAGCACGAGCCCACCGAGCAGCAGAAGCAGGACCTGCTCAACGCCATCAAGCCGAAGGTCGTCGGCTCGGGTTGGGACACCGTCTACGTCGGCACGGTCCCGGCGGACCTGCTCGAGTCCGAGGTGACCACCGAGGACAAGGGTGGCCGCGAGGGCGGCAAGACCACCGGGCTCGACCTGGTCAAGCAGTTCGGGCAGCCGGTGAGCGGCGCGTTCGGCACCGGCACCGTCATCACCACCAAGGTCGGCACGGCCCTGGTGACCGACGACGGCCAGGTCGCCGTCGGCGCGGTCCCGCAGCAGGTGCTCGTCGACGCCCTCGGCCAGAAGTGACCGGGACCCCCGGGCAGGAAGGGGTGGCCGCGGCGGACGCCGCGGCCACCCCGCTCGCCGCCCGCACGCGTGGTCTGCGCAAGGTCTACCGGGGCACCGTCGCGGTGGACAACGTGGACCTCGACGTGCCCACGGGCGCGGTGATGGGGATGCTCGGCCCCAACGGCTCCGGCAAGACCACGACCATCCGCATGCTCCTGGGCCTGGTCACCCCGACCAGGGGCGAGATCGAGCTGCTCGGCCACGCGCTGCCCGACGGCGCCGCGCGGGCGCTGCCCGAGGTGGGCGCGCTGGTCGAGGGACCGGGCTTCCACCCGTTCCTGTCCGGCACGGAGAACCTGCTGCGCGTCGCGGCCGCCGAGCCGCACCTGACCGGCGCGGGCACCCCCGCCGCCGTGCGGGCGGCGGTGGAGCGGGTCGGCCTCGCGCACGCGGCCAACCGCCGCTACCGGGGGTACTCGCTCGGCATGAAGCAGCGGCTCGGCCTGGCCGCCGCGCTGCTGGTGCCGCGCAGGCTGGTCGTGCTCGACGAGCCGACCAACGGCCTGGACCCGGCGGGCACCAGGGAGATCCGCTCGATCATGGCCGACCTGCACGCCGAGGGGACGACCGTGGTCGTGTCCTCGCACCTGCTGGCCGAGGTCGAGGCGACCTGCACGCACGTGGCCGTGCTCAACCAGGGCACCGTCGTGGCCCAGGGCGACCTGCGCGACCTGCTCGACGCGGGCACCGCCTCCCTGCTGGTGTCCACGCCCGAGGTCGAGTCCGCTGTGGACGCCCTGCGCGACAGCCGCATCCCGGCCCGCTCGACCGCCGAGGGCATCCGGGTCGACCTGACCGCCACCACCGCGCCCGAGGTCGTGGCGACGCTGGTCCGCGCGGGCGTGCCGGTGCACGAGGTCCGCAGGCAGCGCACCGGCCTGGAGGACCTGTTCGCCCGGCTGACCACCGCCGCCGACCCCGACATGGACGACCTGCTCGTACCCCAGGAGACCCGATGACCACCGCCGTCGTGGACCGGGCGGTCCAACGCCCGACCGCCACCCGCGCCCCGCTGGGCAGGCTGCTGCGCTCGGAGCTGCGCCTGGTCCTGCGCCGCCCCCGAACCCTGGTCGTGCTGGGCCTGCTGGCCCTGGTCCCGGTCGTGGCGGGCGTCGGCATCGCCATCGCCGCCGACTCCGGGGCGCTCGGCGCCGAGGGCCCCAACGGCGGCGGCATGGCGAGCCTGGTCGAGGGCAACGGCCTGCTGCTGCCGGTCTTCAGCCTCGTCATCGCGATGACCATGCTGCTGCCCCTGGTCGGCGCCATGCTCTCGGCCGACGCGCTGGCGGGCGAGGCGGCCAACGGCACCCTGCGCGGCCTGCTGGTCGCCCCGGTCGGCCGCGCGCGCCTGCTGGCGGTCAAGGCGTTCGGCGTCGCCGCGGTGACCCTGCTCGCCGTGCTGCTGATGACCGTCACCGGCACCGTCGCGGGCGTCGTCCTGCTCGGCGGCGACGGGATGCTCACCATCTCCGGCACCACGCTGCCCTTCGGCGCGGGCCTGGGCCGGGTGCTGCTGTTCGCCGCCCTGGTCACCTTCCAGGTGTGGGCCCTGGCCGCGGTGGCGCTGGCCGTGTCCGCCATGACCGAGCACCCGCTGGTGGTCGTCGCGGTGGCGCTGGGCCTGGTGATCGTCTCGGGCGTGCTCAACGCCATCCCCGCGCTGGACTGGCTCACCCCCGCCCTCATCACCACGAGCTGGGGCGACCTGCCCGACGTCATCAGCGACCCGATGCCCACCGGCAACCTCGTCGAGGGCGTGCTGCGCGGCGGCTGCTACCTGGTCATCGGCTACTCCCTGGCCCTGTCCCGGATGCTCACCCGCGACGGCTGAGCGCTCACCCCACCGGCACCACGCCGGACTCGTCGAGGCGCAGCGACACCGAGTCGCCCACCCTGGGCGCCTCGGCGATCCCGGCCACGGCGTCGACCTGCCCCAGCCCCACCGTCGCGACCACCAGCCGGACGTGGTCGCGGCGGTGCACGGCCGCCGTCACCTCGCCCGCGACCGGGCCGTCGGCGGCCACCCGCAGCGCGGACTCGCGCAGACCGACCTGCCCCGCCCACGGCACCCCGCCGAAGGCGGCCAGCTCGCCCGCGTCCAGCACGCGCCCGCAGCCAAGGAACCGGGCGGTCTCGGCGTCGACCGGCCGCCCCCACACCTCGCCCGGCGCGCCGACCTGGCGGATGACCCCGCCGCGCATCAGCGCGACCCGGTCGGCCAGCGTGAACGCCTCGTCGTGGTCGTGGGTGACCACCAGCGCCGTCGTCCCGGACAGCCGCAGCACCCTGGCCAGGTCGACGGCCAGGTGCTCGCGCAGCGCACGGTCCAAAGCGGACAGTGGCTCGTCCAGCAGCAGCAAGCGGGGCCGGGGGGCCAGCGCCCGCGCCAACGCCACCCGCTGCCGCTCTCCCCCCGACAGCTCCCCCACGCGCCGGGAGGCGTAGCCCGCCAGGCCGACCAGCTCCAGCAGCTCCGCCACGCGGGCGACCCGGGCCGCCTTGCCCACGCCCGCCATCCGCAGCCCGAAGGCGATGTTGCCCGCCACGTCCCGGTGCGGGAAGAGCTGCCCGTCCTGGAACACCAGGCCGAACCCGCGCCGGTGGACCGGGACCTTGGCCAGGTCCGCCCCGTCCCACCGCACCGCCCCCGAGCACTCCTGCAACCCGGCCACCGCGCGCAGCAGCGTCGACTTGCCGCAGCCGGAGGGACCCAGCAGCGCCAGCACCTCGCCGTCCGCGACCATGAGGTCCACATCGGACACGGCGGTCACCGATCCGTAGTGGACCGACAAGCCCTCGACGCCCAGCATCAGAACTCACCCACTCCCGGCACGCGCAACCGCTCGACGGCGATCGCGACCACCACGGTCACCAGCATCAGCAAGGTGCAGGCCGCGTAGGCCATCTGGTTGTTGAGCTCCCCCGGGCGCGCCACGAGCCGACCGATGACCACCGGCAGGGTCGCCGCGTCCGGGCGGGCCAGGAAGCTCGTCGCGCCGAACTCGCCCAGCGCCACCACGTAGCCGAACGCCGCCGAGGCCACCAGGGACCGGCCAGCCAGCGGGATGTCGACCTCGCGCCACACCCGCCACGGGCCCGCGCCCAGCGCCGCGGCAGCCTGCCGGAGGCGGTCGTCGACCGAGCGCAGCACCGGGAGCAGGGTCCGCACCACCAGCGGCGTCACGACGAGCGCCTGCGCCAGCGGCACCAGCACCGGCGAGGTGCGCAGGTCGCCCGGCAGCGCGTCCAGGGTGATCAGGTAGCCGAACCCGACCGTCACCGCCGAGACGCCCAGCGGCAGCATCAGCGCGGTGTCGACGCCCTCGACGAACCCCGGGCGCAGACCGGAGCGCCCCAGCAGCACCAGCGCGACGGACGCCAACACCCCCAGCACCATGGCCAACAGCGTCGCGTCGGTCGCGGCGCGCAGCGAGTTCACCGCCGCTTCGACCCCCGTGACCTGCAACGACCCCCGGTAGCCGGTGGTGTTCAGCGCCGCGTAGCCCGCGAACCCGCCGGAGAACGACCGGACCACCAGCGCCACGACCGGCACCGCCAACGCGGCGAGCACGCCGTAGGCCAGCGCGACCGCCACCCACTCCCCGCGCTCCGGCCGCCGCGCCACCTCGGCCCGGCCGCGCAACTCCTGGGCGCCCTCCCTGCGGCGGCGGGCGATCGCCCCCGCGACCAGCACCGCCACCACCGCGAGGAACTGCAACAACGACAACGCCGCCGCGCCCGAGAGGTCCAGCAACTCGACCGTGCGCAGGTAGATCTCGGTCTCCAGGGTCCGGTACCGGGCCCCGCCGAGCAGCAGCACCACGCCGAAGCTGGTGGCGCAGAACAGGAAGACCACCGCGGCGGCCGAGCCGATCGCCGGGGTGAGCGCGGGCAGGGTCACCGAGGTGAACGCGCGCAGCCGGGTCGCGCCCAGCGCCCGCGCGGCGTCCTCGGCCCGGCGGTCGAGGTGCGCCCACAGCCCGCCGACGGTCCTGGCCACCACGGCGACGTTGAAGAACGCGTTGGCCAGCACGATCGCCAGCACCCCGCCGTCGGGCATCAGCGACCGGAACGCCAGCCCCACCACGACCGTCGGCAGCACGAACGGCACCAGCACCGCCGCCCGGACCAGCGCCGCCCCCGGCAGCCGCACCCTGGCCAGCAGGAACGCCACCGGCAGCCCGGCCAGCACCGCGACCACCGTCGCCGCGGCGGCCTGGCCCAGCGTGAACCCGACCAGCCCCCACGTGCCCGCCTCGGACCAGACCGCGGCGAGCCCGCCCTCGACCACGCCCAGCCGCACGATCGCGGCCACCGGCCAGAGGAAGAAGACGGCGAGGAAGCCCAGCGGGACGGCGGCGAACAGCAGCGGCCCCGCGGCCCTCCTCAGCCCTGGACGGCGGAGCGCCACTGCTCGATCCACCGCTGCCGGTTGGCCGAGATGTCGGCGGCGGGCAGGGTCGCGGGGTTCTGCGGCAGCGGGGCGGCGACCGCCCACGACTCGGGCAGCGCCACGCCCTCGCGGGACGGGTAGACGTACATCTTGTCGGCGACGGTCTCCTGGAAGTCCTCCGACAGCAGGAAGTCGACGACCTCGCCCGCGTCCTCGGGGTTCTTGGCCCCGTTGAGCACGCCCGCGTACTCGACCTGGCGGAAGCAGGTGTCCAGCAGCGCGGTCGTGCGCGGGGTGCCGTCGTCGCCCACCTCGGCGGACGGGGAGGACGCGTAGGAGACGACGATCGGGCGCGGGCCCTTGCCCGACGAGCCGGAGAACTCCTGGGTGTAGGCCTCCTCCCAGCCGCTGACGACCTTGACGCCGTTGGCCTTGAGCTGGGCCCAGTACCCCTGCCAGCCCTGCTCGCCGAAGTGCGCCACGGTGCCGAGCAGGAACGCCAGCCCGGGCGAGGACGTCGCCGGGTCCTCGACGACCAGCTTGTCCTTGAACCGCGGGTCGGCGAGGTCCTCGAACGTCCTGGGCGGGTCGGCGAGCGCGTTGTCGACGTTGACGCAGACGTCTCCCACGTCCACCGCGCTGAGCCTGCCGCTGTCGTCCACGGCGTAGCGCTGCTGGCCCTTGTCGGACTCGGGCCCCCGGTGCTCGGCGAAGACCCCCTCGTCGAGCGCGCGGGAGGCGAAGGTGTTGTCGACCCCGAACGCCACGTCGCCGAGCGGATTGGCCTTGGTCAACACCAGTTGGTTGGTCAACGCCCCCGCGTCGCCGCTGGACCGGACCTCCACGGTGATCCCGGACCGCTCCCGGAACCGGTCGAGCACCGACTGGTCGACGGCGAAGGAGTCGTGCGTGACCAGCACGACCTTCCGCTCCCCAGCGGTCTCCCCACCCGAGCCGACCGAGCACCCCGCCACCAGGGCGAGTGCGACAAGTGGGATGAACCGACGCATAACGGGCCTCCTGGGACGGGTGCGCACCACGAGGCCCTCCCTGCGCAGGCATGACCCTGATCAGGTAGACGGTCGAGGGCTCGTGCCCTCCTCTCAGCCCGGCCATTACCGGACTCCCGTGGCGGAACCGAGCGTACGCCGCCGCGGTGGGCCACCATGGACCCATGCCCCAGATCCTGAGCGAACAAGACCTCGGCAAGGCCCTCGGCGCCCTCTCGACCTGGAGGCTCCAGGACGGGGCCCTGGTCCGCGAGGCCGAACTCCCGTCGTTCCCCCAGGCCATCCAGGTGGTCAACCGGGTCGCGGAGATCGCGGAGAGCGCCGATCACCACCCGGACATCGACATCCGGTGGCGCACGGTGACTTTTCGGCTCATGACCCACTCCGAGGACGGCATCACCGAGCTCGACACCACGCTGGCCACCGAGATCGACGGGGTGCTCGACGCCCTGGGCTGACCCGCCGGGCAGGACCTCAGTCCCGGACGAGGGCGCGGTCGGCGTCGGCTATCTCGTCGGGGACCTTGACGCCCAGGAGTTCCAGTTTGCGCCAGGCGGCGTCGCGGACCGCGTCGTCGAACAGTGGGCGGTAGGCGGGCAGGAGGGTGGCCAGCTCGACGCTCAGGGAGAGGTTGCCCGTCTCCGCGAGGCGCCAGAGGCCGTAGGAGGGGGCGGGGTCGAGGATCAGGCGCCGGGTGGCGCCCACCGCGCCGTAGTCCGCGACCATGGCGGTGAAGACGTTGGCCGGGTGGCCCAGGGCCTGCAACGCGGCGATGTGGCGGCGCACGTGCAGCTCGAAGTTCGCCACCACCTGCTCATCGGTCTCCATGTAGGAGGAATCGAGACTTTCTCGTCTCCGTTACGCGACCCTACGGCTCCGGGACGACGCGGGCTGAGGTGCGCCACAGGTGCATCCCCGCGTACGACCGCCACGGGCTCCACGCCCGCCCCCGCTCCGCCAGGTCGTCCGCGCCGCGCGGCACGACGTCGTTGGGCGGCAGGATGTCCGGCTCCCCCAGCAGCCGCATCACCACGTACCCGGCGGTCGAGGCCCCGACCCCGGGGTAGGACCGCAACCGGGACCGCAACGCCTCCGGGTCCACCCCCACGTGCAGCTCCAGCTCCCCCGACGCGATCGCCGCGCACACCATCCGGATCGCGTCCACGCGCCGAGTCGGCCCCGCCAGCACCTCCCCGCCCCGCTCAGCCACCGCCGCCGCCGACGGGAACAACGTCGTCAGCTCGCCGTCCCGCGCGGGCAGGGACTCCCCCACCGCCTCGGTGAGCCGACGCGCCGCCGCACGAGCCGCGGGCACCGTCAACTGCTGGCCCAGGAGCGCCCGCAGGACCGTCTCGGTGCCGTCGACGCTGCCGGGCACCCGGATGCCGGGGACGGCCGCCACCGACGGGGCCAGGCCGGGGTCCGCGGCCAGCACGCGGTCGATGGCCGCCGGGTCGGCGTCGAGGTCGAACAGCCTGCGCAGCCGGGCGACGGCGGTGCCCAGGTCGCGCAGGTCGGCCAGGCGTAGGGCGCACTCGACGTGGGTGCCCGCCGGGCGCAGGTGGGCGGTCGCCGGGCCGTGCGGCAGGCGCAGGGTGCGGGAGTAGCGGCCGGGGTGGGCGGCCTCGACGCCGGGGATGGCGCGGGAGCCCAGGAAGGCCAGGATGCCCGCCGCGTCGAAGGGGGTGCGGACGGGCAGGCGGAGGGTGACGCGGCCGGGGGTGGTGGGGACCCGTCTTCGGCTCCCCCCGCGGGAGGCCGCGGTGCGCAGCTCCGACGGGGTCGCGGCGAACACGGCGCGGACGGTGTCGTTGAACTGGCGGACGCTGGCGAAGCCCGCGGCGAAGGCCACGTCGGACACGCTCAGCGAGGTGGTCTCGATGAGCAGCCGGGCCAGGTGGGCGCGCTGGGCGCGGGCCAGGGCCAGCGGGCCCGCGCCCAGCTCGGCGGTGAGCACCCTGGTCAGGTGCCGCTCCGAGTAGCCGACGCGGCGGGCAAGGCCGGGCACGCCCTCGCGCTCGATGACGCCGTCGAGGATCAGCCGCATGGCGCGCCCGGCCAGGTCGCCGCGGGTGTTCCACTCCGGGGAGCCGGGGATGACGTCGGGCAGGCAGCGCAGGCACGCCCGGTAGCCCTGCTGCTGCGCCGCGGCCGAGGTCGGGAAGAACTCCGCCGAGCGCCGCCGCGCGGCCGCCGCCGGGCACGAGGGCGCGCAGTAGACCCCCGTCGTGCGGACGGCCAGGACGAGCCTGCCGTCGAAGCGCGTGTCGCGGACGGCGGCGGCGCGGTGGGCCAGCTCCGGGTCGATCAACACCGGACCATGCTGCCGGCGGCGGGCCCCCCGGTCTGGCGAGAAACAGACATGTGCCTCGCTTTCCCGGGACGAGAACGGGGACCCGCCGGTCAGGCGGGTCCCCGTTGTCACTCGCACTCAGGTGGTCAAACCCGTGCGGCCCTCACCCGCGCGGTCAGGAGACCGCCTGGACGACGACGTCGCCGGAGCCGACGAGCACACCGGTGTCGGTGCGCACCTCGACGTTGCCGAGCAGGACGCGACCGGCCGCGGGCGCCGCGTTCGCGGTCACCGCGCCCGACACCGTCCACGACGCGTTGGCGGCGCGCAGGGCGTCCGCGTCGGTCACCGCGACCGAGCCGAAGGCCGGGTTGGTGAACACGTCCAGGTAGTCGAACTGCGTGGTGCCCGCGGGCACCGAGTAGCCGTCCACCAGGGCGATGTAGGTGCCCGCCGCCGGGTTGGCGATGGTCACCTCCTCCTCGGAGTCGCCGTCCGCCGCCTGCCCGACGAGCACGCAGCTCGGGGCGCAGCGGAACACGGCGAGGTCGAGGTCGGCGCCGAGGTCGCTGGTGGCGCCGATCTTGACCCGCAGCGAGGTCGAGCCCGCGGTCACCGGGATCTGGTACTGCTGGCTCTCACCGTCGCCGATCGTCAGCCGGGCCTGCTTGGCGCTGCCCAGGTCGGTGCCGCTCGCCTTGCCGGTGAAGGGACCGAACAGGTTCTTCAGGGTGTAGGAGCGGGCCACCGGGACGCCCGCGGCCGCCGAGGCGATCGTGTCCGGGTTGGGGGACACGGTCGCGCCGAGCACCGAGGCGGTCAGCGTGAACGGGGCGGTCGCCGCGTCGGACGTGCGGCGGGCCTCCACCACGACCTCCCACACGCCGGGCTGCGGGTTGGTCACCGTCCGGCTGGTGGGGCTGCCCGCGTCGCAGGACGCGACGGCGGGGGTGTAGCAGTTGAGCGAGCTGTTGGACTCGGTGCCGACGCCGTAGGGGTGGAAGCGCAGGAAGCGCAACTGGCCCGCGCCGGGGGTGTCGCCACCGCCCTGCATGTCCACCTTGAACGCCGGGGTGTTCGGGCCGACCCGGTAGAAGAACGACTGGGTCTCGTTGCGCCCGAGCTGCCCGCCCTTGCGGATGGTGTAGGCGTTGGCCGCCGTGAAGTCCTCCGCCGCGACGACCGTGTTGAGGGTCTGCGCGTCGATGGCGGCGGTCAGCGGGCTGTCCAGGTTCAGGATCGCGGAGTGGATGCCCGCGGCCCCCGGCTTGACCGTGACCGGGAACTTCACCGCGCTGTTGAGCGGCAGCGTCACCTTCTTGGCCGAGGTGAACGTGCCGTCGTTGCCCACCCACGAGACCTTGTAGGTCACCGGCGCGGCCGACCCGGTGGTGCGGGTGAAGGTGTAGGTGCGGGTGTAGGTGTCGCCCGCACGCACGCCCTCGCGGTCGTTGATGCCGACGCCGACGCCCGGGGTCTTGAGGAACTGCGACAGCGCGGTGTTGACCGGCACCGAGGTGGTGATCGCGGTCTGGCTCGGGTTCTTCTTCAGCAGCGTCCAGGCCTTCTTGACGTCGATCAGGCCGTTGCCCTGCTCGTAGGCGCCGAGGGTGTTGATGAACCGGGACGTCGAGTAGAACGCGTCGCGGATCTGCGCGGCGGTGTGCGGCACGTTCTTCGCCTTGGCCGCGCTCACCAGCAGCGCCGCGGCGCCCGCGGCCTGCGGGGAGGCCATCGAGGTGCCGTTGAACTGCGCGTAGCCGGGCGGCAGGGCGTAGGTGCCCGCCACCGGCTGGCCCTCCTGCCAGGTCGGCACGGTGGAGATCGCCGAGCCGGGGGCGACGACGTTGGGCTTGAAGCCGCCGTCCTCGCGCGGGCCGCGCGAGGAGAAGCCGTGCAGGGACTCGGAGACGCCCAGGTCGGAGCCGTAGTTGCGCTGCCAGGTCTCCTTGGTGATGTAGGAGCCGACGGAGACGACCTTGCTGGCCACCGACGGGTCGCCCACGGTGTTCGAGCCCGCGCCGGAGTTGCCCGCGGAGATGAACATCTGCACGTCGTAGGTGTCGATCAGCCGGTCGTAGAGCTCAGCGCGCGCGTTGTTGGCGTCGTTGAGCGCGGGCAGGCCGCCGATCGACATGTTGATGACGTCGACGTTGGCCACCGAGGCGGCGTAGATCATGCCCTCGAGCAGGGCGTGGTTGGTGCAGCCGGTGATCCACAGGCAGACCCGGACCGAGACCAGGTTCGCGCCGGGGGCCGCGCCGTTCATGGTGCCGCCGAAGAGCCGGTTGCCCGCGACGATGCCCGCCACGTGCGAGCCGTGCGCGCCGGAGACGATGCCGATGTTGACCGAGTTGGTCGACGGGCTCGTCTGCACGACGAACGGCACGTGCTCCTTCACCGGGGTGTCGGCGTTGTCGGTGCCGAAGTAGCCGATGTCGTGCTTGACCTTGTAGTCGGTCATCGGCTTCTCGTCGTCGAACGCGCCGTCCTGGTCGAGGTCGACCCAGACGGCGCCGGTGCCGACGTTCCACACCACGCCGAAGGTGCCCTTGGACCCGGCGGGGTTGCCGTCGCGGTTGACGTCGCTGCCCATCTCGCCGCCCAGGCGCGGGTCGCGCTCGTCGAACGTCCCGACGCGCAGGTCGCCGGTCTCGTTCGGCAGGCCGACGGCGGCGCCCGTGGTCTTCGTGGTCATCAGCAGCCACGTCGGGTCGTCGTCGTTGTTGGTGGTGCCGGTGAAGCCGGGGTCGGTGTGGGTGACCCAGTCGGTGATCTTGCGCTCGCCGGTGCTGGTGGTGTTCAGCGACGGGTGGTCGAGGTCCACGCCGGAGTCGACGATGGCCACGGTGGTGCCGCGGCCGTCCCAGGTCGGGTGGTCGTTGACGAACTGGGCCGCGTTGATGTCCCCGGTGGGCATGTACGGGTTGACCCGCGGGGTGGACGGGCCCGGCGCGGGCTGCGGCGACGGGTCGACCGCGCCCGCGGGGGCCGGGTCGGGCAGCGGGATGTTCTCGTCGAGGTCGAGCGCGCTGACCCCGGGCAGGGCGGCGATCTTCTTGACCTGGTCGACGGGGACCTCGGCGCGCACGTAGCCGATGTCGTCCTTGCGGTACTCGACCTTGGCGCCCGCCCTGGACAGCTCGTCGACCTTGGCCGCCGCGTCACCCTGCTCGGCGGTGCTGATCAGCACCTTGACGGTCTTGCGGCCTGCCTGCCTGGCCTTGTTCAGCAGGTCCAGGTCGTGCTTGCCGATGCCGGGCCCGTCCTCGGCCGGGGCCGACGACGGCGCCGCGGACGCGGCCGGACCGGTGACGAGCATCGCGCTCGCCAGCGCCGACGTCAGCGCGACACCTGCGGCGATGCGACTGCGTCGTCGCCATTCGGGTCGAATCATCCCACGTCCTTCTTCCTCAGCGGGTGAGCTGGAGCGCTACCTGTCACACGTCCGAGCAAGCGGAGAACGGCAGGGCGCTCACGGAGTGTTGTTGAGGGGTGACCTGGTGACTAGCGTCCAATTGGGCTAATCCGACCGTGCGTTATCTGGGACATGAGCACAGAGGGTCGCCCTATCGGCGCAAAACCAGTGATCGTTACTAAGCGAATGGGCGCTGTCCTGCGGACAGACGGGCTACGAACAGCGACTATGTGTCACGAAAACTGGTAATTGTGTTGGTAACGAATTGACACAGCGGCCACCCGGACGGGGCGGCCGGGGGCGGTCCGTAGACTCCCGACCCGTGAGTTTGACCCTCGGCATCGTCGGCCTGCCCAACGTCGGCAAGTCCACTCTGTTCAACGCCCTGACGAACAACGACGTGCTCGCCGCGAACTACCCGTTCGCGACCATCGAGCCCAACGTCGGCATCGTCCCGCTGCCCGACCCCCGGTTGGACAAGCTCGCGGAGGTGTTCGGCAGCGAGAAGACCGTCCCGGCGGTGGTGTCGTTCGTCGACATCGCCGGGATCGTCAAGGGCGCGTCGGAGGGCGCGGGCCTGGGCAACAAGTTCCTCGCCAACATCCGCGAGGCCAACGCCATCTGCCAGGTCATCCGCGTCTTCGACGACCCGGACGTGGTGCACGTCGACGGCAAGGTCGACCCGCTGTCGGACATCGAGACGATCAACACCGAGCTGATCCTCGCCGACCTGCAGACCCTGGAGAAGGCGATCCCCCGGCTGGAGAAGGAGGCGCGCACCCGCAAGGAGGCCCGCCCCACCCTCGACGCCGCCAACGCCGCCAAGGACATCCTCGACTCCGGAACGACCCTGTTCACCGCGGGCGTCGACGTGTCCCTGCTGCGCGAGCTCTCCCTCCTGACGACCAAGCCCTTCCTCTACGTCTTCAACGCCGACGAGTCGATCCTCACCGACGACAACCGCGTCGCCGAGCTGGCCAGGCTGGTCGCCCCCGCCGACGCGGTGTTCCTCGACGCCAAGGTCGAGGCGGAACTGCTGGAACTGGACGAGGAGTCCACCCGCGAACTCCTGGAGTCCGTCGGCCAGACCGAACCGGGCCTCAACGCCCTGGCCCGCGCGGGCTTCCACACCCTCGGCCTGCAGACCTACCTCACCGCGGGCCCCAAGGAGTCCCGCGCCTGGACCATCCCCCAGGGCGCCACCGCCCCCCAGGCCGCGGGCGTCATCCACACCGACTTCGAACGCGGCTTCATCAAGGCCGAGATCGTCTCGTTCGAGGACCTGATGGCGGCGGGCTCGATGGCGGCGGCCAAGTCAGCGGGCAAGGTCCGCATCGAGGGCAAGGACTACGTCATGTCCGACGGCGACGTGGTCGAGTTCCGCTTCAACGTCTGACCGGGGTCGCGGTTGCCGCCGAAATCCACGACGATCGTGATACCAACGCGGTACCGTGCGGTCGTGGAGATGACGCTGAGGTTGACCGAGGAACAGCAGCGCGCCCTCGCGATGCTCGCCGAGGCCACCGGGGTGAGCGAGCACGAGGCCGTTGTCCAGGCGATCACGGAGACCGCTGCCAGGTCGGTTCGAGATGGTCGGGTGCGCGCCCTGTCCCAGGACGGTCGGGCGCGCTACGCGTCGCTGCTCGACCGCCTCGCGCAGTGATGGCCGAGTACCTGGCCCTGGACGACCTGCTCGTCCTGGCGACCGACCTGGGCGTGCCCAAGGTCCGCGACCTGGGGTTGCTCGACGCCGCGGCCCACCGCCCGCAGTCGTCGCTGATGGGGCAGGACGCCTATCCGGGGCTGCACGAGAAGGCGGCTGTGCTCCTCGAATCGGTGGTGCGCAACCACCCCTTGATCGACGGCAACAAGCGGCTGAGCTGGATGGCGGCTTTCGTCTTCTACGGCCTCAACGGTGTGGACCTGGACGCGCCGGAGGATGGCGCGTACGACCTCGTCATCGCCGCGGCGACCGGTGTCCTCGCTCACGCGGAAGTCGCTGAGCGGCTTTCGGCTTGGGCTCCCCTGGGACAGCAGCCGGTCGGCTAAAGCGTTCCCTCCACGCGGACCGTGGAGCCCGTGCGGGCCTTCATGACGCGCAACCGGGCGGGAATCCGCTGGCGAAGTTCCTCCACATGCGACACCAGACCCACCACCCGCCCCCCGGACCGCAACCCGTCCAATGTGGCCATCACGTCGTCCAGCGTGTTCGCGTCCAGCGTCCCGAAGCCCTCGTCCACGAACAACGTGTCCAGCAGCGCCGTCCCCGACTCCGCCGCCACCACGTCGGCCAACCCCAGCGCCAACGACAGCGAGGCGATGAACGACTCCCCGCCCGACAACGTCTTGGCTGGCCGGGTCTGCCCCGAGTAGTCGTCCAGCACGTCCAGGCCCAGCCCACCGCGACGCCCCCGGGGTCCGGCTGCGTCGGTGTGCTGGAAGGAGTACCGCCCCTGGCTCATCTCGCGGAGCCGGGCGGAGGCGGCGATGGCGACTTCCTCCAACCGGGCCGCGAGGACATAGGAGCGCAGCGACATGCGCGCGTGGTTCTGCCCCCGGCCGTTGACCACGTCGGTGAGGGAGTCGAGGGCGGTGAAGTCGGCTTCCAAGGGGGCGAGGTCTTGCCAGGCTTGGACGAGGCGCTTGCCCAGGTCTCGGACGGCGATGTGCTCTTCCCTGGCCCGGCGCTCCTGGGCGACGGCGTTCTCGGCGTCGCCGCGGGCTGAGACGGCGGCGGCTTCCAGGGGGGCCAGGTCGACCGTGGCGGTGGGGAGGACGCCGGAGAGGTCTGGGTCGGCGAGGGTGGTCCTGTGCTGGCGGATGGCCGCTTCGGCATCGGCGAGTCTGGTGTGCAGTTTCTCGATGACGGTGTCGGCGCGGGCGGCGCCCAGGGCCTCGGGCAGGGAGTGGAAGCCCGCCTCCGCGACCGCCGCGGCGAGCAGGTCCCCGCGCTCGGCCACGTGGGCGCGGGCCGACTCGGCGGCGACGCAGGCGTCGGCGAGGGACTCGACGACGGTGACGCGGCGTTGCACGTCGGTGAGGTGGTCGGCGACGGTGGGGAAGCCCGCTCGGGCCGCGTCGATCCTGGTTCGGCGTTCGGTGACGACCTCGGTGAGGGACGTCCGCTCGGCCGCCGCGCGGGCCGAATCGAGGTCGATGGCCTCGCGGTGGGAGCGGAGCGTCTCCGCGTCCGTCTCGGCCTTGTCCAGCTCCTTCGTGGCGACCTCCAGGCCAGCGGCCGTCGCGCGGGCGGCGCGGTAGCGGGTGGTCACCGCCGCCAGCTCCGCGTCGAGGTCGACCCCGGCCCACACGGCGAGGCGCTCCCGCAGGGCGGCCACGGCCGCCGACGCCTCGGACAGCGCGTCCTTCGCCCGGTCGCTGCGCCGGGCGGCCTCCTGTTCGGCGGCGGCGGCGGCCCGCTCCTCCGCGCCCGTGGCGGCGTTCGGCGCGGGGCGCGCCGGGACGGGGTGCTCGTGCGCCCCGCACACCGGGCACGGCTCCCCAGTGGCCAGCCCCGCCGCCAACTCGGCGGCCATCCCGTCCAGCCGGAGCTGGCGGAGTTCGAGGACCCGCTCCCGCGCGGTCAAGTGCCGGTCAACGGAGTCCTGGCTCGCCGACCGCGCCGCGCTCTCCGCCTCCGCCAAGCCCGGCAGCGAATCGCGCTCCCGCAACGCCCCGCCCAGCTCGTCCCGCCGCGCCCGCAGACCCTCGACGACGCCCTGGGCCGCAGTCGCGGCGGCGACGGCGTCGCGCGCCTGCCGGAGCTGCTCGGGCACGGCCGCCAACGCCGCCGCCACGCGGTCGCGGCGCTCGCCCAGCGAAGCGATCCGCTCAGCCAGGGCCCCCAGCCGCTTCTCGTCCTCGCGCTGACGACCCGCCTGCTCGACCAGCCCGGTGAGGGCCCCCGCCTCCTCGCGCAGCCCGCCTGCCAGCGCCCGCAGGGCAGCGACGTCCGACAACGCCTCGGTCGAGCGCTCGCCGTCGACCCGCACGCCCAGGGCCCCGGCCTCCTGGACACGCCGTTCGACCGCCTCGGCGGCCGACCCCGCCGCGCGCTCGGCGCGGTCCAACTGCTCGTGCGCGGAGACGACGGGCCGGGCGCGGCGGGCGGACTCCATCTCCGCGCGCCACGCCACCCGGACCTCCGCCTGGGCCGCCAGCTCGGCCAGCTCGTCGGTCGCGCGGCGGACCCGCTCGACCTTGGCCAGCAGCGACCGGCCGTCGTCGAAGGCCGCGGCGGCGCGGTCGCGGGCCTGCGCGGTGGTGCGGACGGCCTCGGCGGACTCGCGGTGCAGCGTCTCGGCGGCCGAGACGACGCCGGTGACCCAGCCGGGGTCGGGGTCGTCGGGCAGGTCCTCGCCCGCGGCCTGGGAGAACCGCTCGGCGAGCCGCCGCGCCGCCTCACGGGCCTCATCGACGACCCGGCGGCGCTCGGCGCGGTGCTCGCGGAACCACTGCTCGACGCGCTCGAAGCGCTGGGTGCCGAACAGCTTCTCCAGCAGCACCTCGCGCTCCTCGGTGGTGGAGCGCAGGAAGCGGGCGAAGTCGCCCTGCGGCAGCAGGACGACCTGGAAGAACTGCTCCTTGGTCATGCCGAGCAGCCGCTCGACGGTGTCGGCCACCTCGTCGATGCGGGTGATGCCGTCCGGGGCGTGGCCCGACGGCGCGGGCCCGGTCCAGGTCAGCGAGACGCGGGACTGCGACCGGGTCGTGCCCTCACCGCGCTTCTTGCGGCGCTCGTACTCGGGGTGGCGCTCGATGAGCAGGCGGTGCGACTGGATGGTCAGCTCCAGGCGCACCCAGGTCTCGCTGTCGGCGCGGGCGTAGTCGCAGCGCAGCCGCTTGGTCTCGCCGCGCATACCGGGGACCGACCCGAACAGGGCGAAGGCCACCGCGTCGAGCAGCGTCGTCTTGCCCGCGCCGGTGTCGCCGGTGAGCAGGAACAGGCCCTCCGCGCCGAGGGCGTCGAAGTCGACGGACTCGACCCCCGCGTACGGGCCGAACCCGGACAGCTCCAGGCGGTGCAGCCTCATCGGCGACCCTCCGCGGCGACGGCGGCCAGCGCCTCGCGCAGCAGCTCCCGATCGGCCTCGTCCGGCTCGACGCCGTTGCGGGCGTCGGCGACGAAGCAGCAGGCGACCTCCTCGTCGGACCGGCCGCGCACCGCCTCCCGGTAGCGCAGCTCGACGAGCCCGCCCTCCGGCCGCCACTCCAGGTGCGCCACGTGCGGGAAGCGCTCGCGCAGCCTGCGCATGGCCTCGAGCGGGCGCACCTGGTCGGTCAGCTCGACGCTGAGGAACTTGTCCTCCAACTCCGCGAGCGCCGGATCGCGCAGCAGGTCGTCCAGCTCGCCGCGCGCGGTGGCCAGCTCGCGCGGCACCGGCAGGTGGCGGCGCTCGACGTCGACGAGCCCCTCGGGCCCCAGCTCGACCAGGTAGACCGACTTGCGGTGGCGCGCCTCGGAGAACGAGTAGGCCAGGGGGCTACCGGAGTAGCGCAGGCGCGGCGAGAGCTCCTGCGGGCCGTGCAGGTGCCCGAGCGCGACGTAGTCCACGCCGTCGAAGGTCGCCGACGGCACGTGCGGCACACCGCCGACCGAGATCGTGCGCTCCGAGTCCGACTCCGCCCCGCCGGTGACGAACGCGTGCGACAGCACCACCGACCGGGTGCCCGCGGGCCGCGCGGCGAGGTCGGCGCGGACCCGGCGCATGGCCTCGCCGAGCACCCCGGCGTGCCCGCGCAGCGACGGGTCGCCCAGGGCGTGGCGGGCCGGTTCCGGTTCCAGGTAGGGGATTCCGTAGAGCGCGACCGGGCCGTGGGCGTCGTCGAGCAGGACCGGCCGGGCGATGTCGGCGGCGCTGGTGCGCAGGTGCAGCCCGCCCGCCTCGGCGAACCCGGCGAAGGCGCCCAGCCGGGCGGCGGAGTCGTGGTTGCCGGGGGTGATGACGATGCGCGTCCCGGCGGCGGCCAGCGCGGTGAGCACCCTGGTGCAGGTGGCGACCGCCTCGGCGGAGGGCACGGCGCGGTCGTAGAGGTCGCCCGCGACCACGACGGCGTCGATCCGCTCGTCGGTCACCAGGTCGGCCAGGCCGCTGAGCACCGATTCCTGCTCAGCGAGCAGGTCGCGGCCGTGGAAGGTGCGCCCGACGTGCCAATCGGAGGTGTGCAGGACGCGCATGACCGACCACGGTAGGACGCGGGGTCACCCGATCGCGGTCGACACGCCGTCGAACGGGTCGTTCTGTTCGAGCGGCAAGGGGGAGCCGGTTTCCAGCAGCGACTTGAGGCTGGAGACGATGTGCGGCCAGCCCTCGCCGACCATGCCCCGCAGGGTCGAGCCCGGCTCGAACCCGGAGTGCGTCACGGTGAGCTTGACCAGCTCGCCGACCTGCTCGATCGCGAACGTCGCACGGGTGCGCGGCTCGGCGGCCAGCTTCGCGCGCAGCTCCTCGTCGACACCCACGTGCTCGGCCCAGGCGGGGGTGAAGGTGTGCCAGGTGTAGCTGAGCAGCCGGGGCCGGTCGGACTCCAGCACGACCTGCCCGGCGTCCTCGTGGCCGTCCCAGGAGACCCGGGCGCCCTGCTCCCAGGTGGAGACGAGCTCGGTGCCGTCCCAGTACCGGCGGGTGAACTCGGGCCGGGTCAGGGCGTCCCACACCTGTTCGGGTGTGGCGCGGATGTAGGACATGTAGACGAAGTCGTTGTCGTCCAACGGTTCCTCCAGGACGTGTTTGAGGTCGGCCAGGGCATGGGCGCGCGGCTGGTGGTACCGGCTGACCCAGCGGTCGACGATGTCGGTGACCGGCGCGGCGTTGAGGCGGTGCAGCTTCTCCCTGCCCCGCCGCTCGGTGACCACGAGGTCAGCGGCCTCCAGCACGGCCAGGTGCTTGCTGACCGACTGCCGGGCCATGTCCATCCCCTGGCACAGCTCGCCCAGGGTCTGGCCGCCGCGCTCGCGCAGCCGGTCCAGCAGGGCACGCCGCCCGGGGTCGGCCAGGGCCTTGAACACCGCGTCCACCCCCCGAGAATAGGCAGCCATTTGGCTGCATGTCAATCGGTATAGGTGGGCTCTTCGACTCGGCGGATCTCCGACAGGGCGGTCGGGGTGCCGGAGGCCTCGGTCAACGGGGTGACGGCGGCGCGGAACTGCTCGAGGGCGTCCAGCTCGCGGCGGCGGGCGGAGATGAAGCGCTGCAGGTGCGTGCTGGACAGGTTGACCGCGTCGACCGCGCCCGCGGCGGCCCGGTGGGCGGCGGCGGACTGGGAGCGCACGGCGGCGACGTCCTCGGCGAGGGTGCGCTCGGTGGCGGCGAACAGGGCGGCGGCGGCGATGACGGCGAAACCGGTGGGGCCGCAGAGGAAGACGCGGCGGTCCATCAGCCAGCGCAGCAGCTCGGGGTCGGCGTCGAGCGCGGCGACCACGGCGGCGTCGGAGGGGACGAACATGATCGTGCCGTAGATGGCGTCGGCCCAGCGCTGGTAGCCCTTGCCCGCCAGGTCCGCGGCGCGGGAGCGGATGTTGCGCACGTGCACGCGCAGCGCGTCCAACCGCTCCTCGGCGTCGTCGGTCTCCACGGCCTCGACCCAGGTGGCCATGCTCATCTTGGCGTCGACGGGGACCTTGCGGCCGTCGCCGACCAGCAGCAGCAGGTCGGGCCGGGCCGCGCCGCCGCCCGCCACGTCGGTCTGCACCGTGAAGTGCAGGCCCTCGCGCATGCCCAGTGCCCTCGCGGTCTCCACCAGCACCTGCTCGCCCAGCTCGCCGCGGCCGCTGATGGAGGCGAACGCGACCTCGTAGCGGCGCAGCGCGCTCTGGTGGGCGTCGGACCGGGCCCGCTCGGCGGCCACCTCGGCGCGGAAGGCGGCGGCCCGCCGGTCGCTGTCGTTGTAGAGCCGCCAGAACAGGGCGACCGCCCCGGCGAGCAGGAGCGCGAGCACGGCGGCCAGGGTGCCGAACACGGCGGTCACGGTCGGTCTCCTCCAGGAGTCGGGATCGACCACAGAGTGTGCTCCCCCGGCCGTCGACGGGCACACCCCGATCGCCGGTGTGACCTCAACCACTCTCCCGGGTGGTTGAGCGGAGCAGTCCTGACAGGCGGCACACCCGCAAGGTCTAACGTGTACCGGCGTGACCGCGACTCGCGATCGCCCCGGCGATCTTGATGACGACACCGCCGAGCCCGCCTGGGACGAGCGACCGGTGTTCGGCAGTTCCCGGGGCCTGCCCTGGTGGGCCGCCGTGCTGGTGGCCCTGGTCCTGTCCGGGGTCGCCGCCGTCGTCGACATGAACCGCGCGGCCGCCCTCGGCGGCGTCTACACCGGCGGGTACGTGCTCGGCTGCGTGGCCGCCATCGCCCTGGTGCGCCGCCGCAACCTGTTCGGGCCGATGGTCCAGCCGCCCTTGATCTTCGCGGTCACGGCGATCCTCGCGCTGGCATGGTTGTCCCCCGACAAGGGCCAGTCCGGTCTCAAGGAACTGCTGATCACCGTCGCGCTACCGCTGACCAGCACCTTCCCCACCATGGCGATCACCACGGCCATCTGCCTGGCCATCGGCATCGCCCGCATCTTCACCCAGCGCGACCCCGACCGTGAAGAGCCCCCCAAGGCCGCGCGCCCCCCGAAGGAGCGGCGGCAGGCGCGCGAGCCCAAGGAGCCCCGCAAGCAGCGCCCTCCGCGCGACGAGGCCGGGGAACCGGCCAAGCGCCCGCGGGACCCCAACCGCAAGCCCCCGCGCAAGCCGCGCCCGTAGTAGCCCTGGCGAAGACCCCCACCACCCGGGGGCCTTCGCCATTCCGGCCCCTCAGCCCGACCCGAGCCAACTCGACGCGGCCCGGCCCAGCCTCGGCAGCCAGCCCAGTTCTCACCCGGCTCAGACTCCACGAGTCCAGCCCGGCCAGCCCGGCCTGACGCGGTCCGGCTAACCCGGCACCCAACCGCGGCCCACCGACTCAGCCCAGCCCAACCCAGGCTCGCCCCAGCCTTCAAGATCAAACCGCCCTGGGGACCCCCGTTTTCAACGTTACCGAGAAGTGGCGGAACGGCGGGGAATCCATCCACAGGCCCATCGTCACCTGGGGATGAAGCGGGGACCAGGGGCGGAGACGGTCCGGGGGCCGAGAGGATGTCCTCCCGGCCCCCGGACACAGCCTCGCTCAGACCGCGGGCTTGGCCTTGAGGTCGCGGCGCAGTTCCTTCGGCAGGGCGAAGACGATCTTCTCGTTGGCCGTGGTGACCTCGTCGACGTGGCCGTAGCCGCGTTCGTCGAGCCAGGCCAGCAGGTCCATCACCAGGGTGTCGGGGACGGACGCGCCGCTGGTGACGCCGACGGTGTCGACGCCGTCCAGCCAGGCCTCGTCGACCTCGGAGGCGAAGTCGACCAGGTAGGACGCGCGCGCCCCGGCCTGCAGGGCGACCTCGACCAGGCGCTTGGAGTTGGAGGAGTTGGTCGAGCCGACCACCAGGACCAGGTCGCACTCGGGGGCCATGGCCTTCACCGCGAACTGGCGGTTGGAGGTGGCGTAGCAGATGTCGTCCGACGGCGGGTCCTGCAAGTCGGGGAAGCGGCCCTTGAGCTGGTTGACCCGCTCCATCGTCTCGTCGACCGAGAGGGTGGTCTGCGACAGCCAGATGACCTTGGACGGGTCCCGGACGGCGACCTTGTCCACGTCCTCGGCGGTGTCGACGAGCTGGACGCTCTCGGGGGCCTCGCCCGCGGTGCCCTCGACCTCCTCGTGGCCCTCGTGGCCGATGAGCAGGATGTCGTAGTCGTCCTTGGCGAAGCGCTTGACCTCGTAGTGCACCTTGGTGACCAGCGGGCAGGTCGCGTCGATGGTGCGCAGGTTGCGTTCGGCGGCCTGCTGGTGGACGGCGGGGGACACGCCGTGCGCGGAGAACACCACGAGCGCGCCCTCGGGCACCTCGTCGGTCTCGTCGACGAAGATGACGCCCCGTTCGCGCAGCGTCTCCACGACGTGCTTGTTGTGCACGATCTCCTTGCGCACGTAGACCGGTGCGCCGTAGGTTTCCAGGGCCTTCTCGACGGTGATCACGGCCCGGTCGACACCCGCGCAGTAACCCCGCGGCTTGGCCAGCAGCACGCGCTTGGTCGGAGCACTCATGTCTCCCAGGGTACGTGTGGCCCGGCTCTCGGCAGGAGGCCACCGTGGCTCACTGTGCAGATCCGGCCGGTTCGGGCAGGCTAAGGGGCATGAAGTCTCTCCCGCTCCCCGTCCGGCTCGCGGCCGGGCTCGCCGTGACCGCCGTCGAGCGCGCCCGAGAGCTGCCCGGTCAGCTCGTCGGGCTGCCGGTGACCATCGCCAGCCAGGCGCTGCAGGCCTCGATGCGGGTCCAGCAGCAGGTGACCGAGCTGGCCATCCGCGGCGACGAGGTGCTCGCGGCGCTGCGCCCGGCCGAGGACTCCCCGGAATGGGCGACCTTCGACGAGGACATCGACGAGTACGACGACGCGCGCCCCGCGTTCGACCGCGTGGCCGAGGACAGCACAGACGACGCAGACGCCGTGGACGACGACCTCGCTCCGGAGCCCGAACCCGCCCCCATCGAGGACGAGGCCGACGAGGACGGCGCGGCCGAGGAGGCGGCGCTCGAGGCCGAGGCCGCGGGCGACGACCCGTGGGAGCAGGAGCGCAAGGCCATCGCGGGCGCCCCCGCCGCCGTGCCCAACTACGACGAGCTGTCCCTGCCGCAGTTGCGCGCCCGGCTGCGCGGCTTCTCCGTGGCCGACCTGGAGGAGCTGCTGGCCTACGAGCGCGCCGGGGAGAACCGGCCGTCGTTCACCGGGATGCTGGCCCGGCGCATCGAGACGGTGCGCGAGCAGCAGAAGTGACCGACCCGAAACCCGGTTCCACCCCCGAGGACCCCTGGCCTGTCCGCACCGTGTCGCGCAAGATCGCCGAGTGGGTCAACCGGCTCGGCACGGTGTGGGTCGAGGGGCAGCTCACCCAGATCTCCGCCCGGCCCGGCACCGGCACCGCGTTCCTGACCCTGCGCGACCCGGCCGCCGACGTGTCGATGACGGTCACCTGCTCCACCGGCGTGCTGCGCGCGCACGAGCCGCCGCTCACCGACGGCGCCAGGGTGCTCGTGCACGCCAAGCCCACCTTCTTCATGAACCGCGGCACGCTGAGCCTGCGCGCCGACGAGATCCGCGCCGTCGGCATCGGCGAGCTGCTGGCCCGCATCGAGCGGCTGCGCAAGCTGCTGGCCGCCGAGGGCCTGTTCGACCCCCGCCGCAAGCGCCGCCCGCCGTTCCTGCCCGGCAAGGTCGGGCTGATCACCGGCCGGGCCTCGGCCGCCGAGCACGACGTGCTGGCCAACGCGACGGGCCGCTGGCCCGCGGTGCGGTTCCGGGTCGAGAACGTGGCCGTGCAGGGCGCGATGGCCGTGCCGCAGATCCTCGACGCGCTGCGCGTGCTCGACCGCGACCCCGAGGTCGACGTCATCGTCATCGCCCGCGGCGGGGGCAGCGTGGAGGACCTGCTGCCGTTCTCCGACGAGGCGCTGCTGCGCGCGGTGTCCGACTGCCGCACCCCGGTGCTCAGCGCCATCGGCCACGAGCCGGACACCCCGCTGCTCGACCACGTCGCCGACGTGCGCTGCTCCACCCCGACCGACGCGGGCAAGCGCGTGGTGCCCGACGTGGCCGAGGAGCAGGCCAGGGTGCGCCAGGCGCGCGACCGCGCCCGCCGCGCCCTGCACGGCTGGGTGGACCGCGAACTGCGGCTGCTGACCCAGTTGCGCAGCAGGCCGGTGCTCGCCGACCCGGTGACGCCGCTGGTCAGGCGCGGTGATGAGGTCCGCTCGCTGACCGACCGAGCCCGCCGGGCCGTCCTCGGCGGCCTCACCGCGGAGACGACGGCGCTGACGGCGACCCGGGCCCGCTTGACGACCCTCGGGCCAGCGGCCACGCTTGCGCGGGGGTACGCCGTCGTCCAACTCCTGGACGCCGATGGCGCCCCCCGCGTCCTGCGCTCGGTCGACGAGGCGGACGAGGGCGCACCGCTGCGCGTCCGCCTCGCTGACGGGGCGCTGCACGCGGTGGTCGCACACGACCCAGGACGGAGGTAGCCGCGATGGTCAGGACGGCGCGCGAGCCCACCTTCCTCCCGCTCACCCTCACCACCGCCGCACGCTTGGCGGTGTCCCCGCACCCGACCCCCAGGGCGGGCGAGGCCCACTGGTCGGCCGTCCGCGCCGACGCCGCCGCCGCCGAGGTCTGGGCGGCGCTGCTGGCGGGCTGCGCGGACACCGGCCGCCACCAACTCCCCCGCAGGCTGCACGACCTGTGCGCGGCCACCTCGGCCTGCACCGGCCCAGCCGCACCCGCCCGCCAGAGCCGCCTGGCCCGGGCCAGGGCCCGCATCACCGAGGCCGTCACCACCAGCGACGGCGCCGACTTCGCCGAGGCCTTCGTCGATTTCGACCAGGTGGTGGCCTCGTCCCTCGCCCAAGCCCTCAACCGCACGGAGAGTCCAGCACGGTGACCAGCGACAACACCCCCGGCTACGAGCAGGCCCGCGACGAACTGGTGTCCGTCGTCGCGAAACTGGAGGCCGGTGGCCTGTCCCTGGAGGACTCCCTCACCCTCTGGGAACGCGGCGAGGCCCTGGCCCGGGTCTGCGACGAGCACCTGGCGGGAGCGCGCGAACGCGTGGAGACGGCGCTGGCCGCCGCCGAGTCCGAGGACCGCGCCTAGGGCCTGGCCTGTGATGGTCATGGGCGCCCGTTGCCGGTGGTGTTGACCGGGGGCAACACCAATGACCACACCGTGTTCACCCCAGGTCATGGGCGGGCTCCAGTTCCGACGACCCGGCCGGGGCCGCGGGTGGGCGCCCACCCGCCTTCGCCACCGCCGCCCTAGGGGCTGCGGCTGGCCGATGTGGCGGGAAGCCGGGTTGCCGAACTTGTCGGCGGCAGGCCCGCACAGCGGCCCAAGTGGTTCTGCGCGAACTCATTCTGAGCTGACCGTTGAGCGGTCGGCAGCGTGTTCCGGTGGCTCGGTCGACGAGGCTCGTGTCAACGCCCCGCGGTCAGGTCGATCAGTCCTGCGTCGGTGCAGCGGAAGCCGCAGGCGTCGAGGTAGAAGCGCCGCAGCTCCGGTTCGAAGTCGACGTGCAGCCACGCGCAACCCGCCGCGCGCGCCTGCGCCGCCGCCAAGCCGACGACCGCTGCCCCGATGCCCCGGCGCTGGTGCGAGCCCCGGGTCTTCGTGTCGAGCAAGAAGGCGTGGTGTCCACCGTCCCACGCCACGTTCACGAAGCCGACCAGCAGGCCCGCGCCGTCACGGGCGCCCACCCAGCCGAGGCTGTGCTGGCTGACCCGGCTCCACCAGCCTGCGACGGCGTCGCCGCCGTGCGACCGGGTGAGGTCGGCGATCTCGTCGTCGGTGATGGGGTCCCGCCACGCGCAGGAAATGGTTTCGCTCACCTGGCCAGCATCGCCGATCGGGCCGTTCGTGCGCCCCGGGGACGATCTTCCGGTCTTCTCCCGTGGGCGGTCACTTGGTGATCGGCTGGGCCTTGAGGGTTGCTGAGGCCAGGGTGCGGAAGTCTGGTTCGGGGGCGCTGCCGGTGATGAGCAGGGTGGTGTCGCCGAGGCGGGTCACCCAGACCGACTCGGCGCGGCGGCCGGGGTGCACTGTCCACTGTGTTCCGTCGATCTCGACCGATCCAGTGGCGGGGCCCGTGCCGCCCTCGATCTCCACCAGGGTGTTCGGGGTGGCGGCGGACTGGCTCAGTTGGGCGAAGCCCGCGCCGGTCAGCCAGCCCGCGCGGACGACCACCGACGTGGGGCCTGCGGGGGCCGTGGAGGTGGAGTTCGGACGCCAGGCGTCTGGGACGGCGGGGAGGCGGAGGGGGAAGTCGAGGGTGTCCGCCACCTGGGAGAACGCGGCTGAGAGGTCTGCGGTGGGCGCGGCGGACTGGTCGATCTCGGGGCCGCCGGGGCTGAACGAGCAGCTCTTGGTGAACAGAAGCAATGCGGCGATGATCACCAGCAGCACCGCCAGCGACATGATCATGTCGCGCGGGCCGTGCAGGAGGCGGTTCTTCGGCGGCGGACCGGCTGGTTTCTGCTCGTCGGGCACGTCGTCCATCGTCGCAGGCCACGGAGGGTGACGAGCGGCACGCCGCGCGGAGCCCGGCCGGGGGGTCGCTGATCTGGGATGATGCGCATTGGTCCAGTCGTGGCCGAGCAGACCCCGTCTTGCCGGGAGGCACCGTATGAGTTCGCAGACCCCCAGCGCCAACGTCCGCCGCCGGGAGGCGCCCGATCGCAACCTGGCACTCGAGCTCGTGCGGGTGACCGAGGCCGCGGCGATGGCGGCGGGCCGGTGGGTCGGGCGCGGCGACAAGAACGGCGGTGACGGCGCGGCGGTCGACGCCATGCGCAAGCTGATCGGCACGGTGTCGATGCGCGGGGTCGTGGTGATCGGCGAGGGCGAGAAGGACGAGGCGCCCATGCTGTTCAACGGCGAGGAGGTCGGCAACGGCGACGGGCCGGACTGCGACGTCGCGGTCGACCCGATCGACGGCACGACGCTGATGGCCAAGGGCATGCCGAACGCGCTGGCGGTGCTGGCGGTGGCCGAGCGCGGGGCGATGTTCGACCCGTCCGCGGTGTTCTACATGGAGAAGCTCGCGGTCGGCCCGGAGGCCGCCGACGTCGTCGACATCACCGCCCCGGTGGCCGAGAACATCCGCCGGGTGGCCAAGGCCAAGGACACCGACGTCTCCGACGTGACGGTGTGCATCCTGGACCGGCCCCGGCACGAGGCGATCGTGAAGGACGTGCGCGAGGCGGGCGCGCGCATCCACTTCATCTCCGACGGCGACGTGGCGGGCGCGATCTCCGCGGCCCGCCCGACAACCGGCATCGACATGCTCCTCGGAATCGGCGGCACCCCGGAGGGCATCATCGCCGCCGCCGCGCTCAAGTGCATGGGCGGCGCGATCCAGGGCAAGCTGTGGCCCAAGGACGACGAGGAGCGCCAGCGGGCGGTCGACGCGGGTCACGACCTCGACCGGGTCCTGCTCACCGACGACCTGGTCACCGGCGACAACGTGTTCTTCTGCGCCACCGGCGTCACCGACGGCGACCTGCTGCGCGGCGTGCGCTACCGCTCCGGCGGCGCCACCTCCCAGTCGATCGTGATGCGCTCCAAGTCCGGCACCGTGCGCATGATCGACGGCTTCCACCGCCTCACCAAGCTCCGCGAGTACTCCACTGTGGACTTCGACCGCCAGGACCAGGTCGACGAGGAGTACCCGCCGCTGCCGTAGCCGGTGTCCGGCGCGCCGGAGGGGGCCATGCCCGCCCGCCTCCTCCGGCGACGTCGTGCGGGCCGTCAGGCAGCCGCGGCCATCCGCGCCACGGTCTCGGCCAGTCGTCGCACTTTGCGCGGCGGCTCGCCGACGAACGACAGCGCGGACAGCGGCAGGTCGCCCTCGACCGTGCGCAACACCGGGACCCGACCGGGCAGCCTCGACCGCGTCGGCTCGTACTCGAGCCCGACGACCTGGTTCCACGGCACCCAGGTCTTGGCGCCGAGCACCGGGACGATGTCCAGGCCGCCCTGATCGACCCAGACCCAGCCGCGCCGGATCAGCACCCTGCCTGCGATCGACGCGAAGATGATCAGCACGACCGCGCGCAGGGGGGTGGCGACGTTGAACACCACCTCCAGGAGCACCCCCACCGACACCAGCGCCACCACGGCCGCCACCACGAGCAGCGATTGCCGCCACCACGACCGGACGATGTAGCTCCGCAGCATGCCACTCCTCCTCACTCTGTAGTCCGTTCGTCCGAACCTAGGTGATCGTCAGTCACCGCTCGAGTGCCCGGGGAACAGGTGCGCCGCCGGGTCCAGCGCCACCGCGATGTTGTTGACCGCCGTGGCCGCCTCGCCGAAACCGGTGGCGATCAGCTTCACCTTGCCCGAGTAGGCGGCCACGTCGCCAGCGGCGTAGACGCGGTCCCGCGCGGTGCGCATCGTGGAGTCCACGGCGATGGACCGGTGGGCGATCTCCAGGCCCCAGGACTCGATCGGACCCAGGTCGGCGGTGAACCCCAGCGCGGCGACGACGGCCTGCGCGGGCAGCCGCCGCGCTCCGCCCGCCTTCGCCGTCACCGTGACCGCCGCCAGGTCCGGCTCCCCGTGGAACGCGCTGACCTCGGCGTCGGTGATGATCGGGACGCCGAGGCCCTCGACCTCCCGGACGGTCGCGGGCATGGCCCGGAAGCGGGCCCTGCGGTGCACGATGGTCACCGACCGGGCGATCGGGTGCAGCGCCAGCGCCCAGTCGAACGCGGAGTCGCCACCCCCGACGACCACGACGTCCTGGCCGCGGTGGACTTCCAGCTCGGGGACGAAGTGCACCATCCCGCGCCCGACCCAGCCGTCGCCAGCCGGGAGCGGCCGCGGGGTGAACTCGCCGATCCCAGCGGTGATGAGCACGGCCTTGGCGCGCACGGCGACCCCGCCGTCCAAGCCCACGACGAAGGCGCCGCCCTCCTCGGTCAGGGCGTGCGCGCGGCGGCCCAGCAGGTAGGTGGGCTGCCACCGGTCGGCCTGCTCGACCAGTGCCTGGACCAGGTCGCGGCCGCGCACGGCGGGGAAGCCGGCCACGTCGTAGATCATCTTCTCCGGGTACATGGCGGTGACCTGCCCGCCCGCCTCCGGCAGCGAGTCGACCACGGCGGTGGTCAGCTCGCGGAACCCGGCGTAGTAGGCGGCGTAGAGGCCGGTGGGTCCGGCGCCCACGATCAACAGGTCGACGTCGGTGATGGTCGGCGAGGTCATGCGCCCTGCCCTCCGCGTGGTGGTGGTGTGATCCACGTTATGTGGCGGACCGCTCAAGCACGAGCGGGGGAACCGGGACAAACTGGGGACATGACCGAGTACCGCATCGAACACGACACCATGGGCGAGGTCCGCGTCCCGGCCGACGCCCTGTGGCGCGCGCAGACCCAGCGCGCGGTGGAGAACTTCCCCATCTCCGGCCGGGGCCTCGAGCGCGCCCAGATCCGCGCGCTCGGCCTGCTCAAGGCCGCGACGGCCCGGGTCAACGCGCGGTTCGGGGTGCTCGACGACGACCTGGCGACCGCCATCGCCGACGCGGCCACCGCCGTGGCCGACGGCCAGCACGACGACCAGTTCCCCATCGACGTGTTCCAGACCGGCTCGGGCACCTCGTCGAACATGAACGCCAACGAGGTCATCGCCACCCTGGCCACCAAGGCCCTGGGCCGCGACGTGCACCCCAACGACCACGTCAACGCCTCCCAGTCGTCCAACGACACCTTCCCCACGACGCTGCGCGTTGCCGCCACCGAGGCGCTGGCCACCGATGTGGTGCCCGCCCTGGAACAGTTGGCGCAAGCGCTTGAGGACCGGGCCGACGACTGGGCCGACGTGGTCAAGTCCGGCCGCACGCACCTGATGGACGCGGTGCCGATCACGCTGGGCCAGGAGGCCGGGGCGTGGGCCGCGCAGGTCCGCTTCGGCGTCGAGCGGGTGCACGCGGTGCTGCCCCGGCTGGCCGAGCTGCCCATCGGCGGGACAGCGGTGGGCAGCGGCCTCAACGCCCCGCACGGTTTCGGCCTGGCGGTCTCGGCGGAGCTGGCGGACAACACCGGCCTGCCGCTGACCGAGGCGCGCGACCACTTCGAGGCCCAGGCGACCCAGGACTCCGCCGTGGAGGCCTCCGGGGCCCTGCGCACCGTGGCCGTGTCCCTGTTCAAGATCGCCAACGACATCCGCTGGCTCGGTTCCGGCCCCCGCACCGGCCTGGGCGAGCTGGCCCTGCCGGACCTGCAACCGGGTTCGTCGATCATGCCCGGCAAGGTCAACCCGGTCATCCCCGAGGCCACGATGATGGTCGTCGCCCAGGTCATCGGCAACGACGCGGCGGTGGCGTTCGCGGGCACCCAGGGCAACTTCCAGCTCAACGTGATGCTGCCGGTGATCGCCCGCAACATCCTGGAGAGCGCCCGGCTGTTGTCGGCGGTGGCCCGCCTGCTGGCGACCAAGGTCGTGGAGGGCATGGAGCCCAACACCGAGCACCTGCGCGAACTGGCGGAGTCGAGCCCGTCGATCGTGACGCCGTTGAACTCCTACCTCGGCTACGAGGAGGCGGCGTCGATCGCCAAGCAGTCACTCAAGGAGCGCAGGACGATCCGCGAGGTCGTCATCGAACGCGGCCACGTGGCCGACGGCAAGCTCACCGAGGCGCAGCTCGATGAGGCGCTGGACGTGCTGCGCATGGCTCGGGGCGGCAAGTAGTCCCGGGCGGGGTGGCGGTCACTTCGGCAGTTCGGGCTCGAGCAACTCCGCCGCCGCCTGCACCTTCGGGCACAACAGCGAACCGTCGTTGCTGCCCGCCCCTGTTCCCGTCACCTCCACCCGCGAGGTGGCCGTGACCTCAATCGACACCGCGCAGACACTGCCCCCCACACCCAAGGACTGGATTCCGCGCCGCGAATTAACCATCAACGGCTTCTTCTCACCGACGGCGACAACCTTATCAATACCACTTTTGAAGAGAACAGGAACGCCATAAGTATAACTGGTCGCAGTCGTGCCACCGTCGACCCGCCATTGACACAACTTGGAAGTCGAGCCGCCCTGCGTTTGCGGCGCCCCGACAATCCCCAAGGTAGCCTTTATCGACGGAGTCAACAATTCACACGGGTCGACGGAAGCGAGCGAGTTTTCCCCACCTGGCGAAAGAGTCGGTCGAATCGGGAGTTGTTGTCTCCCCATCGGACCCCCCAGTCGCGATCGCGTCTTGGTCGGCGACAGCATTTCCTGAAGTCTGCGTGGAACACGCACCCACAGTCGACGAGAGCAAGGCGACAAACAGAGCACACACCATGACACGCTCCACAGGAACTTCACCCTATCATGCGAGCTTGTCCGCACTGTCCTCGTCCACCTGACGATAGTTCTCCATCGCCTTCATGATGACTTCTTCGGCTTGGTCAAGGAATCACAGACGGCGAGCAGTTGCGCCAGGCCCCCCTTGGTGGCCGATGGCCGCTTGCCGACATACGGCTTCATCACCTTCGCCGCGTTGCTGCTGCCACGCGGGGGTGGCAGTGGGTCATTTCGGCAATTCGGGCTCAATCAACTCGGCAGCCGCCAGCGCTTTGGGGCAGATCAGCGAACCATCGTTACTGCCCGCCCCTGTCGCCTGCATGTCAACCCGCGATGTCGCCGTCACCTCGATCGATATCGCACATACACCACTGGCGGCACGGAGAGATTGAATGGCGCGACGAGAACCAACGGTGACCGGCTTCTTCTCACCATCAGCGACTACATCATCGATCCCAGTTTTCGGAAAAATGGCGATCGAGAAGTTGAACCGGTTGGAAATCTCACCATCCCCAACCTGCCACGAGCAGGATTTGGAAGACGGAAGAGTTAAGGTCTGCGGCGTTTTGGTGAGCCCCAACGTCGTCTTCATCGACGGGGTCGGCAACGTACACGGGTCCAGAGAGATCAACGGATTATCGCCCTTCGGCGACGAGTCGGTTGATGTGGACGGCGTACCCGGCCCGCCAGACCCCTCGGTCCCGTCCATTCCTCGGTCGGGGACAGCACGCCCCGGGGTCCGCTCGGAACACGCGACCATGGTCAACGAAAGCAACACAGCAGACACCGCACACACGGCACGCTTCACAGGATACTCACCCTTCATGCAAGTTCGTCCGCATTTCCCTCGTCCGTTTGACGGTAGTTTTCCATCGCCTTGATGATGGCCTGTTCAGCCTTCACCAAGGAATCATAGAGGGCGTACAGTTGCGTCAGGAAACCTTGGTGGTCGACGGCCACCTGCTGCATGTACGGCTTCATCACCTTCGCCGCGTTGCTGCTGCCCAGTGGGGGCTCCTGCTCCAAGAGTCCGAACGGCCCTCGCTTGCTGTCGATCCAGTCGGTCATCCTGCGGATGGCGGCGAGGAGGGCGTCGCCGCCCTGTTGGTTGACGGCGAACTGGCCTGCGGCGGCGGAGGCCGCGAAGGCGTCCATCGACGCGCCGATGGCTCCGAGCGAGGTGAACTCGCCCTCATCGATGTACACCGGCGCCCCCTGGTGACGGTCTACGAACTCGGGGCCACCGTACAAGCCGGAAGGGGAACGTGTCTCAGGTTCTGAAAAGCATCGGCTCGCGTCACCCGGCGGGGTGAGGTCGGGCCGGGGCCCGACCTCACCGGGTCACCTGATGTGGGTGAGCAGGGACGGCAGGGCGGACTCCGGGAACACCAGTGCCGGACCGTCCGGGTTCTTCGAGTCGCGGATCGCCGTCACCGGGCTCGGCGTGGCCAGCTCGACGCAGTTGCCGGTGTTGCTGCTGCGGCTGCTCTTGCGCCAGTTCGCGGTACTCAGGTCAAGCGCAGACATCCGCGCTCCTCTCACTTGGTCAGCTCGGCGATCAAGGCCGTCAACGCCGCTTCTGTTGCATCGGGTGCAACGGCCTCACTCAGAATATTGCGCAGCGCGAGTCGATACCCGGCCAGATCGGCTTCCTCTTCGAGGAACAATCCCGTGTCCTGGTTCTCTATGTAGACCAGCGAGGGTTCCTCGGCGAACTCCAGGATCATGAACGGCCCGCGCAGGCCCGAGTGCGCGCCCGAGCTGGCAGGCACCACGCGGATGGTGATGTTCGCCCGCTCCCCCAGGTCGATCAGCCGCCGCAACTGGCGAACCATCACGCTCGGACCACCCACCGGGATGCGCAGTGCCGACTCGTGGATGCACGCCACGTACTGCGGCGCCCGGTGGCCGATGAGCAGGCTGTGCCGGGCCATCCGGGTGGCGACGAGGTTGTCCAGCTCAGCACCCGACAAGGTGGGTTCGGTTCCGCGCAGCAGCGCCGCCGCGTACTCGTCGGTCTGGAGCAGGCCGGGGACGATCAGTGGCTCGTAGTTCTGGATTCTGGTGGCCTTGTTCTCGAAGTCGATGACCGCGCGCCAGATGCTCGGCAGGTTGGCCTGGCGTTCCCACCACCCCTTCTGGTCCCCGCGTTTGAGCAGGTCCAGCAGCTCGGTACGCTTCTTCGCGGAGACCTCGTAGAACCCCAGCAGGGCCGCGACGTCCTCCACCTGCAAGCCGCTGTGGCCGGTCTCCATCCGGCTGATCTTGCTGGCGGAGGCGCCGAGCTTCTCGCCGACCTCCGCGCAGCTCAGGCCGCGCGACTCGCGGAACTTGCGCAGCTCGGCTGCGACGGTGCGGGATCGCACGGACGTGTGCGAGTTTCCTGGCATGGCGTGATGGTCTCCGCATCGCAGTCCGATACGCAATCACTCAATTGGGCCATGGCGTGCACCGCTTGCAACGGGTCACTCTGTCGGCATGGGACCAGAAGAGGCCACAGTAGACAGTTCGAGCACCGAGCACCTGCACCGCGCGATCATGAAACACGCGCCGCTGGAGCGCACCTGGCGGGTGCCGGGGCACGACGGCGTCCCGGAGGCGCTGATGACGCTGCGGATGCCGGATGTGACGATCACCGATGGGCAGGGGCGCAGCGTCGTGCTCTCCCCCAAGCAGTCCGCCGTGGTTGGGCACTACCTGTCATCGGTGATGGATTGGATCGACGTAGACCTCGACTAGCTCGTCCGGTGATTGTCAGTCCCGTGGCGCACCATGGGGTCATGCTGACGCTGACCGAGGTCGCGTCCACCTCCGCCGAGGTGGGCGCCACCCGTTCCCGCCTGGCGAAGGTCGACGCCCTCGCCGGGGTGTTGCGGCGCGCGGACTCCGCCGATGAGGTCGAAGTCGTGGTGGCCTTCCTGTCCGGGGCGCCGAGGCAGGGGCGGATCGGGGCGGGGTGGCGCACGTTGGCGTCGCTGGCGCCGTCGGCCGCGTCTGGGGCGTCGTTGACCGTGGGGGAGGTCGACGACGCTCTCACGGCCACCGCGCGGGCGTCCGGCAAGGGGGCGGCGGCGGCCAGGGCCGAGGTGCTGGGTGGGTTGTTCGCCCGCGCGACCGCCGGGGAGCAGGCGTTCCTGCGCGCGCTGCTCACGGGCGAGCTGCGGCAGGGCGCGCTGGAGGGCGTCATGCTCGACGCGATCGCCCGGGCCGCCGACGTGCCGGGGACCGCTGTGCGCCGCGCGTTCATGCTCTCCGGTCGGCTGCCCGCGACAGCGCGGGCAGCGCTCGACGGCGGCGCGGAGGCGTTGGCGGGGTTCGGGTTGGAGCTGCACCGGCCCGTGCGGCCGATGCTGGCCTCGCCGGGGACCTCGCTCGCCGAGGCGGTGGAGTCGCTGTCGCCGTGTCTGGTCGAGTACAAGATGGACGGTGCGCGCATCCAGGTGCACAAGACCCCGGGCCGGGTCTCGGTCTACACCCGCACGCTGCGCGACATCACCGCGAGCGTCCCGGAGCTGGTGGCGCTGGTTGAGCAACTTCCCTGCCACACAACCGTTTTGGATGGCGAGACGCTGGCATTGCGCGACGACGGCAAGCCCCGGCCGTTCCAGGAGACCATGTCCCGCTTCGGCAGCACGCAGGAGGAGCAGATCGCGGCCCTGCTGCTGCGGCCGTACTTCTTCGACTGCCTGCACCTCGACGGCCGCGACCTGCTCGACTCCCCGCTGCGCGAGCGCAACGAGGCCCTGCGCGCCGCCGTGGGCGACCACCTCATCCCCGGCGTGGTCGAGCCGACCCAGGAGCAGGCCGAGGAGCTGACCGCCGCCGCGCTGGACGCGGGCCACGAGGGCGTGATGGTCAAGGGCCTCGACTCGGCCTACGCCGCGGGCAGGCGCGGCAAGGCCTGGCAGAAGGTCAAGCCCGTGCACACCTTCGACCTCGTCGTCCTCGCCGCCGAGTGGGGGCACGGCCGCCGCGCCGGCCTGCTGAGCAACCTGCACCTCGGCGCCCGCGACCCCGACGGCGGGCCGCCGATCATGGTCGGCAAGACCTTCAAGGGTCTCACCGACGAACTCCTGGCCTGGCAGACCGAGGAGTTCCAGAAACGCGAGTCCCACCGCGACGACTGGGTGGTGCACCTCGAGGACCAACCGGTGGTGGAGATCGCCCTCGACGGCGTGCAGTCCAGCCCCCGCTACCCCGGCTCCATCGCCCTGCGCTTCGCGCGGGTCGTGCGCTACCGGCCCGACAAGACCCCGGCCGAGGCCGACACGATCGATGCCCTCAAGGCCCTGCGGAACTGAGGAGTGCTGTGAGCTGGGAGTTCCTGGTGGTCGTCCTCGCGGTGGTGGTCGTTCCCGGGGCCGATTTCATCGTCACCCTGCGCAACACCGTCGCGGGCGGGCCCGGCGCGGGTGCCGCCACCGCGGTGGGGGTCGGCACCGCCTCGCTCGTCCAGGCCACGCTGGTCTCGGTCGGGCTCGGGACGCTGGTCGTGCGGTCCCAGCCGGTGTTCACGACCTTGAAGTGGGTGGGCATCGCCTACCTGCTGTTCCTGGCCGCGCAGGCGTTGCGGTCGGCGTGGCGCGGGCGGTGCGACCCGACCGCCCGCCCGACCGGGCCCGGTCGGGGGCTGCGGCAGGGCTTCCTCTGCAACATCACCAACCCGAAGATGATGGTCTTCTACCTCTCGCTGCTCCCCCAGTTCGTCGGGCCGGACGCGTCAGTCTGGTCGTGGATGGGCCACGCGTGGGCGCTGCCGCTGATCGGGACCGCGTGGCTGCTCGCCGTCGTCGTGCTCGGGGCCGCGGTCCGGGAGAAGCTGCTCAGGCCGCTGGCCCGCCGGGTCACCGACGCCGTCTCCGGGCTCGCGCTGCTCGGGTTCGGCGCCCGGCTCGCTCTTCATCGCGGCTGACCGGGGACGGGCCACTAGATTCGGGGCATGCGCTTCTACCACGCCAAGCCGGAGCACGACCTCACCTACGACGACGTGTTCCTGATGCCGGGGCGGTCGGCGATCGAGAGCCGGTTCGAGGTCGACCTGTCCACCTCGGATGGCACCGGAGCCACGATCCCCATCGTCGTGGCGAACATGACCGCGGTGTCGGGGCGGCGGATGGCGGAGACCGTGGCCAGGCGCGGCGGGCTGGTCGTGCTGCCGCAGGACGTCGATGCCGAGGCGGTCGGGGCCATTACGGCCTGGGTGAAGGGGCGCGACACCGTCTGGGACACGCCGCTGGTGCTGACGGCGGGGGACGCGGTGGCCGACGCGCTGAACCTGCTGCCCAAGCGGGCGCACGGGGCCGTGGTCGTGGTCGACGGCGAGGGCAGGCCGCTGGGCACGGTGGACGAGGACGCCTGCCGCGGGGTCGACCGGTTCACCAGGCTGGGCGACCTGGTCGCGGCCGCGCCGGTGCTGCCGGTGGCGACGGAGCCGCGCGCGGTGTTCGACGCGCTCGACCACACGCCCGCCCGGATAGCCGTGGGCGTGGACGGCGAGGGCAGGGTGGCCGGGGTGCTGACCGTGCGCGGGGCGCTGCGGGCCGGGATCTACCAGCCCGCGCTCGACGACAAGGGCCGCCTGCGGGTGGCCGCCGCGGTCGGGGTCAACGGCGACGTGGGGGCCAAGGCGGCGGCGCTGCTGGCTTCCGGGGTGGACGCTCTGGTCGTCGACACCGCGCACGGGCACCAGGAGAAGATGATCGCCGCGCTGCGGGCCGTGCGCGCGGTCGACCCGGGCGTGCCGGTGGTCGCGGGCAACGTCGTCACCCCCGACGGCGTGCGCGACCTGGTCGAGGCGGGTGCGGACGTGGTCAAGGTCGGCGTCGGCCCCGGCGCCATGTGCACCACCCGGATGATGACCGGTGTCGGCCGCCCGCAGTTCTCCGCCGTCCTGGAGTGCGCGGAGACCGCGCGCGGGCTGGGCAAGCACGTCTGGGCCGACGGCGGCGTGCGCCACCCCCGCGACGTCGCCCTGGCGCTGGCCGCGGGCGCGTCCTCGGTCATGGTCGGCTCCTGGTTCGCGGGCACCTACGAGTCCCCCGGCGACCTGCTGCGCGACGAGCAGGGCCGGGCCTACAAGGAGTCCTTCGGCATGGCCTCCAAGCGCGCCGTGTCCGCCCGCACCCGCACCGACAGCGGCTTCGACCGCGCCCGCAAGGGCCTGTTCGAGGAGGGCATCTCCAGCTCCCGGATGCGCCTGGACCCGACCGCCCCCAGCGTCGAGGACCTCATCGACAAGATCTGCTCCGGTGTGCGCTCGGCCTGCACCTACGCGGGCGCCGCCACCCTGGCCCAGTTCCACGAGCTGGCCACCGTCGGCGTGCAGTCGGCGGCGGGGTTCGCCGAGGGCAGGCCGCTCCCGGCGGGCTGGTGACGCCGGACTTAGGGGCCCCTGAACCCGGTCGAATTGTGGCGTGGGGGCCGCCCGGGCGGGTTTATGGTGGCTCGCGTGAGCGCGGTCGAGGTCATCGAACTGGCCAAACAGTACAAAAAGAACCCCAAACCCGCCGTTGACGGGCTGAGTTTCAGCGTCCGGCAGGGTGAGGTGTTCGGCTTGCTGGGGCCCAACGGCGCGGGGAAGACGACCACCGTCGGCGTCCTCACGACCCGGGTGCTGCCAACGGGCGGTCAGGCGCTGGTGCACGGCGTCGACGTCGTGCGGGAGGCCAAGCGGGCGCGGCAGCTCCTCGCCGTGGTGCCGCAGCGCAACAACCTGGACCGGTCGCTGAACATCAGGCAGAACCTGCTGTTCCACGCGGCCTACCACGGGATGGCGCGGGCCGAGCGCGTCGCGCGGGCCGATGAGCTGCTCGAGCGGATGGGCCTGGCCGACCGCGCCAAGTCGAAGGTCGACATGGTGTCCGGGGGGCAGGCGCAGCGGGTCATGATCGCGCGGGCGCTGATGCACAAGCCCCGGGTCATGTTCCTCGACGAGCCCTCCACCGGGCTGGACCCGCAGGCGCGGCTGTTCGTGCACGACCGGGTGGCCGAGCTCAAGAGCGAGGGCGTCACCGTCGTGCTGACCACGCACGACATGGACGAGGCCGAGAAGCTCTGCGACCGCATCGGCATCGTCGACCACGGCAAGCTGCTCTCCCTGGACACCCCGGCCGCGCTGACCAGGGCCCTGCCCGGCAGCACGACCGTGAGCGTCACCGTGAAGCTGCACCGGGCCGACCCGGCCGCGGTCGAGTCGGCGCTGGGCGCGCTCGCGGGCGTGGAGCGGGTCGAGTGGCTCAACGCCGCCCCGCAGGCGACCGCGACCGAGCCGGACGCCGTCGCCCAGTACCGCCTCTACAGCGACCACGAGGCCGCCGCGCTGCTGCCCGCGGTCCTGCGCTCCCTCGGCGACCAGTCGTGCGAGGTGGCCGACCTGGCCATCGGCACGCCGAGCCTGGAAGACGTCTTCATCCACCTGACCGGTCGGGAGCTGCGATGACCGCCACGACCACGTCCACGCCGCCGACCGCGCCGGAGCAGGAGGCGCCGCAGGTCGGGCTGGGCACCGCGCTGCGCACGTTCCGGGCCGTGCTGTGGCGCGACACCTTCGTCACCGGCCGCGAGCTCGGCTCGTTCCTGGCGCAGGTGATCATCCAGCCGTTCTTCACCCTGTTCATCTTCGGCAAGGTGCTGACCGGCATCGGCTACGTCGGCGACGACTACACCGCCATCCTGCTGCCCGGCGTCGTCGCCCTGAACGGGTTCCTGACCGCGCTGCAGAACACGACGATGCCGCTGATCCTGGACTTCTCCTGGACCCGCGAGATCGAGGACCGGCTGCTCGCGCCGATCCCCATCGGCTGGGTGGCGGTCGAGAAGATGCTCTTCGGCGCGATCCGGGGCATCCTCGCCGCGGTGATCATGGTGCCGATCGGCTTCCTGATCCTGGACGACATGAGCTGGCCCGCGGGCGCCTACCTGCCGGTCTTCGGCATCATCGTCCTCGGCTCGCTCGCGGGCGCGGCGATCGGCATGATCATCGGCACCTCGGTCCCGCCGACCAGAATCAACATCCTGTTCGCGGTCATCCTGATGCCGCTGATGTTCACCGGCAGCACCCAGTTCCCGTGGTTCGGCCTGGAGAACCTGCGCTGGTTCCAGGTCGTGTGCGCGCTCAACCCGCTGACCTACGTCAGCGAGGCCATGCGGGCGGAGCTGGTGCCGCACGTGCCGCACATCCCGATGTGGGTCAACCTCCTCGTGATCACCGGCTCCTGCGTGGTCTTCGGCGCCATCGGCATCCGCGGCTTCCTGCGCCGCGCCATCGACTAGGGCTCCGGGCGCGCGGAAAAGCCCCCGGCTCATCGCTGAGCCGGGGGCCTATTCGTGCTCAAGGTCAGCCGATGCCGAGCGCGGCCATGGCGGCCTTGGCCATCTCGCGCTCGCCCAGCGCGTTCGGGTGGGCGAAGATCGAGTTCTCGGCGTTGATCGGCGGCTCGATCCAGCGGGTGCCCCTGGGCGCGCACACGTCGTGCCCGTCCGAGAGCTGGTTGAGGTCGACGTAGATGGCGCCGGTCTCCCGCGCGGCGCGGCCGACCGCGTCGTTCAGGGTGGTCTGCAGCGAGCGCATGTAGGGGACGTCGCCCTCGGCGAGCGGGATGACGTCGAAGCAGCTCCCCGAGGCCGGGACGATCCACGGGTAGCCCAGGACGGCGACCTTGGCGTTCGGGGCCTTCTCGCGCACGGCGGTCAGGGCCTTCACCAGGTCCGGGTAGGTGGTGTCGCGGACGGTGTCCTCGAAGGACGTGCCGTTCTGGTCCTTGCAGGGGCTGCCCTTGCCGCCCGCGAACCAGCCCGCGGCGGCGCAGGTCAGCGACGCGCGGATGAAGGTGCCGCTGTCGTTGCCGCCGATGGTCAGGGTGACCACGTCGGTGTCGGCGCTGAGCGCGTCGACCTGGGGCTTGAGGCCGGGGTACTGGGCCGAGGTGAAGTGCGCCGTGGTGGCCCCGCCGCAGGTGACGTCGGTCAGCGCGGCGCCGGTCTGCTCGGCGATCACGTTCGGGTAGTTCAGCGCGGAGCGCAGGCACTGCATGGGCGAGCCGGGCGCGGACGGCGAGATGCCGGAGCCCGCGCTGTAGGAGTCGCCGATGGCGACGTAGTTGATCGGGTCGGCGGCGTTCGCCGAGCCGATCGAGGACACGGCGATGGAGCCCGCCGCCGCGACGGCGGCGGCGGCGATGGCGATCAGGCGTCGGGGCATGGTCTCTCTCACGGCGTCGATGACGGGATCCGGCAACTACTCGAAAGTAGATAACGCGGGCCCAGCTTGTCCCACGTCACACCCGGTGTCAACGCGAACGCCCCGGCCCGGCGCGAAGCCGGACCGGGGCGCGCCGCCGGTCTCGAATGGGTTACGGCGTGTGCTCCTCGAGCATCTCGGTGACCAGCGCGGCGATCGGCGACCGCTCGGAGCGGGTCAGCGTCACGTGCGCGAACAGCGGGTGGCCCTTGAGCTTCTCGATGACCGCCGCGACCCCGTCGTGCCTGCCCACGCGCAGGTTGTCGCGCTGGGCCACGTCGTGGGTCAGCACCACCCGCGAGCCGCTGCCCAGCCGCGACAGCACGGTCAGCAGCACGTTGCGCTCCAACGACTGCGCCTCGTCGACGATCACGAAGGTGTCGTGCAGCGACCGGCCGCGGATGTGGGTCAGCGGCAGCACCTCCAGCATGCCGCGGGCCAGCACCTCCTCGATCACGGTCTGCCCGGCCAGCGCGCCGAGGGTGTCGAACACCGCCTGCGCCCAGGGCCCCATCTTCTCGCTCTCGGACCCGGGCAGGTAGCCCAGCTCCTGGCCGCCGACGGCGTACATCGGGCGGAACACGACGACCTTCTTGTGCAGGCCGCGCTCGAGCACCGCCTCCAGGCCCGCGCACAGCGCCAGCGCCGACTTGCCGGTGCCCGCGCGGCCGCCGAGCGAGACGATGCCGATGTCCGGGTCGAGCAGCAGCTCCAGCGCGATGCGCTGCTCGGCGGAGCGCCCGTGCAGGCCGAAGGCCTCCCGGTCGCCGCGCACGAGCTGGATCGACTTGTCGGCCACCACCCGGCCCAGCGCGTGGCTGGACCCGGCGATCAGCTTGAGCCCGGTGTTGCAGGGCAGCTCGTCGGACAGGTCGTGGTCGACCGGGTCGATCCGGCCCTCGGCGAACAGGGTGTCGATCGCGGTCTGGTCCGCCTCGACCTCGGCCATGCCGGTCCAGCCGGACGGGGTGACCTCGCCCGCCCGGTACTCCTCGGCGTCGAGGCCCACCGCGCCCGCCTTGACCCGCAGCGGGATGTCCTTGGTGACCAGGCGGACACCGGGGATCTCGGCGGCGAGGTTGAGCGCGCAGGCCAGGATGCGCGCGTCGTTGCCGTCGGAGCGGAAGCCCTGCGGCAGGACGCTGGGGTCGGTGTGGTTGAGCTCGACGTGCAGGCTGCCGCCCAGGTCCCCGACGGGCAGCGGCTTGTCGAGTCTGCCGTGGCTCAGGCGCAGGTCGTCGAGCAGCCGCAGCGTCTCACGGGCGAACCAGCCCAGCTCCGGGTGGTGGCGCTTGGCCTCGAGCTCGCTGATCACCACGAGGGGGATCACCACGGCGTGCTCGGCGAAGCGGGTGGCGGCCCACGGGTCCGACAGGAGCACCGAGGTGTCGAGGACGTAGGTCCGCCTGGCTGGGGCGGGGTCCGGGGAGCCGGTGGGCGCTCCCTCGGTCGGGGCGCTGTTCGCCGGGGACGAGCCTGAGGAAACGCTGGAACGCGAAGCGGTCACGGCAACTCCTCGCGAACGCGGCACCGCGCCCGCACTCTCGGTGGGCCGGGCACAAGACCCCGGTGGACGGCGGTCATGCCTGCGGCTGGGCCGCAGTCATTCCCCCCCTGCCACGGGGGCCGGGTGCCGGCCCCCTCGCGATCGAATCGCTCACGACCAGGGCCTCCCGGGCCGGGCCACTGTGGTCAGGACCCGACAAGACCGAAGCTACCTGCGCGGACCGACCGGATGCCAGGCTGCCACACAGGTGATTTTCGATTTCGTCATCGCCAGGACACGCGCACGCCACGTGATCGGTCGTTAGCCCAGGTCAGTCCACACACCACGCTGGGTGACCAGCCATTCGTGCCGCGATGAGCAGGTGATCCGGCTCCGCCGACCGATCCGGTCGTCACACTGGGTAACCCGTCCGAGCCGGGGAGCGTTTATCACCGCGGAAGCGTGCGGCGACGTCTCCCGCGTTCGACGCGGGCGGCTGCTCAGCTACCGAAACGGCGGTGGCGGATGCCGTAGGCGCGCAGCGCGCGCAGGAAGTCGGTGCGCCGGAAATCGGGCCAGTAGGCCTCGCAGAAGTGGAACTCCGAGTGCGCCGACTGCCACAGCAGGAAGCCCGAGAGCCGCTGCTCCCCCGAGGTGCGGATGACCAGGTCGGGGTCGGGCTGCCCGGAGGTGTAGAGGTGCTCGGCGATGTGGTCGACGTCGAGGACCTCGGCCAGCTCCTCGATCGTGGTGCCCGCCTCGGCGTGCCGCACCAGCAGCTTGCGCACCGCGTCGGCGATCTCCCGGCGCCCGCCGTACCCCACAGCGATGTTGACCTCCATGCCGGAGCGGCCCGAGGTGCGGGTGGCCGCCGCGGTCAGCCGGTCGGCGGTCGGCCCGGGCAGGATGTCCAGCGCGCCGATGATCCGCAGCCGCCACGGCCGGTCCGGCTCGGCCAGCTCGTCGACCACGTCGCCGATGATCTCCAGCAGCGGCCTGAGCTCGGCGTCGGGCCGGTTGAGGTTGTCGGTCGAGAGCATCCAGAGCGTGGCCACCTCGACCCCGGCGTCGGTGCACCAGCCGAGGAAGTCCGCGACCCGCTGCGCCCCGACCCGGTGCCCGTCGTTGACGTCGGTGAACCCGGCCTCCCGCGCCCACCGGCGGTTGCCGTCGAGCATGATGCCGACGTGCCGGGGGATCTTGCCGCCCGCCTGCTGGAACAACCGCTTCTCGTAGAGGCCGTAGACCACGTCGGCGACCCGCCTGCGAATGCTCACCACGGCCGGTGACAGTACGCCGCCCCGCGGCCCGCGGGGGCACACTGGGCACATGCGAGGCGACGGCATCAATCCGGTATGGCAGGACCTGGGCGTCATCGAGCGGCTGGTCAGGGAGGCGCGGCGGGTCGCGGTGGTCGGGCTCAGCGCCCGCCCGGACCGGCCGAGCCACGGCGTGGCCAGGTACCTGGCCGCCGCCGGGATCGAGGTGGTGCCGGTGAACCCCGCCCTGACCGAGTGGGAGGGCCGCAAGGCCTACCCGTCGCTGACCGAGGTCCCCGGCCACCTCGACGTCGTCGACGTGTTCCGGCGCCCGTCGGAGGTCGAGGAGGTGGCCAGGGAGGCGGTGGCGGTCGGGGCGGGCGCGCTGTGGCTGCAACTGGGCGTGATCAACAACCAGGCCGCCCGAGTGGCGGGCGAGGCGGGGCTGGACGTCGTCGTGGACCGGTGCCTGGCCGTGGAGCACCGCGAGGTCGTAGGCTGGTCTTAACCCATTCGGGCGTGTCCGGGGTCACTGGAAATGGATGGTCAACCTACGGTCCCGTAACCTTGAGCCGGTGACGTCAACGACCCACAAAGGACCGCCTCCGGGCTTCGTGAAGCCCAAGATGCGCGGTGTGATCCACTTCTGGTCGTTCATCGTGTCCCTGGTGACCGGGGCATGCCTGGTCGCGCTCGCCGCCACCGTCTCCGGCGTGGCGGTCCTGGCGACCTCGGTCTACTCCGCCACCGTGCTGGGCCTGTTCGGGGTCAGCGCGCTCTACCACCGGCGCTGGTGGGTGACCGAGCGCGCGCGCACCTGGATGAAGCGCCTCGACCACTCGATGATCTTCCTGTTCATCGCGGGCACCTACACCCCCTTCTGCCTGCTGGCCATGCCCAGGACCACCGGCTACGTGGTCCTCGCCATCGTCTGGGGCGGCGCGGTCCTCGGCGTCGCGCTCAAGCTCCTGTGGCCGCACGCCCCCCGCTGGCTGGGCACCCCCATCTACATCGCCCTGGGCTGGGTGGCCATCTTCGTCCTCCCAGACCTCCTCACCAACGGTGGCGTCGCCGCCCTGGTCCTGATCCTCGCGGGCGGCCTCTTCTACACCGTGGGCGCCGTCTTCTACGCCACGAAGTGGCCCAACCCGTGGCCCGCCTTCGGCCACCACGAGTTCTTCCACGCCGCCACGGTGCTGGCCGCCCTGAGCCACTACATCGCGATCTGGCTGGTCATGTACGCCTAGACCAGCGGCTCGGAAATTCGGTGGCCCCCTCGACATGCCCGCCCCTACCGTCGACCCCCGTGATCCACGAGGACCCCAAGGCCTACCTGGTCGCGGTGGAGGGCATGGCCCTGCTCCGCGCGTTCACCGGACACCACGACGCCGCCTTCACCCGGGCCAGGTTGGACGAGGTGCGGCGTGTCCTCGACCTGCCGCTGGAGCCGGTCGAGGTCGAGCGGGCGGACACCGTCACCGGCTATCGGGCCTGGGCGGCGACCTACGACGGCGAGGAGAACGCCGCCTTCGCCGACGCGCCGCTGGTCGAGGAGGTGCTTGCCGGGGTGCCGTCGGGGCGGGCGCTCGACGCGGCGGCGGGGACGGGGAGGCTGACCAGGCTGTTGGGTGGGCACGAGGTCATCGCCGTGGACAGTTCGCCGGAGATGTTGGCGCTCAACCCCGCCGTGGACAAGCGGCTTGGTGAGTTGACCGCGCTGCCGGTGGGGGACGCGGAGGTGGACCTCGTCGTGTGCGGTCTGGCGTTGTCGCACGTGCCTGATCTGGTGGCGGTGTTGGGTGAGTTCGCCAGGGTGCTGCGGCCGGGCGGGCACCTGGTCACCTCCGACGTCCACCCCGAGGCGGTGGCCAAGGGGTCGATCCCGGCCGTGCGCGGGCCCGGCGGGCAGCCGATGCGCCTGCCCGCCCACGAGCACCTGGTCGGCGACTACCTGCGCGCGGCGCTGGGCGCGGGTCTGGAACTGCTGCGCTGCGAGGAGCCCCGCCTCCCCAGCCCGCCCCACCGGCCCGCGACGACCGACCCCGGTTCGTGGGACACCTGGCCGTGGAGCTTGGCGGCGATGGTCCCCGAGGCCGCGCGGGCGGTGACGGCCGGGCGCCCGGGGATGCTCCTGCTCCAGTGGCGGCGCCCGCTCGGGTAGCGGCGCAAATGGGGTGCCCCGCGCCGGTCGATCAGCCAGACTTGCGCGGTGCTCCTGACGCTCACCACCACCCACACGCCTGCGACTGACCTGAGTCACCTGCTGTTCAAGCACCCCGACAACCCCCAGTCGTTCGACACCTCGGTGGGCGTCGCGCACGTCTTCTACCCCCGCGCGGACGAGGACGAGTGCACGGTGGCGCTGCTGCTCGAGGTCGACCCGGTGGCGTTGGCGCGGGGCAAGGGCGACAAGCGGCAGACCAGGACGCTGAGCAGCTACGTCAACGACCGGCCGTACGCGGCGGGATCGATGTTGTCGGTGGCGCTGGGCAAGGTGTTCGGCACGGCCATGACCGGGCGGGGCGGGCAGCGGCAGCAGGTCGCTGACGCGGCGATGCCGCTGCGGGTGGCGTTGCCCGCCGCCGCGTGCCGGGGTGGGGTGGCGTTGGCGGAGCGGCTGTTCACGCCGCTGGGGTGGGCGGTGGAGGCGGCGGCGGTGCCGCTGGACCCGGAGTTCCCCGAGTGGGGCGAGTCCGACTACCTCGACCTTGTCCTCATCGGACGGTTGCGGCTCGCCGACGCGCTGCGGCAGCTCTACGTGCTGCTGCCGGTGATGGACGGGTCGAAGCACTACCGGATCGACGAGTCCGAAGTGGACAAACTGGTGCGCGCCGGGGGCTCCTGGCTGCCCGCGCACCCGGAGCGCGACCTGATCAGCGCCCGCTACCTCGACCACCGGCACGCCTACGTCGCCACGGCCCTGGACCGGCTGTCCGAGCTGGACGCCAGCCCGCCGCCCGCGCAGGACGAAGCCGAGGTCCCCGCGGAGCGCACGCCGCTGGCCGCCGTGCGGCGGCAGGTGGTGCGCGATGAGTTGCGGGCCCTGGGCGCGCGGCGGGTGCTCGACCTGGGCTGCGGGCGCGGCGCGCTGCTGCTGCAACTGGCCGAGGACCCGGCGTTCACCGAGGTCGTCGGGGTGGACGTGAGCGCGGCCGCGCTGCGGATCGCGGCCAAGCGGGTGGACAAGCTGCCCGACCGGGTCCGGTCCCGGGTGGCGGTGCGGCAGTCGTCGCTGGTCTACGGCGACGCCACGCTGGCCGGGTACGACGCGGCCGTGCTGGTGGAGGTCGTCGAGCACATCGACCCGGGGCGGCTGCCCGCGATGGAGCAGGCGGTGTTCGGCACGGCCAGGCCCGCGCACGTCCTGGTGACCACACCCAACGTCGAGCACAACGCGCTGTTCGAGGGCTTGGCCGAGGGCGCGCTGCGCCACGACGACCACCGGTTCGAGTGGACCAGGGCGCAGTTCCGGGAGTGGGCCGGGGGTGTCGCCGAGCGCAGCGGCTACACCGTGCGGCACGTGCCCATCGGGCCCGACGACCCCGTGCACGGCCCGCCGACCCAGTTGGCCGTGTTCAGCCGAGCGGAGGCGTGATGGAGCTGAGGATCCCGGACATGTCCCTGGTGGTGCTCATCGGCGCCTCCGGCTCGGGCAAGTCGACGTTCGCGGCCAAGCACTTCAGGCCGACCCAGGTGCTCTCCAGCGACTTCTTCCGCGGCCTGGTCAGCGATGACGAGAACGACCAGGCCGCCTCCCGCGACGCGTTCGACGCCCTGCACTATGTGGCGGGCAAGCGCTTGCGGGCCGGGCTGGTGACGGTCGTCGACGCGACCAACGTGCAGAAGGAGGGCCGCGCGCAGCTCATCCGGCTGGCCCGCGAGCACAACGTGCTGCCGGTGGCCGTCGTCCTCGACATCCCCGAGCGCGACTGCGTCGAGCGCAACGCCACCCGGCCCGACCGCGACTTCGGGGCGCGCGTGGTGCGCAGGCACGTCAGCGAGCTGCGCCGGTCGCTGCCGCACCTGGCCCGCGAGGGCTTCCGCGACGTCCACCACCTGCGCGGTCAGGAGCAGGTCGACGCGGCGGTGTTCGTCCGCGAGCGGCTGCGCAACGACCTGCGCGACCGGACCGGCCCGTTCGACGTGATCGGCGACGTGCACGGCTGCCGGGCGGAGCTGGAGGAGCTGCTGGCCGAGCTGGGCTACGCCGTCGAGCGCGACGCCGCGGGCCGGGCCGTCGGGGCCGCGCACCCGCTGGGGCGCACGGCGGTGTTCGTCGGCGACCTGGTCGACCGCGGCCCGGACACCCCGGGCGTGCTGCGGCTGGTGATGGGCATGGTCGGCGCGGGCACCGCGCTGTGCGTCAGCGGGAACCACGAGTTCAAGCTGGTCAAGGCGCTGCGGGGGAACAAGGTCACCATCAGGCACGGCCTGGCCGAGACGCTCGAGCAGTTGCGGGCCGCCGGCCCGGAGTTCACCGCCGAGGTGCGGCGGTTCTGCGATGGGCTGCGCGCCCACTACGTCCTCGACGGGGGCGACCTCGTCGTCGCGCACGCCGGGCTGCCCGAGCACTACCACGGCCGCGCGTCCGGCCGGGTGCGCAGCTTCGCGCTCTACGGCGACACCACCGGTGAGACGGATGAGTACGGCCTGCCCGTCCGCTACCCGTGGGCGGAGGAGTACCGGGGCAGGGCGATGGTGCTCTACGGCCACACGCCCGTCCCCGAGGTGGAGTGGGTCAACGGCACCATGTGCCTGGACACCGGCTGCGTGTTCGGCGGGAAGCTGACCGCGCTGCGCTACCCGGAGCGCGAGATCGTCGACGTGCCGGCACATGAAACGCACTACGAGCCGACCCGGCCGCTGCGGCCCGCCCGCGCGGCCCGGCAGCTCGCGCTGACCGACGTGCTGGGCAAGCGGGTCGTCGAGACCGGGCTGATGGGCAAGGTCACTATCCGGGAGGACCGGGCCGCGGCCGCGCTGGAGGTCATGAGCCGCTTCGCCACCGACCCGCGCTGGCTGCTGTACCTGCCGCCGACGATGGCGCCCACGGAGACCTCGGCGCTGCCCGGCCTGCTGGAACACCCCGTGGAGGCGTTCGCCGGGTACGCCGGGCAGGGGGTGCGCGAGGTCGTGTGCGAGGAGAAGCACATGGGCTCGCGCGCGGTGCTCCTGGCGACCAGGGACGCCTCGGTGGGCCCCCGCCGCTTCGGCATCGAGGGCGACGGCGCGCTGCACACCCGCACCGGGCGGCCGTTCTTCGACGACGCCCTGGGCGGGGAGTTGCTGCTGCGCGCCCGGTCGGCGATCACCGCGGCGGGCCTGTGGGACGAGCTGGGCACGGACTGGCTGCTGCTCGACGCGGAGCTGATGCCGTGGAACGCCAAGGCCACGGGCCTGATCACCAGCACCTACGCGGCCACGGGCGCGGCGTCGACGGCCTCGCTGCCCGCCGCGGTGTCGGCCCTTCATGCCGCCACGGCGCGCGGCCTCGACGTCTCCGCGCTGCTGGACCGGACGTCGGCGCGCTCGGCCAACGCCTTCGCCTACCGCGACGCCTACCGCCGCTACTGCGCACCGGTGTCCGGTGTGGACGACATCCGGATCGCCCCGTTCCAGGTGCTCGCCGCCGAGGGCTCGACCTTCCACACCCGCCCCCACCTGTGGCACCTGGACACCGCCGACCGGCTGCGCGCGGCCGACCCCCTGTTCACCCTGACCCGCCACCGGCTCGTCGACGTCACCGACCCCGCGTCGGTGGCCGACGGGGTGGCGTGGTGGGAGGAGCTGACCGCGGCGGGCGGTGAGGGCATGGTGGTCAAACCGGCCGCCAACCAGACCGGGGCGGGCCGCGGGCTGGCGCAGCCCGGGGTGAAGGTGCGCGGACCGGAGTACCTGCGGATCATCTACGGCCCCGACTACCAGCGGCACTTGGACGTGCTGCGCGTGCGCAACGTCGCGCACAAGCGGTCGCTGGCGGTGCGGGAGTACGCGCTCGGCGTGGAGGCACTCAGCCGTGTCGCGGCGGGCGAGGCGCTGTGGCGCGTGCACGAGTGCGTGTTCGCGGTCCTGGCGATGGAATCCGAGCCCATCGACCCCCGGCTCTGAGCACTCACCTCGCAGTGCGCAGGCCCAGCGCCAGCCCGGCTACGCGCGGGGAGAGTCCTCGGTGCCCGCCTTATCGGACTCCTCGGCGGGCTTGCCCGCCCCCTCGGCAGGCTCGTCGAAGGACGCTGGCAGCCGCTTGAGGTGCTTGGTCATCGAGCGGATCAGGAACGCGACCGCAACGAAGAACAGCACCAGGATGAGGAAGCCCAGCGGTGAGGACTTGCCGAAGTCCTCACCCTGGCCGCCCGGGTCGGCGGGCACGGGCGGTGTGGCGGGCTGGGACTGCAGGGCGACGTACTGCGAGGCGTCCGGCTGGGGCGGGAGGATCACAAGGCGGCCTTTTCACGCAGGCCCGAGAACAGGTCGTCCTCGGGGAGGGTGCTGTCGACCAGGGACCGGACCAGCTCGTACTCCTCGACCGGCCACACCGCGCGCTGGATGTCCAGCGGCACGGCGAACCAGCGGCTGTTCGGGTCGATCTGGGTCGCGTGGGCGAGCAGGGCCGCGTCGCGGACCTCGAAGTACTCGGCGCACTCGACGCGGCTGGTCACCCGCTGGCCGGGGTCGGGGCGGTCGTCGCCCCAGTTGTCCAGCCACTCCTGGTAGGGCGACTCCTGGCCCGCCTCGACCAGCGCGCCGTGGATGGCCTGGATGCGGGCCTTGGAGAAGCCGTGCGAGTAGTAGAGCTTGAGCGGCTGCCAGGGCTCGCCCAGCTCGGGGTAGGCGTCCGGCTCGGCGGCGGCGTCGTAGGCCGCGACCGAGACCTCGTGGCAGCGGATGTGGTCGGGGTGCGGGTAGCCGCCGTTCTCGTCGTAGGTGATCACGACGTGCGGGCGGAACTCGCGGATCGCCTGGACCAGCGGCGGCACCGACTTCTCCAGCGGCACCAGCGCGAAGCAGCCCTCCGGCAGCGGCGGCATGGGGTCGCCCTCCGGCAGGCCGGAGTCGACGAAGCCCAGCCAGCGGTGCTGCACGCCGAGGATCTCCGCGGCCCTGGCCATCTCCTGCTTGCGCACGGTCGAGATGTCGGCGGTGACCTCCGGGCGGTCCATCGCCGGGTTGAGGATGTCGCCGCGCTCCCCCCCGGTGCAGGTCACGACCATCACCTCGTGCCCCTCGGCGACGTACCTGGCCATCGTCGCCGCGCCCTTGCTCGACTCGTCGTCCGGATGGGCGTGCACCGCCATCAACCGCAACTTGTCCGCCATGAGCTCTCCCGGCCCCCTCGTCATCTGCCATCCCGCGCGAAGCGGATACTCGGTGGGAAACGCACCGCGCGGGTCCCATTGTTCCCGCCGACCGGACCGCCACCCGCAGGAGGGCCCAAGATGAGCACGGCACCCCAGGCCCTGCCCGAGGGGCGCTACGGCAAGCCCAAGGCGGGCAGGTCGCGGACCTCGCTGGTCCTGCTGACCGCGCTCGGCCTGCTCGCGGGCGGGTTGGTGGCGTGGGTCGCCTACCAGAACCTGGGGTCGGCGCCGATCGAGACCGAGCGGGCGACCTTCGCCAACCTCCCGGACGACCGGATGCGGTTCACCTTCGAGGTGACCAGGGCGACACCGGACCAGGCGGCCGTGTGCGTCGTGCGGGCCAGGGTCCTCGACGGGGGCGAGGGGGGCCGCAGGGAGGTCCTCGTGCCGCCGGGGCCGGAGACGGTCCGGGTGTCCACGGTCATCGCCAGCACCGCCGAACCGGTGACCGCCGACGTGTTCGGCTGCTCCTACCAGGTGCCGGAGTACCTGTCCACTGATCAGCCGCCATCGGAGTGAACTCGGCGGCCAGTGGCCGGTAAACGGACATTTCGGGCTATTTAGCACGCTTGATCGTGGTATTCTCGGTGACCGGCACGGCCCCTAGGAGGGCCGTGTTTTTCACATCCCGGGTGTGTCGGACGGCTCGGGAGCACTTGGTACGACGAGGAGTTGGTGACCGTGAGCGACACCCAGGTGACCTGGCTTACCCAGGAGGCCTACAGCCGGCTCAAGCAGGAACTCGACGAGCTGATCGAGAACCGCCCGGTCATCGCGCAGAAGATCAACACCAGTCGCGAGGAAGGCGACCTCAAGGAGAACGGCGGCTACCACGCCGCCCGCGAGGAGCAGGGCCAGCAGGAGGCGCGCATCCGCCACCTGCAGGAACTGCTGCGCGGCGCCAAGGTCGGCGAGACGCCGGCCGCCAACGGCATCGCCAGCCCCGGCATGCTCCTCACCGTCCGCTACGCAGGCGACGACGAGGACGAGACCTTCCTCCTGGCCACCCGCGAGGAGGGTGGCGAGGGCGAGGTGGAGGTCTACTCCCCGGAGTCCCCCCTGGGCCGGGCGCTCCTGGGCGCCAAGGAGGGCGAGACCCGCGAGTACGAGCTCCCCAACGGCAAGACCCAGAAGGTCGCCCTCACCAAGGCCGTCCCGTACACCGGCTGATCTTCGAGCGGTACCGAGCTCCCGAGGCCCCCGCCACCCGGCGGGGGCCTCGCTCGTTCACCCGCGCCGCGCCACCCGCTCCAACAACGGCCGGACCCGCGGCTCCACCGGGGTGGACAGGGCGATCGACGTCGAGGTCCGCCGGACCCACTCGAAGTCCACCACCTGGTCGATCACCCGTTGCAGGTCGTCGTTGTCCCGCGCCACCATCCGCACCAGCAGGTCCCCCTCCCCCGTGGTCGCGTGCGCCTCGCAGACCTCCGGGATCTCCCGCAACCGCGCGACCACCGACGACCTCTTGCCCTGCGCGATCTCCAGGACCGCGAAGGCCGTCAGCCCGTACCCCATCGCCACCAGGTCCAGCGCGGGCGGGAACCCCCGGAGCACCCCCCGGCCCTCGAGCCGGTCCATGCGCGCCTGCACGGTCCCCCGGGCCACGCCCAGCCTGCGCGAGCACTCGAGCACGCCCAGCCGGGGCTCGTCGGTCAGCAGGAGCAGCAGTTGGGCATCCAGGGCATCCATGGCGACCTCCTGGGCAGACTGCCCATTTTGCTGATACCAACCCGCTGAACAGTAGCCAGGTTGTCCAGCGAAAAGCAGGTCCCTTGCGCATCCTGCCCGGCCGCCAGACCCTGGGGTCACCGCTGGACCGACAAGGAGGCACCGCCGTGACCCGTGCGATGGACGAGGTGAGCTACGACCAGCTCCGCCAGCTCGTGGGGCTGGTGGACTACGACGCCAGCCGGGACCCGTTCCCGGTGCGGGCGATGGACGCAGTGGTGTTCGTGGTGGGCAACGCGACTCAGACGGCGCTGTTCTACCAGGCGGCGTTCGGGATGGCGCTGGTCGCGTACTCGGGGCCGGAGACGGGGAACCGGGACCACAAGTCCTTCGTGCTCGAGTCCGGGTCGGCGCGGTTCGTGGTCAAGGGCGGGGTGGACCCGGGGTCGCCGCTGCTCGACCACCAGCGCGAGCACGGGGACGGGGTCGTCGACCTGGCCCTGGAGGTCGGGGACGTCGACAGGTGCGTCGAGCACGCGCGGGCCCAGGGGGCGACCGTCCTCGACGAGCCGCACGAGGTGTCCGACGAGCACGGCACGGTGCGCGTGGCCGCGATCGCCACCTACGGCAAGACCCGGCACACCCTGGTCGACCGGTCCCGCTACAGCGGCCCCTACCTGCCCGGCTACGTCGCCAGGAGCGGCGGCTTCGTCAAGCCCGCGGGCGCGCCCAAGCGGATCTTCCAGGCGGTCGACCACTGCGTCGGCAACGTCGAACTGGGCAGGATGGACTACTGGGTCGACTGGTACAACCGCGTCATGGGCTTCGTGAACATGGCGGAGTTCGTCGGCGACGACATCGCCACCGAGTACTCGGCGCTGATGAGCAAGGTCGTCTCCAACGGCAACCACCGGGTCAAGTTCCCGCTCAACGAGCCCGCGATCGCGCGGAAGAAGTCGCAGATCGACGAGTACCTGGAGTTCTACGGCGGCCCCGGCTGCCAGCACATCGCCCTGGCCACCAACGACATCATCCGCACCGTGGCGGCCATGCGCGACGCGGGCGTGGAGTTCCTCGACGTCCCCGACTCCTACTACGAGGACCCGGGGCTGCGCGCGCGCATCGGCGAGGTGCGGGTGCCGATCGAGGTGCTCCAGGAGAACTCGATCCTGGTCGACCGGGACGAGGACGGCTACCTGCTGCAGATCTTCACCAAGCCCATCGGCGACCGCCCCACCGTCTTCTACGAGATGATCGAGCGGCACGGCTCGCTGGGGTTCGGCAAGGGCAACTTCAAGGCCCTGTTCGAGGCGATCGAGCGCGAGCAGGAGCGCAGGGGCAATTTGTGACCAGGTGATGAAGAACGCCGCCCACTCCCCGGTCTCAGGCGCTGCTCAGGTGGCGGAATTGACCGGGGAGTAGGCTTGCGCGCAATCAGCCTGAATCGGGAGTGGGAGCGGGTGGCAATGGCGCGCGGCACACGATCCACGGGGGCGGTGGCCCTGGCCTCCGCCGCCGCGGCCGCGCTGACCCTCGCGGGCGTCGCGGTCTTCACCGTCAGCACCGCGGGCTGCGCCAACGCGGGCGAGTACCACCAGAACGGCGGCTCGGTCGAGCTGACCAGCGGCTGCGTCGACACCAACGACCTCCCGGTCGCCCCGCGGACCCCGCACGCCCCGGCCGACAACCCGGGCGCGGGCATCGACCAACTGCGCGATGTGAACCCGTAGCCGACGCGCGGGCCGGACAGGCTCTCGCACCCCGCCCGGCCCCGCGCGTCTTCTGCTGCTCAGCCCAGCGCGCCCAACAGGTCCGTGACCAGGTCGGCGCCGTCCTCGATGCCCACCGACAGCCGCAGCAGGTCGGCGGGCACCTGCAGCGGTGATCCCTCGGTACTGGCGTGGGTCATCCTCCCCGGGTGCTCGATGAGCGACTCGATGCCGCCCAGCGACTCGCCGAGGGTGAACAGCTTGGTGCTGGCGGCCACCCGCAGCGCCGCCTCCTCGCCGCCCTCGACCGCGAACGACACCATGCCGCCGAAGCGGCGCATCTGCTTGGCGGCGGTCTCGTGGCCGGGGTGCTCGGTGAGGCCGGGGTAGTACACGCGGGTCACGCGCTCGTGCCCGAGCAGCGCCTCGACGACCCGCTCGGCGTTGTCGCTGTGCCGCTCCATCCGCAGCGCCAGGGTCTTGGCGCCGCGCAGCACCAGCCACGAGTCGAACGGGCCGGGCACCGCGCCCGCGGCGTTGCGCAGGAACGCGAACTGGTCGTTGAGCTCCTCGTCCGAGGTGATCAGCGCGCCGCCGACCACGTCGGAGTGGCCGCCGAGGTACTTGGTCGTCGAGTGCAGGACGACGTCGGCGCCCAGGCCCAGCGGGGACTGCAGGTACGGGGTGGCGAAGGTGTTGTCGATGACCAGCCGCGCCCCGGCCTCGGCGGCGACGGAGGCCAGGCCCGCGATGTCGGCGATGCCCAGCAGCGGGTTGGTCGGCGTCTCGGCCCAGATCACCTTGGTGTTCGGGCGGACGGCCGCGCGGGTGGCGGCGAGGTCGGCCAGGTCGACCGGGGTGTACTCGACGCCCCACAGGGTCAGGACCTTGTCGAGCAGGCGGAACGTGCCGCCGTAGGCGTCGTTGCCGAGGATGACGTGGTCGCCGGGACGGGTCATCGACCGCAGCGCGACATCCGAGGCGGCCATGCCGGAGGCGAAGGCCAGGCCGTACCGGCCGCCCTCGAGCGAGGCCAGCGCCTCCTCCAGGGCCGTCCGCGTCGGGTTGCCGGTGCGGGAGTACTCGTACCCGCCCTCGCGCAGCCCGCCGACGCCGTCCTGGGCGAAGGTCGACGTCGCGTAGATCGGGACGATCACCGAGCCGGTCCGCGGGTCCGGCTCCTGGCCTGCGTGGATGGCTCGGGTCTCGAATCCCCACCTGGTGTCTTCAGACATACCCCCAGGTTACGACCGCGGGCCACCGTGCCCACGATGCGGGAGGCCTTTTCACCACGTCGGACCGCCGTGGACGGCGAAGGCCCCGACCACACCCGTGGTCGGGGCCTTCGTCAGGTCTTGCTCAGCTCACCACTGCTGCGGGGGCGGCGGCTGCTGGCCCGGGGGCGGGCCGTAGGGGTTCTGCTGCTGTTGCTGCGGCGGCTGGCCGTACGGGCCCGGCTGCTGCTGCTGCTGCGGCTGGCCGTACGGGCCCGGCTGTTGCTGCGGCGGCTGCTGGCCGTAAGGGTTCTGCTGCTGCGGCGGCTGCTGCTGGCCATACGGGTTCTGCTGTTGCTGCGGCGGCTGGCCGTACGGGCCCGGCTGACCGAAGCCGCCAGGACCACCGGGGCCGCCAGGACCGCCCAAGCTGGCCAGCGGCGGGCTCGCCACCAGGAACTGGCGCAGGTTCGGCACGAACCACAGCGCGCCCGCGGCCGCGATGAGCAGACCGAAGATCAGCAGCGTGACCAACTGGCCCGCGAAGTCGTAGGTCGCGCCGAGGATGATCGACAGCACCAGCATGGCCACGCCACCGCCGAGCACCAGGAAGTGCGCGAAGGTGGTCTTCTTCAGGAACAGCAGCACCGCGCCCGCGATCGCCGCGCCGGAGGCGAGGATCAGCACGATGGACAGCAGCACGCCGAGGGTGCCGCTGGTGCCGCCCGCGATCTGGTCGCAGTTGATCCCGAACTCTCCACCGGGGTTGAGCCGCTCGCACTGCGCCTTGGCGTCGCTGACCGCCGAGCTGGCCTTGATGAAGTCGGACATCAGGACGATCGACAGGATCAGGCCGATCAGACCGAGCAGCGCCACCGCGCCCTGCACGACCATGGCGATGACACCGGCCTGGGAGCCCTGACCGCCCTGGTGCGGCGGCTGGCCGTAGGGACCCTGCGGCGGCTGGCCGTAGGGGCCGGGCTGGCCGTACTGCCCCGGCGGGGGCTGCTGGCCGAACTGTCCTGGCTGCTGACCGAACTGACCTGGCTGCTGTCCGTACTGGCCGGGCTGCTGCTGGCCGTAGGGCTGCTGCTGCTGACCGTAGGGACCCGGCTGACCGGGGTAGCCCTGCTGGTCGGCCGCGCTGGGCGGCGGGGCGTAGGGCGGGGACTGCGGGACCGAGCCCGGCGGCACCATCTGGGTGGCGTCGCCACCCTGGGCCGTCGCACCGCCCTGGGCCGTCGCGCCACCTTCTTCCGGGCGCACGACCTGGGTGCGGTCGGACTCGTCCTGGCCTGCTGCTTCCTGGCCGGGAACGGGCTGGCCGGGCTGGATCGCCTGGGTGCGCTCGACGCCGTCGGCGCCAACCGTGTCACCGGACGGTGGCGGGCTCTCTGATCCGGGCTGCCCCGGCTGGTTGGGCGGCTGCGGAGCGCTCATCGGGTCTTCCACCCCTTTTGACCTGGAATGTCACCTTGTATGGCTGGTAACGCTATCGGATGCGCCACTCGGGTGCCGGACCCGGCACGCGGGGTGGTCGCGGTCTTCCCGGCGCCCGGGTTCAACGGCCCGCGAGGAACCCGAGCAGGTCCTGCCGGGTCACGACACCCGCGGGCTTGCCGTCGAGCAGCACCAGAGCGGCATCGGCGCTGGTCAGCGCCCCCATGGCGGACTCGACGCCCTCGCCCGCGCCGATGGTCGGCAGCGGCTGGCCCATGTGCCGGTCGAGCGTGTCGGCCAGCGCCGCCTTGCCCGCGAACAGCGAGTCGAGCAGGTCCTTCTCGTTGACCGCGCCGACGACCTCGGCCGCCATGACCGGCGGCTCGGCGTTGACCACGGGCATCTGGCTGACCCCGTACTCGCGCAGGATCGTCACCGCGTCGGCGACGGTCTCGGTCGGGTGGGCGTGGATGAAGTCGGGGATGGCGCCGCTGCCCTTCCCGCGCAGGACGTCGCCGACGGTGGCGCCGGTGTGCTCGGGCGGCAGGAAGCCGTACTGGCTCATCCACGGGTCGCTGAACACCTTCGACAGGTAGCCCCGGCCGCCGTCGGGCAGCAGCACGACCACCACGTCGTCCGGGCCGAGGCGCTCGGCCAGCTTGACCGCCGCCGCGGCCGCCATCCCGCAGGAGCCGCCGACGAGCAGCCCCTCCTCGCGCGCCAGCCGCCGGGTGACCTCGAAGGACTCCCGGTCGCTGATGGCGATGATCTCGTCGGCCACCCCCCGGTCGTAGGTGGTCGGCCAGAAGTCCTCGCCGACGCCCTCGACCAGGTACGGGCGGCCGGACCCGCCGGAGTACACCGAGCCCTCCGGGTCCGCGCCGATGACCTTGACCCGGCCGCCGGAGACCTCCTTGAGGTAGCGGCCGGTGCCCGAGATCGTCCCGCCGGTGCCCACTCCCGCGACGAAGTGGGTGATCTTGCCCTCGGTCTGCGCCCACAGCTCGGGTCCGGTCGAGCGGTAGTGGCTCTCCGGGTTCTCCTGGTTGGCGTACTGGTTGGGCTTCCAGGCGTTGTCGATCTCGCGGACGAGCCGGTCGGAGACGTTGTAGTAGGAGTCCGGGTGCTCGGGGGCCACCGAGGTCGGGCAGACGACCACCTCGGCGCCGTAGGCCTTGAGCACGTTGCGCTTGTCCTCGCTGACCTTGTCCGGGCAGACGAACACGCACTTGTAGCCCTTGCGCTGGGCGATCAAGGCCAGGCCCACACCGGTGTTGCCCGAGGTCGGCTCGACGATCGTGCCACCGGGCTTGAGCTCGCCGGACCGCTCCGCCGCCTCGACCATGCGCACGGCGATCCGGTCCTTGACGCTGCCACCGGGGTTGAAATACTCGACCTTGGCCAGCACCGTGGCCTCGACCCCCTCGGCCAGGGAGTTGAGCTTGACCAACGGGGTGTTGCCGACCAGGTCGATGATGTGCTCGACGTACTGCACCGGTGTGCCTCCTGCACTTGACCACGCCATACGGGGTGTGGGACCACCCTAACCACGCACGCGGCGAGCGGCTCGGGGTAACGGGGAACCGGGGTCTCGACCGATGAGTCAGATGAACGCCGCGCGACCGGAGGGAGTCCAGATGCTGCTCGGACCACGCGGATTCCGCACCCTTGCCCTCACCGCGGGTTCCGTCGGCGGCCTGTCCGGCGCCGCCTACTCGCTGCTCACCACCCAATCCCGCCAGGCCCGCACCATCATCGGCACCCCCACCGAACGCCCCTTCCTGGCCGACGGCCACTACCTCCCCGACGGCACCGGCCCCCTCCCCCTGGCCGACGCCGACCGCCTGCTCACCCTGGCCGTCCTGGGCGATTCCACCGCGGCGGGCCTGGGCGCGGAGTCCCCCGACCACCTCCCCGGCGTCCTCCTCGCCCGCGGCCTGGCCGAGGAGTCCACCCAGGCCGTCCGCCTCACCACCCACGCCCGCACCGGCTCCCGCACCCCCGACCTCGTCCCCCAGGTCGACGACGCCCTCACCACCCCACCCGACGTCGCGGTGATCATCGTCGGCGGCAACGACGTGACGGCGCGGTTGAGCATCCCCACCTCGGCCGCGCTGCTGGCCGCCCAGGCGCGGCGGCTGTTGGACGCGGGGACCGCCGTGGTGGTGGGGACGTGCCCGGACTTGGGGGCGATCATGCCGATCCCACAGCCGCTGCGGACTGTCGCTCGGCGGTGGAGCTTGGCTCTGGCGCGTGCCCAGGCTCGTGAGCTGAGCCGGACGGAGGCGGCGTCGGTGCCGTTGGCGGCGTTGTTGTCGCCGCATTTCCTGAGTCGGCCGCAGGACCTGTTCAGTGGTGACCGCTTCCACCCGAATGGGGCGGGGTACGCCTTGGCGGCTGGGGTTTTGCTGCCGTCGGTGTGCACGGCGGCGGGGGTGTGGCGGGAGAAGTGAAGGAGGAATGGGGGCGGGGCTTGTAAAATCCCAGCTCAAGAAGTGTCTTCCCCGCACACGCGGGGCTGCTCCACGGCCTCGACCCGCCGCAGATCCACCAGATGCGGTCTTCCCCGCACACGCGGGGCTGCTCCCGTCAGCCGCCTCTCGTGGACCGAGGTTCAGGCCGTCTTCCCCGCACACGCGGGGCTGCTCCCAGCGGCCCCGAGGTGATCCCCCCGACCCCGGCGTCTTCCCCGCACACGCGGGGCTGTTCCGCACCTGTCGAATCAGCACCAGCCCCCAGTCGATCGACGGACCCCCGGTACCCGACTCGACCACTGCGGGCTACCGCCATCCAGCCGATAGCCGTCGTCACCGGATCGATCGAAACGAGTACGCTCCGCCGCTATGACGCTGCCTCGCCAAGCGGCTCGGCGACTCGCCGAGCCGGTTCTGAGTCGAATCGCCAATCGGGCCGCGAGTCGGGCTGCGGCGTTGCAGCCCGCCCAGGACCAGACGACCACCGAACTGTTGCTCGGGCCCGTGGGGCGGTTGAACGATCGGCGGGTCACCGCGGAGCAGATTGATCACCTGGCGGCGCAGTTGCACACGACGACGGGGGTCGTCGACCCCTATCCGCACATCGCGCAGACCTACCGGACGCTCGTCGACCTCGAGTCGCGGTGCGTCGGGCGGATCGCGGGGACCACGTCGAACATCATCGGGAAGTTGACGGCGGCGCCGCTGCTCGCTGGGGCGGGGAGCGGGCCGCTGCGGGTGTTGGAGATCGGGACGCTGTTCGGTGTGTTCGCGGCGGGGTTGCACCGGCAGTTGCTCCGGCACGGCAAGGAGCACGACCTCACCATCGTCGACCCGCTGGAGTCGGTCCAGTTGCAGCCCGAGCGGGAGCGGGCGGGCGACCCGTCGGGCACGCCGGTGACCGAGGCGACGGTGCGGGCGAACATGCGGTTCGGGGGCGTCGACACCGAGCGGCTGCGGATCGTGCGCGGGTTCTCCACCGACGCCGAGGTGCAGGAGCAGGTCGGGGTGGGCTACGACCTCATCGTCGTCGACGGCGACCACTCGCGGTCGGGGGTGTTCAAGGACCTGCGGTGGGCCGAGGAGATCGCCAACCCGGGTGCGGTGGTGGTGATGGACGACTACGGCGACCCCGGGTGGCCCGGTGTCGCGGAGGCGCTCGACGACCACCGCAAGGGCGGTTCGCGGATGCGGCTGGCCGGGGTGGTGGCGACCTCGGCGTTCCTGGTCCTGCCGTGAGCGCCGCGCCACACTTGCCCATTGGTTACCCAGGAGTAACATCGCGTCCGTAGTAGTGGCCCACCGAATGGAGTGCCCCATGCCAGAGGCTGTCATCGTCTCCGCCGCCCGGTCCCCGATCGGCCGCGCCGGGAAGGGGTCGCTGGTCGGCGTGCGCCCGGACGACCTGGCCGCGCAGATGGTCAAGGCGGCGCTGGCCAAGGTGCCCGAGCTGGACCCGCGCGAGATCGACGACCTGATGCTGGGCTGCGGCCTGCCCGGCGGCGAGCAGGGCTTCAACATGGGCCGCGTCGTCGCGGTGCTGGCCGGGTTCGACCACCTGCCCGGCTGCACGGTCACCCGCTACTGCGCCTCCTCGCTGCAGACCACCCGCATGGCGCTGCACGCGATCAAGGCGGGCGAGGGCGACGTGTTCATCTCCGCGGGCGTCGAGGTCGTGTCGAGCTTCGCCCGGGGCAGCTCCGACTCGTGGCCGGACACGCAGAACCCGCTGTTCGCCGACGCCGTGGCGCGCACCGCGAGCACCGCCGAGAAGGGCGCGGACTCCTGGCACGACCCGCGCGAGGACGGCCTGCTGCCCGACGCCTACATCGCGATGGGCCAGACCGCGGAGAACCTGGCGCTGCTCAAGAACGTCAGCCGCGAGGACATGGACCACTTCGGCGTGCGGTCGCAGAACCTCGCCGAGGCGGCCATCAAGGCCGGGTTCTGGCAGCGCGAGATCGTCCCGGTCACCCGGCCCGACGGCACCGTGGTCGACAGCGACGACGGCCCCCGCCCGGGGATCACCTACGAGAAGACCTCGACCCTCAAGCCGGTCTTCCGCCCCGACGGCCGGGTCACCGCGGGCAACTGCTGCCCGCTCAACGACGGCGCCGCCGCCCTGGTGATCATGTCCGACACCAAGGCCAAGGACCTGGGCCTGACCCCGCTGGCCCGCGTGGTCTCCACCGGCGTCTCCGGCCTGTCCCCGGAGATCATGGGCTACGGCCCGGTCGAGGCCTCCCAGCGCGCACTGGCCAAGGCGGGCCTGTCGGTCGGCGACATCGACCTGTTCGAGATCAACGAGGCCTTCGCCGCCCAGGTCCTCCCCTCGGCCCGCGACCTCGACATCCCCGAGGACAAGCTCAACGTCAACGGCGGCGCCATCGCCATCGGCCACCCCTTCGGCATGACCGGCGCCCGCATCACCACCACGCTCATCAACAGCCTCCAGTGGCACGACAAGCAGTTCGGCCTGGAGACCATGTGCGTGGGCGGCGGCCAGGGCATGGCCATGGTGCTCGAGCGCCTGAGCTAACTCCCGGGTGCGCCATCGAGGCCCTCGCTCAAGCATGTCGGGCGAGGGCCTCGACGCGTCAGGCCAGCATCCCGGGGGCCGCGACCGGCATCCCCTCCGCTTCGGCGGCATCGAGCAGGCGCTTGTCGTAGCTGACGAACGCGTGCAGGGGGTTCTCGGCGTCGGCGGCGAGCACTTGGGCAGTCGCGAGGTGAATGGCGTCGAGCGACCGCAAGCGGGGATCGAGGTAAGCGGCGGCTGTAGCCCGGATGATCTCGGTGATCTGGGCGCGGTGCAGCCGCGCGATCACCGACGGGACACCGGAGAGGGCGCGTGGGGCACTACGCCTCAGTGCGCGGACGTACCTCGATCTCGACGAGCACCGAGGACACGAGGGGCCCAGCGAGCAGCGAATCCTGATTCAGCCACTCGACGAGGTCTCGGCTGTGCGCTTCGGAGTGGATCAGCTTCACCACCGCGCACGAGTCGAGGTAGATCACCAGTTCTCCTCATCGCGCATCGCGGCGATGACCCCCGAGACCTCGACCTCCGGCGCACTGGCGGGCGGGAGGGGGATCAAGCCGAACACGGTTGGGGGCAGCACTTCCCCGCTGACCACGAGCCGGTCCAACCCGCTCTCATCACAGGAATCGACCTCCCCCGGCGCAGTCACCCATCGCGCCACCGCGCTGCGGGGCGGATGGGGCGAGAGTTTGCGACCCCACCCCGTGCCCGCCGCTTGCGGACGTTCTCGGTCAGCCCCGCAGGCACAGCGAAATGGCCAGCCTGGGTTGACCGGTCCGGCACATCCCCTGCAGCCGTGGATCCCACACAGCCCATTCTACGGCCACGGCGCCGGGATGAACCACGATGTCATTCGCTGGAACAGGTGCGGAAAGCGAAACAGGGCGCCCGGCCGATGCCGAGCGCCCTGCCCCTTGGGGACGTCTGCTGTCAGTCGCCGCTCTGCAGCATGTACAGCAGACGCAGGACCTCCAGGTACAGCCAGACCAGGGTGGTCATCAGGCCGAAGGCGACGTACCAGGCGAACTTGGCCGGGGTGCCCGCCCGGATCATCTTGTCGGCCTGGTCGAAGTCGAGCAGGAAGCTGAACGCGGCGATGCCGATGAACAGCACGCTGATGCCGATCGCCAGCGGGGTGGCCGTGTTGCTGCGGATGCCCATGTCGACGCCGAAGAGGCCGAGGACCAGGTTGACCAGCATCAGGCCCGCCGCGCCCGCGACCGCGCCGATGATCCACTTGGTGAGGCGGGGGGTGACCTTGACCGCGCCGGTCTTGTAGACCACCAGCATGGTGCCGAAGACGATCGAGGTGCCCAGGATGGCCTGCAGGGCGATGCCCGGCATCAGGGCCTCGAACACGCCGGTGATGGCGCCGAGGAACAAGCCCTCGAAGGCGGAGTAGGCCAGGACGAGGCCCGGGTTGGGGGTCTTCTTGAAGATGACGACCAGCGCCAGGCCGAGGCCTCCGAGCAGGCCGATGATCATCGGCGGGTAGGGGCTGATGGCCTCGCTCAGGACCGCGATGGCGGTGATGATGCCGACGACGAGCGCGGCGCCCAGGGTCATCGCGGTCTTGGTGACCACGTCGTCGACGGTCATCGGTCGGTCGTCGGAGACCGGCTGCTGGTAGCCGCCGTACCCGGGCGCCTCTTGCGGGTGGCCCGGGGCCTGCTGCTGGAAGCCCGCATAGCCTCCGCTAACCGGAAGGTTGCGGAACGCGGGGTTGCTTGTAGAACGCACCTGATCCTCCATAGGGCCTGCATGGCGCCTTCAGGGAAAGAACGATCGGGCAGGCCGACCGGTTCCCGTGTGGGTAAAACCTACTTTACCCACTACCGCCCGGCTTACCAGCGGGAACCGCTCGAACGCTGCGTGATCGATATCCGGCCTCTCGGCGGCCACATCATCCGCCCGGTCGGTCACGGTCCGTACAGAGCGGCACCGACCAGGGCAAACCGGGGCACGACCACCGACAGAGTCCCCCCTTCCGGTGGATTGCGCCACCGAGGCGTGAACGCCAAGGTGGCACGTGGTGCGCTCCCTGTGTCCCCCGGCTTCCACATGGTCGTCGGTGTTCCGCGCGCCCGCTCGTCCCTGACGTCGAGCGCCCGTGGCGGGTGCGCCGCCGAGGGCGCGGCAAGGAGCCGAACCCGACCATGGTCCGATCCACGGTCCGACCCTCCCTCGCGGGCAGGCTGGCGGCGGGGGTGACCGGCGCGGCCCTCGTGGCGGGCGCGGTCCTCGTCGCGGGCGCGCCGTCGGCGAGTGCCGAGATCCAGCAGAGCATCGGCCACGAGACCAAGCCCGCCCAGCCCTACCAGGGCAACCAGGAGCCGTCCGACTGGCTCGGCTCGTACCTGGTCAACGGCAAGCAGGTCTGGTGCGTCCAGTACGCCCACCTCGCCCCGGACACCGACGAGCAGTACCAGCCCGGTGAGACGCTGAAGACGAAGTGGGGCACGGAGCTGCCCGCCGACGTCGCGGCCAACATCTCCTACCTGCTGCTGCGCTACACCAGCACGGCCGACGCCGACGAGTCCGCCGCGCTGGCGCACCTGCTGCACTCGTGGACCGCGGCCCCGCAGAACCCGGGCCAGCTCGACCCGGCCAACGACTTCCGTAACATCGCCTACGACGCGCCGTTCCACCTGGCGAAGCTGCCCCCGGGCGCCCAGCAGGCCGTCGAGCGGCTGCGCGCGGACGCCGTGGCCAACCACGGGCCGTGGACGACGAAGATCACCAAGCCGACCGGGGCCCAGGTCATCGGCACCCCCGACACGTGGACCGTCGAGGTCCGCAACGCCGCGGGCAAGGGCGTCTCCGAGGTCCCGGTGACGGTCGAGCTCACCGACGCCACGGTCGAGGGCAAGTCCGAGGTCACCGTGCCGACGCGGGCGGACGGGTCGGCCGCCGAGCTCGAGGTCACCCCGACCGGTCCGAACCCGGCGGTGGCGATCTCGCTGCTCAGCCCGGCGGACAAGCCGGTGGTGCAGCAGGCCGTGCAGGTCGACACCCAGCGCGTGGTCAGCACCGGCGGCGAGAAGGAGCTGGTGGCCAACGAGGCCGTCACCGCCGTCACCGCGCCGGGCGCGGTCAAGGTCGGCAAGACCGACGCCAAGACCGGCGCGGGCATCGCGGACGTCCAACTCCGGGTGACCGGGGCGGACAAGCAGACCCCGGCCGTGGGCCAGGACGACGAGCCGCTGGTCGGCGACGACGGTGCCGCGCTGGTGGTCACCACCGGCGCGGACGGGACGGCGGAGGTCCCCGACCTCAAGACCCCGCAGGAGGTCTGCGTCGTCGAGGTCGCCGCGCCGCCGGGCTACGAGCAGGGCTTCGACCCCGGCTCGCCGCCCTCGGCGTGCGGGACGCTGGAGCCGGGCCAGACCCTGGAGCTGGCCCTGGTGAACCAGCCGAACAAGCCCACCGTCCCGACCGCGATCCCGGCGGGCGAGGGGCCCGTGCAGCCCACGGCGGCGATGAGCGCGGGCGGCCCGTCCGGCGGTCTGCTCACCGCGCTGGGCGCGCTGGTCCTGATGGCGGCGAGCGGTCTGCTGTTCCTGTTCAAGACCGCGCGCGGCAAGCAGGTCGTCAGCAAGCGGATGCGCCGCGACTGGGGGCACTGACCGGCGATGCCCGGAACCTCGGTTTCCCGACTGGCCCCGCCCGCGTTCGCGGGCGGGGCCGGTGTGCTGATCGTGCTCATCGGCGCCCTGGCGGTGGGCGGCCCGACGACGGTCGACGGCAGCCCGGTCGCGGCGGCGGCGACGACGGCCGCCGCGCCCAGCGGCGCGGCGATCGCCGCCGCCCCGCCGCCGAGCCTGCCCACCTCCGCCACGCCCCCGCCCGCCGCGCCGACGACCGAGGTCCCGGCCACGTCCGCCCCGCCCGCCGAGCCACCGGCCCAACCACCCGCACAGCGCCCGGGCACGGTGCGGCTGACCAACGGCGGGACGGCCGCGCTGGTCCGCCAGGAGCTCGCTGCCGACGCCACCCTCCCCGTGCCCGCCTCCCTGGGCGAGGCGACGTGGTGGGGCGCGGACCTCAACGGCGGGGCAGGCGCGATGGTGCTCGCGGGCCACGTCAATTGGAAGGGCAAGATCGGCCCCTTCTCCGAGCTGTGGGACTCCCGCGTGGGCGACCCCGTCACGGTGGTCGGCGCGGACGGGACAACCAGGAGGTTCACCGTCTCGAAGATCGACACGGTGGCCAAGGAGGCGCTGCCCGGCCGCGCCGAGGAGCTGTTCGGCCAGACCGGCCCGCACCGCCTGGTCCTGGTCACCTGCGGCGGCCGCTGGGTCGGCGGCCACGACGGCTACGAGTCGAACCGGGTGGTCACCGCCCTTCCGGCCTAGCGCGGTTGTCGCGGACACGGGCCTGTGGACAACTTCCCGCGGACATCGGCGATCGGTGCGATGCTCGTCCCCCAAGCCGGAGACGGCTGAGGACACGCCCCGCCCGCCCGCCTCGACGTCACCGCGCCGGGGCGGGGCGGCGGCTCCTCCACCTGGTCTCGCCGTGGCCGCGGTCGGTGGCGGAGACCTGCGACGCCTTCGGCCTGCCTGCCTGCCCACCAGGTGAGGCAGGCCGGTGCGGGAGCGGCGGGGAACGCGCTGGGCGGGTCGGGAATGGCGGCGCCGGACCTGTGCGCCCGCTTGCTGGGCGCGGCGGCTCGACCTGTTCCGCGCCGGGCGGGACGAGGGCCTGCGGGGTGTGCTCACCGGGGCGACCTCGGGCACCGGGCCTGCCGGTCGTTCCCGGACTCGGGGCAGCCACTGGCGGGGGGCGCACGACCGAGTGATGGTTCACCCGCGCTGTCCTGTGCGACGGGGGTCCGGGTACCGTCAACAGCATGGCCTTCCAGCAGGAACGCGACCCTGATCCGGGTTTCGCCGTCGTGCGCAACGGGTTCGACCGCGCCCAGGTCACCGAGTACGTGCGCGCCGCGGAGGCCAGCGCGGAGCGAGCGCAGGCCAAGGCGCGCAGCGCCCAGTCCGAGGTGGCCGAGCTGTCGGGGCAGCTCGAGCTGGCGCGGCGGGAGATCGAGGCGCTGACGCAGCGGTTGGACAAGATCGGGACCGCGGCGGCAGCGGCGGCGGCGCCCAACGCCGGGGAGCGGGCGGCGCGGGCGGCGGTGGTGGCCAGGGCGCAGGCCAAGGAGGTCACCGCGCGGGCGCAGGCGGCGGCGGAGACGGCGTGGTCGGCGGCTGAGGAGTCCTCGAACGCGCTGCGCGAGCGGTACCGCAGGCTGATCGCCGACCTGGACTCCCAGCACACCGAGCTGCACTCGGCCCACCAGCAGGTGATGGACGAGGCCAGGGCCAAGGTCGCGGAGATGACCACGGCCGCCGAGCAGCGCCAGCGCGAGATCGATGAGAACGCCGAGCGCGAGCGCCAGCGGATGGAGCAGCGCTTCCAGGAGCAGCAGGCCGAGCAGCGCGCGGCGCTGGCCGACGAGATCGAGCGCAAGCGGACCGAGGCCGAGACCGAGGCCACCCGCCTGGTCGAAGAGGCCACCGACGAGGCCGACAACCGCATCGCCGCCGCGACCAGCGTCGTCGAGCGGCTCACCGCCCTGCGCGAGCAGCTCGCGTCGCGGCTGCGCGGCACCAACGACCTGCTGAACCGCAGCGCGTCGCTGCTCGAGCCGATCGAGGCGGAGAACGAGCTGCTGCCCGACTCCCCCGCCGAGCTCACCCCGGACAAGGCGCCCAGCCCCCAGCCGTGAGAACCGGGCAAATCCGCCCCTGACGCCCCTACGATGGGGCGGTGCGCATTCTGCTGTCCTGGCTGCTGACCCTCGGTGGGCTGACCGCCGTCGGCCTCGGGGCCACCGGGTCGTGGTTCGAGGACCGCCCGGCGGCGGACCTGCCGTTCGGCGACCTGTTCAGCGGACTCTCCCGCGACACCGCCTCGGTGCCCACGTCGATGGTCGTGCCGCTGGCGATCGGCGCCCTGGTGGTCGTCGTGGGCCTGTTCGGCAAGCGCGGGCTGGCGCTCCTGGGCGGTCTGGTGCTGGTCGTGTCGTCGCTGGGCTGGATCGCCAGGGCGCACGAGGTGGTGTCGCTGGCGGAGCTGGGTTCCGGGGTGTGGAACACGTTGTTCGGCAGCCTGCTGGTCCTCGTCGGGGCCGCGGTCAAGCCCAGCCGGGGCTAGGTCGTGTCCTAGAGGTCGAGCACGACCCGGCCGGTGGCGCGCTCGGTGCACGGCAGGAATGTGTCGTCTGTGGACAGGACCCGGACCCGGCACGTCCCGCAGAACCCCTGCCCGCACGAGTAGACCGTCTCCGGCCGCACCCGCCGCAGCGCGGTCAGCGCCGACTCGACCCCGGAGACGGGCACGACCGGACCGCCCGCGCCGAGCTGCACCTCGAACGGGTCGCCGTCGACGATCGGCGGGGGCGAGAAGCGCTCGAAGTGGACCGGTCCCGACCAGGCCGCGCGCACGGCGTCGAGCATCGGGGGCGGACCGCACGCGTACACCGACGCGCCCGCGGGCGCGGACGACAGGATCTCCTCGGCCGAGGGGATGCCGGTCAGCACCCGGACCCGGTCCCGGAGGTCGGCCAGCTCGTCGAGGAACGGCATCGAGTCCAGCGACCGTCCACAGTAGACGAGGTAACCGGCTGGCGAGGCCCTGAGCATCGGCAGCAGCGGCGTGATCCCGATGCCCCCGGCCACGAACACGTGCGGACCGGCCCCCACCAGCGGGAACGCCGTCCGCGGGCCCTGCACGGTGATCGGGTCGCCGATCCGGACCGACGAGTGGACCTGCGCGGACGCCTCGCCGACGCGGCGGACCGCGATGCGGTAGGTGCGGCGGTCGGCCGGGTCGCCGCACAGCGAGTACTGCCTGCGCAGCCCCGAGGGCAGCCGGACGTCGAGGTGGCAGCCGGGCTCCCACGGTGGCAGGTCGGAACCCGAGGCCAGGGTCAGCGACACCACGTCCACCGCCTCCAGCCGGCGGTCGACCACGGTCAGCGGCAGGTCGCGGTCGACGGCGGGCACCGGCCGGTGCCCGCGGACCCCGCGCCTGCTGAACCACAGGTGCGCGGCGGCGACCGGGCGCAGCAGCCCGAACATGCGGTCTGGCCGGTCCCGGCCGTAGAGGTCCGGTGGCGCGCTCACCGCGCCGCCGCCCTGGCCGCCGGGGAGGTGGCCAGGTAGGCCACGGCGGCCTCGGTGCCCCCGTCGGCGCTGGGGTGGTAGGAGGGCGGCAGGTAGCGCCAGGTCGCGCGCAGCAAGGCGGGCAGGCTGGGCAGCAGGCCACGGCGCGCGGCCCGGCGGGCGTCGCGCAGCCGGGGCCCGCCGGGGCGCTGCGGGTCGTTGGCCATGAGCCAGCGGGCGCTGCGGGCGAACAGCCAGCCCAGCACCGGCCCGGCGACGACCATCGCGCGGACCCGGCGCGACCAGCGGCCGTCGAGGTGCATGTAGAGGTCGTAGGCCACCGAGCGGTGCTCGACCTCCTCGGCGCCGTGCCAGCGCAGCAGGTCGACCATCGTCGGGTCGGCGCCCGCGCTCTCCAGCGGGGCCTCGAGGACCCACCGGCCCAGCACGGCGGTGAAGTGCTCGATGGCGGCGATGAGCGCCAACCGCTCCAGCAGCCACTGGTGCCGCACGGCGGCGGGCAGGTCGCGGTGGCCGAGCAGGGTGCGGAACAGCCAGCTCACCTGGTCGATGAACGGCTGCGGGTTCATCCCCTGGGCGGCGAGGTGGTCGGCGGCGCCCTGGTGCGCCTCGGCGTGCACGGCCTCCTGCCCGATGAACCCGATGACGTCCTGGCGCAGCCGCTCGTCGCGGATGTGCGGCAGGGCCTGGCCGAAGACCTCGACGAACCAGCGCTCGCCCTCGGGCAGCACCAGGTGCAGGGTGTTCATCACGTGGGTGACCAGCGGCTCGCCGGGCACCCAGTGCGCGGGCACCGCCGACCAGTCGAAGGCGACGTCGCGCGGGGCGAGGACCAGGTTGGGCTCGGACACGGGGACCTCCGTCAGCGGACCACGTCGATGCGGGCGAACTTGCGCATGAGGCCGGGCGAGAGCCGCGACAGCACGCGGCCGACCTTGGCCTCGGGGGTCACCGGGACGACCGCGGTGTCGCGCTCCACGGCGCGGACGATCTCGGCGGCGACCCGCTCGGGGCCGTAGCCGCGGCGGGCGTAGGCCCTGGTCGCCTTGCGCCGCAGCCGCTGCTGCTCGACCTCGTCGACCCCGGTGAAGCGGGCGGTGCCGGTGATGTCGGTGGCGACGATGCCGGGGCAGACCGCCGTGACGCCGATCCCGTGCGCGGCGAACTCGGCGCGCAGGGCCTCCGACAGCGCCAGCACGGCGGCCTTGGTCGCCGAGTAGGCGGGCAGGGCCCGGCTCACGGCGTAGGCGGCGGCCGAGGACAGGTTGACGATGTGCCCGCCCTCGCCGCGCTCGGCCATCTGCGCGCCGAACTCGCGGCAGCCGTGGACGACGCCGAGCAGGTTGACGTCGATCACGCGCTGCCAGTCGGCCTCGGAGGTGCCCAGGAACGGCCCGGCCACGGCGATCCCGGCGTTGTTGACCACCACGTCGGGCACGCCGTGCTCGGCGGCCACGTCCTCGGCGAACTCCCGCACGGCCGCCTCATCGGCGACGTCGACCTGGTAGGCGTAGGCGCCCGCGCCGATGTCCGCGGCGGCGGCCTTGGCCGCGTCCCCGTCGACGTCGGCGATGACGACCTCGGCGCCGCGCGCCGCGAACGCCTCCGCCGTGGCCCGCCCGATCCCGCGTGCTGCCCCGGTGACCACCACCAGCCGGTTGGCGAACCCGACGTCGGGCGAGCCGGACCGGCCGCGCTGCAGCCCCCTGGTCATCGGCGCGCCGCTGGTGTGCTCGACGAACTCCTCGACCATCGCCGCGATCGCGCGCGGGTGCGAGGCGGGGGCCCAGTGGCCCGCGTGCACGGTGCGCCGCCACAGCCCGCCCCGGCCGACCCAGCGCTCGAGGTCGTCGGCGAGACCGGCGGTGACGTAGTGGTCGCGAGCGGGGAGGACGACCTGGACGGGCACGTTCGTCTTGCGCACCCGGGGGTTGGTCAGGCGTGGGAACATGTTGGCCCGGTACAGGTTGACCCCGTTGGCCGCGTCGGCGCCGATGGTCGGCGCCGGGTGGCCGGGCAGCCGGGGCACACCCTCGACGGCGCGCAGCAGCGCCCCCCAGCGCGGTCCCAGCACGGTGCGCCAGAGCAGCGGGGGCAGCACCGGGATGTGGAAGAAGTAGACGTACCAGGAGTGCAGGAGCTGGCCGAGCGCCTGGCGCAGGTGCCGCGGGGTCGGGGTGGCCGCGCGCCGCCGCATCCAGTGCCCCACGTGGTCGAGGCAGGGACCGGAGATCGTGGTGAACGACGCGAACCGCGTCTGGGAGCGCGAATCGGTGATGGCCTCCCACGCCTGGATCGACCCCCAGTCGTGCGCCACCACGTGCACCGGCTCCGCCGGGCTGACCGCGTCCGCGACGGCGAAGAGGTCCTCCCCCAGCTCGGCCAGCCGGTAGGCCCGCAGGCCGCTGGGGGCCGTCGACTCGCCCGCGCCCCGGGTGTCGTACCGCACGACGTGGTAGTTCTCCGCCAGCGCCTCGGCGACCCCGTCCCACATCGCGTGCGTGTCCGGGTAGCCGTGCACCAGCACCACGGTGGGCGAGGACGAGTCCCCCTGCTCGAACACCGCGAGGTCCACATCGCCCTGCCGCACCACGCGCCGCCGCGCACCCAACCCAGCACTGCCCACGGCGCACCCCTTCAGAATGTGAACGGCGTTACACAGAAGTTCCGGGGAACGTTACAACGCTCATTGACAAGGTGCAAGCGTCCATCGGCGTCATGATCAAGCTGAGCGATCCTCGGATCAGCGGCCTGCGCTCGCTCGTCTTGGGCGCTTCACGCGTTGGTCCAATGCGGGGTGGAAGGGATTCCGCCGTGGCAGCAATGTGCCACCGCGGCGGTGGTGGGATCAATCGATGAATGGGGTCAGTCGGCTTTCTTGGCCTTCTCCGCCAGGGCGATGAGCCGGTCTCCCATGATTTCCGGGATGACGCGCCGCGCACTGCGGTCGACCGCCGCGCTGAGCGCCGACATGACCAAGGGGTGCAGGCGCGTGATCACGTCGGCGTAGTGCGGCAGCTCCTCGCCGCTGGGCAACCAGTCCGGGCCCTTGGGGTCGAGGACGTACTTGCGGACCAGGCCGATGAGCAGCCCGGTGATCCGGTCGGTCTCGGTCTGCAGCTCGGCGGCGAGCGCGAGGGCCTCGGCGAGCGGGACGTCGAGCTTGACCAGTTCGTGCCCCGCCTCCAGCAGGCGCGGGCTGGGGGCGACGAACTGGGCGCCGCGCCGCTCGAGGACGCCCAGCTCGAGCGCCCTGCGGATGTTGGCGGGGGTGAGCTGCGCGCCGAACATGCGCAGCAGGTCGGTCATCGGCACGACCTCGGCCGCCTCGTGCGACCACGCCGCGCCGGTGGCCTCCTCCAGGCCCAGCACGTCGCCGAGGCTGTGGCCCGCGCGCCAGGCGTCGAGCATCTCCCGGATCTGGGCGAAGGCGTAGCCGCGGTCGAGCATGTTGAGGATCAGCCGCAGCCGCGACAGGTGGCCGTCGCCGTAGATGGCGGCGCGGCCGCGGCGGACCGGGGCCTCGAGCAGCTCCCGGTCCTGGTACACGCGGACGTTGCGGACCGAGGTGCCCGCGGCCCTGGCCAGCTCGTCGATCCGGTACTCCGCCACCCCGGGGAGCTTAGTTCGCGCCGAAGCGGTCGAGCGGTCCGACGCGGCCGAACGGCCCGGCCGCCACCGCGCCGCCGACGGGGCGCCCACCCCGCCCGCGGTCACCCCCAGGGCAAGCCATATCGCTCTGCGCGACGAGATAAAGAACCGATGACCGGATTAGGACATCCATTCACTGATTGACTAGAAAAACAGTGATCGGCACACACCGAGATCGCGGCCGCGATCACCACACCCGCAGGTGAAACGAACGAAAGCCCAGCCCCAGACGGTGATGACGCTGCGTGGTTAACCGGTTTCGCATGGTGCCCCCGACCGGATTCGAACCGGCACTCGACCCCTTTTAAGGGGGCTGCCTCTGCCTGTTGGGCTACGGGGGCGAGAGCAGCCTATGGGGCGATAACTTAAGGCAGGAGCCGTTTCGAAAAATTCAGCCCGGGTGGACCAAGATCTTGGTCCGTTTGCCGTCAGCCCTTGGAAACCCGAGCGAACTCCGCCTTCGGGTCGTTGATCTGCCCCATGGAGATGACCTCGCGGCGGAACAGCCCACCAGTTAACCAGTCGAGGGTGATCCGGACCTTGCGGTTGAACGTGGGCATCGCCTTGACGTGGTAGGCGCGGTGCATGGCCCAGGCGACGAAGCCCTTGGCCTTGATGTTGAACACGTCGCCGACGCCGTGGTGCAGGCCGAGGCTGGCCACCGAGCCGATGTTCTTGTGGAAGTAGTCCTTGGGCTCGCCGCCGCGCAGCGCGGTCACGATGTTCTTCGCCAGCAGCCGCGCCTGGCGCACCGCGTTCTGGGCGTTGGGCGCGCAGATGGCGTTCGGGTCGTCCTTGGTGCGCGACAGGTCGGGCACCGCGGCGCAGTCGCCAGCGGTCCACGCGTCGGGCAGCCCCTCGACCCGCAGGGCGGCGGTCGCGCGCAGCCTGCCCTGCTTGGTCAGCGGCAGGTCGGAGTTGGCGATGACCGGGTTGGACTTCACACCCGCGGTCCAGACGATGGTGTCGCTGTCGAACTCGGTGCCGTCGGAGAGCACGACCCGCCCGCCCTCGAACGACTTGGCCAACGTCGACAGGTAGACCTCGATGCCGCGCTTCTCGAGCTGCATCACCGTGTAGACGCCCAGGCTCTCGCGCACCTCGGGCAGCACCCGCCCGGCCGCCTCGACCATGACGAAGCGCAGGTCCTCCGGCTGGACGTTCTTGTAGTACTGGGTGGCGAACCGGGCCATGTCCTCCAGCTCGGCCAGCGCCTCGATCCCGGCGAACCCGCCACCGACGAAGGTGAACGTCAGCAGCTTCTTGCGCAGCTCGGGGTCGAGCGTGGAGTCGGCCTCGTCGAGCTTGGTCATCACGTGGTTGCGCAGGTAGATGGCCTCGCCGATGGTCTTGAAGGTGATGCCGTGCTCGACCAGGCCCGGGATCGGCAGCAGCCGGGCGACCGAGCCGAGCGCCACGACGAGCACGTCATAGCCCACTTCCTCGGTGTGCCCGTCGGGGGCTTCGATCGTGACGACCTTGCGCGCGTGCTCGACACCGGTCGCGCGCGCGGTGATGACGTGGCAGCGCTTGAGCGTGCGCCGCAGCGGCACGACGACGTGGCGCGGCTCGATCGCCCCGGCGGCGGCCTCGGGCAGGAACGGCTGGTAGGTCATGTGCGGCTGCGGGTCGATCACGGTGACAGAGGCCTCGCCGGAGCGCAGCTTGCGCTGCAACCCGAGGGCTGTGTACAGCCCCACGTAACCGCCGCCCAGGATCACGATCCGGGTGGGCTCTGCCTTCTTCGCCATGGGTCAATGGTCGCACCGCGTGGACACCCGCGCGAGTCGCCCCCTGGCAGTTGTGACCCCGGTCGCTGACGGCGTTTCCGCTGGTGTGACCCGCATCGCCCGGCTGGCGGATCGATCAAGAACAACCGCCTTCACGCGAGTCCGGCGGTTCGCTTCGCCTGGGTCAGGACGTCCTCGACCATGGCCGGGGTGAGCCTGCCGGTGAAGGTGTTCTGCTGGCTGACGTGGTAGCAGCCGAACAGGTGCAGGGGGTTGCCCTCGGCCTTGGGCTGGAGGACGACGTGGGCGGCGTGGCCGAACCTGGGGCGGGGCGCCGGGACGACCCAGTCGTGGGCCAGGACGGGCAGGAGGGCCTGCCAGCCGAAGGCGCCGAGGACGACGGTGGCCTTGAGGGTGGGGCGCAGGAGGGCCAGTTCGCGTTCGAGCCAGGGGCGGCAGTTGTCGCGCTCGGCCGGGGTGGGCTTGTTGGCGGGCGGGGCGCACTTGACCGGGGAGGTGATCCGGACGCCGGTGAGGCGGAGGCCGTCGTCGGCGTGCGTGGCGGTGGGCTGGTTGGCGAGACCGACAGCGTGCAGGGCGGCGTAGAGGACGTCGCCGGAGCGGTCGCCGGTGAACATGCGGCCGGTGCGGTTGGCGCCGTGGGCGGCGGGGGCGAGGCCGACGATGGCGATGCGCGCGTCCGGCGGGCCGAAGCCGGGGACGGGGCGGCCCCAGTACTCCTGGTCGCGGAAGGCGGCGCGCTTGACCTGGGCGACCTCCTCCCGCCAGGCCACCAGCCGGGGGCAGCGGCGGCAGTGGGTCACCGCCTGGTCCAGGTCCGCGAGAGCAGCCATGCCCCGATCACACCACAGTAGGGTCGGGACATGCCTTCCACGGACACCGGCGACGATGCCACGACCCCTGCCGCGGACCCTGTCGACGACCTGGTCACCACCACTCACTCGCTGACGGTCCGCAGGCGCAAGCTCAACTACACGGCGACGACCGGGCGGGTCGTGCTGCGGCGCGAGGTGGTGACCGACGGCAAGGTGGAGGGCCACCTGCCCAAGGCGGAGGTCTTCCTGACCGCCTACACCCTCGACGGGGCCGACCCGGCGCAGCGGCCGGTGACCTTCGCGTTCAACGGCGGGCCGGGGGCGGCCAGCGTGTGGCTGCACCTGGGGGTGCTCGGGCCGCGGCGGGCGGTGTCCGGGGACGTGGGCGCGCTCGCCCAGCCGCCGTACCGGTTGGTGGACAACCCGGAGACGCTGCTCGCGCAGAGCGACCTGGTGTTCATCGACCCGGTCGGCACCGGCATGTCCCGCCCGGCCAAGGGCGAGAAGTCCGGCGAGTTCTCCGGCTTCCAGCCCGACCTGGAGTCCGTCGCGGAGGTCATCCGCCTCTGGACCACCCGCTCCGGCCGCTGGCTGTCGCCCAAGTTCCTCGCGGGCGAGTCCTACGGCACCACCCGCGCGGCGGGCCTCGCCGAGCACCTTCAGCGCCGCCACGGCATGTACCTCAACGGCGTCATGCTGATCTCGGCCGTCCTGGACTTCGCCACCATCCGGTTCACCGCGGGCAACGACAAGCCCTACCCGCTCTTCCTGCCCACCTACGCGGCCATCGCGCACTACCACGGCCTGCACGGCGATCGGGACCTCGCCGACGTCCTCGCCGAGGCCGAGGACTTCGCCGCCCGCGACTACCCCTGGGCCCTGGCCCGCGGCTCCCGCCTCACCGCCGCCGAGCGCGCGGCGGCCGTCACCAAGCTGGCCGCCCTCACCGGCCTGTCCGAGGACTACGTCGACCGCGTCGACCTGCGCGTCGAGCACATCCGCTTCTTCACCGAGCTCCTCCGCCACCGCAGGCTCACCGTCGGCCGCCTCGACGGCCGCTTCACCGGCTGGGAGACCGACTACGCCCGCGAGCAGCTCGGCACCGACCCCGCGATGGCCGCCATCACCGGCCCGTACACCGCGGCGATCAACCACTACCTGCGCACGGAGTTGGCCTACCCCAGCGACCTGCCGTACGAGGTGCTCAGCAGCGCGGTGTTCCGGGAGTGGTCCTACAAGGAGTTCGAGAACTCCCACGTGACCGTCGCGGACAAGCTCGCGGCGGCGATGCGCACCAACCCGGCGCTGAAGGTGCACGTCGCCTCGGGCTACCACGACGGCGCCACGCCGTACTTCGCGACGGAGGAGACGCTGGCGCAGTTGGCGATCCCAGCGGAGTTGCGGGACAACATCGAGGTCAAGTACTACGAGGCCGGGCACATGATGTACGTGCACGACGAGTCCCGGAGCCGGCAGGCCGCCGACCTCGCCGCGTTCGTCAAGGCGTCGTCGTAGTCGACGGCAGCGCGGGCGCCGAGGCGGGAATCCGACGAGTTACTGATCCAAACGGGTGACGTGCGGCAGCTTCTTGGCAACGCCGGGGCTCAGGCCCGCGACCATACCCACGAGTAGGCTCGAACAGCGCGGACTGGACGAAGTGGAGCACCATGCCTGACGCCCGGGAGGCACCGGCGGGGTCTTCGCGTGCCGTCGTCACACACGTCCTCTTCTGCGCCTTCACCGGTTCTCTGGCCGTGCTCACCGGCGTGGGGGTTCACGCGCTCGTGCGCGACGACAGCGCCGTCAGCCACGTGCTGCCGTACGTGGCAGGCGGCGCGGTGGTCGTCGGGGCGGGACTCTGCCTGGACCGGATCGTGCGGTGGCTGGCACCGGTGGCTCAGCGCCCGCCGAACTTGCGCTTGATCGCGGACACCACGGACACCGCCGCGCCTGCGGGCAGCACCAGCAGCAGCACGGGTACCACGGCGGCCACCACGACCACCACGAGCAAGAGGACGAGGGACAGCGCCATCACCACGTAGGGCTTGTCCCGCACCAGGTCCGTGATGACCTTCACGGTTCCGTTGGCGCGCGTGTACTCCAGTTTCCCCTGGGGTGCGGGAACGCTCCACAACCTGGGCCGATCAACGCCCTGCTTCCCAGACGCGGGCAGGTTCGGCGGCCCACCCGGCTCCGAGGTCTCCGACGGGTCAGGTGGTGGCGAGGCCATGTTCGTGCTCCAGGGAAGCGGAGGGCGGGTGGAGGGCACACGGGGCGAGCGCGGCTTTCACAACGACCTCCTCAGATCCGCGATCCGCGCCTCGATGAGCGCGGCCGTGTCCGCACAGGACAAGGCGGCCCCCACGGCCCCGTCCCAGAGCGCGAGGTGCGCCGCCACCACGGTGTCGTCGTCGGTGTGGATGGCGGCCTCGTCGCCGCTGACGACGATCGACTCCCGCACGCCGATCCGGTCGTCGTCGACGAACACCAGGCCGAAGGGGGCGCCGTCCCCCGGGTAGCCACCGGCGGAGAACGGGACGATGCGGATGTCGTGGCGGTCGTCGTGAGCCAGGACGAGCAGGTGCTCGAGTTGCTCGACCATCACGCGCGGGCCCCCGTACAGCCTGGTCACGGCGAACTCGTCCATCACCACCGAGATCCTCGGCGGGTCGGGGCGCTCGTTCAACGCCTGGACGCGGAACAGCCGGGCGTGCACACCCGCCGTCGACGCCGCCTCGTCCTGGTAGCGCGGTGCGATCAGGGCGCGGGCGTAGCCCTCGGTCTGGAGCTGCCCGGGGATCACCCGCGTGTGCAGCTCGCGCATCTCGACCGCCACCCCGTCGAAGCTCAGGACGTTCAGGCCGCTCTCCCCGAAGAACTCGACGTTCTCCTCGTACCAGTCGAGGTTCTGCCCCTCCTCGGCCCACTCGGCGAGCTGGGCGGCCTTGGCCGCCGGAATCTCGTAGAGCTCCGCGAGCCTGCGCAGGTCGGGTTCGGAAATCGACGACTCGCCAGACTCCTGCCGGATGCACGTGCGCACGTTCCGGCCGATCGCATCGGCGACCTGCTTCTGCGAGAAGTCCATGCGCAACCGGTGACCCCGGAGGCGCCGCCCCACTAATTGCCGCAGATAGCGCGAAGTCATCCGGTAGCTCACCCGATCCTCCTCGTGAGATGCACACTCACCTGTTTGAGCGAGCGAGATAATCTTGTCACCCAGACTTGTCACGTGACTCAGCGGGTCTGGAAACCAACGCTCACCTGCGAAAAGACGGATGCACACGGCCAGGCGATCCGTCACGCACGGCACCATGAGCCACCATCGTGTCCACGAGCCACCCCCCGTTCGAGACGGTGTCTCACCCTGCGTGGACTGGTCCCAACGCTGAAGAAGGCCACGGAATGCACCCCACCCGTGCAGAGGATTCGATTGGGCGGCGGCTGCGACGAGAATCGCCTTATTCGCCTCCCACGCGCGGGGGCCGGAATGAGGACAAAAACATGTCAGGACAAAAGAAGGACGCATGGCGGAAAAGCTCGCACTGCCTGCACACGACCTGCGTCGAACTGTCCCGCGAGGCAGACGGCCTGCGGGTGCGAGACGGGAAGGCGCCGCACGAGGTGCTGATCTTCACCGAGGTCAACGCCCGTCAGTTCATCCGGTTCGTCTCCGGGCGGTGAGAACGCGGAAGGGCCCTCCTCCCGGGATCAGGAGAAGGGCCCTTCCGTCGAGCAGGTGCTACTTCAGGAACTTCTTGCCGTTGGTCACAGCGGCCCACGCGTCAACAGACCCGTGGCCGTAGAACCCGTTGAAGTTCGCGCCACCCTCGCAGGTCGCGTTGAACTCAGCCGGGCGGCCGACCGCCGTGTAGTCCACGGTGCGCGGTGTCGGGCAGGCGATGGGGGCTGCCGTGCCCTCGAGGACCGCGCGGGTCTTGTCCGGGGCCAGGGAGACCGACTTGCCCTTGTAGGCGCCGTACTGGGACACGATCAGGGCCGCCACGCCGGAGGCGTGGGGGGAGGCCATGGAGGTGCCCTGGAGGAACTGGTAGTAGCCGACCGAGCCGTCGGGGCGGACGGACTTCTGGACGCCCGCGGCCTCACCGTCGGGGGTGATGTTCCCGGCTTCGTCGATGGCGCCCTCGGTGAGTGCGACGTTCCTCGGGTACGTCGAGAGGATCAGGTTCTCGTTGGTCTGGTACCAGTCGGTGCCGAGGCCGTCGCGGAAGTAGCCGCCGGGGGCGGAGATGGAGATGTGCTCGCCGTAGTTGCTGTAGTCGGCCTTGGCCTGGGAGGGGCCGTAGGAGCTGACGCCGATGGCGTGGGGGCCTTCGGTGGGGAGGGAGAAGCACGTGGCGTTGTCGATGGTGCGGGGATGGGCGTTGCCAGCCGGGAAGTTCGGGCTGGACGCGTCCGGGAGGGGGTTGGCCAGGTCCATGTGGCCGTTGCCCAGCGAGGTCACCTGGGCGACGCCCTTGCGGTGGGCGTACTCCATGGCGCGGTTGACGGCCTTGATGGTCAGGCGCTGCTCGGCGCGCTGCTCCGGGGTGTCGGCCGCGTTGTCGGTGCAGTTGAACAGCCACGGGTCGATGTAGAAGGACATGTTGACCACGTCCAGGCCCGCGTCACCGGAGTAGGTGATGGCGTCGACCACCGGCTGCAGGAAGAAGTAGCCGGAGTCCTGGCCGCCGCGGATGTTGACCAGCGAGACGTTCGGCGCGACACCGGAGACGCCGTAGCCGTCGGCCGCCGCGGCGATGGTGCCCGCGACGTGGGTGCCGTGGCCGCCGTTGTCGACGTCGGCCGGGTCGACGCAGCCGCGGTACTCGCACGGGCCGTCGACGACCTCGCCGTTCTCGTCGAACGGGATGTCGCGGGTGAAGTTGCGCGACAGCGCCCGGTCGAAGTTCGGCGCGATGTCCGGGTGCGAGCCGTCCACGCCGGTGTCGAGCACGCCGACCTTGACCCGCTTGTCACCGGCCTGCTTGGTGCGCGCGAGGTCGGAGCGGACCGCGGACAGGCCCCAGAGCTGCGAGTCCAGCGGGTCCATGCCCGCGGTGGCGGGCTCGTCCCTGTCCTTCTTGGCCGCCTTCTCGGCTGCCTTGTTGCTCGCGGCCTTGTGCTCCTGCTCGACGGCCTTGGCCTTCGCCTTGGCGGACTTGTCCCCCTTCGGCGCCTGGCCGATGGACTTGACCCGCGCGGCGCCGTCGACGGCGCCGCTGGCCTGGACCGCGGCGGCGAAGCCGTTCTCCGGCGCCCGCACCGTGAGCAGACCCGTCGCGCTGTTGCTGGTGACGACCGTGCCCCCGGCCGCCCGGACCGCCGCCTCGGCCTGCGCGGCGGTGGCGCCGTCAGCCGCGAGGACGTTGAACTCCACGGTCTTGCCCGACAGCGCCGCAGGCGCGGCGGTGGCCGCCCCGGGCGCCGCGACCGCGGCCAAGCTGAGTAATACCGGCACTGCGACCGCCACTGCCAGCGTTCTGCGTCGCTTCACGCGTTCCTCCTCGGTTACTGCCTGCCCCTGGGTCTGCCCCGACTCAGGGGACGATCGCGCGCTGCTCGGCGAAGTGGCAGGCACTCGGGTGGTCGCCTGCGTCTCGGGTGACGAGGGCAGGTTCCTCCTGGGCGCACAGGTCCTGTGCCTTCCAGCAGCGGGTGCGGAACCGACACCCCGACGGCGGGTCGACCGGGCTGGGGACGTCGCCCTCGAGCCGGATGACCTGCCGCTTGCCCCGCAGTTCGGGGTCGGGGACCGGGACGGCCGACAGCAGCGCCTGGGTGTAGGGGTGCGTCGGCCGCTCGTAGATCTCCTCCTCGGTGCCGATCTCGACGACCTTGCCCAGGTACATGACGGCCACCCGGTCGGACAGGTGGCGCACCACGGACAGGTCGTGCGCGATGAACACGTAGGACAGGCCGAACTCGGTCTGCAGGTCGCCGAGCAGGTTCATCACCTGGGCCTGGATGGACACGTCGAGCGCGGAGACCGGCTCGTCGCAGACGATCACCTTGGGCTTGAGCGCGAGCGCGCGGGCGATGCCGATGCGCTGGCGCTGGCCGCCGGAGAACTGGTGCGGGTACCGGTTGAGGTACTCGGGGTTGAGCCCGACCACGTCGAGCAGGTCGCGCACCTTCTCCCGGCGGGAGCCCTTGGGGGCCACCTCGGGGTGGATCTCGAACGGCTCGCCGATGATGTCGCCGACGGTCATCCTCGGGTTGAGCGAGGTGTACGGGTCCTGCAGCACGATCTGGATGTCGCGGCGCAGCTTGCGCAGCTCCGCACCCTTCATCGCGAACATGTCGCGGCCCTCGAACGTCGCCTGCCCGGAGGTCGGCGGCTCGAGGCGCATGAGCACCTGGGCCAGGGTCGACTTGCCGCAGCCGGACTCGCCGACGACGCCGAGGGTCTCCCCGCGCTTGAGCTCGAAGGACACGCCGTCGACCGCGCGGACGTGGCCGACGGTCTTCTTGAACAGCACGCCCACGCGGACCGGGAAGTGCTTGGTGAGGTCGCGGACCTCGATGATGTTGTCAGTCACCGGCGACCAGCTCCTCGGCGAAGTGGCAGGCGCTGAGCCGTCCTGGTTCCGGCTCGTGCTGCGGCGGGACGTCGGTGCGGCAGACGTCCCGCACGCGCTTGCACCTGGGGTGGAAGGGGCAGCCGCTGGGGATGTCCGCCAGGTTGGGCGGCAGCCCCTTGATGCTCCTGAGCTCGGTGCCCTTGAGGTCGAGCCGGGGCACCGACTCCAGCAGCGCCTCGGTGTAGGGGTGCGACGGGCGGCGGTACAGCGAGCGCGCGTCGGAGTGCTCGACGATGCGCCCGGCGTACATGACCGCGATCCGGTCGGCCACCTCGGCGACGACGCCCAGGTCGTGGGTGATGAGGACGAGCCCCATCTGCCGCTGGAGCTGCAACTCCTTGAGCAGGTCCATGATCTGGGCCTGCACGGTGACATCGAGCGCAGTGGTCGGCTCGTCGGCGATGAGCAGCTCCGGGTCCAGCGCCAGCGACATGGCGATCATGGCGCGCTGGCGCATGCCGCCGGAGAACTCGTGCGGGTACTGCTTGACCCGGCCCGCGGCGTTGGGGATCTTCACCTGCTCGAGCAGCTCGATGGCGCGCTTGCGGGCGTCCTTCCTGGACATCGCGCGGCGGACCCGCAACTGCTCCTCGATCTGGAAGCCGACGGTGAAGACCGGGTTGAGCGCGGACAGGGCGTCCTGGAAGATCATCGCGATGCCGGACCCGCGCACCTCGCGGCGGCGCTTGTCCGTCGCGGTGAGCAGCTCCTCGCCCTTGAACTCGATCGACCCGCCGGTGATGTGGCCGGGCGGCGTGTCGAGGATGCCCATGACGGTCTGGGCGGTGACGCTCTTGCCCGAGCCGGACTCGCCGAGCACGGCCAGCGTCTCACCTGCCTCGACGTCGTAGCTGACGCCGTTGAGCACCCTCGCGACGCTCTCGCGGGTGCGGAACTCCACGTGCAGGTCCCGCACGCGCAGCAGCGGCGTGCCCGGCGCGGTCCCCACCGGCAGCGCTTCGTCCTGGATGGACACTCCGGTCACCTCATCTTCGGGTCGAGCGCCTCGCGCACGGCGTCACCGAGCATGACGAACGCGAGCACGGTGGCGGTCAGGAACGCGGCGGGGAACAGCAGCGTGTGCGGCGCGACCCGGATGATGTCGCGGGAGTCCGCGATCATCACGCCCCAGGACACGACCGGCGCGCGCAGGCCGAGCCCGAGGAAGGACAGGGTCGCCTCGGCGCCGATGAACGCGCCCAGGGCGATGGTGGCATACACCAGCACCGGGGCGACCGCGTTCGGCAGCATGTGCCGGAGGATGATCCGCGGCCCGCTGGCGCCGAGCGCGCGGGCGGCCTTGACGTAGTCCTGCTGCCGCGCCGTGATGGCGGCCGAGCGCATGATGCGCATGGCGGTGGGCCAGCTCAGCAGCGAGATCGACAGGATCACCAGGAACAGGATCTGCGTCTGGCTGGTGGTGCCGGTCGAGCCGAAGCTGGACAGGATCACGATCGCGCCGAGCACGAACGGCAGGCCGAAGAAGATGTCGGCGATGCGCGACATCAGGCCGTCGAGCCAGCCGCCGTAGTACCCGGCGAGCAGGCCGAGCGTGCCGCCGATGAGCACCGTCAGCGCGGTGGCCACCAGGCCCACGATGATCGAGGCGCGTGCGCCGTAGATGGTGCGCGCGTAGATGTCGTAGCCCTGGTTGTCGTAGCCGAACCACGCCTGCGCGGAGGGTGTCCCGCGGCTGCGGCTGAGCTCGGCGTAGTTCGGGTCGGCCTGGGTGAACAGGAACGGGAACGCGGCCATCAGCAGGACCAGCAGGATCAACGCCGCCGAGACGATGAACAGCGGTCGGCGGCGCAGGTCGCGCCAGGCGTCCGAGGCCAGGCTGCGCGGCTTGGTCGTGGTGGGCTTGGCGTTCTCGGCTCCGGTGACGAACTGGTCCGCCTCGACGGAGGAGCCGGACGCCGCCGTAGACGGGTCAGTCATAGCGAATCCTTGGGTCGAGGACGGCGTAGAGCAGGTCGACGAGCAGGTTCGACATGAGGTAGACGACCACCAGCAGCGTCACCACGCCGGTGACGACGAGGCCGTCCTTGCCGATGATGCCGTCGTAGACCAGGTTGCCGATCCCCTTGATGTCGAAGATGCCCTCGGTGACGATCGCGCCGCCCATCAGCGCGCCGAGGTCGGTGCCGAGGAAGGTGAGGACCGGGATCGCCGAGTTGCGCAGCAGGTGCACGCCGACGACGCGGGACTGCGGCTGGCCCTTGGCGACCGCGGTGCGCACGAAGTCGGCGCGCTTGTTCTCCGCGATGGACGTCCGGGTCAGCCGGGCGACGTAGGCCATCGAGAGGCTGCCGAGCACGAAGCCGGGGGCTATGAGTTCGTCCCACGGGGCCGGGGACTTGCTGACCGTCGTCTTGATCCAGCCGAGCTCGAAGCCGAGGACGATCTGCAGCACGAAGCCGGTGACGAACACCGGCAGCGAGATCAGGAACAGCGTCGAGATCAGCACGACGTTGTCCAGGAAGCCGCGGCCGCGCAGGCCGGTCATGATGCCCGCGGCCAAGCCGATGATCGCCTCGATGACGAGCGCGACCAGCGCGAGGCGGATGGTGTTGGGGTAGGCGATCGCGATGAGGTCGCCCACCGAGGAGCCGCGGAACGTCTCGCCGAAGTCGCCCTGGAACAGGTTCCCCAGGTAGCGCAGGTACTGCACGATGACGGGCTCGTCGAGGTGGAACTTCTCCCGCATGAGCGAGATGTAGGCGTCCGGGCAGGGCCGTTCGCCGCACTTCCCGGCGAACGGGTCGCCGGGCAGGCTCCAGACGAGCCAGTAGATGAGGAAAGTGGTTCCCAGGAACACTGGGATCAATTGCAGCAGGCGGCGCAGGACGTAGCGTCCCATCTACCCCTCCCCCGACTCGGGACGGGCGCGC
>NZ_WHOL01000063.1:0-44351 GCF_009745975.1 Actinokineospora pegani | reverse complement strand
GTCCGCTCAGTGCGTCTTAGCCGTTGACAGTGACTGTGGACAGGTCGAGCTCGCGGTCGGAGCCCATTCGCACGTTACCCAGGCGCTCGGACCAGACGTACTGCGCGGTCTGGTTCCACAGCGGGATGACGGGCATGTCCACGGCCAGCATGCGCTCGGCCTCCTGGTACAGCTTGTCGGCCTCGTCGACCGACGGCGCCGCGTCGGCCCTGGCCAGCAGCGCGTCGAACGCGGGGTTCGAGTAGGTGCTGTCGTTGGACGAGGCGTTGGAGCGGTAGAGCGGGTTCAGGAAGTTCTCGATCGACGGGTAGTCAGCGATCCAACCCGCGCGGGAGATGGCGTTCATCTGCTGGTTGCTGATCTTCTGGCGGGTCTCGCCGAAGGTCGGGATCGGCTCGTAGGTGCACTCGATGCCGAGGGCGTTCTTGACGCTGTTGCAGACCGCGGTCATCCACTCCTTGTGGCCGCCGTCGGCGTTGGTCGACAGCGTGATCGCCCCGGTGAAGCCGGACTTGGCCAGGAACTCCTTGGCCCGCTCCGGGTTGTACTCGCACAGGTCGCCGCACTGGCCCTTGACGTAGCCGGGGACCGCCGGGTTGACCCAGCCGTCGGCGGGCAGGCGGGTGCCCTCGAAGATCTTCTCCGAGATCTCCTGGCGGTTGATGGCCAGCGAGATGGCCTTGCGCAGGTCGACGTTCTGGTACTGCGGCTGGTACAGCGGGAAGGCCAGCGTCTGGTTGCCCATGTACGGGGTGGACCCGTTGCGGTCGGGGAAGTCCGACTGGTAGGCCGCGCCCGCCAGCGACGACGGCGGCACGGTGTCCAGGAAGTCCAGCTCGTTGGAGTTCACCGCGGCGTAGCCCGCCTCGGCGCCCTCGAACATGCGGATCGTGAGGTCCTTGAACTTCGGCTTGTCCGGGCCCGTGTAGTCGTCGTTGCGGACCAGCACGATGTTGGTGTTGGGCTGGCGCGAGACGAACTTGAACGGGCCGTTGCCGATGGGGTTCTTCTCGAACGCCGCCTGGTCGGTGAAGAACGAGTCCGGCAGCGGGAAGAACGGGTTGTAGCCGAACTTCTCCTGGAAGACCGAGAACGGCTCGGCGAGGGTGACCTCGAAGTTGTAGTCGTCGATCACCTTCAGGCCGGACATGGTCTTCGCCGCCGGCTCCGGGGCCTGCTGCGGCCCGTCGGGGCCGTCCGGGTCGGCGGTGTTGACGTCCTGGTAGCCCTCCACCTGCTCGAAGAAGCTGGCGGCCTGCTGCCCGTTGGGGCTGTAGGCGGTGAAGTTCCAGGCGTCGACGTAGTTCTTCGCCTTGACCTCGGTGCCGTCGTGGAACTTCCAGCCCTGCTTGATCTTGATCTTGTAGACCTTGGAGTCGTCGGTGTCGATGGACTCGGCCATCGCGTTCTTCGACTCGCTGGTGACCGGGTCGTAGCTGGTCAGGCCGGTCCACATGGCCTTGATGACCTTGCTGCCGCCCGCCTCGGTGGTGGTGCCGGGGATCAGCGGGTTCTCCGGTTCGGTACCGAAGATCGACAGCGCGCCGTCCGCGTTGGCGGCCGCGCCACTGTCGTCGCTGCTACCCCCGCCACACCCCGCGATCGTGAGCGCGAGTGCGAGCGACATCGACGATGCCGCGATCCAGCGTGGTTTGCGCATGGAACCCCTTCCAAACTGGGCGCGCCAAGAACCCGCGCCAAAGTGACTGGAAGTTAACCGCTGCTGTGAATCAGGCGAGCACAACACACGTCACGAACGCGTCACAATCACCGATTACTCACCCGTTCGGAGGAAATATGCCTGCGCCAGAGCGGTCATAGAACCGGCATTATGCCGAGAACAATCTGGACTTGATGGCCCAATTGGGTGAACCCGTTCGGGGGGTCAACACCGACGCTCACGAGGCCAGTGACAGCGCGACACCGTCGAGGATGTCGTGCTCGCTGACGATCAGTGCGGGTACCGCCGAACCGGTGAAGACCTGCTGGGCCAGGGCGTCGACGACGACCGACCCACCGCCGATCACGTCGACCCGGCCGGGGTGCATCACCGGGATCGCGGCCCGGGTCGCGCGGTCGGCGGCGATGAGCCGCGCGGTGGTCTCCGCCAGCTCCGCCGGACGCAGTTCGGTGAGGTGGATCGCCGCCGGATCGTATTCGCCCAGGTCGAGCGCCACCGCGGCGATCGTGGTGACGGTGCCCGCCACCCCGACCCAGGTGCGCGCGCTCGCCACGGGCACGGCCTGGAAGGCCTCGGCGAGCACCTCGTCGGCGATCCGGCGGGCCTCGGCGACCTGCTCGGGGGTGGGCGGGTCGGCGGGCAGGGCGCGCTCGGTCAGCCGGACGCAGCCGATGTCGGTGGAGCGGGCGGCGAGCACGACGGCCGCGGTGCCGTCCCAGGTGCCCAGGACGACCTCGGTCGAGCCGCCGCCGATGTCGGTCACCAGGAAGGGCCCGTCGTCGGGGTCGAGGTCGCCGACGGCCCCGGTGAACGACAACCGCGCTTCCTCGTCGCCGGAGATCACTTCCGCGGGAAATCCGAGCAGCCGCTCGGTCATCGCGAAGAAGTCCTCTTTGTTCCGCGCGTCGCGCATCGCGGAAGTGGCCACCATTCGCGCCTTTTCCACGCCTTTGCGGCGCAGGACGGCCACGTAGTCGACCAGGGCGGCCTCGGTGCGCGCCAGGGCGGCCTCGCTGATCCGGCCGGTGGCGTCCACGCCCTCGCCGAGCCGGACGACGCGCATCTCCCGGTGGACGTCGCGGGCGATCCGGCCGTCGACGACGTCGGCGACCAGCAAGCGGATCGAGTTAGTCCCGCAGTCGATGGCGGCCACCCTGCTCATGGGGCCACCATAGGCCCAACGATCTTCGGCGCCGGCCACGGCACGGCGACGAACGGGGAAATTCTCCATCGTGCGCCTGTGACAGTCCCGATGAGACCGACAGCCCCCGCGGTCGTCGACCGCGGGGGCTGCCCAGTGGCTCACTCAAGCCGGTTCGCTCGTGGCTGGGGGCCCTGGCGCCCCCGGCCGGTCACTTGCCGGACAGGGTGATGTCCACGCTGTTGTTCTGGCTGAAGACGAACGGGCCGATGAAGTCGTTCAGCGGGCCGCAGCCGTCAGCCCGGGTGAGGCTGTACTTGCCGGTCACCTGGCCGCCTGCGACCGGGTCGAAGGCACCCGAGGAGGCGAGGTTGATGTCGGCGGGCTCCTGGGTCTTGCAGGTGTCGCCGAAGTAGATCGGCAGCCCGAAGACGCTGACGTTGGTGAGCTTGACGTACAGCTTGGTGTTGAAGGCCACCGCGCCGTCGGTGATCTTGCCGGTGATGTCGCCGACCGGCTCGAAGTCGATCTCGGCCGTGGCGGGCAGGGCGCCCACGATCAGGAAGTCGCCCTTGGTCTTCTCCAGGGTCATCGAGCCGGTGTAGGTCCCGTTGTCCAGGTTGGCCGTGGCGCTCACGCCGCCGACGAGCTGGACCGTGCCGCCGAGGCGGGGCAGGGTCGACGAGCCGGTGATGCCGAAGTCCACGTCCACCGTGCCACCGCCGGGGGGCAGGGTCGGGGCGGGCGGCTGCGTCGTGGTCGGCGGGGTGGTCGGGGCAGGCGGCTGCGTCGAGGTCGGCGGGGTGGTGGGCTCCGGGTGCGGGTGCCCGTCGTGCTGGCCGCTGACGCCCCCGGTGACCTCGAGGGTGTGCAGGGTGGTGTCCTGGCCCGGGTCGAGGACGCAGGCCGAGTCGAAGGTGCCCAGGCCGGTCTCGCCGCCCGACGCGTTGGTCGGGGTGAGGGTCAGGCCGAGGTCGCCCACGTCGATCGTGGCGGTGCCCGGCTGGGGGAAGGTGATCGACGGCGCCTGACCCGAGGCGTTGACGGTGAACGAGCCCGAGGCGGGGATGGCCGTCTTCTCGACGGTCACCGGCACGCTGACGTCCACGGCGGCACCGGGGGCGGCAACGGCCGCCTGGGCCTCGCCGGTGCCCTCGATGTTCTTCGCGCCCACCAGGTTCAGGCCCTGGGTGGCGGTCTCGGGGACGGTGGCGACGGCCTGGATGGCGATCGGGCCGGTCTCCTCGCCCACCGCCACGGACTCGGGCAGGTCGGCGTTGATGGTGGCGGCCACCTGCTGGTTGCCGATGAGCGGGAACGGGCAGGTGTAGGTGAGGCTCAGCGACACGGGCACGGCGCCACTGGTGCCCGAGCCGAGCACCAACCCAGCAGCCACCAAGCCCGCCGCGCCAGTCGCCGCGATGGCGGCCGACAGCTTCCGGGAAACCTTGCGAGGACTCACGGTCTTCCTTTCTCGGCATCGACACTGATACGAGACCGAATCGCGCGATGCGCTGGACTCGTGAATGCGGCTGCGGAAATGCTCCGGTTAACCGACCTGGCCAGAGTAAGCGCAAACAAGAAGCAGGCACAAGCGCACGGAACAACTTGTCAACCATTCACGAAGCTGACGGACGAAACTGTTTCGCTAGCGAAGATGCGCAGGTCAAGAGGCATATGACCCGCCCAGGCTTCACTAGAAACTGTTCGATACCCAGCGTGATGACACCAGGTACAGCCTCTTACCCCATCCGTGTCAGGTACGCGCGGGAACCCAACTCCTCGCGGTCGATCAGTCAATCAGGTGGAAGTTGAACCGGCCGGTCTATCAGCCGCGCGGTGTCACCGAGTCGACGAGGCCGCGCACGTCCAGCCCGCGCGGCAGCACCCCGAGCACGTGCGAGACCGCCCCGAGCCTGCTGGCCAGGAACACCTCGGCCACCTCGGGCAGGTGGCGCAGCAGCAGGCTGCCCTGCAGGCACAGCGCGATCAGCTCGGCCACCCGCCTGGCCCGCGCGGGCTCGGCATCGGCGACCTCCGCCCGGAGCTGGGCCACCGCGGCGTCCAGCCGGGGGTCGGCGCCCGCGGTCGTGGCCAGTTCGTCGACGAGGGCCTGGACGCTGTCGGGCTCCTTGGCCACCGCGCGCAGCACGTCCAGCGCGGTGACGTTGCCCGATCCCTCCCAGATCGACAGCAGCGGCGCCTCCCGGTAGAGCCGGGGCAGGCCCGACTCCTCGACGTAGCCGTTGCCGCCCAGGCACTCCAGGGCCTCGCCGACCAGGACCGGGGCCCGCTTGCAGACGAAGAACTTCGCCGCGGGCAGCGCGATCCGCAGCAGCGGCCCGGCGCCCGCGTCGACCTCGGCGGCCAGCCGCATCGCCAGCACCGACGCCGCGGCCGACTCCACCGCCAGGTCGGCCAGGACCGCGGTCATCGCGGGCTGGTCGACCAGCCGGGCGCCGAAGGCGTGGCGGTGCGCGGCGTGGTGCGCGGCCTCCGACAGCGCCGCGCGGATGCTCGCGGTCGACCCGAGCACGCAGTCGAGCCGGGTCATGGTGACCATCTCGATGATGGTGCGCACGCCGCGGCCCTCCTCGCCCAGGCGCCAGCCGATCGCGTCGTGGTACTCGATCTCCGCGGAGGCGTTGGACTTGTTGCCCAGCTTGTCCTTGAGCCGCTGCAGGCGGATCGGGTTGCGGGTCCCGTCCGGCAGGACCCTGGGCAGCGCGAAGCAGGTCAGGCCGCCGGGGGCCTGGGCGAGGGTGAGGAACAGGTCGTTCATCGGCGCGCTGGTGAACCACTTGTGGCCGACGAGGGCGTAGCTGCCGTCGGCCAGCGGGGTGGCGGTGGTGGTGTTGGCGCGCACGTCGGAGCCGCCCTGCTTCTCCGTCATCGACATGCCCGCGAGCAGCCCGGCCTTGGCCCGCGGGTCGCGCAGGCCGAAGTCGTAGACGCCGCTGAGCAGCCCCGGCTCGTACCAGGACGCGACCTCGGGGTTGTGCCGCAGCGCGGGGATCGCCGCGTAGGTCATCGAGATCGGGCAGCCGTGGCCCGCCTCGACCTGCGACCACAGGGTGAACGCCGCGGCCCGGCGCAGGTGCGCGTGCGAGTCGGCGCCGGGGGCCCAGGGGGCGGCGTGCAGGCCGTGGTCGACCGCGCGGCCCAGCAGCCAGTGCCAGGAGGGGTGGAAGTCGACCTCGTCGACCCGGTTGCCGTACCGGTCGTGCGTGCGCAGCACCGGCGGGTTCTCGTTGGCCAGCCGCCCGTGCTCGCGCGCGGTCTCCGAACCGGCCTCCACCGCCAGCGCCGACAGCGACCCCAGCACGCCATCGGAGCCGAACGCGCGGACCGCCGTCGCCAGTGCCGGGTCGCACGCCAGGGGGTCGAAGCCGGGCAGCGGCGGCACCTGGTTCGCCACCTCGTGGGTCCGACGGGAATCGGTCCGGCGCGCGGGTTCGGTCGCGGTCATCACGCGATGGTAACGCCCCGTGGCGTAGACAGGTCTTGGCAGAAATTGTCGGCTGGAGCCAAGTGTTCGGTGAGCGATTACCGGGCCGGTGATGAGTTCTGGAACTTTCTCCGCCAAGTGTGTTGCGGGTCTGTGACTATGTGCGATGAATGAGGCAGTGTGGTCGATCGAACAGGTCAACCAGACCGGGGCCGGACCGCGGTCGCGCCAAGAGAGAACGAGGGACGGAGTCTCGCTGTGAAGTCGGGCAAGGCACGGGTCGGCAAGCACAGGGTCAAGCGTCCGAAGGGCCGGGGTGTGATGGCCGCGGCGGGCGCGCTGCTGCTGATCCCCGCCGTCACCAACGGCGAACCCGTCGAACTCGGCGGCGAGCGCGTCCCCGACATCGCCGAGGCCGCGCTGGCCAGCGGCTCGACGCTGCCCAGCGACCCGAAGACGATCGGCGCGAACGGCACGGCCGCCGAGGACATCGAGCTCAGCGCCCAGGTGCTGGCCCTGGCCGCGAACCCGGACCTGCTCGCCTACGGCGCGGGTCCGGAGGTGGCGGTGCCGACCGGCGCGCTGGGCATCCCGGGCAACATGCTCCAGGCCTACCAGCAGGCGGCCGCCGCCTCGGCCGAGTCGTGCCACATGGAGTGGTCGCTGCTGGCCTCCATCGGCCGCATCGAGTCCAACCACGCGCGCGGTGGCCGCACCGACGCCGCGGGCAGGACGGCCAGCCCGATCCTGGGCCCGGTGCTCAACGGCGACGGCTTCGCCGCCATCCCGGACACCGACGGCGGCAAGTGGGACGGCGACGCGCGGTGGGACCGCGCGGTCGGTCCCATGCAGTTCATCCCCGGCACCTGGCGCGGCTACGCCGCCGACGGCAACGGCGACGGCCAGACCGACCCGAACAACATCTACGACGCCGCGCTCGGCTCGGCCAAGTACCTGTGCTCGGGCGGCATGGACATGGCCAAGCCCCAGGACCGCGCGGCGGCCGTGTTCCGCTACAACCACTCGGACAGCTACGTGCGCACCGTCCTGGTGTGGGCCGAGGCCTACGCCAAGGGCGTGACGCCGGTGGCGACGAGCCCGGTGGCCGCGGTGGACACCGTGCAGAGGCCGGGCCCCGTCGTGAACCCGGCGGTGCCGGGGCCGCCCGCCCCGCCGCCCACCACGACCCCGCCGCCCGGCACCACGCCGCCGCCGGGGACGACGCCGCCCACGACCACCCCGCCGCCGAGCACGACTCCCCCGCCGACGACCACCCCGCCGCCCACGACGACTCCGCCGCCGACCACGACCCCGCCGCCCACGTCGGAGCCGTGCACGCCGCCCACCAGCACGCCGACCACCACGCCGTCGGCGCCGCCGTCGACCCCGCCCGCTGAGGACCCGTGCGCACCGCCCGACTCCACGGCGCCCGAGTCGTCGGCGCCTGGCTCGTCCGCGCCCACCTCGTCGGCTCCGGCCTCGCTGCCGGCGAGCACGACCGCCCAGTAGGGCTCCACGCGGAAGAGGCCTCCACCCCGAGGGGTGGAGGCCTCTTCCGCGTCTGCTTCAGGCGGCGCAGGGGCCCGTCGGCCAGTGGCCATCCAGGAGGCGGATGGCCTCGTCGCCGAAGGGGTTCACGCCGGGGCCCTTGGCCAGGGAGTGGGCCACGTGGACGTGCAGGCACTTGACCCGGCCGGGCATCCCGCCCGCGGTCACCTGGGTGCCCAGGGGTTCGATGGCGTCGCGCTCGGCCAGGTAGGACTCGTGGGCGCGCAGGTAGGCCGCGGCCAGGTCCTCGTCCTCGGCCAGGCGGTCGGTCATCTCCCGCATCAGGCCGGAGGTCTCCAGGGTGGAGATGGCCGAGTTCAGCCTGGGGCAGGTCGAGTAGTACAGGGTGGGGAACGGGGTGCCGTCCTCCAGCCGGGGGCTGGTCTGGATGACCGAGGGGTGGCCGCTGGGGCAGCGGTGGGCGACCTCGCGGATGGCGCGCGGGGTCCGGCCGAGCTGCTCGGCGACGGTGTCGAAGTCGGTCTGGGCGATCACTGGCCGTTCACCGATCCCCACAGGTCCTGGTACCAGGGGCCGCTGGGGGCGGCGGGGGCCGCGGGCGCGCTCGGGGGCTGGCCGGGGCCCTGGTTGGGCAGCTCGACCATGTACGGGGTCTCTCCTGGCTTCACGTACCGCAGTCTCTTACGCGCCTCGACCTCGGTCCGCGCCGGGTCGGCCAGCGCGGCCTTGCGGCGTTCGAGGTCCTCGACCTGGCTGCGCAGCTCGGCCTGGCGCTGCTCCTGGGCGGCGACCTCGGAGCGCTGGGTCAGGTAGGTGCGCAGCGGAACCGCGACGCTCAGCGCCAGGGCGCACACGACCGTGGCCAGCACGGCGGCGCGGCGGGTGGTGGACAGGCCGAACAGCGCGCCGCGCGTCTTCTTCTGCGCCGCGGGCTGCGCGCTCTCCTGGGCGGCCGGGCGCGGGGCGCGCAGGCCGAGTTGGAAGCGCCGGACGCGGGTCGAGCCGCGGGCGGGGGCGCTGCGCCCGCGCCCGCGGTCGGCGCCGCGTCCGGCCACCGGTCAGGCCTCCGGGGTGTAGCGGGGGAAGGCGAGGTCGCCCGCGTAGCGCGCGGCGTCGCCGAGGGTCTCCTCGATGCGCAGGAGCTGGTTGTACTTGGCGGTGCGCTCGCCGCGGGCGGGGGCTCCGGTCTTGATCTGGCCGACGCCGGTGGCCACGGCCAGGTCGGCGATGGTGGTGTCCTCGGTCTCGCCGGAGCGGTGGCTCATCATGCTGCGGTAGCCGTACTGGGTGGCCAGGGTGACCGCGTCCAGCGTCTCCGACAGGGTGCCGATCTGGTTGACCTTGACCAGCAGCGCGTTCCCGGCGCGGCGGGCGATGCCCTCCTCGAGCCGGTCCGGGTTGGTGACGAACAGGTCGTCGCCGACGAGCTGCACGCGCTCACCCAGCTCGGCGGTCAGCCGCACCCAGCCGTCCCAGTCGTCCTCGGACAGCGGGTCCTCGATGGAGACCATCGGGTAGTTGTCGAGCAGCTCGCCGTAGTAGGCCGAGAGCTGCTCGGCCGACTTCTTCGCGCCCTCGAAGGTGTAGGCGCCGTCGGAGTAGAACTCGGTGGCGGCCACGTCCAGGGCCAGCGCGACGTCGCGGCCCGCGGTGTACCCGGCCTTGCCGATGGCCTCGACGATCAGGTCCAGCGCCTCGCGGTTGCTGCCCAGGGCGGGGGCGAAGCCGCCCTCGTCGCCCAGGCCGGTGCCCAGGCCCTTGGCCTTGAGCACGGACTTGAGCGCGTGGTAGACCTCGGTGCCCCAGCGCAGGCCCTCGCGGAAGCTCTCCGCGCCGATCGGCGCGATCATGAACTCCTGGATGTCGACCTCGGTGTCGGCGTGCGCGCCGCCGTTGAGGATGTTGAGCATCGGCACCGGCAGCACGTGCGCGTTGGGCCCGCCCAGGTACCGGAACAGCTCCAGCCCGGAGGACTCCGCCGCCGCCTTGGCCACCGCCAGCGACACGCCCAGGATGGCGTTGGCCCCGAACCGCGACTTGTCCGGCGTGCCGTCGAGGTCGACCAGCTTCTGGTCGACGATGCGCTGGTCGACCGCGTCGATCCCGATCAGCTCCGGCCCGATCTCGTCCAGCACGGCGTTGACGGCCTTCTCCACGCCCTTGCCGCCGTAGCGCTTGGGGTCGCCGTCGCGCAGCTCCACCGCCTCGTGCTCGCCGGTCGAGGCCCCGGAGGGAACCGCCGCCCTGGCCAAGGTGCCGTCGTCGAGGGCCACCTCCACCTCCACGGTGGGGTTGCCCCGCGAGTCCAAGATCTCGCGCGCGCCGACCTGCTCGATGACCGCCACGTGGTGCTCCTCACAACGTCGTCGTTCCGCCTGATCGAGCCTAGCGGGACGGGCCGCCCGGGTGTGCGAGGCGTGCCTCTCACCGTGGGTGACCACTCCCGCGGACGTCGAGGAAGCCCCCCTCCGCGCGTAGGATCGACCGGACGATGACTGAGCAACCGGCCAACCCCGTGGAGGCGTTCCGCCACGCCGAATCCCTCGTGGCGCAGCGCAGACCCCTCGACGCGCTGAGCGCCCTGGGGCCGCTGCTCGACGCCGACCCCGACGCACCCTCGGTGCAACTCCTGGCCGGACGGGCCTACCTGGGCTCCGCCCAGTTCCGACGCGCTGAGGCCGCGTTCCGGCGGGTGTTGGAGCTGGACCCGACTGACCACTACGCGCTCTTCGCGTTGGGCAAGGCCCTGCAACGGCAGAGCAGGCTGGTGGAGGCGCAGACGCAGTTGCGGATGGCGGTGGCGATGAGCCCGCTGCCGGAGTACCAGGAGGCGCTGGGCGAAGTGAACGCCCGGATCGCCGTGCACGGCCCCTGAACTCCACCGGTGGGCGGTGCGGCGTCAGCCGAGTCAGTTGCCCGTGCGGGTCAGTTCCACGGCCTTCTTGACGTAGGCGTCCGCCCCGGAGAACACGTCGCGGCCGTACTTCGTGCTGGCGTTGTAGGTCAGGACCGCCTTCCACCAGCCGGGCCCCGTGGAGAGGTCCCCGCCGCTGGCGCACAGGTAGCGGGCGGCGGTGAGGGCGGCGTCGTCGACGTTCTGCGGGTTGGCGGGTTGGCCGTCGCCGTTGGCGCGTTGGGCCCAGCGGGCCCAGGTGGTGGGGAGGAACTGCATGGAGCCGACCGCGCGGTCCCAGACCAGGTCGCCGTCTAGGCGGCCCTGGTCGGAGTCGGGGATGGCCTTGACGCCGGGGGAGCCGTCGAGGGGGACGCCGACGATGGGTTTGGACAGGTCGCCGGTGGGGGTGACCTTGGTGCCGTTGTAGAGGCCGTGGTGCGACTCGACCCGGCCGACGCCCGCGAGGGTGACCCAGGTGAGCTTGCAGGTGGGCGCGTCGACCTTGGCCCGGTCCTCCGCGCGCAGGTACGCCTCGACGGTGCGGGCGGGCATGTCGGTCTTGTCGGCCATGACGGCCACCCACGCGGCGCGGTCGGGGCCCGCGGCGGGTGGGGCGTCGGGCGCCGTGGCGCCGGGGTGCACGGCGACGTCGGGGACGACGAAGCGGTACGGGCGGGGCTTGGGCGGCTCGGGGTCGGCGGTCACCCGCACGAACACCGCCGCACCCGCGCCCATCGCGAGCACCGCGAGGGCGGCGGCTGCCCGGCGCATGGGTCGACCCCGCGTGGGCGGCAGCGGCTGCTCGCTCATCGCCGGGTCCGGGTACGTGGTCGGCGGGGGTGTTGGGGATGCGGCCACGAAACCCAGGCTACGTCCCTTTCCGAGTGACGTTGACCGCTACCGGCTCCCGGTTTGCGCAGATACCGCGAGTACGGTGCCCACACCCCCGCCGACCAGCGGAAACGGCGCAGGCGGGCGAGCGGACTTTCTTGGATTCCGTCAGTCCCTGGTCGCCCGGAGGGCGTAGATGAACGGGAGGCGGGGGGCGGCGTCGGGCAGCGCGAACCAGCCGCCGGGGGTCGGGGCCATGGTCGACCAGCGCGGCCAGGGCAGCCGCTCGGTCTCGCGCAGCAGGGTGATCCGCAGACCCGCCCCGACCAGCGCGGTGACGACCTCGCCGATGCCGTGCGCCCACTCGTAGTGCTCCACGGCCTCGGGCAGTGCGGGGCCGTCGGTGTAGGTGTGGGTGCCCTCGCGGGCGATCGCGCCGCGACCGCCGAGGTAGTCGTGGCGCAGCAGCAGCGACTCGTCGCCGTCCGGGGGCGGGACGGGGCTCAGCGCGTTGAGCAGCGGGTGGAACTCGACGAGGTAGAAGGTGCCGCCGGGGCGCAGCAGCCCGGCGACCTCGGTCGCCCAGGCGTCGAGGTCGGGCAGGTAGCAGACCGCGCCCTTGCCGGTGTAGACGACGTCGTAGGCCGACCCGCCCAGCGCCGACACCGACTCGTGCACGTCGGCCTTGACGTAGCGCACGTCCAGGCCCGCCTCGGCGGCGATGGCGCGCGCGGCCTCGACCGACGCCCCGGAGATGTCCAGGCCGGCGACCCTGGCCCCGCGGGCGGCGAAGGCCAGGGTCTCCGAGCCGATGTGGCACTGCAGGTGGGCGACGTCCTTGCCCGCCAGGTCGCCGAGGTCGTCCCACTCGAAGGGGGCGAACCAGTCGGCGGGGTCGCGGTGGGCGACGTCGTAGAACTGCGAGGCCACGTGCACCGGGGTGCGCACGTCCCAGTTGGCCTCGATCGCCGCGATCTGGGCGGAGGTGGTGGGGTCCATGCCGGTCATCCTGTCGGGTCGGGTCCGAATTTGGGAGCGGGTCGGGCGGGCGGGGTCGCGGCCGGGGTGACCGCCAGTCCGGCCAGCGCCAGCTCGATGGCCTTGGCCAGTTGCGGGTCGCGGCCCGCGGCCTTGTCGTCGGGGGTCGCGACGACCTCGACGTCGGGGTCGATGCCGTGGTTCTCCACGCCCCAGCCCACGCCCTCGATCCAGCTCGCGTAGCGGGGCTGGGTGACCGCGGTGCCGTCGACGAGGCTGTAGCGGCGGTCCATGCCGATCACCCCGCCCCAGGTGCGCACGCCGACGACCGGGGCGGCCTTCAGCCGCTGGATCGCCGCGCTGCCGATCTCGCCGTCGGAGCCGGTGAACTCGTCGACCAGGGCCACCACCGGGCCGCGGGCGGCGTCGAGCGGGTAGGCCTCGAGCACGTAGTCGTCGCGGGCCACGGTCCAGCCGATGACCCTGCGCGCGATCTTCTCCACCACAAGCTGCGACAGGTGCCCGCCGCGGTTCTCGCGCAGGTCGACCAGCACCGCCTCGCGCAGCATCTCCCCGCGCAGGTCCCGGTGGAGCTGCGACCACCCGGCGGCCATCATGTCCGGCACGTGCAGGTAGCCCACCCGCCCGCCGGTCGCCTCGTGCACGTGCGCGCGCCTGCCCGCCACCAGCGCCTGGTAGCGCAGCGGCATGTCGTCGAGCAGGGGGACGACGACCACGCGCCGGGCCGCCCCGCCCCCGCCGGGCAGCACGGTCAGCTCGACCGGGTGCCCGGCGGCGCCCACCAGCAGCGGGGCCGGGCCGGTGGCCGGGTCGACCGGGCGCCCGTCGACGCCCACGATCGCGTCGCCGACGCGGACCGCGACGCCGGGGGCGCGCAGCGGGGAGCGGGCGGCCGGGTCGGAGCTGTCGCCGGGGATGATCGCGGCGACCCGCCAGGCGCCGTCGCCGTCGCGGGCCAGGTCGGCGCCGAGCAGGCCGACGCGCCTGCGGTGGTCGCGCCCGGCGCCGGGCGCGGTGACGTAGCTGTGCGAGGTGCCCAGCTCGCCCTGCACCTCCCAGAGCAGGTCGACCAGGTCGTCGTGGGTGGCGACCGCGTCGACCAGCGGGCGGTAGCGGGCCAGCGCGCCCGCCCAGTCGACGCCGTCCATGTCCGCGCGCCAGAAGTGGTCGCGCATGATCCGGCCGTTCTCGTCGAAGGCCTGCCGCCACTGCGCGGCCGGGTCCGGCACCACCCGCACCCGGTCCAGGTCGACGACGACGTTGTCCTCGCCGCCCTCCTCGGGGTCGGCCTTGCGGTCGGCGGGCACCACGCGCAGCCGCGCGCCGTCGCGCACCACGAGGCGGGCGCCGTCGCCGCTGGGCCAGGCCCGGGTCAGGCCGTCGACGAGCACGTCGGTCTTGAGCTTGGCCAGGTCGAAGCGCTCGAGCACGGGCCGCGGCGCGGACTGGCCGATCTCGCGCAGGTCGTCGCCGAGGCGCCCGGTGACCGGCAGCCGCAGCCAGAGCACGCCGCCCTTGGCCGCGAACAGCCCGGTGTAGCGGGCGGCGGGGACGGGGAAGGCGATGACGCGCTCGCCGATGCCCTCCACGTCGACCGCGGTGCGCGGCGGGGCGTCCTTCTCGGCGGGGGTGTCGTCGGTGTCGTCCGCACCGCCGAACGGGCGGCCCTCGCGGACCGGGGCGAACGGCGACGGGGTGGTCGCCGCCAGCGGCACCAGGTACGGCCGCGCCCCGGAGTGGAAGGAGACGTCGAAGACGTGCGTGTCGTAGACCGGGTCGAAGCTGCGCTGGGACAGGAAGACCAGGTGCTTGCCGTCGAGGGTGAACGCCGGGTCGGTGTCGGTGAAGCGCAGGTCGGTGACGTCGACGGCGGTGCGGTCGGCGACGTTGAGCAGCCGGATGCGGCGCAGCGGGTCGGGGCCGGGGTGCGACCAGGCCAGCCAGCCCGAGTCCGGGGAGAACACCAGGTCCTCGGCGTCGCCGGAGTCGGTGGTGGCGACCTCGTCGAGGTCGCCGGAGTCCACGTCGACCAGCAGCAGCCGCCGGTCGTGGGTGACCACGGCGAGCTTGCGCCCGTCCGGGGACGCCGCCAGCTCCAGCACCCGCCCCAGCCCGCCGAACCCGATCCGGCGCGGCTGGACCCCGGGCTCGCGGCCCTCCACCGGCCCGACCTCCAGCGACTCCTCGCCGCCCGCGTCGGTCACCCACACCACCTGGCCGGTCGTGCCGAGCACCAGGGGCAGGCGGGCGCGCACGGCCGGGTCGTCGGACAGCGCCCGCGCCGGGCCGTCGCGGTGGGTCACCCAGTGCACGGTGCCGCGCACCTCGACGGCGCTGGCCCGCCCGGTCCGGTCGACCCCGACCGAGCCGAGGTTGCGCCCGGGGTCGACCGGGTGCGCGCCGCGGTCGGGCCGCGGGCCGCCGAGCCGCACGTCGACCCGGCGCGGCTCGGCGTCGAGGCCGTCGAGCAGCCACAGCCCGCCCGCCCGGTGGTAGACCACGCGCGCGCCGTCGCTGGCGGCGTTGCGGGCGTAGAAGTCCTCGTGGTGGCTGTGCTTGCGCACGTCGGAGCCGTCCGGCGCGCAGGAGTACAGGTTGCCGACGCCCTCGTGGTCGGACAGGAACGCCACCCGCCCGCCGACCCACATCGGCGACACGACGTGTCCGTCCACATCGGACAGAATGCGGGTGAACGGCTCGTCCTCGGCGGTCCGGACCCAGATCTTTCCCGCCGTGCCGCCGCGGTAGCGCTTCCAGTGCGCGGGCTCGCGGGAGACGACCGTGCCCAGCAGCACCGCGCCGTCGGCGGCGACGTCCACCGCCCCGACCGGCCCGAAGGGCAGCAGCTCCGGGGCGCCGGGCTCGACCGGCACGGCGTGGGAGAACGTGCCGCGGGTGGAGGGCCTGCCGGTGGAGGACCGGGCGAGCACCCGCCCGTCCGGCGTCCAGCCGAGCACCTGGGTCGTCACGTCCCCCCAGTGCGTCAACCGCCTGCTCGGCCCACCGTCGACGGGGGCGACGTGCACCTCGGGCTCGACGTCGCGCGAACTGGTCCAGGCGATCAGCGCGCCGTCCGGGGAGAACCGCGGGTTGTCCGGGGGGACCTGGTCCACACTGATCCGCCAGGCCCGGCCGCCCTCGAGCGGGGCCGACCAGACGTCGTCCTCGGCCACGAAGGTGATCAGGTCCGCGTGCAGGTGGGGAAAGCGGAGGTACGCGTCGGTCACCCGCCCACGGTAGCGATCAACAGCCCCCCAGCGGCAGGGTTTCCACAGCGCCGATTCCCGGGAAACGTGGCCTTCGGCCCCCCGGTTTCCACGCTATCAACGGGGTCTGACAGTTCCGGCGCCCCGAGGCCGAGTTGTCCACAGCCCCCAAGCCCCCCACCCACCCAAGTCCCCCGGCGCCCGGCCTACGGAAAGGCTGGATCGGGTGGTTCTGTGTGGTTGGGGGAGGCGATCATGTGCAAGCCTCGGAAGGCGGGGAGGGTGGCCTTCCCCTCACTTTTGACCCTCACGCACATGATCGTCGTAGGGGCCCCAACCACACGGAATCGCCCGATCCGGCACCCCCACCGGCTCTTGGAGTCCGCTCAGGCGGAGCCGGGCGACGGCCAGAACCGGCGCCAGTTCTCCGCGTCCAGGGCGACCCCAGCGGCCTTGGCCGCGACCTCGGCGGCGCGCACATCAGCGGTGAAGCGGCGGGCGACGGCGCGGGTGGCGTCCTCGGGGTCCTCGCCCGCGAGCTTGGCCGCGGCGGCGAGGGCGAACAGGCGCTCGCCGGTCGAGGCGCCCGCGGGCAGCAGGTCGGCGGGCAGGCCCGCGCGGGCGGTGCGCTGGACGAGCTTGGCCGCGAGGGCGAGCGCGGGCTGACCGGAGGCCACACCGTCCACTGAGGACTCGCGTTGCTTCTCGGTCTGCTTGAGCTCCTCCCAGCGGCGTTCCTGGGTGCCCGCGTCGCGGACCGCCGGGTCGCCGCCCGCGAAGACGTGCGGGTGCCTGCCGACGAGCTTGGTGACCAGGTCGGCGGCCACGTCGTCGACGGTGAAGGGGTCGTCGGGGTGCTCCTCGGCGACCCTGGCGTGGAAGAGGACCTGGAGCAGGACGTCGCCGAGTTCCTCGCGCAGCGCGACCCGGTCGTCGGTGTCGATGGCGTCGAGCAGCTCGTAGGTCTCCTCGACCAGGTACTGGCGCAGCGACTGGTGGGTCTGCTCGGCGTCCCACGGGCAGCCACCCGGCGAGCGCAGGGTGTCCATGACCGCCGCGGCGGCGGTCAGCCCGGTCCCCGGTGCGCGCAGGAGCCGGGCCCCCGCGGCGAGCAGCGCCTTGGCCTCGGGGGCGTCGAGGTCCTCGGTGAGCAGCACGACGTCGTCGCGCTCGGCGAGGTCGGCGGGCGGCGGGTCGCCCAGGGCCGGGTCGGTGGCGTAGACCGCGGCGGAGCGCAGGAACGCGATGGCCGCCGAGGGGATGACGCCCCCGGCGACCTGCACCACGGCCTGCCTGCTCACTGCTCGGGAGCGCCCTGGACCGGCAGCAGCACGCCCGCGGAGGTCTCCTCGCTGGCGGCCAGGCGCATCGCGACCTTGTCGTACACGCCGTAGCGGGGGCTGACGTTCACGCCCGCCTTGTCCACCCACTGCTGCAGCACGCGCTGGCCCATGCCGATGGTCGCCGCCAGCGGGGTCTGGCCCGCGTCGGCGGTGGGCGGGCCGACCTGGCGGTCGCGCACCAGCGCGATCACCCAGGCGGCGTTCTGCGGGGAGGCCTGGAAGGCCACGACGTTGCCGGGCAGCGTGCCGAACAGCGCCGAGCCCTGCAGCTCCTGGTTGATCTGCAGCGGCTCGAACGTGCCGGTGTCCCACTGCAGCTCACCGGAGGCGGTGTCGCGCTGCTGCACCCGCTTGGCCTCGTCGTAGCCCGCGGCCAGTTGCTCGGCCTTGGCCAGCGCCTTGTCCCGCAGCGAGCCGTTGCCGCCGTTCTGGGGCGACATGACCGCGTAGTCGATGGTGACCTTGAGCGAGGAGATCTCGCTGCCGCCGATCTGCGCCAGCGCCAGGTAGTCGCGGGCCAGGAACTCCGGCTCGAGCACCTTCGTGGTCGCGTTGGCGACGATCGCCTCCGGGCTGGCGCCGCCCTCGGGCAGCGGCTGCAGCGAGGAGCGGATCTGGTCGGCGAGCTGGGAGACCTGGGCCGGGTCGATCTGCACCGGGTTCTGCGCCATGTAGGCGTCGATCAGCTCGTGGGTGATCAACTGGCCGAGCACCTCGCGCGAGAGGTCGCCCAGCTTGCGCTGGTCGGCGAGGGTCTTCGCGGCGGGCTCGAGCTCCACGGCGCGCTCGACCAGGTGCTGGACCTGGCCCACGGAGATGACCTTGCCGTTGACGATGGCCGCGGCGTTGACCTGGCTCGGACCCGACCCGCACGCGGCGAGCACCAGTCCCAGCACGACGGACAGCGCGGCGACGACGACCCGGCGACGGCGGATGGCAGTGGTCACAGTGTCGTACCCTCTCACAACCCTCGTGGGCGACGCACCGGCACCCGTTTCAGCGAGTGTTCAGTTCGCGGCGCGGGTTCGGCCCAGGACCTCGCCGACGCGGGCGCGCAGCCCGGCCGCGTCCGCCGGGCTGACAGACACCCATCCCCTGCCCCGGTCGCCGGGGGTGCGCAGCAGCGCGTACCTGCCGTCGCCCGGCACGTCGAACCAGGAGACGACCGGACCGCGCCTGCGGTCGGCGCGCACGCCGAACTGGCCCGCGCGCAGCCGGGGCGCGCGCACGACCTCGGTGAACTCCCGGGCCTGCTCGGCGCGGTCGGCGGGCCACCCGCCGCCGGGGCGGCGACCGGGTGGGGCGGGCGGGATGCTGCGCACGACGGCGTCGACGAGCGCGGAGACGTTGATGTCGCGCAGGGTGATCTGGCCGCCGGTCAGCGCGTTCGGGCCAGGGGCCTGCAACGCGACCACGGCCCGGCGGCCGGTGCGCACGGCCAGCGCGCGGTAGGGCGAGTCGGGTCCGTTCGCGTCCAGCCACACCGAGTCGACCGCCAGCTCCGGCACGGCGAGCAGTCGCAGCGCCGACTCGAGGTCGGCTCCCGGGCGCCCGGCCCGGTCGAGCAGCCCGGCCGCGCGCAGACCCGCGCGCACCTTCTCCGCCGCCACCGCGGCCTCGAGGTCGGTGAGCCCGGTCCGCCGCACCTGCACCGGGTAGGGCAGCACGTCCAAGCCCATCCGGTCCCAGAGCAGGGCGAGCTGGTCGGTGGTGAGCGACCAGTCGCGGGTGGCGGGGGCCTGCGTCTCCCCGATCACCGCGCCCCCGCCCTCACTGCGTCTCCCCGATCACCGGTGTGACCGAGGACAGGCCGTGGCTGAACAGGTTGTTCTTGTCGTCGTCGACGGTGTAGCGGGAGCGGTGCTCGGCGTCGTCGTCGCCGCGGCCACTCGCGCCGCCGCCCATCGGCATGCCCGCCGGGCCCATGCCCGCGCCCCCGCTCGCCGCGGCGGGCCGCGGGGTCTCGGCCAGCGGCCGGGCGAAGGACTGGGTCAGGCCGGGCTGGGCCGGGCCCCGGGTGGAGCCGACCGCGGCCCCGCTGCCGAGCGCCTCGCGCGGGGAGGTCGGGGCGGCGCCCGCTCCCGCGTGCGCACCCCCGCCGGAGCCCGTCCCGGCGCCCGGGCCGAAGACGCTCGCCGCCGAGGTCTGGGTGGTGACCTCCTGGCTGAACGGGACCACCGGCGCGACCGGCGCCCGCGGCGCGACCGGGGCCAGGGCGGCGGGCGAGGTGGGCGCCGGACTGGCGGGCTGGTCGGTCCCGGCCCCCGCCGCCTGCGGCGCGGTCGACTGGTCGGGGAAGGGCACCGGCACGCCGAGCCCGGTCCACATCGGATAGCTGGTCCCCGGCGCCGGGGCGCCCGCGTAGGACCCCTCGGGTCCGTAGTGGACCGGGGCGCCGCCCTGGACCAGGCCGGGCGGCTCGGGGAAGGTGGGGACGGTGCCGTCGGCCTCGCGGTAGCCCGCGGTGAGGTAGGTGTCCATCACCCGGACCGCCTCGGCCTTGGCGTTCTCCTGCTCGGTGTGCTGGGCGAACAGGTCGGTCTCGGGGACCGGTGCCAGCAGCGCCCGCTTCCAGTCGAACCCCTGCGGCTCGGGCAGGTTGGCGCGCGCGTCGCGGGCGGCCAGGTCGGCGGAGAGCATCCGCAGCCCGGTCACGGCGGTGACCTGGCCGAGCGCCTGCCCCCATGCCGCGATCGGCGTCGTCGCGCCCGCCGCGGTCTCGGCGGCCGTGCCCTGCCAGCCCGCGCCGAGGGCGGCGGTCAGCTCCCGGTCGAAGGTGGTGAAGTCCTCGGCGATCCGCGCGCCGATGGTCGACCACTCCTGGCCGGGCGAGCCGCCGACGCCCGCGAGGACCTGGTCGAGCAGGACGACCATGTCCTGGTGGCGCCAGGCGTTCCAGTTGTCCGCGGCCTGGATGGTGGCCGGGTCGAAGCAGGCGCCCGCGACGTCGAACGAGTCGGCCACGCGGTGCAGCCGGTCGAGCAGCCCGGGATCGGGCGCGGTGTCGCTCATGCCAACCCCAGGTCGCCGGAGATGCGCAGGGCGCGCACCGCGTCTTCTTCGTTGTCCCGGTAGGCCATCGCCGTCGCCTCGAAGTGCCGGGCCGCCGCGTCCAGCCCGGTCCGCGCCTGCTCGAGCTGGGCGATCAGCCCGTCGGGCGCCACCCGCTTGCCCGCGAACTTCTCGTTGAGCCCCCGTCCGAGCGCGCACGCGCCGAACTGGGGGTCGACCAGCGCCCGCACGGCCCGCAGGTGCTCGTCCACCCTGGCGATCTGCGCCCGGCACGCCACCGCGGCCCGCTCCGCGGCGGCCGGGTCGACCGACAGGAAGCCGGAACCGGACACACCGAACCTCCCCTGCACTCGACGTAGACAAGTTCGCCAGCCGGCGACCGCTCGTTACGACGGCGCGGCCCGCGCGGCCGTTCCCGATAGTGAACGACTCCCCGGTGGGACGCGCGGTTGGTGAGCGCTACACGCTCGCCGTGGCGGGCTCCCCCGCGAGCGTGTCGAGGAACCGGGCGCACCAGTCCAGCAGGTCGCGGTCGCGCAGGACCGGGGCGCCGATGCGGCCGCCCGCGGCGCCCTCGGTGGGGCGGGGGACGGTGACGGTGTTGGTGACGGCCTTGTGCGCGGCCTTGGGGTAGAGGCGCTTGAGCCGCACCAACTGCGAGTCGCGCAGCGGCAGCGGGGCGAAGCGGATGTTGCTGCCCTGGCCGATCGCCTCGGTGACCCCGTGCCTGCGGCAGGTCTGCCGGAAGGCGGCGACCGCCAGCAGGTTGACCACCGGCTGCGGCAGCTCGCCGTAGCGGTCGGCCAGCTCCTCGCGGACCGCGTCGAGGGCGGCGGCGTCCGGGGCGGCGGCGAGCTTGCGGTAGGCCTCCAGGCGCAAGCGCTCGCCAGGCACGTAGTCGTGCGGGATGTGGGCGTCGATCGGCAGGTCCACCCGGACGTCGAGCAGGTCCTCCTCGTCCTCGGCCCCCGGTGCGCCCGCGTGCTTGCGGAAGGCCTCGACGGCCTCGCCGACCAGCCGGATGTAGAGGTCGAAGCCGACGCCCGCGATGTGCCCGGACTGCTCGGCGCCCAGGATGTTGCCCGCGCCGCGGATCTCCAGGTCCTTCATGGCCACGGCCATGCCCGCGCCCAGCTCGGTGTTCTGCGCGATGGTGGCGAGCCGGTCGTGCGCGGTCTCGGTGAGCGGGGACTCCGGCGGGTAGAGGAAGTAGGCGTACCCGCGGTCGCGGCCGCGCCCGACGCGCCCGCGGAGCTGGTGCAACTGGGCCAGGCCGAGCATGTCGCCGCGCTCGACGATGAGCGTGTTGGCGTTGGAGATGTCCAGGCCGGTCTCGACGATCGTGGTGCACACCAGCACGTCGTGCTCGCGCTCCCAGAAGCCCTGGATGATCTTCTCCAGCTTGTCCTCGTTCATCTGGCCGTGCGCGGTGACGATCCGGGCCTCGGGCACCAGCTCGCGGAGCTGGCGGGCCGCCTTCTCGATCGAGGACACGCGGTTGTGCACGTAGAAGACCTGGCCGTCGCGCAGCAGCTCGCGGCGGATGGCGGCGGCGACCTGCTTGGCGTCGTGCGCGCCGACGTAGGTCAGGATCGGGTGCCGGTCCTCCGGCGGGGTCAGGATGGTCGACATCTCGCGGATGCCCGCCAGCGACATCTCCAGGGTGCGCGGGATCGGCGTCGCCGACATGGTCAGCACGTCGACGTGCGTGCGCAGCGCCTTGATGTGCTCCTTGTGCTCGACGCCGAAGCGCTGCTCCTCGTCGACGATGACCAGGCCCAGGTCCTTGTAGCGCAGGCCGGTCTGCAACAGCCGGTGCGTGCCGATGACGATGTCGACGGTGCCGTCGGCCAGGCCCTCGACCGTGCGCTCGGACTCCTGCGCGTCGGTGAACCGGGACAGGCCCTTCACCGTGACGGGGAACTGCTGCATGCGGTTGGCGAAGGTCGACAGGTGCTGCTGGGCGAGCAGGGTCGTGGGCACGAGCACGGCGACCTGCTTGCCGTCCTGCACGGCCTTGAACGCCGCGCGCACCGCGATCTCGGTCTTGCCGTAGCCGACGTCGCCGCAGATGACCCGGTCCATCGGGACCCCGCGCATCATGTCGGTCTTGACCTCGTCGATGGCGGCGAGCTGGTCCATGGTCTCGGTGAACGGGAACGCGTCCTCCAGCTCGCGCTGCCACGGGGTGTCCGGGCCGAACGCGTGGCCGGGGGCGGCCTGCCGGGCGGCGTAGAGCTGCACCAGCTCCGCGGCGATCTGCTTGACCGCCTTCTTGGCCTTGGCCTTGGTGTTCTTCCAGTCCGAGCCGCCGAGCTTGTTCAGCGTGGGCAGCTCGCCGCCGACGTAGCGGGAGACCTCGTCGAGCTGGTCGGTCGGGACGAACAGCCGGTCGCCGGGCTGGCCGCGCTTGGAGCTGCCGTACTCCAGGACCAGGTACTCCCTGGTGACCTTGGCCCCGCCGGTGTCCTTGACCGCGCGCTGCACCATCTCGACGTAGCGGCCGATGCCGTGCTGCTCGTGCACCACGTAGTCGCCGGGCTTGAGCGCCAGCGGGTCGACGGCGTTGCGCCGCCGCGAGGGCATCTTGGTCGACATGTCGCGGGTGGAGGTGCCGTGCCTGCCGCCGGTCAGGGCATTCTCGGTGAGCACGACCAGCGCGCTGCCCGGGGCGGTGAACGCGTCCTCCAGCGCGGCGCGCACCACGGTGACCTTGCCCGGCGCGGGCGCGGCCGCCAGCCCGTCCTCGGCCAGCACGGCGGCGACGTCGGCCTCGGCGAGCTGGTCGACCGCGCGCTTGGCCGTGCCCGCGCCGGGTACGACGAGCACCGCGGCGCCGCCCGTCGCGGTGTGCGCGCGCAGGTCGGCGAACGCCCGCGCGACCTCGCCCCGGTAGGACTCCACCGGCCGGATGTCGAGCGCGAGCGAGGAGGTGTCGGTGAGCTGCGACAGCGTCCACCACGCGCACCCGGTGCCGCGGGCGTGCGCGGCGATGGCGCCGAGGTCGCGGTAGGCCGAGGCGCCCAGGTCGATCGGGCCCTTGCCGCCGCCCGCCGCGGCCATCCAGGACGCCTCGAGGAACTCCTGGCCGGTGCGGACCAGGTCGTGGGCGCGGGTGCGGATCTTCTCCGGGTCGTTGAGCAGCACGTGCGCGCCCTCGGGCAGCACGTCGGTGAGCAACTGCATCTCGCCGGGCAGCAGCGCCGGGATCAGCGCCTCCATGCCCTCGGACGGGATGCCCTCGGCCAGCTTCGCCAGCATCTCGTGCAGGTGCGCGTCGGACTGGTGCTGCGCGGCCAGCGCGGCGGCCCGCTCCCGCACCTCGGGGGTCAGCAGCAGCTCCCGGCACGGCGGTGCGACGACCTCGCGCAGCTCGCCGGGCAGCGACCGCTGGTCGGCCACGGCGAACGAGCGGATCTCGGAGACCTCGTCGCCCCAGAACTCCACCCGCAGCGGGTGCTCGGCCGTCGGCGGGAACAGGTCGACGATCCCGCCGCGCACCGCGAACTCGCCGCGCTTCTCCACCATGTCGACGCGCGCGTAGGCCAGGTCGGCCAGCCGGGCCAGGGTGGCCTCGAAGTCGGCCTCGACACCCACGGCCAGGCGCACCGGCGCCAACTCCCCCAGGCCGGGGGCCATCGGCTGGATCAGGCTGCGCACGGTGGACACGACCACCTTCAGCGGCCCAGCCGGGTGCTCCTCCGGGTGAGCGAGCCTGCGCAGCACCGCCAACCGCGCCCCCACCGTGTCCGCCCGCGGCGACAACCGCTCGTGCGGCAACGTCTCCCACGAGGGGAAGTCGGCAACCGCGTCCCGTCCGATGAGGTCGGACAGCACGGCGACGAGGTCATCGGCCTCGCGCCCGGTCGCCGTCACCGCCAACACCGCCTTGCCCGCCCCGACCAGCGCCGCGACCACCAGCGGCCGAGCCGCCACCGGCCCCTGCATGGCCAACGCCGGGTCGCCGACCGCCGCCGCCACCGCCGCGCACGCGGGATCGGCCAGCAGGGTGTCGAGCAGACCGTGCAGAGGTGCCTGGCTCACAGCGGTGCGGTCCTTCGCGGATCGAGAACGGACGCGGACAGACCCCTGCCCAGGGAACCAACACCCCCAGCAGCGGCTAGTCCAGAGTACGCACCACCGCAGCCGCACACGAAGCCACACAGCCCCCTCGTCGGCTGAATCGACGCAAGCGGAACCCCCCACCAAAATCTCCCAGCGTCCGGCCTACGGAACGGCTGGATCGGGTGGTTCTGTGTGGTTGGGGGAGGCGATCATGTGCAAGGCTCGGAAGGCGGTGAAGGTGCCCTTCCCCTCGCTTTTGACCCTCACGCACATGATCGTCGTAGGGGTCCCCGGCCACACAGGACCACCCGATCCAGCACCCCCCACAGGCCCCCACAGCACCACTAGCGTCAACCCAGTGCACACGCCACCAGCCTGGAACCGCCTCGGACTACCCCCCGAACTGCTAGGCCCCCTCCTAGCCCGCTGGGCCGAACCCCACCGCAGCTACCACGGCCCCCTGCACCTGGCCGCCGTCCTGGCCCACATCGAAACGCTGAAAGACCACGCCACCACCCCCGACCTGGTCGTGCTGGCCGCCTACTACCACGACGCCGTGCACCTGGGACGCCCCGACGACGAGGAAGCCAGCGCCCACCTGGCCGAGCAGGAACTCACCTGGCACCTGCCCACCGAGGCCGTCGACGAGGTCGTCCGGCTGGTGCTGGTGACCAAGGACCACCGCACCACCGGCGACGACCCCAACGGCGAGGTCCTGTGCGACGCGGACCTGGCGGTCCTCGGCAGCACCGAAACGGCCTACGACGCCTACACCGCCGCCGTGCGAGCGGAGTACAGCCACGTGAGCGACGCGGACTTCCGGGTGGGCCGGTCGCAGGTGCTGCGGGATCTGCTGGGCCTGCGATCACTGTTCCGAACGCCACGCGCCCGCGCCCTCTGGGAGGAGCGGGCGCGGGCGAACCTCAAGCGCGAACTGGCGCGACTGCGGGAGGCCGGGCTCAGGCCTGGGGGGTGATCCGCAGGAGCTTGTCGTCGTCGCCGTTGGAGGTGGTGACGTACAGGGCGCCGTCAGGCCCGGTGCGGGCGGCGCGGAGGCGCCCGAACCGGTCGTCGAACTCGGGCGGGATGGCCACCGAGGTCACGTTGGCGTCGCCGTCGAGGGACAGCAGGAGGAGCTTGGCGCCCTTGAGGGCGGTGAGGACGAGGGTGCCCTCGAGCGCGCCCCACTGGTCGCCCTCCAGGAAGGCCGCCGCGCAGATGGCCTCGGTGGTCTCGCCGGACTCCCACTTGGCCGGGACGGCGTCGGGGAAGCGCTCCAGGTCGGTCATCGGGACGTCCTCGTCGTAGCCGGGGACGGTGCCGCCCTGCGCCGGGTCCCAGCCGTAGTTCCCGCCTGCCCGCAGGAGGTTGACCTCGTCGTTCTTGTCCGGGCCGTGCTCGGCGGTGAGGACCTGGCCGGTGCCGGGGCGGACCGCGACGCCCTGCACGTTGCGGTGGCCGTAGGTGTAGACCGGTGACCGGGGGTCCGGGTTGTCGGCGAGCGGGGCGCCGGTCTCGAGGTCGACCCGCAGCACCTTGCCGCCGAGGTTGGCCTTGTCCTGGGCGGCGGAGCCGTCGGCGACGTCGCCGGTGCCGACCAGCAGCGCGCCGTCGGCGGCGATCGTGGGGCGGCAGCCGGAGTGGCGGCCGCTGGCGTTGAGCGGCAGGCCGGTGAGCAGGTCCTTGACCTTGGTCGCGGACTTCTCGTCGTCGGACAGCTTCCAGGTGACCACGCGGACGTCGACCGGCGAGCCGTTCTCCTCGTGCGTCTGGCACGAGGAGAACTCGCGGCTGGTGGCGAAGTCGGGGTGCACGACCATGCCCATCAGCCCGCCCTCGCCGCCCACCTGGATGTCGGCGGTGTCGGCCCGCACCTGGGTCACGGTGGCGCCGGGTTTGGTCGAGGACAGCAGCGCGAACTGCCCGGGGCGCTGGCTGACCAGCACCTTGCCGCCGGGCAGGAACCCGATGTCCCAGCCGTGGGTCAACCCGCCCGCCACCGTCTCGACGGCCAACGCGGGCGCCGAGGCCGAGCTGGGGGTGGCCGCCGCCCGGGTCCCGCTCGCGGGAACCTGGCCGACGGGGGCGGACGAGCAGCCCGCCGCGGTGATGGCGGCGACAGCGGCGGAGGCGGCGAGCGCACGGGACCTGGGCATGTGTCCAGAGTGCCCTCGCGTGGGCGGATTCGCCGCACAAGGGGGAGTCCGGCCAGGGCGCCGCGGTGAGTGATCGGTGTCTCGGCGGTTCAAGCGGCTCGCACCGTTACCGTCTAGTCCGTGAGCGAACACCTGCGCCTGACCGTCGACGGCCCCGTGGCGACCCTGACCATCGACCGCCCGGCCAAGCGCAACGCGCTCAGCTACGACATGTGGACGGCCATCCCCGGCCACGCCGCCGCCGTCGCCGCCGACGACTCGGTGCGGGTCCTGGTCATCCGCGGCACCGACACGTTCTCGGCCGGGGCGGACATCAGCGAGTTCACCACGCTGCGCAAGGACGGTGCGGGGGCGGTCAAGTACGGCGAGGCCGTGGCGGCGGCCACCACCGCGCTGACCACCCTGGCCAAGCCCACCATCGCCGCCATCACCGGCTTCTGCATCGGCGGCGGCTGCGAGGTGGCCCTTGCCTGCGACCTGCGCATCGCCACCGACGACGCCAAGTTCGGCATCACGCCGTCGAAGCTGGGCATCGTGTTCAACCTGCCCAGCACCAAGCAGCTCGTGGACGCCGTCGGCCCCGCCTGGGCCAAGCAGATCCTCTACACCGGCGACATCCTCGACGCCGCCACCGCCCTGCGGATCGGCCTGGTCAACGAGCTGCACCCGGCCGAGGACCTGCCCAAGCGCGCCGAGGAGCTGGCCACCCTCATGGCCACCCGCTCCCAGGTCACCATCCGCGGCGCGAAGGACATCGTCACCCGCATCACCAACGGCGCGACGCGCACCGACGCCGAGGTGGACCAGTTGATCGTCGACGCGGTGTCGAGCGAGGACTACGCCGAGGGTGTGGCCGCCTTCCTGGAGAAGCGCTCCCCCCGGTTCTGAGGGCCAACTTCTGCGGGCTCAGCGGCGCTTGCGCAGGGCGGGCTTGTCCTCCAGGTGGGACAGCCCGTTCCACGCCAGGTTGACCAGGTGCGCCGCGACCTCGGCCTTCTTCGGCTTGCGGGCGTCGAGCCACCACTGGGCGGTCAGCGCCACCATGCCGACCAGGGACTGGCTGTAGAGGGCCGCCAGCTTCGAGTCGTAGCCGCGCTTGGCGAACTGGATGCCGAGGATGTGCTCCACCTGGGTGGCGATGTCGTTGAGCAGGCTGGAGAAGGTCCCGGACGCGGTGGCCACGGGCGAGTCCCGGACCAGGATCCGGAACCCGTCCGTCGAGCCATCGATGTAGTCCAGCAGGGCGCAGGCGGCGCGTTCGAGCAGCACCCGGGGGTGCGCGTCGTCCTCGGCCAGGGCCTGGGTGACACCCGCGAGCATGGCGGACATCTCCCGGTCCACGACGACGGCGTAGATGCCCTCCTTGCCGCCGAAGTGCTCGTAGACGACGGGCTTGCTGACACCCGCGCGGTGGGCGATCTCCTCGACCGAGGCGCTGTCATACCCCTTCTCGGCGAACAGGGCGCGGGCCACGTCCAGCAGTTGCTGCCGGCGTTCTTTGCCCGTCATGCGCACGCGCTGCTCCAAGGGGGGGTGTCGAAGAGATCGCCCAACCCTAGAGACTCACTCCGCGGCGAGCTTGGCCAGGCGCTGCGGGGTGGGCCAGCGGACGTTGGTGGCCCAGCCGAGCTTCTCGAAGACCCAGATGAGCCGGGCCGAGGTGTCGATCTGGCCGCGCTTGACGCCGTGGCGGGCGCAGGTGGGGTCGGCGTGGTGCAGGTTGTGCCAGCTCTCGCCGAAGCTGAGGATGGCCAGCGGCCAGAAGTTGGCCGCCTTGTCCCGGCTGGTGAACGGGCGGGAGCCGATCATGTGGCAGATCGAGTTGGTCGACCAGGTGACGTGGTGCAGCACCGCGACGCGGACCAGGCCCGCCCAGAAGAACGCGGTGATCCCGCCCCAGACCGACCAGGTGATCAGGCCGCCGAGGACGCCGGGCAGCGCCAGGGTCAGCGTGGTCCACAGCCAGAACAGGTCGTTGATGCGCTTGATGTCCGGGTCGGCCTCCAGGTCGGGGGCGAACCGCTGCCGGTTGGTCAGCTCGTGCTCGAAGATCCAGCCCATGTGCGCGTGCCAGAAGCCCTTGGCCAGGCCGAGCGGGGTGGTGCCGTGCAGCCACGGGGAGTGCGGGTCGCCCTCCTTGTCGGAGAACGCGTGGTGGCGGCGGTGGTCGGCGACCCAGACGATGGGCGGGCCCTGCAGGGCCATCGAGCCCATGATCGCCAGGGTGATCTTGAGCGCGCGGTTGGCGCGGAACGAGCCGTGGGTGAACAGCCGGTGGTAGCCGACGGTGATGCCCAGGCCGGTGAAGTAGAAGAAGAAAACCGCCAGCGCGACATCCACCCAGCCCAGCCCCCAGCCCCACAGCAGGGGCACGGCGGCGACCAGCGCGGCGAACGGCACCAGGATGAACAGGTACACGCCGAACCGCGTCAACGGGGGCCGGGTCCCGACGAGGATCGGCTTGGGGCCCCGGTTCGAGTCGCCCGACGCCTCGGCGTCGAGAGTGCTCGTCATGGTCGTACCTCATTTCTGAGCCGAGTTAGGTCAGGCTCACTTACGGTGCCGTAACTTACGTAAGCGTAGGGACTGACCCGAGCGGCACGCCAGTGCAGACGGGCGGTATTCCCCGCGACGCCACACAGCGGACGCCCCACTGTCGCGATGGCAGGAAACATTCAGTCCCGATGCGCGTGCCGTGAGTGACCAGCATGATCAATCAGTGATTCAGGTAACACCCGATCGGACGCGCGCGCGGGGCAATCCCCCGGGTGCCGGTGCCCTGGCACCACCGGTCGTGCCACGATGTCACCGCGGTCGGCCAGCGCGGCCGACCGGTCCGCCGTGGTGTAAAGGCAGCACCTTGGATTTTGGTTCCAATGGTTCAGGTTCGAATCCTGGCGGCGGAGCGGGCTCGACAACCGAACACACCCGACAGCGAAGGGGTGCGCGGGCGCACGTGGACGACGAGCAGCGGGACGAGGGCGAACTGCCCGCGTTGGAGGAGCGCTCCGACGCCTGGCTGGTCGGCCGCGCCCGCGAGCTGCTCGCGGTGATCCAGACCAGCCCGGTCGGCGAGCGCGCCAGGCACACCGACGAGGTCGACCGGCTGCTCAGCGAGGCGCAGAGCCGCGGCGAGCCGCGGATGGTCGCCCAGCTCCTGCGCTCGGCGGTCGCGGTCCGGGTGGTCAACGACGAGCTGGCCGACTCCGCGGAGTCGCTGCTCGACGAGATGCTCGCGCACACCCGCCGCCACGGCCTGGTCGTGCTCCAGGCCGACGCGCACGCGCTGCGCGGGCGCAGGCTGCTGCTGGCCGGGGCCGAGGACGCGGCGCTGACCGAGGCCGCGATCGCGCTGGCCATGCTCGACGAGGACATCACCCCCGACGTCATGCTCGGCGGCCGCACCTGGGACATGATCATGGCGGCCACGCTGATGGACATCGGCACCGTGCTGACCCAGCTCGGCGTCTACGAGGTCGCCGACCAGGTGATGACCCGCGCGCACAAGTGCATCCGGGCCAGCGCGGGCCCGCACCTGATCGCCGTGCACCTGATCAACCGGGCCCGGCTGCTGGTCGGCTGGGGCCTGCGGCTCGAGCGCATCGGCGAGGACGAGCGCGCCGCCGAGCGGTTCGCCACCGCGGCGGCCATCGCGATCGCGGTGGAGGCCCCGTTCCGCGAGTCGCTGTTCCCCCGCGACCCCGACACCGCGGCCGCGGACCAGAACCCGATCATCGGCGCCGCGCTGGCGCTGGCCCAGCCCGGCGAGGCGCACATCGCCCGGCTGCGCGCGCTGCAGTCCTCCAGCCGCTACCCGCGCGAGCTGGTCATCGTCGCCACCGCGCTGGCCCGCTGCCTGGAGCACGAGGGCCGCGAGGACGAGGCGGTCGAGGTGCTCGGCGCGGCCCGGGCGCGGATGTACGACGTCGCCGCCGAGCCGACGCTGCGGCTGTGCCTGATCCGCGAGTTCGCCCGGCTGTCGGGCCCGGAGGGCGGCGAGCGCACGACCTCGGCGCTGGAGCACTACGCCTCCGAGCTCGAGGCGCAGCTCTGGGACATGCGCGAGTCGCGCATCGCCACGCTCAACACCCGCCGCGAGCACGAGCGCCTCTCCCGGATGCACTCCTCGATCGCCCGCCAGGCGCTGCAGGACCCGCTGACCGGCCTGCCCAACCGGCGCGCGCTCGACGAGCGGCTCGACGCGCTGGCCTCCTCGCCCGCCAACCACCCGCTGGCGATCGCGCTGGTGGACCTCGACGGGTTCAAGAGCGTCAACGACCGCATGTCCCACGCCGAGGGCGACTCCGTGCTGCGCGTCGTGGCCGCCACCCTGCGCGACGCGCTGCGCGGCGGGGACATGGTGGCCCGCTACGGCGGCGACGAGTTCATCGTGCTGCTGCCCGGCGCGCCGCTGCCCGCCGCGGAGGCCGCGCTGCACCGCGCGGTGACCGCCGTGGCGAACCTCCCGCGTGACCTGTCGCACGGGGTGACGCTGTCGGTCGGCGTGGTGTCCCTGCGCCCGCAGGAGTCCGCCGCCCGCGCGCTCGCCCGCGCCGACGCGGCGATGTACCAGGCCAAGCGCGGCGGCGGGAACCGCATCACGGCGGTGTCCGCGGTGGACTCGACCGCGCCGCGCGGATCGGGCCAGGAGCAGGCCGACGGCGCGGTCCCGGCCGCGGCCGCCGACCGCGCGTGGGTGCTGCCGGAGACAACGTAGGATCGGCTCCCGGCCGCGTCCCGCCGGATCGCGGCCGCCCAGGTCGTGTTTCGCCGAGTCCGTTCGATGAGAGTCGTGATCGGGGTGGTTCCCGGCGGTGCGGGGTGGAGGTGCCGGTACCGGTGCCTTCGCCCCGCACCGCCAGGGGCCGCTCCGGCGCGGCTATCGCGAACAGCGGCTTTCGAAACACGACCTATGTCCGTCCAGCGACAGGGAGTGCGATGCCCGCCAACCACACCGACCGCGGCGAGCCAGGGCGGGTGAGCGCGGTCGTGCTGGCCGCGGGCGAGGGCACCAGGATGCGCTCGACCACCCCCAAGGTGCTGCACCCGGTGGCCGGTCGGCCGCTGGTCGAGCACGCCGTGCGGGCGGCGGCCGGATTGGACCCCGAGCACCTCGTGGTGGTGCTGGGCCACGGCCGAGAGGCGGTCGGCGCGCACCTGGCGGAGGTGGCGCGGCGGCTGGACCGCACCGTGGCCACCGCGGTGCAGGAGGAGCAGAACGGCACCGGCGACGCGGTGGCGTGCGGGCTGGCCCCGCTGCCCACCGGTCTCACCGGGACGGTCCTGGTGACCTACGGCGACGTGCCGCTGCTGGACACCGCGACGCTGCGCGAACTGCTCGCCGAGCACGCCGGGCGCGGCAACGCCGCGACGGTGCTGACCGCGGTGCTGGCCGACCCCACCGGCTACGGCCGGATCGTGCGCGCGGCCGACGGGACCGTCGCCGAGATCGTGGAGCACAAGGACGCCAGCGCCGACCAGCGGGCGATCACCGAGGTGAACTCCGGCGTCTACGCGTTCGACGCCCGGGTGCTCCTCGACGGTTTGTCCCGTTTGTCCACTGACAACGCCCAGGGCGAGCTGTACCTGACCGACGTGCTCGGCATCGCCGCGGGCGACGGCCGCCGCGTCGGCGCGCTGGTCTGCGCCGACCCGTGGCTCACCGAGGGCGTCAACGACCGGGTGCAGCTCTCCCGCCTCGGCGCCGAGCTCAACCGGCGCACCGTCGAGCGCTGGATGCGCGCGGGCGTCACCGTGGTCGACCCGGCGAGCACCTGGGTCGACCTCGAGGTGGAGCTCGCCCGCGACGTCGTTATCGAGCCGGGCGTGCAGCTACGCGGGCGCACCACCGTCGGTGAGGGCGCGGTGGTCGGTCCGGACACCACGCTGACCGACGTCGAGGTCGGCGCGGGCGCCCGCGTCGTGCGCGCGCACGGGTCCGGGGCGGTCATCGGCGACGGCGCGACCGTCGGCCCGTTCGCCTACCTGCGCCCCGGCACCCGGCTGGGCGCCGAGGGCAAGATCGGCACCTTCGTCGAGACCAAGAACGCCGACATCGGCGCGGGCTCGAAGGTCCCGCACCTGTCCTACGTGGGCGACGCCACCATCGGCGAGCACTCGAACATCGGCGCGGCCAGCGTCTTCGTCAACTACGACGGCGTCGACAAGCACCGCAGCACCGTGGGATCGCACGTGCGGACCGGGTCGGACAACATGTTCGTGGCCCCGGTGACCGTCGGCGACGGGGCTTACAGCGGCGCGGGCACGGTGATCCGCGAGGACGTGCCCCCCGGCGCGCTCGCGGTCTCGGCGGGCGCCCAGCGCACCATCGAGGACTGGGTCCTGCGGCGCAGGCCGGACACCGCGTCGGCGGCCGCCGCGCGCAGGGCCAAGGGGATCACCGCGGGGACACGGACCGACTCACCGGACACCGAGGACGAGGAACGCGCATGAGCACCAAGACCGGCGGCATTCCGAAGAAGAGCCTGATGCTGTTCTCCGGCCGCGCCCACCCCGAGTTGGCGGAAGAGGTGGCCAAGCACCTCAACGTCGAGATCACCCCGCAGGCCGCCTACGACTTCGCCAACGGCGAGACGTTCGTGCGGTTCGAGGAGTCGGTGCGCGGCTGCGACGCGTTCGTCATCCAGAGCCACGCCGCGCCCATCAACCAGTGGGTGATGGAGCAGCTCATCATGGTGGACGCGCTCAAGCGGGCGAGCGCGAAGCGGATCACCGTGATCATGCCGTTCTACCCGTACGCGCGGCAGGACAAGAAGCACAAGGGCCGCGAGCCGATCTCCGCGCGGCTGATCGCCGACCTGTTCAAGACCGCGGGCGCCGACCGGATCATGTCCGTCGACCTGCACACGGCGCAGATCATGGGCTTCTTCGACGGCCCGGTCGACCACCTGTTCGCCCAGACGCTGCTGTCGGGCTACGTCAAGGAGCACTACTCCAGCGGCAACATCACGGTCGTCTCCCCCGACGCGGGCCGCACCAAGCTGGCCGAGAAGTGGGCCAACGACCTCGGCGGCGTGCCGATCGCCTTCATCCACAAGACCCGCGACCCGCTGCGGCCGAACGAGGTCGTCGCCAACCGGGTGGTCGGCGAGGTCAAGGACCGGCTCTGCGTCGTCATCGACGACATGGTCGACACCGGCGGCACCATCGCCAAGGCGGTCAGCCAGCTCCTCGACGAGGGCGCGGCGGACGTGGTCATGGCCGCCACCCACGGCGTGCTGTCCGGCCCGGCCCGCGACCGGCTCTCGGGCTGCGGGGCGAAGGAGATCGTGTTCACCAACACGCTGCCGATCCCGGACGAGAAGCGCTTCCCCGGCATGACCGTGCTGTCGATCGCCCCGCTGCTGGCGCGGGCCATCCGCGAGGTCTTCGAGGACGGCTCCGTCACCTCCCTGTTCGACGGCGACGCGTAAGCACCACCGCTGTCGCTGCCCGCCCCCGCCCCCGGGGGCGGGCAGCGCCGTCTCGGCCGGGAAAGCCCCGGTTGGACCCCGGGTTGGGCCCCCGCTGGGGCGGCGCGTAATATCTTCCGAGTTGCCTCGGCGAGGCGGGCATCGCGCCTGGCGTGATCGACGTGGCGGTTCTCGGGATCGCTGTCGTGGTCCCCGGGCCTCCTCGTGCCCCTCACCGGACAACCGCCGCGAGACTTTGTGCAGTCGCGCCCCCGCCGCCGTTGTAGATCGCAAGGAGTGTTCCGCCGTGTCCGAGGTAAAGCTGGCCGCCGAGCAGCGCACCGAGTTTGGCAAGGGCGCGGCCCGTCGCACCCGACGTGCGGGCAAGATCCCCGCGGTGCTGTACGGACACGGTTCCGACCCGCAGCACCTGGCCCTGCCCGCCCTGGAGTTCGCCCGCGTCGTGCGTGAGCACGGTCTGAACGCGGTGCTGACCCTCGCCATCGGCGGTGCGGCCGAGCTGGCGCTGACCAAGACGGTCACCACCCACCCGCTGAAGAACTACATCGAGCACGTCGACCTGCTGCTGGTCAAGCGCGGCGAGAAGGTCACCGTCGAGATCCCCGTGATCATCGTCGGCGACCCGGTGCCCGGCGCCCTGATCACCCAGGACCTGTCGAACGTCCAGGTCGAGGTCGACGCGATGAACATCCCCGACCAGGTCGAGGTCTCCATCGCGGGCGTCGCCGTCGGCAGCCAGATCAACGCCTCCGACGTGACGCTGCCCGCGGGCTCGGTCCTGGTGACCGACCCCGACGCCCTGGTCGTCGCGGTCAACGCCTCCCCGACCGCGGAGCAGATGGAGTCCGAGATCGACGCCGAGGGTGCGGGCGTCGTCGAAGAGGCCCCCGACTCCGCCAACGAGTCCTGAGCATAACGGCGCCGTAACGGCGGGTTTGGCACAATCCCGATGCCCCGGTCCCCTCGGACCGGGGCATCGGGGCGTAGGGCCGAGGGCGGAACGAGGACAGCGATGGCCGACAGCGAGTCGCCGCAGGTCGTGGTGGGCTTGGGCAACCCGGGACCGCAGTACGCGGGCAACCGGCACAACATCGGCTTCCTGGTCGCCGACGAGCTCGCCGCGCGGGTGGGCGGCAGGTTCAAGGCGCACAAGTCCGGCGCCGAGGTGCTCGAGGCCAGGCTCGGCGGCGAGCGCGTCGTGCTGGTCAAGCCGCGCTCGTTCATGAACGTCTCGGGCGGCCCGGTCGCGGGCGCGGTCCGGTTCTTCAAGGCGCCGCTGGACCGCCTCGCCGTCATCCACGACGAGCTCGACCTGCCCTTCGGGACGGTCCGGCTCAAGCTCGGCGGCGGCGAGAACGGCCACAACGGGCTACGGTCCATCACGAAATCGCTCGGCAGCAAGGACTACCACCGGGTCCGGTTCGGCATCGGCAGGCCGCCGGGTCGGCAGGACCCGGCCGACTTCGTGCTGCGCGACTTCTCCAGCACCGAGCGCAAGGAGCTCGCGCTGGAGATCGACCGGTGCGCCGACGCGGTGGAGGCCCTCGTCGGTCAGGGTCTGGTCGCCGCCCAGAACAGTTTCCACGCGACCTGAGTCGCCGCTACCGTCTGAGGAGTGCAGCCGAACATGCCGCTGACCCCGGAGGCCGTGCAGGCGGTCACCTTCGACAAGGCCCCCTTCGGCAGGCGCGGCTACCACGAGGACCAGGTCGACAGCTTCCTGGACCGGGTGGAGAACGCGCTGAGCGGCGGCGAGCCGATGACCGCCGCCGACGTGCTCGACGCCGAGTTCGACGCGGCCCCCCTGGTGCGCCGCGGCTACCACGAGGGCCAGGTCGACGAGTTCCTCGACCAGGTCGCCGACCACTTCGAGCGGGCCGAGCGCGGCGAGTTCGCCGACGACGAGCTCGACCGCGACGACTACGACGACGACCTGGGCGACGAGGACCTGCACGACGACGCCCCGCGCCAGGTCGGCCAGACCAGCAGCCCCCGGGTGTCGCTGCCGCCGACCCAGCCGGGCCGGACCCCGCTGGAGCTGCCGCCGGGGATGGACGCCGACCCGACCCCGCCGCCGCGCCGCCGGGTCATCGCCAAGGGCGAGCAGCGGCCGGAAACCCGGTCGGAGCCCAGGCCCGCGGCCCGCGCCGAACCGCGGCCGGAGCCCCAGCGCCCCGCGCCGCCGGTCACCGGCCCCGCCGTGACCGGCACATCGGTCCCCGCGGCCACCGCCGCGTCGGCGCCCGCCGACTTCGAGCCGTTCATCCTGTCCGACGACCTGCCCGGCGACAAGCGCCCCACCCGCGCCCGTGCGGCGGAGCCCCAGCGGGCGCCCGAGCCGCAGCGCCCACCGGAGTCCGCGCAGCAGCGCCAGCAGGCCCCGCAGCACCCCCAGCACCAGCAGCACGCCCAGCACCAGCAGCAGGCCCGCAGGCAGCCGCAGGTCAACGACCAGCGGCGGGTGTTCCTGCCGCCGGGCGCGACCGCGGCCAACGGCCAGCCACCGCAGGCGGCGCAGCAGGGCAGGCCCGGCGGGCCGCAGTCCGAGGACCGGGGAGCCCCCGAGTGGTTCACCGAGCCCCAGGGGTTCCCACCAGTGCCCACGGACGACCAGGCGCCCGCGCCGCAGCAGTACGCGCCGCAGGCCGCTCCCCCGCCCGCCCCGCCGCAGACGCAGCACCAGCAGGCCCAGCACCAGCAGCAGGCGCACCACCAGCAGCAGCCCGTCCAGCACCAGCCCGCCCACCAGGCCCCGCACCAGCCGCCGCAGGCGCAGCCGCAGCAGCCGGTGGTCCACCCGCCCGCCCAGCACCGCCCGCCGACCCGGCACGCGGTCCCCGAACGGCTGCCGACCGAGTCCGACGTGCCGTTCCTCCCGCTGCCCCCGGCCCCCGCTGGCCAACGCGGCTACCGCACCGGCGACGTCGAGCGGCTGGTGGAGATCCTCACCAGGGCCGCGACCGCGCTCGACGACGTGCCCTCGGCCGCCGAGCTGGAGCAGGCCCGCCCCGGCCTGACCTTCTTCGTCGGCCAGGGCTACCACCAGGAGGCCGTCGACGCCCTCGTCGTCGCCTGGCTGGACGCCCTGCGCGGCCGGGAGCTCTGACCGGGTGACCCCCGAAGAGGTGCGCGCCGTCCACTTCGGCAAGCCCGCCATCGGCCGCCGCGGCTACAGCGAGGACGAAGTGAACGCCTTCCTGGACCGCGTCATAGCCCACCTGGAGGGCCGCACCCCGATGGCTCCCTCCGAAGTGGAGGAGATCGCCTTCGGCAAGCCCGCCATCGGCCGCCGCGGCTACAGCGAGGACGAGGTGGACGCCTTCCTGGACCGCGTCATAGCCCACCTGGGCGCCAGCGCCCCCACGAACACCGCCGACTCCCCCCTCACCGCCCAGCACATCCGCACCGTCCGCTTCCCCTCAACGCCCTTCGGCCGCCGCGGCTACGACGCCACCGAGGTGGACGCCTTCCTCCTCAAAGTCGAACAAGCCCTCAACAACGCCCACCCCCTGACCGCCCAGGAGGTCCGGGACACCAAGTTCGGCGCCTCCCCCCGCCTGGGCCCCGGCTACCGGGAGTCAGAAGTCGACGCCTTCCTCGACGCCATCGCCGCCGAACTGACCCGCCGCAGGCGCTAGGCGTTCTCGCGGATGCGGGCGGCCAGTTGCTCGCCCGCCGCCGCCCGGCGGAGCTTGCCCGATGGGGTCTTGGGCAGGGTGCCCGGGGGCAGCACCACGACCGACGACGGGCGGGCGTTGACGGCCTCGAAGACGCGGGCGGCCACGTCCTTGCGGATGCGCTTGTCCTGGTCGTCCTCGCCCGCGTGCTTGGACTCCACCACGACGGCGAAGCGCTCGCGGCGGGTGCCCGCCGCCAGGCGGACGGCGACGGCGTTGCCCGCGCGGACGCCGGGGACGGTGGCGGCGGCTCGTTCGATGTCGGTGGGGTAGATGTTGCGGCCCGCGAGGATGATGACGTCCTTGGCCCGGCCGCAGATGACGAGTTCGCCGTCGACGGTGTAGCCGATGTCGCCGGTGGCGAGCCAGCCCTCGGGGTCGAGGGTGGAGACCGGGCCGTCGACGGTGAGGTAGCCGGGGGTGACGGCCTCGCCGCGGAGTTGGATCTCGCCGACCTCGCGCTCGCCGCGGGTGGAACCGTCCGACTGGGACACGATCCTGGCCTCGATGCCCGCCAGCGGCTTGCCCAGCAGGGCGAACGACCGGCCCTCGGCGGCGGGGACGGCGCGCTGGCCGGATTCGAGCTCGTCGGCGTCCACGACGTCCAGGCGCAGGCCGGACAGCAGCGGGGGGAACGACACCGCGAGTGTCGTCTCCGCCATGCCGTAGGCCGGGAAGACGCACTCCGGGCGCATCCCGAACCGGGCGCCCGCGGTCTGGAACGCCTCGACCGCCTTCTCATCGATGGGCTCGGCGCCGTTGAGTGCCAGCCGCAGCGAGGACAGGTCGTACTTGCCCGCGTCGTCCTCTTGGGACAGACGGCGGCCGAGCAGGGCGTAGGCGAAGTTCGGCGCCGCGGTGATCGTGCCGCGGTGGCGGGAGATCAGCTCGGCCCACACCAGCGGGCCTCTGAGGAACTCGACCGGGGTGACCTTGACCAGCTCCATGCCAACGGCCATCGGCACGGTCAGGAAGCCGACCATCCCCATGTCGTGGAACAGCGGCAGCCACGACACCATGATGTCGTTCTCGGTGTCCAGTGCGGACGCGGCGGCCATCGAGGTCAGGTTGGCGTAGAGGTTGCCGTGCTGGATGCGCACGGCCTTGGGTTCGGCGGTGGAGCCGCTGGTGAGCTGCAGCAGCGCGGGCTGGTCCTCGCCGACCTCGACGACCTCGGCCAGCGGTTCGCCGTCGGCCAGGTCGGTCAGCGCCAGGTGCCGGATGCCGCGCTCGTCGAGCACCGGGGCGAGCTGGTCGAACGGGGCGCCGAGCAGCACCAGCTCGGAGCCGATCATCGCCAGCACCTTGACCGTGTCCTCGGCCCACTCGCCCAGGTCCGTGCGCGGAGTCGGCTGGTGCAGCATGGTGACGCTGCCGCCCGCGAGCCACACCGCCTGCACGGCGGGGGCGATGGTGATGGGCTCGGCGGCCAGCACCGCGACCGCCGACCCGCGCCGCAGACCCGCGGCGACCAACGCGCCAGCCATCCTCAGCGCCCGCTCGTGCACCTGCCCCCAGGTGGTCCGCACCGGCTGCGCGGGCTCGCCCGTGGTGATCCCGCGGTGCCCGCCCCTGGTGCGGGCGGTCTCCAACATCAGGTCGACGAACCGGCTCATGCGGCTAGCCTAGGACGTGGATCACACGCCTACTCGGCGGCGTCGGCGACCTCGAGCCAGCGGCCCTCCAGGTCTTCCTTCTCCGCGACGACCTTGCGCAGTTCCGCGTCCAGCTCCAGCAGCTTGCCGCTGTCGGTCGAGGCCTCGGCGAGGGCGGTGTGCAGCTTGGCCTCCTTGGCGTCGAGCGCGGCGATCTGGCGCTCGAGCCGGGACAGCTCCTTCTGCGCGAGCCTGCGCTCGGCGGCGCTGACCTTGCTCGTCTCGACCGCGGCGGGCCTGGCCCCCTTGGCCGAGGGGGAGGAGCCCGCGGCGGCGCGGACGGTGAGGTACTCCTCGATGCCGCCGACGAGGTCGGCGATCTTGCCATCGCCGTACAGCGCCACGACCCGGTCGCACACGCGCTCGATGAGGTACCGGTCGTGGGAGACCACGACGATGGTGCCCGGCCAGGAGTCGAGGAGGTCTTCGAGCTGCTGGAGGGTGTCGATGTCCAGGTCGTTGGTGGGCTCGTCGAGCAGCAGGACGTTGGGCTCGGCCATCAGCAGCCGGGCGAGCTGCAACCGCCTGCGCTCACCGCCGGACAGATCGCCGATCGGGGTCCACTGCTTGGCCGCGGGGAAGCCGAAGCGCTCGGCGAGCTGCCCGGCCGACAGTTCGTACTTGCCCCACTGCACGCGCCCGGCGACCTCCTCGACCGCTTCCAGCACCCGCTTGGTCGGCGGCAGCTCGACCAACTCCTGGCTCAGGTGCGCGAGCCGCACGGTCTGGCCCTGCACGCGCTTGCCCGCGCTGGGCTCGGTCTCCCCGGCCAGCAGCCGCAGCACGGTCGTCTTGCCCGACCCGTTGACCCCGACCAGGCCGACCCGGTCGCCGGGGCCGATCCGCCAGGTCTCGGTGTCCAGGATCGGCTTGTCGCCCGCGGCGACCGACACGTCCTCCAGCTCCAGCACCGTGCGGCCCAGGCGGCGCTTGGCGAAGGCCAGCAGCTCCACCGAGTCGCGCGGGGAGGGCACGTCGGAGATCAGCGCCTCGGCGGCCTCGATCCGGTAGCGGGGCTTGGAGGTGCGGGCCGGGGCGCCGCGGCGCAGCCAGGCCAGCTCCTTGCGGGCCAGGTTGCGCCGCTTCTCCTCCAGCGTGTCGGCCAGCCGGGCGCGCTCGGCCCTGGCGAAGATCCAGTCCGCGTAGCCGCCCTCGTACTGCTCGACCCGGCCGCCGACGACCTCCCAGGTCGTGGTGCACACCGTGTCGAGGAACCAGCGGTCGTGGGTGACGACCACCAGCGCCGACCCGCGCGAGGTCAGGTGGTCGGCCAGCCAGCGCACGCCCTCGATGTCGAGGTGGTTGGTCGGCTCGTCGAGCACCACCAGGTCCAGCTCCTGGACCAGGGCGGCGGCCAGCGCGACCCGCCGCCGCTCGCCGCCGGACATGGTGTCGACGGTGCTGTCCAGGCCGAGGTTGATGATCTCCAGGCCGACCAGGATGGAGCGGGCGCGCGCGTCGGCGGCCCACTGGTGGTCCTCGGTGATGCCCAGCGGGTCGAGCACGGCGTTGCGCACGGTGGTGCCCCTGGGCAGCTCGGTGCGCTGGGTGACCACGGCCATCCGCAGGTCGCGGTTGCGGCTGACCCGGCCCTCGTTCGGCGGTTCCAGCCCGGCGAGGACCTCCAGCAGCGTGGTCTTGCCACCGCCGTTGAGGCCGACGACGCCGATCCGGTCGCCCTGGCTCACGCCCAGGGACACCGAGTCGAGCAGCGGCTTGACGCCGAAGCTCTTGCTGACGTTCTCGAGGTTGACGAGGTTGACCATGTTCTCCGGTCTTCTTGGCTCAGTCGGGCGGGGTGGTCGGGCGCGGGGCGGTGTCGTCGCTGACCACCTTGGCCCCGGGGACCGGGCCGTGCGCGACCCGCACGGTGCGGCACACGCCCGCGCCGGACAGCTCCGCGGCCACCCGCAGCGCGGCGTCGGCGTCCTCGCACAGGAACGCGGTGGTGGGCCCGGAGCCGGACACGATCCCGGCCAGCGCCCCGGCCTCCACGCCCGCGCGCAGGGTGCGGCGCAGCGCGGGTCGCAGCGACACCGAGGCCGCCTGCAGGTCGTTGCCCAGCAACCCGCCCAACCGCCGGGGGTCGCCGGAGGCCAGCGCCTCCAGCAGCGGCTCGACCGCGCCGAGCCGGGGCGGGTCGCCCTCGGCGCGCAGCCGGTCGAGCTCGCCGTAGACGGCGGGGGTGGACAGCCCGCCGCGGTCGAAGGCCAGCACCCAGTGGAAGGTGTGCCTGGTCAGCACGGGCACCAGCCGCTCGCCGCGCCCGGTGCCCAGCGCGGTGCCACCGTGCAGCACGAACGGGACGTCGCTGCCGATGGTGGCCGCGACGGCGGTCAACTCCTCGCGGCCGATGTCGAGCCGCCACAGCGCGGCGGCGGCGACCAGGGCGGCGGCGGCGTCGGCGCTGCCGCCCGCCATGCCGCCCGCGACCGGGATGCCCTTGTTGATCACCACGCGGACCTTGAGGTCGTCGGCGTCGAGGCCCGCGTGCTCGGCCAGCGCCCGCACCGCGCGCCAGGCCAGGTTGTCCTGGGTGGCGGGCACCGAGTCGGCGCCCTCGCCGTGCACCTCGACCCCGGGGTCCTCAGCGACCGCGACGGTGACGTCGTCGGTCAGCGAGAGCGCCTGGAAGACGGTGGACAGGTCGTGGTAGCCGTCGTCCCTCAAGTCCCCGACGCCCAGGTGCAGGTTCACCTTGGAGGGAACGCGGACGGTTATCGGCGGCGGGACGACTGCGAGCACGCTCCCAGCCTACGGCCCCGCCTGACGCGCCCCGCCCGGCCTGTCCGCCCGGCCCCGGTATGGGCCTCCCGGCACGCGCCGAGGGCCCGTCCCGGACCGGGACGGGCCCTCGGCGGCGGGGGTCAGGCGCAGGCGGCGAGCGGCTGGCGACCCACGCGCACGACGCTGCCGCCGCGCTCGGCGATCCAGCCGAGGGCGGCCTCGGAGCGGGCGCCGGAGACACCGAGCAGGAACCGGGCGACCGGGGTCTCGCCGATGCGGGTCAGCCCGCCGCCGACGACGGAGATGCTGGCCCCGGTGCGCGCGGTGGCCTCGGGCAGCAGCGCGCCGACGGCGGCGAAGCCGACCAGGACGACCTCGGCGAGCCGGTCGTGCCTGGCCTTGGCCGCGGCCGGGGCGTCGATGGCGGGCAGCAGCGCCCGGGCCACGGCGCTGGTCGGGTCCTGGGCCAGCGACAGCAGGTGGCCCGCCTCGGCGAGCGCGCCGTCCTCGAGCAGGGCGACGTCGTCGGCGACCCGGCGCACGACGCTCGCGTCGTCGGTGGCCAGCAGGACGGTCGCGCCCAGCTCGGCGCGGGCCCGGTCGAGCACGGTCAGCACACCCGCGGCGGCGTCGGCGTCGAGGCCGCGGGTGGGCTCGTCGGCCAGCAGCAGGCCGGGGTCGCCGACCAGGGCGCGGGCGATGCCGACCCGGGCGCGCTGGCCGGGGGTCAGGGCGTCGGGGTAGTGCGCGGCCTTGTCGGTCAGGCCGATGAGGTCGAGCAGCCTGCCGACCTTCTGCCGCCGCTGCGGGCCGTCGACGCCAGCCTGCTCGAGCGGCAGGGCGATGTTGCCCGCGGCGGTGCGACCGTCGAGGAGCTCGTCGTGCTTGACCACGCCGATGCGGCGGCGGGCGGCGCGCAGCCTGCGCGGGTCCAGGGTGGAGGCGTTGAAGCCGTCGACCCGCACGACCCCGGAGTCGGGGCGCTCCTGCAGGGCGACGAGGCGGGCCAGGGTGGACTTGCCGGACCCGGTCGGGCCGATGACGCCGGTGATGGCGCCGGTCGGCACGTCGAGGGTGACGTCCCGCAGCGCGTGCACGGGGCCGCCGTCGGCCTGGAAGGACTTGGACAGGTTCTCTACGGTGATCACGTTCGGTATCTCCAACGGGCGCGACGGCGACCCGCCACACCGGTTCGGATGTCTACTGAGGACACACCGGTGGCAGGAGCGGGCCGGGGGATTGTGCGAAGGCGTACTGAATGGGGACGGTTCAGCGAGTTGCGTTCGCGCGTCGACACCCGGTGGAGGTACGTCGACACTGGTCGATGACCCGGCGCGTGGTGAGGATCTGCATCCTGTTTTCCTCCATCGCTCCTGGCGGTAGCACCTGCCCACGAGGGGTGGTTGCTGCGACTTCAGCGAGCCAGGTCTCTCAGTCGCTCGGGATGGAATGCTCTTGCAGTACACCTGATGCGGTGATCGGAAGCAAGCCTGCCGGGACAAGAACCGACCGCCCGTCCCGCACATCACACCAGCGGAGCAACGCCGGTGTAGCTCAGGTCACAGCGCGGCCTGGGCGATCCGCACGAAGTCCCCCACGGCGAGCTGCTCCCCCCGGGCCCCGGGGTCGACCCCGGCCGCGGTGAGCACCTCCGCCGCCCGCGTCGGCGACCCGGCCCACCCCGCCAGCGCCGCCCGCAGCGTCTTGCGCCGCTGCGCGAACGCCGCGTCCACGACGGCGAACACGTCCTCGCGCGTCGCCTCGGGCTGCGGCCGCCGGGTCATCAGCACCAGGGCCGAGTCCACGTTGGGCACTGGCCAGAACACCGACCTCGGCACCATCGCCACCCGCTTGGCCTCGGCGTACCAGGCCACCTTCACGCTGGGCACCCCGTACACCCGCGACCCCGGCCCGGCCGCCATCCGGTCGGCCACCTCGGCCTGCACCATCACCATGACCGTGCGCAGCGAGGGCAGGCCCGCCAGCAGGTGCAGCACCACCGGCACAGCGACGTTGTAGGGCAGGTTCGCCACCAGCGCCGTCGGCTCGCCCAGCTCGGTCGCGGCCACTCTGAGGGCGTCGCGCTGGAGCACGGTGAGCTTGCCCGCGAGGTCCGGGGCCTGCTCGGCGACCGTGGTCGGGAGGCGGGCGGCCAGGACCGGGTCGATCTCGACCGCGGTGACCCTCGCGCAGGCGGGGAGAAGGGCGAGGGTGAGCGATCCCAGCCCGGGGCCGACCTCCAGGACGTGGTCGGTGTCGACGAGGTTCGCGGCGCCGACGATGCGCAGGACGATGTTGGGGTCGTGGACGAAGTTCTGGCCGAGCTTCTTCGTCGGGCGCACGTCCAGGTCGTTCGCCAGGCGGCGCACGTCTGCCGGGCCTAGTAGGGCGACTCCGTCCACGATCACGCTGGGGAGCCTACGGTTTGGGTGGTTCCGCGGCCCGGAGGGTGCTGGATCGGGTGGTTGTGCGGCCCGGGGGGGTGCCGGATCGGGCGGTTCTGCGGCCCGGGGGGTGCCGGATCGGGCGGTTCTGCGGCCCGGGGGGTGCCGGATCGGGCGGTTCTGCGGCC
>NZ_WHOL01000062.1:35936-36008 GCF_009745975.1 Actinokineospora pegani | reverse complement strand
CCACCTCAACCGGGCTGACCCAGCAAGCGGGCCGACCACCTCAACCGGGCTGACCCAGCAAGCGGGCCGACC
>NZ_WHOL01000062.1:0-35893 GCF_009745975.1 Actinokineospora pegani | reverse complement strand
ACCGGGCTGACCCAGCAAGCGGGCCGACCCAGCCCGACCGGGCTGACCCAGCAAGCGGGCCGACCCAGCCCGACCGGGCTGGCCCAGCGAGCGGGCCGACCCGGCTCGACCGGGCCAACCCACCTCGCGGGCGCGCCCACCTCGACCAGATTGCCCAGCTCACGAACCGGCCAGCTGGCCCAGCTCACGAACCGGCCACCTCAACCGGGCTAGTCCAGCTCGCGGGCCCGACCCCACCCGACCGGGCTGGCCCAACTCGACCAGGCTGGCCCAGCGAGCGGGCCGACCCGGCTCGACCGGGCTGACCCCGGCTCGACTGGGCTGCCTCAGCTCGACCAGGCGGACCAGCGAGCAGGCTGGACCGGGCTGACCCCAGCCCGACCGGGATGGCCCGACTCGACCAGGCGGACCCGGCGAGCGGGCCGACCCGGCTCGACCGGGCTGACCCCAGCCCGACTGGGATGACCCCAGCCCGACTGGGCTGCCTCAGCTCGACCAGGCGGACCCAGCGAGCAGGCTGGCCCGGCTGAACCGGGCTGACCCCAGCCCGACTGGGCTGGCCCAACTCGACCGGGCTGACCCAGCGAGTGGACCGACCCGGCTCGAGCGGGCCGACCCAGCTCGCGAGCGGGACCAGCTCGACCAGGCGGGCCCACCTCAACCAGGCCAACCTGCCTAGCTGGCCCGGCACGGCGAAGCTCGCCGGGTTGCCCGGCCCGGCTGGATCGACCCAACTCGACCCGGCCAGCCTCGCCCGTTGGCTGAGCTGAGCCAGCCCGGCTCGCCCGCTTGCCTCACTTGACGAATCCGGCCCGACTCGCCCGGCCCGGCTTGCCCGGCCCGGCTTGCCCAGCCCGGGCGGCCGGGCTCCGGCGGCCGGGCTCCGCTGGCTGGCCCTCGTTTGACCGGTCTGGCTGGTCCGGTCTGGCTCCGGGCCGCATCGGGGTGGGCGGTTCGCGCCCGGGTCAGGCGCGGGTTTCGGATTCGGTGAGGTGGTCTGCCCACTGGCCGGACATGGCCACGGCCAGGCGGAGGTGGGGTAGGGCCTCGCGGTGGCGGGACTGGCGGGCCAGGGTGCGGCCCAGGAGCAGGTGTCCGTAGGCGTCGGTGGGGGCCAGGGTGATCAGTTGGCGGGCGGTGGCCTCGGCGGCGGTCAGGGCGGCGGTGTGGAACTGGGCCAGGGCCAGTTCGGTCAGGATCGCGGTGTCGCGGGGTTCGTGGGTGGCGGCCTGGGCCAGGAAGCGGACGGCCGTGCGGTGGTCGCCCGCGTCCTGGTGGAGGTGGGCGCGGTCGAGCAGGGCCTGGGTGTCCAGGGCGTCCAGGTCGAAGGTGGGGGTGGGGGTGGTCATGGCTGCCCTCCTTGGGGGTCAGGACTGGTCGTCGGCGGGGGACAGGTGGGTGGCGGGGATTTGGCCTAGGCGGCCTGCCTGGTAGTCGTCGAAGGCTTGGGATAGTTCTTGGCGGGTGTTCATGACGAAGGGGCCGTAGCGGGCTACCGGCTCGTTGATGGGGCGGCCGCCCAGGATGAGGATTTCCCAGGGGGTTGGGGTGGGGGCGGCTTGGAGGGTGAGGGCTTCGCCCGCGGTCAGGACGGCCAGGTGGCCTTCGGCGAGTGGGCGGGATTCGGGGCCGACGGTGCCCTCGCCGGACAGGACGTAGACGAGGGCGTTGAAGTCCCTCGGCCACGGCATGGCGAGGCGGGCGCCGGGGCTGACGGTGGCGTGCAGGTAGGTGATCGGCGAGTAGGTCGATCCCGGGCCCGCGTGGCCGTCGAGTTCGCCCGCGATGATCCTGACCAGGGCTCCGCCGTCGTCGCTGGCGATCAGGCTGGCGCTGGTGGCGGCGATGTCCTGGTAGCGGGGTTGGACCAGCTTGAGCGCGCGGGGCAGGTTGACCCAGAGCTGCACGCCGTGGAACAGCCCGCCCGCGGCCACGAGGTCCTGGGGTGGGACCTCGTTGTGCAGGATGCCCTGGCCCGCGGTCATCCACTGGGTGGAGCCGTCGGTGATCAGGCCGCCGCCGCCGATGGAGTCGGTGTGCTGCATGGCGCCGTCGATCATGTAGGTGACGGTCTCGAAGCCGCGGTGCGGGTGCCACGGGGCGCCCTTGGCCTCCCCCGGGCCGTACTCGACCGCGCCCATGTGGTCGAGCAGCAGGAACGGGTCGGCCATGGCCAGGTCGAGGCTGGGGAACGGGCGGCGCACCTGGAAGCCCTCGCCCTCGAGGAACTTCGCGGCGCGCACGACCTTGTGCACCTTGCGCCAGGCCGTCGCGGCCTCGGGCAGCTCCGGCAGGCGGGGCAGGGTCAGGGTGTCAGCGGTGATCGCGGGCATCGCGCGCTCCCTTCGGGCTGGTCGGACCCCTTGTGGGGCCTCGATCCGGAGCAACTTGGTTGCGCGTTCAATTATTCCGGGGTCAGGTCTGCGGCCACATGGAGTAGATGAGGTTGTCCGCGTCGGCGCACACGACCTGCGGGAAGTCCGGTTCGGGCACCTGGTTGCAGGTGAGTGGGCCGATGTCGAACGGGGGCAGGCCGGTCTCCGGGTTCGGGCGGGCCGCGTAGTAGTCGAACAGGATCGCGGCGGCGTTCTCGCAGTCGAGGATGCCGCCCGGGGTCTCGACGACGACGGCGAGCATGTCCTTGCCCAGGGCGCCCTTGAACGGCCGGTCGCAGTACTGGGCGGCGGCGGTCTGGTCGACGGTCGGGATGCCCGGGTCGGATGCCGTGGTCTGGGTGCTGGAGCGGGTGGGCGCCGATGACCGGGTGGTGGAGGGGCGCTCGGAGGGCTCGGTGACGGGGGTGGAGGTCTGCTGGGTGGCCGCGGTGGGCGTCCCGGAGACCGTGCCCGCGCAGCCCACGAGGGCGAGCAGGGCGGTCGCGAGTCCACTCACGACTGCCGATCTCGTTAACCGGTAACGGTTCTCGCCCATCTGCCGCCTCTTCCTCACTGCCGGTGTGCGAACACCGCGCAGCGTAGACACAGCGGGCGGGGTCAGACCGCCAAATCGAGCGAACGGTAGACGACGGCCTCGGTGTAGCGGCGCACGACGAGGTGGGCGACGCGGGGGTGGTCGCCGAGCGGCTGGGCGATCACCGGGGCCCCGGTGGCGGCCACGGCCCGGTGGAACAGGCCGGGGGCCAGCAGCCAGGACGCCACCGCGACCCGGGGGGTGCGGTCGCGCGGCCACCGGGCCCGCAGCGAGTCGACCACCTCGGCGACGGTGGGGGCGGCCGTCGCGGCGTAGCCGATGCGGACCGCGGAGCCGGTGCGGGCACCGAGCAGGACCGCGGCCCGGCGGACGTCGGCCAGGGCGCGGGGGTCCGAGGAGCCCGCGGCGGCGAGCACGACCTGGTCGCCCGCGCGCCAGCCTGCCTCGACGAGGCGTTCGTGCAGGGCCAGGACCAGTGCGGGCGCCGGGCCCAGGGCCGGGGTGATGGTGGCGTTCGCGCCAGCCGCCTCGACCTGGGCTGGGACGTCGGTGCGGACGTGGTAGCCCGAGGCCAGGAAGGCGGGGACGACGACGGCGGGGCCCCTGGTGGCGCGCAGGACGGCGGTGACGTCGGGGGCGCGGACGTCGGCGAAGGCGACCTTGACCGGGACCTCGGGCAGCAGGTCGCGGACCTGGTCGGCGATGGCCTGGACGGTCTCGGCCCCGCCGGGGGCCCGGGTGCCGTGGGCGACGAGGACGAGGGTCATGCGACCGGCACCGCCAGCCGGTACCCGCGCTTCACGACGGTCTGGACCAGGCCGGGGGCGCCCAGCGCCGCCCGCAGCCTGCCGACGGCGGTCTCCACCGCGTGCTCGTCGACGCCCGCCTCGCGGCCGGAGTGCTTGCGCAGGACCCCGACCAGGGCGGGGCGGGACAGCACCCGGCCCGGGTCCTCGGCCAGGGCGCGCAGCAGCGCCATCGGGGCGGGCGGGATGGGGCGCAGGCCGCCGTCGACCACGGCGGCCTGGCCGCGCAGCTCCAGGTCGGCCGCGCCGATCGTGATGCGCCTGGCCCTGGCGGGCAGGACGGCGGCCAGTTCGCGGACCAGGGCGCCGATGCGGGCGCGGTCGGGGCAGACCACGGGGATGCCCTGGCGGACCAGGGGGCTCGCGGTGATGCCGCCGACGCCGACGACCAGGGTTCGGTGGGTGAGCTGGTCGACGAGGGCGTCGAAGCGGCCCAGGCGGTCGGCGGTCTCCAGGACGCTGGCGGCGGCGGGGGCGCTGGTGAAGGTCAGCGCGTCGACCTGGCCTGCCAGGGTCGTCTCGATGAGCCGCTCCAGTGGGGCGGGGTCGGCGGGGCCGGTCCAGCGGTAGACGGGGACCTCGACGACGTCGGCGCCCGCGGCGCGCAGGGCGTCGATGAACTCGCGCAGCGGCTCGCCGTGGATCTGCACGGCGATGCGCTTGCCCGCCACGCCCCGGGCGAGCAGGTGGTCGAGCAGCTCGGCGCTGGCCTCCGACTCCGGGGACCAGTCCTCGGTGAGCCCGGCGGCGCGGACCGCGCCCTTGGCCTTGGGGCCGCGGGCCAGGACGCGGGAGCCGCGCAGGGTGTCGATGAGCCGCTCGCCCATCCCCCAGCCGTCGGCGGCCTCGACCCAGCCGCGGAAGCCGATGCCGGTGGTGGCCACGGCCACGTCGACCGGCACCGGGTCGGAGACCAGGCGGGTGGTGGCCGCCAGCAGCTCGCTGTCGTCGGCGAGCGGGATGATGCGGATCGCGGGTCCGTGCACCACCGTGGCGCCCTTGCGCTCCATCAGGGCGCCGAGCTCGTCGGCGCGGCGGGCGGCGGTGACGCCGATGGTGTAGCCGGCCAGGGGTGCGATCAGTGGTGCGGTCAACTCGGGAACCTCCAGGAGCGCGGTCATGGTCGCCCCACGGAGATGGTCCCACCCTCGACGCGTACCGGGAACGTGGCGACCACCACCGCGTCGTCCTCCAGGCAGGCGCCCGTGCGCAGGTCGAAGTGCTGTTTGTGCATGGGGGAGGCCACAACCGGCACGCCGCGCAGGTCGCCGACGATGCCCCGGCTGAGGATGTTGGCGCGGGAGAACGGGTCCAGATTGTCCAGTGCGTAAACCTGGCCGTCATGTGTTCGGAACACCGCGACCTGGACGCCGCCGGGCAGCAGCGCGGCGACGCCCTCCTCGGGGCGCAGCCGGGCGAGCGGGCAGACCTCGGTCCAGGCCGTGCGCGCGGTGGGCGCGGTGTCCTGCGCGAGCGTCATCGGGAAGCCACCTCCGGGGTGCCGAGCAGGACGGGGACCCGCTGCCCGCGTTCCTCGCGGAAAGAGACGGCGGGGTCCGGGCTGCCGGGTGCGTTGACGAACGAGGTGAAGCGCGAGAGCTTCTCCGGGTCTTGCAGGACCGCGGCCCACTCGTCGGCGTAGCCGTCGACGTGCGCGGCCATCTGCGCCTCCAGCTCGGCGCACAGGCCGAGGCTGTCGTGCACCACGACGTCGCGGAGGTGGTCGAGTCCGCCCTCCATGGCGTCGAGCCAGGCCGAGGTGCGCTGCAGGCGGTCGGCGGTGCGGATGTAGAAGACCAGGAACCGGTCGATGACCTTGAGCAGCGTCTCTTTGTCCACTTCGGACACGAGGAGGTCGGCGTGCCTGGGCATCGTCCCGCCGTTGCCGCCGACGTAGAGGTTCCAGCCGTTGTCGGTGGCGATGACCCCGAAGTCCTTGCCGCGCGCCTCGGCGCACTCGCGGGCGCAGCCGGAGACGCCGGACTTGAGCTTGTGCGGGGAGCGCAAGCCCCGGTAGCGCAGCTCCAGCTCGACGGCGAGGCCGACGGAGTCCTGCACGCCGTAGCGGCACCAGGTGCTGCCCACGCAGGACTTCACCGTGCGCAGCGACTTGCCGTAGGCGTGCCCGGACTCGAAACCGGCGTCCACCAGCCGTTTCCAGATGACGGGCAACTGGTCGACGGTGGCGCCGAACAGGTCGATCCGCTGCCCGCCGGTGATCTTGGTGTAGAGGCCGAAGTCCCGCGCGACCTGCCCGATGACGATCAGCTTCTCCGGGGTGATCTCGCCGCCGGGGATGCGCGGGACCACCGAGTAGGTGCCGTTGCGCTGGATGTTGGCCAGGAACTTGTCGTTGGTGTCCTGCAAAACGCCCTGCTCGCCCGCGAGGATGTGCCCGTTGCCCAGCGAGGCCAGGATCGAGGCGACGGCGGGCTTGCAGATGTCGCAGCCGCGCCCGGTGCCGTGGCGCTCCACCAGCTCGCTGAAGGTGGTGGCGCCGGTGACGCGCACGATCTCGAACAGCTCCGCGCGCGACTGGGAGAAGTGCTCACACAGCGCCTTGGACTGCTCGACACCGAAGGACGTCAAGAGCTGCTTGAGCATCGGAACGCAAGAACCACAAGAGGTTCCCGCACGCGTGCACGCCTTCACCGCCGGGATGTCCGCACAGCCCTGCTCGTGCACCGCCGTTCGCACATCGCCCTTGGTCACCGCGTTGCAGGAGCAGACCTGGGCCTCGTCCGGCAGCGCGTCGACCCCGACTCCCCCGCCCCCGCCCGCCGGGGCGAGCAGCGCCCCGGGGTCGCCGGGCAGCGCGCGGCCGACCATCGGGCGCAGGGTGGCGTAGTCCGCGGCGTCGCCGACGAGGACGCCGCCGAGCAGGGTCTTGGCGTCGTCGGAGACGACCAGCTTCTTGTAGGTGCCCTTGACCGCGTCGTTGACGACGACCTCGAGCGAGCCCTCGGTGGCCGCGTGCGCGTCGCCGAAGGAGGCCACGTCGACCCCGAGCAGCTTGAGCTTGGTCGACATGTCGGCGCCGGGGAAGGTCGCGCGGCCGCCCAGCAGCCGGTCGGCGACGATCTCGGCCATGGCGTAGCCGGGGGCGACCAGGCCGTAGACGCGGCCCTCGATGTTGGCGCACTCGCCGATCGCGTAGACGTCCGGGTCCTCGGTGCGGCAGCCCTCGTCGACGAGGACGCCGCCGCGCTCGCCCACCGGCAGGCCGCAGTCGCGGGCGAGCTGGTCGCGGGGGCGGATGCCCGCGGAGAACACCACCAGGTCGACGTCCAGTTCGGTGCCGTTGCCCAGCTTGGCCAGCAGCCTGCCCCGGTCGCCCTCGATGGCCGCGGTGGAGGTCCCGGCGTGCACGGTGACGTCGAGGTCCTCGATCAGCCGCTTGAGCAGCGCGCCGCCGCCCTCGTCGACCTGCAGCGGCATCAGCCGCGGGGCCAGCTCGACCACGTGCGGGGACAGGCCCATGTCGCGCAGCGCCTTGGCCGCCTCCAGGCCGAGCAGGCCGCCGCCGATGACCAGCGCGGCGCCGCGGCCCACGCCCGCCCGCGCCCGGGCGGCGGAGGCCTTGATGGCGTCGAGGTCGTCGATGGTGCGGTAGACGTGGCAGCCGGGCAGGTCGCGGCCGGGGACCGGCGGCACGAACGGCGCGGAGCCGGTGGCCAGGGCGAGCGCGTCGTAGGCCTGGACGCGGCCGGAGGCGGTGGTGACGGTGCGGGCGGCCCGGTCGACGGTCGCGACCGGGTCTCCCAGCACCAGCTCCACCGCGTCGTCGCTGTCGAACTCGGCGCCGTCGAGGCGCAGGCGCAGCGGGTCCCAACCGTCCACGTAGGACGTGAGCGCGACGCGGTCGTAGGCGGGGCGCGCCTCTTCGGCGAACTGGACCACCCGCCACCCGCCTGCGGTGTCGCGGTCGCGCAGGGCCTGCACGAGGCGGTGCCCCACCATTCCGTTGCCGACGACCACGAGTGTGCGCGACATCCGGGTGCCTCCCTGGGCGGTTGGTGACGGTTCGTGTCAATGGTCGGAGCCTGCTGTGACCTCGCGAGGGCTGGTCCATTGCGCCGCTGTTACATGGCGCTCTCTTCACCGGCCAGTCCTCGGTGCGGGTCACACACCCGCGTGAGCGAGGCTCTTGTCGGACTTGCGCAGGTAGAAGAACCAGGTCAGCACCGCGAAGACCGCGTAGGCGGCGATGAAGACGTAGAGCGCGGAGGTGGACCAGGTGGCGTTGGCGTCGGCCGCCGCGGCCTTGGCCTCCGGCGTCGTGGCCGCCGCGACGGCGCTGGAGACCGGCACGCTGGCCATGCGGAAGACCTGCTGGATCAGGAACCCGCCGAAGGCGCCGATCGCCCCGGCGATGCCGATGACCGCCGCCGCCATGCGCTTGTGCCTGAGCGCGCTCTCCTGCTCGGTCAGCCCGCTGGTGGCCAGCCGCCTGCGGCCCAGCTCGCCGAAGATGACCGGGATCATCCGGTAGGTCGAGCCGTTGCCCGCGCCGGAGAGCGCGAAGATGACCATGTAGGAGGAGAAGAACAGCCCGAAGCTGCGCTCGGTCACGCCGACCATCGCCAGCACGGTGAACGCGGCCATCGCGATGAACACGCCCAGGGTGACGCGCGCGCCGCCCAGCCGGTCGGACAGCCAGCCGCCGAGGGGCCGGGAGACCGAGCCGATGAGCGCGCCGAGGAAGCCCAGCCCGGCCAGGTAGGTACCGATGAACGGGTTCTGCGCCAGGAACTCGGGGAAGGTCAGCTTGATGACCAGCGGCAGCGCGAACGAGAAGCCGATGAACGAGCCGAACGTGCCGATGTAGAGGATCGACATGATCCAGGTGTGCCGCTCCTTGAGGCAGGTCCAGTACGACCTGGTGTCGGACTTGGCCATCGTGAGCGAGTCCATCTTGAAGTACGCGCCCACCACCGCGGCGACGATGAACGGCATCCACATGATGCCCGCGTAGGCCAGGTGCACCGGGTGGACCGGGTTCTTCGCGATGGCGTAGGGGACGCCGATGATGATGACCAGCGGTGTCAGCAGTTGCACGACCGCGACACCGAGGTTGCCGCCCGCCGCGTTGAGGCCGAGCGCCAGTCCCTTCTTCTTCTCCGGGTAGAAAAACGAGATGTTGGCCATCGAGGAGGAGAAGTTGCCACCGCCGACGCCCGCGAGCGCCGAGAGCACCAGCATGATGGCGAACTGCGCGTCGTGCGACTGCTCGCGCACGAAGTCGAAGTGCACCATGGCGGCCAGCGCGCCGGTGGGGATGAACAGCAGCGCGGCGCTGATGATGGTCCACAGCCTGCCGCCGAACTTCGGCACGGCGAAGGTGTAGGGGATGCGCAGGGCCGCCCCGACCAGGTTCGGCAGGGCGGTGAGCCAGAACAGCTCGCTGGCGGTGAACGGCGTCCCGCCGCCGAAGCCCGCGTTGGACAGGTTGAGCACCACCACGGACCACAGCACCCAGATGGAGAAGCCGAGGTGCTCGGCGAAGATGGAGAAGGCCAGGTTGCGGCGGGCGACCTTCTTGCCCGTCGTCTCCCAGAAGTCGGGGTCCTCCGGCTCCCAGTGGTCGATCCACCGTCCCTTGCGGGGTGTTGTGGGTGGTGGGGTTTTGGCGGGGGATTCGACGGCGAGACTCATGCGTCCTCCTCTTGCTGACCGTGGAGGGGACGGTAGGAAGCGGAGTTTGCCGGTGCGTGGTGGTGGGTGACGGGGAGGGCACTTCTTGCGCACTGGTGGGGCAGGAGCGTTGTGAGGCTCCCGAGAACGGATGCGTTGCTCGGGCGGCTCGTCGGGGTGGACGCGCTGCTGCAAAGCAAGCGCTGCCGGGGGCGGTGTGTGGGGGTCTAGATCAGTTGGCCCACGCGGTGGGCGGCTCGTTCCAAGCCGCGCATGGAGCGGGAGGTCGACTTGGGGTGGAGGGCGTGGACCGCCAGGCGGAACAGGAGGGCTCTGAGGAGGACCTGGCGCCATTCGGGGAGGTGGGACCAGCGTTTGGCCAGGGCGTCGTCGGCGCCGCCCCAGGACATGGCGTCGATCGCCACGACTGCGGCTGCCCACTCCGCGGGGCGGTAGAAGGCCGTGAAGTCGATGATGCCGGGTGGGGCGTCGCCGTCGAACAGGACGTTGCCGAAGAGGTCGCCGTGGACCACCTGGGGGGTGAGGGTGACGGGTTGGCGGGACTCGGCGAACAGGTCGAACAGGCGGCCGCCGAGTTCGGGGGTCAGGGGGGCGTTGTCCTCCTCGCCCCAGGCCGCTCGGTCGGCGGTGGCGAAGACGTCCACGCGGGAGCCGAGGAAGCGGGGGCGGGGGAGGCTCGCGGTGGCCTTGTGCAGGCGCAGCGACGCCGAGATGACCTCGTCGTAGCGGGGTTCGGCGCGGCCTGCGACGTGCCGGAAGGCCATCCAGCCGCCGACGACGTAGCGGCCGTCGCTGGAGCGCAGGGGGCGGGCGACGCGCAGGTCGGGCACGGTGAGGTCGTTGAGCGTCTGGGCCACCCAGCTAGCCTCCGCCGGGCTCACCGCCTGGCGCATGGCCACGTCACCGCACCGCCACACCGGGCCGTGGCCGACCAGCACCGGGTCGGCGTTGCGGGCGCCGAAGGCGGCCTGCACGTGCGGGGGCGGCGGAGTGCTCACGGCCCGGCACGCTACCCGTCCCAGCCGCCCCGGCACGGCGGCGACACGGGTCCGAATCAGTTGATCTTCGCAGGTGAGACCGCCCGAACGGGGGTCATTCCCCCGTTCGGGCGACTCGGGCCGGAACGCGGCCTCAGTACTGCGGCAGGCTCGTGTCGATCTGCGCGGCCCAGGCCAGCACACCGCCACCGACGTGCACGGCGTCTTTGAACCCGGCCTTGTGCAGGGCCGCGAGGGCCTCCGCGGAGCGGGCGCCGGACTTGCAGTGCAGCACGATCGGCTTGTCCTGGGGCAGCTCGGCGAACGCCTCGCCGGACAGGATGCGGTCCTTGGGGATCAGCGTGGAGCCCTCGATCTTGACGATCTCGTACTCGTGCGGCTCGCGGACGTCGATCAGGGCGAAGTCGTCGCCCTGGTCGAACTTGTCCTTGAGGTCGCGCACGGTGATGGTGCTGTCCGCCGCCGCGGTCTGGGCGTCGGCCGACACCACGCCGCAGAAGGCGTCGTAGTCGATGAGGCCCTCGATCGGCTTGGTCTCCGGGTCCTTGCGGATCTTGATGGTCCGGTAGGTCATGTCCAGCGCGTCGTAGACCATCAGGCGGCCGAGCAGCGGCTCGCCGATGCCGGTGAGCAGCTTGATCGCCTCGGTGACCATGATCGACCCGATGGACGCGCACAGCACGCCCAGCACACCGCCCTCGGCGCACGAGGGCACCATCCCCGGCGGCGGCGGCTCGGGGTAGAGGTCGCGGTAGTTGAGGCCCTGCCCGTTGGGGGCGTCCTCCCAGAACACGCTGACCTGGCCCTCGAACCGGAAGATCGAGCCCCACACGTACGGCTTGCCCAGCAGCACGGCGGCGTCGTTGACCAGGTAGCGGGTGGCGAAGTTGTCGGTGCCGTCGAGGATCAGGTCGTAGTCGGCGAAGATGTCCAGCGCGTTCGACGAGTCCAGCGCGGTCTCGTGCAGGTTGACCGTGATCAGCGGGTTGATCTCGGCGACCGACTCCTTGGCCGAGACCGCCTTGGGCTTGCCGATGTCGGACTGGCCGTGGATGACCTGGCGCTGCAGGTTCGACTCGTCGACGACGTCGAAGTCGACGATGCCGAGCGTGCCGATCCCGGCCGCGGCCAGGTACAGCAGCGCCGGGCTGCCGAGCCCGCCCGCGCCGACGACGAGCACCTTCGCGTTCTTGAGCCGCTTCTGCCCGTCCACGCCGACGTCGGGGATGATGAGGTGGCGGCTGTAGCGCTGCACCTCTTCCTTCGACAGCTCGGCTGCGGGCTCCACGAGCGGCGGCAAACTGCCTGGCATCGGCTCCTCCTCGAACGCGGTTCATGTCCCCGGGTCAGCACGGGCTGACACCGGTTCAGAACACCAGCATCCCACGGGGGAATTCCTTCCTCCCGCATCGTGGGAGGCGGCTCACGCCCGCGTCAGCCCGCGGGCTGGGCCTGCGGGTTCGGCCAGGCGTTGGGCTTGCACACCAGCCCGTCCTCCTTGACCGCGTCGGGCAGGCCGACGGCCCGGTTGAGCTGGGCGACGTAGTTGTTGGCCACGCCGAAGCTCTGCTGCATCATCACCGGGGCCAGCGCGCCGTTCTCCGCGCAGCCGACGTGGCTGTTGCGGAAGGCGTGGCCGATCTCGTGGTTGATCGCGTACTGGCGGTAGGTCAGCATGTCGCCGCCGAAGACCACCGCGCCGCGCACCCAGCGCGCCAGGTTGAGCATCAGCCGCTTCTCGCTGCCGCGCCAGCAGGACGCCTCGTACTTGATCGAGTAGCCGCACTTGTCCGGGCGGTGCGCGGTCTCCGGGGTGGTCAGGCTGATCCGGATGTCGGGGGCCGGGCCGCCGGGCTCGACGCGCCGCAGCGACACCTGGCCAAGGCCCGCCCAGCCGCGCGGGTCGGCGAGGGTCTGGTCGACCAGGGCGGCGTAGGCCTCGTCGCCGCCGAAGGACGAGGCGTCGATGCCGTCCTCGACCTCGATCGTGTAGGTGTAGAGCCGCCCGCCCGTGCCGAGGCGCTCGCCGCTGCCCGGGACGCCGTGCCAGGTGCCCGCGCCCGCCTGGGTGAACGCGCCGCCTTCCGGCAGCTCCGCGGTGGGGACGGTGGCGTCGACCGGCCCGGGGGCGCGCTCGGTGGCCTCCGGCGGCCCGGTCTCGATGGCGGACCCGCCGTTGGCGCGCACCGCGTCCCCCGGCGGGGTGGTGGCCGAGACGTCGCCGTCGCCGCCGCCGGTCTGCACAACGGCGAGGGCGGTGACCGCGACCAGGACCGGCAGGGCGTAGACGCGCCAGCCGTAGGTCTCCATCACGCGGCGCACGACCCCCTGGCGGGGCTCGTCCTGGGGGTGCGGCGTCGGCGACCAGGAGGCCGCCAGGGGCTCGCCCGCGGTGCGGCGGGCGCCCGGCCGGTACCGCTCGCCCTGGGTGTCGGGTGCGGAGCGGGACGGCGTCTCGGCGAAGTCCTCGCCCGTCGTTCGGCTCACCGGCCCAAGGGTGCCACACCGCCCGCCGTTCGCGGCGGCACCGTCCGATCAGGCGTTTCCCTGCGCACACCGGTGCGGGGAAGACCCGTCACCAGCTACCGTCCTGAGCACCTTCCCACAGTCCGAGCACCGCGCGGGCCACCGTGGCGGGCCGCTCCATCTGGGCCACGTGCCCGGTGCGCGGCAGCACGAGCAGCTTGCCCCTGGGCAGCAGTTCGGCAGTGCGCGGTGCTTTGCGGACCGAGACGAGCTTGTCCTCGGTGCCCCACACGACCAGCGTGGGCACGGCGATGCGCGGTAGCTGCCGCCACACCGAGCGGCTGCCGCCCACCAGCCAGGACCGGATGAGGCCGACGGTGGACTGGGCCAGCGCCGGGTTCGCCCAGGCCTGCTTGGCGCGCTCGGCGTACTCGTTGGCGGTCTCCTCCAGACGCTCCTGGGAGACGCCGGAGGGGTCGGCGAAGCAGAGGTTGAGCATCTGCGTGGCCCGCTGCCGCGGCGACACCTGCGCCAACCGCCTGCGGGCGCCGTTGCCGAGCACGGGCAGCATCGCCAGCACCATGCGCGGGTCGGACATCCGGCGCGGGTCGGGGCGCAGGTCGGGCACGGCCGGGGAGACCAGGGTCAGGGTGCGCACCAGGTCGGGGTGGCGGGCGGCCAGGTGGATGGAGATCGTGCCGCCCATCGAGTTGGCCAGCAGGTGCACCGGGCCCAGTTCGAGGCCGCGCAGCCACTTCGCGACGGCGTCGGCGTGCGCGGCGATCGTGTACGGGTAGCCCCCGGGCGGCTGGGAGCGGCCGAAGCCGGGCAGGTCGACGGCGATGCCGGGGGCGTGGCCCGCGAGCTGGCCCGCCAGGTCGGTCCAGTTGGTGGCCGAGCCGCCGAGGCCGTGGACGTAGACGGCGGTGACGTCGCCCTCGCCCGGGGTGCGCCGGACGTGCAGCGTGATCCCGTTGGACTCGACGTCCTCGCCCGGCCAGGCGGGGGCCGACTGGTCGACCGGGGGCAGGGCGGCCGAGGAGAGCGGCACCCGGGTGATCGGCGCGGGCAGGCTGGTGGCGACGTTCATCAGTCCAGTGTGCCCGCGCTCCCGGGACCCCGCCGCAGTATGGCGGAGATCACGCCGGATGCCCGGCCGCGCGAAGATCTTGTGGGACCGGTGCCCCGAATTCTGTTACTGGCGAGTAAGCTCAGGCCGCCCGTTCGGGTCGGCGAGTCCGCCCGATGGCAGCACGTGAACAAGGGTGGAGGGGCATGTCTGAGACAGTTCAGCAGGGTGGGGCAGGCCGAGGGGCCCGCCTCCCCCGCACCGCGCGCCGCGCCCAACTGCTGGCCGCGGCCCAGGACGTCTTCGCCGCCAACGGCTACCACGCCGCGGGCATGGACGAGATCGCCGAGCGCGCGGGCGTGAGCAAGCCGGTGCTCTACCAGCACTTCCCCGGCAAGCTCGAGCTGTACATGGCCCTGCTGGACAAGCACGTCGACGAGCTCATCCGCCGCGTCACCGAGGCCATGGACTCCACCACCGACAACAAGGTCCGCGTCCGCAACGCGGTGGGCGCCTACTTCGACTTCGTGGACAACGAGTCGCAGGCGTTCCGGCTGGTGTTCGAGTCCGACCTGCGCGGCGAGCCGCTGGTGCAGGACGCCGTCGACCGCGCGACCTCGTCGTCGGTGGACGCCATCACCGCGACGATCACGGCCGACGCCGGGCTGGACGAGCCCCGCGCGCGGTTGCTGGCCGTGGGGCTCGTGGGCGTGAGCCAGGTCGCTGCCATGGCGTGGTTGTCGGACAACCGGCAACTGCCGAAGGAGGACGCGGTCAACCTGATCTCGAGCCTGGCGTGGCGCGGCATCGGCGGCGGGTTCCCGCTCCAGGCCTGAGCACGCCCCAGCGGCCAGGCGATCAGACCACGGCCTGCGGGACCTTGCCGTCGGCCTTGGCCACCAGCCGGAGGATGCGGGCGGCCACCTCGCGGTTGCGCTCGTACGGGAGCATGTGGCCCGCTCCGGGGTAGCGGACGAACTCGGTGTCCGGCAGGGCGCGCGCGATGACGTGGGCGTGCTCCAGCGGGGTCACCCGGTCCGCCTCGCCCACCAGGACCTGGGTGCGCACCGCCTTGTAGGCGGACAGGGCCGGGACGCGGGAGTGGTTGCGGAGGATGTCGCGCTGCAAGCCGCCGACCGTGCCCTTGTGCGCGCGCGCCAACTGGTCGGCGGTGGCTCGGACGTCGACCAGGCGGAACTTGGAGCCGAAGACCAGCCAGCGCAGGAAGGCCAGGCTCGCGACCTCCTGGGCCCGGGACGCCTTGGGGGGCAGGCGGTCGGCGAGGTCGGTGGTGGGGTCGTCGGTGGCCGCGGTGGTGTTGAGGCCCTCGACCACGGCGCCGGTGGTCATCGAGTGGGACCGGGAGCGGGGGCGGCGGTTCATGAAGGCCTTGACCACCGGGCGCGGGAGGCCGAAGGTCAGCTCGGACATCTCCGCGGCGGAGGTGGAGACGAACATGGCGCCCGCCAGGCGGGCGACCAGGTCGGGGTGCGTCTCGGCCAGCGACATCATGGTCATGCCGCCCATCGAGTGGCCGACGACGACGACCTCGCCGGTGGGGACGCGGTCGGCGATGAGCTCGGCCAGGTCGGTCGACAGGCGGGGCAGGGTGGCCGACCCGCGCGGGGCGGCGGCCGAGCGGCCGTGGCCGCGGTGGTCGTAGCGCAGCACCCGGACGTGCGGGACCAGGTGGGCGACCACCTCGTCCCAGACGCGCAGGTCGCTGGTCCAGCCGTGGGCGAGCACGACGGTCGTGGGGGCGTCCTCGGGACCGGTGTCGACCACGTTGAGCGCCACGTCGTCGGAGGTGCGGAAGATGTCGGCCACGAAACCAGACGTTACCACCGGGTAGCGCGGGGGCCTACTGATCAGTAATACGTGCGGGTGGGCGAATCCCCGGTCTGCCCCGCCTCCAGGGGCAGACCGGGGAGGATTCACGCCGACGCCCGCGAGGACGTGTCCTTGGCCGCCAGCAGGCGCGCGAGGCGCGAGGCGACCTCGTCGACGCGCTCGTAGTTGAGCATGTGGCCCGCGTCCGGGTAGACCGCCAGCTCCGCGTCCGGCAGGGCGTCGGCGATGACGCGGCCGTCGGCCACCGAGCAGAGCCGGTCGCGGCCGCCGGACATGACCACCGCGGGCACGCCCCGGTACGCCGTGAGCGCCTCGAGGCGCTCGTGCTCGTTGAGCGCGCTGCGGAAGGCCACCATGTTCGCCGGGTTGCACCGGCCCACGGCCGCCGCGGTCTCGGCGATGTGCGCGGGCTTGGGCTTGCGGCCGAAGACCAGCCACCGCACGCCGGGGCGGGCGAAGGCGGCCCACTTGCCCAGCAGGCTCGGCCGCTTGAGCCGGGCCAGGCCCAGGTTGACGAACTTCTCGCCGAAGAGCACCGGGGCCGCCACCCAGCGCGGCAGGCCCAGGGTCAGCCGGGACAGCCCGCCGGAGGTGGTGGCCACGAAGGCGACGCCGACGACGCGGTCGGCGATGAACCGCGGGTGGCGCTCGGCCAGGGCCATCAGCGTCATGCCGCCCATGGAGTGCCCGCCGAGCACGATCGGCCCGGTCGGCGCGAAGGCGTTGACGACCTCCACCAGGTCGTCGGCGAGCTGGTCGATGGAGGCGGTGCCCGCGGGCGCCGCGTCGGACTCGCCGTGGCCGCGGAAGTCGAAGCGCACGACCTTCTGGCCGGGCAGCCGCGCGATCGCGTCGTCCCAGGAGTGGTGGTCCATCGTCCAGCCGTGCAGCAGCACGAGGGTGACCGGCGAGGTGGCCGGGCCGTCGAGCACCACGTGGAGCCGCACGCCGTCAGAGGTCAGCATCTGCTCGTTCACTTCTTGACCAACCCAGCCTTCCGCCACAGGGGCATGGTCGGACCGCCGACCAGCCCGGCCTCGTCGAGGAACTTCATGATCCGCTCACCCCAGTAGTGCAGGGTGGCTCGGAAGTGCGGGTTCTCGCGGGCGGCCCGCGCGGCCACCTTGGGGTCGAGCCCGACGGCCGCGTAGACCTTCGGGTTGACCAGGCACAGCATCACGAAGTAGGACACCACGGCCGTCAAGGCCCGGTGGTAGTGCCGAGCGACCGGACCCGCGCCCGCCATGCCCTGCACGACCTCCTGGCGGGCGAAGGTCACGTGCCGCGCCTCCTCCAGCACGTGGATCCGGTTGACCATGCGGATCAGCGGCTGCAGGCTCTCGTCGTTCATGTGCTCGCGCTGCATGCGGTCGAGCACCTCCTCGGCGACGAGGATGGCCGCGTAGGCCGACGGGCCCTGGCCGAACACCGGCAGCGCCTTGGCCAACTGCTTGACCCACCAGGGCGGGCCGTAGGCGGGGGCGCCGAAGCGCTTGCACGCCTTGCCGAACATGGTCGAGTGGCGGCACTCGTCGGCGATCTCGGCGAGCATGTAGTGCACGTGGTCGCTGGTCGGGTCGTGCTTGTAGACCTGCTTGAGCAGCATCTGCATGAGCAGGACCTCGAAGAAGATCCCGTTGCTGGCGATGCTGGCGATCTCGTGCTTGCCCAGCTCGATCCGCTGCTCCGGCGTCATCCGGTCCCAGAGGTCCGTGCCGTAGAGGGAGACGCGGTGTTCGGGGTGGTAATGCTTGCCCGCCACCACGGGGGCGTCCCAGTCGATGTCGACCAGCGGGTCGTAGAACTTGTCCGCGGAGGACTTGAGCAGCCGAGCGGCGGTCCGCTCCCGATCGGCTACTTTGGCCACCTGTGTCACGCGGCTCATCGTCGAGTCACCCCTCCAGGCCGAATTGTCCGGTTGTGCGCAAGCTTGCCGCGCGTTACCGGCGGTAACAGTTACCTCTGGTAGCATCTTGCACATGTCGGACCGTGTCAAGCGCCACAGCTCACCCCGACCCCGGGAGTCCGGGGACGCCCGCCGGGACCGCTGGAAGTCGCACCGGGCCGCCCGCCGCGAGGAGTTCGTCGAGGCCGCCCTGCGCGCCCTCAACGAACACGGGCCGGACTTGGGCATGGAGCACGTGGCGGCCGAGGCCGGGGTGACCAAGCCGGTGCTCTACCGGCACTTCACCGACAAGGCCGACCTGTTCTTGGCCCTGGGCCACCGCGCGACCGAGCTGCTGTTCGAGCGGCTGATCCCGGCGATGAACCGGGAGGAGGCGCCGCTGCCGCGCATCCGCAAGAGCCTGAGCGCCTTCTTCGAGATCATCGAGGAGTACCCGAACCTCTACCGGCTGCTGGTCCGCTCCACCTTCGCCGACCGCAAGATGGACGCCGACATCGTCGCCGAGGACAAAGAGGTCATCGCCAACGCGCTGTCCGCCCTGCTCGGCGACTACATGCGGGCGTTCCAGCTCGACTCCGGCGGCGCCGAGGTGTGGGGCCACGGCATCGTCGGCATGGTGCAGAACGTCGGCGAGTGGTGGCTGGAGCGGCGCACGATGAACCGCGACGCGGTGGTCGAGTACCTGACCATGACCATCTGGGCGGCCATCGACGGCACGATGCGGATGAACGGCTACGTCATCGACCCGAACAAGCCGCTGGACGCCAACAAGGTCATCAAGCTGACCAACGGCCCGCTGACGCAGGAGCGTGAGGCATGAGCGACGAGCACCCCGAGGACGACGGCTACTCCGGCCAGGCCACCCTGGTCGTCGGCGAGCGGGAGTTCGCCGTGACCGTAGAGCTGCGCGGGCACTTCCAGCCCATCGACGGCTACTACCGCTGGTACGGGCGGGTCGCGGCGGACCAGGGCCTGTCCGAGCTGCTCGGCGGCCGCAAGGCCAAGGCCGTCCTGCGCACCCCGGGCGGGGAGTCGCCGGGCGAGCTGTCCGACCCGGACCCGTGGGACCGCTACCGGATCATGGGCACGTCCACGCCCCCGTTCGTCGTGCAGACGACCGTGGACGCCGCAGACGCCTGACCACCCCGGACATGGGAGAGGCCGCCGCCCGGNGGGCGGCGGCCTCTCCCATGTGCAACGCACTCCCACTTCGCTCCCCCACCACGGCCGGCAGCCGTGCGACACGGTCGGGAACGATGCCGGGCGGGGGAGAAATGTCTCAGTGAACGAAGCCGACCTTGCGGGTGTCCGCCGCGCCGATCTCCACGTAGGCGATCTTGGCGGAGGCCACCAGGTAGCGGCGCCCCTTCTCGTCGGTCAACGTCAGCGTGCCCGACTGGTCCTTGAGGGCGGCGGCGACCAAGCCCTCGACCTCTTCAGGGGTCTGGCTGCTGGTGACCACGAGCTCCCGCACGGTGTCCGAGACACCGATCTTGACCTCCACGCCGACCTCCGGCTCTGCGCATAGCGAATGCGATATCGAACAAACTGGCTGCCCCGAGGCTAGTACGCCGAGCGCACCCGGCGCGCGAAGGGGCGGCCGGTTTCACCACACGCGAAATCCGGCCCCGCTCAGCCCAGCCCCAGTGTCGACATCCGCTTGCCGTGCTGCTGCTGGAGCCGCCGGAACAACGCGGCGATCCCGGACAGGTCGCCGGTGCCCGCGACGATCAGCTCGGCGAGGCCGTCGCGCTCGGCGACGACGTACTGGGCCTGGGTCAGCGCCTCGCCCAGCAGCCGCCGCCCCCACAGCGCCAGCCGGTCGCGCACGGTCCGGTCGCGCTCGATGGCGCCGAGGACCTCGCGCTCGGCGAAGGCGGAGTGGCCGGTGTCGGCCAGGACCTCGAGCACCAGCTCCTTGGTCCGGTCGTCGAGCCAGGAGCCGATCTCGCGGTAGAAGTCGGCGGCCAGGCCGTCGCCGACGTAGGCCTTGACGAGTGATTCCAGCCACGAGCGGGGGGCGGTGGAGGCGTGCCAGGTGTCGATGTGGCCGATGAACGGTCGGATGGCGTCCTCGACGTCGACGCCGTGGTCGGCGAGGTAGCGCTGGATCTTGGCGTAGTGGCCCATCTCGGCGGCGGCCATCGTCGACAGCGCGGCTCGGCCGGACACCGTCGGGGCGGACCTGGCGTCCTCGGAGAGCCGGTCGAAAGCGGACAACTCGCCGTAGGCCAGCACCCCCAACAGGTCCACAACCCCGTCCGACAGCGTCCCCTCGACGGGGCCTGTTCCAGCGCTCTGCATGGTTGGCAGCGTATCCGGACGTGGTCACGGGTAGACTCGGGAGGACGTCCGGCCTGGGCGGCTGTTCGAGTGCCCGGCCGAGACGCGCTGAGGACCTCGGGAAAACGCGTGGCGAGTGGCGCCGCCGTCCCGGGCACAGAGGGTGCGCGCATGCCTCGCAGGCCCTCCCGCGCCCCTTGCGGCGGCGCGGTCGAGCGGCCCGACCAGGGCGCTGCGCGCTGGTATGAGAGAGGCTGATCACCCTGACGCGAGACAACGAGACCACCACCATCACCGACCCCGTGGAGCTGGAGCACAGCGAAGCGGGCGCTCCCGATGTCGACACCGCGCGCCCGCTCACCGCGGGCGCCCCGGTCGCCCCGACCTCCCCCACCTTCGCCGAGCTGGGCGTCCGGCCCGAGATCGTGCGGGCGCTGGGCGAGGCGGGCATCGAGCGCACGTTCGCCATCCAGGAGCTGACGCTGCCGCTGGCGCTGGCGGGCGACGACCTCATCGGCCAGGCCCGCACCGGCACCGGCAAGACCCTGGGCTTCGGCGTGCCGCTGCTGCAGCGGGTGGAGACCCCCGGCGACGGCACCCCCCAGGCGCTGGTGGTCGTGCCGACCCGCGAGCTGTGCCTGCAGGTCACCGCCGACATCCGCGACGCGGGCAAGCACCTGGGCGCGCGCGTGCTGTCCATCTACGGCGGTCGCCCCTACGAGCCGCAGGTCGCGGCGCTGACCAAGGGCGTCGACGTCGTCGTCGGCACCCCGGGCAGGCTGCTGGACCTGGCCGAGCAGCAGCACCTGGTGCTGGGCAAGGTCCGCATGCTGGTCCTCGACGAGGCCGACGAGATGCTCGACCTGGGCTTCCTGCCCGACATCGAGCGCATCCTGCGGATGGTGCCCGACGAGCGGCAGACGATGCTGTTCTCGGCGACCATGCCCGGCCCGATCATCACCCTGGCCCGCACGTTCCTCACCCAGCCCACGCACATCCGGGCCGAGGAGAACGACGCCAGCGCCGTCCACGAGCGCACCGAGCAGTTCGTCTACCGGGCGCACAACCTGGACAAGGTCGAGGTCATCGCCCGGTCGCTGCAGGCGCGGGGCCGCGGCCTGACCATGATCTTCACCCGGACCAAGCGCACCGCGCAGAAGGTCTCCGACGAGCTGGTCGAGCGCGGCTTCGCCGCCGGGGCCGTGCACGGCGACCTGGGCCAGGGCGCGCGCGAGCAGGCGCTGCGGGCGTTCCGCTCGGGCAAGGTCGACGTGCTGGTCTGCACCGACGTCGCCGCGCGTGGAATCGACGTGACCGATGTCACCCACGTCATCAACTACCAGTGCCCCGAGGACGAGAAGACCTACGTCCACCGCATCGGCCGCACCGGCCGCGCGGGCAAGACCGGCGTGGCGATCACGCTGGTCGACTGGGACGACGAGTCGCGCTGGAAGGGCATCAGCGACGCGCTCGGCCTGGACAAGCCCGCGCCGGTGGAGACCTACTCCACCTCGGCGCACCTGTTCACCGACCTGGACATCCCCGATGGCATGACCGGTCGGCTGCCGATGGCGCAGCGCACCCGCGCCGGGCTCGACGCGGAGCCGGAGGAGGACTTCGGCGGCAAGAAGCCGCGCACCCGCGACGGCGGGACGCAGCAGCGCACCCGCCGCACCAAGGCGACCGGCGCCGCGCGCCGCGCCGCCGGTGAGCCGGTCCGCCCGGCCGACGGGGACGAGGGCGCGGGTGGCGAGAGCAGGCCGCGCCGCCGTCGCCGCCGCCGTGGCGGGGTGGACTCCGCCGACGGCCAGTCGGAGGCCTCGGCCACCGAGCAGACCCCGGTCACCGAGGGCGGGGACGCGGGCGACAAGCCGTCCCGCCCGCGCCGCCGTCGCCGCCGCTCGGGCGTCGACACCACCTCGGACTCCGGCGCGCAGGCGGAGTAGGCGGCACCTCGACCAGCATGACCCGGCCGCACGCCGGTGGACAGCTCCCGCCCAGCGGACCCGCTTCCTGCCGCGCCGGGACGTGGTGGCCGCTGTCGGGATCGTCGTGGCGCTCGTCGCGGCCGGGGTGTTGGTGTGGCGGGGCAGCGAGTTCGCCGCGACCTCGTCGCCCACCAGCGACGACCTGGCTGCGGCCGCCGCACCGCCGACGACCGCGCCGACCGCGCTGCGCGAGGTGTGGCGGGCGGCCGGCGCGGCCCCGGCGGTGGCCGCCGGCGACGGCGGCGCTGTCCTGGGGCGCGACCCCCTGACCGGGGAGCCGCGCTGGTCCTACCGCCGCGACGTGCCGCTCTGCGCGGTGGCCTGGGCCGCTGCCGTGGCCGTGTTCGACAACGGCGGCGCGTGCAGCGAGGTGGTCGCGCTCGACGGGGTGACCGGCGCGCGCCAAGCCGCGCGGAACTCCGACGTCGGGCCCCAGGTCCACCTGGTCAGCGGCGGGGGGCGGCTGGTCGCAGGCGGCTGCTCAGCGCGTGGCGTTCGGACCTGGTCGAGACCGCCGAGTACGGACTCGTCCCGACCCCCGGTGAACCCGGACCCGGGCTGCGCGCACGAGTCGGCGCTGACCACCCCGCACACGATCGTGGTCTTGGAGCGCCGCGCGGACGAGGACGGCGACCGGACGACGGTGCTCGACGCGACACCGGACGAGCCGGAGGTCACCACCAGCCGCATCCTGCCCAGCGACCGGGCCCGGCTCGTCGCCGCCGACGACCAGCGGGTGGCCGTGGCGCTACCCGACCCGGACCGGGTCACCGTGCTCGACGCACGGGGCATCGAGGTCGCCACGCACACCGTCCGCTTCGGACCGCGGTCGCGGGCCACCTCCCTCCGGGGTGTGTTCACCTGGCACAACGGCGAAACGACCACTGGTCTGTCCACTGACGACTTCCGTCCGCTGTGGACTGTCCGGGACGCGCTCGGCCCGGCGACGGCGCTGGCGGGGCGGGTGCTGGTGCCCACGCGGACCGGGTACACCGTGCTCGCCCCGGCGGGCTGGCGCGTGGTCGACGAGATCCCGGTCGACCGGGGCGGGCACGGCGGTCCGGTGCTCAGCGCGACCGCCGGACCCATGGTCCTGGAGCAGCGCGGCGCCGACCTGGTCGCCCTGCGCTGACTGCGACCCTGGTCGCATCGCAACCACCGGGTCCCGCTCTGCGGCACACTCGAGACCATGCACTCTCAGGTCACCGCGCACAACGCTGAGCCGGTCGTCCTCTCGGGCAGGCACGGCGCCGTCGGCGGGCTGCGCCGCGCGGGCTCGGGCCCCCTGGCGCTGCTGGTCCCCGGCTACACCGGGTCGAAGGAGGACTTCGCGCCGGTGCTCGACCCGTTGGCCGAGGCGGGCTACGACGTGCTGGCCATCGACCTGCCCGGTCAGATGGACTCCCAGGGCCCGGACGACGAGACCTCCTACCTGCCCGAGCACCTGGGCGCGTTCCTGGCCGAGCTGATCGGCAAGCTGGCCGCCGACGGCAAGCCGGTCCTGCTGACCGGCCACTCCTACGGCGGCCTGGTGAGCCGCCGGGCCGTCCTCGCGGGCGCCCCGGTCGCCGGTCTGACCCTGCTGAGCAGCGGTCCGGCCGCGCTGCCGCCCGGCCCCCGCAGGCACATGCTCGACCTGGGCGAGCCGGTGATGCGCGAACGCGGCGTCGCCGAGGTGCACAAGATCTTGCAGACGATCAACTTGCAGACCCCGCGCTACCAGGCCATGGCCCCCGAGCACCGCGAGTTCCTCGCCGCCCGCTTCCTGCGCAACCAGGACGCGGCGCTGCTGGGCATGGGCGTGGGCCTGCGCACCGAGTCCGACCAGGTCGAGGTGCTGGCCCCGGTGCTGGTCGACCGCGGCATCCCGGCCCTGGTGGTGTGCGGGGAGAACGACGACGCGTGGCCCGCGGTGGCGCAGCAGGAGATGGCCGGGCGGCTGGGGGTGCCGTTCGAACTGCTCCAGAACACCGCGCACTCCCCCGCCTTGGAGAACCCGGCGGGGCTGCTGGCGGTGCTGCTGGAGCACTGGCGGGCCTGGCTCAGCTAGCCGTCACCTGAGCAAGTGGCGGACCAGGTCGGTCACCGGGGCGTGCAGGTCGGCGAGCCGCTCCGGCTCGTCGGCTGAGACAGCGCCCGCGACGAGGGAGCTCAGGCCCGCGGCCAGGAAGCGGGCGGCGAACTCCGGGTCGGGCAGCGCCCGCCAGGCCGGGTCGGGGCTGAACCCGGCGTGCACGGCCTGGGCGAAGCGGTCCTGGGCGGCGAAGCGGCGCTTGCGGGCCACCGGGCCCGCGGCGTAGCACTCCAGGAAGAACGTCCGCGTCACCGGCCACTGGTCGACCAGGGCGGCGAGGTAGCGGTTCAGCGCGCGGGTGAAGCGGTCGAGCGTGGGCACGTCCGCGAGCGGGGCCACGGCGGACACGACCATGCTCAGCACCAGGTCGGCGCAGCGGTCCAGGGTGGCCAGGAAGCAGTCCTCCTTGTCGGAGAACTGCTGGTAGAAGGTCTCCCGGGACACGTGGGCGCGGCGGAGCACGTCGGCCACGGTGGTCTTGGCGTAGCCCTTCTCGGACACCGCGTCCGCCATGCCGAGCAGGAGCTTGTCCCGCTGCGCCAGGCGCACGTCCTCGCGGCTGAGCCGGTGGCGGCCCCGGGGGAGGGCGGGGTATTCGCGGGAGGTCACGGGTGAAGCCTAACGGCGAATACGTGTACATCACTGTTCGCAAAGAGTATCTTCCACGCCATGATGCGGATCGCGATGTCATTGAGCCTGCTCGCCGCCGTCCTCGTCCCCGGGCAGGCCGCCGCGGCCGACCCGGGGTGCCCGGACCAGAGGATGTTCCAAGTGGGTGGCAACGGCGACCCGACGGCGCGGGTGTTCGACCGGGGCAACGCCGAACTGCCCGCGGGGGTGGACGCGGTGAAGGTGGTCTACCCGGCCGAGATCTGGCCACTGGACCCCAAGACCCTCGACGACTCCAACGCCGAGGGCCGCGCCGAGCTCGACCGGATGGTCACCGAGTTCCACGCGTCCTGCCCCGGCAGCCGGATCACGATCACCGGGTTCTCCCAGGGCGCGCTGGTCGCGGGCGACGTGCTGGGCGAGTACTCCCGGACCGACCGCATCCCGCACTCGCTGATCAACGGCGTCCTCTACGCCGACGCGCGCCGGGCGGGGGTCGGCGGCAAGCCGGGCGGGATCATGACCACGCTGCCCACGTTCGTCCCGGGGATCACGATGGGCGGCCCGCGCACCTTCGGCGACCTCCCGGTCGTCTCGCTGTGCAACCAGAACGACGGCATGTGCTACTCGGAGAACCCGCTGACCAACCTGCTGGCCTTCGCCAACGGCATCTACGGCTACCTCAACGGCGCGCACGGCCAGTACGACTTCCGACCGGTCACGCACTCGGGCAGCGCCAACACGGTCGTCGCGCAGCCGCCGCTGCTGCCCTACGGCCCGCCGCTGCCGCTGCCGATCCCCACGCCGTGGGAACTGGTCAACGGCAAACCCGCGGCCGGGGTCGTCAAGAACATCCGCGACGCCGTGGCACCCGTCCTGCCCTCGTCGTCCCGGCTCAGCGAGTTCCCGTTCCTCGGGGTCTGAGGGGCGACTACGGCGTCATGGCGTTCTTGAGCGCCTCCGGGTCGCGGACCACGAACGCCCGGTCGTCATCGGTGATGACGATCGGGCGTTCGATGAGCTCCGGGTTCTCGGCGAGCAGCGCCAGCCAGCGCGCCCGATCCCTCGGCTCGTCCGCCAGCCGCAGTTCGCGGGCCCTGGCCTCCTTCATCCTGGTGATGTCCCAGGGTTCGAGGCCGAGCTTGTCGAGGACCCCGGCCAACTCGGCCACCGACGGCGGGGCCTCGAGGTAGCGGCGCTCGACGTGGCCCGGGTGGGCCTCGTCGAGGGCGGCCTTGGCCGTGCGGGACTTCGAGCAGCGGGGGTTGTGCCAGATCTCCACGCGACGATTGTGCCCCGTCACGCCCACCAGAAGAACCAGACGGTCACACCCGTCAGGACGAACACCAGCAAGATCGCCAACCCGGCCTGCGGGCCCGCCCTGCGGTCGGCTTGGCGCTGCAGCAGGACCGCGGCCACCGCGCAGAACACGTGCACGATCACGGTCCAGACACCCGGTCCGGGGACGCCGTGGGCGGTGTCGAGGACCTGCAGGCCCAGGACGAGCAGGGCGAGCACGCACAGCCCCAGCGCGAGGGCGCCCGCCAGTTCGCGCCAGAAGCCGGAGCGGACGGCGGGGGTGTTGGGGGCGTCGTCGTCCGGGAGCGGGATCTCCACGGTGTTGACGTCCTCGCCCACGGGCAGTCGTTCGGTGGGACCGGTCACGGGGCAAGCATCGCCCATGGGTCCAGCGCGGGTCCAGCCGCCTGGCCGTCCGGGCAGCTCCGGCGGAAGTCGCACCACCCGCACTGGCGGCCGGGGACGGTCGGGAACAGCACGTCGCCGTCGCCGCCCGCCTTGTGCGTGTCGATCGCGAGCTGGAACTCGTCGGCGCTCTCCTGCGCCCGGGACAGGTGCCTGGCCAGCGAGGCGTCGGTGTGCTCCCAGGTCGCGACGGACCCGGACGGCAGGTGGTGCAGCTCGACCTTGGCGCACGGGCGGCGCAGGGTGCGGCGGGCGGCGAGCACGTAGAGCGCGAGCGCCTGCGAGCCGCGGGCGTCGTCGCTGGTCAGCACGTGGCGGCCGGTCTTGTAGTCGACGATGACCACCTCGTCGCCGCGCTGGTCGATGCGGTCGACCCGGCCCTCGGCGACGATCGTGCCGACCGGCGCGGACACCCAGCGCTCGAGGCCGACCGGGTCGTCGGTGACGTCGGTGTCGGCGACGTAGTCGCGCACCCAGCCCGCCGCGCGCTCGCGGAACACGCCCGCCTGGGCCGAGTCGGCGAAGCCGTCGTCCTTCCAGTGCGCGCCCACCAGGGCGGCGGCCTGCTCCGGGGACCGCCGGTCCACCGGCAGGTCGAACAGCGCCTTGAGCGCGTTGTGCACGACAGCGCCGAGGGTGCTGTGCGCCCACGCCCCGCCGCGCGGCGGGGTGGGCCGGTCGACGTAGGTCATCCGGAACCGGCGCGGGCAGTCCTGCCACGTCGCCAGCTTCGACGGCGTGACCTTGACCAGTTTGCGCGGCATCATGTCGAACCCGAGCTGATCTTGCACGCCGTCCACGGTACGCAGCCGCACCGACAGTTCCGCGCGCGGGCGCGGACGCCCGGTTTCAAGCAGGCTTGAAAGCGAGCAATCGGTCCCCAATTATTGTTGGAATAATCCGGCGGACACGCCCGGGAAAACGAATCCGAGTAATCGCGCCGCCGCCGGAATGGTCCGCGACGGACCGCCTTGTTCGTAGTATGGCGATCCACGAACACCGCATTTCTTGGGGGCAGGTTGACCACACCCACATTCACGGACCTGGCGGGCGACACCGAGGCCTTCTTCACCGCGCACTTCCGCAGGCGGCCCTTGGTGCGCACGGGCGCGGTGCCCGCGCCGCAGCGGCTGCTGACCGTCGCCGACCTCGACGAACTGCTCGACCTCGGCGCAGTGCGGGCGCCGCGCGTGCTGGTGCTGCGCGGGGGCGTCCCGGTGGCCGAGTCGAGCTACACCGCCCCCGGCGGGGCCGCCGACACCGCCGTCGCCGACCAGGTGGCGCCGGAGCGGGTGCACGAGCTGTTCCGGTCCGGGGCCACGGTCTGCTGGACCGACCTGGACACCGTGCGCCCGGCGCTGCGCGACCTGGCCGCCGAGCTGGCGGCCGCCTTCGCCGCCCCGGCCGACGTGCGCGCGTTCCTGACCCCGGCGGGGGCGCCGCGCACCGGCCTGGCCCACGAGGACGACGTGGACCAGTTCCTGGTGCAGGTGGCGGGGGTGCAGCGGGTGCGGACGTGGCCGCGGGGGCGCCACGCCTCGTCCGCGGCCGAGCTGGGGGCCCAGGAGGTGGACGTCGAGCTGCGCGCGGGCGACGTGCTGTACCTGCCGTCGGACACCTCGCACTTCGCCAGGGCGGGGGACGCGGTGTCGCTGGTGGTCGCCGTACGCGTGCGCCCGAGGACGTGGGCCCAGCTCCTCGGGGAGGTCGTGGCGGGCATCGTCACCGACGACCCGGCTTTCGCCGACGTGCCGAGGATGGACGCCCGCTCCCGCGCCGAGCAGGCCAGGGCCCTGCTGCACCGCGTCGGCCTGCTCGAGGAGCGCCTCGGCGACCTGGACCCGGTCGACGAGGTGCACCGCCTCGCCGCCCCCGCGCCCCGGCCGCGCCGGGGGTTCCTGGACACGGCCAGGGTGGACACCGCCCACGCGGACTCGGTCTTCGGCCGCGGCCCGGTCGACCTGGACTTCGGCGTGACCGCCGAGGGCAGCACCGAGCTGCGGGTGTCGGGCCGGGACATGGTCTACCGGCTGCCCGCCGAACTGGTCGGCATGCTGCGCGAGCTGGGGTCCGACGGCACGGTCCGGGCCGCGGAGCTGTTCCCGGGGGCCGCGGAGTCCGAGTCGGTCGCGATGGCCAAGCGGCTGGCCAGGATGGGCATCCTGACCCAGGTCCACTGACGGTCAGGCGGGCTCAGCGGGGGCCGTGGACCAGCTTGGCCCCGGAGGCCCGGTCGGCGATGGCGGCCAGCACGTCGGGGTGCGTGGTCTCGGCGGCGATCGGGGTGGTCTTGTTCGTGCCGTGGTAGTCGCTGGAGCCGGTGCTGAGCAGGTCCAGCCGGGCGGCCAGGGCGCGCAGCTCGGCGCGGGCGGCGGCGTCGTGGTCGGGGTGGTCGACCTCGACCCCGTCCAGGCCCGCGGCGGCCAGGTCGGCGATCACCGCGGGGGTGACCACCGGGCCGCGGCGGTGGGCGAAGCCGTGCGCGAGGACGGTGACCCCGCCCGCGGCCTTGATCATCTCGATGGCCTGGACGACCGGGGTCCGGCGGCTGGGCACGAAGTAGCCCGTGCGGCCGTGCAGCAGCGACGCGAACGCCTCGGTCACCGAGCCGACCACGCCCGCGCGCACGAGGGCCTGGGCGAGGTGCGGGCGGCCCGCGGTGGCGTTCGCGGGCAGCCCGGCGAGCAGCGTGTCGGCGTCGACCGGGTAGCCGTCCGCGGCCATCTTGCCCGCCATGGCGTGCAGCCGGGTGCGGCGGTCGGCCCTGGTGCGGGCGTGCTCGGCCACGACCTCCTCGGCCTCCGGGTCGAACAGGTACGCCAGCAGGTGCACCGTGCAGCGCCCGCCCCGGCCGTCCGCTGCCGAGCAGGTCAGCTCCGCGCCGCGGACCAGGGTCAGCCCCGGGGGCAGCGCCGCCTCGGCCTCGGCCCAGCCCGCGGTGGTGTCGTGGTCGGTGATGGCGACCGCGTCGAGGCCAGCGCGGGCGGCGGTGGCGACCAGCTCCGCGGGACTGTCGGTCCCGTCGGAGGCGGTGGAGTGGCAGTGGAGGTCGATCCGCACACCGGCCAGTCTGTCCGATGGGACCGGCCGGGGCGCAGGCAGTGCGTGCTAAGCCACGGTCGAGGCCGAGGCGGGCCCGCTCAGCCGACGGGCTTCTTCTTGCGGCCGATGCGGGCCAGGCGCTGTGCCTTGATCATGGAGAACCGGTCCGCCTGGGCCTTCTTGTCGCCGAACACCAACTCGGAGATGGCGTCGTTGACCTGCTCGGGCTTGGGCAGGAAGTGGATCTGGTTCAGCGCCTGGATCTGACCGGCGGACTCCACCACGATCGTGCCGTAGCCGAGCACCCGGCCGGTCACGGTGCGCTTGAAGGTGAGGTCGGTGACCTTGCCGATCGGCATCATGAGCACCCGGGTGGTGAACACACCCGTGGTCATCATGAACCGCTTGTCGGTGACCACGATCCGCTCGACCCACCAGGAGATGACCTGGTAGGTGAACCGCAGCAGCACCACGAGCGCCACGTACCAAAGGATGTTCTGCACGAGCCACATCGACGGCGGCATGACGTAGGAGATCATCACGCAGACGGCCAGCAGAGCGACCGCCTCGAAGACCTCCCACGCCAAGCTGGCCCAGTGCCTGCGCACCCGGATGACCCGGCGTTCGGAGTCGAGCAGGTACTCGTCTGGGTCCCTGGGTGCGAACATGGGCTGACTTTACCGCTCAGCCGGTGAAAACGGTTCGCACGAAGGTGATCACCGCTTCGGCTCCCTCGCGCAAGGATTGGATGATCGAGTTCACGATCCCGGCAGACTGGACTGGCTGCGTCACGAGGAAGAAGATGAGCAACGCTGCCCCAGTCAAGATCAGAACCTTCTTGACGTCCACTGCGATCTACCCCGTTCCGTGTACGCGCGCCGGATGGCGAGCCCTGGTGAAAACCGTTGTACCGCACCGGGCGGCGGTTGGGGAGCCTAGTAAGGCGCTTGGGGCAAAGCCCAACCCGACGCCCCGATGACGGCTACGCTGCGTGTTCATGACCGGAGACGGGATTCGGCGGATCAGGTGCGTCGGCGCACTGGTCCGTGACGCTGGGGGGCGGCTGCTGCTGGTGCGCCGAGCGCACGATCCGGGGCGCGGCCAGTGGTCGCTACCTGGCGGAAAGGTGGAGCCGGGTGAGTCGGACCCGCGGGCGCTTGCTCGCGAGGTGCGTGAAGAGACCGGCCTCGAGGTGGTCGTGGGCGCGCTCATTGGCACCGTTGAACGAGAGGCACCGAACGGCGTCTTCCGGATAGCCGATTACGCGTGCGCCGTCACGGGCGGTGATCTCCGGGCCGGAGACGACGCCGATGACGTGTTGTGGGCCGACCTTGCGACCTTCGACACACTGGATCGGAGTAACGGTTTGGTGGCCCATTTGGCGGACACTCTCCGTGGTTGGGGCGCGCTCCCCCCTTGCGGGTGACGCTCCTGGTCAGCGCCGCGGTGCTCCATTCGCGAGCGCCCCACGCCGGCGGGAAAACGTCAGGCGAGCCAGGTCATGCGCTGACCGTGCATGGCGGTGCGCGCGAGCGCGGTCGCCTCCGGAACTCCACCCGCCCAGGTGGTGATCCCCAGCGCCGCGAAGGCGGGCTCGTCCGGCCCGGGCGCGAGGTCGTCGCGGCCGGGCAGCACGACGTCCAACCCGGCCCGGTAGGCCTCCTGGCTGACCCACCACAGCCTGCGCCTGCCCGCCAGCTCGCCCAGCGCGGCGATGAACGCCGACCGCTCCTCCGAGGACAAGTACGACAGCACGTGGCTGGTGAGCACCACCAGCGGCATGTCCCTGGGCACCAGCGCCGCCGCGCCCGCCAGGCCCTCGACGGCGTCGCCGCGCACGAACTCCGGCTTGGCCGAGCGCTGCACGGCCGCCGCCGTGCCCAGCAGCCGCCGCCGCTCGGGCTGGTCGGCCCAGACGCAGGCCTCCAGCCAGGCCAGCTCGTCCTCGTCGGCCAGGTCGACCGGGGCGCGGTCCAGGCCGACCCTGGCGGCCACGGCCAGCTTCTTCGGGATCGCGGGCAGCGTGGCGCCCGGGGCCAGCTCCAGCGCGCAGTGCAGGCCGAGGGCGGCCTTGGCCGGTCCGGCGGCCACCTGGCCCGCGCCCTCGGTCTGGTAGCGGTAGGCGTACTTGTCCATCGCCAGCAGCAGACCGCCGCTGCAGCCGACCTCGAGCAGGCCGACCGGGGCCTTGGCCTGCTTGGCGGCCAGCGCCACCGCCGGGTAGAGCACGGCGGCGCGGCGGACCTCGTTGGTCTGGGTGGTGCGGGCGGCGATGAGCGCGCGCACGCGGTCGGCGCGCTCGACGACGAACTGCCGCCACAGCGGCCAGGTGCCGCCGTCGAGGCCGTAGCTGCCGCCCATCGAGGGGTAGTAGTTGACCAGCTCGTGGAACGGCTCGGCCTGCACGACCCGGTGCACGGCGGCCAGCAGCAGCGTGGGGTGGGCGAACGCGGCGGGGGCCGCGGTGAGCAGGCCCGCGACCTCGTCGTCCTCGGCGGCCCGCTCGGCGAGGTGGGCGTAGAGCGGGGACTCGCCCGCGGCCTCCCGCGCGGCGAAGCGCCGCAACCGGCCCCTGATGTCGTCCAGGCTCGCGGTCACGGCGCTTCCCCTCTCCGGCGGTGCGGGTCCGCCCAGGCGTCAGGCCTTCGGCTCGGGACGGCCCGGCTGCTCCCCGCCGCGCGCGTCCCCGTAGGAGCGCTTAGGCACCATCACCTTGCGGCGGAAGATGCAAACTACCGTCCCGTCCTGCTTGTAGCCCCGGGTTTCGACGTAGACCACGCCGCGGTCGTCCTTCGACTTGGACGGCGTCTTGTCGAGCACCTCGGTCTCACCGTAGATCGTGTCACCGTGGAACGTCGGCTTCACGTGCCGCAGCGACTCGACCTCGAGGTTCGCGATCGCCTTGCCCGAGACGTCGGCGACCGACATGCCCAGCAGCAGCGAGTAGATGTAGTTGCCCACCACCACGTTCTTGCCGAAGTCCGTGGTGTTCTCGGCGTAGTTGACGTCCATGTGCAGCGGGTGGTGGTTCATGGTGATCAGGCAGAACAGGTGGTCGTCGTACTCGGTGACCGTCTTGCCGGGCCAGTGCTTGTAGACAGCGCCGACCTCGAACTCCTCGTAGTACCGCCCGAACTGCACTGTTCCTCCAACGAAGGTGGCCGGCCCGTAAGTGACCGGCGGGTAACCCGCACTGTGACCGGCCTCGGCGCGGCGCGCAACCGGTGTGTGAGAGAGCGCATTCGCCCGCCGTGCCCCGAGATTTCCCCGGGTCGACCCCGGGCCGCCGCCCTGGTGGAGTACGCTGTCCTTCCGGCAGGCCCGACACATTCGGTGGCGGCTGCCCCTAACCAGAGGAGGTGAGGACGCCGGTGAGCGACCCGCATGGTCATGACAGCGCGAGTGGTTGCAGTAGTACCCGCGTCCCCTCCGATGGCGCTCGCCGCTGACGCAGGCGCCTGAACACCCGGCAGGGACGCTCCGCTCCGGCTGGCCCGCGTGGCCGCCGGTCCCCATCGCGCCCACGCCTCGCCCGGTCCGTTGACCGGGTGGCGCAGCCAGGAGGCCCACATGCCCTCTCTGCCCTCGTTCGGCGGTCTGCGCGGCCGCGGCCGCGCCAACCAGCAGCAGCCAGCGGCCCCGCTGTCGGTTCCGCTGTCCGCCTACGTCGTCGACTGCGCGGTCTACGTCGACGGTGAGCGGCTGCCCGGCCGGTGGACGCACATCGCCGCCGTCGCCGAGGTGCGCGAGCGCGGCGAGGGGTTCGTCTGGATCGGCCTGCACGAGCCGGACGAGCGCCAGATCCAGGGCGTGGCGGAGACCTTCGGCCTGCACGAGCTGGCCGTCGAGGACGCGGTGCACGCCCACCAGCGGCCGAAGCTGGAGCGCTACGACGACAACCTGTTCATGGTCCTCAAGACCGTGCGCTACGTCGAGCACGAGTCGCCCACCTCGGCCAACGAGATCGTCGAGACCGGCGAGATCATGGCCTTCCTCGGCTCGGACTACATCGTGACCGTCCGGCACGGCAAGCACTCCGCGCTGCACAGCCTGCGCGAGGAGCTGGAGGCCGCCCCCGAGCGGCTGCGCGGCGGCCCCGCCGCGGTGCTGCACGGCATCGCCGACCACGTCGTCGACACCTACCTGGCGGTCAGCGCGGCGTTCGAGAACGACATCGACGAGATCGAGAAGGCCGTGTTCGCCCCGCGCAGCCCGATCAGCGCCGAGCAGATGTACCTGATGAAGCGGGAGATCCTGGAGCTGCGCCGGGCGGTGATGCCGCTGGCCACCCCGCTGCGCAGGCTCGCCGAGGGCTGCTCGCCGCTGGTCCCGGAGCAGGTGCGCTCCTACTTCCGCGACGTCGACGACCACCTGACCACCGTCACCGAGCGGGTGACCAGCTTCGACGAGCTGCTCACCACCCTGGTCGACGCCACCCAGGCCAAGATCACGCTCCAGCAGAACACCGACATGCGCAAGATCACCTCGTGGGCGGCGATCATCGCCATCCCGACCATGGTGGCGGGCATCTACGGCATGAACTTCGAGTACATGCCCGAGACGACCTGGCGCTTCGGCTACCCCGGCGTAATGCTGCTGATCTTCATTGCCTGCGTGCTGCTGTACCGCATCTTCCGCCGGAACCGATGGCTGTAGCGGGGCCGAGCGCCCCGCTGCACCGGTTCGGGTCAGCACGACGCTGACCACTGCCCCGCCCACCCCCTCGACGGGAGGTCGACCATGACCCGGCTCCTGACCAACCTGAAGTTCTGGCTCACCGCGGTGATCATCACCTGGATCACGGTGGTGACCGTGCTCGTCTCGGGGATGCCCGGCAAGTAGCCGGGGTCAGCGCGCCCTGGCGACCAGGGCGCGCAGCTCGCCGCGCAGCTCGTCCGGTGGCAGCGGGTTCACGCTGAGCCAGCCCCGCTCCTCGGTGGCCAGCCGCAGCCTGCCCCGGGGGGTGTCGATCCAGCGCACCTCGTCCCCGACCCGGCGCCACTGGTCCTCGGTGTCGTCGCGCACCGCCAGACCGGCCTGGCCGCTGGCGACGACCGGGTGCAGCGCGGCGACCATGCGCCGGGCCACCGCCTCGTCCACGCCGTGCCGGGCCAGCAGCTCGTCGAGCTCGGCCGGGCTGAACGGGCGCGGCTCGGCGTCGTCGTCCGGGTCCTCGGGGACCCGGGTGAGGATCTGCGCGAAGACCTGCTCCAAGGCCTTGTGCGGCAAGGAGAACGGGGCCGAGCGCGGCGCGTCGGCGCGCGGGATGGCCGCGGCGGCGCGGCGCACGGCCTCGTCGGTGCCCGCGGCGTGCATGCGGATCACGCCGAACGGGTCGTCGAAGTCCTGGGTGACGACGAGGGCGTCGTCCTTGACCACCATGAGCGCCACCCCCACCCGGCCGCGGCCCTCCCGGTCGACGACCAGGTCGACCACGCCGGTGCAGGCGCGCAGCAGGTAGACGAACTCCTCCGCGACGCCCAGCGGCCCGCGCTCGTCGGCCAGGTCGCGCTCGCCCAGCGCCATGGCGGCGTCGTGGAACAGCACCATGCGCTCCTCGGCGGAGGCCCCGGCGGCGGGCAGCTCCAACGGGAACGGCGGGGCGACCTCGGCGAAGGCGCACAACAGGTCGACCTCGACCGGGTGCAGGGCCACCCCAGCCGCGCTCCGCAGCTCCATCGCGGGCTAGGCCCCGTCGTCGCGGAACCGGGCCGCGGCGCTGGAGTCGCTCTGCTCGTAGTTCGCGGCCGACTTCTCCGCGCTGGAGACGAACTCCTCCATGCGCCGCAGGGCCTCCTCGAGCTGGCCCTTGAGCCCGGCCTCGCCCGCCAGCCGCTCGGTGAACTTCTCCGCCAGCTCCTGGCCGGTGGGGCTGGTGCCCAGCATCGGCAGGAAGTCGGGGCTGGCCAGCTCGGCGACGTCGGCGAAGATGGCGTCGAGGTCGGCGCGCACCTCCTGCACGGCCGCGGCGAACTCCTTGACCTGCGCCGGGTCCACCTGCCAGCCCGCGTCGCCGGTCACCGGGTTGGGATCGGCGGCAGGGGTGGCGCCGGGTTCGTCGATGTACACAGCTTCGCCTCTCTTAGGGCGTGTCGTGGGGGTCTCGTTCGATGGGAGTCGTGCCGTCAGGGGCCGCGTCCAGCGCGGCTACCGCGAACACTGGCCCCCACGACGCGCCCTAACCGCCGATGACGGGCGGGGCTGACCTCATGTCCGAGGTGGTGAACGGGTCTTCCTCGATCGGCACGCGCCGCTTGTGCTCGCGATCGTCCTCGCGGTCGCGGTTGGCCCCGGCCCCCGTCCCGTAGCCGTGGCCGGACTCGGCGAAGCCGGTGGCGCGGCCGAAGCGGCCGGGCTTGCCATTGCGGCGGGCCTCCTCGCCGGGAACCAGGGCGCCGCCGCGGTTGTCGCGCTTGACCTCGTCGCCGTCGGGGAGCAGGGTCCCGCCGCGCACGCCTGCCGCGCGGCCGGTCCTGCGGCGCACCTCGTCCTCGTCGGTGAACATGCCCGC
>NZ_WHOL01000061.1 GCF_009745975.1 Actinokineospora pegani | reverse complement strand
CGCCGCCGCCGCGCCCGCCGTGGTCGAGACCCCCGCCGACGGGCAGGCGGCGGACATCGCCTTCCTGCGTGAGGCCCTCGAGCGGTGAACACGGGGCAGGCGGACCTGGTGCCGGACGACCGAGTGGACAGCCCGCCGCGGCGGCCCGACCCGCCATCCGGGCTCGCCCGGTTCGGCCGCGCCGCGCTGGCGCTGGTCGTGCTGCTGTGCGGGCTCACGCTGGCGCTCGGGTTCGCGAACAAGGACCGGTGCACCGGTTCGGAGTTCGACGCCTTCGGCCGCAGCCAGCCCGACTTCGAGATCGCCAAGTACTCCGAGGCCTGCTACTCCGACATCCAGTTCCTCTGGATCGGCCGCGACGTCGACCGGCACGTCTTCCCGTACGTGCACGGCGCGATCAACGAGCGCGGCGAGCTCAGCGGCGGCACCGTGGAATACCCGGTCCTGACCGGGCTGCTGATCTGGCTCGGCGCGATGTTCGTGCACACCGACGCCGGGTTCCTGCTCGCCTCGGCGCTCATCATGGCCCCGTTCGGCCTGCTCACGGCGTGGCTGCTGGCCAAGCTGTCGCGCTGGCGGGCGCTCATCTGGGCCGCGACGCCACCGCTGGTGCTCTACGCGTTCCACAACTGGGAGCTCCCGGTCGTGTTCTGCGCCGTCGCCGCGGTGTACGTCGTGCAGCGCGGGTGGGGCAAGCGGGGGGCCGATCGGCCGCTGCGGCAGCGGGCCTTCGCCAGCGCCGTGCTGCTCGGGCTCGGGTTCGCGTTCAAGATCTACCCGGCGATCTTCGTGCTGCCGCTGATGCTCTACGTGCTCACCGGCGGCCGCGGCGGCGCGGAGCTGGCCGGGGGCAAGGCCCGCGACTGGGCCGGGATGGTCAAGGTCGCCCTGGTCGCCATGGGCACCGGCATCGCGGCCAACGTGCCGTTCGCCCTCGCCGGGTTCGACGGCTGGCTGGCCTCGTTCGTGTTCCAGGGCCAGCGCCAAGCCGACATCACCTCGAACTCCATCTGGTACTGGGCGCTGCGCCCGGAGTCCGACCCCGGCAACGAGGCCGTGCACCAGATGGTCAACGTCGCTTCGCCGCTGCTGATGTTCGTCGCGTTCGGCATCGCCTGCGCGTTCGGCTGGGCGCGCTACCGGCGCGAGGGCGCCTACCCGTGGGTGGCGGTGTCCGCGGCGATGCTCTGCGGGTTCCTGCTGCTGCACAAGGTGCACTCGCCGCAGTACACGCTGTGGCTGGTGCCGATGCTGGTGCTGCTGCGGGTGCGGTGGGGTTGGATCGTGGCCTACTTCGTCGCCGACCTGGCGATGGGCGTCGGCATCTTCCTGTGGTTCGCCGCGATCGCCGATGGCACGGCGTCGGGCATCGACGACGGCTTCGTCGCGCAGTTGGTGATGATCGGCGTGTGGGGCAGAGCCGGGTTGCTGGTCGGTCTGTTCATCGTGTTCCTGAGCGCGAGGACGACCTTCGCCGAGGACGACGACGGGGTCAGGACACCATCTCCGGTGCCACCTGGGCCACCCGGCGGCGGTGTGCCAGCGATTCAGCGGTGATCACGACCAGCGCCAGCCACACCAGGCCGAACCCGATCCACCGGGATGAGCTCATCTGCTCGTGGTAGAGGAAGACGCCGATCGCGAACTGCAGGATCGGCACCAGGTACTGCATGACGCCCATGGTCGTCATCGAGATGCGCACGGCCGCCGCGCCGAACAGCAGCAGCGGCACCGCGGTGACCACGCCGGTCCCGACCAGCAGCAGCGCGTGTCCCCAGCCGAAGTGCCCGAACGCGCCGCCGCCCGCGGCGCTCAGCCAGACCAGGTAGACCAGGGCGAGGGGGCTGAGGATGGCGGTCTCCAGGGCCAGGCCCTCGGTCGAGCCGACGTCGGCCTTCTTCTTCATCAGCCCGTAGGTGCCGAACGAGAACGCCAGCGTCAGCGCGATCCACGGCAGCCGCCCGGCCTCGACGCTGAGCTGCACCACCGCGCCGAGCGCGATCGCGAGACCCGCCCACTGCCCGGCCCGCAGCCGCTCCCCCATGACCAGGACGCCGAGCAGGATCGTGATCAGCGGGTTGATGAAGTAGCCCAGCGACGCCTCGACGACCTGCCCCGAGTTGACGCCGTAGATGTACATGCCCCAGTTGAGGGCGATGGTGACCGCCCCGACGGCGATGAAGCCCATGCGCCGCCGGTTGGCCGCGACCACCTTGAGCCGCTGCCAGCGCCGCAGGACGAGGATGAGTGCCCCCACCGCGAGGACCGACCACACGATTCGGTGCGCCAGCACCTCCACCGGGCCCGCCGGTTCCAGCAGCGGCCAGTAGAGGGGGAAGAAACCCCAGGTCAGGTACGCGAGAAAGCCGTAGACAAGCCCGGATCGGGAACTCTTCACGACACAAGCCTCCGGTCATCCCACCACTGCGCGGTGCGGATGCCTTCGCCTGCGCCCGCCAAGGCAGGCTAAACCAGCGCGTCTTGCTTTCTCGAGTGGATAACGACCTGGTCCGGGGCGTTGTCCACCACACCGCCCGCCGGGTCGTCGTCACCGCCAGCCCGCACCAGGTCCCGGGCGGGGTGGTAGATCTCGTAGACCACCACGGCGACCAGCACGAGCACGGCGACGTCGCGCAGCACGACGAAGCTGAGGAACCACTCCTCGGGCAGGCCCTTCTTCGGGTCGTTCATGAAGTAGAACATCCGCGGCGCCCACACCAGGGCGTCAACCGTCATCCAGGCCAGCAGCAGCTTCCACCTCGGCAGCGCCAGCACGGCGAACGGGACCAGCCACAGCGAGTACTGCGGGCTCCACACCTTGTTGGTCAGCAGGAACAGCGCCAGGACCAGGAACGCCAACTGCGCGAACCGCGGCCGCCTCGGCGCGTGCAGCGCGATCGCCGCGATGGCCGCGCACGCGATCAGGAAGAGGACGGCGCTCACGGTGTTGAGCCACACCGGCGACTCACCGAACGGCCGCCCGAAGTCGAACCCCTCCCACCCGGAGAAGCGGGCGATGACGTGGTAGAGGGAATCGGGGTCGGCGTCCCGGATGGAGTTCAGCCGGAAGAACTGCCACCAGCCCTCCCTGGTGGTCCCGGATATGAAGAACGGGGCGTTGACCGCCAACCAGGAAAGGACCGTGGCCAAGGCGGTCTTGCCCCACACGTTCAGCTTTCCGGCCCGGATGCACAGGACCAACAACGCGCCCAACAGGAACACCGGATAGAGCTTCGCCGCCGCGCCGAGTCCGATGAGCACACCGGCGAGCACCGGTTTCTTGCGCGCCCACGCCAGCACACCCGCGGCGGCGAGCGCTGTCGCCAACGTGTCGAAGTTCGTGAACGCGTGCACGATGACCAGCGGGGACACCGCGATGAACGCCGCGTCCCACGGTCGTTTCCTGGCCGTGCGCAACGTCGCCCAGATCGTGACCAGCCAGGCCAGGGCGAGCCAGAACGCGGTGATGTCGAAGTAGATGACGACGGGCAGCGCGGTCGGCAGCCACCCGCTGCTCGCCATCGAGACCCACCCCTGGGTCATCTTCGCGTTGGCCCACTGGAAGAGCCCCGTCAGGACCGGGTACTCCATGTACCGCACGGTCTCGTTCGGCTCGCCCTCGTTCTCCACCCAACTGGTGGCGTAGGGGAAGCCGCCCTGGTTCAACCGCTCGGCGGAATAGAGCGGGATGACATCGGTGTAGCACAACGCCACATAGGGCCGGTTCGCCCGCCAATCCAGCGCGACCTGCCCGTTCCCCGTGTCGTACTGCTGTGCGCACGCCGCCTTGCCGAGCCAGCCCAGGCTCAGCGCGATCACCGAGAGCAGCAGCGCCACCCGCAACGGCGTCCAGAACCAGTGCCGCCCGATGACCGCGTGCTCCCCGACCGGCCCCCCGACCGCCCCGCTGGCCGCGACCACCATCGGCTCGGCCACCGACGGCCGCACCCGGTCGCCCGGCTCCAAGGTCGCGGTGTCCGCCAGCCGGTCGTCGCTCGCCGCCGTGTCAGCCACGGCCGCATGGTAACGGTCCACCGTGTCTGACCGGCGTTTCCCGGAGAAAGCGGAGGGCCCGGGGGCTGATCGCCCCCAGGCCCTCCACCACGGTCAACCGCCTGCTTGACCGCCGCCGTTTCCGCCGCCCGGGCCGTTGCCCGGGAAGGGGAAGCCCGGTCCGTCGTCGTCGCCACCGCCCGGAGGACGGGTCCGGGTGGTGGACGTGGTGGAGGCGGGCGGTTCCTCGGGCTCGGTGCTGGGCGGCTTCGGGACCGAGGGGGGTGTGGTCAGCTCCGGCGTCGAGGTCTGGGTGCTGCTCGGCCGGTTGTTGTCGTTGTCGCTGTCGTTGCCGTTCCCATTGGTCTTGGTCGGCTTGCTCGAGACCTTGCCCATCGGCACGTATTTGCCGAAGTCCTCCTTGGGCAGGCCTTCGTGGTAGCTGTCCATGAACTTCTTCCAGATCTCGCCGGGCAGGCCGGAGCCGTAGATGGGCTTGCCCTCGGCGTTGCGGAGGATCTGGCTGGTTTTGTCACCGCCCATGGACACCGCGGTGGACATCTGCGGGGTGTAGCCGACCATCCACGCCTTGGAGTTGTCTTCGGTGTCCTGGTACTGGTGGGTGCCCGTCTTGCCCGCGCACTTGCGGTTGTCGGCGCACGGGATCTTCGAGTAGGCCGGGATCGGCAGCAGGGATTCGGTGACGTTGCGGGCGATCTTCTGGTTGCGCTCGGGGTCCTCGGCGTCGAAGGCGGGCTTCTCGGCCAGGTCCGGCTGGGTCTTGGCGTCGATGCGGACGCCGCCGTCGGGGTAGGTCACCTTCGCCACCAGGTGCGGGGCGCGGTAGGTGCCGTTGGCGGCGAACGTCGCGTAGGCCGAGGCCATCTCGGTTGTCTTCACCTGGGTGGCGCCACCGCCGATGGCGATGTTGATGTCGTTCGAGGCCTTGGACAGGTCGGAGCGGATGCCCGCCTGTTCGGCGGCCTTGGCCACGTTGACCGGCTTGACGTCGTTGTAGACCATGTCGCTGAAGACCACGTTCAGCGACTCCTTCATCGCCTCCGCCACGGTGCACGACCTGCCGCACCGGGGCGTCGAGGCGTTGCGGACCGTCTTCTCGTCATCGCCGAAGGACTTGGGAGTGGTGTCGTAGACCTCGTTGAGGCCCTTGCCCTTCTGTAGCAGCCCCACCAGGTCGAACGGCTTGAACGCCGAGCCGGGCTCCTGCACGGCGTTGGCGTAGTCGAACCCGGCCTGGGCGGCGCCGTAGTACGCGCGGATCTCACCGGTCTTCGGGTCGACCGCGACGAGACCGGGCATCAGGTTGGCGGGCTGCCCCTCCATGACCTCCGCGACGGCCTGCTCGGCGAGCTCCTGCGCCTTCTTGTCGATCGTCAACTGGATGACGTACCCGTCGCGCTTGATGTCTTCCTCTTCGAGCCCGTAGCGGTCCTTGAGCTCGTCGTACACCCGGTCGATCACCACCCGCCGCGGGCCGGGCAGCGAGCCGAGCGAGCTGACGCCGGTGTAGGGGATCGGTGCCGGGAACGGGTTGTTCGCCTTCTCTCCAGCGCTCCACCAGCCGAGGGAGATCATCCGGTTGCTGACGTAGTCCCAGCGCTGGTGGTGGTACTCGGCGTCGTGGCTGCCCCTGCTCGGGGTCTGGATCATCCCGGCCAGCAGCGCGGCCTGGGTCGGGGTGACCTCGCTGATGTCCACGTCGAAGTAGGCCTTGGAGGCCGCCGCCACGCCGTACGCGCCGCGCCCGAAGTAGATCGTGTTCAGGTACGCGGTGATGATGTCGTTCTTCTCGTAGGTCTTGGTCATCTTGTAGGACTTGACGACCTCGACCCACTTGCGGGACAGGGTCGGGTCGTCGTTGCCGGAGGCCTTCTTGATGTACTGCTGGCTGATCGTCGAGCCGCCGCCCTGGCCGCCGGTGACGTTGGCGAACACCGCGCGCGCGATGCCCGTCAGGTCGAAGCCCGAGTTGGTCTCGAAGGTGGCGTCCTCGGCCGCGAACACGGCCTTCTTGATCGGGTCCGGGATCTGGTCGTACTGGAGCATGATGCGGTTGCCGCCGGACTTGGCCAGGCTCGCCATCTCCGAGCCGTCGGCGTACTGCACCGTGACGACCTTGTCCTGCCCCTCCGCGACGGCCGAGGGGTCTTCCACCTCGACCATCTGGTAGGTGATGAAGAAGGCCAGGACGGGCCCGATGATGCCCAGGGCCAGCAGCACGTAGCAGGTCCGCCGGACCCGTCGCCAGATCTTCTTGCGCCGCATCCGCTGCTCTTCCTCCGTCGTGGGCTCGTCGTCCGGCCCGTCGTCGTCGGAGTAGCCCGCTGCCGGGGTGCTGGTGAAGTCGTCGTCGAACTCGCGGTGGGTCAGCAGCTCCGGCTCGGAGCGGGACTGGCCCTGACCCTGCGACTTCGACAGCAGGACCGTCGGGTCCTCGACGCCCGCGCGCTTGCCGGAGATCGCGGTGCCGGTGATGCCCGCCGCGCTGAGCACGGTGGCCGCGTCCGGGGAGCCGGGGGGCGGGCCCATGGGCCCGCGCTGCCCAGGGCGCTGCGGGCCGCCGGGACCGCGACCGGGCGGGGGCCTGCTGATGTTGCGGGTCGGACCGCCGACGCCCTCGGCGCCCGCTGCCGGGCCGCGCCGGTCGGGCCCTGGGCCGTGGGGGCCAGGGCCGTGGGGACCGGGACCGTTAGGGCCGGGACCGTTAGGGCCGGGACCGTTAGGGCCGGGACCGCCGAGGGGGCCGGGTCCACCGCGCGGGCCGGGTCCACCGGGCCTGCCATTGGGGCCAGGGCCTCCGGGACCACCGGGACGGCCCGGAGCACCGTTGGGGATCGGACCGCCGTTGGGGCCGGGACCGCCATTGGGGATGGGACCGCCATTGGGGATGGGACCGCCTGCGCGGGGCGGGCCGCCCTGGGGACCTGCGGGGGGCGCGCCGGGGCGGCCACCGGGAGCGCCCGGGCGGCCACCGCGCGGGCCGGGCCCACCGGTCGGCAGCTCGCCGCTGGGGCTCCTGGGCGGGCCGGGGCGGCCCGTGGCCAGCTCACCGCTGTGCGAGCGGGGTCGCTCGCCACCGCCCCCGGGCGCGCCACCGCGCGGAGCGCCCGCGGGGGGTGCTCCGCTGCCTGGGCGCGGGCCGCCGTTGCGGGTGCCGGTTGGGATCTCTCCCGAGTCGTCGTCCCAGGCGGGGCTGTAGTGGCCCGTGCGCTCCTCGGGAGCCTCGGGCCAGTCCGGGGCGCCAGGCCGGTTGTCACTGCGGTCGTTCACGAAGAAGGCCTCCCAGACCGGCGGTGCGCGGGCGCTCGCCGTTCGGTGGTCGTGCTTGGTCGGGCAGAGAAACTGCTGGTCACTCCGCCGCCGTCCGCCTTCGGGTGCCCGGGGTGCGGACTCCCCCGCTTCCCAGGACGTATGACTGCACCAGGTGGTTCCACGAACAGGTCCGGCAGACCTCCACGGTGTAGACCGTGAACTCCTCGAACAGGGCCGCCATGCGCTCCAACTCCTCCACCGCGCGGGCCGAGCCGGAGGCGTGCTTGAGCTCGTCCCCGTACACCCAGCTCACGTGGGTCAGCGACTCCTTGCGGCAGACCGGGCAGGTCGAGTCCGTCGCCTGCCCGTGGAACTTCGCGGCGCGCAGCAGGTACGGGTTCGCGTCGCACACCTCGTTGGTGCCGACCCGACCCGAGTAGACCTCAGCGAGCAGCGACCTGCGCTGCAACGCGTAGTCGACCACCTGCCGCTGTGTTCGCACGCGACCAGAGTACTTGGGGTCGTTACCACGACCGTGGTCCGATCGGGCCAGCCGACATGCGGTTGGTCTCACATCCGCGCCTCGGGCCCTGTCACCTGCGACGCACCGTTCTAAACCTCCCACCTGCGGAGTTGGGGTGGCGATCGACACAGCGCTTCGAGTTGTACACCTTGCGGATGTATCGGCACGATATAAGTACCCAGTAGGTCAGCGTCCGTGCAGTCAGGAGGTGCCCGTGCTCGAGTTCGCCATCCTCGGCCTGCTTCACGAGGCGCCGATGCACGGCTATGAGCTGCGCAAACGCCTGTACGACCTGCTCGGCACCCTCCGTGCTTTCTCCTACGGCTCCCTCTACCCGACGTTGCGCAGGCTGTTGAAGGCCGGGCTCATCGCCGAGGAGGCGCCGGGGTCGGACAAGCCGGAGAAGAGCTGGGGCAGGCGGGCCAAGCGCGTCTACAAGCTCACCGCCGATGGCAAGGAGCGCTTCGCCGACATGGTCGCCGACGCGGGCCCGCAGACCTGGGACGACGAGGGGTTCAACGTCCACATGGCGTTCTTCTCGCGGACCCCGGCCGAGGTGCGCATGCGCATCCTCGAGGGCAGGCGCAGGCGCGTCGAGGAGCGCAGGGAAGGCCTGCGCAGCTCGATGGCCAGGGCGGGTGAGCAGATCGACCGCTACACCCGGGAGCTGCACCGGCTGGGACTGGAGACGAGCGAGCGCGAGGTGCGCTGGCTCAACGAGTTGATCGCCTCAGAGCAGCGTGATCAGCGGCCTTCGGACTAGACCCCCGGCAGGCGACGTGCCTGTGACGAGTCCCGCGCGCAAGCGCGGCTTGGAAACGAGAAGGAGAACCGGCATGGGCGAGAACCGCCAGAGCGTGCGGGTGGCCATCGTCGGCGTCGGAAACTGCGCCGCGTCCCTGGTGCAGGGCGTGCACTACTACCGGGACGCGGACCCCTCCACCAGGGTTCCCGGCCTGATGCACGTCCAGTTCGGCGACTACCACGTCCGCGACGTGGAGTTCGTCGCCGCTTTCGACGTCGACGCCAAGAAGGTCGGCCGCGACCTGTCCGAGGCCATCGTCGCCAGTGAGAACAACACCATCAAGATCTGCGACGTGCCGCCCCTGGGCGTCACCGTGCAGCGCGGTCACACCTTCGACGGCCTCGGTGAGTTCTACCGCGAGATGATCGAGGAGTCCGACGAGCAGCCGGTCGACGTGGTCGCTGCGCTGCGCGAGGCCGAGGTCGACGTGCTGGTGTCCTACCTGCCGGTGGGCTCCGAGGACGCGGACCGCTTCTACGCCCAGGCCGCCATCGACGCCAAGGTCGCGTTCGTCAACGCCCTGCCGGTGTTCATCGCCTCCGACCCCGAGTGGGCGGCGAAGTTCACCGAGGCGGGCGTCCCGATCGTCGGCGACGACATCAAGTCCCAGGTCGGCGCGACCATCACCCACCGGGTGATGGCCAAGCTGTTCGAGGACCGCGGGGTGGAGCTGCAGCGCACCTACCAGCTCAACTTCGGCGGCAACATGGACTTCATGAACATGCTGGAGCGCAAGCGCCTGCAGTCCAAGAAGATCTCCAAGACCCAGTCGGTCACCTCCCAGATCCCGCACGAGATGGCCAAGGCCGACGTGCACATCGGCCCCTCGGACCACGTGCCGTGGCTCGACGACCGCAAGTGGGCCTACGTCCGCCTCGAGGGCAAGTCCTTCGGCGACACCCCGCTGAACCTCGAGTACAAGCTCGAGGTCTGGGACTCCCCCAACTCCGCGGGCGTCATCATCGACGCCGTCCGCGCCGCCAAGATCGCCAAGGACCGGGGCCTGGGCGGCCCGATCCTGTCGGCGTCGAGCTACTTCATGAAGTCCCCGCCGGAGCAGTACGCCGACGACGACGCCTTCGAGGCCGTCGAGGCCTTCATCCGGGGTGAGGCGGACACCCTCTAGGGGTTGGTGCTTTAGGGGGCGGCGTGCGGCAAACGCGCGCCGCCCCGCCCTTTCTCCCGTTAATCTCCCTCCTGTGGGTTACGAGGTCGAGATCGAGGCGATGCGGGCAGCGGCCAAAGCCGCTGGTCAGGCCGCCGAGCAGGCTGCGAAGGTCGAGCTGGGCGCCGAGGTCGAGCGCATCGCGCCCGCGCTGCCCGGCGGGCAGGCCGGGGCGGCGGCCACCGCGCTGGCCACGGCTTGGGAGCGGGCGGTGCGCAACTGGAGCACCGAGGCGGGCAACTACTCCACCAACGTCTCCGGCTCGGCCGACGGGTACGTCGGCGCCGAGGACGACGCCACCGCCGACTTCGGGGCGGTGCGGTAGCCGTGCCGACCTACGGGGACATCCGCAAGTGGCAGCCCGCCCCGCTCGAGGCCACGGTCACCGGGCTCAACCAGCGGTGCGACGAGCTGGTCGGGCTCAGCGACGAGTTGACCGCCTCCGGGGTGCCCGAGGGGTGGACCGGCGAGGCGGCCGACGGGGCGCGCGCGGAGCGCGACCGGCTGCAGAACAGCATGGAGCTGCTGGTCGCGGCGGCGGCAGCGGTGCGGCGGGGGGTCGCCGAGGCGTCCGACGCCGTCGAGGCGCTGAAGCACTCGGTCGCGGAGACGGACTCGATCGCCGAGCGGAACCACTTCGTCATCCGCGAGGACGGCTCGGTCGTGGACAACGCACCGGTGACCGCGCACGACCCGGCCCACATCGACGAGTACTTCCGCGAGCGGCAGCGGGTGCAGCAGGAGCTGGCCGACCGGGTCGAGCAGGCCGTGCGCCGCGGGACCGACATCGACTCGGACTTGGCGGGCGTGCTGCGCGCGGCCGAGAAGGGCGAGATCAACGACGGCGGCGCCACGAGCCTGCAGGACGCGCTGAACGCGGGCGCGGGCCAGGGCGGGCTGTCGACGATCGGCCCGCCGGAGGACGGCTCCCCCTACGACAACGCCGGCTGGTGGGACTCGCTGTCCGAGGCCGAGCAGCAGGCGATCATCGACGAGCACCCGGAGTGGATCGGCAACCTCGACGGCGTGCCCGGCGAGGCCCGCGACGAGGCCAACCGGGCCCGCCTGGAGACCGAGCGCGCCGCGCTGGAGGCCCGCCGCGACGAGCTGCAGGCCGACCTGGACGACAACTGGTTCGGCGGCACGTTCACCAGCGCCGACGCCGAGCTGGACGCGGTCAACGCCAAGCTGGACTCGCTCGACGCCATCGAGGAGACCTTGGCCCGCCCCGGCGAGCGCCAGTTGCTCCTGCTGGACATGAGCGACGAGCGCGCCGAGGCCGCCATCGCCAACGGCAACATCGACACCGCCGACCACGTCGCGGTGTTCACCCCCGGCCTGACCTCGACCGTCGACGGCAGCATGGGCGGCTACGACAACAGCATGGCCCAGTTGCAGTTCCGCACCGAGGAGGAGTTGGCCCGCTACGGCGACGGCGGCTCGGTGGCCACGGTGACCTGGATCGGCTACCAGGCCCCACAGCTCTCCGTGGGCGGCGTCCTGTTCGACTCCAACTCCGTCCTGAGCGACGGCTCCGCCCAGCGCGGCGCCGACAGCCTGGCCCCGTTCCTCAACGGCATCGATGCCAGCCGCGACACCGACCCGAACCTGACGGCCCTGGGCCACTCGTACGGCTCGACCACCACCGGCCTCGCCCTGCAGCAGAACACCGGCGTGGACAGCGCGGTCTTCTTCGGCTCTCCCGGCCTGGGCACCAACGACGTGGACAACATCAACGTCCCCACCGGCAACGCCCACTACATCGAGGCCCGCAACGACGCCGTCGGCGACCTCGGCTACTTCGGCATCGACCCCAGCCACATGGACGGCATGAACCACGTCTCCGCCGGTGAGACGACACTGCCGGACGGCCGCACGCTGACCGAGTCGACCGGGCACAGCGCCTACATGGACGATTCCAGCACCAGCCAGTACAACCTCAGCGTCGTCGTCGGCGGCATGCCCGACCGGGTGGTCACCGACGACGGCAAGGGCTTCGGCGACATCCTGTCGTGGCCGGTCCCGGGGACGTACTGATGCGCTGGCTGTTGGCTCTAGTTGTTCTCGTCGCCGCCTGCGCACCGGGCGGCGATCAGGGGGAAGGTGGGTCCGTGGACCACAACGAGCAGTACCAGGCACTGTCCGAGCGCCCCGACATCGAGGAGGCCCAGGCCAGGTACGAGGGCCTGCTGTCGACCATCCGCGACCAACTGGTCGCCGAGTTCGGCATCGCCGAGTGGAAACCCCCCGCCTCCCCCGTCCGCGGCTCCGCCTGCGGCCCCGACTTCACCGACATCGACGCCGACGGCGAGATCCGCCGCCTGTCCTCGGGCTCGTCCCCGGGCAACCTCCCCGACGAGCGCTGGACCGCCGCGGTGACCCTCGTCGCCGAGACCGCGCGCGGACTCGGCTTCGGCGACCCGGAGGTGGTGGTCGACCGCCAGCAGGACCACGAGGTGTCCCTCAAGGACGAATACGGCGCGGAGCTGCTGTTCGGCACGGCTGCCAACACGACCCTGAGCATCAGCACCGGCTGCCACCTGACCAAGGCAGCCAAGGAACGCGGCGCCCCGGCCTGAGTCAGACGGGCTGCCACTCCTGCCACAAGAGGCAGGTCGGGCGCTCGCCGGTCTCGGCGAATTCGTGCACCGCCCAGCGGATGAGCGGGGCTGGGAGAATGGCGTCAGAGGGGACCTCGAACTCGTTCTCGCAGTACATGAACTGCACGATCGAACTGTCGGACCGGGTGGGGTCGCGGCTGACCCACGCATTTCGTTCGCCAGGACCGCTGAACCAGAGAATGCCCGCGACTTTGTAGAAGCCCGCGTAGAGCAGCGGCCCGGTTTCCCAGTCCTCCGTGAAGGTGATCTCGGCGACGGCTGCCCATTCAGGGCCCCGGTGGTTGGCGATGGTGGTGAGAGCCGCATCGAGTTCTGCTGGAGTGGCGGCCACTAGGCCATCCGCTTGTCTGACCTCGTACCAGAGCGAGAGTGAAATCATGTCTATCAGAAGTATTGCCATTCTTGCCAGAGTAGGCAGGTGGGGCGTTCACCGGTCTCGGCGAATTCGTGCACTGCCTCGCGGATGAGAGGGGCAGGAAGTTGGGAATTGGCAGGGAGTTCCAGTTCGTTCTCGCAGTAGATGTACTGGATTGTCGACGTGTCGGAACTGATCGGATCGCGGCTGAACAAGGTGCGCCCGTCGCTTCTGGTCGCCATCCGGAGGATGCCGTACACCTGATAGAAGCCTGCTACGAGAACGGGGCCTGCCAGTGGGTCTGCGGTGGGGGCGATCTGAGCGACCGCAGGCCAGTCCGGGCCCCGGAAGGCGGCAAGCGCGTCGAGGGCGGCGTCGAGTTCTTCCGGGGTGGCCGCGTTCCAACCCTCGTCTTTGTCAATATCGTACCAGAATGTCATTGGAATCATTATCGTGCTCCACAAAAGGTTCGGTAGTAGCCGTTAGGTGCGTGAATTGTGATTGAACTGCCGGGAGGGAGAATGCGCGGCAACATGGCTTCGCAACTAAGCAAGCCGCGGCAGGGTAGATTATTAAGCGCAAGAGTCATGTGGTGTACCTGCCCGGTGATGAGATAAGTGTGCCGCAGTTCGGCTGCGATTTTCATCTCGACATGTTCGGTGATGAGCAAATCATCGTTCGTGTGGTGTGCCAAGTAGTCGCGGGCCAGTTGAGCCTCTGAGCTGCGGCCGCTGACGGTGCTTCCGGTTTGGCCGTCCGAGCGTTGCCAATTTCCGTGGGTCTTACGGCCGGTGCCGGGGCGAGTGATCGGTTCGGGCAGGTACTTGGGTAGATGGGCTACGCGGGGGTGCGGTGCGGGTGCCCAGATGGCGGCTAGGTACCCGGAGATCAGGGCGGCGGCCTCGGTGGTTCTGGCGTGGGCTCGGGCCAGGTCGTCGAGGGCGTAGTCATGGGCTGTGGCGGTGGTGGGGTGGTCGGTGAGGGTGGCCAGGAGGGTGCCGCTGTTGGTGAGGTGGGTGGCGGCGGTTGTCATCGACTCGGTGGCCTTGCCCAAGGTGGCCAAGGCTCGTTGGAGGGTGGTTGCGTACGCGCTCAGCAGGGACATGGGGGTCCCTGCGGTGGGGTTAGAGCTGGTTGATCAGGGCGCGCAGGGATTCGTGCGGGAGGACGAGGTGGCCTGCTGCGGGGTTCTTGGAGTCGCGGATGGCGGTGTGGGAGACCGACCAGCCCAGCTCGACGCAGTCGGAGTTGGAGCCGCTGTGGCTGGACTTGCGCCAGGCAAAGGCGATCTCCACGCAGTTGGAGTTGGTGCCGCTGAAGCTCGCCTTGCGCCACACGTAGCCGGTCTCCACGGTGCCTCACTCTCGGTCGTGCGCCTGTGCGATGGTCGCAACGAGATCAGCCGATTTGGCCTGGCTCAAGGCGACTGCGCTCAGCTTATCGGCGACGTCGCGGAAGAGCGCCACCTGATCGGGTTCTTCCAGGAACAGGCCCGAAATCTTCTGTTCCAGGTGCACGACCGGCTGATGCTGCTCGAAGTCGAGGATGTGGAACGGGCCGTCGAGACCAGGGTGTCCGCGTAGCGCCATGGGCAACACTTGCAGCGTCGTGGTGGGCTTCTCGATCATCTCCAGCAGGTGGCGAAGCTGGCGGGCCATGATCTTGGGGGTGCCGATCACCCGGCGCAGGACGTACTCGTCAATCAGCATCCGGTATGCCGGTGGCTCGTCCCGATTGAGGACCACCTGCCGCGCCATGCGTGCCGAGACGCGCGAGTCGATGTCGCCGGTGGCCACACCGCCGGACGTCATGACGGCCCGCACGTAGTCACCGGTCTGGGCCAGGCCAGGTACCAGCAGTGGCTCGAAGTTGGCGATCGACGTGGCCTCGCGTTCGATGCGCAGGAGCATCTTGGACTCGTTCGACAGCGCTGGCTGGGTCTCCCAGTAGCCCAGGTCGTCCGTGCGCTCGGCCATCTTCAGCAGCCGGTCCCGCTCCTTGCCCACCACGCCGTAAACAACCAGCATGGAGGCCAGATCCGCAGTGGAGATACCCTGCTTCCCGGTCTCCATCCGGGAGATCTTCGACGCCTGCCAGCCGAGCTGGTCCGCGACCTTCTTGCAGCTCAGCTTCCGGGACTCGCGCAGCAGGCGAAGCTCCCCGCCGAGGCCGCGGTGCGCCATCGTCGGCTGCCTCATGGTTGTCATGTGATCCATTCTGGCGGGAACGTGGCAATCTCGCATTCACCCGATCGCGTCATTGTCATGATGCGCGTTTCAGTCCACGGTCGGGTTAGATGATCGCAACGTTGCGATGCGACCCGGGAGGAACCGATGACCGACGAGCGGCTGCTCGAGCTCTGGGAGGGCTGGCTGGAGAACCAGGGCGCGCCCCGGCGCTTCGCGCTCTACGAGGTGGTGCGCAACGCGGCGGGCGCCATCACGAACCTGGTGGTCCTGGCCTACGGCCTGGTCATCGACGAGGAGACAACCGTCGCCTTCGGGGTCGAGGACGACGAACAACACCTCAACGGCCACTTCGAGTCGGCCCAGTCCGCCTTGGAGGTGCTCGGCTTCGGCGTCGACGCCCGGTTGCACTGGCTCGACACCGAAGTCGCCTGATCACCAGCGGTGACGGGGTGGGTGTTCGTCCGGCGTTCACCTCGATGACGGGTCTTCACCGCCTTGGACTCTTAGGTTCACGCCGTTCCCACCAAGGAGGCTCCGTTGACCACCACCGACGGCCGGATCGACCTGCCGCTGCTGCTGCCGAACCACCCGCCGGGGCGGTCGGCGGTCACCTGCGAGTACCGCTGCGCCAACGCTTGCGCCCACGAGGCGCCCAACGAGTCCGACAACGCCTACTTCGGCGATGTCGTGCGCAACATCGTCAGTCGCCGGGGGATGCTCAAGGCGGGTGCGGTCCTGGCTGTCGCCGGTGCGGGGGTCACCGGGCTCGCGGGCACCGCCGCCGCTGACCGGGGGCGACCCGGCAACGGGCACGGCAACGGGCACGGGCAGAAGCCTGCGAAGGGGCTGGACTTCACCGCCGTCGCGCCCAACCGGGAGGACCGGCTGGTCACCGCCGAGGGGTACCAGCAGAACGTCCTGATCCGCTGGGGCGACCCGGTGCTGCCGGGCGCGCCCAGGTTCGACTTCGACAAGCAGACCGCCGCCGCGCAGGCCAAGCAGTTCGGCTACAACAACGACTTCTGCGGGCTGGTGCCCTTCGGCCGGGACAAGTGGCTGATGGGCTCGAACCACGAGTACACCACCGAGTCGTTCATGTTCTCCGGCTACGACGCCGCGAACCCGACCGACGAGCAGATCAGGATCGGCTGGACCGGGCACGGGTTCTCCGTCGTCGTCGTGGAGCGCGAGCGCCGCACCGGCAAGCTGGTCGTGCGGCTCGACCGGCGCTACAACCGGCGGATCACCGTGCAGACCGAGTTCCAGGTGACCGGCCCGGCCGCCGGGTCCGCGTACCTCAAGACCAAGGCCGACCCCACCGGCCGCAAGGTGCTCGGCACCTTCGGCAACTGCGCCGGTGGCGTGACCCCGTGGGGCACGATCCTGTCCGGCGAGGAGAACTTCAACGGCTACTTCGCCAACGGCCAGGCCGTCACCGACCCGACCGAGAAGGCGCGCGTGGCCCGCTACGGCACGCCGGGAGCCACCTCGACCCGCAAGTGGGAGCGCCTGGACCCGCGGTTCGACCTGGCCAAGGACCCCAACGAGTTCAACCGCCACGGCTGGATCGTCGAGATCGACCCGCACGAGCCGAACGAGGCCCCGCGCAAGCGCACCGCCCTGGGCCGGTTCAAGCACGAGGGCGCGACCGTCCACATCGCGCGCGACGGCCGGGTCGTCTGCTACATGGGCGACGACGAGCGCTTCGACTACATCTACAAGTTCGTCTCCTCCGGCCGCTTCCAGAAGGGCAACTCGCGCAAGGCGCGCGAGGCCAACAAGAAGCTGCTCGACGACGGCACCCTCTACGTCGCCAGGTTCACCGGCGACAGCCCCGCCGCCGAGATCGATGGCTCCGGCAAGCTCCCCGCCGATGGCGAGTTCGACGGCCGCGGCGAGTGGGTCCCGCTGGTGACGGGGACCAAGTCGCACGTCGAGGGCTTCACCGCCGAGGAGGTCTACGTCTTCGCGCGCCTGGCCGCCGACAAGGTGGGCGCCACGAAGATGGACCGCCCCGAGGACGTCGAGGCCAACCCGGTGACCGGTCGCGTGTACGCCGCGCTGACCAACAACACCGACCGCGGCAAGGCGGGCAAGGAGGGCGCGACGGAGATCAACCCGCGCGTCGGCAACAAGAACGGCCACGTCCTGGAGTGGGAGGAGGCGCGCGGCGACCACACCGCCACCACCTTCGCGTGGCGCCTCCTGCTGGTCTGCGGCGACCCGGCCACCGCCGACACCTACTTCGGCGGCTACGACAAGACCCAGGTCAGCCCGATCTCCTGCCCGGACAACCTCGCCTTCGACAAGTTCGGCAACCTCTGGGTCTCCACCGACGGCAACGCCCTGGGCTCCAACGACGGCCTCTTCGTCGTCCCGACCACCGGCCGCGACCGCGGCCAGGTCAAGCAGTTCCTCACCGTCCCGGTCGGCGCCGAGACCTGCGGCCCGGTCATCACCGACGACTTCGTCCTGGTCTCGGTCCAGCACCCGGGCGAACTCGACGGCGCCAGCGCCGACAACCCCCTCGCGCACTGGCCGGACGGCGGCAACACCCAGCCCCGCCCGTCGGTCGCCCAGGTCTGGAAGTACGGCCGCGAGGTCGGCTGCTAGACCCTGCCCCAGTCTGGTTCGCCGCTGCGAGCACCCGCCTCGGTGGGTGCTCGCAGCGGCGTGAGGTGCGGGTAACCGGTTACCGGTGCTCGACTCTTTGTGTTGTTTTCTGTCGAGTTATCTCACTCTATGTAGTGTTCGGTCTAGTCAAGTTCACCCGTATGAGTAATCCAGGGGGACTCGGTTGGGGCCGATACAGGGAGAGTGACCGCTCTGCGCGATGACCGTGAGTCGATACCGACTTCGGGCCGCAGCGCGCTGTATCCAGTTGCAGAGCGATTCTTGCAACAATTCCACGAGGCGCGGCCCAAGGCGGGCGACCTCACCCAGCGGCTGGCCAAGGTCCGCTCCGAGATCGCCGCCACCGGCACCTACCGGCACACCCCCGCTGAGCTGGCCTTCGGCGCCCGCATCGCGGTGCGGGAGAGCGGCTGGTGCCCCGACAGCGTGCCGTGGCGCGGGGTGCTCGTGCGCGACCTGCGCGGCATCCGCGACGCCGCCGAGGTGGCCGAGGAGTGCGTCCGGCACCTGCGGATGGCCGCGGGGGGCGGGCAGGTGCGGCCGATGGTGAGCGTCTTCGCGCCGGACACGCCGTGGCGGGTGGGGCCGCGCATCCGCAACGACCAGCTCGTCCGGTACGCCGGGTACAGCGGCGGGCAGGGCGTCCTGGGCGACCGGCGGTTCGTCGACTTCGCCACCGCCGCGGCCAGGCAGGGCTGGATGTCCCCGGCCGAGCAGGGGCCGTTCGACTCGCTGCCGCTGGTGGTGGAGACCGAGCACGAGGGCATCCGGCTGCACCCGGTGCCCAGGGCCGCCGTGCTCGAGGTGCCGCTGGCACACCCCGACCTGCCCTGGTTCGCCGGGCTGGCGCTGCGCTGGCACGCGGTGCCGGTGATCAGCAACATGCGGCTGCACATCGGCGGCATCACCTACCCCGCCGCCCCGTTCAACGGCGTCTACATGGCCAAGACGATCGGCGAGGACGTGCTCGCCGACGACGCCGCCTACGGGTACGGGCGGCTGATGGCCGAGCGGCTGGGGCTGGACACCTCCACCGAGCGCAGCCTGTGGCGGCAGCGGGTGGCGGTGGAGTTCAACCGGGCCGTGCTGCACTCCTTCGACCGCGCGGGCGTCAGCATCGAGCACGCGCCGGAGGCCTACCTCCCCGCCGTCGAGCCCAGCGGCGGGCCCGCGTTCCTACGCCAGACACGGGGCCGCAACCGGTGAGTGGCAAGATCTCCGCGCATGAGTCAGCGTTTGCGCGCCCCTGTCGTCCTGCCGTGTGACCCCGCCTGCTCCGTGCTGCGGGATGCCGTCGTCGACATCGACGACGCCGGTCGGATCACCCACTGCGGGCCCGCCGCGCACGCTCCCGAGTTCGCCGGACCGGTCCGCGAGCTGACCGGCATCCTGCTCCCGGGCCTGGTCAACGCGCACGCGCACAGCCCGATGACGGTGCTGCGCGGCATGGGCGGCGACCTGCCGCTGGTGCGCTGGTTGCAGGAGGTCATCTGGCCCGCCGAGGCCACCATGTCCCCGCGCGACGTCTACGACGGCATGGTCCTGGGCTCGGTGGAGATGCTGCGCGCGGGCGTCACGACCAGCGCCGAGATGTACTTCCACGCCGAGGAGGTCGCCCGCGCCGCGCTCGACACCGGGTCGCGCGTCGTGGTGGCGCCCGCGGTGATGGACGTGCCCGGGTTCGACTGGCGCGCGCAGCTCGCGGGCATCGATGCCTGGATCGACGCCGACGGCGTGCTGTCCGGCCCGGGCGACCGGGTGGAGGTCGGGTACGGGCCGCACTCGGCGTACACGCTCACCCCGGACGCGCTGAGCTCGGTGGCCGAGGCGGCGCGGGCGCGCGGGGCGCTCATCCAGATCCACGTCGCCGAGTCGCTGCCCGAGGACGTCAAGCAGCGCGAGGAGTTCGGCTCGGTGCCCGCCCTGCTGGCGGAGGCGGGCTTCTACGGCGGGCGGGTCCTGGCCGCGCACGGCGTGCACCTGTCGGACGAGGACATCGCCCTGTTCGCCGCCAACGGCGTCGGCGTCGCGCACTGCCCCGGCTCCAACATGAAGCTGGCCTCGGGCACCGCCCGGCTGCGCGAGCTGCGCGCGGCGGGCGTCGCGATCGGCCTGGGCACCGACGGCCCGGCCTCCAACGACGACCTGGACCTGTGGGAGGACGTGCGGCTGACCGGGATGCTGGCCCGGGTGTCCACGATGGACTCGACCGTGGTCACCGCCGCCGACCTGCTGCTGATGGCCACCCGCGGCGGTGCGGAGGCGTTGCACCGCACGGACATCGGCGTGCTGGAGGCGGGCCGCTGGGCCGACGTCGTGCACGTGGGCGTGGACGACGTCGCCTTCGCCTCCGGCCTGGACGTGCCGGACCCGCAGGTGCTATCGACCCTGGTCTGGGCCGCGGGCCACCGCCGGGTCACCGACGTGTGGGTCGCCGGGGACGCCGTCGTCGCCGACGGCGAGCCGACGCGCGTCGACCGCTTCGCCGCGCAGACCCGCGCGGGGAGTGTCACCGCGCGGCTGCTGACGGTGTAGATACCGTCAGGGCATGCCCATCGCGCTCATCACCGGTGCCAGCCGAGGCATCGGCGCCGCCGTCGCCGAGTCCCTGGCCGCCGACCACACCCTGCTGCTCGGCGGCCGGGACATCGAGGCCCTCGACCGGCTGGCCCGCTCGTTCCCGGACGCGCGGCCGTGGCCGGTCGACCTCACCGACCCGACCGCGGTCGCCGCCGCCACCGCGGGCCTGAGCAGCGTCGACGTGCTCGTGCACTCGGCGGGCGTGGTCAAGGTCGGCCCGCTGACCGAGGCCAGGGCCGACCTGTGGCGCGCGACGTTCGAGACCAACGTCGTCGCCGTGGCCGAGCTGACCCGGCTGCTGCTGCCCGCGCTGCGGTCGGCCAAGGGGCACGTGGTGCTGGTCAACTCCGGCCAGGGCCGCAACGCGGGCGCGGGGTGGGGGCCGTACGCGGCGAGCAAGTTCGCCCTGCGCGCCTACGCCGACGTGCTGCGCGCCGAGGAGCAGGGCTCGGGCATCCGGGTCACCTCGGTCTACCCCGGCCGGGTCGACACCGACATGCAGCGCGCGGTCCGCTCGGACGAGGGCGGCGAGTACGAGGCGGCCAAGTACCTCGCGCCCGCCTCGGTCGCCGCCGCCATCCGCGCGGCGGTGACGGCCACCCCCGACGCCCACCTCCAGGAGATCGTTCTGCGCCCGACCGCGAGCGGCTGATGGACGACGAGCAGCGCACGCGCATGGCCGACGTGCGCAAGCACGCGCTGATCGGTCTCGGGTGGACAGCCGCCTTCACCGTGGTGGCGGTCGTCGTCGCGCTGGTGACCGACCGCCACTGGACGGCACTGCTGCACGGGCCCGGCAGCCTGCTGCTGATGCTCGTGATCTACGTGATCGGCAGCTACCGCTACATCAGGCGGGGGCCCTTCCCCCGGCTGCCCGCGATCAGGCGCGACCCGCCCTGGCCACCGCAGCCCGGAGAGAAGGCCTAGGCGCGCTCGAAGATCAGGTCGCGGCTGACGCGGCCCTCGACCTCGGCGCGCGCCTCGAACTTGGTGACCGGCCGCCAGTCCGGGCGCGGGGCCCAGCCGTCGAAGCGGTTGCGCAGCAGCGGCTCGCCGGAGAGGACCTCGAGCATCTGCTCGGCGTAGTCCTCGACGTCGGTCGCGCAGTGCAGCGTGCCGCCCGGGCGCAGGCGGGAGGCGACCAGGGCGATGAACTCCGACTGGACCAGGCGGCGCTTGTGGTGCTTCTTCTTCGGCCACGGGTCGGGGAAGAAGATGCGCACGGCGGTCAGCGAGGCGGGCTCGACGTGGTCGCGGAACAGGTCGACGGCGTCGCCGCGCAGCAGGCGCAGGTTGGTCAGGCCGAGGTTCTCCGCGCGCAGCATGAGCTGCGCCAGGCCCGGCTGGTAGACCTCGACGGCGAGGTAGTTGACCGACGGGTCGGCGGCGGCGAGCTGCGAGGTCGTCTCGCCCATGCCGGAGCCGATCTCCACCAGCAGCGGGGCGTCGCGCTCGAACCACGCCGCCGCGTCCAGCGGTCCGGGCGGCAGGTCGCGCACCTGGCGGCCGAGCCTGGGCCAGTGCCGCTCCCACGCCCTCGCCTGGCCCACCGTCATCCGCCCGCCCCGGTGCACGAAGCTGACGACGGAGCGGCGGTGGGTCAGGTCCATGTCCTGCTCCGGCGAGGAAGTCACGGCGGACAGCCTGCCAGGTCAGGGGGCCAACGACTCCAAGCGGGCCAGGTTCTTGCGCAGGTCCACCAGGCCGCCGACGGCGATCGCCGGTGGCGCGATCTCCGCGTGCACCGGCACGACGTCCAGCCACCCGGTGTGGCGGTGGGTGTAGGCCAGGGTGGTGGGAACGCCCGGCTCGGCGAGCCTGCGCTCGGAGGGCATGTACTCCCAGTACCCGGTGTCGCCCTCCAGCCCCCAGGGCACGAAGACCCAGCCGGGGCGGGCGGTGAGCAGCTTGGCCACCCGGTCCTCGACCGAGAAGCCCTCGCGCCGCGAGGACAGGCCCCCGGCGGCCATGGCCCGCAACCACCACGGCGCGGGCAGCTCGGAGTGCGGCGAGGAGCCGACCGCGACCCGGTACAGGGCCATGACCTGGGATTCGGACGCCCGGTGCACCCACGCCCTGCGCGCCTCGGACGGCGAGTCCGCGGTGGCGGCGCCTGGTTGCTCCAGCGCTTCGGACCACTCGAGTTCGATCAGGGGTTCCACGTGCAGCGCGGGTTTCGGACCGCGCGGTCCGTGCAGCTTCGGCGACTTCTGCGTCGACGTGCCGGATTCGACCACCGTCAAGGTCCACCTCCAAGGGCTCCGAGACGGATTTCCCAAATCCATCTGACCCCGTGCGCCAAGCGAAATCCGCAAGCTGTGGGGGCTCTCACAGCTTCTTAACGCGGTCTTAACGCGCGGTCAGTATTCGGAATCCCGCGCTCCAGCACAAGGGCAAAAGGGCCCTGGTGCAGGCGCGATCACTTCGCGTGTCTCTCCACTTCGGACGTGTGTCGGCCCCGGGCGCCCCCCGNGCCGACACTTCCCCGCACCCGGTTCGCCGTCTCCCCGAGAAACAGCGGACCGAGTGGTCTCATCCCCCGACCCTCACGCGTCCCGCCTGTTCACCACGACGGCCGCGATCGCGAACAGCACCGCCGTGATCGCCGCGAAGTAGCCCAGCGACGCCCAGGGGCCCAGCACCGGGTCCGGTCCCGCGTTGCCGAGGAAGCGGCGGGCGGAGACGAAGGGCATCCAGTCGCGGATGTTGTCGCCGACGTTGGGGATCAGCGAGATCAGGTCCTCGATCAGCAGCGACCAGACCAGCAGGATCGAGATGGCGCCCGCGGACTGGCGGATCAGCGCGCCGACCGCCACCGCGGCGACGGCGGACAGCGCGAACACCACGCCCAGGCCCGCCACCGCGCGCCAATCCGCACTGGACGACAGCCCGGCCTCGACGCCGAAGACCTTGCCCACGCCCCACGCGCCGAACGCGGCCACCTCGCCGAGCACGAGGGCCAGCAGCCCGACCACGCCCGCCTTGGCGCCCAGCACCGCGGTGCGGCCGGGCATGGCCTGGAAGGTGGTGCGGATGGTGCCGAACCGGTACTCGGTGGTGATGGCCAGCGCGCCCATCACCAGCACGACCATCAGCCCGAACTGCGAGCCTGCCAGCAGCAGCCCGAGGTCGACGTGCGCGGGGTCGTTGGAGGTGAGGGTGAGCAGACTGGCGAACCCGACCACCAGGCCGACCGCGAGCACCGAGCAGAACCAGGGCGAGCGGGTGCTGAACAGCTTCATCCGCTCTGTCGCCATGAGCGTCATCAGGCGTCCCTCCGCTTCGTCACGACCAGCGCGATGACAAGGATGATCACGGCGACACCGCCGAAGTAGGCCAGCGCGGGCCAGGGGGCCAGCCCGGCGTCCGCGGGCGGCGGACCGAACGCGACGTCGCGGTTCGAGGGGTCCGGGTCGCCGGTGATGAACATGTTGGCCATGTTGAACGGCAGCCAGCGGTTGATGTCGTCGCCGACTCGCGGGATCAGCAGGACCAGGCCCTCCACCAGGAAGGTCCAGATCAGCAGGATCGAGATGGCGCCCGCGGACTGGCGGATCAGCGCGCCGACGCCGACCGCCAGCACGGCCGCGAACAGGTAGACCAGGCCCACGCCCGCCACCGCGCGCCACTCGTAGGCGGTCTGCAGCGCCAGGTCGGCCTCGGGCCGGATCAGCTTGCCGACCCCCCAGGACGCGAACGCGGCGACCTCGCCGACGACGGCGCCGAGCAGCGCCACGACCGTGGTCTTGGCCAGCAGGACCGAGGTCCGGTTGGGGGTGGCCAGGAAGCTGGCCCGGATGGTGCCGAACCGGTACTCGGTGGTGACCGCGAGCGCGGCCATCACCATCACCACGACCAGGCCGAACTGGAAGCCGAACTGGGTCGCGGCCACGGTCAGCGGCACGGTGTCGTTGGCGGTCGCGGCCATCAGGGCCGCGAAACCGACCGTCAGGGCGAGCGCGAGGGCCGTGCACCACCACGGGGACCGCGTGGTGAACAGCTTCATCCGCTCGACGGCGAGGAGGGTCATCGCGCCACGCTCCCGGTCGCCAGCAGCGCGGCGGTGTCGTTGGCGATGTCGGTGTGGTACTCGACCGAGTCGCCGGTGAGCTGCATGAACGCCTCTTCCAGCGAACCGCGCTGCGGGCTGAGCTCGTGCAGCGCGATGCTGGCGGCCGCGGCCAGGTCGCCGATCGCCGCCGCGTCGATGCCGGTGACGACCAGGCTGTCGCCCTCGTCCCGGATGGACACGCCGTCGCGGCCCAGCGCCGAGCGCAGTTGGTCCAACTGCGGGCTGCGCACCCGGACCGAGGCCTCGGTGGCCATCGCCACGAACTCCTCGGTGGAGGTCTGCGCGATGAGCTTGCCGCGGCCGATGACCACCAGCTCCTGGGCGGTCAGCGCCATCTCCGAGAGCAGGTGGCTGGAGACGAACACGGTCCGGCCCTCGTCGGCCAGGCGGTGCATGAACTTGCGGATCCAGAGGATGCCCTCCGGGTCCAGGCCGTTGACCGGCTCGTCGAACAGCAGCACCTTCGGGTCGCCGAGCAGCGCGCCGGCGATGCCCAGCCGCTGCGACATGCCCAGCGAGAAGCCGCCCGCGTTCTTGCCCGCGACGCCGGTCAGGCCGACCAGCTCCAGGACCTCGTCGACGCGCTTGGCCGGGATGCGGTTCGAGCGGGCCAGCCACGCCAGGTGCGCGCGGGCCGAGCGGTTGGGGTGGACCCACTTCGCGTCCAGCAGCGCCCCCACGGTGCGCAGCGGGTCCTTCAGGTCGCGGTAGTGCTTGCCGTCGATGCGGACGTCGCCCGCCGTCGGCGTGTCCAGGCCCAGGACCATCCGCATGGTCGTGGACTTCCCGGCGCCGTTCGGGCCGAGGAAGCCGGTGACCCGGCCGGACTGGGCGGTGAAGGACAGGTTGTCGACGGCGAGCGTCTTCCCGTACCGCTTGGTGAGGCCGCTTGCCTCGATCATGCTTATCTCCCCTGTTCGTCTGTGCGTCCCCCGGACTGACCCCACCAAGGGTGGCGGATCGGACCCGTGTGCGCGTCGTCCTGAAGTAGGTCCCCCGTGTCACCCTGACGGCGGAAGCCTCTCGCATCAGGTGTGCCCAGCGGGATCGGTGACCACCCTGAGTCAACCCTGAAACCCGGTCGCCAGGGTTATTGAATTGTGGTTCAATAACCGGGTGGCCCGGCCGAAGACCATCACCGACGAGCACCTGCTCGACGCGGCGTTCACCGTGTTGGGGCAGGTGGGGCCCGGTTTCACCCTGGCCCAGATCGCGCGCGGGGCCCAGGTCTCGGTCGGCACCGTCGCGGGCCGGTTCGGGTCGAAGCAGGGTTTGCTGGCCGCGTTGACCGAACGGACCACGACACGCGTCGTCGCGGGCATGCGCGCCGCGCGGGCGGCCGCGCCGGACCCGGTCGCGGCCGTGCGCGCCGCCGCGGTGGCCACCTTCGCCGAACTGGGTGACGCCGATTCGGCGGCCAACCACCTGCGCAACCTGGGCGTCGACCTGTCCGACCCACGGCTGACCGAGCTGCTCGGGCAGCACTTGGCAGCGCTCGAGACCGAGCTGCTCGCCGCCGTCTCCGCCGCCGACCTGCCATCGGCCCCGCCGCCGGAACTGGCGGCCAGGGTGCTGTTCTCGCTGGTCAACGGCGTTTCGATCGACTGGTCCATCCGACCGACGGGCAGCCTGGCCGACCGGCTGGGCGCCGACACCGATGCGGTGCTGAACGCGTGGCGCCGCGGATAGGAGCTCGACGAATGTCCCTGCAAGGCAAGGTCGCCGTCGTCACCGGCGCGACCAGGGGGTGCGGCCGCGCGATCGCGGTGCAGTTGGGGGCCGCGGGCGCGACCGTGTACGCCACAGGTCGCACGACGAGGTCATCCTCTTCGCCGATGAACCGCCCGGAGACCATCGACGAGACGGCGGAGCTGGTCACCGCCGCGGGCGGCGAGGGCGTCGCCGTGCGCGTCGACTACCTCGACCGCGCGTCCGTCGACGCGCTGCGCGACCGCGTGGCCGCCGACCACGGCAAGATCGACATTCTGGTCGACGACGTCTGGGGCGGCGACCAGCTCGTCGAGTTCGGCGCCGACCTGTGGGACACCGACCTCGACAACGCGCTCACGGTCGTCCGCAACGGCCTCGAGACCCACATCATCGCGCTGCACCGCCTCCTGCCCCTGGTCGCCAAGCCCGGCGGCCTGGTCGTCGAGGTGACCGACGGCGACGACGAGGACTACGGCGACTACGGCGTCGGCGTCCCGTACTTCCTGGTCAAGTCCGGTGTGCGCGCCATCGGCCGCGCCCTGGGCGTCGACCTGGCCAAGCACGGCGTCACCGGCCTGGCGGTCACCCCCGGCTTCCTGCGCTCGGAGATGATGCTCGAGCACTTCGGCGTCACCGAGGAGACCTGGCGCGAGGGCATCGCCAAGGACCCCAACTACGCCATGGCCGAGACCCCGCACTACCTGGGCCGGGGCATCGCCGCGCTCGCCCAGGACCCCGACGTCGCCCGGCACCGGGGCAAGACGCTGGCGAGCTGGACGCTGATGAACGAGTACGGCTTCACCGACCTCGACGGCTCCCAGCCGGACTGGGGCCGCTGGCACGCTGACGTCGTGGTCAAGGGCGTCGACCCGGCCACTGTGGACGCGAGCCGGTACCGCTAGACGTCTCCCGGCCGCACGAGCCCTGTCTCGTAGGCGAGCACCACGGCCTGGACCCGGTCTCGGATGTCGAGTTTGGACAGCACGCGGCCGACGTGGGTCTTGACCGTGGCCTCCGACAGGAACAGCTTCTTGGCGATCTCGGCGTTGGACAGGCCCTGGGCGATGAGCACCAGCACCTCCCGCTCCCGCTCGGTCAGCACGTCCAGCGCCGAGGCGTCGCGGGGCTCGCCCGCGCCGGGGCCCAGGAAGCGGTCGAGCAGCCTGCGGGTCACGCTCGGCGAGACCACCGCGTCGCCGGAGGCGACCGAGCGCAGGGCGGAGACCAGGTGCGCGGGCGGGGTGTCCTTGAGCAGGAAGCCCGACGCGCCGTTGCGCAGCGCCGACAGGGCGTACTCGTCGAGGTCGAAGGTGGTCATCACCAGCACCTTCGACGTGCCCGCCTCGGTGATCGCCTTGGTGGCCTCGACGCCGTCGAGGACGGGCATCCGCACGTCCATCAGCACCACGTCCGGGCGCAGCTCGGCGGTCAGCTCGATGGCCGCCCGCCCGTCGCCCGCCTCGCCGACGACCTCCATGTCCTCCTGCGCGCCCAGGACCATGCGGAAGCCCACGCGCATGAGCTCCTGGTCGTCCACCAGCACAATCCGGATCACCCGCGTCAACCTAGCCGCTCCGCCACCGGCAGCACGGCGTGGACCTGCCAGCCGCCCCCCTCGGGCAGCGGACCCGCGTTCAGCGACCCGCCGAACACGCTGGCGCGCTCGCGCATCCCGATGAGCCCGTTGCCGCCGCCGGTGGTGATGCCGGAGACCACCGCGCGCCCCGGCCCGCGGTCGACCACGTCCAGCTCGACGTGGTCGCCGACGCGCAGGACCGACACCTTCGCCTTCGCGCCCGCACCCGCGTGCTTGATGGTGTTGGTCAGCGCCTCCTGCACGATCCGGTAGATGCCCAGGCCGATGCCCGCGGGCAGCGAGTCCAGCTCCCCGGACAGGTCCAGCCGCACCGGCACCCCGGTCGCCCGGACCCGGTCGACCAGCTCGGACAGCGACCGGGTCCCCGGCTGCGGTACCCGCTCGGTCTCGGAGTTCTCGCTGCGCAGCACGCCCAGCAGGCGGCGCAGCTCGGTCAGCGCCTCGCGGCCGGTGCCCGAGATCGTCTCCAGCGCCTTCTCCGCGACGTCGGGCTGCGAGCGCACGGCGTAGGCGGCGCCGTCGGCCTGCACCACGATCACGCTCACCGCGTGCGCCACGACGTCGTGCAGCTCGCGGGCGATGCGGGCGCGCTCCTCGGCCACGGCGATGCGGGCCTGCTGGTCGCGCTCGGTCTCCAGCAGGTCCAGCCGCCGCTCCACCTCGACGTGGTAGGCGCGGCGGGCCCCGGCGAACTCGCCCAGCGCCCAGTGCAGGGCGAACACGATGGCGATCACCGAGAACAGCAGCACCGCCTCGGGCACCGCGATCTGGGTGAAGACCCAGATCACCGTCCCAATGGTCAGCCACACCGCGTAGAGCGCCGCGTGCTTGCGCCCGACGTAGGCGACCAGCGTGTACAACGCCAGTGCCAGCGCGAGATCGGCCAGCCGGGTCTGCGAGGCCTGCTCACCCCCGAGCGGCCCGTGCGTCACGAGCTGCAGGAACCCGGCGGCCAGGATCGCGTACGCGGCCTGGACGGGGTAGCGCCTGCGCACCACCAGCGGCGCGAGCAACCCGACGCCCACGACCCAGAACCAGAACGGCGCCACCCCCGGCGGCACGGCGTCGCGGGTCAGGAACTCGAGCGCGGCCAGCACCAGCGCAACCATGGAGTCACCCGCCATGGGATGCGCCTTCAACCACAGGCTCAGCCGTCGCACCCGTTCAGCCTAAGCAGCCCACGGCCCCCCTGCGTCAACCTCGCGTCGCATCGTCCGTCCGACCCCAGGCTGACACCGGCCGCGTACATGTCCGCCCACCCCCGGCACACCTGAGCAATCGGACAAGCCCAGGACGCAGCGAAAGAGCGCGTGGGACGATTCCCCCCACACCGAAGGGGAAGGGACCGGGAGCTTGACGAGCGCGACCGAGCAACACCTGGCCGGCCCGTTGTCGGCGGCGGTGGCGAACCTGTGCCAGCGACTGCAACCCCAGGTCTCGGCGCGGACGGCGGCCGGGTTCCGGGAGGTGCTGCGCAGACTCTCGGCGCCGTTGCAGGTCGCGGTCGCGGGCCGGATCAAGTCCGGGAAGTCGACGCTGGTCAACGCGTTGATCGGGCGGCGGGTGGCGCCCACCGACGTTGGCGAGTGCACGCGGCTGGTGACGCGGTTCCAGTACGGGACCGTCGACCGGGTCGAGCTGATCTTCTTCGACGGGACCAAGCAGGTGCTGCCGTTCGACGCGGGCGGCATGATCCCCAACGACCTCGACGTGGACTTCGACAAGGTCAGCCACCTCGAGGCGTACCTGACCAACGCCGTGCTGCGCGACCTCACGGTCATCGACACCCCCGGCCTCGGCTCGCTCGACGCGGCCTCGGTCAAGCGCACCGAGCAGTTGCTCGGCGCCGCCAGGCCCGCCGAGGACGACAGCGACCCCGCCGCCGACGAGCTCGACGACACCTCGCGCAACGCCGTCGCGGGCGCGGAGGCCGTGCTCTACGTCGTCACCCAGGGCGTGCGGGCCGACGACCAGCAGGCCCTCGCCGCGTTCACCGCCGCCACCGCCAGCCGGGAGGCCGGGCCGGTCAACGCGATCGCCGTGCTGAACAAGGCCGACACGATCACGCCCGAGTCGGTCACCGGCAGCGACGGCGACGTGTGGAAGGCGGCCACGCTGCTGGCCCAGAAGCAGGCCGCGACCCTCAAGCCGCGGGTCGCCGACGTGCTGCCGGTGATCGGCCTGATCGCCGAGTCGGCCGAGTCCGGCGGGTTCACCTCCGCCGACGCCGACGCGCTCAAGCAGCTCGCGGCGCTCGACGACGGCACCTGGGAGATGATGGTGATCTCCGCCGACATCTTCACCACCTGGGAGTGCGACGTCGCCACCGGCACCCGGGTGAAGCTGCTGGAGAAGCTCGACCTCTACGGCATCCGCACCGCCGTCGACGCGCTGCGCGCCGACCCCGACCTGACCGCGGGCGCGCTGCGCCGCAAGCTGCTCGACGCCTCCGGCCTGGCCGGGGTGCGGTCGCGGCTGGACGCGGTCTTCCGCGCCCGCGCCGACGGCATCAAGGCCGCCGCCGCGCTGGCCAGCGTCACCGCCCTGGCGCACGCCTCCGGGGACGCGGGCGAGCGGCAGCGGGTGCACGACGCGATCGAGGTGCTGCTGGCCAAGCCGGAGGCGCACCAGCTCCGGCTGCTCGAGGCGCTGACCCTGGTCACCTCCGGCGCGGTCTCCATGCCCGACGACCTCGCCGAGGAGGTGCTGCGGGTGGGCAGCAGCGCCGTGGTCGGCGAGCAGTTGGGCATGAAGGGCAGGCCGCACAAGGAGCTGTCCGCGTACGCGCTGGAGCGGGCCGGGTGGTGGCGGTCGTTCGCCTCCTTCGGCGCCACCCCGGCGCAGAGCCGGGTCGCGCACGTGGTGCACCGGTCGTACTTCCTGATCTGGCAGCAACTCCGGGAACAGGCAGGGTGAGATGGCTTCCTGGTTCAAGGGCAAGCGCAAGCACTCCGACGGCGACACCGTGCAGGTGCGGGCGCAGGTGATCGCCGACGCGGTGCGCGCGGGCGTGCAGCACGGCGAACAGGCCCCGCCGCCGCAGCACCCGCCGTCGGGACCGCTGCCGGTGCCGCCCCAGCCGCCGGTCCAACCGGACCCGGGGCTGGAGAACGACTTCCGGGTCGAGCCCGCCCTGGTCAGCATCGCCCCAGAGGTCTACGACCAGGCCGTCGAGGAGCGCCGCTCGCTGGTCGAGCTGGCCCTCTACGCCCACGACCGGGCCCGCAGCTCCGGGGTGGCCGAGCGGATCGAGGCCGGGCTGGCCGAGGTGGGGGTGACCGCGCTGCGCCCGGACGGCGTCGACTTCGACCCGGCCGTGCACGAGGCGGGCGGCACCGCGGAGACCGTCGACGCCGCGCTGGACGGCACGGTCGCCGAGACCGAGGTGGTCGGGTTCTCCGACCGCGGCCGGGTGCTGCGCCCGCCGATCGTCACCGTCTACCGGGGCAGGACCGAGCCGGTCCAGCAGGACGCCCAGGAGAACCCGTGACCCAGGCCAAGCCGCTCCCGCTGCCCAAGCAGGTCGCCCAGGCCCGCGAGCAGCTCCTCGCCCTGCTGCGCGACAACGCCCCGGAGTCGGCGAGGTGGGTCGAGCAGATCCGGGCCAACCGGCGCAAGCACCCCTCGGTCGTGGTCGTCGGCGAGACCAACCGGGGCAAGAGCTCGCTGGTGAACGCCATGCTCGACACCCCGGGGCTGTCCCCGGTCGACGCCGACGTCGCCACCGCCACCTACCTGGTGTTCGGGCACGCGGAGCAGTGGCAGGCCCGCGCCTGCTACCCCGGCCAGCTCGCGCCCGTCCCGGTCGGGCTCGACCGGCTGGTCAACTGGGTCTCCGCGGCGCACGACCTGCCCGACGGCGAGCTGCCACCGCGCTACGTCGAGGTCGACGGGCCCGCCCCGCTGCTGGAGAAGCTGGTCGTCGTCGACACCCCGGGCGTCGGCGGGCTGGACTCGGTGCACGGCGAGCTGGCCATCGAGGCCGCGGCCACCGCCACCGCGCTGCTGTTCGTGGTCGACGCGTCGGCGCCGTTCACCGTCGGCGAGCTCAACTTCCTGGCGGGGGTCGGCGACCGGGTCGAGACCGTGGTGTTCGCCCTGTCCAAGGTGGACGTCTACCGGGGCTGGCGGCAGGTGCTCGAGGCCAACCAGGCGCTGCTCGCCGAGCACGCCCCCCGGTTCAAGGGCGCGGCCTTCCACCCGGTGTCCTCGCGGATGCACGAGATGGCGGGCAAGGCGCCCAACCCCGAGGCCGCGGACATGCTGCGCGACCGCTCCGGGGTGCCCGAGCTGCTCGCCGCACTGGAGTCGCTGCTGGTCGGCCGGTCGGTGATGCTGTCGGAGGCGAACACGCTGCGCGCGCTGTCAACCGCACTGGAAGAGCTCAAGGTCGGCCTGGAGAACGAGAAGCGCGCGCTGACCACCGGCGAGGCCGAGGCCGAGGCGCTGCGCGGGCGCAAGGACGAGCTGGCCACCGAGCGGCGCTCGTCCACCAGGGGGTGGCAGGTCAAGCTGCGCAGCGAGGTCCAGCGCGCCCGGCTGGAGAACACCCACGAGGTCTCCCGCGAGATGCGCGACCTGCAGTCCTGGTTCCGCCAGGCCATCGACGCCGCCGACCGCGACCAGCTCAAGCACCTGCCCGCGCACGTCGACGCGGCCATGCAGATGGTCTCCGGCCGGATCAGCGAGCGCGTCGGCGCGCGGCTCAACCAGGTCGCCGACACCGTGCTCAGCGACCTGTTCTCCGCCGACGAGCTGGCCGTCATCCGCTCCCAGTTCGCCCGCTCCGGCCAGCCGCAGGTGATCGTGCGCGGGGCGGAGCGGCGGTTGCCGACCGCCGAGGACAAGCTGCTGGTGTTCATGGGCGGCATGTCCGGGATCGGCGCGGGGAAACTGGCCGTGGTCCCGCTCGTGGGCGCCGTCGCGGCGCCGATCCTGTTGGTCCCGACAATCGTCATCGGTCTCGGCGCGGGCTGGTGGATCGCCCGCACGCGCAAGCACACGGCGGACAAACAGCACATGAAGACGTGGCTGAACGAATCAATCGCCGATTCCCGCTCGACCCTCGACCAATTGGTCACCGAGCAGTTGATCGACGCCGAATCCCAGCTCTCGCTCGCCCTCGACGAGGCGCTCGGCAAGCGGATCGCCGGTATCGAGGAGCAGTTGCGCGAGGTGGACAAGGCGCTGCGGCTCGACGTGACCGAGCGGCAGAAGCGGACTACCGTCGTCACCAAGCGACTCGCTGAAGTGACAGCCGGTCGAGAACGGGCGGAGCGGCTGCTCGCCAATATCCGCACGGTTCGCGACAAGAAATAACCCGATCGGCGGTATGGGGAACATCCGTAACGGACGGAACCACCTGGGCGAATCGTCAGTCATACCCGCAACAGACCGGTGAAAGCCCGCAAGGCCGCCAGCAAGAGGAGTGCCGCCATGTACGTCGACGAGTCCGGAGCCGACGCGACCGACACCACGACCGACGAGACCCAGGACGTCCTGACCGTCGAGGTCGGCGGCGAGGAGTACGAGGTCGCGGAGAACTACGACTACGACCAGGACGGCAGCAACGACGCGGCGGTCGTGCAGACCGAGGACGGCTACATGGCCTTCTCCGACTCCGACGGCGACGGCACGGCCGACACCGCCGTCCAGCTCGACGCCGACGGCAACGTCCTGGCCGCGGCCGAGTACGACGAGACCTCCGGCGAGTGGGTCGAGGCGGACCCGGGCTCGGTGGCCGCCCCGTCCGGCGACGGCGCCGACGACACCGGCTCGACCGCGCCCACCTCGCGCGACGAGGACGCCTCCCCGACCGCGACCCCGGCGGGCAGCGGCGGTGGCGGCGAGATCCTCGTCGACACCCCGCAGGGCGACGTCACCGCGGGCGCGGCGCAGTACGACGCCGACGGCGACGGCGTGAACGACACCGCCGTGGTGACCGACGAGAGCGGCGCCACCTACGCCTTCACCGACGTCGACGGCGACGGCTCCGCCGACCAGGCGGTCGTCATCGAGGCCGACGGCGACGTCACCGTGGCCACCCACTCGGGCGACAACGAGTGGACCACGGTCGAGACCGGCCACATCGGCGCCGACGGCTCGTACGAGTCCGACGGCACGGCCACCCCGTCCGCTGCCGCGGGCGACAGCGTGGGCGCGACCACGGGTTCCGACGCCGCGTGGCAGAGCTGATCGAGCACCCCGCCTGCTCCCAGACGACCCCGGCGACACGCGCCGGGGTCGTCCCATTTCCTGGACCACCCGAACGGTGGGCCACTTCACTCGGCCGCGTGACTGACCGGTAATCGGACGCCCGCTGGGTCGGATACCCGCAGCGTTGAGCTTCTGAATCGATTCCCTGATCGGTCTTGTGAGGGAGCCGACAGGACAGAGAACGGTTACCTGCGCGTCACTTCGCTAACCTCGGTGTATTCCTTCACGGCCAGCACCCGTTCCAGTCCCAGGGGCGGGCGCCAAGCCATTCGATGAGGACACCGAGGTCCCGGTCAGGTCAGCGGTGTCCTGATCGGCATTTCCGTGTTCAGTCAGGAGACGAGGCGAGATGACGGCAGTGAGCATCCCGGGTGTTGACCAGGCACCGACCACGCACAAACGGCTGCTGTCCTGGGTTCGGGAAGTGGCCGAGCTGACCGCGCCCGACGCGGTGGTCTGGGTCGACGGTTCCGAGGATGAGTGGACCCGGGTCACGGACAAGCTCGTGGACGCGGGCACCTTCGTCCGCCTGGAGAAGAAGCCGAACTCGTTCTACGCCGCCTCCGACCCCAACGACGTCGCGCGCGTCGAGGAGCGCACCTTCATCTGCTCGGTCGACGAGGCCGACGCCGGGGCCACCAACAACTGGATGGACCCGGCCGAGATGAAGGCCATCATGACCGAGCTCTACCGCGGCTGCATGCGCGGTCGGACCATGTACGTCATCCCGTTCTGCATGGGTCCGCTGGACGCCGACAAGCCGATGCTGGGCGTCGAGATCACCGACTCCGAGTACGTCGTGGCCTCGATGCGGATCATGACCCGGATGGGCACCAAGGCCCTGGAGCGCTTCGTCGACGAGGACGGCACCGAGGCCGACTTCGTCCCCGCCCTGCACTCGATCGGCGCGCCGCTCGAGCCCGGCCAGGCCGACGTGGCGTGGCCGTGCAGCGACACCAAGTACATCGTGCACTTCCCCGAGGAGCGGCTGATCTGGAGCTTCGGCTCCGGCTACGGCGGCAACGCCCTGCTGGGCAAGAAGTGCTACTCGCTGCGCATCGCCTCGGTCATCGGTCGCGACGAGGGCTGGCTGGCCGAGCACATGCTGATCCTCAAGCTGACCTCCCCCGAGGACAAGGTCTACTACGTCGCCGCCGCGTTCCCCAGCGCCTGCGGCAAGACCAACCTCGCCATGCTGGAGCCGACCATCCCGGGCTGGAAGGTCGAGACCATCGGCGACGACATCGCCTGGATGCGCTTCGGCGAGGACGGCCGCCTCTACGCGGTGAACCCGGAGAACGGCTTCTTCGGCGTCGCCCCGGGCACCGACTACCACACCAACCCGAACGCGATGCGCACCATCGCCAAGGGCAACTCGCTGTTCACCAACGTCGCCCTGACCGACGACGGTGACGTCTGGTGGGAGGGCATGAGCGAGCCCCCCGCCCACCTGACCTCGTGGAAGAAGAACGACTGGACGCCGGAGTCCGAGGAGAAGGCGGCGCACCCGAACTCGCGCTACTGCACCCCGATCGACCAGTGCGACACCAAGGCCCCCGAGTGGGACGACCCGAAGGGCGTGCCGATCTCGGCCATCTTCTTCGGCGGCCGCCGCGCCACCACGATCCCGCTGGTGACCGAGTCGCGCGACTGGCAGCACGGCACCTTCATGGGCGCCACGCTGTCCTCGGAGACCACCGCCGCGGCCGTGGGCCAGGTCGGCGTCGTGCGCCGCGACCCGATGGCGATGCTGCCGTTCATCGGCTACAACGCCGGTGACTACTTCAACCACTGGATCGAGACCGGCAAGCGCGCCGACGCGGCCAAGCTGCCGAAGATCTTCTACGTCAACTGGTTCCGCCGGGGCGAGGACAAGCGCTTCCTGTGGCCCGGGTTCGGCGAGAACAGCCGCGTCCTCAAGTGGGCCATCGAGCGCATCGAGGGCAAGGCCGCCGCGCAGGAGACCCCCATCGGCTGGGTCCCCACCGCCGACGAGCTCGACCTGTCGGGCCTCGACGACGACCGCGCCGACATCGAGGCGTCGCTGAAGTTCGACGCCGAGGAGTGGCGCGCCGAGCTGCCGCTGATCGAGGAGTGGTTCGACAAGATCGGCGAGAAGCTGCCGACCCCGCTGCGCGACGAGCTCGACTCGCTCCGGCAGCGCCTGGGCTGAGCAGACGAGACCTGGAGGGCCGTCCCACGATCGCGTGGGGCGGCCCTCGGGCTTTCCCAGGGGTCAGCGCGCGACCAGGGCGGCGGCGCCGATGATCCCCGCGTCCCCGCCGAGCAGCGCGGGCACGACCTCGATGTCGCGGACGAACCCCAGCACCCCGTGCTCGGCCACGGCCGCCCGGATCGGGTCGAACAACAGCGCGCCCGCCTGCGCCACGCCGCCGCCGACCACGGCCAGCTCCACGTCGCACAGCGCGGCCGCGGCCACGATCGACAACCCGACGGCCCGCCCGCCCCGGTCGAACGCCGTCGTGGCCACCGGGTCGCCCGCCCGCGCCGCCGCGGCCAGGTGCGCGGCGTCGGCGTGCGCAGGCGCTTGCCAGCCCTGGCGGCGCGCCCACTTCACCAGGCTCGGCCCGCTGGCCACCGCCTCGACGCAGCCCCGCCCGCCGCACGGGCACGGGTCGCCGTCGGGGTCGGCCACCACGTGCCCGATGTGCCCGGCGTTGCCGGTGCGCCCCCCGAACGGCTTGCCGTCGAAGACGAACCCACCGCCGACCCCGGTCGACACCACCAGCCCGACCATCGAGCCCACTCCCCGCCCGGCGCCGGTCCAGTGCTCGCCGAGCGCCATGCACGGCCCGTCACCGGCCAGCTCGACGGGGACGTCGACCAGCGCCTGGACCCGCGCGCGCAACGGGAACCCGCGCCACCCGTGGATGTTGACCGGCGACACCGCCCCGTTGGGCAGGTCGACCGGCCCAGCCGACCCGATGCCGACAGCCTCGACCCGGTGCTCGCCCACCGCGGCCCGCACCACCGCGGCGACGGCGGAGAAGACCTCTTCCCCCGTCCCGCCCTGCGGCGTCGGCAACCGCGTGCGCCAGGTGATCGCCCCAGTCCGGTCGACCAAGCCCGCGGCGATCTTCGTGCCACCCACGTCCACGCCCAAGAACACCGGCGCAGTATCCATCACAGCCAGAGACCACCCGTTTGGGGTCTTATACGCAGAGGGTTACATCAACCGGATGAACCGGACACCGCGCAGCGATCAAAGCGGTGGTGTGGTTGTCCGATCAACTGACTAATCGTGACGTCACCCAGATGCCGCTACAGCTCGGCAAGGGGGGACTACCAGCATTATTTGTCATCGCAGTAGGTCGTCGGTTCACCCAATCGGTGACACAACTCACAAGATGCCGTTCGTCGCTGAACACGCTCCGTTCATCGTCTACTAGGGAGTAGTTGCACTCCCCGCGCGGCGGGGGGTGCAGACTAGGAGTAACCGCAGTACCACGAAGGAGTTCGACGCTTTGGCCGTGACAGGAACGGAGTCCACCCGCGTGGACGACCGCCGGACCCTGCACCTGACCTTCAGCCGGGAGGAGCAGCAGGTCCAGGCGCCCGGTGGACCAGCGCCCGGCGGACCGCCGCCGGGTCCGGCTGTCCAGCACCGCACACCGCGTGAGCGCGTGCTGGTCCTGGCCGAGCACCTGCTCGGCGGCTGGGCGCCCCGGTTGCGTTCGGCGCTGCTCATGCTGGGAGGCCTGCTGGTGAGCCTGGTCCTCATCGCCGTGTTCGCCGGGCCGCTGCCCGCGCTCGTCGGCGTGGGCGCCCTCGCCGCGGTGATCAGCAGCAACCGCCGCACCTGAGCCGATCGACGAAGGAGGGCCCCGCACCGGTCGGTGCGGGGCCCTCCTGCCGTTCAGCGCGCGATCAGTGGGTGCCGACCGGCTTGAGCGACTTGTCGCCGTCGTCGACGTGGTAGTCCTCCGGGGAGGTCTGGTCGACGCCGTTAGCCGCCTTGATCTTCCTGGCGATCGCGGTGACCACCACGGCCACCAGCAGGTTCGACGCCAGCGCGACGATGCCGACGTAGATCTGCACGGTCGACCCGCCGAAGGGGTGCCAGCCGAAAAGGCTCAGCTCGCCCAGCGGCAGCGCCGAGCCGCCGAAGTGCGCCTTGCCCGCGGCCGGGTTGGGGATGTTGTAGAGCAGGAACATGCCCCAGCCCATGCCCACGACCCAGCCCGCGATCATGCCCCAGATGTGCAGCCAGCGGGTGTAGAGCGCGATCGCCACCGCGGGCAGCGTCTGCAGGATGACCACGCCGCCGATGAGCTGCAGGTCGATGGAGAACTGCGGGTCGATGAACACGATCACCAGCACCGCGCCGAGCTTGACCACCAGCGAGGCGAGCTTGGCCTGCTTGGCCTCCTGCGCCGGGGTGGCGTCCTTCTTCAGGAACTCCTTGTAGATGTTGCGGGTCCACAGGTTGGCCGCGGCGATCGACATGATCGCGGCGGGCACCAGGGCCCCGATGCCGATGGCGGCGAAGGCGATGCCCGCGAACCAGGACGAGAACTCGTTCTGGAACAGCACCGGGATGATGGTGTTGGTGTCGGGGCGGCCGGTGGCCTGGTTGATGATCGGCTCGACCCCGTCGGAGGCGATGGCCACGAAGCCGAGCAGCGCGAGCAGACCCAGCAGCAGCGAGTACGCGGGCAGCGCCGACATGTTCCGCTTGATCACGTTGCGGCCCTTGGAGGCGAGCACGCCGGTGATCGAGTGCGGGTAGAGGAACAGCGCCAGCGCCGAGCCCAGCGCCAGGGTCGCGTACTGGAGCTGGTTGTTGGCGGTGAGCAGCAGGCCGTCGGCCTCGGACTCGGTCGCGTCGAACTTCTCCTTGGCCGCGCCGAAGATCTCGCCCCAGCCGCCGAGCTTGATCGGCAGGTAGACGACCGCGACGATGATCACGATGTAGACCAGGATGTCCTTGACGAACGCGATCAGCGCGGGCGCGCGCAGGCCGGACTGGTAGGTGTAGACGGCCAGCACGACGAACGCGATGAACAGCGGCAGGTGCCCGACGATGCCCGCGCCGTTGATGCCCATCGTGCGCAGGACGGCCTCGAGGCCGACCAGTTGCAGCGCGATGTAGGGCATGGTGGCGACCAGGCCGGTGATCGCGATGATCAGCGCCAGGAAGCGCGAGCCGTAGCGGCCGCGCACGAAGTCGGCCGGGGTGACGTAGCCGTGCGCCCGCGACACCGACCACATGCGCAGCAGCGGCATGAAGATGATCGGGTACAGCACCACCGTGTAGGGCAGCGCGTATAACCCGATCGCGCCCGAGCTGAACATCAGCGCCGGGACGGCGACGAAGGTGTAGGCGGTGTAGATGTCGCCGCCGATGAGGAACCAGGTGATCCACGAGCCGAACTTGCGCCCGCCCAGGCCCCATTCATCCAAGTGGTCCAGGGTCGCCCCGGCCTTCCACTTGGCGGCGACGAACCCGAGCACGGACACGCCCAGGAACAGCGCCGAGAAGATGATGAGCTCGGTCCACCTCATCGGGCCGCCCCCTCGTCCAGGTCGTCCACGTCACCGGCGGGCCCGGGCGCGGGGGTGGTGGGTTTGTCCTTGGTCATGGCGAACACGACCGAAGTGCAGATGACGCCGACGGCGACACCCGCGAGCTGGAACCAGTAGAAGAACGGCATCCCGATGAACTCGGGTCCGCTGCGGTTGTAGTAAGGGGTTATCAACAAGAGAAGTGGAACCAGCAGCAGCAGGTTCCACGGGCTCCAGCGGATGCCGGAGGCCGACTTCTTCGGCGGTGCCATCGGCTGACCTCGTTCGTGTGACGAAGTGATGCCGGGAAACACTAGGACGTCCGCCGTCCGCCGTCACCGGTCAACGCCGATTCAAGGTCACTCGGCGGTCATTCCCCAACTTCTCCACAGCCTGTGCACAACCTTGTCCACAGCCTGTGGATAAACCTGGGACATGTGGTGCTTCTGGGGCTTGCGGGACAGGAAATCCCCAGCACAAGCCCGAGATGGGCCGACTTGTGCACAGATCCGCCCCTGGGGATAACCCGGTGGATAGCGGCTGCGGACATCCCAAGAACACGAAGATGGCGTTCAGGCGCGACCAGCGGGCGCCGGGAGGTCGCGCAGTCCGCGCAACGGCGAGAAGAACACCCAGCCGACCGCGAGCCACGCGCCCAGGGCGGGGGCCAGCAGCACGGCCAGGCTCGGCCCAGGGACCGCGGCCACGGCGTTGGTGGTCGCGATGCGGCTGTTGCCGTCGGTCAGCAGATCCGGCGGCAGCAGCTCTGGGACGTAGCTCTGCCAGGACACCTCGAACAGCACAGTGAACGTCCCGAGCAGGAACCCCACCGCCACCAGGTGCTCGATGCGCAACGCGCCCAGCGCCGCCGCCGCGGGCACACCAGCGTGAAGTCCCGGTCCCGCCAGAGTGACACGGCAGTCGCCCTTCACGCGCCAGGTGCGGTGACCGGGATGTGGAAACCCCTGCTGGGTTCGGGGCTGTGCCCCGGTAGGTCGGCGGAGGGGTCCTGGCGAAGCCGCACGAGCGGCGAGCAGGAATGTGGAAACCCCGCAGCGCTGCCAGGTCGGGGGTCCGCCAGCGCTACGGGGTCAACCGGTTCATCGTGTTTGCCGTGGAGGGCGTTACACGGTTACCGGATTGTGCTCCGGGTCACCACGGGTGCCCGGAGACGTGGTGGGGTTCAGCGCCAGTTCGACTGGTGGGTCTGAGCCAGGGTGATGAGCTCGTGGCGCATCGACGGCGTGGCGGCCTGCTCGATCGCGCGCGTCACCGCCTTCCGGTTGCGCGCCTCGATGCGGCGGGCACGGAGCTTGGCAGTGATGTTCATCGGTCTCACATCTCCTTGGTAGTGACTCGCGTCGTCTGTGTCTCAAGTATGCGCGTTGCGCTACCGGGATGCCAGTGGATATCCGGTGAACTGTCGCACACGCCGACGAATCGCCGGTCAAATTCGACATATGCGGATGTTCGTCCTGTTGAGACGCTAACGCTCTGTTTCCATTCCGTGATCTAGAGCCACGGCTGGACAGCCGAAGGCGGCGCTACTCGTCCATCTGGAGCAGGTACCTGCCGAAGTGGGGCACGGTGAAGGCGATGCGGCCGCGCTCGGCGGAGTAGACGAGGCCCTTCTTGATCAGGCTGTCCCTGGCGGGGGAGAGCGACGAGGGCTTGCGGCCCAGGAACTCGGCCACGTCGGAGGTGCCGACGCCCTCGTCCTTGCCGTGGGTCAGCTCGGCCATGGCGCGCAGGTACTCGCGTTCGGCGGGGGTGGCGCGCTCGTAGCGGGAGCCGAAGAAGCCGACCGCCAGTTCGCCCTCGGCCTCCGGGGCGGCGACCAGGACGTCCTCGGCGGTGATCGGGTCGGCGGGCGCGGCGTCCCAGGCGGCCTTGCCGAAGGCCTGGATGAAGTACGGGTAGCCGCCGGAGTGCTCGAAGAGTGCGTCGAGGGCCTCGGGGGTGATGCCCGCTTCCTCCCGGTCGACCGGCGCGAGGACGGCGCGGTCGGCGTCCGCGCGGTCGAGGCGGTCGATCCGCGCGTAGCGGAACAACCGTTCCGAGTAGGACTTGCTGGCCGACAGGACCGCGGGCAGGTGCGGCAGCCCGGCGCCGACGACGACCAGCGGGGCGCCGGACTGGGCCAGCTCGTGGCAGGCCGCGCACAGCGCGGAGATGTCGTTCGGGCCGATGTCCTGCATCTCGTCGATCAGCACGGCGACCCCGGTGCCGACGTCCTGGGCCAGCTCGGCCACCTCGGTGAACAGTTCGACCAGGTCGATCTCGATGTCGCCGGAGTCAGCCCGGCCCGCCGTGGCGGGCACGTCGATGCCCGGCTGCCAGCGCTCGCGCAGCTTGGCGCCGTCCGGGTTCGACTTGAGCGCGAACGCCTTGAGCACGCCGAGCACCGCCTCGACCCGGTCCGGCGAGCGGTGCCGCACGGCCAGGTCGCGCACGGCCCGGTGCAGCGCGGTGGACAGCGGCCTGCGCAGGTCGGCGTCCGGGCGGGCCTCGACCTTGCCCGCGCCCCACCCCCGGCGCACGGCCATCGACCGCAGCTCGCCGAGCAGCACCGTCTTGCCCACGCCGCGCAGGCCGGTCAGCACTAGGCTGCGCTCGGGACGCCCTCGGGCGACGCGCTCCAAGACGACCTCGAAGGCGGTCAACTCCTTCTCGCGGCCTGCCAGCTCCGGGGGGCGCTGACCCGCGCCGGGGGCGAACGGATTGCGCACCGGGTCCATCATCGGACCGTATCGGGCTTTCTAGTGCCTGGCCAATATTGGCCGAGAAAGCACTACGGCGTGTCCGCCGCCTCCCGCGAGACCCGGGTGGCCTCGTCCTGCGACCACGTCGTGCCGATCCGCTGCTTGTCCCCGTGCAGGAAGTGGCGCAGCACGGCGGCGTCGCGGTGGGCGTCGCCGCAGAACAGGTCGCGCAGCGCGGTCGTCTCCGCGCCGTCGAGGGTGGTCGCGACGGCACCCGGCTTGAGCTCGAGGTTGAGCCGTCCGCTGACCACCAGGACGTCCTCGACATCGGACCACCGCACCGACACCCAGTGCGGGCCCAGCGCGGGCGAGTCCCGGAGGACCACCCGCAGCTCGTGCGGCTCCAGCGCGAACGACCACTCGCGCTTGCCCCGCTCACGCGCGGCGGCGACCAGCAGGCCGAGCCCGCCCGCCAGGATGAACACGCCGACGGTGGCCGACAGCCACGCGGGCCCGCAGCCGCGGCCGCTCGACCGGCACACCCGGTCGTCCCACCCGCCGTCCAGCCCGGTGGAGACGCCGCTGGTGAGCATGAACGCGGAGAAGCTGAGCACGATCAGCGCGGCGATCGACAACCCGGCGGTCGCCCGCCACGGGTTGCGCCGCGGCGCCTTGGCGGTGAGCATCTCGTGCTTCGCGCGCCAGGTGCTCGCCATCTCCATGCGCTCACCCTAGCCACCAAGCTCTACGGCCCTCTAGTCCTGGGACTAGAGGGCCGTAGAAGCAGCTATCGGGTTACTTCTTGGCGGCGGGAGCGGCCTTGGCGGGCTTCTCGACGATCGCGGTGACGCCCTGGCCACCGGCGGCGCAGATGGAGATCAGGCCGCGGCCCGAGCCCTTCTCGTTGAGCAGCTTGGCCAGGGTGGCGACGATGCGGCCACCGGTCGCGGCGAACGGGTGGCCCGCGGCCAGCGACGAGCCGTTGACGTTGAGCTTCGACCGGTCGATGGAGCCCAGCGGGGCGTCGAGGCCCAGCTTCTCCTTGGCGAAGTCCACGCTCTCCCAGGCGGCCAGGGTGGCCAGCACCTGCGAGGCGAAGGCCTCGTGGATCTCGTAGAAGTCGAAGTCCTGCAGGGTCAGGCCCGCGCGCTGCAGCATCCGCGGCACCGCGTACGCGGGCGCCATGAGCAGGCCCTCGCCGCCGTGCACGTAGTCGACCGCGGCGGTCTCGGTGAAGGTCAGGTACGCCAGCACCGGGATGCGGTGCTCCTTGGCCCACTCCTCCGACGCCAGCAGGACCGCGGACGCGCCGTCGGTCAGCGGGGTCGAGTTGCCCGCGGTCATGGTGCCGTCGGAGCCGCCGAAGGCGGGCTTGAGCTTGGCCAGCTTCTCCGCCGTCGAGTCCGGGCGCAGGTTCTGGTCCTTGGCCAGGCCCTGGAACGGGGTGATCAGGTCGTCGAAGAAGCCGCGGTCGTAGGCGGCGGCGAGCTTCTGGTGCGAGGAGGCGGCCAGCTCGTCCTGCGCCTCGCGGGTGATGCCCCACTCCTTGGCGGTGATCGCGGCGTGGTCGCCCATCGCCAGGCCGGTGCGCGGCTCGGCGTTGCGCGGGATGTCCGGCACGAGGTGGCCGGGGCGGATCTTCGCCGCCAGCGCCAGGCGCTGCTGCACGGTCTTGGCGTTGTTCAGCGCGATCAGGATGCGGCGCAGGTCCTCGTTGACCGCCAGCGGCGCGTCCGAGGTGGTGTCGACGCCACCGGCGATCGCGGAGTCGATGTGCCCGAGGGCGATCTTGTTGGCCACCTCGGTGATCGCCTGCAGGCCGGTGCCGCAGGCCTGCTGGATGTCGGTCGCGGGGGTCTCCGGGGACAGCGTGCTGCCCAGGACCGACTCGCGCGCGAGGTTGAAGTCGCGGCTGTGCTTGAGGACGGCGCCTGCGACGACCTCGCCGAGTCGCTCGCCCTGCAGGCCGAACCGGGCCACCAGACCGTCCAGCGCCGCGGTGAACATGTCTTGGTTCGACGCCCGCGAGTACTTACTGTTGGACCGCGCGAAGGGGATGCGGTTCCCGCCAAGGATCGCAACTCGGCGCACAGGACTGGGGGCCATTCCATCCTCCAAGGCACAGGTTTACATCTGGGGTAGCATCCTAACCTACTCTTGAGTAAGTTTACTAGCGAGTAGGGAGGCGCACACAGATGACGGACCGTTACCAACAGTTCACCACCTCGGCCGCCGGGAAGCTCCTCGTGAAGCGTCTCGGGCTGCCGGAACCCACGCCGCTGCGGCGGTTCAAGTCCGGTGCGCCCGCACTGGAGGGTCCCGTGCTCGTCGGCGGCGCCCCGGGCGGGCGGCTCGGCGACGCGATCACCACCGCGGCCAAGGCCGCGGGCCTCGAGGTGCAGACCAGCGCCCCGGGCGAGGGCTCCAGCGGGCCCAAGTTCGGCGGCTTCGTCTTCGACGCCACCGGCATCAAGACCCCGGAGCAGCTCAGGGAGCTCTACGACTTCTACCACCCGATCATGCGCAAGCTCGGCGCGTCGGGTCGCGTGGTCGTGCTCGGCACCCCGCCGGAGACCATCGAGGACCCGCTGGAGCTCGTCGCCCAGCGCGCGCTCGAGGGCTTCACGCGGTCGGTCGGCAAGGAGCTGCTCAGGGGCAGCACCGCGCAGCTCGTCTACGTGGCCACCGGCGCCGAGGACAAGGTCGAGTCGACCCTGCGCTTCCTGCTCTCGGCCAAGTCGGCCTACGTCGACGCCCAGGTGGTCCGGATCGGCACGCACGGCGGCGCCGCCACCGAGCCCGAGGACTGGAACGCCCCGCTGGCGGGCAAGGTCGCGCTGGTCACCGGCGCCTCCCGCGGCATCGGCGAGTCCATGGCCGAGATCCTGGCCCGCGACGGCGCGCACGTCATCGTGCTCGACATCCCCGCCCAGGGCGGCGACCTGGCCAAGGTCGCCAACCGGGTCGGCGGCTCCTCCCTGCAGCTCGACATCACCGCGGCCGACGCGCCGCAGAAGCTGATCGAGCACATCAAGACCCGCCACGGCGGCATCGACATCGTCGTGCACAACGCGGGCATCACCCGCGACAAGAAGCTGGCGAACATGAAGGAGGGCCTCTGGGACTCCGTCATCCAGGTCAACCTCGCCAGCCAGTTGCGCGTCAACGACGCCCTGCTCAAGCAGAAGGTGCTGCGCCCGAACGGCCGCATCATCGGCGTGTCGTCCATCGCGGGCATCGCGGGCAACACCGGCCAGAGCAACTACGGCACCAGCAAGGCGGGCGTGATCGGCATGGTCGACGCCTTCGCGCCGAAGCTGGCCGAGTACGGCGGCACCATCAACGCCGTGGCGCCTGGCTTCATCGAGACCCAGATGACCGCCGCCATCCCGCTGTTCACCCGGGAGGGCGGCCGCCGCCTCAACAGCATGATGCAGGGCGGTCTGCCGGTCGACGTCGCCGAGACCGTCGCGTGGTACGCCAACCCGGCGTCCGGCGCGGTCAACGGCAACGTGGTCCGCGTCTGCGGCCAGTCGCTGCTGGGGGCGTGATGTCGACGCAGGCCCTGCGCGAGTCGCCGAACCTCGGGGTGCTGTTCCCCAAGGCGGTTGTCTCGGGCCTCACCAAGAAGGGCGGCAAGACGCTGCCCGAGCGCACCTACGTGCGCAAGGGCGTCAAGGTCGACCCGGTCCACCTGGCCGACTACAACCGCGTCTGCGAGTTCCGGCTCACCGACGCGCTGCCGGTCACCTACCCGCACATGCTCACCTTCCCCATGCAGGTGAAGCTGATGACGGACCCGGACTTCCCCTTCCCGCTGGTCGGCTCGGTGCACGTGGCGAACGTGATCACCCAGCACCGGCCGCTGCTGGTCGGTGAGGAGTTCGACCTGCGGGTGCACGTGGAGAACCTGCGCCCGCACGCCAAGGGCAAGCAGTTCGACATGGTCAGCGAGGTCGTCGTCCGCGACGAGGTGGTCTGGCACGACGTCAGCACCTACCTGCGCCGCGGCGGCGGTTCCGGCGGCCCCTCGGAGTCCGGCCCCGGCGAGCGCGGGCCACTGCCCGCCCCGTCCGCGGTGTGGAAGGTGCCCGGCGACATCGGCCGCCGCTACGCCGAGGTCTCCGGCGACCGCAACCCGATCCACCTCTACGGCCTGACCGCGAAGCTGTTCGGCTTCCCACGGGCCATCGCGCACGGCATGTGGACCAAGGCGCGGTCCCTGGCCGCGTTCGAGGGCCGTCTCCCCGAGGCCTACACCGTCGACGTCCGGTTCAAGCTGCCGGTGCTGCTGCCCACCAAGCTCGGCTTCCACGCCGAGCAGGTCGGCAAGGACTGGAAGTTCGACCTGTTCGACGCGCGCAAGGCCAAGCCGCACATCGAGGGGCTCATCACCGCCCTGTGATCTGCGTGGCCGTTCCACCTCCCCTGCCCCGCCCGGGACCCCCGGGCGGGGCAGGATGGTTTCCGTGACCGACCCGCGCGACTGGCCCATCGTCGTGACCAACCGATGCGCCGAGGCGTGCGCGGACGCCTTCGGCTTCGGCGACATGCGCCGCGCCCGCGATTGGCTGATCGACGCCATCGCCGAACGGGGGGAGGTCACCGACGAGTTGCCTGGGCCGGTGCGCGGCAGGCGCAGCCCGTCCGGGCTGTTCGTGCTGATCCCCGGCTCGTGCGTGCTGCCGCTGACCGAGTACCGGGGCGCGGCCGAGCACTGGGCGGCCACCAACTGCATCCCGTTCCCCCGGTCCCGGTCGACCGAGGACCCGCTGACCCTGCGCGGGCACGCCCTGCTGTCACTGGTGAACCTGCTGCCGCACGCGGTCTCCCAGTTCGCCGCCCGCGCCGGGGTGGGTGAGGACACCGCTCGGGGCGAACTGCTCGAGCGGCTGGCGCCGACCGCGCGGGCAACGCTCAAGCCGCCGGAGTGGAGCGGCACCCGCGACGCGGACTTCTACCTGGTCGCGGGCGATGACGACGAGTACTGCCTGCCCTGCCGGACCGGCCCGCACCCGAGCAGGCCGTTTGACGCGACGACGTGCATCCTGCGCGAATAGGGTGGCCCGCATGGATTGGAACGGCGAACTCCTGGACCAGCTCGACTACCACTGGAACACCCAGTTGCGCCCGCGCCTGGAAGGCCTGACCGACCACGAGTACCTGTGGGAACCCGTCGCCGACTGCTGGACCATCCGCCCGCGCGCCTCCGACGACCAGTGGGGCACCGGCCCGTTCACCATCGACTACACCTACCCGGAGCCAGAACCCGCCCCGGTCGCCACCATCGCCTGGCGCATCGCGCACATCGTCGTCGGTGTCTTCGGCGTCCGCAGCGCCGCGCACTTCGGCGGCCCGCCCACGGCCTACGAGACCTACGCCTACCCCGGCGACGCGGCCACCGCCCTGCACGATCTGGACGAGGCCTACGCGACGTGGGTAGCGGGCGTCCGAGCGCTCGACGAGGACGGCCTAGCCCGCCCGTGCGGCCCTGCCGAGAACAACTGGGGCCACAAGCCCATGGCAACCCTCATCCTGCACATCCACCGCGAGGCCATCCACCACGGCGCGGAGATCGCCCTGCTGCGCGACCTCTACCTGCGCCGCTAGCCGCATAAGCATTTACCGCCCCCGAACCCAGGGCCTCCGGTAAAGCGCGGCGAGTCGGACCTCAACCCTCAGTGGGCACCCAAGCCGCCCCGTCGACCAGATCCCCCAACCCCATCCAGACCAGGTTCATCAGCCAACTCGCAACCGTCTTCTCCGGCACGTCCGGGTGGTCAAGCCACCAGTCAGCCAACGACTCACCCGCCCCCACCAGCGCAACAGCCATCGCCTCTGTCGCCTTGGTGGGCACCCCCCGGCTGGTGGCCGAGCGCACCAGCAGCGCGTCGACCAGGCTGATCGCCCGGCCGCGCATCCCCATCAGCTCCTCGCTGAACGGCCCGCCCTGCGAGGTCGCCTGCCGGTGCAGCACCCGCCAGCTCTCCTTCTGCGCACCGACGAACCGGAAGAACGCCCGCAGCCCGGTCCAGAGCTGCATGTCCGGCGGGGCGTCGGCCTGCACGCCGTTGGCGATGGCCTCGACCAGCAGGCTGGCCTCGCGGCGGATGCACGCGGCGAAGAGGTCTTCCTTGTGCCCCAGGTAGGCGTAGATCATCGGCTTGGAGACGCCCGCGACCTCGGAGATCTCGTCCATGGAGGCGCTGTGGTAGCCGTGTTGGGAGAACACGCGGACCGCGGCGTCCAGGATCTGGCGCTCGCGGACCTCGCGCGGCAGGCGCTTGACGCGAGTGGGCCTGCGTTGCTCGTCGACGCTCACGCCAACCTCCCAGTGCCCCACTTGCCGGATAACTTACCCACCCGTAGCCTACTCATCAGTAGGTCCTGGAGGTGTCCATGCCCGAGTCAAGTCACACCGGTGAGGCCATCGGCGCGCCCGAACCACGGGAGTTCGTCGCGATGCTCCAACGCATGGACGCCGAGGCCGCCCTCGCGTCGAACATCACCGTGGATGCTATCGGGCGCGCAATTGATCCGAGAAAACTTGGCAAGAATGACCTGACTTCTCTGCTCGGTGCGGTCAGCAGGCTGGCCGAGCAGGGGGTCGACGTCGGCCTGTCGCAGATGGCGCCCGCCACCTTCGCCCGGCTCGTCGCGCACGCGTCCAAGGACCAGCTCGAGTCGATCATGGTCGACCCGGCGCTGCGGGTCGCGGTGCTGGACGAGATCTTCCGCCGGATGGGCGAGCACGTGCGCCCTGACCGCGTCCGCGACCTGCACGCCGTCGTGCACTGGCGGTTCACCGGCGGCGCGGGCGAGGGCGGCTTCGACCGCTACGAGACCACCATCAGCGGTGGCGCCTGCACGGTCAGCAAGGCCATGACCGAGCGCTCCCGGGTGACCATCACGCTCTCGCCGCTGGACTTCCTCAAGCTGATCAGCAACAACGCCTCGGCCCCCGTGCTGTTCATGACGGGCAAGGTCAAGGTCCGCGGCGACCTGGCGTTCGCCGCCGGGCTCAGCGGCCTGTTCCAGCTCCCCCGCCCGTGACGCGCGGCTCCTCGCGACGGCGCACACTGCCTGACATGAGCCGCAAGCGCCGCCGGGAGGGCACCTGGCACCGCCTCGAACCCAGAACCGTGGTCGACCTCGACGGCTTCGCCTCGGCCATCGACCCGGCCAAGCTGGACCCCGAGCAGTTCGTGCGGCTCGTGGAGACCCTGGACATGCTCGGCGAGGCCGGGACCGGCGTCGAGCTGGCCGGGATGCGCACCGAGGCGTTCTCCCGGTTCTTCGACCGGACCAGCCGCGCCCAGCTCGACGAGCTGATGGCCCACCCCCGGCTGCGGCACGTGGTCTTCGCCGAGGTCTTCCGCAGGATGGCCGCCCACCTCGACCAGTCGCGCGCGGGCGACCTGCGCGCGGTCATCCACTGGCGCTTCGCGGGCGGCTCCGACGACGACGGCTACGACCGCTTCGAGACCGTGATCGCCCGCGGCCGCTGCACCACCGGTGACAGCCCCACCGCCGATCCCCGGGTCACCATCACCGCCGACCCCGTCGACTTCCTGCGCGCGGTCACCGGCGGCGCCACCCTGCCCAAGCTGTTCATCTCCGGCAAGGTCCGCGTCCGCGGCGACATCGCCTTCGCCGCCACCATGATCAGCTACTTCGACCTGCCCACGGCGTGACCGGGACCCGGACCGGGCCCCGGCCACCCCGGGCGCGTCAGTAGGTCATGGCCACTGCCGGGTCGGCGAGCAGCGCCCCGACATCGGCGAGGAACTCCGAGCCCTGCTGGCCGTCGACCAGCCGGTGGTCGAAGCTCAGCGCCAACTGGCACACCTTGCGGACCTCGATCTCCCCGTCGACCACCCACGGGGTGTCCCTGATCGCCCCGAACGCCAGGATCGCCGACTCGCCCGGGTTGATGATCGGGGTCCCGGTGTCCACGCCGAACACGCCGACGTTGGTGATCGTGAACGTCCCGTCGACCATCTCCGCGGGCTGGGTCTTGCCGTCGCGGGCGGTGGCGGTCAGCGCCTCCAGCGCCTCAGCCAGCTCCCGCAGCGACAGCGACTCCGCGTTGCGCACCTTCGGCACGATCAGGCCGCGCGGCGTGGCCGCCGCGATGCCCAGGTGCACGTAGTCCTTGTAGACGATCTCCTGGGCCGCCTCGTCCCACGCCGCGTTGACCTCCGGCGTGCGCGCGATCGCCAGCGCGACCGCCTTGGCGCAGAAGGCCAGCGGGGTCAGCTTGACCCCGCGGAACCGCCTGCTGGACTTGAGCCGCTCCCGGAACTCCATCATCGGCGTGACGTCGACGGTGAGGAACTCGGTGACGTGCGGCGCGGTGAACGCGCTGCTCACCATCGCCGCGGCCGTCGCCTTGCGCACGCCCTTGATCGGCACCCGCCGCTCGCCACCCACCGCGGGCGCCGGTGCGGCCGGGGCCCGCGCCGTTCCCGCCGCGGCCTGCTGGACGTCGTCCCGGGTGATCACGCCCTGCGCGCCGGAGCCCGCCAGCGCGCGCAGGTCGACCCCGAGGTCCTTGGCCAGCTTGCGCACCGGCGGCTTGGCCAGCGGCACGTGCCCGCCCGGCAGCCCGCTGGGCGCGGCGCCCGGGGGTGCGGGCAGCACCGAGGCCTCCACCCCCTCGGGCAGCGGACCGGGCGCCCGCTCGAACGCCGCCGCGACTGTCACCTGCGCCGCCTCCGCGGCGGGCCCGGCCGGGACCGCGGGCCCCTTGCGCGCCCGGCGCTTGGCCGAGGTCGCTTTGGAGCCGTAGCCGACCAGCGGCTTCATCTCCTCCTCCTCGGCGGCGGGCGCGGGGACGGCCGTCCCGTTATTCGGCGAACTGCTCGGCGAACTGCTCAGCGAGCCGTTCAACGACCCCTTGTCCGGCGCGGCCCCGTCCGGGTCCACGTCGACGGTGAGGATCGGCGTGCCCACGTCGACCGTCTGCCCGGCCCGCACGTGCAGTTCGGTCACCACCCCGGCCCACGGGCAGGGCAGCTCGACGGCCGCCTTGGCGGTCTCGATCTCGACGACGATCTGGTTGACGGTGACCGCGTCGCCCGGTTCGACGTGCCAGGACAGGATCTCGGCCTCGGTCAGGCCCTCGGCGGTGTCCGGCAGCGGGAAGCTCTTGAACTCAGGCATCGCTCACCACGCCAGCGAGCGGTCGACGGCCTCGAGCACCCGGTCCAGGTCGGGCAGGAAGTGCTCCTCCAGCTTCGCGGGCGGGTAGGGCACGTCGAAGCCCGCCACCCGCAGCACCGGGGCCTCCAGCGAGTAGAAGCACTCCTGCTGCACCCGCGCGGCCACCTCGGAGGTCAGCGACGACTCCGACGGCGCCTCGCTGACCACGACCAGCCGCCCGGTGCGGCGCACCGACTCGAACACCGGACCCAGGTCCAGCGGCGACAGCGACCGCAGGTCGATGACCTCCAGCGAGTGCCCGTCCTCCTCGGCGGCGGTCGCCGCGTCCAGCGCCACCTTCACCGACGGCCCGTAGGCCACCACCGTCGCGGTTGTCCCCCGGCGCAGCACCCGCGAGGCGAACAGCGGCGCCGGGGTGGCCGCGGTGTCGATCTCGGCCTTCATGAACCCGGAGTGGTAGAGCTTCTTCGGCTCGAAGAACAGCACCGGGTCGTCGCACTGGATCGCCTGCTGGATCATCCAGTAGGCGTCCACGGCGTTCGAGCAGGAGACCACCTTGAGCCCGGCGGTGTGGGCGAAGTACGACTCCGGCGACTCCGAGTGGTGCTCGACCGCGCCGATGCCCCCGCCGAAGGGCACCCGGATCACCATGGGCACCTTGACCCGGCCCAGCGTGCGGTTGTGCAGCTTGGCGACCTGGCTGACGATCTGGTCGAAGCCGGGGAAGATGAACCCGTCGAACTGGATCTCGCACACCGGCCGGAACCCGCGCACGGCCAAGCCGACGGCCGTGCCGATGATCCCGGACTCGGCCAGCGGCGTGTCCAGCACGCGGTGCTCGCCGAAGTCCTTCTGCAGGCCGTCGGTGATGCGGAAGACGCCGCCGAGCTTGCCGACGTCCTCACCCATGACGATGACCTTGTCGTCGGCCTCCATCGCGGTGCGCAGGCCCAGGTTGAGCGCCTTGCCCAGGGTCAGCGAGCGCACCGACGGCTCGCTCACCTGAGCGGTTTGCTCCTGCACGGGTGCGGCCATCAGTGCTCACCTCCGGCGAACCCGGCCTGGTAGGCCAGGAACTCGTCGCGCTGGACCCCCAGCGCCGGGCTGGGCTCGGCGTAGACGTGGTCGAACATCTGCTCGACCGGCGGGTCGGGCATGGCGAAGCAGAACTCGCGCAGCTCGGCGGCCAGCTCGTCGGCGTCGGCCTGCACCTGCTCGAAGAACCCGGGCTCGGCGTGCTCGTGCCGGATCAGGTAGGCGCGCACCCGCTCGATCGGGTCCTTGAGCTTCCACGCCTCCAGCTCGTCGGAGAGCCGGTAGCGGGTCGGGTCGTCGGTGGTCGTGTGCGCGTCCATCCGGTAGGTGAACGCCTCGATCAGCACCGGCCCGTTGCCCTGGCGGCAGGTGTCGAGCGCCCACCGGGAGACCGCGAGGGTGGCCAGCACGTCGTTGCCGTCGACCCGGATGCCGGGGAAGCCGTAGCCGCGGGCGCGCTGGTAGAGCGGCAGGCGGGTCTGGCGCTCGGTCGGCTCGGAGATGGCCCACTGGTTGTTCTGGCAGAAGAACACCAGCGGCGCGTCGTAGACCGCCGCCCAGACGAAGCCCTCGTGCACGTCGCCCTGGGAGGTCGCGCCGTCGCCGAAGAAGACCATGGTGGCCTCGTTGGTGCTCTCCAGGTCCCCGCTGTTGCCCACCTTGCCCTCGAACTTCTGGCCCATGGCGTAGCCTGCGGCGTTGAGCACCTGGTTGCCGATGACGATCGTGTACGGGTGGAAGCGGGTGGCGTTGGAGTCCCAGCTCCCGTGGTCGGTGCCGCGGAAGATGCCGAGCAGCTCGGTCGGCTTGATGCCCTTGCACCAGGCCACGCCGTGCTCGCGGTAGGAGGGGAAGGCCATGTCGGCGGGCCGCATCGCGCGCCCGGCGCCGATCTGCGCGGCCTCCTGGCCCAGCAGCGGGACCCAGATGCCCAGTTGCCCCTGGCGCTGAAGGGCGTTGCTCTCGCGGTCGGCGCGGCGCACCAGCACCATGTCGCGGTAGAGCCCGCGCAGGTCCTCGGCGGTCACGTCGGCGATGTAGGGGTCGAACTCGGCGTTGCGGACCCGCTCACCCTCCGGGGTGAGGAGCTGGACCAGCTCCGGGCCGCCCTCGCTGGTCGCGCGCAGGCCCGCGATCACCTGCTCGGACGTCGGCGCGGCCGCCGTGGCCGCCGGGCCGCCCCGTGGCGCTGGTTGCGTCCACTGTTCGGGGGTCGACATAGTGCCTCTCCTCGTGGGTTGAGCCGGCCGACCGCTCGTGGCGGTGGTCGGCAGCGCCGTCCGGCACCGTGGCCTGGGTAGTGGCGTTGGCCACCGTCGACGCGACGGGTTTCCTCTCACATCCTGACACGGCACAGCATGGCCGAACGAGGCGACGAGTGTCGGAAGTTGTCCACAGGGGGCTTCTGAGCTGGGAAAACGTTTGGATGACCGACGATTGGGCCTCGGAGTAGCCTGCGATCGGACCTGCTCAACGCGGCGCCCGCGGACGGGTGGATCACCCAACGCGACCATGTGGTGACCTACAACACATTGATTCTCGGGGTTACGAGCGGGTCACGGGAAGTTGTCGGTAGCGGGTGGCAGGATTGACCTGTGGACACCGCAGCAGCGAACGAGACGATCGCCCGCCTCTGGGACGCCGAGATCCTGCCCAGCCTGACCGAGTTCGTCGCCATCCCGGCGCTGTCCCCGGCCTTCGACCCGGCCTGGTCGAGCGCGGGCCACCTCGACGCGGCCGTCGAGCACCTGCGCGCCTGGATCACCGGCCGCGGCGTCGAGGGCGCCGAGGTCGAGGTCGTCCGGCTGCCGGACCGCACCCCGCTGCTGCTCGTGGACGTCCCCGCCACCCCCGGCGCCCCGGACACCGGCACCGCCCTGCTCTACGGCCACCTCGACAAGCAGCCCCCGGTCGGCGGCTGGGCCGAGGGCCTCGGCCCGTGGACCCCGGTCCTGCGCGACGGCAGGCTCTACGGCCGCGGCAGCGCCGACGACGGCTACGCGGGCTACGCCGCGACGGCCGCGATCGAGGCCGTCCGCGCGGCGGGCGGCGCGCACGGCCGCTGCGTGCTCATCCTGGAGACGGGCGAGGAGTCCGGCTCCCCCGACCTGCCCGCCTACCTCGACCACCTCGCCGACCGCCTGGGCACGGTGTCGCTGGTCGTCTGCCTGGACTCCGGCGGCAACGACTACGAGCGGCTGTGGCTGACCACGTCGCTGCGCGGCATGGTCTCGGTCGACCTGACGGTCCGCGTCCTGGACGCCGGAGCCCACTCGGGCCTGGCCAGCGGTGTGGTCCCCAGCTCCTTCCGGATCGCCCGCCACCTGCTCGACCGCCTGGAGGACAGCGAGACCGGCGAGATCCGGCTCAAGGAGATGCACGTCGACATCCCCGACGACCGCGCCGCCGAGGCCGCCGCCACTGCCCGCTCAGCCCCCGGCGCGATCGTCAACGCCTTCCCCCTGGCAGACGCCACCCGCCCCGTCACCGAAGACGAGGTCGAGCTCCTGCTCAACAACAGTTGGCGCCCCACCCTGTCGGTCATCGGCGCGTCCGGCTTCCCCGAACCGCTCGACGCGGGCAACGTCCTGCGCCCGTTCACCACCCTGACCTTGAGCTTCCGCCTCCCCCCCACGGCCGACCACGAGCACGCCCTCGCCGTACTCGAACGCACCCTCACCGAGGACGTCCCCTACGGCGCCACAGTCGAGATCACCCGCTCCGAGTCCGCCCCTGGCTGGAACGCGCCCGCCCTCGCCCCGTGGCTCAACGATGCTCTGGACCAGGCCTCTGCTCACGTGTTCGACGGCTCGCCCTGGCGCACGATCGGCCTGGGCGGCTCCATCCCCTTCATGGGGCTGCTCGCCGACGAGTACCCCGCTGCCCAGTTCGTGATCACCGGGGCTCTGGGTGCTGACTCCAACGCTCACGTGCCCAACGAATGGCTTCACGTGAAACACGCGAAACGCGTCACCGCGGCGGTGGCTCACGTCCTTGACGCTCACTCTCGCAGCTAGGGCCCCTGGACAAGCCGATCCACCCCAGAGCAACCTGCTGCTCTCGGGGGTCAGCGCAGCCCAAGCCGCCCAGCGATGAGCTGCGAGTAGGCCAGCTTCCCCAACAGGTACTCACACGCCGAGCTCTCATCCGGCAGCGCCACCAGGTGGTTGCGCTGCCCCCGCTCCATCCAGTACACAACCCACCCCGCGCCATCACCCGCGGCGTGGACGCACCAGCACTGCTCGTCGCGCGATCCCAAGGCCACGACCCTCGGCTCGATGCCGATCGAGTCCAGGGCGGTGCCCAGTGCTTGCAGGTTCACAGCGGGATCTCCCTCAGATAGCCGGCGTTGATCAGGTCGACCACCGAGTGCGGGAGCACGTACTGCGTGCCGCCGCCCGGTTGGCCCATGGCCGGGGCGATGGGACCTTCCCACACCGGTAGCGGACGGAGCACCTCGTACTGGTGGTAGCCGTTGTCGAGGTTGTCCGGCGGCAGACCGCGTTGCGGGTACGGCGTGTCAGCGGGTGAGACGAAGTCGCCGCGCGCGGAGCCGAAGCGGTCGATGGTCTGACCGGGGGTGAGGACGCCGGGGGTGCGGGCCTCGGGGCTGTCGAAGCCCTGGGGGTGGGCTTGGCCGTCCGGCCACTCCAGGAGGCGGTTGCCGTACCTGCCGGTCTCGCCGCCGGGCCAGTACTGCTGGTTCCAGCCCGCCTCACCCAGGCCCGCGTGCGGGTCGTAGGTGGGTGGGAGCAGGTCGCGGACCGCCGGGTGGTCGCCGGGGACGCCGTTGGTGTTGATGATGGCCTCGCGGTTGGGGTTGTTCCTGGCCGCCGTGATCAGGTCGTCGTTGATCAGGCCCGCGTGCGGGTGCTGGAGCTGGTTGGTCGGGATGGTCTTGCCGCTCGCGTCGTAGTCGCGGGGGATGACCGGTGGGGTGTCGGTGGTGGTGCTGTTCGGGGTGGTGGCACCCGGGTCGGCCGGTGGGTCGACGTGGGAGACCGGGGGTGGGTTGGCGCTGCTGGGCGTGGTCCCCGGGGTCTGGCTGGTCGGCGCGTCCACGCTGCTCGGGGTCGTCGTCGACGGCGGGGTGGTGTCCAGGTCGGGGGTCTGCGGCTTGGCGGGCGGCACGTCGGTCGGGGCCTGGCGCACCGGCGACGGGGGGTTCGGGGTGTCCGGGCCGGTGGAGCCGGTGCGCAGCTTGCGCAGGCCCGACTTGATGGCCTCCCAGATCTCGCCCAGCTTGGCCATGATCGGCCGCAGCTTCTCCACCGACCGGGTCAGCTTGGTGATGACCTCGGTGATCCGGTTGACCCAGCGCGCGATCAGCGCCGACGCCGAGGCCACGATGTGCGGGGTGGCCAGGCCCAGCGTCAGCCCCGCCTCGGCCAGCCACTGCGGCAGGCGGATCAGCAGCGTCGAGATGCACTCGGCCACCAGGTCGCGCACGATCCCGCGCACGGTGCCCACCAGCGCGCCGACGACCTCGACGACCGTGCCGATCGTCCCGGCCCCGGAGGCGGCCGCGGTGATGTGCTCGGTCTGCGCGGCGGTGTTCTGCCGGTACGAGTCGGCGGCCGGGCCCGCCCAGCCCGCGGTGCCCGCGGCGACCTCGGTGCGGAACTCCTCGGCGACCGAGGACACCGCGTTCTGCACGTTCTTCCAGGTCGCCGCGTACGCCGCGATCTGGTCGGCGTCCCCGGCCAGCCAGTTCAGCGCGTCCCGCAGGGGCTTGATGTGCTCGATCAGCCACGACACGGCGTACTGCCCCAGGGTGCCCAGCGGGTCCAGCGCCAGCGACAGCACCTCGAGGCCGCTGCCCAGCACGCCCAGCCCGCCCTCGACCCAGGAGCCGTTCTGCACGCCGTTGTAGACGTCGACAGCCGACTCGGCGATGCCGATGCCGGTGTAGCCCTTGGTCGAGTCCTGCCGTTCGGCGACTAACGGGCTGCTCATCGCCCACCGCCCGCGAACGGCTGCGTGTTCGCCTGCTCGGTGCCGGTGTAGGAGCCCGCGGTGTCGCGGACACCGCCCGCGGTCGCGGTCATGGTCTGCGCCGCCGCGGAGATCGACTCCACCCCCGGCGTGCTCACCGCCTGCACGACCGGGACGAAGAACTGGCAGATGACCCCGTACGCCTGCGAGCCGAGGGTCACCTGGTGGCGGCCTGCACCGCTTGGTCCAGGCGGTCGTGCAGGGCGTCGAGCCTGCGCGCGTGGGCACCGAGCTCGTCGACGAGGACGCCGTAGCCGTCAGGCACGGGACACCTCCGGGTGGCAGGGCCTGCGCTGCGGGATCAGCGCAGGATGTTCCCGTCGCCCCACGGGTTCTCGTCGTCATCGGTGTCAGGTCGCGGCCGTCGGGGCGGTCGGGGCGGTCGGCGCGGGCTCTCTTGCGCGTCGTCGGCAGGGCGGTCGAAGGTCATCTCCTCGACAGCGCTGCCGCTGTGACGCAGCTCCTCCGGCTCCGGTTCCGGGAACCGCTCCCGGTAGCTGCCGACCACCGCCGCGACCGTGTCCGGGTCGTCGCCGACGGTCTGCTCCATCACCTCGGCCACCGCCCCGGTGATCCGCGCCTGCGCCCGCCGCATGGTCGTGAGCACCGCGTTCGACAGCTCCGCGCCGGACAGGCGGGTGTGCTCGTCGCCGATCACCAGCGCGGTCACCGACCCGGAAGCGTCGACGGTCACCCGCACCACGTCGTCGCGCGAGGCCTCGGTGATCACCACCGCCGCCACCTGCGCCTGCATGTCCTGGTAGCGCTGGGCCTTGGACTCGACGTCAGCCGCCCACCTGCGCAACTCCTGCTCGGTGCGGAACCCGTCCCCACCGAATGACGGTGTGCTCACCGTGCCTCCTCGGGCGTCGTCTGCGGCAAGGATCTCACCAGGCCGGGTAGCGCCGCTGCCAGTCGGGGATCTGCAGCGAGTCGGCCGTGCTGAACTCGATCAGCGAGTCCCGGCACAGCACCTCCATGACCTCCCGCAGCTCCAGCTTGTCGAGCCAGCCCGCCGGGATCGCCTGCGCGCCGTGGATCGCGCCCATCAGGTTGCCGCAGATGGACCCGGTCGAGTCGCTGTCCCCGGAGTGGTTGACCGCCAAGCGCAGCGCGTCGGCCAGGTCGTCGCTCACCAGCGCGGCGCACACCGCGATGGCCAGCGCCTCCTCCCCGACCCAGCCGCCCCCCAGCTCCTCGGCGATGGCCTCCGGGCTCGGCCTGCCCGCCTCGGCGAGCTTGACCGCCTTGTCCAGGATCTCCACCGTCTCCTGGTGGTCGTCCCACGTGATCAGCTCGGCACGCACCTCGGTCAGCGCCGCGGGCAGGTCAGCGCCGTCGAGCAGCCGGTGCACCACGAACGCCAACGCCCCGGCCGACAGGTAGCCGCTGGGGTGGCCGTGGGTCAGCGCCCCGGACTGCGCCGCCACGACGAACGCGTCGAGCGGGTCCTCCGACCACAGCGCGCACGGGGCCGCCCGCATCACCGCCCCGCACCCCTTCGAGTCGTTGATCTTGTTCTTGATCGTCCCCCGCTCAGCCCCCGCCGCGAACGACTTGAGCGCCCCCATCACCGTGCCCCCCGGCGCACGGCGCGAGAACAGCCCCCGCTCGCGGATCAACCACCCGTCCGGCTCGGCCTCCATCGCGTACGACCCACCCGCCCGGTGCCACTCCGGGCCCTGGGTGTGGAACCAGCGCTGGTAGGCGTGCTGGATGACCGAGGCGGGCTGCTGGTCGAAGTACCCGAGCCTGCGCCCGACGTGCCCCCGGATCATCGCCTCCAGGGTGAACAGCGTCATCTGCGTGTCGTCGGTGATGTGCCCCACCCCGCCGAACGCGCGGTCGAGTTCGCTGATCCCGTCAGGCCCGTAGCGTTCCCGGATCTGGTCCGCGGTGAGGAACTCCACGGGCGCACCCAGCGCGTCACCCACCGCCCCGCCCAGCACACAGCCGAGCCACTTGTCCGCCGGGATGATCCGTTCGTAGGAGAGGTCGCCGTCCACGAACGGCAGGGTAGTGCGGCTCAGGTGATCGTGTTGTGCAGCTCGCCCAACCGACTGCGCCCGCCACCCGAGCCGCCGCCGCGCAGGGACCGTCGCCAAGGGCACCGTCGGAATCCTCGGCGGTCACGGAGACGGTCGACTGCGCCGACAGACCGACGACGATCCGGCAACCCTCACGGGGGCGGGTGTCGTTCGGCATCGCGACAACCGCCAGGTGACCGGCGATCGGGGGGAGCTCGGAGAAGACGGGCAGCGCGCTGGCCTGCTGGCGTGGGTAGTGGCTTTCCAGGCCGCTGCCGTCTTCGACAAAGGAGATGTCCGTGCCCGAGGTAGTGGTCACCCGTCGTGCCACTGGCGGGTGTGCCTGAGTCGACGCCCAGCTCATTCACGTGCGCTGGTGGATCCACCGCGGATCGAGAAGGCAGATCGGCTCAGATGGTGCTGTGCAATTCGACCATCCGCTTGCGGATGAACTGTGGAGTCCCCGGAACCGCGCTGATCGACCGCTCCCCACGACCGCTGGTCCGGTACACCGTCCACCGGCCGTCGGGCAGGTCGAGGAAGTTCAACCACTCCGCCGCGCGCGTGCGCACACCCCGGTGGTCCCGGCGAGCGGTGTAGAGCTTGCCGCCCCCCTTGCGCGGGGCGCTCATCAGCGCTTCCAGTCGCCGCGCCTCCGGTGGCCGCGCGGACCGGGGCCTGCTCATCTGGAACCCGCCCTGCTGCTGGCTGTCCGCGGCGTAGTCGCTTTCCCGCACGGAGATCGCGTCACCGCGCGAGGCGGGCACGTTGGGCAGCCGGAAGATGAACGCGTCCAACACCCGCGCCGGGTCAACCCGCTCAAAGGTGACCCGGTCCCCGATCTTCTGCGCCAGCACCCCCACCCGCCCGAGCTGGGCGGCGATCACGGAGTAAGGCCCCTCCTCGTCCTGCAACCACCCGTAGTACTCGGCCTGCCCCCGCTGCACCGCGGTCAACAAGTCGACAAAGTCCGGGTCCAACCCCCTCGGCCCATTCACCCCAGCCGCGTCGAGCTCCCGCCGCAAATGGGCGTCGGCCTCCTGTCGAACGCTGATCGGGTAGTACCGCGCCCCACCCGCGAAGAACAGGTGCGGCTCGCCCAACCCCTGACTCTCACACAACCGGTGGACTGATTCCGCCGACAGCTCCACCCGATCCCGCGTCTGCACCACTAGCCCCCGATCACCGGAGGCGCGGTGATCTCATCGGTGCCGAACACGGCCTCCGGGTCGTCCTCGATCAGGAAGGACGCCCGCTCGTGCTCCTCGTCCTCCCCACCCTGACCCCCACCACGCCCAGCTCCGCCCATACCGCCCGCCTGCCCACCACGCCCACCAGCCCGACCGTCATCAGCCGCCCCAGGACCCCCAGCCATCCCGCCACGGCTGCCAGACCCGTGCTCCCCCGCCCCGGCGCCTGCACCCATGCCTGCGCCAGCCCCGCCACCAAACCCACCGGCCCCGCCACGCGCCCCAAACCCACCGGCGCCACCACGACCACCGGCCCCGTGCTCACCACTGCCACCCCCGGCGGCTCCACCAACCCCGTAAGCCCCAGCCCCGAACGACCCACCACCCTGCCCATAGGACCCCTGCCCATACGGTCCACCGCCACCTTGGCCATACGCCCCTTGCCCGTAGGCCCCTTGGCCATAGGACCCGTTCTGCCCTTGGCCAACCCCCAGCGCTTGGCCTTGACCCTGGGGCGTAGTCCACTGCGGAGTGGTCCTGTCGTTGCCGGGATGAGGCTGGGGAAGCTGCTCCGCGGGCAGGGAAGGCCCCCTGACCTGCTCCGGCCGCCCCGGAGGCTGCTGCCACCCCTGCTGGACCGTGCCACCGTCATCGCCCGAAGGGGCCGCGACATAGGCGTCATTCGGCGTCTTGACCGGCGGCGGCCCGGTGGGCTGGTCCGGCGGCCGAACGCTGATATCACCGCCGGGGTCTCGCAGGGTGGAGTAATCAGTCGGCAAAGCGGCCCTGTTGGCTTGGCTGAGCGCGTCGTAGTCGCGGTATGCGTCGATGTTCTTCTGCTCGGCGCCGTGGTAGTCGTTGACCTGGTTCTCGGTGTCAGTGTTCCAAGGCGTCAAGTCGTCGAAAACCCCGCTCTCCGGCGGGGACGCCGCGATCGGGTCCAGTTGCGGAACGGTCTCGTCGAACGTCGATGCCTGCATCTCGAACAGGTACTCGGTTCGCTCGAGGTTGTCCGCCCCCAGCCGAGTCGCCTCGGCCAGCGGCGCAACCGCACCGTGGGCGGCATCCCCCGCTTCGCCCTGCCAGCCCGCTGCGGTCTTCTCGGCCAAACTCTTGATCAACTCGGCGCGGGCGGCCTCGGCTTCGGCCTCCCGCCTGGCCAGCCCGTGCGCCTCGTACAGCGGTCCGCTGCCCGGGCCGGTGGTCATGAGGACGTAGATCTCGTGTCCGCTCAACCCAGCCATGTCATCAACCCCCGGTCTTCACGGTCTGCAGGACCATCTTGGCGACCCTGGTGGTGAGCTCACACGCCTCGACATTGCCGATCTTGGTGTACGAGGGCGCGGTGGCCAGCGAGATAGCAGTGTCCTTCGACGTGCCGATGTACACGTGGCACTCGCCCGCTGTCTGCCTGCTGTCCGTCGTGGACGCCGCGACGGCGGGCAGGCCATCGATCGGAGGCAGTTCGACAAAGTACTTGTAGTAATCCGCTTCCTTGTTCCGATAGATGAAGTCCAGACCGCCGGGTTTGGCGAGGAAAGCCAAGTCCACCGAGGCTGCGTTCTCGTTGCGCCACAAGCATGACTTGCCCACGACCTCGTCATCGGTCGCTCTGCCTGCTTGTAGCCCCAGTTCGGTGAGCTGCTCCGAAGTCATACCCAGGCACGGGTCCGCCTGGAAGGCCGACACGTCGACCGGGTTCTCGACGTCGGGCGCGCCCGACTCAGCGGCGGTCTGCGAGGTGGATGCGGGTGGCCTGTCCGAGCCAGGGGTCGTTTCGGTGGCGCTGGGCGTGCCCGGCTCCACAGATGTGCAGGCGGCCAGAAGTAGTGTCGCAGCGGACACCGCCGCGATGACGCGGAACGACATCGTCATATGCCCCCCTCGTGGGACGTACCGACGAGGCTGGTCACAGCAGAACGCTCGGTGCCGTTGTAGTCGTTTAGGGCATCGTGGAGCTTCTGCGCTTGCCCTAAGCAGTACACGAATTTCTGATTCAGCGACTCGATGTGCATTCGCCACGACTCGATACCCGCTCGGGCGTGGTCGAGGCTCGCGTCCTCGTTCCCCGGTCCCTGGACGTCGATGCGGTTGGAGCGCGTCGCGGATTCGCGGTAGTTGAGGCTCAGATCCAGCCACTGCCTGCGCAAAGCGTCGATCTCGTCCGGGTTGAAGGCGAACTGGCCCTGCGGGCTCCGGGCAGCCGAGGCTGCGACCGCCCCCGAGGCGGCCGCGACGGCCGCCCCTGCCCCGATCCCGCCCAACGAGGCATCGATCCGCTGGAACGCAGACGTCATGTGCTTCCCCCTGTGGCGCTCTGGTGCCTCTGCGTGTTCGCATGCTACGACACTCGGCTGAGTGGGTGGTGCGAAAAAGACAGACTGGGGATGGCTGAGGGGGTGGAGCCGGGCTGGAGGTGAACCCATTGGGCTACTCGCCGCCCCCGCATCACCGGCGGGCTACAACTGCGCGGCGTACTTGTGACAGATTCACGTCATCTGTCCAGTTCGGTGTCCAAGTGGCAGGATGCACGCACTCGACCCGAGCGACTGAGAACGAGGAGTGACACGTGGGGCTTCGATCCAAGCTGAAGGTGTTAGCCCTGCTGCCCGCACTGGCCCTCGCGGTCACCGCGTGTGGTTCCGGTTCTGGCGGTGACGCCGGTGGGACGACCGCCAATGGTGTGAAGCTGGTGAAGGCGGGGCAGATCAACACCTGTACGAACCTGCCCTACGAGCCCTTCCAGTTCACCCAGGGCGACAAGGTCGTCGGCTTCGACGTCGACCTGATCGACCTGGCCGCCGCCAAGCTGGGGGTCACCCAGGAGATCGTCGACATCCAGTTCGACTCCATCCGGTCCGGCGCCGCGCTGAACTCCAACCGGTGCGACGTGGCGGCGGCGGGTATGACGATCACCCCCGAGCGGCAGCAGAACCTGGACTTCTCCCGTCCGTACTTCGACGAGGTCCTCGGGCTGGTCGTGCCCAAGGGGGCGGGGGTGACCTCGCTCGAGCAGTTGCAGGGCAAGCGCATCGGGGTGCAGAAGGGGACCACCAGCCTGGAGTACGCCACGGAGAAGGGCTTCACCCCGACCGAGTTCGAGGACTCCGCCAAGCAGTTGCAGGCGTTCCAGTCCGGGCAGGTCGACGCGGTGTTGCAGGACCTCCCGGTCGTCAACGGGTGGCTGGCCAAGCCCGACGTCGCCGACAAGATCGAGTTGGTGGACGAGCTCGAGACCGGGGCGCAGTACGGGTTCGCGGTGAAGAAGGGGGGCAACCCCGAGTTGCTCAAGACCATCGACGAGGCACTCGAGGCCGCCATCGCCGACGGCACCTGGGCCAAGCTGTACGAGCAGTGGATGGGGTCCAAGCCCGAGTCCACCCCCGCCCCCACCACGAGCTGAACCGGAGCTGGTACCGCGTGACGGAACCCAACCCGGGCAGCTCTCCGGGCTCGGGAGCTGCGGTGACGCAGCCCCGGGCTCGGATGAGCCCCCGCAAGCGCAAGCTCTACGTCCAGGTCGCCGCCTACGCGGTGTTCGTCCTCGCGGTGCTGGGCCTGGTGCTGTTCGCCGACTGGGGGGCGGTCGGCGAGTACTTCCTCGACCTCGACGTCGCGGCGAACGCGTTTCCGAAGATCATCACGGTGGCGCTGAAGAACACCGTGATCTACACGTTGTCGGCCTACGTCGTCGGCTTCGTCATCGGTCTGGTGGTCGCGCTCATGCGGCTGTCGTCGATCGCGGTGTACCGGGCTGTCGCGCTGGTCTACATCGAGGTCTTCCGCGGGCTGCCCGCGCTGGTCGTCTTCCTGATCTTCGGGTTCGGTCTGCCGGTCGCGTTCCCCGGGCTGGTCTTCCCGTTCGAGCAGTACGGCACGGTCGCCGTCGCGCTGGGGCTGGTGGCGGCGGCGTACATGGCTGAGACCTTCCGCGCGGGCATCCAGGCCGTGCCGAAGGGGCAGATGGAGGCCGCGCGCTCGCTGGGCATGCCCTACACCAGGGCGATGCGGTCGATCGTCGTCCCGCAGGCGCTGCGCGTGGTGATCCCGCCGCTGACCAACGAGCTGATCCTGCTGTTCAAGGACTCCTCGCTGGTGTTCGTCCTCGGTGTCACCGCGTTCACCACGGAGCTGTCCAAGTTCGGCGGTGACCTGGCCGCGACCTACGCCGACTCGACCCCGCTGGTCCTGGCGGGCGCGATGTACCTGGTCATCACCGTTCCGCTGGGCTACCTGGTGCGGCGGCTCGAGGCCAAGCAAGGGAGGGCTCGATGACCCCCGCGGTCGTGATCTCCGGACTGCACAAGCGCTTCGGCGACCTCGAGGTGCTCAAGGGCATCGACGCCGAGGTCCAGCCGGGTGAGGTCGTCTGCGTCATCGGGCCCTCCGGCTCGGGCAAGTCGACCCTGCTGCGCTGCGTGAACCTGCTGGAGGTGCCCGAGGAGGGCACCGTCGTGGTCAACGGCGTCGAGCTGACCCACCGGGACGTGGACATCGACGCCGCGCGCCGCAGCGTGGGCATGGTGTTCCAGCAGTTCAACCTGTTCCCGCACCTGACCGTGCTGGAGAACCTGACCATCGCCCAGCGCACCGTCCTCGGCCGGGGCAAGGCGGCGGCGGACGGGGTCGCCAGGGAGAACCTGGAGCGCGTCGGCCTGGCCGAGCGCGAGGGCTCCTACCCGGCGAAGCTGTCCGGCGGGCAGCAGCAGCGCGTGGCGATCGCCCGCGCGCTGTCGATGGACCCGCAGGTCATGCTGTTCGACGAGCCGACCTCCGCGCTGGACCCGGAGCTGGTCGGCGAGGTGCTCGCCGTCATGCGGTCGCTGGCCGACGACGGGATGACGATGCTGGTCGTCACGCACGAGATGCAGTTCGCCCGCGAGGTCGCCGACAAGGTCCTGTTCATGGACGGCGGCCACGTCGTCGAGCAGGGCCCCGCCGCACAGGTCGTCGGCGACCCCCAGCACGAGCGCACGAAGCTGTTCCTCAGCCGCGTCTTGAACCCCAATCACCTCGAGTAGGGAAGGTTCCCGCCTGTCGCAGGGCACACTGGGCGACAGGCGGGGGACGCGCGGTGACGAGCCGGGGCCCCGCCCAGGGGAGGGGGCGAGATGGCTGAGCCCGTGCACATCGGGTTCGACCCGAGGCACCCGGACCCGCCGGAGTCCGCACGGCTCTCGGCGGCCGAGGTGGTCAAGCGGCTGACCGACGACGACCGGGGCGGGGTGCTGCGCAGGCGCAGGCCCAACACGAACCCGGTCGTGCGGATCGCCGACAAGCACCTGGTCGGGCAGCTCGACCTGCGCGGCGTGGAGTCGCCGTACCTGTTGGAGTTCGTCCGCTGCCGGTTCGCCGAGCCGCCCGACCTGCGCCAGGCCCGGCTGGCGGGTGTGGAGTTCTCCGCGTGCTGGCTGCCCGGGCTGCGCGCGCGCAACCTCTCCAGCGACAACGACATCCGGCTCATCGGCGGCACCGTGGTGCGCGGCACGGTCGAGCTCACCGACGCCGACGTGCGCGGGTCGCTGCTGCTCACCGGCTGCCGCATCACCCCGCACGAGGGCGCCGCGCTGCACGCCGACCGGCTCAACCTGGCGGGCGCGCTGCTGGCGCCGAAGCTGGAGACCGACGGCGAGGTGCGCATCCCGGGCGTGCGCACCGGCGGCAACGTCAGCTTCGCCGGGGCGCTGCTGCGCAACCCGACCGGCTTCGCCCTCAACGCCGCCGGGCTCAACGTCGGTGGCGGCCTGCACCTGACCACCGACACCGCGGGCACCCCGTTCCGCGCGATCGGCCAGGTCTTCCTGCCCAGCGCCAAGGTGGAGAGCGACCTGTCGCTGCGCGGCGCCAGCCTGGCCCCGCGCTCGGAGCCCACCGACCTCGTCCTCGACGACCCGTTCTTCGACCAGAACGCCGCGCTGGTCGCCGACCGGTGCCGGGTCGGCGGCAACGTCAACCTCGACCGCGGCTTCGCCAGCACCGGCACGATCCGCGTCGTCAACGCCGCGATCGGCGGGTCGCTTCGGTTCAACCACGCCGTGATCGACCTCTCCGGCGGTCGGGAGCCCTTCGCCGAGCAGGTCGCCGCGCTGCCCGGGCCCTACCCCGACCGCGCGGTGCACCTCGACGGCACCGACATCCGCGGCGGCATCGACGCCCGCTCCGCCCGGTTCGCCGGTCAGGTCCGGCTGGTCGACGTCACCGTGCAGGGCAGCGTGCTGCTCGACGGCTCGGTGCTCAGCAACCGCGGCGGCGACGTCGTGGAGGGCAGGCGGTTCACCTCCGGCGGCAACGTCAACGGCCGCGACGTGCTGTTCTTCGGCTCGGTCCTGCTCCCCGGCAGCAGCATCGGCGCCAACCTGGACCTGCGCGGCAGCCGGATGCTCAAGCCGGGCAGCTACCCCGACGGCGTCACCAAACCGCTGCTGGACCTGCGCACCGCCCGCATCGGCCGCGACCTGATCTGCTCGGCGGCGGGCAAGGGCAAGCCGTTCTCCGCCGCGGGCGAGCTGCGGCTGCGCCGCGCCGAGATCGGCCGGATGGCCAACTTCGACGGCGCGCAAATGGGCTTCGGCCCGACCCGCGTCGCGCTCAACGCCTTCGGCGTGCGCACCCAGGAGCTGCACCTGCTGGTGGACGTCCCACCGCAGGGCAGCGTCGACCTGCGCGAGCTGCACTGCGCCACGCTGGCCGACAACGCCGTGTTCTGGCAGTCGACCGGGCGCGTGGAGCTGGAGGACTTCCGCTACGACGCCCTGGCCGAGCCGGTCGAGCTGACCGACGACGCGGCGGTGGCCGACCGGCTGGCCTGGCTGCGGCACGCCATGCGCTCGACCTACCGGCCGGGGCCCTACGACCAGCTCGCGACCATGCTGCGCGCGGGCGGCAACGAGGAGCACGCGGCCAACGTCCTGGTGGAGAAGCAGCGGCTGCGCTACCTCGCGCTCGCCGAGGGCTCGCGGTTCCTCGGCCCGGGCGTGCGGCTGTGGAGCTGGCTGCAGCGGGTCACGGTCGGCTACGGCTACCGGTCCGCCCGCGCGCTGGTGTGGCTGATCGCCTTCCTGGTGCTGGGCACGACCTGGTACGGGGTCAACCCGAAGCCGCTCATCGCCAACACCGACGACCAGATCCACTGGAACCCGCTGCTGTTCACCCTGGACCTGCTGGTGCCGATCGTCGACTTCGGCCACAAGAACAAGTGGGCGGTCGCCGGGGCCTCGCAGTGGATCTCCGCGCTGTTCATCGCACTCGGCTGGGTCCTCGCCACGACGGTCGCGGCGGGCCTCACCCGGATGCTGCGGCGCACTACCTGATCCGTGATGGTGCGACCGCTGAGGGTAACGTCGCGGAGGTGACCGCCGAGGCTGACTCCGTCCCACTGACCCACCGGCTCTACGCCGAGGCCTTCGGCGATGACTGCCCCTACGAGCTGGGCACGTTCAGCTCGTGCTCGTGGTGGCTGCTCGGCACGATCGTCGGCGCGCTGCGGCTCTCGCCCGGCGAGCTGCTGGCCGACCTGGGCTGCGGGCGCGGCGGACCGGGCATGTGGTTGGCCAGGGCCACCAACACCCGCCTGGTCGGTCTGGACTTCTCCGGCGCGGCCCTGCGCGCCGCCTCGGCCAGGATCGGCTACTTCGGACTCACCGGCCGCGCCGAGTTCCGCAAGGCCCCCTTCGAGGCGACAACCCTCGACGACGCCAGCGTCGACGCCGCGGTGAGCATCGACGCGCTGCCGTTCGCCCCCGACCGCTTGGCCGCCCTGGTCGAGGTCCGCCGCGTGCTGCGACCGGGCGCGCGCTTCGTGTTCACCGGCCGCACCGGCCCGGTGAGCTGGCCCGCGCTGCTGCAGAAGGCGGGCATGGAGGTCGAGGAGCAGGTGGTGCACGAGGGCGCCAACGCCCGCTGGCTGCGCCTGTTCGGCCTGTGGCGCGCCAACGAGCCCCAACTCCGCGCCGAGATCGGCGACCCCGCCGCGGACCAGATGATGGCCGAAGCCGAGGCGGGCCATCGACTCGTCGAAACCACCCCTCTAGTGTTCGTCGCCAGGCGTCCACCCGAGGAGTCCGAATGACCGAGCCCACCGCCTCCGCCACCGTGTCCGTGCAGGCCCCGGCCACCGTCGTCTACGACCTGGTCAGCGATCTGGCCGGGATGGCCTCCGCCGCGGCGGAGTTCACCGGCGGCTCGTGGCTCGGCGCCGCTTCCGGGCCGGTCGTCGGTGCGCGGTTCAAGGGGTCCAACCGACGCGGGTGGCGGCGGTGGTCGACCGTCTCCGAGGTGACGGATGCCTCGCCACAGCGGTTCGCCTTCGAGGTGAAGTCGTTGGGGCTGCCGGTTTCCCGGTGGCAGTACGACATCGAGGAGACCCCGCAGGGCTGCACCCTCACCGAGAGCACCTGGGACCGCAGGCCGTCCTGGTACCGCCCCATCACCGCCCTGGCAACCGGTGTCAGCGACCGGGTGGTCGAGAACCAGCGCAACATCGAGTCCACCCTGGCCAAACTCAAGCACAAGGCCGAAACCGCCTAACCCCACCCCGAGCCGCCCAGCCCAGCCCCCACCCGATCCAGCACCCCCACAAGCCACCCCCAGTGCACCGAAGCCCATCTATCTCAACGAGCACCCAGGTTGCCGACTGGTTCGGAAGACCGCTTCAAGAACAGCAACAGCGCCCGCTCACCCCTTGGGGATGAGCGGGCGCTGTCCGCGTCATCTCAAGCTCAGGTGCGGTGGGCCTTCGCGGCGGCCAGGCAGTACGCGGCGAAGGCGGCGAAGCCCAGGGCCACCACGATCAGCAGGGCCGTCCCGAACGGCTGGCCCGCCAGGGTCCGCAGCGCCGCGTCCAGGCCACCGGCCTCGCCCGCGTCGGAGTTCAGGGCGGCGAACCCCAGCAGGATGCCGATGATCGCGATGCCCACGCCCTTGGCGATGTGGCCGACCATGCCCAGCTTCTCGACCCAGCGGCGCGAGCCGTTGGGCAGTTCGCTGGTGTCCAGGTCCTTCATGAACGACTTGCGCACGCCGCTGACGATGCTCGCGACGCCCACGCCGATGACGACCAGCGCGACGACGCCGACGATCACCGGGCCCGCGGGCAGGGCCAGCAGCTTGCCCGTCATCTCCTGCTGCTTGGAGTCACCGCCCTGCGAGCCGCTGCCGGTGGCGATGCGGATGGAGGCGATGGCCACGGAGATCCCGACGACGCCGCGACCGGCGGCGCCGAGGCGCTTCACCGTGCGCTTGGCGCCCTCCTCCACCCAGTGGAAGCTGGTCGCGGCCATCAGCAACTGCCAGACCCCGAAGGCCAGCAGGCCGATCGCGAGCACCCACAGGAGCACCGCCCCGAAGGGCTTGGACGCGATCTCGCTGAGCGCGCCGGTCTGGTCGGCCTGCTGCCCGCTGCCGCCCACGGCGACCTGCACCGCCAAGTAGGCGACGATGAGGTACACCAGGCCGAAGCAGGCCATGCCCACCCGACCCAGGACCTTGATCCCGCCGTTGTCCTGAGCGCGGCGGGCGCCGCCCGCGATGCTGCTGGTGGCCATGAGAAGTGGAACCTCCTTGGGTCGACTCCCAGGAGGTTCCACTTCGGCCGGACCCCAAACGGCAGTTGGGCCGGATGGCTCAGCCGCTTGGTGCCGCGGGCGGGCACACGATCTTCGGCTGCGGGTTGTACTTGACGGTCCTGGTGCTGCGGCTGACCTCGGCGTTGGTGTTGACGTCGCGGAGCACGCGGGTGTCGGTGGTGGTGAAGCCGGGGGCGCCGTTGCTCGGCGAGCACTTGCCGGTCGTCGGGCCCTGCTTCTCCTGCGGCTGGGTCTCGGCGGTGCGGCCGCCGGGGATGGACTCGACGTTGTAGCGCTTGGTGCCCCAGATCTTCACCGTGATCGAGTTCGAGGTCCACACGGTCTCGATCGCGATGCCGGTCTTGGCGTCGTTGGTGAACTTGAGGTCGATGACGCTGCTGCCGTCGGGGTTCTGGAACACCGTCGCCTCGCGTGCCGCCGGGTAGCGCGAGATGTAGTAGCTGTGCTCCCGGTGCCCGGCGTCCTTGAGCCCGGCGAAGTACGACGCGTTGTACAGCGTGGTGGCGAACTGGGAGATGCCGCCGCCGACCTCGCGGCCGGGCGCGCCGTCCTTGATCACACCGGCCTCGACGTAGCCCTGGGCGGTGGTGCGCGGGCCGGTGTAGCCGTTGAGGCTGAAGGTGTCGCCCGGCTTCACGATCGCGCCGTTGACCTTCTCGGCGACCACCCGGATGTTCGTGCCGGAGTCGCTGGCGAAGCCCTTGGTGCTGAACTCGCCGATGACCTCCTTGATGCCGTACCCGTTGGCCTCCTCGGTGGTCACCGCGGCGGGCTTCTTGGTGTACTCCACCTTGATCTCGCGGCCGTCGGTCTTCTTGAGCACGTCGAGCAGCGTGTCGAAGGCGGTGTCGTACTTGACGCCGACGCCCTCCACCGACGGGGTCACCGTGGGCCTGCCGCCCTGGAACACGACCTCGGCGTCCTTGCCCTCCTTCTCGGTGGAGGCGAGCTGCGGCTTGACCGCCTCGACGACCTTGCCGTTGTCCACCTTGGGGATCAGCTCGCCGCCCTCGCCGATCTCGAAGAACAGCGCGGAGGCGATCACCTCCGGGGTGATCTCGGCGTCCTTGCCCTCGCCCTTGACCACCACCGGCCCGGACACCGCGGGCGTGGCGACCTCGTCGAACGCCTTGCGCACGCCCTCCTCGGTCGTCTTGACCGGGGTGGAGTCGACCGGCAGCTCCACGGTCTCGCCGTTGGCCCACTCGGCCACGAGCTTCTCGCGCGCGGCGTCGGCGGTGAGCTGCTGGCCGGGCACCGGCTTGGCCAGCACCGGGGTGGCGCCGTCGAAGGTGATCCCGCCCTCGGCGGGGTCGCGCGCCACCTCGACGCGCAGCTTCTCCATCGCCACGTTCAGCTCGCGCTCGTCGGTCCCGGTCACCACGCCGACGTCGGTCGTGGTGAACAGCGAGGCCACCCGGGTGAACGGGTTCAGCGGCTGGTCGCCCGCCTGCTGCAGGGTCTTGTTCCAGTCCAGGGTCAGGCCGGTGGCCGAGGGCTCGAGCTCCTGCTCGACCACGCCCGCCCGGACCGACACCGGTTGCGACAGCCGCGGCTCGATCTGCTGGCGCAGGACCCTCTCGGCCTCCTGGTGCGACAGCCCGCCGACGCTGACGCCCGCGACGCTGACCCCGCGCGGCACGTTCCCCGTCGACAGCGCCAGGTCCGCTCCCCAGAGCAGCACGAGGCCGCCGAACACCGCCCCCGCGATGATCAGCGGCTTGCGCTTGCGCTTGGGCGCGTCGTCGGGCTCGCCCGACTGGGGGGCCTCGGCGCCGGGCTGGGCGATCCGCTCGGTGTTGGCGTCCCACCGCTGCCCGGGCGCGGGCACCGCGGGCAGGAGGTCGGTTTGCTCAGCGTGCGATTCCGGCCAGCGTGGACCGCCCTGCCGGTTGAGCTCGTCGGGCACGGCTCACCTTTCCTGTTTACAGGTACAACCCGGTTCCGTGTTCGGTGCGCTCGCTGGCGATGGCGTGCACGTCTCGTTCGCGCATGACCAGGTACGTCTTGCCGTGGACCTCGACCTCGAACTGGTCCTCGGCGTTGAACAGCACCCGGTCACCCACCTTGATGTTGCGCACGCTGGTCCCCACGCCCTGCACGTCCCCCCAGGCGAGACGTCGGGCCACCTGCGCGGTGGCTGGGATCACGATGCCCCCGGAGCTGCGTCGTTCGCCCTCCTCGGTGGAGAGGCGGACGAGGAGCCGGTCCTGGAGCATCTGGATCTCGAGTTGTGCTTCCGCCACCGTCGAATGGTAACTGTCCGCTCGCGGGCGGCCTGCAGCCGTGGTATCAGTTCCCGTCCATGCCGCCGAGCACCAGCGGCAGCCGCCCTGGCCCACCGGCGACCACCCGAACGGGCACCCCCCAGTCCTGCCTGGTCAGGTGGCACGCACCGTGTTCGGCGCCTGCCGAATCGCAGCTCGCCGCCTGCGCGACCACGTGCAGCACCCCCTCCGTGTGACCCTCCGCGACCACCAGCCTGCGGACCAGGTCCGTGCCCTCGCCCGCGCCCTCGGCCAGCAGCCCGGGCGGCGACGAGGTGATCTCCAGCCTGGTCGAGGGCCCGTACCGCTCGTCGAGCTGCTGCCCGCGCGGCGGCTGGAACACCACCGCCAGCTCCAGCTCCCCGACCCCGACCTCCGTCGGCGGCCTGCGCACCCGGTGCGCCTCCCCCGCGACCAGGTCGCTGGTCGGGACGGGCCGCTCCACCCGGTGCGCCGCCGAGGCGACGACCACCAGCTCCCCGTCGAGCAGCGCGGCCCCGGACGGCTCGGCCAGCCCGGTCGCCAGCGTGCTGACCTGGTTGGTCGCCGGGTCGAACCGCCGCAGCGCCCCGTTGTAGGTGTCGGACACGACGACCGACCCGTCCGGCAGCGCCGTCACCCCGAGCGGGTGCTGCAACAGGGCCTGCCCGGCGTCGCCGTCGCGGTGCCCGAAGTCGAACAGCCCGCGCCCGATGGCGGTGTGCACCTGCCCGCCGGTGTCAACCCAGCGCAGCGCGGAGGTCTCGGAGTCGACCAGCCAGAGCCGGTCGTCGGTGGCCGCCAACCCCGAGGTCTGCGCGAAGAAGGCGTCCGCCCTGGGCCCGTCCTTGAGCCCCTCGACCGTGGTGCCCGCCCAGCGCTCCACCACGCCGGTGCGGGGGTCGAAGAGGCCGAGCGTGTGGTTGCCCGCCATCGCGATCACCACGCCACCGGCGGGCTCCCACCAGACCAGGTCCCACGGGCTGCTCAGGTCGACCTCGGTCGCCTGCCCACCGGTCGGCCCGTTGCGCCACTGCGCCCCCGTGCCCGCCACGGTGGTGACCGCGCCGGAGTCGGTGTCGACCCCGCGCAGCAGGTGGTTCACGGTGTCGGCCACGACCAGGTGGTACCCGACCTCTGCGGCGATGTCGTCCGGCAGCACGGCGACCCCGGACGGTTCGGAGAACGAGGCCTCGGTCCCGTCCCGCCGCCCGCGCTCCCCGGTTCCCCAGGCCCGCAGCACGGTCTCACCGTCGAGCTCCACGACCCGGTGGTGGGCGGTGTCGGCGACCAGCAACGTCCCCCGCTCCGTGGCCGTCGCCTTGGCCGGGAACCGCAACTCGGTGTGCTCCGGCACCGGCGGCACGTAGGGCCCGTCGCCCCGGTGCAGCGTCCCCTTCGCCTCGTGGACCTCCACCACCTCGGCGACGACCCGCCGCAACGCCTCGACGTGCCCCTCCCCCGCGGCGACGTGCACGACGTACCCCTCGGGGTCGATCACGACCAGCGTCGGCCAGGCCCGCACCGCGTACGCCTGCCACGTCGTCAGCTCGGGGTCGTCCAACACCGGGTGGTGCACCCCGTACCGCTCCACCGCCGCCACCAGCGACGAGGCCTCCGCCTCGTGCTTGAACTTCGGCGAGTGCACCCCCACGGTCACCAGCACGTCGTCGAACTCCGCCTCGAGCGGCCGCAACTCGTCGAGGACGTGCAGGCAGTTGACGCAGCAGAAGCTCCAGAAGTCGAGCAGGACCACCTTGCCGCGGAAGTCCCCCAGGTGCAGCTCCCGCCCACCGGTGTTGAGCCAGCCCCGCCCCACCAGCTCGGCCCCACGCACCCGCCCGCGCATCAACGAAGTCACGCAACCATCCAACACAGTGGACGGCCCGGGCTGTTCCCCGCCCATCTTGTGAGATCGGTGCAGGCCCGTGAACGCGCCGAAGGCCCCCGGGGCGAACCCCGGGGGCCTTCGGTCGGAACTGTCTGGCCCTTAGAAGGCGGCTTCGTCCAGGTCCATCAGGTCGTTGTCGGCGTTCTCGACGATCTTGCGGCCCGCCGACAGCTCCGGCAGGACGTTCTTCGCGAAGAAGGACGCGACGGCGACCTTGCCCTCGTAGAAGGCCCTGTCCTTGCCCGCGGCGCCGCCGTCGAGCTTGGTGATGGCGATCTCGGCCTGGCGCTGCAGCAGCCAGCCGACCAGGAGGTCGCCGGTGCCCATCAGCAGGCGGACGCTGTGCTGGCCCACCTTGTTGATGTTCTGCGGGTCGTCCTGCGAGGCGGTGAGGTACTGGATCAGCGCGCCCAGCATGCCCTGGACGTCCTCGAGGGCCTGCTTGAGCAGGGCGCGCTCGTTCTTGAGCCTGCCGTTGCCGCCCTCGGCCTCGATGAAGTTGCTGATCTCGCCCGCCAGGTACGCCAGCGCCTGGCCCTTGTCCCGGATGATCTTCCGGAAGAAGAAGTCCAGGGACTGGATGGCCGTGGTGCCCTCGTAGAGCGAGTCGATCTTGGAGTCGCGGATGTACTGCTCGATCGGGTAGTCCTGCAGGAAGCCCGAACCGCCCAGGGTCTGCAGCGACTGCACGAGCTGCTCGGTGGCCCGCTCGGAGCCGACGCCCTTGACGATCGGGAGCAGCAGGTCGTTGACCCGCTCGGCGAGCTTCTGCGACTCCTCGTCGCCCTCGCCGGTCCAGATCTGGTCCTGGAAGGTGGCGGTGTAGAGGTACACCGCGCGCAGGCCCTCCGCGTACGCCTTCTGCAGCATCAGCGAGCGGCGGACGTCCGGGTGGTGGGTGATGGTGACGCGCGGGGCGGTCTTGTCGAGCATGTTCGGCAGGTCGGCGCCCTGCACGCGCTCCTTGGCGTACTCGAGCGCGTTGAGGTAGCCGGTCGACAGGGTCGCGATGGCCTTGGTGCCGACCATCATCCGGGCGTACTCGATGACCTGGAACATCTGCGCGATGCCGTTGTGCACCTCGCCGAGCAGCCAGCCGACCGCGGGCGTGCCGTGCTGGCCGAAGGTCAGCTCGCACGTGGTGGACGCCTTGATGCCCATCTTGTGCTCGACGTTGGTGACGAAGGCGCCGTTGCGCTCGCCCAGCTCCGCGGTCTCGGTGTCGAAGTGGAACTTCGGCACCAGGAACAGCGACAGGCCCTTGGTGCCCGCGCCCGCGCCCTCGGGGCGGGCCAGCACCAGGTGCATGATGTTGTCGGTCAGGTCCTGGTCGGCCGAGGTGATGAAGCGCTTCACGCCGTCGATGTGCCAGGTGCCGTCGTCCTGCTTGACGGCCTTGGTGCGGCCCGCGCCGACGTCGGAACCGGCGTCCGGCTCGGTGAGCACCATGGTGGCGCCCCAGCACTTCTCGATCATGAACCGGGCCCAGCGCTGCTGCTCCTCGGTCCCGTTGCGGTCCACGATCATCGCGAACGCCGGGCCCGCGAGGTACATGAACAGCGGCGGGTTGGCCCCCAGGATCAGCTCGGCCGCGGCCCACTGGACCGACGGGGGGATGCCGAGGCCGCCGAGGTCGGTGGTCAGCGCCAGCCGCCACCACTCGCCGTCCCAGAGCTCCTGGAACGACTTCCGGAACCCCTCGGGCAGCGTGGCGCTGAACGTCTTGGGGTCGTACACCGGCGGGTTGCGGTCGGCGTCGGCGAAGGACTCCGCCAACGGGCCGATCGCGAGCTTGTTGAGTTCGGCGAGGGCGCCGCGGGCGGTGTCCTCGTCGGAGTCGGCCAGGACGCCCTTGCCGAGGCGCTCCTGCACGCCGAAGACCTCGAACAGGTTGAACTCGAGGTCGCGGACGTTGCTCTTGTAGTGACCCATGGTGGTTGCTCCGTGTCCCTCACGCTCGTGCGGGTAAGTCAAGCCGCGAGCAGAAGCGCGCTACTCACCGGTAACAACAGCATATTACTTGCGGGTAACTCCGGCAAGGAAAGTCGCTCGGATGGCGGTTGCGAACCTGTGGTTCCGGTCACGTCCGCTCGGTCGTCGACCGTCGAGGGGGCGGCGCGATGAGGACCCCGGACTTGAAGGCCACGGCCACCGCGTGCGTCCGGTCCCGGGCGGAGAGCTTGCGCAGGATGCTCTTCACGTGGGTCCGCACGGTCTCCACCGAGACGTAGAGGATCTTGGCGATCGCCTGGTTCTCCAGGCCGTCGGCGATGAGCTGCAACACCTGGAACTCGCGGCGCGACAGCGGCTGCTGCTCGCCCTCGCCGATGTGCGCGAGGCGGCTGCGCGGCGCGGCGACCGTGGCGGCGAGTGCCGGGTCGACGTACCGGCGGTCGCGGTGGGTCGCCTGGACGGCCTCCAGCAACTGCGGCGGCTCGGCCGAGCGGAGGATCACACCGTGCACGCCCGCGGCGATCGCGGTCGCCACGTACTGGGTCGTGCGGTGCCCGTCGCGCACCAGGATCAGCACGACCAGGTCCCCGTTGGCCCCGGTGAGGGTGTGGCTGAGGTGGTGCCGCGGGTCCAGCCCGGAGTCGATCATCACCACGTCCGGCCGGTACCGCTCGGCGAACTGCAGCGCGCCCTGCGGCGTGTCCGTGGCCCCCAGCCACCGCAGGCCCCGGGTGCGCAGCACCAGGGCCGAGAGCCCTTCGCGGAACATCGGCACCCCGTCGACCAGGGCGATGGCCAGTCCGCCCTCGCTCTGGCCCAGCCCCCCGATGGGCCGAGGGGTGAGGCTGCGTGGCATCAGTGGTTCCTCCTGGGTGTCACCCGACCGTGTCAACCGACACCGCCCATCGGCTGGGCGAGACGTGCAGTCTCAGGTTCCGGACCGCGCACTCGCAAAGTCCCCCCTAAAGGGGAGCTGTGTTGTGACACACAACACAGCAAATGGTGGCGGTTCGCGACCCTCCGTGTCGAGGTCCCGATGGGTGAAGGTCACGGAACGGGCAGTCGAGTGGGAAGTGTCCGCGGGCGCGGATACGCTCGTGGTCCAAGCCCGGTGATCGGACGACCGCGCTGCGTGGGCGACCACGTGGTCTCGACTGGCCAGCGTGGAGGCCAGCGGCCGTGTGAATGACCGCTTTTTGGGTATTTGCACGGCGATGGGTGTCCGGCGGGGCGTCCAGCGGTCGCTCCCGGGCTTCCGACCGAGCGAAGGGGGGCGACGTTGGAGGCAGGTGCGGTCCGCAACGCGGATGAATGGTTCCAGCTCATGGTCCAGACCGAGTTGGCCCCCGGCCTGCGCGCCCTCGGCTTCGTGGGCGCGGGTCGCCGCTTCCAGATGCGCGGCGTGGGCCAGGTCGGCGAGATCGCCATCCTGCAGACCAGCACCCCCCGCGCCACCCGCTTCACCCTCGTCCTGACCGTCTCCGCCACCGACGAGTGGGCCTCCCAGCTCCGCATCCGCCCCTACCTGCGCGCGGCGGGCCACACCGCGGGCGCCTGGCAGGAGCGCATCGGCGACCTCATGCTCGTCGGCAACGCCGTGCCCATCGGTGACCTCTGGTGGCAGATCGACGCGGGCAAGCCCTTCGCCAAGACGGCCGAGGAAGTCCTCACCGCCGTCCGCGAGTTCGGCCTGCCCGCCCTGCGCGCCCAGATGAAGGCCCGCGCCCGGGCCTGAGCCGCCCGCGCGAAAAGCGAAAATGCCCTGGTCATCATGATGATGACCAGGGCATTCGCAGCGCTGGAGCGGATGACGGGAATCGAACCCGCGTATTCAGCTTGGGAAGCTGATGTTCTACCATTGAACTACATCCGCAGAACGATCACATCGTACACGGCGTGGTCCGCGGCGGTGCGCGCAGGGGCCGACGGCTAGGGTGGGCGGGTGCTGCTGAGCGACCGTGACCTGCGCAAGGAACTCGACTCCGGTCGGTTCGGCCTGGAGCCCTTCGAGCCGTTGATGGTGCAGCCCTCCAGCATCGACGTGCGGTTGGACCGGTTCTTCCGGGTCTTCAACAACACTCGGTACACCCACATCGACCCCCGGCAGCAGCAGGACGACCTGACCTCGGCCGTCGAGGCGGAGCAGGACGAGCCGTTCGTGCTGCACCCCGGGGAGTTCGTGCTCGGGTCGACGTACGAGGCGGTGACGCTGCCCGATGACCTGGCGGGGCGGTTGGAGGGGAAGTCGTCGCTGGGGCGGTTGGGGTTGCTGACGCACTCGACGGCGGGGTTCATCGATCCCGGGTTCACCGGGCACATCACGCTGGAGCTGTCCAACGTGGCGAACCTGCCGATCACGCTGTGGCCGGGGATGAAGATCGGGCAACTGTGCCTGTTCCGGCTCTCCTCGTCGGCCGAGTTCCCCTACGGCTCCCAGGAGGCGGGCTCCCGCTACCAGGGGCAGCGCGGACCGACGCCCTCGCGCGCCTACCTCAACTTCCACCGGGTCGACACCCGCCGCTAGGACACGCCTAGGCCACGACCTCGCCCCGCACCGGTGTCAGCGCCATCGCGGCCAGCGGCAGCGCGGCGGCGACGACCAGGCTCCACGTCCAGCCCGCGACCGGGATCAGCGCGCCGAAGACCGGGGCGACGGCCAGGGCCACCGCGTTCTGGCCGGTGTTCTGGATGCCCAGCGCCCGACCGGCCCAGGACGGGCCGGCCAGCTCGGCCGTCGCGGTGAAGCCCAGGCCGTTGTCGGTGACCGAGACGACGAGCACCGCGATCAGGCCGACCACCGCCAGCCACGCCGCCGTTTGGTCTCCCAGGGCCCAGACCAGCAAGAACGCGGCGACGGTGGCCGCGATGGCACGCATCGGGCGCATCCGGCTGGCGACCCGGTCCGACCACACCCCCGCCCCGACGCGGCCCAGCGCCCCGAAGACCTGGACGAGGGCGAGGACCGCGCCCGCGGCCACCGCGTCCCACCCCAGCTCGCTGACCAGGTAGGTCAGCGCGAACGTGGCCGAGACGAACTGGGGCACCACCAACAGCGCGCTGGCCAGGTGCACCCGCGCCAGCCGACCCCCGCGGTACGGCGAGCGCGTGGCGGCCACGCCGGTGGCGGGCTTGCGCGGCGGGTCGAGCAGCAGCAGGACGACCAGGACCGCGCTCACCAGGCACAGCGCGGCCGGGACCAGCAAGGCCGCCCGGTACCCGAAACCACCGGCCACCGACGGCAGGGTCAGCGCCGCGATGCCGACGCCGATCGGTTGGCAGGTCTGGCGGATGCCCATGGCCAGGCCGCGCTCGGCGGGGCCGAACCAGCCCAGCACCGCCCGGCCGCTGGCCGCGCTGATCGACGCCGAGAACACCCCGGCCACCACCAGGGCCGCGGCGAGCCAGCCGGTGCCGGGCGCCCAGACCGCGGCCAGCGCGCCCAGGCCGGTGCCGGTCATGCCAATCGTCATCACGACCCGCTCGCCGAACCGGTCCGCGGCCGCGCCCCAGGCGATCAGCGCCACCAGCACGCCCAGCACCGGCGCGACGGTCAGGCTCCCGGCCCCGGCCAGGCTCATGCCCTCGGCGGAGCGGATCGCCGGGATCAGGAACGGCAGGCCGTAGACGAGGGTGCTCGTGGCGGCCTGGGCCGCGACGGCCACCCCGAGGATGACCCACCGACGAGAGGTTCCCTGCTCGACATGCGCGACCATGTAGTTAACATAGCTAACTGTTCCTGTATTTCGGAACTCTCGTCTCATTTTATGAGAAGACCAAAACGAGCAGGGCCGCGACCCGGGAGGGTCGCGGCCCTGTGGCCCAGCCTGGGATCAGGTGCCCGTGCTCGGGGACTTGTCCTCGTCCGGCAGCGGGGTGCCGGTGTCCGTCTCGTCGGTCGGGATGTCCGGCCGCTCGGTCTTGCCGCGCTTGACCGCCTCGAGCAGGAGCTGCGCGACGTCGACGACCTCGACGTTCTCGCCCGCCAGGCCGTCGGCCTGGCGCGCGGTGACGCCGTCGGTGAGCATGACGCGGCAGAACGGGCAGCCGGTCGCGATCTTCGACGGGGCCGTGCTCAGCGCCTCGTCCACGCGGTCGACGTTGATCCGCTTGCCGATCCGCTCCTCCATCCACATCCGGGCGCCACCGGCGCCGCAGCACATGGACCGGTCGGCGTGGCGCGGCATCTCGCGCAGCTTCGCGCCGGACGCGCCGACCAGCTCGCGCGGAGCCTCGTAGATCTTGTTGTGCCTGCCCAGGTAGCACGGGTCGTGGTAGGTGACGTCCTCGGTGACCTTGGCGACCGGCACCAGGCGCTTCTCCCGCACCAGCTTGTTGAGCAACTGGGTGTGGTGCACGACCTCGTACTTGCCGCCCAGTTGCGGGTACTCGTTGGCGATGGTGTTGAAGCAGTGGGCGCAGGTCACCACGACCTTGCGCTTACCGGCCTCGCGGCCCTCGAACACCGAGTTCATGACCTCGACGTTCTGCTGGGCCAGCATCTGGAACAGGAACTCGTTGCCCGCGCGGCGCGCCGGGTCGCCGGTGCAGGTCTCCTCCGAGCCGAGCACGACGTAGTTGACGCCCGCGTTGTGCAGCAGCTCGGCCACCGCGCGGGTGGTCTTCTTCGCGCGGTCCTCGAAGGCGCCCGCGCAGCCGACCCAGAACAGGTACTCGGTCTCGTCGGCCAGCTCGCCGTCGAACACCGGGACCTCGAAGTCCAGCTCCTCGGTCCAGGCCAGGCGGTCCTTGGAGTTCTGGCCCCAGGGGTTGCCCTTGTTCTCCAGGTTCTTGAACATGCCGCCCAGCTCGGACGGGAAGTTCGACTCGATCAGGACCTGGTAGCGGCGCATGTCGACGATGTGGTCGACGTGCTCGATGTCCACCGGGCACTGCTCGACGCAGGCGCCGCAGGTGGTGCAGGACCACAGCACCTCGGGGTCGATGACGCCGAGCTCGTCCGGGCCGCCGATCAGCGGGCGCTCGGACTCGGCCAGCGCCAGCACATCGATCCCGGCGTGGGAGTTGTCGCCGACGAGGCCGATCTCCTCGCCCATCATGTCCTTCTTGCCGCCCGCGAGCAGGTACGGCGCCTTGGCGTAGGCGTGGTCGCGGAGCTGGGTGATCAGCAGCTTCGGCGACAGCGGCTTGCCGGTGTTCCAGGCCGGGCACTGCGACTGGCAGCGACCGCACTCGGTGCAGGTCGTGAAGTCCAGCCAGCCCTTCCAGGTGAAGTCCTCGATCTTGCCCGCGCCGAAGACGTCCTTCTCCGGGTCGGCCTCCTCGAAGTCGAGGGGCTTGCCGTCGGACATCATCGGCTTCATCGCGCCCAGCGCCACGCCGCCGTCGGCCTCGCGCTTGAAGTAGATGTTGAAGAACGCGCTGAACCGGTGCCAGGCCACGCCCATCGTCATGTACTTGGCCACGACGTAGACCCAGACCATCGCGCCCATGAGCTTGATGAACGCGAGCACGGAGACCAGGTTCGGGCTCGCGGGCAGGAGCTCGCCCAGCGGGTTGGACACGAACGCGGCCCACAGCGGCAGCTCGTGCGCGCCCATGGCGGCCTTGGCCGCGCGGACACCGAGGATGCCGAAGCCCTCGAAGATCACGACGGTCTCGACGAAGTAGGCCTGCCGGAAGTTCGAGCCCTGGAAGCGCGACATGCGGTCGGCGCGGCGCGGGTGGTTGCGCTGGCGGATGACCACCAGCGCGATGCCGCCGATGATCGTGGCGACGCCCAGCACCTCCATCAGCAGGTGCCACACGTTCCAGTGGTCGAGGATCGGCCAGCCCCAGGTCGGGACGAACACCTCGCCGTAGGCCTCGAACAGGGCCGCGGAGCCGATCAGGAAGCCCCACATCACCAGCCAGTGCGCCCAGCCGACGTGCCGGAACTTGTTCATCCGCGTGTGCGCGGCGAACTCGACGAGCATCGTCTTCATGCGGGGCACGAACGGGCCGTTGCGCGTGGAGTCGGGTTGCCCGAGCTGGATCGTCTTGATGAACCGCATGATCGTTCGCACGAACATGCCCCAGGCCACGAGGCTGACCGCGACCGCGATCAGCCCGAGGATCAGTTGCACGGCACCCATGGCGTGGTGACCTTCCGTCAGTTCGGCATTCGGTGGGAGACCCTACTCGCCAGTAACCGGGTAAGCCGACCCTAAGCCTGACAAGTGTGGTGCACACCTCCGGACTACTTGGACGATCGTCCAGGTAGTGTTTCCCGGCATGGTGGCGTTCATTCTGCTGGTAGCGGCGATCGTCGGCGAGGTGGCGGTGGCCTTGTCGCGGAAATTGTCAGCGAGGTTCAGCGGACTTGTGCCCGCGGGCGGCGCGTCGTGAGCGCGACCGCCTACCGCCGGGTCGACGGCCGCCGGGCCAGGGGCGACCGCAGGCGCGCGGAGATCATCGAGGCGACCTTGCGCGTGGTCGAGCGCGACGGGGTCGCGGGCGTCACGCACCGCACGGTGGCCGCCGAGGCGGGCGTGCCCCCCGCCTCGCTCACCTACCACTTCGCCGCGCTCGACGACCTCATCGTCACGGCGCTGACCTGGTCGGCGGAGGACATGGCGGTGCGCATCCGCGACCGCATCGAGTCCAGCCGGATCAAGGGGCGCAGCCAGGCGGGGGCGGTGGCCGAGATGCTGGCCGAGGCGCTCGGCCCGCGCCGGGGGCGGACGATGGCCGAGTACGAGCTCTACCTGCTCGCGGCCCGCCGCCCGACCCTGCGCCGCGCCGCCCGGCAGTGGCTCGACGTGCTGACCAGCCTCGGTCGCCAACCGGACGAGACCGGGTTCCGCGCCTTCCTCGCGGGCATCGACGGAATCCTGCTCCAGGGCCTCATCGACGACGACCCGCCGACGGAGGAGGAGCTGCTCCCGGTCGTCGAGCACCTCCTCGCACCCCTGCGCTAGGGGTAGGGAGAACATCAGGGTGGTTCCGGGGGCTTTCCCTGATCCCCGGGCGCCGTGCGCGGCCATAACGTCTTCCTTGTTGCTCAACCAAGGGGGAAACGATGAAGAACCTGCTGGTCGCGGTGCTGATCGGGGCGTCGGGGGCCGCGCTGGTAAGCGGCTGCGGGATGTTGGAGAAGCAGGGGGCGTACTCCGACGACGCGCGGTTCGACCAGGTGGTCCGGGAGGTCCGCCTGTCCGTCGACTCGGGCTCGGTCCGGATCGTCGCCGGGGAGACCAGCTCGGTCCACCGCACGGTGCACTACCGCGGCGACCGGCCCGACGTGTCGACGTTCCGGATGGAGGGCGACACGCTGGTGCTCGACTCCTGCGAGGTCTCGGGCTGCTGGGTGGACTACGACGTGGTCGTGCCGAGGGGGGTCGCGGTCGACGGTGACATCGACTCCGGGCAGGCGGAGGTCCAGGATGCCTCGACGGTCTCGCTGGCGGTCTCCTCCGGCGACCTGACGGTCACCCGGCCCAGCGGCGCGGTCTCGGTCGAGGCCGACTCCGGCCGGGTCACCCTCGCCGAGACCCAGGACGCGGTGACCGTGCGCGCCGACTCCAGCGATGTCGAGGTGCGCGCCGCCAAGGCCGCCCCGCTCGTGGCCAGGGTCGACAGCGGCACCATCGACGTGCGGGTCCCGCGCGGCGACTACAACACCACCCTGCGCGTCGACTCCGGGCGCATCGACAACCGCATCGGCCACGACCCGACGGGCACCCCGCTCGAGGCCAGGGCCAACTCCGGCACCATCACTCTCGACTTCGGTTGAGTTTTCCCGCCGGGTCGGGAACAACTCCGCGCTGGTCCTCGTTGTGCGGGTCAGAAAGGTTGAGCGGGACCGACTCAAGTAGCAAAGCTGAGTCGAGTACACTCAACCTAGAGGATCACCCGAGAGCAGTCACAGCAGGAGGAAGACATGGCGCGAGCGGTCGGCATCGACCTGGGGACGACCAACTCCGTCGTCGCCGTCCTCGAAGGCGGCGAGCCGACGGTCATCGCCAACTCCGAGGGCTCGCGGACGACTCCATCGATCGTCGCGTTCGCCAAGAACGGCGACGTGTTGGTCGGACAGCCCGCGAAGAACCAGGCGGTCACCAACGTTGACCGCACCGTCCGGTCGGTCAAGCGGCACATCGGCACCGGCTGGAAAGAGCAGTTCGACGGCAAGGACTACACGCCGCAGGAGATCTCCGCGCGCGTGCTGATGAAGCTCAAGCGCGACGCCGAGTCGTACCTGGGCGAGACCATCACCGACGCGGTCATCACCGTGCCCGCGTACTTCGAGGACGCCCAGCGCCAGGCCACCAAGGAGGCCGGGCAGATCGCGGGCCTCAACGTCCTGCGCATCGTCAACGAGCCCACCGCGGCCGCCCTGGCCTACGGCCTGGACAAGGGCGCCAAGGAGCAGACGATCCTGGTCTTCGACCTCGGCGGCGGCACCTTCGACGTCTCGCTGCTCGAGATCGGCGACGGCGTCGTGGAGGTCCGCGCGACCTCCGGTGACAACCACCTCGGCGGCGACGACTGGGACCAGCGCGTCGTCGACTGGCTGGTCGAGAAGTTCAAGTCGTCCAGCGGCATCGACCTCACCAAGGACAAGATGGCGCTGCAGCGCATCCGCGAGGCGGCCGAGAAGGCGAAGATCGAGCTGTCCAGCTCGAACAGCGCCAACATCAACCTGCCCTACATCACCGTCGACGGCGACAAGAACCCGCTGTTCCTCGACGAGACGCTGACCCGCGCGGAGTTCCAGCGGATCACCCAGGACCTGCTCGACCGCACCCGCACCCCGTTCAACAACGTGGTCAAGGACGCGGGCATGCCGATCGGCGAGATCGACCACGTCGTGCTGGTCGGCGGCTCCACCCGGATGCCCGCCGTCGCCGAGCTGGTCAAGGAGCTCACCGGCGGTCGCGAGGCCAACAAGGGCGTCAACCCGGACGAGGTCGTCGCCATCGGCGCCGCGCTGCAGGCCGGTGTGCTCCGGGGCGAGGTCAAGGACGTCCTGCTGCTCGACGTGACCCCGCTGTCGCTGGGCATCGAGACCAAGGGCGGGGTGTTCACCAAGCTCATCGAGCGCAACACCACCATCCCGACCAAGCGCTCGGAGATCTTCTCCACCGCCGACGACAACCAGACCACCGTGGGCATCCAGGTGTTCCAGGGCGAGCGCGACTTCGCCGCGGACAACAAGAAGCTGGGCACCTTCGACCTCACCGGCCTGCCCCCCGCCCCGCGCGGCGTGCCGCAGGTGGAGGTCACCTTCGACATCGACGCGAACGGCATCGTGCACGTCAACGCGAAGGACCTGGGCACCGGCAAGGAGCAGTCAATGACGATCACGGGCGGCTCGGCGCTGCCCAAGGACGACATCGACCGGATGGTCAAGGACGCCGAGGCGCACGCCGAGGAGGACAAGAAGCGCCGCGAGGAGGCCGACGTCCGCAACCAGGCGGAGACGCTGGTCTACCAGACCGAGAAGTTCCTCAAGGACAACGAGGACAAGGTCCCGGCCGACGCCAAGGAGAAGGTGACCGCCGCGATCACCGAGGCCAACGAGGCGCTCAAGGGCACCGACATCGGCGCCATCAAGGCCGCGATGGAGAAGCTGGGCACCGAGTCCCAGGCGATGGGTTCCGCGCTCTACGCCAACACCGGGGCCGAGCAGGCCGCGGGCGGCCCCGAGGGCGGCGCGCAGGCCAAGCCCGAGGACGACGTGGTGGACGCCGAGATCGTCGACGAGGACAAGGACAAGAAGTGACCGAGCAGAAGCGCGAGGAGAACGCCGCGCAGGAGCCGGTCGTGGTGCGCGACAAGCGCAGGCTCGACCCGGAGACGGGTGAGGTCCGCGCCGAGGCCAAGGCGGCCGGGGACACCCCGGCCGCGCAGGCCCCGGCCGAGGCCGAGGTCGAGGACGTCACAGTGGTGGACGGGATCGTCGACGACGCCGAGGCCGACGCCGACGCCGACCCGGCTGCCGAGGCGAAGTCCCAGTTGGCCGAGCGCACCGCCGACCTGCAGCGCCTGCAGGCCGAGTACGCCAACTACCGCAAGCGCGTCGAGCGCGACCGCGAGGCCGTGGCCACCTCGGCCAAGGCCCAGGTCGTGGCCGAGTTCCTCGGTGTCCTCGACGACCTGGAGCGGGCCGAGAAGCACGGTGACCTCACCGGCGCGTTCAAGGCGGTGGCGGACAAGCTCAACTCGGTGCTGACCAAGACCGGGTTGGAGGCGTTCGCCCACGAGGGCGAGCCGTTCGACCCCTCGGTGCACGAGGCCGTGCAGCACGACACGTCCACCGAGGTGGACGGGCCCACCGTCAGCGGTGTGCTGCGCCGGGGTTACAAGATCGGGGACCGCGTCGTGCGGGCCGCGCTGGTCGCGGTGACCGACGCCGAGGCAGCACCCGCCACCCCGGCGGACTGAGCGAGAGGAGGGGACGTCCGGTGAGCGCACGGGACTGGATCGACAAGGACTTCTACCGCGAGCTGGGCGTCTCCTCCGACGCCGGTGAGGGCGAGATCAAGAAGGCGTACCGCAAGCTCGCCCGCGAGCTGCACCCCGACGCCAACCCGGGCAACGCCGACGCCGAGGCGCGGTTCAAGGCGGTGTCCGAGGCGCACGGGGTGCTCGGCGACCCGGAGAAGCGCAAGCAGTACGACGAGGCCCGCTCCCTGTTCGGCGGCGGGCTGCGCGGCGGCTTCGGCGGCGGGTCGGGGGGCGGCGGCGCGTCGTTCTCCGACCTGTTCGGCCAAGCCGCGGGCGGCGCGGCCGCGGGCGGCGGCTTCGGCGACATGCTGGGCAACCTGTTCGGCCGCGGCCGGGGTGCGGCGTCCTCGCCGCGCGCCCGGCGCGGGGCCGACGTCGAGACCGAGGTCCGCATCGACTTCGTCGAGGCGGTCAAGGGCGCGACGGTCCCGCTGCGGCTGTCGAGCCCGTCGGAGTGCGAGACCTGCCACGGCTCCGGTGCCCGGCCGGGCACCACCCCGCGCACCTGCGCGACCTGTTCGGGCGCGGGCCTGATCAGCCGCAGCCAGGGCGCGTTCGCGTTCAGCGAGCCGTGCCACGACTGCCGCGGCACCGGCCGCATCGTCGACAACCCCTGCCCCGACTGCGGCGGCGACGGGGTCAGCACCAAGACCCGCACGCTGACCGTCCGCATCCCCCCGGGGGTGGAGAACGACCAGCGCATCCGCCTGTCCGGCCAGGGCGAACCCGGCTCCAACGGCGCCGCGTCCGGCGACCTGTACGTCCGCGTGCACGTCACCCCGCACCCGGTCTTCGGCCGCGACGGCAACAACCTCACCCTGCGGGTCCCGGTCAGCTTCACCGAGCTGGCCCTGGGCACCACCATCTCCGTCCCCACCCTGGAGGGCTCGGTCAGCGCCCGGGTCGCCCCCGGCACCCCGTCCGGCCGCGTCCTGCGGGTCCGGGGCAAGGGCGTCGCCAAGCGCGACGGCCAGACCGGCGACCTGCTGATCACTCTGCAGGTGTCGGTCCCCCCGACCCTCGACGAGACCGCCACCGAGGCCCTGCAGGCCTACGCTGAGGCGACCAAGCAGCACGATCCCCGACCCGACCTGACCGCCATGGTCGAGAAGGCGAGGCAGTCGTGAACCCCTTCCCGCCGGGGGCCGACGAGGACACCCCCGTCTTCGTGATCTCGGTGGCCGCCCAGCTCTCCGGCCTGCACGCCCAGACCCTGCGCAGCTACGACCGCATGGGCCTGGTCTCCCCCGGCCGCACCTCCGGCGGCGGCCGCAGGTACTCGGTCCGCGACATCGTCCTGCTCAAGGAGGTCCAGCGCCTCTCCCAGGAGGCCGGGGTCAACCTCGCGGGCGTCAAGCGCATCATCGAACTCGAGAACGAGGTCGACGCCCTGCGCTCGCGCATCGCCGAGCTGACCGAGGAACTGGCCCAGGTCCACGCCGCCGCCGAACAGGCCGCCGCGGCCATCCACAAGAGCTACCGCCACGACCTGGTCCCCGTGAAGCGCGAGACCGCCCTGGTCGTCTGGCGCCCCCCGCAGCGCCGCCGCTGACGGGGTCGCGCCGTTCGATCAGCTCAGGATGAACGGGTCGTAGGTGATGTGGTCGATGGGGGCGCCCGCGAGCAGGAGGGCGGAGACCGTGCTGCGGATCATCTGGGGACTGCCCGAGACGAGGATGTCGCAGTCGGACCAGGAGCCGTACTTGGTGACGACCTGGGCGAGGGTGCCGTGTTCGGCCTCCGCGACGTCGGGTTCGTGCTCCAGGACGGGCAGGATCGACAGCCACGGGTTGCTGGCGGCGATGTTCTGCAGGTGGGCCAGGTCGTAGAGGTCCTCGCGGACGCGGCCGCCGGTGAAGAGGTGGACGCGGGGGTTGAGGCCCCACTGGGCGAGCTCCTCGATGATCGAGCGCATCGGGGCGATGCCGGTGCCGCCCGTGATCATGAGGACGTCGCGGTCGGACTGGCGGTCGACGGTGAGGCGGCCCATGGGGGCGGCGATGCGCCACTCGTCGCCGACCTGGGTGTCGTTGACGATGGTGGGACTGACCAGGCCGTTCTCGACGGTGCGGACGTGGAACTCGAGGACGCCGTCGTCGGCGGGGGCGGTGGCCGGGGACAGGTAGCGCCACAGGCGGGGGTGCTGCGGGACCTCGACGCTGACGTACTGGCCGGGGCGGTAGGGCAGGGGCTGGTCGGGGCACACGCGCAGCACGGCCAAGTCCCAGCTGATCCGCTCGCGCTCGACGACCGTCGCGTTCCACCACGCTGGCCCGGTGGCCTCGGCGGCGGCGCCCAGCATCGCCCTGGCCATGATCGTGTACGCCTCGGCCCACGCCCGCTCGACGTCCTCGGTCCACACCGGCTCGGCGAACTCGCGCACGGCGTGGATCAACGCCATGCCCACGGCCTCGTAGTGGTCGCTGACCAGGCCGAACTTGCGGTGCTCGCGCCCGATCTCACGCAGGTAGGGCACCAGGTCCTCCGGCCGGTCGACCATCTGCACGACCTGCACGAGCGCCTGCAGCAGCCGCGAGTCCCGCACCCGCATGTCCGGTGGGAACATGTCCTGGGTGCTGGGCTCGACGTGGAACAGGTTGTCGTAGAAGGCGGCGGCGACCTCATCGGCGCGCGGCTCGACGAAGGCGAAGCTCTCCCGGACCAGGCGCACCATCGCCGCCACCGCGGCGGGTGCCTCGGCGCGCGGGTTCGAGGACGGGAACGGGCTCACATCGGCTGACATGGTCGGGCGGTCGCTCCACCGGTCTGACGGTCCCTGGGCGGCACTCAGCGTACTTGAGCCCCCCGCACCAGCGGGGTGGAGAACGGGTGAATCGGTACTGCTCGACTACTGGACGTACACGGTACTGCATTTTTTGCCTGGTAGCTGCGCCCCAGCGGCGCCGTGCCGCTAACTTTCCGGGAGGCGTGACGAAGGGACTGACGAGGGTGGACGAGCAGTCGGGCGAGCGGGAGAACGCGGCCCAGGACCTGGAGCGGGAGCTGTCGAAGCTGTTCGGCCGCGCCCGCAGCCTCTCGATGACTTTCGCCTCCCGGGTGCACACCGGCCTCGACGCGGCCTCCTACGCGCTGTTGCTGCACCTCAGCGACATCAGCCCGGTGCGCGCGGCCGACGTAGTGGAGCGCACCGGTCTGGACAAGTCGACGGTCAGCAGGCAGATCGCACGGCTGGAGGAACTCGACCTGATCGAGCGCGTGCCCGACCCCTCCGACGGCCGGGCGCGGTTGGTGCAACTGACCGTCACCGGGGCGGCTCGGCTCGCGGAGGTCCGATCGGATCGACGGGCGCGGCTGCGCACGCAGTTGGGGACCTGGCCAACCGAGGACATCCAGGAGTTCAGCAGGTTGTTGGGCAAGCTCAACCTGGACCTGTAATCCCTGGTCACGCCGTTCTCCCGGCGGGCTGGGGACAGTTGTACACAAGCCTGTGGACAACTTCCTGGGGATTGTGGACAACTGCGTCACAACTGTGGACAGCCATGTTGCGACAAGTGGGTGATCGCTCGATCGGGTGACTTCGGAGCGCAACCGGCAAAGTCGTCCGGGTTGAGTGGAACCGACTCAACTTTGCTGACGTTAGAAGAGTCGAGAGTTCCAGGCAGCAGGCAGATCCGAGGTGGAGATGGACGCGTTCAACCCGACGACCAAGACTCAGCAGGCGATCTCGTCGGCGGCCCAGGCCGCCGCGACCGCGGGCAACCCGGACATCAGCCCGGTCCACCTGCTCGGCGCCCTGCTGGCCCAGGCGGACGGCCTCACCGCGCCGCTGCTGACCGCCGTCGGCGTCGACCCGGCCGTGGTCGGAAAGGAGCTCGAGCCGCTCAGCCGCGGCCTGCCCAGCGCCACCGGGGCCACCGTGTCGCAGCCGGGGCTGTCCCAGCAGGCGCTGCGCACGATCACCCACGCCCAGAAGCTCGCCACCAGCATGGGCGACGAGTACGTCTCCACCGAGCACCTGCTCGTCGGCCTGGCCGCCGAGGGCGGTGAGGCGGGCGACCTGCTCAAGCGGCACGGGGCCACCGCCGAGGCGCTGACCGAGGCGTTCACCAAGGTCCGCGGCTCCGCGCGGGTCACCTCCCCCGATCCCGAGGGCACCTACCAAGCGCTGGACAAGTACGGCGTGGACCTCACCGAGCGCGCCCGCAAGGGCGAGCTGGACCCGGTGATCGGCCGCGACGCCGAGATCCGGCGCGTGGTGCAGGTGCTGTCGCGGCGCACCAAGAACAACCCGGTGCTCATCGGTGAGCCCGGCGTCGGCAAGACCGCCATCGTCGAGGGCCTGGCCCAGCGGATCATCGCCGGTGACGTGCCCGAGTCGCTGCGCGGCAAGCGGGTGATCTCGCTCGACCTGGGGTCGATGGTGGCGGGCGCGAAGTTCCGCGGCGAGTTCGAGGAGCGGCTCAAGGCCGTCCTCAAGGAGATCACCGACTCCGCCGGCCAGGTCGTCACCTTCATCGACGAGCTGCACACCATCGTCGGCGCGGGCGCGACCGGCGAGGGCGCGATGGACGCGGGCAACATGATCAAGCCGATGCTGGCCCGCGGCGAGCTGCGCATGGTCGGCGCCACGACGCTGGACGAGTACCGCGGGCACATCGAGAAGGACCCGGCCCTGGAGCGCCGCTTCCAGCAGGTCTTCGTCGGCGAGCCGACGGTCGAGGACACCATCGGCATCCTGCGCGGGCTCAAGGAGCGCTACGAGGTGCACCACGGCGTGCGGATCACCGACAGCGCCCTGGTCGCCGCGGCCACCCTGTCCGACCGCTACATCACCGCCCGGTTCCTGCCGGACAAGGCCATCGACCTGGTCGACGAGGCCGCGTCCCGGCTGCGGATGGAGATCGACTCCCGGCCGGTGGAGATCGACGTGGTCGAGCGCGCCGTGCGCCGCCTGGAGATCGAGGAGATGGCGCTGGCCAAGGAGGAGGACGCCCCCTCCCGGGACCGCCTCGCCGCGCTGCGCGCCGAGCTGGCCGAGAAGCGCGAGGAGCTGTCCGGGCTGACCGCCCGCTGGCAGAACGAGAAGGGCTCCATCGACAAGGTCCGCGAGCTCAAGGAGCAGTTGGAGTCGCTGCGCGGCGAGTCCGAGCGCGCCGAGCGCGACGGCGACCTCGGCCGGGCCGCCGAGCTGCGGTACGGGCGCATCCCGGCGCTGGAGAAGGACCTGGCCGCGGCCATCGACGTGTCTGCGGTGTCCGCGGACACCTCGCCGACCGGCGACCTGATGCTCAAGGAGGAGGTCGGCTCCGACGACGTGGCCGAGGTGGTGTCGGCGTGGACCGGCATCCCGGCCGGGCGCATGTTGGAGGGTGAGACGCAGAAGCTGCTGCGCATGGAGGAGGAGCTGGCCCGCCGCGTGGTGGGGCAGGCCGAGGCCGTGCGCGTGGTGTCCGACGCCGTCCGCCGCACCCGCGCGGGCGTGGCCGACCCGGACCGGCCGACCGGCTCGTTCCTGTTCCTCGGCCCGACCGGCGTCGGCAAGACCGAGCTGGCCAAGGCGCTCGCGGAGTTCCTGTTCGACGACGAGCGGGCGATGATCCGCATCGACATGAGCGAGTACTCCGAGAAGCACTCGGTGGCCCGCCTCGTCGGCGCGCCCCCCGGGTACGTCGGCTACGACCAGGGCGGGCAGCTCACCGAGTCGGTCCGCCGCCGCCCGTACAGCGTGGTGCTGCTCGACGAGGTGGAGAAGGCGCACCCGGACGTCTTCGACGTGCTCCTGCAGGTCCTCGACGACGGTCGGCTGACCGACGGCCAGGGCCGCACCGTCGACTTCCGCAACACCATCCTGGTGCTGACCTCCAACCTCGGCTCGCACGCCATCGTCGACCCGGCCCTCGACGACCGGGGCAGGCACGACGCGGTCATGGCCGTCGTCCAGCGCCACTTCAAGCCCGAGTTCCTCAACCGCCTCGACGACGTCGTGGTCTTCCACGCCCTCGCCACCGAGGAGCTCACCTCGATCGTCGACATCCAGGTCGGCAAGCTCGGCCGCCGCCTCGCCCAGCGCCGCCTCGCCCTCGACGTCTCCGCCGCCGCCCGCGAGTGGCTCGCCCTCAACGGCTTTGACCCGGTCTACGGCGCCCGCCCCCTGCGCAGGCTGGTCAGCTCCGCGATCGGCGACCAACTGGCCCGCAAGCTCCTCGCGGGCGAGGTCCGCGACGGCGACACGGTCAAGGTCGACATCAACGAGGACAGCTCTGGCCTGGTCGTGTCGCAGGCCGAGTAGCAGTGCCAGGTGTGGGGCCGTTCTCGCCCGAGCGCGGCCCCACACCCGGCGGAGAAGACAGCGCCTGCTGAGCTTGTGCATGATCATTCCCCCCGTCGGGCAGTTCCTCTCGACCCAGCCTCGCCGCCGTCGGGCCGCGGTTGAAGGGGTGGTCGAATTCTGTGGACAGATCCGGACCCTGTGGACAACTCGCCCTTACCGAGCCGTTCCTGTCGGACCCCCTGAGTAGCGTTGAAACCGGGGGCCCCAGAGCGGTTGATCTTGGAATGGCGCCCGCGGTCGACTCCGCCACGCCCGGCGGCGTTCGCGGATTCACCCCAAAGGGCAAACGGCCGCAAACCCGCCGCTCCCGCGCGTTGTGTCCCAGCGAACGAGACGAAGTTCCAGCGATCGGGTGCGCGGCGCGCCCCCCGTGATCTTGAACAACGGCGCGTGGCGACTACGCTGCCCGATGTGGGCGTTCCCGCTTGGGTCTGGTTCTTGATCGCTGTCGTCGCGTTCGTCGCCGGTGGCGGGTTCCTGCTGCGCGACCGGGCGGTGTTGACGTCGAGAAACCGGGAGCGACGGCGGTGGGCCGGGCTGCGCGGGTGGCAGTTCGCCGAGACGGACATGGTGCTGCCCAAGCAGTGGAGCGGCGGGGCCGTGGCCTACTACGGGGACGGGCTGGCCAGGGACGTGGTGGCCGGGACGACGTTCACCGCGGACGGGCGACGCAAGGTCTACGTGTTCGACCTGGAGGCCGGGGGGCGGGTCAACACCGTCATCGCGGCGGTGCAGACGCGCAGGAAGCACCCGGTGGTCGTGGAGCTGTGGGTGCCGAGCACGCCGTTCCAGCGCGAGCACATGCCCGAGCTGCTGGGGCCGGTCGGGCAGCGGTACGCCTTCGTCTCCGACATCGGCGCGGCGCGGACGCTGATCACCCCGGACCTGGTCGACGCGACCGAGGAGATCGGGCGCGACATCGCCGTGGCGTGGATCGAGGACGGGTGGGTGCTGGCGGCGGCGCCGCCGAACTCGAGCCCCTCGCGGCTCGAACGCCTGCTGCGGGGCATCGGCGAGATCGCCGACGTCGTCGACCCGTTCGACGGCGAGTCCGACACCGCCGAGGCCGAGCCCGAGGCGGACACGGCGGCGAAAGCCGACGTCAAGGACGCGTGATCTTCTTCCGGTCTGGGTTACCGCTTAGTAGCGTGTCCACATGCCCACCGCCCTCATCACCGGAGCCACCGCAGGCATCGGCCACGCGTTCGCCCGCAGGCTCGCCGCGGACGGCTGGGACCTCGTCATCGTCGCCCGCACCGCCGACCGGCTGAAGTCCGTCGCCGCCGAGTTGGCCGGGGCCCACGACGTCCAGGTCCAGCCGATGACCGCCGACCTGACGACGACCAGGGCCCGCAAGCGGGTCGAGGCGCGGCTGGCCGACCCGGACAAACCGGTCGACCTGCTGGTGAACAACGCCGGGTTCGGCACCAGGGGCGCCTTCGCCGAGGCCGACCCGGACTGGCTGCAGAACCAGCTCGACCTCAACGTCACCGCCGTGATGCGCCTCACCCGCGCCGCGCTGCCCGGCATGGTCGAGCGCGGCCGCGGCGGCGTGGTCAACGTCTCCAGCGTCGCCGGGTACTTCCCGGCCAGCGGCCCCTCCTACGCCGCGTCCAAGGCCTACGTGACCGCGCTGTCCGAGGGCCTGGCCGCGCACCTGGCGGGCACCGGCGTCCGCGTCGTGGCCCTGGTCCCCGGCTTCACCCACACCGAGTTCCACCAGCGCGCGGGCGACGACATGTCCGAGCTGCCCGACTTCCTCTGGCTCGACGCGGACCGGGTCGTCGACGACTGCCTGCGCGACCTGGCCCACGGCCGCAGCCGCTCGGTCCCCGGCGTCCAGTACAAGGCCCTGCTCGGGGTCACCAAGCTGCTCCCGCGCGGCCTGCTGCGACTCGTGGAGAAGCGGGCGACCGCAGGACGCAATCGCGGCTAACGCCCAGCTCGAGTGCGGCGGCGCGCATACGCTGCTGCTCATGACGAACCAGCAGCCGGGGTGGTACCCGGACAGCCCCGGCAGCCCCGTCCTGCGGTGGTGGGACGGGACGAAGTGGACGCACCACACCCAGCCCGCACCGCGGCGGCAACCGCGCAGCGACGCCTCGGCGTGGGAGTTGGAGGTCGGCGGTCCCGCCGACCCGGACAAGATCCGCGAGCAGCAGCGCCGGGCAGGCGTCGGCCAGGTCGGGCAGGGTGGCGGCTCGCTGTTCACCGAGCCGGTTCTGGTGGTCAACCAGAAGGCCAAGCTGATCGAGCTGGCCAACGAGTACTCGGTGTTCGACCAGCACGGCCGCCAGGTCGGCTCGGTCGCCCAGGTCGGGCAGAGCGGGCTCAAGAAGGCGCTGCGCTTCCTGGGCAGCTACGACCAATTTATGACCCACCGGTTCGAGGTGCGCGACACAGGCGGCCACACCCAGCTCCTGCTGACCCGGCCCGCCAAGTTCGTGAAGTCGCGGATGATCGTGTCCCGGCCGGACAACTCCCCGGTCGGCGAGATCGTCCAGGAGAACGCGTTCGGCAAGATCCGCTTCGGGTTCCTGGTCGACGGGAACAAGATCGGCGGCATCCAGGCCGAGAACTGGCGCGCGTGGAACTTCTCCATCACCGACCACACCGGCGCCGAGGTCGCCAAGATCACCAAGACCTGGGAGGGCCTGGCCAAGTCGATGTTCACCACGGCGGACAACTACGTGCTGCAGATCCACCAGCGGCTGCCCGACCCGCTGCTGAGCCTGGTCGTCGCGTCCGCGCTGACCGTCGACACCGCGCTCAAGCAGGACAGCAACTAGGACTCGTCCGCGGCATGAGAGGGTATGCACCCGTGCGGACCACAGTTGACGCCTCGGCCAAGGCCGAGCTGGCCAGGCTCGTGAGCGAGTTGGCCGTCGTGCACGGCCGGGTGACCCTGTCTTCGGGCAAAGAGGCCGACTACTACATCGATCTGCGGAGGGCGACGCTGCACCACGCGGCCGCCCCGCTCATCGGTCGGCTGCTGCGCGGGCTCACCGCCGACTGGGACTACGTCGCCGCCGGGGGCCTGACCCTCGGCGCCGACCCGGTCGCGGTGGCGATGATGCACGCCGCGGCGGGCGCGGGCGAGGTGCTCGACGCGTTCGTCGTGCGCAAGGACGCCAAGGGCCACGGCATGCGACGGCGGATCGAGGGCATCGAGGTGGCCGGGCAGCGCGTGCTCGCGGTCGAGGACACCTCGACGACCGGTGGCAGCGTGCTGACCGCCGTCGACGCGCTGACCGAGGCCGGGGCGACCGTGATCGGCGTGGTCACCGTCGTCGACCGGGACACCGGGGCCCGGGAGGCCATCGAGGCCCGCGGTCTGCCATACCGGTACCTCCTCGACCTGGCGGATCTCGGTTTGGTCAAGGGTGACTGACCGATCTTAATCACGGCCGCAAACCCCCGGCCGCGAGCTACGGTGGACGCAGGTAGCCGCTGACTCGGTGGCCGGGGGAGGTGCCGGAGATGGCCGGTGTGCTCGCTGCCGCGACGATGGTCGTGCACTTCGCAGCCCTGCTCTACATCGGGCTGGGTGGCTTCTTGGCCTGGCGCTGGCCGAAGTCGCTGTTCGTGCACGTCTTCTTCGCCGCGTGGGGCGTCATCGTCAACGTCACGTCGCTGCCGTGCCCGCTGACGGCGCTGGAGAACCACTTCCGCGCCCAGCAGGGCCTCGGCGACCTGCCGGGCGGGTTCAACGAGTACTACGTGTTCGGGCCGATCGTCCCCGACGGCTATGTTTCCGTCGTGGCAATCGCGGCCGTGGTCCTGCTCCTCATCTCCTACGCCGGCGCCTACCTGCGGTGGCGGCACCGGAAGAGCCCGCTGGCGGCCGCTGCCGGATGAGCGAGGAGCAAGGCCCGACGGAGTGGGTGTTCGGCGAGCCCGTCGGCGTCGGCCCCTGGGCGGGCGAGCCGCCGCGGGACCCGCGCTACGACCCGGTGCTGCTGGCCGAGGGCGACCGCCGCAACGTCGTCGACGCCTACCGGTACTGGCGGCGCGAGGCGGTCGTGGCCGACCTCGACCGGCGCAGGCACGACTTCCACGTGGCCATCGAGAACTTCGGGCACGACCACAACATCGGCACGGTCGTGCGCACCGCCAACGCCTTCGCCGCCCGCGCGGTGCACATCGTCGGGCGCAAGCGCTGGAACCGGCGCGGGGCGATGGTGACCGACCGCTACCAGCACGTGCACCACCACCCGGAGGTCGCGGGCCTGCTGGCCTTCGCCGCCGCGCAGGACCTGGCCGTGGTGGGCGTGGACAACACCCCCGGCTCCACGCCGATCGAGCGCACGCCGCTGCCGCCCCGGTGCGTGCTGGTCTTCGGCGCCGAGGGGCCCGGTCTCACCGAGGAGGCCAGGACGGGCGCGGACCTGCTGGTGTCGATCGCCCAGTTCGGCTCCACCCGGTCGATCAACGCCGGGGTGGCCGCGGGGATCGTCATGCACTCCTGGGTCCGCGACCACGCCGACCTCGATACCGCCTGGTAGCGCCGCACGACCGGGTGAAAGGGGCACATCGGCCCGGCGGCCGGGGCCCGCCTGCGCACACCATGGGGCCATGAGCCGGTACGCCCGGGACGCCGTGGCGTCCGCGCTGTGGTCGGCGCGTGCCACCGCCGCCGAGAAGGCCGTTTGGGAACGCTACCTGCGCCGTGCCCGCGGTCTGCCCGGAACCCTGCTCGGCCGCCCCGACCCGATCTCCGGCTGGCGCCCGGACTGGCAGGCGCACCTGCTCAACGCCCTGGTCGACGCGTACGACCGCGCGCCGACCGACGAGCGCGCCACCACCGTCACGCGCGTGCTGCGCGGCCTGCGCGTGCGCACCATGGGCCGCTGGACGGTGCCCGACCACGCCGCCCTGGCCTGGCTCGGCGTCGCACTCCTGCGCACCGGCGACCGCCTGGGCGTCGACTCCCGCGCGGGCCTCGACAGCGCTATCGCCACCTTGCGCGACGCGTGGACCGACCACGGCGGCGGCGGGCTCTGGTCCACCCCCGGCGGCCCGCGCAAGGACGCCGCCACCAACGCCCCCGCCGCACTCCTGCTCGCCATGGCCGATCGCGAACGCGCCGACCGGCAGCGCGCCCGCGCGATCGCCGAGTGGCTCACCACCACCCTGCGCGACCCGAACGCCGGACTGCTGCGCGACGGCGTGGACCTCGACCTCGACAGCCCCCCGCCGCCGCCCCCGGCGGTCGAACCCTGGCCCGCCCAGGACGACGACATGTGGTCGTACCGGGCGTTCCCGGCCCAGCGCGGCGACATCTGGGACGTCCCCCGCCCGCGGCAGGGCGAGGACGCCACCGCGGGCCTGGCCCCGGGCGAGGCCCAGGGCGCCTACATCTCGGCCTGCGTCGTCCTGGCCGCCACCGACCCCACCGGCGGGTGGCTCGCCCACGCCGCCGACACCGTCCACGCCGCCGTCGACACCTTCGCCCCCACCGGCGTCCTGCGCCTGCGCACCGGGGCGGGCGCGGGCCTGCTGGCCCGCTGCCTCGCCCACGCCGCCCCCCACCTCCCCCAGCCCGCCGCCGAGGTCGCCCGCACGGTGGTCCTGACCTCGGCCGAGGCCGCCTGGCGCAACCGCGCCATAGCCCCCGGCGGCCCCATCCTGCCCGTCGACTGGACCAAGCCCGCTGACCACGCACGGGGGCCGGGCGCGGAGTGGTCGCTCGCGACGCAGGTCGGCGGGTGGCTGGTGCTGGAGGCCGCCGCGCGGCTGGAACGCGCGCTCTAGGCTGACGGGCGTGAGCGTCGTGGTGGTGACCGGCGGCAGCCGCGGGATCGGCGCCGCCACCTGCGTGAAACTGGCAGCTGACGGGTTCGACGTCGTCGTCGGCTACACCGCCGATCACGACGCGGCGGCGCGGGTGGTCGCCGAGGTCGAGGCGCGGGGCAGGCGGGCCGTGGCCGTGCGGGGGGACGTGGCGTCGGAGGCCGACGTCGTGGCGCTGTTCGAGGCGGCCGGTGGCCTGGGCGCGCTCGGCGCCGTGGTGGCGAACGCGGGGATCACCGGGAACACGCCGGGGCGGTTGGACGAGCAGGAGGCCGACACCGTGCGGCGGGTGTTGGACGTCAACGTGACCGGGGTCTTCCTGTGCTTCAGGGAAGGCGTCCGCAGATTGTCCACTCGGTACGGTGGCCCGGGCGGTGCGCTCGTGGCCATCTCCTCCACCGCCGCGGGGCGGGGATCGCCCGGCGAGTGGGTGCACTACGCCGCGAGCAAGGCCGCCGTGGAGACGGTGGTGCGCGGACTGGCCGCCGAGGTCGGGGCGGAGGGGGTGCGGGTCAACTGCGTGGCGCCGGGCGTCGTCCACTCCGAACTGCACGCGGCTGCGGGGATGCCCGACCGCCCGGCGCGGCTCGTGCCGCGCGTGCCGCTGGGCAGGGCCGGGCAGCCGCACGAGGTGGCCGATGCGGTCTCGTGGTTGCTGGGGAGCGGGGCGGCGTTCGTGACCGGTGCGGTGGTGCCCGTGTCCGGTGGGTTCTGACTCCCCCTTTCGGACGCGTGTGGGTCGACGTCGAGCCGGGTAAGTCGGGGGCGAGGAAGGCCGGACGGCGAAAGGGACGTGGCCATGGCGAGCGGGGCTGTTGAGCCATTGCAGATCGAGGAAGACTTGTCTTCGGCGGTGCGGCGCAAGGCCGCCAGGACGATCGCGTCAGTCGCGGTCGACGCCGATGAGTGCGCGGAACTCCTGGCGATGCTGGGCTTGGCCCCGGAGGAGGGCAAGGGCTTCCAACGGGAATCCAGGGCGGCGTAGCGCCCTACAGCTCGGCGAACCCGGCCGCGGAGGCGGCGTCCGGGGTGTCGACCGGGCAGCCGCAGGAGCCGCGGTGGTTGAGGACCGGGGGCAGCAGCACCGTCTCGGGCGGGCGCTCCCGGTCCTTCAAGCGTTCCAGCAGCAGCCGCACGGCCGTGCGGCCGATCTCGTCGACCGGGTGCGCCATGGTGGTGATGCCCGGCTGCACGACCTCGGCCCAATCGACCTCGTCGTGCCCGGCGATGGCCAGGTCGCGGCCGATCTGCAAGCCGTGCGCGCGGGCCTCCCGGTAGGCGCCCGCGGTCATGGCGCCGTTGCCGGTGATGACCGCCGTCGGCCGCTCCGGGACGGTGAGCAGGCGGCGCATGGCGAGCACGCCGTCGTCGATGGCGGCCCCGCCGCCCGCGACCAGGTTGGAGTCCCAGCGCAGACCCGCGCGGCCGAGGCCGAGGCGGTAGCCCAGGGTGCGCTCCTCGCTGGCGGTCATCCACTCCACGCCGCTGATGAACGCGATGCGCCGGTGGCCCGCGTCGGCCAGGTGCGAGACCAGCGCCGAGGTGGACTGGATGTTCTCCGCGCCCACCTGGTCCAGCTTGATCTTGTGCGACACCCGGTCGACCAGCACGGCGGGCACGCCGGTGCGCTCGAGCTGCTCCAGCGTCGAGGTGTCGCCCGGGGCCGGGGTCAGCAGCATCCCGTCGACCCGCCTGGCTTGCAGCCTGCGCACCGCCGCGCGCTCACCGTCGGCCGAGTCGAGGGTGTCGCCGAGCAGCACCTGGTAGCCCGCCGCGGTGGCCTCGGCCTCGATGGCGTGGATGAGCTGGGCCAGGTGCGGGTTGGCCAGCAGCGACATGGCCACGCCGAGCGACATGGTCCCGCCGGTCACCAGCGACCTGGCGATGGCGTTGCCGGTGTAGCCGGTCTCCTCGATGGCCGCGCGCACCCGCTCCAGCGTCGACTGGGCCACCGGCCGGGTCTCGTTCACCACGTGTGAGACCGTGCTGATGGACACGCCCGCGAGCTTGGCGACGTCTTCCATCGTGGCCACGCGGACACCTCCCTGCAAGCGCTTGCGGCCTGACCCTACTCATCCGGATGGAGGCGCCGTGACCCGGGAGCCGACGTTCGCCGAACTGGTGGCCAGGGCCGCCGTCCTCGCCGCCGGACCCCGACGCGTCCTCGGGATCACCGGCGCCCCCGGGTCGGGCAAGTCCACGCTCGCCGCCCGCCTCGTCGAGGCGCTCGGCGACCGCGCCGCGCTCGTCGGGATGGACGGCTTCCACCTCGCCCACACCGTGCTCGCCCGACTCGGCCGCGTCGAGCGCAAGGGCGCGCCGGACACCTTCGACGCCGACGGGTACGCCGACTTGCTCCGCAGGCTGCGCACCAGCACCGACAGGACCGTCTACGCGCCGGAGTTCCGGCGCGAGGTGGAGGACCCGATCGCCTGCGCGGTCCCGGTGCCGTGTGAGGTTTCCCTCGTGGTCACCGAAGGCAACTACCTGCTGCTCTGGCCGCAGATCCGTCCGCTGCTCGACGAGGTGTGGTTCCTCGACCTGGACCAGGACGAGCGCCGGGAACGCCTGTACCAGCGACATCTGGCCTTCGGGCGCACCCCCGACCAGGCGCGGGGGAGGACGGACGGATCGGACGAAACCAACGCGGGGCTAGTCGCCGACACCGCGCGCAAGGCCGATCTCGTCCTGCGAAAGATCCAATAACGCCCGTGCCGCTCGCTCCCCCGCTCAGGCACTATGACTGAGACCTGCCCCGAACGGGTCGAGGAAGGACGGTCGGCGATGCCCGCTCTCACCGGCGCGCACCATGTCGCCCTGACGGTGACCGACGTGGACCGCAGTGTGCCCTGGTACGAACGCGTGCTCGGCTTCACCGCGCAAGACTGGGACGACGAGGGTGACCTCGCCGCCCGCAAGGTCGCCCTCAACGGCTTCGGCATGACCCTCACCCTCGTGCAGCACGCAGGCGTCCAGCGCCAGTCCTTCGACGAGTGCCGACCCGGCCTCGACCACCTGAGCCTGCCGGTCGCCTCGGCGGCTGAGCTGACCACCTGGGCCGAGAGCCTCACCGCGCTCGGCGTCCCCTTCAGCCAGGTCCCCGGTACCGCGAACCTGTCGCTGCGCGACCCGGACGGCATCCAACTCGTCCTGGCCGCCCCCGCCGCCGCGCTGGCGGCGCGCCCTCACGCGGGGTCGGTCAGCGACAGCTCCTGAGCGGGCCTGCGCATCTCCTGCCGGTAGCGCCAGACGCCCCACGACGTCCCGACCACGAAGAACACGATGCTGCCGACGACCGCGGCGGTCTGCAACCACGGCAACCCGTCGAGCAACCCCGCCGCGTAGTACCCGGCCAGCACCAGGACCGGCACCCACGCCACCGCGCCGACGAAGGTGGCCAGCGCGAACCTCCTGGCGTCCATCCTGGCCGCGCCCGCGATCAGCGGAGCCAGCGTCCGCACCCACGGCAGCCACCGCGCGACCACCAGGGCGAAGAAGCCCCGCTGGTCCAGGTACCGCTTGGCCTGCTCGAGGCGCGCCGCGTTGAGCACCTTGCCGCCGCGCCGGGCGATGATCGTGTGGCCCGCGCGCGAGCCGATGTGGTACCCGGTCTGGTTGCCCGCCACCGCCACCACCGTCGCGACCAGCGACAGCCACCAGGCCTGGTGCTCGTGCTCGTTCTGGGCCAGGACGACGCCCGCGGCGAACAGCAGCGCGTCGCCGGGCAGGAACAGGCCGATGATGAAGGCGCACTCGGTGAAGACGAACCCCAGGACCACCGTCCACACGACCAGCGGGCCCGCATGCTCCAACCAGTCGAAGACGAAGTCCACAGGGCCAGGTTAAGTCCGTGTGGGGTCCAACAGGTCTTGAACGGGGACAGTTTCACCGTGGTGTCACCCCAGGAACTCCCCGCTGCTCCCCCGCGTTCGCAAAGCGTGATCATGGCGCGAGACCTGGGGGTCCGGTTCGGTGAGCACTGGCTGTTCCGAGCGCTCTCGTTCGAGGTGGGCGGGGGCGAGTGCGTGGCGCTGACCGGGGACAACGGGACGGGCAAGTCCACGATCCTGCGGTGCGCGCACGGCGAGCAGGAGGTCACCGAAGGCGAACTGCTCGTCAACGGCGTCGTGCCGGACGAGAGCCAGGAGACCTTCCGGGCAGGCATGTCGGTCCTGTTCGACGACTCGGCCCTCTTCGACCACCTGACGCCCCGGCAACACCTGGACCTGGTGGGCGTCGACCTCGCCCCGGATCTGCCGGACAACCCCGCCTACACCCTGTCGACCGGCCAGCGCAGGCGGTTGCTGCTGCTGGGCGCGGTCCACCGCGAGCACTCCGTGCTGCTGCTGGACGAGCCCGAGCGCGCCTTGGACGGCGCGGGCCGCAAGTGGCTGGCCGGCCTGATCACCGAGGCCAAGGCTGCGGGCTCGGCGGTGCTGCTGGCCTCCCACGACCCGCTGCTGGTCGAGCGGGTCGCCGACCGCGTGGTCGATCTGGGGTGACGCGCAGCGAGTGGATCGTCCCCGGTGTGGTCGTCACCGGGGTCCTGCTGACCCCACTGGTGCGCCCCGGCGTGCTGGCCCCCTGGGTCGGCGAGGCCGCCGCGCTGCTGCCGCTGGCCTGGGTCCTGCTGGCGGGCGCGGCGTACTCGGTGCTGCGCGGCAAGCACGTGTGGGCCGACCCGGCGGAGCTGACCTGGGGCGGGACCGGGCGCGAGCGGGTCCTCCGGCGGCGGCTGGTCCGGGACTGGGCCGCGCGCTTCGGGGCCGTGGTCTACGCCGTGGCCGCGGTGGGCATGACCACGGGTTTCGGCGACGTGCCGCCGCTGGTGCTGTCGATCGCGCTGGTGGCCCCGGCGACGCTCGCGGTGGCGTGGTTCCCGACCCGGCCCGCCCGGCGGGCCCAGTTGGTGCGGGGGTGGGCGCAGCGGCGGCTGCGGTCGGTCATGACGGCGTTCGGGGACTTGGTGGGCCTGCTCCCGCCCGCGCGCCCGGTGCCGGGACGCGTGCGCGGTGCGGCGCGGTTCGTGCTGCACGGGGCGGTGGCGCGGTGGTCGGCGCTGCCCGCCGCGGCGCTGGCGGTGGTGGCCGGGCCGGTGCTGCACGGGGCGTTCGCGCAGATCGCCGCGGTGTGGTGGCTGGCGATCGCGGCCTACCTCGCCGCGCTGCCGTTCGCCGGGGCGCTGGCTGAGGTGCACCGGGTGCCCGGGCTGCGCCGGTGGGTGCCGGTGTCGATGGTCGCGCTGAAGGTGTGGACGGCCGTGCTGTCGGCGGTGCCCGCGCTGGTCGCGGTGGGGGCGGCGACGTTGTGGGGGCTGCCGTTCGAGCCGCTGCTGGTGCCGTTGGCGGCGTGGGCCGTGGTGCGGACGGTGACCCGGCCGGAGATCGACTACGCGGCGCAGGGGGCGGCGGAGTTCGGCGGGTTGTACCTGCCGGTGGGGATCGTGCGGCAGGCGGTGCGGGGGCCTGACCTGGTGGTCCTGGGGGCTGCGGTGCTGCTGGTGCTCTGAGGGGAGTTGTCCACAGGCATGATCGACTTCGGGGTCTCTTTCGGGTTGCGCCGGTAGAACGGGCATCGGGACGCTCCCCAGTGGTGTGGCGGAACGCCACGGGCACAACTACCTCGGCCCCCTTGCCCTCGCCGCGACACATACCTGCTTCAAGAAGCTCGCCACACGAGACCAGGTCTCAAGGGAACGGCCCCGACCTGGTGGTCGGGGCCGTTCCGGTTGTCGGTCTTCGGCTACTTCCACTCGTCGTAGCCGAGGGTCACGTCGTGGGTGCCGACCTCGCCGCCGCGGAGGGCGACGGTGGCGGCCGTGGGGGCGTAGCCGCTGGCGATCACGGTGTACTCGCCCTCGGCCAGGTCGTCGACGAGGTAGCGGCCGTCGGGGTTCGTCGTCGTCACGGTGATCACGGCGCCTGCCGCGTCCAGGACGGTGATCCGGGCGTCGGGTACCGGGGTGCCCGCTGCCGTGCGGGCCACGCCGGACAGTTCCGCGCCGCCGACCAGTTCCACGTCGTGGCGGACCTCGCCGGTGGTGGGGACCGCCAGTGGGAGGGCGGTGGGGCGGAAGGTGTCGGCGCTGACGACCAGGGTGTGCTGGCCGGGGCGGATGCCTGCGAAGCGGTAGCTGCCGTCGTTGGCGCTGGGTTGGGAGGCGACGACCTCGCCGCGGCTGTCGGTCAGGACGATCCTGGCCGTGGTGACCGGGGTGTGGCCGTCGGCGGCCATGACGAAGCCGTGCAGCACCGCCGCGCCGATCAGGGTGACGTCGGTGGTGGTCTGGCCGTCTCGGAGTCGGACCGCGGTGGCCTGGGGCTGGTGGTCGGGTGCGGAGGCGATCAGCGTGTACGCGCCGGGGCGCGGGGCGCTCAGCGCGTACCGGCCGTCGTCGTCGGCGGTGGCGCGGGTGACCTGCTGGCCCTCGTCGTCGATCAGCGTCAGGGCGGCTCCGGGGAGGACGCCGCCGCTGGCCGTGCGCAGGGTCCCGACCAGGCTGCTGTCGCGGAAGTCGACCGGTGGGGAGGTCGGGCGCTCCTCGGCGGGGGCCTTGGCGGTCTCGCCGGGGGTGGGCTCGAACATCGCCTCGCCGCCCTCGAGCGCCGCGGCCTGGACCGCGTTGGACATCCGCAGCGGGATCTCCTTGATGAATAGCGACACCACGAACGCCAGCACCATCACCGCGGCCGCCACCAGGAAGACGAGCTGGATCGACTCCACGAAGCCCTGCTGGAACGGCAGCGCCAGCCGGGCGTCGACGCGCTGCAGGAACGAGGAGTCCTGCAGGACCCCGCCGCCGCCCTCGGCGCCCGTGCCGCTGGCGAGCAGGTCGAGCACCGGCCGGTTCTCCGGGTTCGCCCGCACGGCCGGGTCGGCGACGGCCGCCTGGAAGTCCGGGGACCCCACCGCGGACCGGAACGCCGAGGCGATGTTGTCGCCGACCGTGCTGAACAGCAGCGACAGGAAGACCGCCACGCCCAGCGTGCCGCCGAGCTGGCGGAAGAAGGTCGACGACGCGGTGGCCACGCCCATGTCCCGGGTCGGCACGGCGTTCTGCGCGGCGACGGTCAGGGTCTGCATGCAGTTGCCCAGGCCGAGGCCGAAGATCGCCATGAACACCATCGGCTGCCAGATCGGGGTGTCGACCTCGACGCCGTGGAACAGCACCATGCCCACGACCAGCAGCGCGGAGCCGATGACCGGGAACACCTTGTAGCGGCCGGTGCGCGAGGTGAGCTGGCCGGAGACGATCGACCCGGCCATGATGCCCACCATCAGCGGCAGCATGAACAGGCCCGCCTCGGTCGGCGTCTGGCCGCGCACGATCTGCAGGTACTGCGGGATCATCGAGATGCCGCCGAACATGCCGATGCCGATGATCGTGCCCGCGATGATCGACATCGCGAACGTCCCGGTCTTGAACAGGCGCAGCGGGATCAGCGCCGCGTCCTTCATCCTGTTCTCCACGAACAGGAACGCGACCAGCCCGAACACCCCGATGCCGTAGCAGAGCAGCGACCGCGTGGAGGCCCAGCCCCACTCGCGGCCCTGTTCGGCCACGATCAGCAGCGGCACGACGGCGACCGACAGGAAGATCGCGCCGAAGTAGTCGATGCGGTGGTTGTGGCGCTCGTGCGGGACGTTGAGCACCTTGGTCACCACGATCAGCGCGATGACGCCGATCGGCACGTTCACCAGGAACACCCAGCGCCAGCCGGTGACGCCAAGGATCGAGTCGGTGCCCGCGAAGAACCCGCCGATGACCGGCCCGAGCACGCTCGAGGTGCCGAACACGGCGAGGAAGTAGCCCTGGTACTTGGCCCGCTCGCGGGGCGGCACGATGTCGGCGATGATCGTCAGCGCCAACGACATCAGGCCACCGGCGCCGACGCCCTGGATCGCGCGGAAGGCGGCCAGCTCGTACATCGACGTGGACAGGGTGCAGGCCAGCGAACCGATGATGAAGATCGAGATCGCGATGGTGAACAGCGGCTTGCGGCCGTAGATGTCCGACAGCTTCCCGTACAGCGGGGTGGTCACCGTGGACGTGATCAGGTACGCGGTCGTGGCCCAGGCCTGCAGGCTCAGGCCGTTGAGGTCGTCGGCGATCGTGCGGATCGAGGTGCCGACGATGGTCTGGTCGAGCGCGGCAAGGAACATGCCCATCATCAGCCCGGACATGATCACCAGGATCTGCCGGTGGCTGAGCTGGGCGGGCGGCGCCGCGGGCTGCGGCGCCGGTGTGGCGTGCCGGGCCTCGTTGGGCGGCCGCTCGTCCTCGACGGTGGTCATCAGCGTTCCCCCTGGAACTTCTCGAACTCGGTGTTGAACCGGGTCAGCAGGCGCACGAGGTCGGTCCGGTCGGTGTCCGGCCAACCGCCGACCAGCCGGGTCCGGTGGTCGTGGATGGCCTGGAACACCCGACTTCCCTCTTCCGTGGGCGCCAGCACGCACGCGCGTCCATCGTCCGGGTCCGGTCTGCGCTCCACCAACCCCGGCCCGACCAGGGACGCGACCTGCCTGCCGCCCGCTCGATGCCGTGGTCGTGCGGACCGGTCCGGTGCTGGGCGTGGTTGACCAGCCGCAGCAGTCGGCCGAGCTGGTCGGCCGCGCGCAGGTCGTGGGTGGTGTCGGGCATGAGTGGTGTCCCGTTTTGTCCGGCGTGTGCCCGTCTGCCTTTGTTGTACTGGGCAACTTGTTGTGTCGCCCAAGCATGTTCTCGTCGCAGGGCGTGCGCAAGCCGGTTTAGCGTGACGTAGGAGTCAACCCGGGACGGGCCGCGATCAGGCCGCCATGCGCTGGGACATGGCTGTGCGGACGAAAGCGCCCACGTGGTCCAGCGCCAGCCTCGCCTCGGGGACCAGGTGGAAGAAGGCCGGGAAGACGTGCACCTGGCCGGGCCAGACCTGCAGCTCGCAGTGCGCTCCCGCCATCCGCATGGCGGCGGCGAGGCGCTCGGAGTCGCCCAGGAGGCATTCGACGTCGCCCGCCTGGATCAGGGTGGGTGGCCAGCGGCGCTTGCTGCCCTTGAGGACGTTGAGCCCCGGGGTGTCGAGGTCGACGTCGCCCGCGTACTGGCGGGCGGCCTCCCTGGCGCGCTCCGGCGGGATGTAGGGGTCGCGCTGGATCGCGTCGCGCTCGTCGAGCTGGGCGCAGGTCAGGTCCAGGAACGGGGAGAACAGCACGGCGGCGCCGGGCATCGCGGCGCGCTGCCTGGTCAGCTCGCTGAGCAGGCCCGCGGTGAGGTGCCCGCCCGCGGAGTCGCCCGCGACGACGACCTGGTCGGCGCTGTAGCCCTGGTCGAGCAGCCAGCGCCACCCGGCCATCGCGTCGTTGGCCGCGGCCGGGAAGCGGTGCTCGGGCGCGCGCCGGTAGTCCAGCAGCAGCACGGGAAGGCCGGTGACCTGCGAGACCATCGCCGCGAGGTGCCGGTGGCTGCGCAGCGAGCCGAAGACGAAGCCGCCGCCGTGCAGGTAGAGCACGGCGCCCGCGCGCGGGTCGGCCTCGCGGGCGGTGATCCACAGGCCGGTCACGTCGCCGTAGCCGTGCGGCTCGGAGATGGCCCGGATGCGGGTGCCGCGCGGCAGCGGGGCGAACCCGACGCTGTCGAAGGCCTCCCGCACCACCCGCAGGCCGCTCCCGCGGAGCCTGACCCGGTCGGCGACGGGCCGCAGACTCGACCGCAGCACGTTCGCCAGAGTGCGGGCCTGAACACTCGGACCGGGCATCACTTCGCGTGCGAGGCCAGCCATCGTCGACACCTCCCCGACCGCGGACTCCGCAGTGATGCCCGCCACACAACTGTAAAACAGTGCGTGCCCGATATGCGCATCCCATTTGAATAACCCCGGAAAAGCCTATGAATTTGTCGCCCGATGAGCGTAGGCGCGGGATTACCACTCACGGGTTAACGTCTTCTGGTGACCACTGACGCCGCCGCCCCCGCCGCCTTGCTGACCCGCCTGCGCGCCGTGCTCGGCGACGGCGGTGTGCAGGTCGACCCCGACGTGACCTCGGGATACAGCCGCGACATGATGCCGCTGGCCCCGTTCGGCGCCCCGTTCGCCGTGGTGTTCCCGGAAACCACCGAGCAGGTTCAACAGGTGGTCGGGGCGTGCGCGCAACACGGTGTGCCGATCGTTCCCCGGGGCGCGGGCAGTGGGCTGAGCGGCGCCGCGAACGCCATCGACGGATGTGTCGTCCTGGTTACCACGCGGATGAACCGGATACTCGAAGTGGACCCCGACAACCGTTTGGCGGTTGTGGAGCCGGGTGTTGTCAACCTCGACCTCCGAACCGCGGTGGAAAAGCACGGGCTGTTCTACCCGCCCGACCCGTCGAGCTACGACTGGTGCACGATCGGCGGCAACCTGTCCACCAACGCGGGCGGCCTGTGCTGCGTGAAGTACGGGGTCACCACCGACTCGGTGCTCGGCCTGGAGGTCGTCCTCGCCGACGGCGAGCTGCTGCGCACCGGCCGCCGCACGGTCAAGGGCGTGGCGGGCTACGACCTGACCAAGCTGTTCGTCGGCAGCGAGGGCACGCTCGGCGTGATCACCCGGGCCACGCTCGCGCTGCGCCCGCTGCCACAGGCCCCGGGGACCTTGGTCGCGGCGTTCAGCGCGGTCGGCGCGGCCGGGGCGGCGGTCAGCCGGGTCGTGCGCGCCGGCCTGGTTCCGTCGCTGATGGAGATCATGGACTCGGTGTCGATCGCCGCGGTCGAGGCGCACCTGAAGACCGAGCTGGGCGCGGGCAAGGGCGCCGCGGCGCTGCTGATCTGCCAGTCCGACTCCGGCGGCGAGGCCGCGCGCGCCGAGCTGGCCGCGATCGAGCAGATCTGCGGCGACGCGGGCGCCGAGCTGGTGCACACGACCTTCGACCCCGCCGAGGGCGGCATGCTGCTGGCCGCCCGCCGGGCCGTGCTGATGGCGCTGGAGGTCTACGGCGCCTGGCTGACCGACGACGTCTGCGTGCCGCGCACCCGGATCACCGAGCTGATCGAGGCCTGCGAGCGGATCAGCGCCGAGGTCGGCCTGCGGGTCGCCGTCGTCGGCCACGCGGGCGACGGCAACATGCACCCGACGATCGTCTACGACCCCACCTCGGAGGACGAGTTCGCCCGCGCCCGCCGCGCCTTCGACGACATCCTCGCCGCGGGCGTGGCGCTGGGCGGCACGGTGACCGGCGAGCACGGCATCGGCAAGGTCAAGCGGGAGTGGCTGGCGCGCGAGATCGGACCGGTCGGGGTGCGCGCGCACCAGGCGATCAAGCTCGCCCTCGACCCGGCCGGGCTGTTCAACCCCGGATCGATGTTCGCCCTGGAGCCGTCCTGACCGCTACCGTCCACCAGTAACCGTACGGCGCACTGGCTTGGGGGGGATGGATGGTCGTCGCACAGCACGTCGCCGTCGCTGAGGTGGCGCGCAGGCTCTCCGGCAGGCTGTCCGACGACGCGATCGGGGCGGTGGCGGCCCAGTTCGCGGCTGGCGAGGTCGAGCTGGCCTCGTCCGCGCTGCTGCTGGGCCTGGTCTGCGAGCAGGTGGCGGTGACCGCGGCGGAGGCAGCGCTCATCCGCGGGATCGTCGACGACCCGAACGACCCGGTGTTCGCCGAGGTCCCGCACGCCGACCTGGCCCCGCCCCCCGCCCACCGGTTCACCCCGACCGGCCCGCCCGAGGCGCCCGACCCCACCGGGGCCGACCACGTCCTGGTCGCCGAGGCGCCGCTGGTCGGTGCGCGCCGGGTGCGCCGCGCGTGGCGCGAGCCCCTGCCGGACGTGCCGCACCCGCCGGTCTGGGTCTACCTGGTGCAGGTCGCGCCGGACTCGGACGAGCTGCGCGCGACGGCTGCCCTGCGGGCGAAGCTGTGGGTGCGCCGCCAGGAGAAGTGGCCGATCGAGGTCATCGCCGACGGTGGCCTGCTGCCGCCGTACCACGCCGCCGCCGTGACGGCGGCGCGGCAGGTCTGGGCTAGCTGAGCGGGCGGAACTGGGTGGTCTCCTCGGTGGCCCGCTGGGCCTCGTGCTTCTTCTCGCGGCGGGCCTTGATGACCTCGATGATGATCGGCACGATCGAGAGGAAGACGATCAGCAGGATCATCGACTCGAGGTTCTGGTGCACGAACGGGATCTGGCCGAGGAAGTAGCCGAGCACGGTCACGCCGGTCGCCCACAGCACCGCGCCGATGGCGGAGTAGGTGAAGAACTTCTTCGCGTCCATCCGGCCGACGCCCGCGACCGCGGTGATGAAGGTGCGCACGATCGGCACGAAGCGCGCCAGCACGATCGCCCGGGGGCCGTACTTCTCGAAGAACGCGTGCGTCTTGACCACGTGCTCCTGCTTGAACAGCTTGGAGTCGGGCTTGTTGAACAGCGCGGGCCCGGCCTTGGCCCCGATCCAGTAGCCGACCATGTTGCCCACGAAAGCGCAGATAGTCAGCAGCAGGCACACCACCCACAGCGGCGGCATGTCCACCAGCCCGTCGCCCGCGGCGTCCTTGGCGATGAACAGGCCTGCGGTGAACAGCAGCGAGTCGCCGGGCAGGAAGAAGCCCAGCAGCAACCCGCACTCGGCGAAGATGATCAGGCACAGGCCGGGCACCAGGAACCAGCCCAGGCTGCTCAGGATGACCTCGGGGTCCAACCAGCTCGGCAGCAGGGCCAGGTTCACAGGAAGCTCAGTGGCGCGCACGCCCGATAAGGTACAGGGCTTGCCTGTGACCGCCCTGAGCGGATGGTGCCTGGAATGTCCGGGTTAGAGCAGGGTGATCAATCCGATGACCGTGCCTGCCGCGAGTCCCAGGAGCAGGGCCAGGGCGAGGACCCAGGTGGTGGTCGTGGTGGTTGTTTGTCGTGGGATGCGGGTGGTGGGGGTGTTCTCGGGGAGGGGGAGGTCGTTGCCGGAGAGCAGGCCGTAGCCGGAGATGGCGCTGTCGGGGACCGGGGTGCGGGTGGCTTGCGCTCGGAGCGCCTCGGCCAGGAGGCGTTCTGGGTCTTCGTCTGGCACGTGGGTGAGTCTAAAGAGCGGATTCTTGCTTGGGCGGCTCGTTGGGGTGGGTGGGCGCGCTGCTTCAAGGGCAAGGGCAAGGGCTAGGGGGTCAGCCAGGTTCCTCGGCGGGCGACTGCGGTGACCTCCAGGGATGGGGTCAGGAGGACCAAGTCGGCGGCTAGGCCCTTGGCCAGGCGGCCGGTGGTGTCGGTCAGGCCCAGGAGGGCGGCAGGCCTGGTGGCGGTGGCCTCGACCGCGTTGGTGATGGGGGTGCCGCAGGCGGTGATGAGGTTGCGGAAGGCCTTGTCCATGGTGAGGCTGCTGCCTGCCAGGGCGCCGGTGTCGGCGAGGGTGGGGATGCCTTCGTGGACTTCGACGGTGAGGCCGCCCAGGTCGTAGGTGCCGTCGCCCGCCGCCGCGGCGGCTATGGCGTCGGTGACGAGGGTCGTGCGGTGGGGGCCCGCGTGGTCGAAGGCGAGGCGGACGATCGTGGGGCTGAGGTGGACCAGGTCGCAGATCAGCTCGATGGTGACCCGGTCGTCGTCCAGGAGGGCGCCGATGGGGCCTGGCTCGCGGTGGTGCAGGGGGCGCATGCCGTTGAACAGGTGCGTGGCCACCGTCGCGCCCGCGTCGATGGCTGGGCGGACTTGGGCCTCGGTGGCGTCGGTGTGGCCGATCGCGGCGATGGAGCCCGCGTCGACCAGTTGGCGCACCGCCCGTGCGGCGCCGCCGAGTTCCGGGGCCAGGGTGACCATGCGGACCGCGCCCCGGCCCGCGGCCAGCAGCGTGGCCACCGCGTCGGCGTCGGGGGCGCGCAGGACCGCCGGGTCGTGCGCGCCGCAGCGGGCGGCGGACAGGAACGGGCCCTCCAGGTGGATGCCCGCGACCACGCCGTCCTCGACCTGCTCGCGCAGCGCGGCGACCTGCGAGGCCAGCTCCTCGACCGGGCGGGAGACCAGGCTGGCCAGCATCGTCGTGGTGCCGTGCGCGGCGTGCGCGGCGGCGGCGGCGCGGACGGCGGCCGGGTCGGGGTCGGTGAACGCGGACCCGCCGCCGCCGTGGCAGTGGATGTCGACGAAGCCGGGCACCACCCACGACCCCGCCGCGTCGACGACCTCCCCGGTGCGCGGCGCGGCGCCGGTCCCGAGCGCGGCGATGACTCCGTCCTCGACCAGCAGCCACCCGTCGTCCAGCACCCCGTCCGGGGTGACCAGCCTGCCCCCGGTGATGAGCTGTCCCGCCATCGTCTCGCCCCCTGTCGGACACCTCGGCAGGCCACGACAGTGGCAGCCGCTCGGCCTGGACCGCAATGGTCTGGACCAAATGTACCCCGGTGGGAGCAGGGCCGGTCAGCTCACGCCTGGTTCATGATCTTCTGCAGGGCTTCCAGGGCGCGGCTGGCGGTCGACTTGACCGTCCCCTTGGAGATGCCCGCGGCCTCGGCGATCTCGGCCTCGGTCAGGTTGCCGTAGTAGCGCAGCACCAGGACCTCGCGTTGGCGCGGCGGGAGCTGCGACAGCGCCCGGACCACGCTCTGGTGCTCGGCGGTCAGCATCGCCAGGCTCTCCGCCGAGCGGGCGTTGACCGCGTGCGGCGGGGTGTACTCGCGGGCGGTCTTGCGCCGCCGCAGCACGCTGCGGGAGCCGTTGACCACGGCGGTGCGCAGGTAGCCGACCGCGGCGGCGGCGTCGCGCAGGTTGCCCCAGTGCCGGTGCAGGCCGGTGAACGCCTCCTGCACCACGTCCTCGGCGGTCGCGGGCTCGTCGACCAGCAGCAGCGCCAGCCGGATCAGCCGCATCCGGTGGGTGCGGTAGAGGTCCTCGAGGGTGAGCGGCGCCTCGGGTTGCGGTGGGGGCGCGGTCTTGGTGTCGATCGCCCGCAGCCGTGTCAGCGTCTGCTCGACGCTGCGCTCGGCGCGCCCCTCAGACCGCTGGTGCTCACCAGGTCGTCCACCGTCCCCTGCCACGCGTGAACCCTACCGTCCCGGCTGGTGGGCGCACCGACCTCCGGTGCGAGGATGGGCTCATGACCTGGTTCATCGTCGACACGACCTACGCCGCCGACCGCGACGCCCTGCGGGCCGCGCGCCCGGCGCACCGCGAGTACCTGCTCGAGCTCGCCGATCGGGGCACGGTCGTCGGCGGTGGGCCGTGGGCCGACGACCTGGGCGGCATGTTCGTCGCCAAGGTCGCCGACCGCGCCGAGCTGGACGCGATCCTGGCCGCCGACCCGTACACCACCGGTGGGGTCGTGGCGGAGCAGAAGGTGCGGGAGTGGGAGCCGAAGCTGGGAAAGCTCAGCAGCCTCTAGTGAGCCGCTAGTAGCCGCCGCCCAGCTTGCGGTGGTCCCAGGACACGACCTTCGTCGGCGTGAAGACCAGACCGACCCGCTTGGCGGCCTGCACCCGCACGAACTGCGAGGCCGAGGCCGCCACCTCCGGGTTGCCGGAGTAGCGGACCATCAGGTCGGCGCCGATCGCGGCGACCCGCTCGCCGTCCTCGACCACCTCGACGTCGCACTCCATGCTGACCCCGCGCAGCTCCTCGTAGGAGCCGCCCGCCTCGACCAGCACCGTGGCCTGCGGCAGCCGCAGGAGGTTCTTGACCTTCTGCGAGCTGCCGTAGGTCCACGTGCGCAGGACCGGGCCCTCGGGCAGGTACCAGAGCGGGGCCAGGTGCGGTCGCCCGCCGGGGCCCATGCTCGCCACGTTCGCCACCCGCTCCTGCTCGAGGAACGCGGCGACCTCGTCGGTGGTCATGACGATCTGGTCGCGGCGCGACATGGGGCCTCCCGGGGGTTGAGCCGACAGTTCTAGCTCAGTCGCGCGCCGCCTCGACGGCCTTGGGCTTGTTGCCCGCCATCGCCGCCGCGCCGCCGGCGCCGACCGGCGCGGAGGACACCGCGGCACCGCGCTTGGCGATGTCCTCCAGCGCCGCCTTGTCGGCCTTGGCCACGATGTTGCCGGTGAACCGGGCGCCGTGCTCGATGATCAGCGGCACCGACCAGCGCACCAGCTTGAGCAGGCCGACCCAGCCGGGCACGTGGATGGAGCGGTCGCGGCGCAGCACGCCCTTCTCCAGCGCGTTGAGCGCCAGCGGCACCGGGTAGGCCTTGCCGACCGGGCCGGGCATCGAGCGGCGCAGCGGGCCGAACACCGGGTGCTCGTCCGCGCCGTTGACCAGGTCGGTCTTGATCCACGACGGGTGCGCGACGCCGACCTTGACGCCCAGGTGCTTGACCTCGGCGCGCAGGCTGTTGGTGAACGCCTCGACCCCGGCCTTGGCCGCGGCGTAGGCGCCCATGGCGGGGGCGTGCGCGATCGCCGCGAACGACGACACGACCAGCACGTAGCCCTTGCTGTCGATCACGTGCGGCAGCGTCACCCGGACGGTGCGCCACACGCCGAGCAGGTCGACCTCGATCGTCTTCTCGAACGCCTTGGGGTCGATCGAGCGGATGAACCCGGCGGCGGCGATGCCCGCGTTGGCGATCACGATGTCGATGCGGCCGAACCGCTCGACGACCCCGGCGGTGGCGGCCTCCAGGTCCTCCCAGGAGGTCACGTCGGCGGTGAAGACCGCGGCGTCGGGCCCGCACTTGGCGGCCACCGCCGCCATCTCGTCCGGCTCCAGCCCGACCAGCGCGACTTTCGCGCCCCGCTTGGCGAAGCGCTCGGCCAGCCCGGCGCCGAAGCCCCGAGCGGCTCCGGTGATCAGGATGACCTTGCCCTTCACGCTGCGCTCGCGTGCCAGCAGGTTCGTCGCGCCCACGGTTCCTCCTCGAACGGTGCGTTCCCAGACCGCACCGTACCGCGACTTACCCGGAGTAAGCTACCGCGAGTAACAGGTATTTCTCCGTGGTCGCCCATCACTTCCGGTCAGTTCGACGCGTGCTGGGCAGGTCCGCCCCGTCGGCAGGCGCCAGCACCGCGTTTCGGTCCGGGCCCAGGGGGTAAGCATCCGAATCAGCGCCCAGATGTTCGGCACAAGGCGAATTTCCGCTGAATGGCCCGCGCTAGGATTCACCATCCATTCGAACGGAGGGCGAATGACTGCCGAGCTAGGCCGTGTGGGTGTCTGGAGCAACACCCAGCTTTGGGTCGACGGTGCCGAGAACGCCGCTGAGCTGGAAGAACTCGGGTTCAGCGCGCTGTGGCTCGGGGGCAACCCCGGTGGTGACCTGTCCGTCGTCGAGCCGCTGCTCGGGGCGACCCGCGCGCTGGCGGTGGGCACGAGCATCGTCAACATCTGGCTGGACGGGCCCGCGGGCATCGCCACCGCGTTCGACCGCGTCTCCACGCGCTTCCCGGACCGGTTCGTGCTCGGTCTCGGCACCAGCCACAAGGGTCCGATCGAGCAGGCGACTGGCAAGGCGTACGAGAAGCCCTACAGCAAGCTGGTGGAGTACCTCGACCAGCTCGCCGTGCCCACCGACTCCATCGTGCTCGGGGTGCTCGGCCCGCGTTCGCTCAAGCTCGCCGCCGCCCGCACCCGCGGTGCCATCCCCTACCTGGTCACGCCCGAGCACACCGCGCGGGCGCGCGGCGTCCTCGGCGACGGCGCGCTGCTCGCGCCGGAGCAGCACGTGGTGCTCGAGACCGACCCGGACAAGGCGCGCGCCACCGCCCGCGCGGGCCTGTCGCTCTACTTCCAGTTGCCGCACTACACCGACAACTGGCGCAGGCTCGGCTTCTCCGAGGACGACGTCAAGGGCAGTGACCGGTTGGTGGACGCGCTCGTGGCCTGGGGCGACGAGGACGCGATCGCCAAGCGGGTCGACGAGCACCTCGCGGCGGGGGCCGACCACGTGGCGGTGCAGGTCATCACGGCCGACGGGTCGCTGGACATGGCGGCGCACCGCAGGCTCGGGGCGGCTTTCAAGGGGTGATCACACCTTCGCCGGTGTGCTCCGTCTGACGCAGCGCGCGGGGCTGGGCTGCTCGTAGTATCCGACGAAAGCCGCACCCGAGGAGGACCCCCGATGCCCATCGCCACACCCGAGGTCTACGCGCAGATGCTGGACCGGGCCAAGGCGAGCGAGTTCGCTTACCCCGCCATCAACGTGACGTCGTCGGAGACGCTCAACGCGGCGCTGCGCGGCTTCGCCGAAGCCGAGAGCGACGGCATCATCCAGGTCTCGACCGGCGGCGCGGAGTTCGCGTCCGGCACCAGGGTCAAGGACATGGTGACCGGCGCGGTCGCGCTGGCCGAGTACGCCCACGTGGTGGCGGCCAAGTACCCGGTGAACATCGCCCTGCACACCGACCACTGCCCCAAGGACAAGCTGGACGGCTACGTCCGGCCGCTGATCGCGATCAGCCAGGAGCGCGTGGACTCCGGCGCCAACCCGCTGTTCCAGTCGCACATGTGGGACGGCTCCGCGGTGCCGCTCGAGGAGAACCTCGAGATCGCCACCGACCTGCTCGACCTCGCGGCCAAGGCCCGCATCGTCCTGGAGATCGAGGTCGGCGTCGTCGGCGGCGAGGAGGACGGCGTCGACAACGAGATCAACGACAAGCTCTACACGACCCCGGACGACTTCCTGAAGACCGTCGACGCCCTGGGCGTCGGCGAGAAGGGCCGCTACCTGCTGGCCGCCACCTTCGGCAACGTCCACGGCGTGTACAAGCCGGGCAACGTCAAGCTCCGCCCCGAGATCCTCAAGCAGGGCCAGGACGTCGTCACCGACAAGCTCGGCCTCGACGCCGGCTCCAAGCCCTTCGACCTCGTCTTCCACGGCGGCTCCGGCTCGCTCCTGGAGGAGATCCAGGAGGCGGTGTCCTACGGCGTCATCAAGATGAACATCGACACCGACACCCAGTACGCCTTCACCCGCCCCATCGCCGCCCACATGTTCGCCAACTACGACGGCGTCCTCAAGATCGACGGCGAGGTCGGCAACAAGAAGACCTACGACCCGCGCAGCTACCTCAAGGCCGCCGAATTGGCCATGGCCGCCCGCATCACCGAGGCCTGCGAGCACCTCAAGTCCTCTGGTCGCACGATCGCGGGCTGACCACCCCGCACCACGTCGCGAAGCCGCCGCCCCCGTAACCCCCGGGGCGGCGGCTTCGCCCGTGGAAGGCCCGCCTAGCGCCCGCGCCGCCGCGCCCGACCGCCCGAGTCCGCCCGGCGCTCCCGCTCGAGCGCGGCGTCGAGCACGTCCATGGCCCGCAGACCGCGCTCACCGTCGCGGCTGACCACCGCGACCACCCCCGCGACGAGCACCAGCACCGGGCGCGGGGCCCAGCGCAGGAGTACGACCAGTGCCGCCAACCAGACGGGCGCCAACTCAACAAGCTGAAGGACAGCGTTCACCCACGTGCTCCTCGCAGGCCGGAGTAGGCGTGCCTGCATCCCGAGGAACACGTGCGCTCACCGTCTCTTGGAGCCAACGGCTGCGGTCCGCTTCCAGACAGCGACAGACACGACCCTGTCCGACCCAGTGTCCCACTGTGATCGCCTGATCACCAGACTGGAAGCGCTGGCTGATTCCCGCTGCGACGCCTCGCGCACGCGCTGCGCGGGGGCCTTCGGCATGATGGGCCGCATGACTGCGAACCTCTTCGGTGGACCTGACCCCACGTACCTGCCCGACCGTCCTGACCTGCAGGCGGCGCTGGACGGCGGCAAGCCCGCGGTCGAGGTCGTCGCCGGGGCGCCGGACTTCTCCGAGGCCTGGGCGGTGCTGGCGGAGGCCGCGCTGGCCGACGGGCAGACGGTGGCGGCCTACGCGTACGCGCGGACCGGGTACCACCGGGGGCTCGACCAGTTGCGGCGGGCGGGGTGGAAGGGGCACGGGCCGGTCCCGTGGTCGCACCGGCCCAACCAGGGGTTCCTGCGGGCGCTGGCGGTGCTGGCGAAGGCCGCGCGGGAGATCGGGGAGACCGAGGAGTGGGACCGCTGCTCGTCGTTCCTCGCTGACTCCGACCCGGCGGCGCCCGCCGCGCTCGGGCTGTAGGACAGGAGCGGAGGGCCCGGCGGTGAGCCGGGCCCTTTCGCGTCAGCAGGTGGCGAGCATGTCCGACAGCGCGGTCTTCTCGGCCTCGTCGACCGTCAGGGCGTAGTCGGCCTTCACCTGGACGTAGGCGCTGGCGTAGGTGCACCAGGACGACTCCAGCGGCGGCTTCCACTCGTCCGGGGTCTGGTCGCTCTTGGACTGGTTGACGTTGTCGGTCACCGCCCACAACTGGGGGCCCGACAGGTCGTTGGCGAACGCCTCGCGCCGGGTCTCGGTCCAGTCCGCCGCGCCGGAGCGCCAGGCCGCGGCCAGCGGGACCATGTGGTCGATGTCCACGTCGCCGGTGGCGGTCCAGGTGTCCCCGTCGTAGGGGCTGTACCAGGAACCGGAGGTGGCCGCGCAGTCCGCGCCGGTCTCCACGCCGTCGCCGTCGCGCTTGAGGACCTCTTCGCGCGTGTTGCAGGTGCCGGAGACGGTGGACCAGTGCGGGAACTCCTCGCGGTCGTAGCCGTCCATCGAACCCTCGGCGGCGACGGTCAGCCCGGCCAGGGCCGCGGTGGCGGCGGCCGGGCCGGGGATGCCCGGCGGCTCGGCGGACGCGGCGCCCGCGGTGCCGACGAGCGTCCCGGCGGTCAGCAGCAGGGTGAGACCGGCAGTGCGCAGTTTCCCCGACGAAAACATGCCACCTCCTGGTGGGGTGAGTCGTGAACTACTCACGACACTGACCCAGCCAACTGACGGTGGCAATACTTTCGGGTGACACGCGGACGACGGATGACGGCCACGGAGAGAATCGGAACTTTGGTAGGGGGCCGAACGGCCGAAGCCGCCCGGCCCCCGGTGCTCAGCAGCGGTCGAGCATCGTCAGCAGCGCCGACTTCTCCGCCGAGGTGACCCGCAGCGTGTACTTGGACTTCACCGAGGTCCACATCTTCGCGTAGGTGCACCAGTACGCGGTCCGCGACGGCTTCCACGACTCCGGGCCCTTGTCGCCCTTGGCCTGGTTGACGTTGTCGGTGACCGCGATGAGCTGCGGGGCGGACAGGTCGTTGGCGAGCTGCTGGCGCTTGGCCGTGCTCCACGACGACGCGCCGGAGCGCCACGCGTTGGCCAGCGGGATGACGTGGTCGATGTCGACGTCGGACGCCGCCGACCAGGTCGCGCCGTCGTACGGGCTGTACCAGCGGCCCGAGGTCGCCGCGCACGACGAGTTCGTGACGACGCTGGAGCCGTCGCGCTTGAGCACGGTCTCGCGGGTGTTGCACGCACCGGAGATGGTGACCCAGTGCGGGAACTTCTCCCGCGAGTACCCGGTCATCGACCCGGCCGCGCCGACGGCGAGACCGGCGAGCTGGGCGCGGGCGGTGGCCTCGCTGGGGATGCCCGGCGGCGTCGCGGCCGCGGTGCCCGCGACGCCGACCAGGAGCCCGGCGGCTAACAGCAGGGTGAGCAGTGCTGCCCGGAACTTCGACATTCTTCCTCCAGTGCAGGGGTCAGGAGGACTGCAAGGACGAGATTGACCTTGGCGGTGCCAGGTGGAGATCGTCATACCTGTGGGTGACACTCTGACAACTGAATGTAGAAACTCCGGGTTAACTGCTCTGCTCACTAGACCGGGCAGCTCGGGCGGTTGCCCGGCTCCGGGTCCGGCCAGTAGCCGAACCTCGGCCGCGACGGGCTGATCAGCGCCGCGGAGCAGCCGCGCGAGCGGATCGTGGCGTCGGAGTAGCTGGTGCCGGTCGACAGGCCGCTGATGTCGGTCAACCGCACCGCCGGCTCGTCGAAGTACACCTGCTGGCGGGCGCCCTTGGGCCGCACGCACGACGACGGCACGAACGACCAGACCCCGTAGGTGCCGCCGCCCGCGCGCGGCGCGCTGACCAGGGCGACCGACCCGTCGTCGGTCACGTACCGGTACGACACCGCGCTCAGGTCCAGGTCCACCCGCTGCGCCGGGTCGACGACGTCGGGGCCGCCGCTGCGGCGCGTGTAGTTCAGCGACGGCGTGCACTCCGCGCTCGCGGTCAGGGTCACGCCGGTGCCGAAGACGATCCGCCGCCAGCCGGTCGACCCGCCCACGGTGACCTCGCGCAGCGAGTGGAACGGGGCGTTGATCGCGCCGACCCAGGCGCGCCAGCGGTCGCCGTCGGTCCCACACCTCTCCGGGACCCCGGAGACGCTGCCGGACGTGACGTTCTCCCGCAGCACCCAGCCCACCGGGGTGGCCATCTCGTGCGAGTTCGACGTGACGCGGACGCGCGCCCAGCTCCCGCAGTACCCGGTCACGTCGACCCGGTCGCCCTTGGCGGCGTTGGCCAGCACCAGCCGCCCCGGGTACTCGCGCACCGTGGCCCGGTCGCTGGAGATCGTGTCGGTGGCCGCCGCCCGGCTGACCGGGGCGGTGACGACCCCGATCGCGGTCGCCAGGCCGACGGCCCATGTCATCCGCTTCACCGCGCCTCCTCGCGTTGGTGACGCGGACCAGCAAACGGTCAGCGGACAACGGAGAACAGGGGCGGTGCGCAAACGGTCAACGAGACTGCGCCGGGCGATCAGGGCAGGGCGAGCCGCAGGTCCTCGGTGTGCCGGTACCAGGTCCACTTCGTCGCGCCCTCGACCGCGACCCCGTCCCGCTCGACCGTCGTCGCCGAGCAGCCGAGCTGGAACGCCCGCCCGCGGAACTCCCGGGACTTGCGCCCGAACAGCCCCCACACCACCCGCGCGACCAACCCCGCGCCGCCCGCGGTGTCCGGGGCGACCTCGATCCGGCCCGCCGCCCCGTGCAGCGCCGTCGCGTCGTCGCAGAACGCCAGCCCGCGCGGCCGGTGCACGACGCCGTGGCCGAGCAGCACGCCGCCCGCGTCGTCGCGCACCAGCGGCACCGCCCGCCCCGACCCGCCCGCGGCGACCTCGGCCAGCCGGTCCGGGCGGTCCAGTGGCAGACCCCACAACCGTGCGACCCTGGACACGCGCGGCTCGGTCGGCAGGTAACCCACGGTCACCGCCAGCCGGTCCTTGACCATCAGCCGCAGCACGACGGCGGCCAGGTCCGCGTCGTCCCCGCGCACCACCAGGCGGTCGCCGGTGAACTCCGAGAGCACCGGGTCGAGCACTTTGCGACCAGGTCGGGCGGGCAGTTCGCGCAGCTCAGCCCGAGCACTGTCGGTGAGCGGACCGGGGCTCGCCGTGGTCGTCGCGTTTCCGCAGGCCAGCACGAGTGCACCCACGGGGGCCTCCTGGTCTAGTCTCAGCTACCGGCATTCGCACAACACCTGGAGTTTCACATGCCGGCTATCGTGCTGATCGGCGCCCAGTGGGGCGACGAAGGCAAGGGCAAGGCCACCGACCTGCTTGGCGAGCAGGTCCAGTGGGTCGTGCGGTACCAGGGCGGGAACAACGCGGGTCACACCGTCGTGCTGCCCAACGGGCAGGACTTCGCGCTGCACCTGATCCCCTCCGGCATCCTGACCCCAGGTGTCACCAACGTCATCGGCAACGGTGTCGTCGTGGACCCCGGCGTCCTGCTCAAGGAGCTCGCGGGCCTGGAGGACCGCGACGTGGACACCTCGCGCCTGCTGATCTCGGCCGACGCGCACTTGATCATGCCTTACCACGTGGCGATCGATAAGGTCACCGAGCGCTACCTGGGCAAGGCCAAGATCGGCACCACCGGTCGTGGCATCGGCCCGGCCTACCAGGACAAGGTCGCCCGCGTCGGCGTGCGCGTGCAGGACGTCCTGGACGAGAAGATCCTGCGGCAGAAGGTCGAGGCCGCGCTGGACATGAAGAACCAGATGCTGGTCAAGATCTACAACCGCAAGGCGCTCGACCCCGAGCAGGTCGTCGACGAGGTGCTCGGCGCCGCGGAGCGGTTCAAGCACCGCATCGCCGACACCCGCCTGCTGCTCAACAAGGCGCTCGAGGCGGGCGAGACCGTCCTGCTGGAGGGCTCGCAGGGCACCCTGCTCGACGTCGACCACGGCACCTACCCGTTCGTCACCTCGTCGAGCCCGACCTCCGGCGGCGCCAGCGCGGGCTCGGGCATCGGCCCGACCCGGATCACCACGGTGATCGGCATTCTCAAGGCCTACACGACCCGCGTCGGCTCCGGCCCGTTCCCGACCGAGCTGGAAGACGACATGGGCGAGCGGCTGCGCAAGGTCGGCGGCGAGGTCGGCGTGACCACCAAGCGCCTGCGCCGCACCGGCTGGTTCGACGCGGTGATCGCCCGCTACGCCAGCCGCGTCAACGGCATCACCGACTACTTCCTGACCAAGCTCGACGTGCTCTCCGGCCTGGAGAAGGTCCCGGTCTGCGTGGCCTACGAGGTCGACGGCGAGCGCGTCGACGACATGCCGATGACCCAGACCGACGTGCACCACGCCGTGCCGGTCTACGAGGAGCTGCCGGGCTGGTTCGAGGACATCAGCGCCTGCCGCACCTGGGACGAGCTGCCGGCCAACGCCAAGGCCTACGTCGAGCGGATCGAGGAGCTCGCGGGCGCCCGCGTCTCCGCGATCGGCGTCGGCCCCGGCCGCGAGCAGACGATCGTCCGCCACCAGATGGCCTGAGCTGCTGGTGGGGGTGTTCGCACTGCGGGACACCCCCACCCAGCGGCCACACACCCGGTCCTGACGCCACTCCGACTGCGCCGCCGTGCCTGGGCCGCGGACACGTCGCCTGCCGCGATCCCAGCACGCGACAGCGCACCACCGGGCGACGGGTCACCCGGTGGTGCGCTCGTTCGAGCCAGGCGAGGCCTAGCGGCGCGCGAAGGTCTCCGCGCGGGAGGCGACGGCGACGTCCGGGTTGTCGCTGAACACGCCGTCGACACCCGCCCGCCAGAAGGCGTCGAGCTCGGCGAACAGGTCGCCGTAGTCCGAGGTGGTGCCGGTGGAGCGCAGGTTGACCGGGAGGAACGTGTTCTCCGCGCGGAAGGTGTACGGGTGGACCTCGAGGCCCACCGCGTGCGCGTTCTGGACCAGCGCCGTGGGCGCGCCCAGGTTGCCCGCCGCGTCCTTGGGGATGACCAGGTTCTTGTCCGGGCCGATCCCGTCAGCGTAGGCCGCGACCTCCCGCAGGCCCTTGGCGCTGACGATGTCGGCGTAGGTGCGCGGGTCGCCCGCGACGGTGAAGTCGTAGGGCCGTCCGGACGCCGAGGTGAGCTGCACCAGCGGCACGCGCAGCTTCTTGTTCAGCTCCTTGAGGTTGGCCACCTCGAACGACTGCACGAAGACCTTGGCGTTCTTGCGGTTGAGCCCGTTGCGGTCGAGCGTGCGCACCAGCGGGGCCTCCAGCGCCAGGCCGAGCCGCTGGAAGTAGGTCGGGTGCTTGGTCTCGGGGTAGATCCCGATCTCGCGGCCGAGCTCGTGCGAGAGCCGCTTGCGCAGGTCGATGATCTCCTGCAGCGTCGGGATCTCGTAGCGGCCGTTGTAGATCGTGTTCTCCTGGCGCACGTTCGGGATGCGCTCGGTCGCCCGCAGCGTCTTGAGCTCGGCCAGGGTGAAGTCGTCGGTGAACCAGCCGGTGACCGCCACGCCGTCGAGGTCGCGGGTGGTCTTGCGGCCGGCGAACTCGGGGTGCGCGGCGACGTCGGTCGTGCCGCCGATCTCCGGCTCGTGCCGGGCGACGAGCACGCCGTCCTTCGTGGAGACCAGGTCGGGCTCCATGTAGTCCGCGCCCATCCGCGCCGCGAGCTCGTAGGCCGCCAGGGTGTGCTCGGGGCGGTACGCCGAAGCGCCCCGGTGCCCGATCACCAGCGGCTTGGCGTGCTCCCCGCCGCCGGGGCGGCGGTCGGTGGCCTCCGGCGTCGCTGTCGCGGAGGACAGGGTGGCGGTGCCGAGCAGTGCCAGGGCGCTCACTGCGACTCCCAGGGTCCGGGTAACCGGCATCAAGTCCTCCACGTCGTGGTTGCCGGGGCGTGTCGCGACCACCCTTTCGGCGGCCGCCGTCATCCCGGCCACCGGGGGGCGTCCGGGGCTTCACGGGTGCGTTAACGGCTGGTGCGGACGGCTTCGATTACCGCCGTTCGGGCGATAACCTCTAGGCTCTGCACCCGTGCGAGTCCTGGTGATCGGGTCCGGCGCCCGCGAACATGCCCTCGTCCTCGCGTTGTCGAGGGACCCCGAGGTGACCGCCCTGGCCTGCGCGCCGGGTAACGCGGGCACCGCGGCGCTGTCGGAGTCCTACGGCGTCGACGCCGCGAGTCCGGCCGCCGTCGTCGAGCTGGCCACCGGCTGGAAGGCCGACCTGGTCGTCGTCGGGCCGGAGATCCCGCTGGTCGCGGGGGTCGGCGACGCCCTGCGCGCGGCGGGCGTGGCCTGCTTCGGCCCCAGCGCCGCCGCCGCCCGAATCGAGGGGTCCAAGGCGTTCGCCAAGGACGTCATGGCCGCCGCGGGCGTCCCCACCGCGCACAGCGAGGTCGTGGACAACCCGGCCCGCCTCGACGCCGCCCTGGCCCGCTTCGGCCCCACCTGGGTGGTCAAGGACGACGGCCTCGCCGCGGGCAAGGGCGTCGTGGTCACCACCGACCTGCCCGCCGCCCGCGCGCACGCCATGACGCTGCTCGACAGCGGCCACCCGGTGCTGCTCGAGTCGTTCCTCGACGGGCCGGAGGTGTCGCTGTTCTGCCTGGTGGACGCCACCGGCGCCATCATCCCGCTGCAACCCGCCCAGGACTTCAAGCGCGTCGGCAACGGCGACGCGGGCCCCAACACCGGCGGCATGGGCGCCTACACCCCGCTGCCCTGGGCCCCCGAGGGCTTGGTCGAGGACGTGGTCGCCCGCGTCATCCGCCCGGTCGTCGACGAGATGGCCCGCCGCGGCGCCCCGTTCTCCGGCCTGCTCTACGCGGGCCTGGCCCTGACCGCCAAGGGCCCCGAGGTCATCGAGTTCAACTGCCGCTTCGGCGACCCGGAGACCCAGGCCGTCCTGGCCCTGCTCCGCTCCCCCATGTCGACCCTCCTGCACGCCGCCGCCACCGGCGGCCTCGCCGAGCACCCACCCCTGGACTGGTCCGACGGCTCCGCCGTCACCGTCGTCATCGCCGCCGACGGCTACCCCGGCCGCCCCCGCACCGGCGACGTCATCACCGGAGCCGACACCGAAGGCGTCCTCCACGCGGGCACCCGCCGCCGCGACGACGGCGCCCTCCTCTCCGCGGGCGGCCGCGTCCTCTCCGTCGTCGGCACCGGCGACGACCTGGCCGCCGCCCGCGAGGACGCGTACGCCAAGGTCGCCGCCGTGCACCTCCCCGGCTCCCACCACCGCACCGACATCGCCCTCAAGGCCGCCGACGGCGAGATCGGCGTCCCGGTCGCGGGCCAGTTGTAGGAACCCCCGACCGCGTTTCTGCGTCAAACCTCAAGTAGGTCCCACCAGCCCATTGGTAGCCTGCCGACGGAGACGACACAGTCACGATGCGTACGGGGGTCCCGTGACATGGAAATCAACCCACTCGCCGCCGTTGGGTCCGTCCTCGGCACGGTCAGCACCCTGCTCAACAACCTCACCCAGAACACCCCCACCAACGGCGGCCACTTCGTCGTAAACCACGACAACGTCCTAGCCGCCGCCAAGATCATCCAAAACCAGGCGGACGAGCTGCGCGCGACGTACACCGCAGCGTTGGAGAAGCTGGAAGTCGCCCCGCCGGGCGAGGACGAGGTCAGTGTCCGGATGGCCAAGGAGTGGAACCAGCTCCTGGTGCGCAACGGGGACTCCTATGCCAAGCGCGTACGGGACTACGTGGCTGGGCTGGACAACCTCGTCGCCCAGCTCACAGAGTCCGCCAGGGAGTACGGGTACAACGAGGACCAGGTGGCCTCCGCGCTCGGGGGTTCGGCCGTTGTCTAGTCGTGGCCTGTTGGCTACCGCCGTCGTGGTGTTGGCGGTGGGCTTGGCCGGGTGCACGAACACCGAGGCGGGCAGCCCCGCGCCCATGCGTGACCCCGCTCCGACGGAGTCGGGGGGCGGTGGCGGGGGGAGTGCCGAGCCCACATCGCCGAACCTTCCGGCACGGCCTGCCGAGCTGAGGTTGGACGCGGTTGACCCGTGTGCGGTCATGACCAAGGACCAGCTCAAGCAGATCAAGGTTTCCCGCTTCCTGCCCGGTACCAACGGCGGCGCGTTCGAGGGCGCGAAGAACTGCATGTTCAACGTCTTCGACCAAGGCAACAGCTACAGCTACACGGCCACCGTCGTGACCACCGAGGGAATCGGGCCTTGGTTGGAGGGCAAGCGGAACGTCGAGTCGAAGCTGGTAAGCGTTGAGGGTTACGCCGCGGCGCAGTATCACCTACCTGGTGAAGGCGAGTCGATTGACTGCTCGACCAGTGTCGATGTGGCTGAGGGGCAGCAGCTTGTGATCAGGATGACCCCGATCACCACCGGGAAGTTCTCCCAGGACCAGGTGTGCCAGCTCAGCGAGCAGGCCGCAGGGTTGGCCATGACCACACTCCAGGCATCGAGGTGAGGGGCTGAGATGGGCCAGGATCACGGACTCGGCAACCTGCGGTTCGAGGGCTACAGCTACCCCGCCCTCGCCGCCCAGTTGGACGGCCTGCGGCAGGGCCCGGGCGGCTCCTCGCTGGAGGAGGCGGTCCGGGCGCTCAAGCAGATCGCGGTGAGCCTCGAGGAGACCGACCGGACGTTGCGTACGGAGTTGGCTCGGATCGGGGTCGAGTGGGAGGGCGCCGCGTCCCAGGGTGGGCAGGAGGCGACTCAGCAGGCTGGGGTTTACGCCGAGGAGGCGGGGCCGGTGGTGGCGGCTTCCGCGTCTCAGGTTGGGGAGCAGGGGTCGGTGTTCGCCTCGACCTCGCGGTCGGCGCCGCAGGGTGGGGAGCTGCGGGGGGACACGCAGCAGAGCGTGTGGGACAAGGCGGCTGGGGCGTTCGGGTGGACTACTGATCACGCACATGAGGTGCAGCAGCGGCAGCAGGCGCATGATGCGGCGGCCGCGGCGATGAACGAGTACAAGAACGGGAGTCAGGCGGCGATCTCGGGGGCGCAGTCGTTGCCGGTGCCGCCGGGGTTGGACCTGGTGGCGCAGCCGCAGGGGGCGCAGGGGGGCACGTCGGCGCAGAGCTTCACCGTCAACTCGGCGACCTTCACCCCGGGTGGGGGCGGTGGGGCGCCTGGGGCTCCGGGGTCGGTTGGTGTGCCCGGTGGTGGATCGGGGCAGTTCGGGGCGTTCCCGGGGGGCGGTGGCGGCGGTGGGTCGGCGGGGTCGAACGGCAACTCCGGCAACGCCAACAGCCCCGGCAGCCCCGGCTCGAACTCGCCGAACGGGCCCGGGCGCCTGGCGGGGATCGGGCCCACCGGCAGCAACCCGGGCGGCCTGCCCGTGCAGGGCGCCTCGAACTTCGGCGGGCTCCGGCCCGGTCTCGGCATGATGGACGGCGCGGCCACGGCGGCCGGGATCGCGGGCGCCGGTGGGGCGGGCGCGGCGGCGGGTGCGGCGCTGGAGCGGGACCGGGTCGTGCGCGGTGCGGCCGGGGGCGGTGCCGCTGGTGGGGCCGCGGGTGGCGCCAAGGGGGTCACGCCGGACGGGGCCGAGGGCAAGAATCGGTCGCCGATCGCGGGTGCGCCGGAGGAGCAGGCCAGGGCCGCGCGCAACGCCGAGAAGCTGGGGGCGGGCCGGGGTGGGCGTGGTCCGTCGTCGGTGATGTCCCCCGCCGCGGGTGCGGGTGCGCCCGGTGAGGATGATGACGAGCACGTGCGCAAGTACGGGATCGACTCCGACGACGTCTTCGGCGACGAGCGGCTCGTGGTCAACCCCGTGCTCGGCCAGGACGAGTGAGGCCCACCCCTTGACCACCGGCTCTGTCGTGCTCTCGGCGTTGGAGTTCGACGTGCTCTGGGAGTCCGAGCGGCTCCCGCGCAGGCACGTCGCCATCGACGTCCCCAGCCCCGGCGCCACCCACACCGAGCGCGCGGACCTGGTCGAGGCGGCTCTCACCAGCCTCGCCGAGCGCGGGTTGGCCAAGGCGGGCCGGGCCGCGCCCGAGCTGGCCGACCGGCTGGCGCTGCTCGCCCACGCCAGGGTGAGCGTGGACAGCTGGGTGTGGACCGACCGCGAGATCCGGGCGCTGGCGGTGGCGGGGGGCGACGACGCGCTGCTGGCCGCTGTCGACCGCGCGGAGGTCTGGCTCATCCCGACCAGGGCCACCGCGCTGGCCGAGGCGGCCGTGTCCATCGCCGGGGAGGTCCCCGCGGGCCCGGGGCGGTCGGTCAGCCTGCCCACCGACCTGCTGCTGGAGGCGGACAAGGCCGCCGACGGCTCCCCGCAGGGCATGGTCACCACGCTGTACCAGAACGGGGTCATGCTGGCTGATGCGCAGACCCTGGCCGCGATGGCCAGCGGGGCCACCGTGCGCGGGCAGCTCGGCGCGACCCGGGTGTCGCGCCGCGACCAGCGCCGCCGCCGCGCCGAGCGGGTGGTGTCCTTCCACGACACGGAGGCGGGCCGCTACCTCTACCTGGCCAAGCCCAGTGCCGACGGGCGCATGTGGAGCACCGTCGCGCCCGCGGACAACGCGCGCCTGGCCGCCTGTGTGTGGGATTTGCTCGAAGAGGTCTGACCTGTGCTCAGGGGTCGACCCGTGACGGGCTCCAACATCAACCTGAAGGCGATCGAACAGTGCCGGGCCGCCGTGTCCGGCCAGGCCGGTCCGATCGCCGCGGCGGGCGACGGCCTGCCGGTCAACGTCGACGCCGGGGTCTTCGGCGCGCTGCCCAGCTCGGCCGGCTCGCCGACGAGGCGACCGAGCTCTACCAGGTCCAGCCCGCCGCCACCGGCACCCGCCTTACCACCGCCGGGACCGCCGCGAACGACTCCGTCGGCGAGGTCGACGCCACGGTCAGGCCCTGCGTCCCCGGCCCCGGCAAGAACATCGAGTGGACTCCGACGCCGGTCGTCGGCACCGATCCGGCGCGCGTGAACACCGCCCCGGCGAGCTCCGGCAGGTCATCCGGCGGTTCCGATCCCAGCGGTCAGCCCCGGGCGATGTCCAGCAGTAAATCCAGGAAGCGATCGCCGAGCTGCGCGAGCACGGCGTCGCCGTGTCCGAGGCGGACGCCCAGACCATCCAGCACGAGTCCAGCGGAAACCCCAACGCGATCAACAACCGGGACTCCAACGCCGCCAACGGCCCCCCCACAACACGGCCTAGGCTCCGACAATGCACAGCTCCCGCCTGCTCGGGGTCGCGAACCGCGCGCTGGTCCCCCCGTTCTACGTCATGGACGTCCTGTCCGCGGCCAACGCCAGGCAGCGCACGCACGGGGATGTCGTGTCGTTCGCGGCGGGGCAGCCCTCGACCGGGGCGCCGAAGGCGGTGCGGGCGGCGGCGGTCGAGGCGATCGCCGCCGACCCTGGGTACACCGAGCAGTTGGGCATCCCCGAGCTGCGGCAGGCGATCGCGGGCCACTACGGGCGCTGGTACGGGGAGCCGGTCTCCGCCGAGGACGTCGTGGTGACCACCGGGTCCAGCGGCGGGTTCCTGCTGGCCTTCCTGTCGGCGTTCGACGTCGGCGCCAGGGTCGCGCTGACCAGGCCCGGGTACCCGGCCTACCGCAACATCCTCACCGCGCTGGGCTGCGAGGTCGTCGAGCTGGCGTGCCTGCAGCCCACCGTCGAGGCGCTCGAGGCGGCCGGGCCGCTGGACGGGCTGATCGTGGCGAGCCCGGCGAACCCGACCGGCACCGTGCTCGCCCCCGCCGAGCTGGCCGCCATCGCCGGGTGGTGCACCGAGCGCGGGGTGCGGCTGGTCAGCGACGAGATCTACCACGGCATCTCCTACGGGGCCGAGACGGCGACGGCGTGGGCGCACTCGCGCGAGGCCATCGTGGTCAACTCGTTCTCGAAGTACTTCGGGATGACCGGGTGGCGGCTGGGGTGGCTGCTGGTCCCCGAGCGGCTGCGCGCGGCCGTGTCCTGCCTGACGGCGAACTTCACCATCTGCCCGCCCGCGCTGTCGCAGCGAGCCGCCGTCGCCGCCTTCACCGACGAGGCCTACGCCGAGCAGGACGGCCACGTCGCCCGCTACGCCACCAACCGCCGACTGCTCCTCGACGGCCTCGCCGACCTGGGCATCACCGGCGTCGCCCCCGCCGACGGCGCCTTCTACGCCTACGCCGACGTGTCCCACCTGACGCACGACTCGATGGCCTTCTGCAAGCGCCTGCTCGCCGACACGGGCGTCGCCGTCGTCCCCGGTGTCGACTTCGACCCCGCCGACGGCGGTCGCTCGATCCGGTTCTCCTTCGCCGGGTCGAGCGAGGACGTGCGGGAGGGCTTGCGCAGGCTGGGACCCTGGCTGGGAACGATCGACGGCCCGGGCTCGTTGACCGGCTGAGTGCACCAGGGGAGGAACCATGCTGCTCAAGATCATCGGCGCGATCATCGTGATCTGGATCGCGTTGAGCGTGATCGGCTTCGTGTTCAAGGCGATCGGCACCCTGCTCATCATCGCCGCCGTGGCGACGGTGGGCGTCGCCGCCTACGGCGCGATCAAGGGCAAGTCCAACAAGCAGATCGGTCGCTAGGTCGTGTTCGGGAGCCGCTGTTCGCGATAGCCGCGCCGGACGCGGCCCCTGACGGCACGGGGTGAAGGCACCTCCACCCCGCACCGCCACCGAACCACCCCGATCACGACTCTCGTCGAACCGACTTCCGAAACACGACCTAGCCCGCGGCCCAGCGGCGGACCCGCACCCGGTCGCCGACGGCGATCGTGCCCGGGGTCAGGACCGCCAGTTTGGCGCCGAAGCTGACGCCGCCGCCGAAGTCGGGCTCGCGGCGGTAGGAGGCGAGCGTGCGGGTCGGCTCCGGGCCGTCGCGCTCGCCCGTGCGCTGGTCGACGGTGGGGACGGCGCAGCGGATGGCCTTGGTGGAGAAGCCGAGGTCGGCGGTGCCGATGCCCAGCTCGCGCACGGTGTCCTCGGTGTGCGGCTCGGCCCAGCCGGAGACGACGACGTTGGGGCGGAAGCGGTCCATCGGCACCGGCCTGCCGCCGCTGCCCGCGATCCGCTCGTTCAGAGCGTCCAAAGAGGACTCGGAGATCATCGACAGCGCGTGCGCGTCGCTGAACCCGATCTTGCCGGGGTGCTCGCCCCAGCCGTCGCGGTCGTGCTCGGGGGCCACCCCGACCAGCCGCACCTGCCTGCCCAGCGCCTCGCTGCACCAGCGCGCCGCGTCCTCGCCCTGGTCGACGGCCTCGCCGAACCAGTGCTTGAAGAGGCTGACCTGCCGCCGCGGCCCGTCGAGGACCACCCGCACCTCGGTCGAACTGCCGCCGCGGGTCAGCCGGAGGCCGCCGTCGACGAACTCCGGCCGGACCGTCGCCATCGCGGGCAGGACGCGTTGGCTGAGGAACACGCCGTCCTCGGCCGAGACCACCATGAGCGCCCGGTCGCCGACGACGCCGGTGACCGACACCTCGGCCCGGTCGAGCGCGACGGCGGCGAAACCCTTCACCGGGTAGCAAAAGAGCGCGGAAACCGTTGTCACCTCGGTAAAGTACCGTGACATGCGAGAATAGGCGGCACGTTTACGCGAGGGGAGGAACCCGTGCGCCTCCGGACGGTCCTGCTCGTCGGGGCGGCCACCGCGCTGACGACTGCCTGCACGACAGTGGTCGAGGGGGTCCCCGGCCCGTCCGCGAACATCCACCAGACCGGCTCCAAGCCCGAGCCGACCGCCCCCCGCGTCCTGAGCCTGCTGCCCAAGCAGTGGGGCGAGCAGGCGGGCATCCGCAACGACGCGCTCGGCCTGATGGTGAGCTTCAGCTTCGACAAGATCGTGGTCGACCCCAAGTGCACCGGCCGGGCCGCGACCAAGCCTGCCAACGGGCACTTCATCGCCATCACCGTCACCGCCGAGACCGGCCCGAACTACGACGGCGCCACGCTCCACGACCTCAACAGCGCCGACTTCAAGGTCATCGACCCGAGCGGCGACCTCGACACCAGCCCGTTGCAGACCGCGGCGGCCAACAGGTGCCTGCCCGGCAGCCGGTACCTGCCCGACCTGGTGAAACAGGGCCAGGTCTACCGGGGCGAGATCGTCCTGGACACGCGGTTCCCCAAGGGCAGCGTCGTCTTCCGACCAGGAACCCTGCAGGACAACGCCGGGTGGTCCTGGGCGTTCTAGAGGATGGCCCCCGGCGCGTACCCGGCGGCGTCGGGGAAGCGGTCCAGCACCTCGGCGACGCGGGCGACCACGGCCGCCACCTGCCCCCCGGCGACCCCGGTGAACGACACCCGGTCGGCCACCAGCGCGTCCAGCCCGGCCCGGTCCAGCGGGACGCGCTCGTCGGCGGCGAGGCGGTCGAACAGGTCGTTGCGGTCGAGGCCCTGCTCGCGCATGGCCAGCGCCACCGCGACGGCGTTCTCCTTGATCGCCTCGTGCGCGGTCTCCCGGCCGACCCCGGCCCGGACCGAGGCCATCAGGACCTTGGTGGTGGCCAGGAACGGCAGGTAGCGGTCGAGTTCGCGGGCGACGACGGCCGGGTAGGCGCCGAACTCGTCGAGCACGGTCAGGAAGGTCTCCAGCAGGCCGTCGAGGGCGAAGAAGGCGTCCGGCAGGGCCACCCGGCGCACGACCGAGCAGGACACGTCGCCCTCGTTCCACTGGTCGCCCGCCAGCTCGCCGACCATCGAGGCGTGCCCGCGCAGGATCACGGCCAGGCCGTTGACGCGCTCGCAGGACCGGGTGTTCATCTTGTGCGGCATTGCCGAGGAGCCGACCTGGCCGGGCTTGAAGCCCTCGGTGACCAGCTCGTGGCCCGCCATCAGCCGGATGGTCTTGGCCAGGCTGGACGGGGCGGCGGCGACCTGGACCAGGGTGGTGACGACCTCGTAGTCCAGCGAGCGCGGGTAGACCTGCCCGACGCTGGTGAACCGGTGCGCGAAGCCCAGGTGCTCGGCGACGACCCGCTCCAGCTCCACCAGCTTGGCCTCGTCGCCGAGCAGGTCGAACATGTCCTGGGCGGTGCCGACCGGGCCCTTGACCCCGCGCAGCGGGTACCGGGTGATCAGCTCGTCGAGCCGGGCGAAGGCGACCAGCAGCTCGTCGGCCGCGGTGGCGAACCGCTTGCCCAGCGTCGTGGCCTGCGCGGCGACGTTGTGCGAGCGACCCGCCAGGACCAGGTCGGTGTGCTCGGTGGCGAGCCGGGCCAAGCGGCCCAGGACGGCGGCGACGCGGGTGCGGACCAGCTCGAGGGAGCGGCGGACCTGGAGCTGCTCGACGTTCTCGGTGAGGTCGCGGGAGGTCATGCCCTTGTGCACGTGCTCGTGACCGGCGAGGGCGTTGAACTCCTCGATGCGCGCCTTGACGTCGTGGCGGGTGACCCGCTCGCGGGCGGCGATGCTGTCCAGGTCCACCTGGTCGAGGACGCGGCGGTAGTCGTCGATGGCGCCCTGGGGGACGTCGACGCCGAGGGTGGACTGGGCGGTGAGGACGGCCAGCCAGAGCTCGCGCTCCAGGCGGATCTTCTCCTCGGGGGACCAGAGGGTGGCCAGCTCGGTTGAGGCGTAGCGCCCGGCGAGGACGTTGGGGATGCGGGGCTTCTGCGCTGCGGTCACGGGGGGCGAGCCTAGTCGGCGCTGCGCTCGGGCCTCAAAAGCCGGGGGATTCGCGGGCATTGCTCGTTGGGGTGAATGCGTGAGCCCGGGGACCCCTACGACGATCATGCGCTGTGTGAGGGCAAGAGCGGGGGGCTTGGTGGTGGCTCTTCAGTCCAGGAAGTCTTGGAGCATGTGGCGGGCTCGGCCTCGTGGGTCGGGGTTGACCTCGATGAGGGCGTTGACCACCGCGCCGTCCACCAGGGCGATGAGTTGCTCCAGGCGGGCGGGGGTGATGGGGGTTCGGCAGCGGGTGAAGGCCTCGGCCAGGAGGCCTCGGAGTTCTTGGCCCAGGCCCAGGGTCAGCTCGCGCAGGTAGGGGCGGCGGCCGGTGGCTATGAGGCGTTCGTAGCGGAGCAGGACCATCTCGGCGTCGTCGTCGTTGTTCCTCGGGCCCAGGAGCAGGTCGATGACCAGGTCCAGGAGTTGTCCGGTGCCGGTGTCCGGGGCGGCCAGCTCGTCCAGGGCGGCGCGGCCCCTGGTCAGTTCGGCGCGGCCGTGGAACTCCAGGGCGGAGGTGATCAGCTCGTCGAGGGAGTCGAAGTAGTACGTCGTCGAGGCCAGGGGCAGGCCTGCGCGTTCGGCCACGGCTCGGTGGCGGACGGCGTCGAAGCCGCCCTCGACCATCAGGGCGACGGCGGCTTCGATCAGCGCGTGTCTGCGGCGCTCCCCCTTGGGGGTGCTCGCGGTGGTCATCTGGCCGTGGTGGGTGGTGGGTGCATGGTGGGGGCGATGCTGCCAGACCGGGTCAGAGACCCGCCGCCAGCTTCTGGGCGAGTTCGCGCAGCGCGGTGTCGTCCAGTGGGGGGCCCGCCGAGCCGTCCATGCCCTCCTCGGCCAGGACCAGGCTGGCCCCGGAGGCGGTCTTGAGCACGATGCCGGTGGTGCCGTCCGGGCGGCTGTCCCACGGGGGCTGCTGGACCTGGGCGGCGCCCGCCGGGACCAGCATGATCGACAGCAGGCCCCGGCTGGGGCCGTTCTGCGCGACCACGGCGGCCGAGCGGGCGCCGCTCGGGCAGGTCAGCGGGGAGCGCACCGCCGAGCCCGCGGCGGAAGTGGCGGCCGGGAGCCCGCCCGCGAGGGCGTTGGCGAGCTCCCGGTCCGCCGTTCCGCACCCACCAGGGGTGCCGCCGGCATCAGCGCCGGCGTCCCCCGACGGTTCGCCCCCCTGCAAAGGCGTGCCCGTCGGGGAGTTCCGCGTGCCCTCGAGGATGCGCGGGCCGCTGTTGCCGCCCGGCTGCTCGGGGACCGGTCCGCTCCCGTTCTCCTGGTTCCCGTTGCCGGGCAGGGTGGCGACCGAGACCGTGTTGTCGTTCGACTGGGTCGTGCTCCACACGCTCACGCCGACGACCGAGGCGCCTGCGAGCAGCACGACGCCGAGGGCGGACCCGGCCAGCACGCGATTGCGCTTGCGGGTCAGCCGGTTCGACTCGGCCACCACGTCGTCCGCGCCGAACGACGCCGGGGGGGCCGCCGGGACCGCCGCGTCGAACATGTCGGAGAGCTCGCGCTCGTCCATCGCTAGCCCCACCTCCTCGTCGTGCCGGTCACGGCGCCGACCTCAGATCGTCGAGGGCGTCGCCCAGGACCTCGCGGAGCGCGGTCAGCCCGCGCGCCGTCTGACTCTTCACGGTCCCCTCGGAGCACTTCATCGCCGCCGCGGTGGCCGCGACGTCGAGCCCCTCCAGGAACCGCAGCACGAGCACCGCCCGTTGCCTGGGCGGCACCTGCGCCAGCGCCTCGAGCAACGTCGACCGCGTGGCGACCGCGTCGCCGACCTCCCGGTCGGCGGCGGGCACCTCCGGCACCTGGTCGACCCCGCGCTCCCGCCGCCAGGGGCGGCGGGTCTCGTCGATCATCGCGCGGACCACACTGCGCCGGACGTAGGCGTCCAGGGCCCCGCGGTCCCGGATCTTGCGCCAACGGCGGTGCAGCGCGACGAACGCGGTCTGCGCCAGGTCGTCCGCACGGTGCCAGTCACCGCAGAGCATGTAGGCGGTCCGCCGCACGGCTTCCCGCCTCGCGGCGAAGTACTCCGCGAAATCCTGCTCCTCGCGCTCTTCCACGCGGACGCTCTCCGCTCGTTCGTTCCGATGGGGGGACGGACGTGCCCCGCACAAAGGTTGCACGGACCCCCGATGAGACCTATGCCACCCCTACCGGAGCGCGCGCCGCGTGGGCGGGCCACCGGTGTGGTGTCATCAGATCGTGACCACCGTGCGCGCGATCGACCTCCGATCGGACACCGTGACCCAGCCCGACGAGATGATGCGGGTGGCGATGTCGGCCGCCGAGGTCGGTGACGACGTGCTCGACCACGACCCGACCATGCGCAGGCTCGAGGACGAGGTCGCGGCCCTGGTCGGCATGGAGGCGGCGCTGTGGGTGCCCAGCGGGACCATGGGCAACCTGATCGCGCTGATGCTGCACCTCAACCGGGGTGACCGGTTCCTCGCCGCCCGCGGCTCGCACGTCCTCGAGGCCGAGCTGGGCAGCGCCGCGTGGCTGGCGGGCGGGATGCCGCACCCGCTGGAGTGGACCGCGGGCCCCGGCCGGTTCGCCGCCGAGGACGTGCGCGCCATGGCCACCCCGAGCGCGCCCTATTACGCCCTGCGCACCCGGCTGCTCTGCCTGGAGAACACGCACAACTTCGCGGGCGGCGCGGTCACCCCGCCCGACGAGCACGCCCGCCTGGTCTCCGCCGCGAAGGAGGCGGGCCTGCGGGTGCACCTCGACGGCGCCCGGCTGTGGAACGCGGCGGTGGCGCTCGGCGTGCCGCCCGCGGCGCTGGCGGTGGGCGTCGACACCGTCCAGGTGTGCCTGAGCAAGGGCCTCGGCGCCCCGGTCGGCTCGGTGCTGGCCGGGCCGTCCGCCCTGGTCAGGGAGGGGCGGCGGGTGCGCAAGATGCTCGGCGGCGGGGTCCGGCAGGGCGGTGTCCTGGCCGCGGCGGGCATCCTCGCGCTGGAGCGGATGGCCGACCTGGAGGTCGACCACGCCAACGCGCGCTCGCTGGCCGACGGGCTCACCGAGCTGGGCTGGGCGGTGGTGCGGCCGGAGACCAACATCGTGCTCGCCGAGGTCCCGGACACCAGGGTGGCGCTGGCGATGCTCGACCAGGTCGGGGTGCTGGCCGCCGCCGTGCCCGGTGGTGTGCGATTTGTCACACACCGAGATGTCCCGACCTCGGACATCGGCGAGGCGCTGCGCCGGATCAGCGGTCAGGTGAGCGGTCGGTCGGCCGCGGAGCACCCGGTGCGGGCGTGACCGCAGGGCGGTCCTCGGGGGCGACGGACGCGCGCAGCTCCCGGATCTCGGCCCGCAGCGCCTCCATCTCGACGCGGGTCGCCTCCTCGACGTTCTGCTCGATCCCGGTCATCTTCTCCACGAACCAGGACGCGATCACCCCGGTGACCACGCCGAGCAGCGCGATCCCGCCGACCATCAGGCTCACCGCGACCAGCCTGCCCTCGGTGGTCACCGGGTAGCGGTCGCCGTAGCCGACGGTGGAGATCGTGGCCATGGTCCACCAGACGGCGTCGCCGAAGGTGGTGATGTTGGCGTCCGGGCTCGTCCGCTCCGCGTCCAGCACGGCCAGCGCCGAGCAGAACACCACCAGCACGGTCGTCCCGGCCACGTAGACGCCGACCTTGCCGCGCAAGTCCGCGCCGAGGCGGCGGTTGAGCACCTTGAACACGGTGATCAGCCGCAGTGCGCGCAACTGGCGCACCATCGGCAGCGCGACCGCGAGCAGGTCGAACAGGTGCCGCCAGACGAACCGGCCCTTGCGCTCGGCCATGGTCAGCCGCACCAGGTACTCCCCGGCGAAGACCGCCCAGATGATCCAGAGCACGACCTCCAGCAGGCTGCGCACCCACGGCGTGGCCCCGCCGTCCAGCACCTGCCAGGCGTAGGCGACCAGGAACAGCACGGCCAGGCCGGTGAGCGGCAGATCCGTGCGGGTTTCCCACGCGGTCAGCCTCGGCTCGTCTTCGTTCGTCTGCGTCGGCATGCGCGCCATCTTCACCCGGTGGGCGCCGGTTTGGCCACAGTGGAGTCAGCCGGTGACCAGGTCGGCACCCTTCTCCGCCAGCATGACCGTCGGCGCGTTGGTGTTGCCGCGCGGGATCACCGGGAACACCGAGGCGTCCACGACGCGCAGTCCCTGGACCCCGCGCACCCGCAGTTCGGGGTCGACGACGGCGGCCTCGCCGGAGCCCATCGCGCAGGTCCCGACCGGGTGGTAGAGCGTCTGGGTCCAGGTGCGCACGTGCTCGGCCAGGTCGTCGTCGGTCAGCCCGCGGCCGTCCACGGGGCGCTCGGGCAGGTACGGCGAGGCCAGGAAGCGGCGCAGCCCGGCGTGCTCGCCGATCTCGATGAGCGTCTTCGTCGCCGCGACCTGGGCCTCGAGGTCGGCGGGGTCGGCGTAGTAGGCGGGGTCGAGCAGCGGCCGCCAGCGCGGGTCGGCCGAGCGCAGCCGCAGCGTGCCCCGGCTGGCGGGGGCGACGAGCGTTGTGGCGGTGGTGAAGCCGCGGGCGGGGGCCTCGCGCAGACCGTTGTCGTAGAACATCGTCGGCGCGATGTGGAACTGCATGTCCGGGGCGGCGAGCCCGTCGCGGGTGTGGATGAACCCGCCCCCCTCGCCGATGTTGGACGACAGCGGGCCGCGGCCCAGCGCCTGCCACTGCGCCAGCCGGGCCGGGGTGAGGGCGTCGGTCAGGTCGCTGGTGCCCTTGGTCAGCCAGATCACCGGGGACGCCGGGTGGTCGTGCAGGTTCTCGCCGACGCCGGGCAGCGGCACCACCACGTCGATCCCCAGTTCGCGCAGGTGCTCGGCCGGGCCGATGCCCGAGAGCATGAGCAACTGCGGGGAGTTGATCGCACCACCGGACAGCAGCACCTCCCGCTCCGCGCGGACGGTGGTGGTCCGCCCGCCGCTCAGGTACTCCACGCCCACGGCCCGCGAGCCGTCGAGCACGACGCGGGAGCACAGCGCCCCGGTCCGCACGGTGAGGTTCGCGCGCGCCAGCGCCGGGCGCAGGTAGGCGTCGGCGGTCGACCAGCGGCGGCCCCCGCGGCAGGTCACCTGGTACAGGCCGACCCCATCCTGCTCGGCGCCGTTGAAGTCGTCGTTGCGCTTGAGCCCGGAGTCGACCGCGGCGTCGAGCCAGGCCGTGGTCAGCTCGTGGGTGAAGCGGCGGTCTTCGACGCGCAGCGGCCCGTCGGAGCCGTGCAGCGGGCCGCCCAGGCGGGTGTTGCCCTCGGCCTTGACGAAGTAGGGCAGCACGTCGTCGTGGCCCCAGCCGGTGGCGCCGAAGTCGTCGCGCCAGGCGTCGTAGTCGGCCCGGTTGCCCCGGATGTAGATCATCGCGTTCATCGACGACGAGCCGCCGAGCATCCGCCCGCGCGGCCAGTACGCCGAGCGCCCGCCCATGTGCTTCTGCTCGGTGGTCGCGTAGTTCCAGTCCCACCGGGTCTTGAACAGCGAGGCGAACGCCGCCGGAATGTGGATCTCGTCCGCGTCGTCGGGCTCCCCGGCCTCCAGCAGCAGCACCGAGACGTCCCGGTCCTCGCTCAGCCGGGCGGCGAGCACGCAGCCCGCGCTGCCCGCCCCGACGACGATGTAGTCGAACCACTCCTGCGGCTGCGCTGCCAAGCTGGCCTCCAAGGCCGGTGGGGCCGGCCAGGTCAGGCCGGCCGGTCGATAGTGCCCCCTCTGGCCCGGTGGCGCAGCCACCTGGCGACTACGAGTCGAGCGCGGCCAGCACCTCGCGCTCCTGGTCCGGGGTCAGCCCGGCCTTGCGCTCCCGGTCGAGGCCCAGGGCGCGCTCGTGGTCCAGCGCGCCCGCCACCACCTCGGCCAGCGGCCGGGAGACCAGGCCCGCCGCCGCGGCGGGCGCGGGGTCGCGGTTGGTCATGTTCCGGTGGGAGTCGGGCAGCCACAGCGGCAGCGACCGGGGCCCCGACCAGGCGGCCACCCCCAGTTCGGTCAGCCGCCGCGGCGCGACCGGCACCAGGTCAACGTCCGCGCTGACAGCCTCGGAGATGGCGGCGAGCAGGTCCCGCAGCGGCGTCGCGGGCCCGATGCCGTCGTGGGTGCCGGTCAGCCCGCGCTCGCCCGCGTCGACGATCCAGCGGGCCAGGTCGCGCACGTCGACGAACTGGCTGGGCTGGTCGGAGTCAGGGACCACGACCCGCCCGCCCCGGCTCATCCGCGCGGGCCAGTAGCCGAACCGGTCGTGCTCGTCGCCGGGCCCGGTGATCAGCCCGGCGCGGACGACCAGCGACCGGTCCTCGCCCGCGGCCCGGCGCACGGCGTTCTCGCTGGCGACCTTGATCGACCCGTAGCGGTCGGGGTCGGTGGCGAGCAGGTCGCGGGAGCCGTGCTCGGCCCGGGGCGGCAGCAGCGGGTCGGCCACCCCCGCCGGGGTCGCCGCCGGGTCGGCGTAGACGCTGATCGAGGAGACGAACGTCCAGTGCGCGGTCCGGTCGGCCAGCGCGGCCAGCGCCCGGCTCACCCAGTCGTAGGAGATCGGCGCGAGGTCGACCACGGCGTCGAAGCGGCCCAGACCGGCCAGCGGGGCCAGGCCGTCGACGGCGTCCCGGTCGACCACCACCAGCCGCGCGCCGTCCGGGACCGGCCCGGCCAGGCCGCGCGCCGCGCAGAGCACCTCGTGCCCGCGCGCCACCGCCTCCGCCGCGACCGCCCGGCCGACGAACCGCGTGCCACCCAGAACCAGAACTCGCATGTCCCCCACCCTGTCCCCGCGGGCGCCCCCGGTCCAGCTATCTCGCGGCAGGCGAACGCCCGGTCTCGCGGCCGCGCCGCTGGTGGGCGGCGGTGCGGAGGTGAACGCCCAGGTCAGGTACTCTTCGCCAGTACCGGCCGAACGCAAATCAGGAGCAGCCGACCGTGGCCCGAGTCGTCGTCGACGTCATGCCCAAGCCGGAGATCCTCGACCCCCAGGGGCAAGCCGTCGCGCGCGCGCTGCCCAGGCTGGGGTTCACCGGGGTGTCCGACGTCCGCCAGGGGAAGCACTTCGAGCTGGAGGTCGACGACTCGGTCGACGACGCCACGCTCGACAAGATCGCCGAGGGCTTCCTCTCCAACCCCGTTGTCGAGGACTTCGTCGTCCGGCGGGTGCAGTCGTGAGGGTCGGGGCGGTCACCTTCCCCGGCACCCTCGACGACTCCGACACGCTGCGCGCGATCGCCGCGTCCGGCGCCGAGGCCGTGCCGCTGTGGCACGGTGACGCCGACCTCAAGCAGGTCGACGCCGTGGTGCTGCCCGGCGGGTTCTCCTACGGCGACTACCTGCGCGCGGGCGCGATCGCCCGCTTCGCCCCCGTCATGGGCGAGGTCGTCGACGCCGCCCGCAAGGGCCTGCCGGTGCTCGGGATCTGCAACGGGTTCCAGGTGCTGTGCGAGGCCGGGCTGCTGCCGGGCGCGCTGCTGCGCAACTCGGAGCTGCACTTCGTCTGCCGCGACCAGTGGCTCAAGGTGGAGAACAACACCACCCCGTGGACCTCGCGCTACGACGCGGGCGCGGAGATCATCATTCCGCTGAAGAACCAGGACGGCCGCTTCACCGCCTCCCAGTCCACTGTGGATGAGCTGGAGGGCGAGGGCCGGGTGGTGTTCCGCTACGTCGGCGGCAACCCCAACGGGTCCGTCAACCACATCGCGGGCATCTCCGACGCGACCGGCCGGATCGTCGGCCTCATGCCGCACCCCGAGCACGCCATCGACGCGCTCACCGGCCCGTCCGACGACGGCCTGGGCATGTTCCTGTCTCTCCTCGACCAGGTGGTGAGCGCGTGACCGACACGGTCGACAACGCCAAGAACACTCCCGACCAGGAGCAGCCCTACCGCGAGCTGGGCCTCAAGGACGACGAGTACGCCCGCGTCCGCGAGATCCTCGGCCGCCGCCCCACCGACGCCGAGCTGGCGATGTACTCGGTGATGTGGAGCGAGCACTGCTCGTACAAGTCGTCCAAGGTGCACTGGCGGCACTGGTCGGCCAACACCACGCCGGAGATGAAGGCCAAGATGCTCGCGGGCATCGGCGAGAACGCGGGTGTGGTCGACATCGGCGACGGCTGGGCGGTCACCTTCAAGCTCGAGTCGCACAACCACCCGTCCTACGTCGAGCCCTACCAGGGCGCGGCGACCGGGGTCGGCGGCATCGTCCGCGACATCATGGCCATGGGCGCCCGCCCGCTCGCGGTGATGGACCCGCTGCGCTTCGGCGCGCCGGACCACCCCGACACCAAGCGCGTGCTGCCCGGCATCGTCGCGGGCGTCGGCGGCTACGGCAACAGCCTCGGCCTGCCCAACATCGGCGGCGAGGTCGTCTTCGACGCCTCCTACCAGGGCAACCCGCTGGTCAACGCGCTGTGCGTGGGCGCGATGCGCGCCGAGGACCTGCACCTGGCGCACGCCTCGGGCACCGGCAACAAGGTCATCCTCTTCGGCGCGCGCACCGGTCTCGACGGCATCGGCGGCGTGTCCGTGCTGGCCAGCGCTACTTTCTCCGGCGACGAGGGCGGCACTGAATCGACGCTCGACCCCGCAAGCGGATCTTCGGCGCGCAAGAAGCTGCCCGCCGTCCAGGTCGGCGACCCGTTCACCGAGAAGGTGCTCATCGAGTGCTGCCTCGAGCTGTTCCGCGAGGGCATCGTGGTCGGCATCCAGGACCTCGGCGGCGCCGGCCTGTCGTGCGCGACGTCCGAGCTGGCCTCGGCCGGTGACGGCGGCATGCGCGTCGAGCTGGACAAGGTCCCGCTGCGCGCCACCGGGATGACCCCGGCGGAGGTCCTCTCCAGCGAGTCGCAGGAGCGGATGTGCGCGGTGGTGAAGCCGTCCGACGTGGACGCCTTCATGCGCGTGTGCGCCAAGTGGGACGTCATCGCCACCGAGATCGGCGAGGTCACCGACGGCGACCACCTGGTGATCACCTGGCACGGCGAGACCGTGGTCGACGTGCCGCCGCGCACCGTCGCGCACGAGGGCCCGATGTACGAGCGGCCGATCGCCCGGCCCGACTACCAGGACGCGCTGGTCGCCAACGGCCCGGAGGCGCTGCCCCGCCCGTCCACCCCGGACGAGCTGCGCGCGCTCGTGCTCCGGATGGCCGCGTCGCCGAACCTGGCCTCGCGCAAGTGGGTCACCGAGCAGTACGACCGGTACGTCCGGGGCGGCACCGTCCTGGCCCAGCCCTCGGACTCCGGCATGATCCGGGTGGACGAGCAGACCGGCCGCGGCGTCGCCCTGGCGACCGACTGCAACGCCCGGTTCGTGAAGCTGGACCCCTACACCGGCACCCAGTTGGCGCTGGCCGAGGCGTACCGCAACGTCGCCGTCTCGGGTGCTGAGCCGCTGGCGGTCACCAACTGCCTGAACTTCGGCTCCCCCGAGGACCCGGGCGTCATGTGGCAGTTCGAGCAGGCCGTGCGCGGCCTGGCCGAGGGCTGCAAGGAGCTGGGCATCCCGGTCACCGGCGGCAACGTCAGCTTCTACAACCAGACCGGCACCACGGCCATCCACCCGACCCCGGTCGTCGGCGTCCTCGGCGTCATCGACGACGTCCGCCGCCGGATCCCGACCGGCATCGGCGCCGAGGCGGGCGAGACCCTGCTCCTGCTCGGCGACACGCACGACGAGTTCGGCGGTTCGGAGTGGGCGCACGAGGTCCACGGCCACCTCGGCGGCACCCCGCCGCGGGTCGACCTGGCCCGGGAGAAGCTGCTGGGCCAGGTGCTGGTCGCGGGCTCCCGCGACGGCATGGTCACCGCCGCCCACGACCTGTCCGACGGCGGCCTGGCCCAGACGCTGGTCGAGACGGTCCTGATCGGCCAGACCGGCGCCCGGGTCTTCCTCGACCCCGACCAGGACGCGTTCGTCCAGCTCTTCAGCGAGTCGGCCGGGCGCGTGCTGGTGGCCGTCCCCCGGTCGGAGGAGCTGCGCTTCACCGAGATGTGCAAGGTCCGCGGGCTGCCGGTCCGGCGGACCGGCGTGGTGGACCCGGAGTCGAACGCCCTGGAGATCCAGGACATCGGGGTCATCCCGCTGACCGAGCTGCGCGAGGCCTGGGAAGGCACCCTGCCGAAGCTCTTCGGCTGACCGACGACGGAGAAGGGCCCGGCGAGCACTTCGCCGGGCCCTTCTCCGCGCTCAGCGCCGCTTGCCGTGCAGCAGGGTGATCAGCTTGGCGACCTGCGCGTCCACCTTGGCCGTCCTGGCGAAGGTGGTCAGCGTCAGCGGTGCGGCGAAGCGCTGCCTGGTGATGGCCTTGGGGCGCCCGAACTCGCGGAGGCCCTCGGGGCCGTGGATGCGGCCGAAGCCGGAGTCGCCCACGCCGCCGAAGGGCAGCGACGGGACGCCCGCGAAGGAGATGACCGAGTTGATCGAGGTCATGCCGCCGCGCAGCTTGCGGGCCAGTTCCATGCCCTTGGCCTTGGCGAAGACCGAGCCGCCCAGGGCGTACTTGGAGGCGTTGGCCTTGTCCAGGGCCTCGTCCATGTCCTTGACCTTGGTGATGGTCAGGGTGGGGCCGAAGGTCTCCTCCTGGACCGCCTCCGAGGACTCGGGGACGTCCACCAGGATGGTGGGCTCGGCGTAGCGGTCGCCGACAGTGCCGCCCAGCAGGACCCGGCCGCCGGAGCGGATGGCGTCGGCGATGTGCCCGCGGATGATCTCGAGCTGGGCGGGCATGGTGATCGGGCCGATCTTGGCCCCGCTGTCGCTGCCCGCGCGGACGTCCTTGGCCTTCTCGGTCAGGGTGGTGACGAAGCTGTCGTAGACCTGCTCGTGGACGTAGACCCGCTCGATGCCGACGCAGGTCTGGCCCGCGTTGGACATGCCGCCCCACAGCGCGCCGTCGGCGGCTGCGTCGACGTCGGCGTCCGCGTCGACCAGCATGGCGTCCTTGCCGCCCGCCTCGATGAGCACCGGGGTCAGGGTCTCGGCGCAGGCGGCCATGATCTTGCGGCCGGTGGCCGCGGAGCCGGTGAACGCCAGCTTGCCGACGCCCGCGCGGCACAGCGCCGCGCCGGTCTCGCCGAAGCCGGTGACGAGCTGGAAGACCGGGTGCTCGGGCACCGCGTCGGCGAAGGTGTCGACGAGCCACTGGCCGACGCCGGGGGTGTGCTCGCTGGGCTTGAAGACCACGGCGTTGCCCGCGGCCAGCGCGTAGGCGATCGAGCCCATCGGGGTGAAGACCGGGTAGTTCCACGGGCCGATCACGCCGACGACGCCGAGCGGCTGGTACTCCACCCACGCGGCCTGGTTCGACATGAGCAGGCCGGGCGAGCGGCGCTTGGCGCCCAGGACCTTGCGCGCGTTCTTCGCCGCCCACGCGGTGTGGTCGATGGCCAAGATGATCTCGATCATCGCGTCCGCGTGCGGCTTGCCCGTCTCGGCGTGCACCACGTCGGCGAGCTGGGCGGCGCGGCGGGTGATGATTCCCTTCCAGCGCTGCAGCCGCTCCGCGCGGCCGTCGAAGCCCAGCGACGCCCACCACGCGGCCGCGGCCTCGGCTCGGCGGACCGCCGCCCCGACCTGCTCGGCGGTGTGCACCGGGTGGGTGCCCACCACCTCGTCGGTGGCCGGGTTGAGCGAATCGAAAGTGGTGGTCGTCGACTGCACGCTCGTCATGGACCCCAAGCTACGCCGTACCCTGGGCGGCGTGAAGGTCACGCACTTCGGGCACTCCTGCGTCCTGCTGGAAACCGGCGCCGCGCGGATCCTGGTCGACCCCGGCTCGTTCTCCAGCGGGTTCGAGGACCTGCGCGACCTCGACGGCGTCCTGGTCACCCACATGCACGCCGACCACCTCGACGGCGGCAGGCTGGCCGAGCTGGTGCGGGCCAACCCGCACGCCCGGGTGGTGTTCGACGCGGCGAGCGCGGCCGAGGCGGCCAAGTCCGGGGTCACCGGCACGGTCGTGGGGGTCGGCGAGCGGCTCGAGGTGGGCGGGGCGGTGGTCGAGACCGTCGGCGGCGAGCACGCGCAGATCCACCCGGAGATCGAGGTGCCGCCCAACCTGGGGTTCCTCGTCGACGGCGGCGCGTTCTACCACCCGGGCGACTCGTTCCACGTGCCCGGCGCCGCCGTGGACGTGCTCGGCCTGCCGACCGGCGCGCCCTGGCTCAAGCTCGGCGACGCGGTCGAGTTCCTGCGGGCCGTCGCGCCCAGGGTGGCGGTGCCGATCCACGAGCAGACCCTCAGCCGCGCGGGCATCGACATGTCGCACAACCGGTTCGGGGCGATGGCGCCCGCCGGGTCGACCGTGTCGGTGCTGACGCTGCGCGACACGACCGAGGTCTGATCCGCCGTCCGGTTACATCATCGGCGCGCCGATGTCCCGAACCGGCCGCGGTGGGGTCTGATGGACGACGGTGCCCACCCTGCCCGGGCGCCGTTGACCCACTCGGAGGACACCCGTGTTCCTGCGCCGACCCGCCAGGCTCCGCCGCGCGGCCACCGCCACCGCGTTCGGCGTCTGCCTGCTCACCGCCACGGCCGTCCCGGCGCCCGCGTCCGTCGAGCAAGAGCCACCCAGCACCGCCGCGCCAGTCGCCGCGCCTGTTGGCGGGCTGCGGTCGTACCTGGTCATCACCTCGCCGCACGCCACGGCGCGGGCGAAGAAGGCGGTCGTGGCGAACAGGGGCGAAGTGTTCGCCTCCTACGACAAGATCGGTGTCGTCGTCGCGCACTCCACGGCCACCGACTTCGCCGAGCGGCTGCGCGCCGCCAAGGGGGTCCAGCAGGTCGGCGCGACCAGGACGAGCGACGTCCCGGCCGCCGCCGCCGACCCGGCGATCCCGCCCGCGCCCGCCCAGACCACCCCGAGCGAGGCCGAGACCACGCGCGCCGACATGACCCAGATCGGCGCGGACAAGGCCTGGGCGGTCGACACCGGCTCCCGCTCGGTCACCGTCGGCGTGCTCGACACCGGCGTCGACGACCAGCACCACGACCTCGAGCCGAACTTCGACGCCACCCAGTCGGCCTCCTGCGCCTACGGCAGGCTCGACACCCGGCCCGGCTCCTGGCGCGAGGTCGGCACGCACGGCACGCACGTCGCTGGCACCATCGCCGCGGCCAAGAACGGCGTGGGCGCCATCGGCGTCGCGCCCACGGTGAAGATCGCGTCGGTGCGCGTCGCCGAGCCGGGCACGCAGTTGTTCTTCGCGGAGAACACCATCTGCGCCTTCGTCTTCGCGGGCGACCAGCGCTTCGAGGTGACCAACAACAGCTACTTCACCGACCCGTGGCAGTTCCACTGCCCGAGCGACCCCGACCAGGCCGCCATCCTGGAGGGCATCGAGCGGGCCACCGCCTACGCCGAGGGCAGGGGCGTGCTGCACGTGGTCGCCGCGGGCAACGCGAACTACGACCTGGCGGCCAAGACCACCGACGGCTCCAGCCCCAACGACTCGACCCCGACGACCAGGCCGATCACCAACGACTGCCGGACCGCGCCCGCCGAGATGCCCGGCATCGTCGCGGTCTCCTCGATCGGCGCGGAGAACACCAAGTCCGGGTTCTCCAACTTCGGCACCGACAAGATCACCGTCGCCGCCCCCGGCGAGGCCGTCTACTCCACCGTCCCCGGCGGCGGCTACGGCGTGAAGTCCGGCACCTCCATGGCCTCCCCGCACGTCGCGGGCACCGCCGCCCTCCTGGCCAGCGCCATCCCCGGCGCCACCCCGGCCCAACTCCGCGCCCGCCTCGCCGCCGACGCCGACGACCTCCCCTGCGCCGACGCCCGCTGCGCGGGCACCACCGCCAAGAACAACTTCTACGGCGAGGGCCGGGTGGACGCGGCGGAAGCCGTCCGCGGGCTGTGGGGAATCCGCTAGCCGCGGATCCGGTCCGGGAGGGTCAGCGGGGTCCGCTGCTCCGGCACCAGGATCGTGCCCAGCAGGCCCAGGTAGGTGCTGGGCACAGCGTCGTGGTCCAACGCCGTGTCCACCGCGTCCAGGACCGCCTGGCGGTGGCCGGGGCGCTGGAGGTCGGCCACGTCGACCGCCAGGCGCAGCAGGCCGCCTCGGCGGGCCGTCCGGGCGGCGGCCAGGACCAGGGCGAAGCAGCGCACCATCTCGGCCCGCTCTCCCCCGCGCAGGCTCTGCACCCGGCCCCGGTGCCGGATGCCCGTCACCAGGTCGTGCACGTCCACCTGGTCGGCGCACAGGCGCAGACCCCGGGCCCGCACCGCGCTGCGCGCGCCCTCGGACACCTGCCAGCGCGGCCCGGTGAAGCCGTCGACCGCCAGGCCGGCCCGTTCGACAGCGGCCATCGCGGCGGTCAGGCGGAGGGCGGACTCGTGGGCGGGGAGGGCGGCGAACTCCGCCCGTCTGCGGCGGACCGCCGGGTTGGCCGCGTGGTTCCAGCCGTGGACCAGGACGCTGCCCGCGGTGCGGACCCAGGCGTTGGTCTCCGGGCCGGTGAGGCCGGGGGCGACCAGGACGGTCAGGGGCACCCCGCGGGCGCCGAGCTCGTCGGCGAACTCGGCGCTGGCGGTCAGGGTGCGGTCGGAGGTTCCGGACAGTGAGACGATCAGTCGTGCTGTCACGGTCCCCAGGACACCGGACGCGGGTGTACCCGAGGTGTCGCTGACGTGTTCTAGGCGATCCAGTCTGCGAAACTCCGGCCGGTGACCAGTTCGTACGCCTGGACGTAGCGGTCACGGGTGGCGGCGACCACCTCGTCGGGGAGGGCGGGGGGCGCGGTGTCGGAGGCGCGGTCCCAGCCCGACTCCGGCGAGGTGAGCCAGTCGCGGACGAACTGCTTGTCGAAGGCGGGCTGCGCCGCGCCGGGGGCGTAGCCCTCGAGCGGCCAGTAGCGGGAGGAGTCCGGGGTCAGCACCTCGTCGCCCAGGACGACCTGGCCGTCGAGGACGCCGAACTCGAACTTGGTGTCGGCCAGGATGATCCCGCGCGTCTCGGCGTGCTCGGCGGCCCGCCGGTAGAGCGCCAGGGTCAGCTCGCGGACCTCGGCGGCGCGCTCGGGGCCGATCTCGGCCACCACGGCCTCGTAGCTGACGTTCTCGTCGTGCTCGCCGATGGCGGCCTTGGTGGCCGGGGTGAAGATCGGCTCCGGCAGCCGCGACGCCTCGACCAGGCCGGGGGGCAGCTCGATCCCGCAGACCGACCCGGTGGCGGTGTAGTCCCGCGTCCCCGACCCGGCGAGGAACCCGCGCGCGACGGCCTCGACCTGCAACATCTCCAGCCTGCGCACGACCAGCGCCCGGCCGCGCACCTCGGCGGGGATGCGCTCGTCGTCCCAGGCCACCAGGTGGTTGGGGACGAGGTCGGCGAGCAGGTCGAACCAGAACACGCTCATCGCCGTCAGCACCCGGCCCTTGTCCGGGATCGGCGAGTCGAGGACGAAGTCGTAGGCGGAGATCCGGTCGGAGGCGACGAGCAGCAGGTGCTCGTCGTCGATCGCGTGCAGCTCCCGCACCTTGCCAGCGGCGATCTTGGGGTAGTCCTCGAGCGTGGCCACGGCGGGGCAGCTTACTGACCTGCTGGGACACTCCGGTGCCATGGGGTACGACCGGATCACCTTCACCACCGACTACGGCCTCGCCGACGGCTTCCCCGGCGTCTGCGAGGGCGTGATCGCCCGCATCGCGCCCGCCGTCCGCGTGCTGCACCTGAGCCACGGCGTGCCGCCGCAGGCCGTCCGCCAGGGCGCGGCGCTGCTGGCCCAGGCCGTCGCGCACCTGCCGGACGCGGTGCACCTGGCCGTCGTCGACCCGGGCGTGGGCACCACCCGCCGCGCGGTCGCGATCCGGGCGGGCGCCAGCGTCCTCGTCGGTCCGGACAACGGCCTGCTCGTCCCGGCCGCCGAGGCCCTGGGCGGGATGACCACCGCGCACGAGATCGTCGTCGACGAACCCGAGCACGCCACCTTCCACGGCCGCGACGTCTTCGCCCCCGCCGCCGCCCACCTCGCCCTCGGCGTGGACCCGGCCGATTTCGGCGACCCCGTCCCTGACCTGGTCCGCCTGCCCGAGATCACCTCGACGGCCGCGCCGGGCAGCCTGACGTCGGAGGTCCTCGCGGTCGACGGCTTCGGCAACCTCCAACTCGCCGCCACCGCCGCCGACCTGGCCACCGCCTTCCCGCGCGGCGCCGAGGTCGAGGTGGCCACCGGCCCGGCCCGGCTGCCCGCGGTCGTCGGCCGCACCTTCGCCGACGCCGACGTGGTCGTCCTGGCCGATTCCGCTGGCCACGCGGCGGTGGCGGTCAACCGCGGCTCAGCCGCGGCCCGCACCGGCGCCCGCCCGGGCGACGCCGTCGTGATCAGCTAGGCCGTGTTCTCGTCCCGGGCATCCGGTCCCCGTCAACCGGACGAGTCCGCACCGGGGTCGGTGACGCCGGGGAACTGGCTGCCGTCGAACTTGGTCGGCCCGAGGTAGCGCACCCTGGCCATCCGCACGCGTCCGGTCGCGGTGAACCCGCTGAACCAGGCCTTGCGCTCGAAGACCACGTCGTCGGCGTGCAGGATGCCGAGGCTCTTCGCGGCGGTGAACCAGGCGTCGCCGTGGACGTGGCAGCCCCACAGCGAGTTGGAGTCGTGCAGCAGGCAGTAGCGCATGGTCAGCTCGCCGACAACGCGCTCGGAGATGTCGAAGTACTCCAGGTCGGCGCCGGTGAGGTTGAGGTCGTAGCGCGGGGTCTGCGGCGTCTCGTCCGCCGTCCTGGGCAGCAGGTCGGCGATGAGGCGCTGCGCGGTCAGCCGGACCTGCTGCTCGCCGCGGTCCAGCTCGGCCGGGTCCGCCGGCCGCTCGAACGGCCAGCGCAGGTAGGCGCAGAACAGGTCGAGCACGGTCTGGGTGTACTCGGGCCTGCTGCGCGCGACCCCGGCGAGCACGTGCAGCGCCCCGACCCGCACCTGCCCGGCCTCGCTGCCCAGCAGGTCCACCGCGCGGGCGAAGCGCTCGTCGGCCACCCGTTCGCGGTCGTGCTCGGCGCGCTCGGAGTCCAGCCGCTGGCGCTGCTCGTCGGTGCGCCGCTTCCGGTCGTTGATCCACAGCGCGTAGAGGGCGACGACCGCGCCCGCCGCCAGGCCGCCGGTCTTGAGCGCCTCGCCCTTGCTCGCCCCCGGCTCGCCCAGCAGCCACCCGGTGACCAGCGCCAGCAGCCCGGTCGCCACCAGGAACGTCGCACCCAGCCACAGCCGCGACCCCCGGTCCGACCGGCGCAGCCCGACCAGCGCGAGCACCCCCGCCGCGAGGAGCAGGACGCCGCCGCCGATCACCAGTGCCAGCCACACGCGGCGGGAAGCTACCGGACCCGGGACCGCCGTGGGGCGGTCCCGGGTCCGGTGGGGCTGGGATCATGTTGCTAGCCGGTGGCCAGCACCCGCAGGCGATCGATCGCGCCGTTGAAGTAGTTCTGGTCGAGCGGGGTGGAGGTGTGCTGCCAGAAGGTCCACACGCCCCAGTTGTAGGGCAGCGCGCCGACGCTGGAGCTGTACCTGGCCACCCACAGCGGGTTCGTGTTCGCGAACTGCTGGGCGGTGCCGACGCACTGCGACCACCAGCTCGTGGAGGTGTAGAAGATCGGGTCGCGGCCGGTGCGGGACCGGTAGGTGTTGGAGAAGTCCCTGATCCACGCGGCCATCGATGCCTGGGACAGGCCGTAGCAGGTCGCGCCGTACGGGTTGTACTCCAGGTCGGCCACGCCCGGGAGGGTCTTGCCGTCGCCGGACCAGCCGCCGCCGTTGTTGACGAAGTAGTTGGCCTGCGTCGCGCCGGAGGAGCGGTCCGGCAGCGCGAAGTGGTAGGTGCCGCGGATCATGCCGACGCCGTAGGAGCCGTTGTACTGCTGGGTGAAGTACGGGTTCTTGTACCCGGTGCCCTCGGTCGCCTTGACGAAGGCGAACCGCTTGCCCGCGGCCCAGTGCCCGGCCCAGTCCACGTTGCCCTGGTAGCTGGCGACGTCGATGCCCGCGACCGTGGCGGCGACGCCGATCTGCTCGGCGCTGCGCGAGGTGGCCCCGGCGGGGTCGACGTCCTCGTGCTCGCGGATCTGCGAGCCCATGGTGTGGTTCATCGTGGCGTCGGCCTCGTCCTGGCCCGCCACCGCCGCGGGGACGAAAGCGGTGAGGCCGATGGCCGCGGCGGTGGCGGCGACGGCCGCGCCGATGGTGCGTCTGGTGCGTCTGGTTCCTGGGGTGGTGACGTTCGTTGACATTGACGCCCTCTTTCCAAGTGCCCTCGAGACGGGCTGCCGAGACAGGGAGCAGCCCAGGCCTCGATTGTTATGGCTTTACCATCCATTTGTCACGCTTCTGTGTGAATGACTCACGAAAGATGGTGGGAGCTGGGTATATGTCACTCGAAGGGGTGGTGAACTCTTCGCGAGATCACTGACGGTCGACTGCTTTGCGTAGTTGTGGGTAAGCGCTGAGTGAGCATGTGCAAAACGACCCGCGATGTCCGCACCTGGGCTGGCTACCTGCCGCTGAAGAGGCGAAACTGTCCGTCGAAACCGCGGGGAGGGTTGTGGTGGTGGACAGCACGGCACAGCGAGCCGGGGTTGACGCGTTCGCCCGCGTCTGGGCTGCGGCCCTGGCCGAGACCGGGTACGCGGGCATGGACCGCGACGCGCTGGTCGACCGGGTGCGCGAGCACACGGGGGTGCTGGTCGCGGCGCTGCGCGCCGAGCGCTTCGACCCGGAGCCGGTCGAGCGCGTGGGCGTGGCCCTGGTCGAGCTGCGGCTCACCGCGGCCCGCACGTTGGCCGCCTCGGTGCAGCTCATCGGCGAGGACCTGCTGCGCGTCATCGGCGCGGAGGGCGACCGGGCCGCCGCCAGCCGGGTGACCGCCGTGCAGGGGGCCTTCGCCGCGGGCTTCGCGAACGCCCTGCGCGACAAGATCTTCCGCGACCAGGAGGTCATCCGCCGGGCCGCCCTCGACGCCCGCCGGGGCGCGGAGTCCGCCCTGCTGGCCAGCGAGGCGCGCTTCCGCGCCATGTTCAGCCAGACCGCCGTCGGCATCTGCATCAGCGACGCCGCGGGCATGGTCATCGACGTCAACGCCGCCCTCGCGGGCATGCTCGGCTACCGGCTCTCGCAGTTGCGCGGGGTCCCCGTACTCAAGCTGCGCCACCCCGACGAGCCCACCGCGCTGACCGGTCCGCTCGACGACATGCGCGCGGGCCTGCGCGACCACTACCGCGCCGAGCGCCTGCTGCGCCGCGCCGACGGCTCCGCGCTGCGCACCGACCTGTCGGTGTCGCTGGTGCGCGACGAGGTCGGCGCGCCGCAGTTCCTCGTCGCGATGGCCGAGGACATCACCGAGCGCCACCGGCTGCAAGAGCGGCTGCGCCACCAGGCCAACCACGACCCGCTCACCGGCCTGGCCAACCGCTCGCTGTTCACCGAGCGCCTCGCCGAGGTTTTCGGCCGCGGCGGCGACCACCGCGTCGGCCTGTGCTACCTCGACATCGACGGGTTCAAGGTCATCAACGACAGCCTGGGCCACCACATCGGCGACCAGCTCCTGGTGGCCATCGCCGAGCGGCTCGACCGGCTGGTCAGCACCCCGGACCGGCTGGTGGCCAGGATGGGCGGCGACGAGTTCGTGGTCCTGTGCTCGGGCACCACCCGCCGGGCCATGGAGGAGCTCTCGGACAAGATCTTGCGCGCGCTGGCCGAGCCGGTCCCCATCGGCGGGCACCGGCTGGGCGTCTCGGCCTCGATCGGCCTGGTCGAGCGCTCCGTCGGCGACGCCACCCCGACCGAGACCATGCGCGACGCGGACGTGACCCTCTACTGGGCCAAGGCCGACGGCAAGAACCGCTGGATCGCCTACGACCCCGACCGCAACGCCCGCGAGGTCGCCCGCTTCACCCTCTCGGCGCGCATGCCCGCCGCGGTGGAGAGCGAGGAGTTCTACGTCGACTACCAGCCCATCGTCCGGCTCAGCGACGGCAAGCTCACCGGCGTCGAGGCGCTGGTCCGCTGGGCGCACCCGGAGCTGGGCAGGCTCGGCCCGGACCGGTTCATCGGCCTGGCCGAGGAGACCGGCCTGATCGTCAACCTCGGCCGCTGGGTGCTGCGCGAGGCCGCGGGCCAGGCCCGCCGCTGGCGCGACCGCTACGGCGACGGCGCGCCCATGGTCAGCGTCAACCTCGCCGCCCGCCAGACCCAGGAGCCCGACCTCGTCTCCGACGTGGAGACGATCATCGGGGCGGCGGGCCTGCCGCCGTCGAGCATCCAGCTCGAGCTCACCGAGTCGGCGATCATGGGCACCACCGGCGGCCCGCTGCGCACCCTGCGCCAGATCGCCGACCTGGGCATCCGCATCGCCATCGACGACTTCGGCACCGGCTACTCCAACCTGGCCTACCTGCGGCACCTGCCCGTGCACGCGATCAAGCTCGCGGGCTCGTTCATGGAGGGCCTCAGCGCCACCCACCCGTCCGACCCCGCGGACGAGACGATCGTCACCACGCTGGTGTCGCTCTCGCACGCGCTGGGCCACGAGGTCATCGCCGAGGGGGTCGAGGACTCCACCCAGGCCGAGCGGCTGCGCGCCATCGGCTGCGACAGCGCCCAGGGCTGGCTGTTCGCCAAGGCGGGGCCGCCGGAGGAGATCGAGCGGATGCTCGACGCGCAGTTGCTCACCGCGCCCGCACCGCGCCGGGGCTGAGCGCCCGACCGCCGGGGAGGGCGTCCGCGCGGGGTGTCACCGACTGGCGACGAGGCCGCGCAGGTCCTTCGCCGGGAACACCGCGGTGAGCGGTCCGAGCGGGTTCACCACGAGCGGCAGCCCGCCGAGCCCGGCGGCCAGTTCGGCCCCCGCGACCTCCCGCACCCCGGGCCACTCGGCGGGGACGTGCGCCGCCGACGTGCACGCCGGGACCACCAGCCTGCCGCCCCGGTCCGGGAACGCCGTCACCCGCTGGTCGTCGCGGCCGCAGGCGTAGACCAGCAGCGGCGTCCCGAGCACGGCGGGCACCAGTTCGCGCTGGTCGCGGTGGCGGGTGTGGACGAGCTGGATCAGCCGTTCCAGCGGGTTCGACGTCATCGGCAGCCGCAGCGCGACCGGCGAGGGCCGGTATTCGGCGTTCGCGCGGAAGCGCTCGACGATCTCGCCGTCGGCGTCGACCGGGTAGGCGCCGACGACACCCCAGGGCGGGACCTCGACGCCGGGCGCGAAGCCGGGGTCGATGACGTAGAGCCAGCTGTTGGGGTTCGACCGGGCGCTGGCGCGCATGTCCAGTGTGATCTCCGGGTGGTCCACTCCCCGAGTTTCGGCCACCGGAGATCGTTTCCGAACCGACGCCACCGGAACGAGTGACAGGCGACTGGTCCGGGTACTTGCGTCGCACAGCAGGTGACGGGCCGAAACGGCTGTGGCCGGGTTCACCGGAACCCGCGGGAATCCGGGAACCGCTCCACAACGTCGGTCGTCAGAGATACAGTCGTCGCGGTAGCACACACGTAGGGGGTCTGAGGTGTACATGGCCGATGGTGGTGGGGGGTCTGTCCCCGTCGCGCCCGATTTCGCGGGCACGCGGACGCTGAGCGTCGAGCCTGCCGCGATCCCGGCGGCGCTCGCGGCGTTCCGCGAGGCGTACGACCGGGTGGAGGCCAAGGTCAACCAGCTCAGCGGGCTCGAGGTGCCGGACTGGGCGCGCGACCCGATCAGCGGTGAGGCCGCGACCGAGTTCATCGATCGAACCAACGGCGGCGGCGCGGACTCGGCGATCACCTGCCTGCGCGGCTACCAGGAGCAGTTGCGCGCCGCGGTCGAGGCGCTCGAGGGCGCGCACGCGGCCTACGAGCAGACCGAGGGCACGAACAGTGCCATGTGGGGCAAGCGGGACCAGGGGTGAGCTGACAGATGACCATGCACCGGTGGGAAGGCTACGACCACCCAACCCTGTTCAAGATGATCAACTCGGGCCCCGGTCCCGGCGCGTCGACCGCGCAGACCGAGTACTGGGAGAGCCTCGCGGGCGAGCTCGAGCAGATCGATGGCGACCTCAACTCCAAGCTGAGCACCCTCTCGGTCACCTGGGAGGGTGGCGCGGCCGACGGCGCGCAGGCCGGGCTGACCCCGCTGCAGGCGTGGGCGGCCGACGCCAAGGGCGGCGCCTCGGTGATGGGGGCGTCGACCGAGTACCAGGCGGACGCGGTGGCCAAGGCCCGCGCCGAGATGCCGGAGCCGGTCGCGGTGACCACCCCCGCGCCCTCGGGCTGGCAGACGGTCGGCGCGGGAGCCGCGGCGGTCTTCGGGTTCACCGGCCCCGCCGAGGCGGTCATCCAGCAGGCCCAGGACCACGAGATCCAGGAGGCGAGGCAGAGCGCCGCCTCCCAGCAGGCCGTGGACACCATGGAGAAGTACCAGTCCAAGACCAACTTCAACACCGCGACGCTGGGCAAGTTCGTCCCGCCCCCCACCGTCGTGGTGTCCACCCCCGCTCCTGACGGCGGCGTCGGCTACCAGGCCGGCTACGCGTTCTCCGGCGGGTCGGCCTTCCCGTCCGGTGGCGGCGGCACCTCGGCCGCGTTCTACTCCGGCGCCCCGGCCAACGGTGGCGGCGGTGGCGGGTTCGTCCCGCCCGCGGGCGGCGGTGGCGGTTCCTCGCTGCCCGCTCCCCAGTTCACCGGCGGCCAGATCACCCCGACCCCGGTCAACGTCGGCGGCGGCACCACCCCGGCGGGCTACGTCCCGCCGACGGGCGGCGGCGCGCCGACCACGACCGGCATGCCCGGCCTCACCGGCGGTGGCCCCGGCGGTCCCGGCGACGCCCGGTTCGGTCCCGGCGGCGCCCGGTTCAGCGGCACGCTCAACCTCCCGGCCGACGGCGCGGTCCGCCCCAACGGCGGTCTGGCTCCCGGCGCGAGCGCCATGGGCGCCGAGGAGTCGGCGCGGCGCGCAGGCGGTCTCGGCGGCTCCCCCGGCTCCAGCCTCGCGGGCGACGCGGCCAGGCAGAACAGCGCCATGGGCCGCGGCGGTGTCGCGGGTGCGGGCGGCTCGGTCGGCGGCGGCGACTCCGTCCTCGGCAGCCGCGGCGGGGCCGCGGGCGGCGCGGCGGGCAAGGGCGGTGTCGGCGGCGGCATGGGCACCGGTGGCCGCGGCGGCGCCTCCACCGAGGAGGAAGAGGACTTCGAGCACGCCAGCTACCTGGTCGAGGCCGACGACATCTTCGGCGACGAGCGCACCGTCGCGCCGGGTGTCCTCGGCACCGACCAGTGACCTCGTTCGGCGTCGTGGACCTCGACGACCGCCCGCCGGTCACGCTGTCGGCCCTGGAGTTCGACGTGCTCTGGGGCCACCTGAAGCCGGGCACGATGCCGCTCGTGGTGAAGGTGCCCTCCCCGGGGCGCACGCACGAGGAGCGGTCGGCCATCGAGGAGCGGGTCTGGGCCGGGCTCGACCAGCGCGGCCTGGGCCGCCGGGTCGACGTGCACCCCGAGGTGGAGCACCTGTTCGGGGTCATCGCCCGCCCGGACCGCGAGATCGACGGCCGCACCTGGGTCGGTCGCCCGCTGCGCTTCCTGGTCTGCGCCACCGGCAGCGACGCCGCGGTGGTGACGCTCAGCGGTGACCAGATCACCCTGGGCCGCACCTCGGCGGCCAACCTCCCGTTCGCCGCGGTCGGCCTGCTCCCGGCCCACCCGGCAGGCCCCGGCCAGTCGGTGACCCTGCGCACCGAGGACTTCGAGGCCGCCGCCCGCGAGGGCGACGGCACCCAGAAGGGCTTCGAGTTGGCCCTGTCCAGCCGGGGCGTGCGCAAGGACGACGTCGACGCCCTGGTGGCCATGCTCGACGACGTGCGCGGCACCGGGAACCTCGGCGCCGCCTCCCGTGACCGCCTCGGCCGCCGCCACCGCGCCGACCGGGTGGTCTCGTTCTTCGACACGGACGCGGGCCGCTACGTGCAGGTCCGCCGCCCCGGCCCCGACGGCACCGCGTGGACCACCATCTCCCCCGCCGACAACCGCCGCATGGCGCACAACGTCGAGGAGATGCTCGCCGAGGTCCGACGCACCGCAGAGGACTGACCGCGACCCCCGTGCCCACCCGCAAACCCCCCACCCCGGCCGAGCTCCGCACCGCCGTGGCCGCCACCCTCCCCTGGCTCCACGGCGAGGCGGACCAGCCGCCACGCCCCACCCTCGCCACGGCCGTCCGCCTCAGCCTCCGCACCCTCGAATCCGACGCCCCCGGCCACACGGTCGAGGTCCGCGTCCCCCCGTTCGCGGCCGTCCAGTGCATCGAGGGCCCCCGCCACACCCGGGGCACCCCACCCAACATCGTCGAAACAGACCCGCGCACCTGGCTGGAACTGGCCACCGGCCTGCTCGACTGGCCCACCGCCCTAGCCGAATCCAGGGTCTCCGCCTCCGGCGCCCGCGCCGACCTGGCGCCTCACCTGCCCCTGCTGAGGTACTGAGCCCGCGGATCTCCCGTTCTCAAACCCTCACCACAGCCTCCGGCCGGGCCCGCTTCAACGCCACGTACATCAACACCCCGCCCACGACCGCCAACACCCCGTACACGGCCAACAGCGCGGGCGGCGTGGTCCCGGTCAACGCGTCCCCCAACAACACCGCCGCCACGGTCCCCGGCAGGCTCCCCACCACCGTCCCCACGATGTAGGGCCGGAACCGCACCACCGACAGCCCCGAGCAGTAGTTCGTCAGGAAGAACGGCACCATCGGGATCAGCCGCAGCGACAGCATCCCCGCCAGCCCGCCAGCCTCGATCCGCTGGTCCACCACCCGCACAGCGGCGTGGTCCAGGTGCTGCTCCAGCCACCGCCGTCCGATCCCGCGGGCGAGGTAGAAGGCGATCGTCGCGGCCAGCCCGGTCGCGAGCATCGCGAGCAGGATCCCCCAGCCCTCGCCCAGGACCAGGCCGATCGACAGGTTGAACACCGTGCGCGGCACCGGGGCCACGGTCAGCAGCGAGTACGCGGCCAGGAACAGGACCGGGGTCGCCCAGCCCAGGCCCCTGGCCCAGTCGCGGACCTCCAAGGGGGTGGGCAGCGGGACCAGCGCCCCCACCACGACGAGGGCGGCGAGGGCGAGGACCAGCACGATCAGCACGCGGCGTCCGGACACCCGGTCAACGGTAGCGCCGTGACGTGACCCACCTCGGCTCGGTCGGAAGCCCGGCGTGCAGGACCTACACTGTGGTGCAGCCCCGACCCGTCCAGAGGGAGAGCTTCGGTGGTCTTCGACCAGTCTGAGCCCGCATCCGCGCAGTCCGAACCCGCGAAGCCAGAACCCCCGAAGCAGGCGACCACCGACCAACTCGAGCCAGAGCCCCGCGAGGAGTGCGGCGTCTTCGGCGTCTGGGCGCCGGGCGAGGACGTCGCGAAGCTGAGCTACTACGGCCTCTACGCGTTGCAGCACCGCGGCCAGGAGGCGGCGGGCATCTCGGTCTCCGACGGGCGCCAGATCGTGGTGTTCAAGGACCTCGGCCTGGTCAGCCAGGTGTTCGACGAGCAGGTGCTCTCCAGCCTGCACGGGCACGTCGCCGTCGGCCACTGCCGCTACTCCACCACCGGGTCCACGACCTGGGAGAACGCGCAGCCGACGTTCCGCACCACCGCGACCGGCAGCGGCCTGTCCCTCGGGCACAACGGCAACCTGGTCAACACCGCCGAGCTGCGCGACCGGGCCGCCGAGCAGGGCATCACGTCCATGCGCGGGGTGACCACCGACTCCGACCTGCTGACCGGGCTGCTGGCCGCGGGCGCGGCGGACAAGGGCATCGAGCAGGCGGCGATGGAGCTGCTGCCGACGGTGCGCGGCGCCTACTGCCTGGTCTTCGCCGACGAGTCGACCCTCTACGCCGCCCGCGACCCGCACGGCGTGCGACCGCTGGTGCTCGGCCGCCTCGAGCGCGGCTGGGTGGTGGCCAGTGAGACGGCCGCGCTGGACATCGTGGGCGCGTCGTTCGTGCGCGAGGTCGAGCCGGGCGAGCTGATCGCCATTGACGCCGAGGGGCTGCGGTCCTCGCGGTTCGCCACCCCGGAGCCCAAGGGCTGCCTGTTCGAGTACGTCTACCTGGCCCGGCCGGACACCACGATCTCCGGCCGCTCGGTGCACTCCACCCGGGTGGAGATCGGTCGCAAGCTCGCCGTCGAGCACCCGGTGGAGGCCGACCTGGTCGTGCCGGTGCCCGAGTCGGGCACCCCGGCCGCCATCGGCTACGCCCAGGGCAGCGGCATCCCCTACGGCACCGCGCTGGTCAAGAACGCCTACGTCGGCCGGACCTTCATCCAGCCGTCGCAGACCATCCGCCAGCTCGGCATCCGGCTCAAGCTCAACCCGCTGCGCGAGGTCATCCGCGGCAAGCGCCTGGTCGTCGTCGACGACACGATCGTGCGCGGCAACACCCAGCGCGCCCTGGTCCGGATGCTGCGCGAGGCGGGGGCGCTGGAGGTGCACGTGCGCATCGCCGCGCCGCCGGTGAGCTGGCCGTGCTTCTACGGCATCGACTTCGCCTCCCGCGCGGAGCTGATCGCCAACGGCCTGGACACCGAGGGCATCCGCCGCTCCATCGGCGCGGACTCGCTGGGCTACGTGTCGCTGGAGGCCCTGGTCGCGGCCAGCGAGCAGCCCAAGACGCGGCTGTGCGCGGCCTGCTTCGACGGCAAGTACCCGATCCCGCTGCCCGACGACGCCCTGATCGGCAAGCACCTGCTGGAGGGCATCGGCCCAGGGCTGGAGAAGGGCGTCACCGGCTCGGCGACGCCCGTGCCGGTGGCCGGGTACGGTGCCGAGGACGCGCTGCGGCGCCCCTGACCGCCCAGCCACACCGCCCCCTCTCCTGCGAACGCGATTGAGCCATGACTGAGAACCCGACCGACCCCGTCCTGTCCGCCACCTACGCCGGCGCGGGGGTGAGCATCGAGGCCGGGGACGAGGCCGTGGAGAAGCTCAAGCCGTGGGCGGCCAATGCCACCCGACCGGAGGTCCTGGGCGGCATCGGCGGATTCGCTGGTCTGTTCCGGCTCAAGCTGGACCGCTGGCGCGAGCCGGTGCTGGCCTCCTCCACCGACGGCGTCGGCACCAAGATCGCCGTCGCGCAGGCGATGGACGTGCACGACACCGTCGGGGTGGACCTCGTCGCCATGGTCGTCGACGACCTGGTGGTGTGCGGGGCGGAGCCGCTGTTCCTGCAGGACTACATCGCCGTGGGCAAGGTCGAGCCGGACAAGGTCGCGGCGCTGGTCAAGGGCATCTCCGAGGGCTGCGTGCAGGCGGGCTGCGCGCTGCTGGGCGGCGAGACCGCCGAGCACCCCGGCCTGATGGCCGACGGCGCCTACGACCTGTCGGCCACCGGCGTCGGCGTGGTCGAGGCCGACGCGGTGCTCAGCCCGGAGCGGGTGCGCCCCGGCGACGTGCTCATCGGCATGGGCTCGTCCGGCCTGCACTCCAACGGCTACTCGCTGGCCAGGCACGTGCTGCTGGAGATCGGCAGGCTGAACCTGGAGGGCCACGTCGAGGAGTTCGGCCGCACCCTGGGCGAGGAGATGCTGGAGCCGACCCGCATCTACGCCAAGGACTGCCTGGCGCTGGTCGCCGAGGCCGAGGTGCGCACGTTCGCGCACATCACCGGTGGTGGCCTGGCCGCCAACCTGGCCAGGGTCATCCCGCAGGGCCTGCACGCCACCATCGACCGGGGCACCTGGACCCCGCAGCCGGTGTTCTCCATGATCGCCCAGCGCGGCCGGGTCGAGCGCGAGGAGATGGAGCGCACCTTCAACCTGGGCGTCGGCATGGTCGCCGTCGTCGCGCCGGAGGAGGCCGACCGGGCCCTGGCGGTGCTCACCGCCCGGCACGTCCCGTGCTGGCACCTCGGCGAGGTCCGCCCCGCCGCCGACCCCGACGGCCCCCGCGCGACCCTGATCGGCGACCACCCGCGCTTCTAGCCGGAAAAGCGCTTCGCGGCGTTCGGGCGGGTCCGTCATGCTCTGCCTTTTTCTCCCACCACCCACCCCCTCGTCCCCGCCCGGCACCGTTCCCGACTTGGTCGGGCGGCCGCCGGAAAAGCGCTTCGCGGCGTTCGGGCGGGTCCGTCATACTGGAGGTATGGCCGAAGATCTCGTGGTGACGCGCGCGCTGGTGATCCCAGCGGGCGAGTTGCGCGAGCGCTTCTCCCGCTCGTCCGGCCCCGGCGGCCAGGGCGTCAACACCGCGGACAGCCGCGTCGAGCTGTCCTTCGACGTGGTCGGCTCGACGGCGGTGCCCGAGCACCTGCGGCCCCGGTTGCTGGACCGGTTGGGCACCCGCCTGGTCGACGGCGTGCTGACGATCGCGGCGAGTGAGTTCCGCGCCCAGTTGGCCAACCGCGCCGCTGCCCGCGACCGGCTGGCCGCGCTGCTGCGCGCAGCCGCCGCCCCGCCCCCGCCGCCGCGGCGGGCGACCAAGCCGAGCCGGGGCTCGCGGGAGCGCAGGCTCACCGCCAAGAAGCAGCGGTCGCAGACCAAGCAGGGCCGCCGCACCCGCTCCGACGACTGAGCAGGAACATCCCGGCGCACCCACCGGTTGGATTCGTAGTATTGCGAATCACCTGTGGAGGAGTGCTGTGAGCCAGTTGTTCAGCCCGTACACGCTGCGGTCGGTCACCCTGCCCAACCGGGTGGTCGTCAGCCCGATGTGCCAGTACTCGGCCACCGGCGGTCTCCCCGACCAGTGGCACCTGGTGCACCTGGGCTCCCGCGCGGTCGGCGGGGCGGGCATGGTGATGGCCGAGGCGTCCGCCGTGGAGCCGATCGGCCGCATCTCCCCGGAGGACACCGGCATCTGGTCGGCCGAGCACGCCCAGGCGTGGCGGCCGATCACGGCGTTCATCAAGGACAACGGCGCCGTGCCCGCCATCCAGCTCGCCCACGCCGGGCGCAAGGCCTCGACCTACAGCCCGTTCGCCCCGGGCAGGGGCGGGGTCGCCGACGCGGACGGCGGCTGGACCCCGGTCGGCCCGACCACCGAGCCGTTCAGCCCTACCTACCGCGTCCCGCGCGCGCTGACCGAGGACGAGATCGCCGGGGTCGTGGCGAAGTTCGCCGAGGGCGCCCGGCACGCGCTGGCCGCGGGCTTCGAGGTGGTCGAGGTGCACGCCGCGCACGGCTACCTGCTGCACGAGTTCCTGTCGCCGCTGTCCAACACCCGGACCGACGGCTACGGCGGCGACGCCGAGCGGCGGCTGCGCTTCCCGGTCGAGGTCGTCCAGGCGGTGCGCGCCGCGGTCGGCGAGGACGTGCCGGTGCTGGTGCGAATCTCCGCGTCCGACTGGACCGAGGGCGGCCTGACCGAGCAGGACTCGGTTGGGATCGCCCGGGCGCTGGTGGACGCGGGCGCGGACCTGGTGGACGTGTCGACCGGCGGCAACGTGCCGCACGCGCGGATCACGACCGGGCCCGGCTACCAGGTCCCGTTCGCCGCGGCGGTGCGCGCCGGGGCCGGGGTGCCCACCGGGGCGGTCGGCGAGATCACCGACGCGCACCAGGCCGAACGCGTCCTCGTGGAGGGTGCGGCCGACCTGGTGCTGCTGGCCCGCGAGCTGCTGCGCGACCCGTACTGGCCGGTGCGCGCGGCGAAGGAACTCGGGGACCTCGGTGACGCGGTGGCCCCGCCCGCGCAGTACGCGCGGGCATACTGACCGCTCACTGAAGGCCACCGCGACACGGGGTCGCGGTGGCCTTCAGCGGCGGTGCGAGAGGGAATATGGGCCCGGCACCGGTGGAGGTGACGGGCCCGGGGTCATCGCCGGTAGTCGTCGTAATCGTCGTCGGGCGAGTCGTCGTAAGAGTCACTCTCCTGGTGGCCCTCCTCCGAACTCGAGTTCGACAGCTCGCGCTGCAAAGCATCGAAGTCTGTGTGGTGTGAGCTGTACTTGAGCTCCCGGGCCACCTTCGTCTGCTTGGCCTTAGCTCGGCCGCGCCCCATGGCTCGACCCCCTCGCACAGAGACGGGGCGGCCGGGGGAACGGCGGCCCCGTAGATGTCGACAAATGATTCCTAGTAGCTACCGTACCGTGCCGAAGGGGTTCCATGCGACGCGGCAGGGGTGTGCAGATCCTGACATGTCGCCGAACTCCGTCCCCGGGGCCCGCGACGCCCGCCCGGCGTGGAACGATGGTCTGGTGCCCAGACCGTTCGTGGCCTACCTGCGGGTGTACGAACCGCTGTCCGCCTTCGACGAAGCGCTGGTCGCCAGGCTGCGGCCGGTGGTCGACGCGGGCGGTCTCGACCGCTCGGACGTGGGCAGGCGCGAACGTGAGGTATGGCTCAAGTCACAGCTCTACGCGCCGCCGTCAACCCTTCCGGGTGAGCTCCCGGACGGTCGCCAGTCCACCAGCGCCGTGCGCGACCTCCTGGTGCTCGACGTCGCCGACATCCCGGTCACCGACGGCGGCGCGGCGGTCGGCCCCGGTCCGCTGATCTGCCCGCTGGACCTGCGCGCCCGCTCGGCCGCGGCGATGGTCGGCTTCATCACCACCGCCACCCCGGTCCTGCGCGACTCCGCCCTGGCGGGCACCGCCGAGGCCGCCAGGGGCAAGGCCGCGACCGTGCTGGGCGAGCTGCCGCGCGGGGCCGTGCACGTGGTCTCCACGACCTGGACCGTGCCGCTGCCCTGGTTCTCCCTGGTCGACCCGGCCGCCAAGCAGGTCGTGGCCGCTCCGCCGACCGACCCGCGCAGGCAGGTCTTCTGGCGCGCCGCCATCGGCGACGCCCGCCGCCGCGCCGAGCGCGCCCGCGACCTGGCCGCCACCACCTTCGGCGAGTCCGGCCCGACCAGGGTCCTCGCCGACACCGTCCGCTGGCTCGAGAACTTCCACGACGCCTCCGCCGTCGAGCTCGACTACGGCGGCCTGGTCCAGCTCATCGACGACGACCAGCTCGCCGCCGACACCTCCGCCGAGGACGTGCACGCCATCCTCGAGGCCCTTGAGAGCTCCGACGCGGAGGCCGTCGGCGAGCGCTTCGACCGGCTGCGCGAGTTCTGGGGCGGCCTGGCCGCCCGCGAGCAGCAGAACTGACCGCAACGCGAACGCCGCCTCAGACGATCATCCCGGATGGGGGACGCTGACGCCCGCTCCCCCGTCACTGGGGAGGAAGACCTTGAACGAACCACGCGACCCCTGGGCCGCGGCGGTGGCGAACGCCTCGCTGCTCGGCCTCGGCTACGTCCTGCTGCGCCGGTGGCGCCTCGCGGCCGGGACCGGGCTGGCCACCGCCGCCCTGCTCACCGTGCTGATCGCCACCAGGTCGGTCTGGGCGCAGGTCGCCCTGGCCGCCTGGTGGGCGCTCATGATCGCCCACGGCTGGCGCCTGGCCGCCCGGGGGCCGGTCGCCGCCTCGCCCGGCCAGCGCGGCTTCGCGCTCGCCGTCGCGCTGCCGGTCGTCCTCGTCGTCGCCGCGGTCCGCACTGAGGCCGCGATCATCGACAACGCCGTGGACCAGGCCCGCGCCGACCGGGACTGCGCTGCGGCCGTCGCCGCGACCGACCGCGTGCACACCACCCACCGCGTCGGGGCCGCGCCGCTGGCCGCGGACCTCGACCGGGTCCGCGCCGCCTGCGCGGCGGTCGCCGACGCCCGCGCGCACATCGCCGCCCTGCGCGCGGGCCGGGCCGACGAGGTGAACGACGTGCTGCGGGCCCTGTCCAGGGCGCTGCCCGACGGCAAGCCCTTCGTCGACGCCGAGATGGAGCACCTGTTCGAGTCGATCGAGCGCGACACCGACTGCGCCGCGGGCGCCATCACCTCTGTCCTGCACGACGCCGCCCCCGGCGACGCCCTCGTCGAGCAGGCCCGCGCGGCCGCCGACCGCATCGCGCCCCCGGCCCTGCTCCGCTGCGCCGAGCGGTACGAGAGCTACGGCGACCTCGACGAGTCCCTGGACCTCGTCACGCGCTTGGCCACCGACCACCCCGACGCGCCGGAGGCCGGGAAGGCGAAGGACGCCGTGCACCGCCTGGGCAAGGCCATCGAGCGGCGCGACATCCGAGCCCTCATGCGCGACACGGCCACCGGCCCCCGGTACTGCGCGAACCCGAAGGGCTTCAGCGACGCCCCCGAGGTCGCGGCGGGCAGCGGCAACCGCGTGCTGGTGTTGGACTTCACCGAAACGGTCACCCTCCCCGGCTCCATGCGGACCACGGAGCTCGACGAGGCGGCGTTGGTGCTGTGCGTGCGGTCCTTGGATCTCGGCCCGCAGGTGGACTCCTGCGACTTCACGGCCGACGGCGTTCCGCTGCTGGTCCGCTACCACAAGGCCGTGGTGTCGTTCTCGCTCTTCGAGCTGCGCACGGGCAAGAGGCTCGCCAGCGACACCGTCACGGTCGATGGGGCGAGTTGCCCCTCCACGATCAAGGTCCCCGCCCACGCCCGCGGCCGGCACGACATGGTCGTGGTCCCCTCGGAGACCCAGGTCCGCGACGCCTTCGCACCCACCTTGACCCGTTAGACGTACTCGGACTCGTGCAGTGCCATCAGCTCGGCGTGCAGGTCGGGCTGGTGGGTCAGCTCGACCCCGTCCAGGACGCGCACCTGGGTGATCTTGCGGACCGAGGACGCCAGGAACACCGCGTCGGCGGTCCACAGGTCGGCGACCGGGATCGCCTCGACCCTGGTCGTCCACCCGGCGCGCTCGGCGGCGCGGAACAGCGCGCCCTGCGTCGTGCCCTCCAGCACGCCGCTGCTGGGCGGGGTCGTGCGCAGCACCCGGCCCTGGACCACGACCGCGGTCGACATGGGGCCCTCCAGCACCGTGCCGTCGGCGGCGGTGAAGATGACGTCGTCGGCGCCCAGCGCATTCGCGTGCCGGGAGGCGGCCATGTTCACCGCGTAGGACAGCGTTTTCGCGCCGAGCAGCAGCCACGGCGCCGCCGCGGCGATGGCCGGGTCGAACCCGCGCGCCAGGGTCACCGCGGACACCCCGCTGACCCTGGCCGCGAGCTGCGACTCGGTGATCGGCAGGCCGAGGACGTAGGCCGTGGTCGACCCGTCGCCGAACTCCGGGCCCCGGGTGTAGACCAGCTTGAGCGCCATCTCGCCCGCGGCGGGCCACTCGTCGACCACCAGCCCGCAGGTGCGCTCCCAGGCGGCCAGGTCGGGCGCGGGCAGGTCGAGCATCCGCGCCGACCGGGCCAGTCGCCGCAGGTGCGGGCCGAGTTCGCGGGGTCTGCCGTCGACGACCAGGACGGTCTCGAACACGCCATCGCCGCGCAGCAGCCCCAGGTCGTCCACGCGGATGTGGCAGCCGTCCGGGTCGAGCAGGGTTCCGTCCAGCAGTGCCAGCACGCGCATGGCGGAACCCTACTGGCATACCATCGGGGAGGTGGAAACCGCGCACCCGATCGCCCGACGACGTGCTGAACTGCGCGAGACCCTGCACGGCAGGGGCATGCGGATGACCCCGCAGCGCCAACTCGTGCTCGACGCGCTCCTCGAACTCGAGCACGCCACACCCGAGCAGGTCTGCCACCACGTGCAGCGCACCACGCCCACGGTCAACATCACCACCGTCTACCGCACGCTCGAACTGCTGGAGGAGCTGTCGGTCATCCGGCACACCCACCTCGGCCACGGGGCGCCCACCTACTCCGTCGACGGCCACGAGCACGTGCACCTGGTCTGCCACCGCTGCGGCCGGGTGGACGAGACCGACATCGAGGTCATGTCCGAGCTGTGCGGAACACTGCGGGCCGCCCACGGGTTCGCACTGGATGCGACCCACTTGGCGCTTTCGGGCACCTGCGAGCCCTGCACCCGCGCGAAGGCGGCCGAGAACACCCAGCGAGCCCAGGAGGGCCAGGCGTGAGCCGTTCCCCGATCCTCGACCTGCCCGGCGCGATCCCCGCCCCGGACGACTCGGTGGACGCCGCCGTCGCCTGGCACTACGGCGACCCGTTCGCCGAGCAGCGCGCCGCCGACCGGACCGTCGCCCTGGTCGACCGGTCGCACCGCCAGGTCATCGCCGTGCCCGGCGAGGAGCGGCTGAACTGGCTGCACCTGGTGATCTCCCAGCACGTCACCGGCCTGGCCGAGGGCGCGGGCACCGAGGCGCTGGTGCTCGACAGCCACGGCCGGGTGGACGCGCACATGCTCGTCGCCCACCTCGACGGCACGGTCTGGCTCGACACCGAGGCGGGCGCGGAGACCGCGGGCGCGCGCCCCGGCCGGGTCCCGCTGCTGGCCTACCTCGAGCAGATGGTCTTCTGGTCCAAGGTCGAGCCGCGCGACGCCACGTCCGAGATGGCCGTGCTGTCGCTGGTCGGCCCGCAGACCGAGGGCCTGCTGACCACCGCGGGCCTGCCCGTGCCCGACGGCGCCTACGCGGTGGCCGGGGCCGGGGGCGTGGTCGTGCGGCGGATGCCCTGGCCCGGTCCCGACGCCGCCGACCTGCTCGTCCCGCGCGGCGAGCTGGTGAGCTGGTGGCAGCGCCTCGTCGACGCCGGGGCCCGCCCGATGGGCTCGTTCGGCTTCGAGGCGCTGCGGGTGGCCGCGGCCAAGCCGCGGGCCGGGGTCGACACCGACGAGAAGTCCATCCCGCACGAGCTGGGCTGGGTGCACGTCGCCGCGCACGTGGCCAAGGGCTGCTACCGCGGCCAGGAGACGGTGTCGAAGGTGCACAACGTCGGCCGCCCCCCTCGGCACCTGCTGCTGCTGCACCTCGACGGCTCCGACGCGCTGCCCGAGCCCGGCGCCCAGGTCTTCGCCGGTGAGCGGGCGGTCGGCCTGGTCCGCTCGGTCGCCCAGCACCACGAGCTCGGCCCGATCGCGCTGGCGCTGGTCAAGCGGTCGGTCCCGGTCGAGACCGCGCTGGCCGTCGGCGAGGCGCGCACCGGCGCGGCCATCGACCCCGACTCGGTCCCCGAGGACACCCCCGGCCTCGGCCGGGCGGCCGCCAAGGGGCTGCGCGGCTGACACCCATCGGATGACGTGCGCGCGGCGGGGCGGCCAAGCGTGCCAGGATCTGCGGCATGTCCCCGTCCAGCGGCACGTTGATCACCGTCGCGCCCACCGGCGCCGAGCACAGCAAGGCCGACGTCCCCCAGCTCCCGGTCACCCTGGACGAGCTGGTCACCACCGCCCGCGACTGCGCGGCGGTGGGCGCGGCCATGATCCACATCCACGTCCGCGACGCCGAGGCCGAGCCGACCCTGGACCTGGGCCTGCTCACCGAGACCGTCGCCGCGGTCCGGGAGAGCACCCGGCTGGTGGTGCAGTTGTCCACCGGCGGCGCGGTGTCCGACCCGGAGGCCGACCGGCTGCGCGTGCTGGACGCCATGCCCGACTCCGCGTCCTGCACGATGGGCACGGTCAACTTCGGCGACGACGTCTTCGTCAACCGGTGGGGGTTCATCGTCGCCCTGCACGAGGGCATGCGCGAGCGCGGGATCGTCCCCGAGTACGAGATCTTCGACCTCGGCCAGCTAACCAGCCTGCGCCGCCTGCTCGACGAGCACGGCCTGCCCGCGGGCGGGCACGTGCACGTCGACCTGGTGATGGGCGTGCCCGGTGGTATGCCGGGCGACGTCGAGACGCTGGCCGCGGCGCTGCGGGCGCTCCCCGACGGCGCGACGTTCTCCGCCACCGGGGTGGGCCGGGCCTCGCTGCCGGTGCTGCTGGCCAGCCTGGCCGCGGGCGGGCACCTGCGGGTGGGCATGGAGGACACGGTGTCGTTCGCGCGCAGGCAGCGGGTCACCGACAACGCCCAGTTGGTGGCGCGCGCGGCGCAGGCGGCGGTGCTGGCCCAGCGCCCGCCGATTGACCCGGAAGCGGCTCGGGTACTTCTGGGGGTGGCGGGGTGACCGGGGCAGTGGCCAAGATGTTGAGGGTGACAGGGCTGTCGGGCAGGCAGGCGATCTGGCCTGCGAGCAGCGAATCGCGGAGGGTGTGCGGGTGATCGAGGTCCGTCCGGGTGGACGCAGGCGTATCGACAGGGTGCTGTCCCCCGATTACGTGCAAGGCCTGGGCAGCCTCGACCTCACCGAGGTCCGGGCCCGTCGCGACGACGCCGCCCAGGAGGAGACCGACCTGTCCTACCTGCGCAGGATCCTGCACGGGCGCATCGACATCGTCATCGCCGAGCAGCAGCGCCGGGTCGAGGGCGGCAGCCAGGCCGTCGTCGAGCGGCTCGCGGCGATCCTCGCCGACAAGGTCGTCGGCCCGGCCACCGGTTCGGGCCGCCACCAGGTCATGGAGCCCTCCCGGGCCGAGGCGCACCGCCGCCACGTCGAGGCCCTCGTCTCCGACGCCGACCTGTCGGACGTGGCCAACCTCCCCGACGACCGCCTGGACCTCGCCCTGCGCACGTACCAGGCGGAGGAGGAGTCGGTGTCCCAGCGCCGCCGCGAGGTCCAGCAGGTGATGGACCTGCTCAACGCCCAGATCGGCGACCGCTACCGGGCGGGCAGCGCCTCCGTCGACGACCTCCTCGCCGCCGAGCGCGGCAAGCGGGACCCGGCCTGACCGGCTCTAGGGCGCGCTGACCCGCAGCCGCACCCTCGTCCCCGGCCGGGCCTGCCCCAACTCCGCCAGCGCCCGTCCCACCACCACGCCGATCACCGGGTAACCACCTGTCGTCGGGTGATCGGCGAGGAACACCACCGGCCGCCCCCCAGCCGGGACCTGCACCGCCCCCGTCACCACCGGCTCGCTCGTCAACTCCTGGTCCGCAAACGCTTTCGCCCTGCTCAGGACGGTCCCCACCAACCTCAGCCCCACCCGGTTGCTCTCCGGCGACACGGTCCACGAACCCGCGCTCAACTGCCCCGCCGGGTCGTCGAACCAGTCCTCGCGCGGCCCGAGCAGCACCGGCGCCGTCAGGTGCTCCGATGGGCTCAACGGCGCGATCGTGTCCTCCCCCGACGGCGGCCGCACCGGCGTCCCGAGCGGCAGGACGTCGCCGGGGCGGAGGGGGGCCGGGCCGAGCCCGGAGAGGACGTCGGTGGAGCGGGAGCCCAGGTGCGGCGGGACGTCGACACCGCCGGAGACGCCGAGGTAGCAGCGCAGCCCCGCGCGCGGGGCGCCGAGTTCGACGACGGCGCCGGGACTCAGGTGGACGGGGGTGTGCGAACCCACGTCGCGGCCGTCGACGAGGACGGGGGTGCTGGGCCCGGTGACGACGACGGTGCACGAGCACTCGGCGCGGACCCGCAGCCCGCCGAACACCGACTCCACCGCCGCCGCGCCCTCGAGGTTGCCCGCGAGCCGGTTGGCCAGCAGCAGCGAGGGGACGTCCAGCGCGCCGGAGGGCGGCACCCCGAGGTGGGCGTGACCGGGCCTGCCCAGGTCCTGGACCAGGGCCAGCGGGCCGGTCGCCAGCACGGTCAGCGCGCGCGTCACCCGCTCACCTCGAACCGGACCGAGTCCCCGGGCGCCAGCAGCGCCGCGGGCTCGCGCCGGGGGTCGAACAACTCGTCAGCCCCGTCGGCCAACCGTCCCAACAGCCGCCACCCGCCCGGCGACGACTTGGGGTAGACGCCGCTGAACTCACCCGCGATCCCCACCGACCCCGCGGGCACCCGCGTGCGCGGCGAGTCCAGCCGGGGCTGCCGCAGCGGGTCGGGCAACCCGGTCAGGTAGCCGAAACCGGGGGCGAACCCGCTGAACGCCACCGTGTACGCACCACCGGAGTGCAGCCGGACGACCTCGTCCACCCCCACCCCCGCGGTCCGCGCCACCAGGTCGAGATCGGGACCGTCGTAGACGACCGGCAGCACGACCTCCCGACCCCCAGCGATGGACGCGCTCGCCGAGTCGGCCGCGGCCAGCGTCGTACGGATCGCCGAATGCGACAACGCGCCCGGCTCGAAGGCCACCAGCACGGTCCGCGCCGCGGGCACCACCTCGACCACCCCCGGCAGCCCACCCAGCACCGCCCGCGCGACGGCCACCTCGGTCAGCGACCCCAGCTCGACCAGCACCGCGTCCGCGCCGCAGCGCAGCAGCCGCACCCCTGCCTCAGCCGACGACCCGCCGCAGGTACGCGGACGTGTGCGGCTGCAGCTCCTGCCCCATCATCGCGCGCTCCTCCACGTAGGCCAGGTCCCCGCCGTTGACCAGCCCGTACAACCGCTTGGCCGCGCTGACGTCCTTGGCCGACGCGGTCCGCGTCACGATGTCGGTGTCCATCTCCCACGACGTGCTGTTGCGCGGCGCGCCGTAGAAGATCTCGGTGATCCCCGTCGCGTGCGCCAACAGCACCTCGAGCGTGTCATCGGGCCCCGGCCGCCACCACCCCACCTCACGGGCAGCGGGCCGGATCACCTCCCCCTCGTCGTCGAGCAGCCAAGCCCGCGACTCGTAGGACAGGAAAGGCCGCCCGTCGTGCGCGAAGGTGATCTGCTGCCCGAACTTGTAGGGCCCCTCGATCGTCGGGTAGACGACCTCGCCCTCCCCCCGCCACACCCCGACCAGGGGCAGCAGCGCGAGCAGGTCGTCGTGCAGGTTCGGCCCCTCGCGCAGATTGGCCGTGTCCCCGGGAACCGGCAGGTCGTCGAACTGCGGCACATTTCGGTGCCGAGTCTGCTCAGCCCGCTCCAACGCAGCCTGCACCGCCGCGTCCCCGCTCCCGCGCACCGGCCCGGAGTTCTCCGTCATCGCCGGTCAGCGCTGGTCGGAGTAAAGCCGGTACAGCACGTAGACCGAGAACCACGCGGTCAAGATCCCGGTGAAGGCCAACAGCCCAGTGAAGAAGATTTCCACGCCCCGCAGCTTAGCCGCTGCCCCCACCCCCGCCCGATGACAGTCCTCACCCCACCCGCCCCCACAACCAGCAGCGGGGCCCAGGACAAGCCCAGACCCCGCCACCAACAGAACCGACCTCAGCCCACGGCCACGGCCACCTCATGCAGCCCAGGCCCCTCAGCAGTCACCCGGGACTCCCCATTGCCAGTCCGGTGCAGAGCCCGAACGGTCCAGGAACCAGGCGCAGCGAAGAAGCGGAAGTCGCCTTCCGGTGAGGACACGACCTCGGCGGTGAACTCGCCAGTCCCGTCCAGCAACCGCACGAAGGCCCCCGCGACCGGGGAGCCCGAGTTGGTCACCTTGCCGTTGAGGACGACCTCCTTGCCGGGGTCGATGCCTGCGGGGAGGGCGTTGCCCTGCTCGGGCGCGCCGCAGCTACTCATGTCGGAGTCTCCTTCGAGGGGGGTTTCAGGCGCCGGTCTCGACCGGGACGCCGACCAGGGAGCCGTACTCGGTCCAGGAGCCGTCGTAGTTCTTCACGTCCGACAGGCCCAGCAGCTCGTGCAGGGCGAACCAGGTGTGCGAGGAGCGCTCGCCGATGCGGCAGTAGGCGATGGTGGACTTGGACTCGTCCAGGCCCGCCTCCTTGTACAGCGCCAGCAGCTCGTCGTTGGACTTGAAGGTGCCGTCCTCGTTCGCGGCCTTGGACCACGGGACGTTCAGCGCGCCGGGGATGTGGCCCTTGACCTGGGCCTGCTCCTGCGGCAGGTGCGCGGGGGCGGCGAGCTTGCCGGAGAACTCGTCGGGGGAGCGCACGTCGACGAGGTTCTTGTTGCCGATCGCGTCGATGGCCTCCTGGCGGAAGGCGCGCAGCGAGGTGTCCTGCTCCTTGGCGGAGTAGGTGGTCTCCGGGCGGGAGACGGCCTCGGTGTCGAGGGGGCGCCCGTCGAGCTCCCACTTCTTGCGGCCGCCGTCGAGCAGCTTCACGGCCTGGTGGCCGTAGAGCTTGAAGTACCAGTAGGCGTAGGCGGCGAACCAGTTGTTGTTGCCGCCGTAGAGGACCACGGTGTCGTCGTTGCCGATGCCGCGGGCGGACAGCAGCTTCTCGAAGCCCGCGCGGTCGACGAAGTCGCGGCGCACGGGGTCCTGCAGGTCCTGCCTCCAGTCCACCTTCACCGCACCGGGGATGTGCCCGGTGTCGTAAGCGCTGGCGTCCTCGTCGACCTCGACGAAGACCACCCCGGAGGTCTGGAGGTTCTCTTCGGCCCAGGCGGCCGTGACCAGCACGTCTTCGCGGCTCATCGAGCGGTTCCCACTTCCTTGTTGGTGTTGGACAGGCGGTTGACCAGCAGGTAGCTCTCGCAGCCGAGGCAGAAGCCGAACGCGGCGTTGAGGAAGGCCGCGGCGAGCGCGATGGCGGTCGCCACGATGCCGAGGGCGGGCACGCCGAGCACGTACCCGGTGGTGCCGAGCAGGGTGAACACGAAGCCGACGCCCTGGGCGAAGCGCAGCGGGGCGACGTCCTTGCGCTCGTCGGTGGGGGCCAGTCGCGGCGCGACCAGCACCCGGTAGAGCGCCGAGTACGGAGACCAGCGCAGCCCGGCGAACGCGCCGATGGCGAACACCACGGCCTGGGCGGCCAGCAGCGGCCACCAGCCGGTGAGCAGGACGGCGATCAGCACGGCCGAGGTGACCCAGGCGGCGAACCGGGGACCCCGGGGGTCGACCTGGGGCGGGGAGGGCATGGAGAGCGGCTCCTGACCTGGGCGCGGGCGGTTTCCGGCGGTCAGGCGGGGCGGGTGCGGACACCCTGCGGCAGGCGCTGGGCGCGCTGCTGTCCCACCTGTCAGGTCACCGACACAGGCTGCTCCGCACGCGGCAGAAGTCCACCGCGCGGCGCCTGGTCAGGTTGCTGGACACGGCCGCGAGCTTACGCGCCGGGTGCGGTTGTCGAGAGTGCCCGTCCACAGGATGGGACAGGTCGAAAGGCCATTGCGGTTCGGGAATCCGCTGGTGGCGGGGGTGGGCCTGGCTCAAGCGGGCAGGTGGTCGCGCAGCGCGTCGAGCAACTCCGCCTGCTTCGGGACGCCGCCGATCCGCAGCAGCTCCACCCCCCGGGCGTCGACGGCAAGCGTGGTGGGTGTGCGCAGCACCGCCAGCCGGGCCGCCAGCTCCGGCCGGTCGGTGAGGTCGACGGTGGTGTGCGCGAGTCCGCCGGTGGCCGCGGCCGCCCCCGCCAGCACCTTCTCCGCCTGCCCGCACTGGGCGCAGTACGCGCTGGTCAGTTGCACCAGCGTCACCGCGGCGGCGGGGTCGAGCACGGCGCGGACCTCGTCGGGCACCGAGCCGCCCGCGTCCGGCCCCGCGGTGCGCACCCGGCCGTTCGCGGCCCTGAGCGCGAACCCGATCGCCGTCGCGACCAGCAGCGTCGCGACGACGACCAGCGCGCCCGTCATGCTCAGCTCCCGCCCAGGAGCACGTCCTGGGCCTTGCCCTTCACCGTGAGCACGCCGGACTGCACGGTCACGGCCGTCGGCGTGACGTTGAACGGGAGCTGGCCGGTGGGGAGGTCCTGCGAGAACAGGTCGAGGACGGTGCCCTCGATCGCCGGGGGCAGGCGCGTGGTGCCCGCGGTGTTGCGCAGCTCCAGGCGCTGGCCGTCGATGGAGATCAAGCCTGCTTCCAGGGAGATGATGGAGAAGACGCACAGCTCCGTGCTCAGGCCCGCGATCTCGACGGTGCCGCACAGCCGCACGCCCGCGGTGCTGCCCTCGTCGTCGGCTGTCTCGGCGCTGTCCAGGTCGGTCTCGCCGCCGTCGGCAGGCGCCGTGTTCACCAGTTCCTTGGCCACCGGGTCGATGGTCAGGTTGGTGATGGAGGCCAGCGCGCCACCGGACTGCTCGTTCTGCAGCGCCCGGTTGACGTCGGCGGCCTTGATCCGCACCTGGCCCTCGACCTCGCGCACCGGCACCTGCTTGAGCGTGCCGGACACCAGGTCCGACAGCGGCGCCTCGATGCCGCGCAGGTCGGCGTGCACCTCGACGTCGCGCAGCTTGTCCTGCACCGGGACGCCCCTGGCGTCGACGGTCACCGAGTCGTACTCGCCGGAGACCATCTGGGCCAGGAAGGAGAAGCCGCCGACCTTGACCGACGGGTTCTCGGCGAGCTCGAACTGGGCCTTGGCCCGCTTCGACACCTCGTGCTCGAACACCGCCGCCGCGCCGAAGTCCGCGGCGACGAGCAGGGCCAACAGCACCACCAGGGTGATGACGAGCCGCCGCACCGCCTTGGACCGGCCCCGCCTGGGGGCAGACCTCGGACCGTCGGTGTTCGCCATAGTCGTCATCCCGCCACCTCGTCAGCGTGCCCGTCATCGTCCTCGGCCAATGATCCCGGTCCCCTCCCCGTGACAAGAGGCGGGTCGGGGAAGGGCGTGCGCCCGTGCGCGCCACCCCGGTGGCCGACGCCCACCGTACTGACCGTCACCCGCTAGTGGCTGGTCACGGTGGGTGAGAGAGATGTGGCCCGTGGCTGAACGGAGGTCGTTACAGGACGATCTCCCGCGCGCGCCGTACCGCATTCTGGGAGTCGAACATCGTGTTACACATGATTCACAAAGCCGCTCTCCGGGCCCGCGGGAATGTGTTCACAACGCGATAACGCCAGGTCGCCCATGGAATTAACGGCGCTGTAACACGACCCCGGCGGAGGCTGGCCACCAGCGCAAACGGTGGTCGGACCGTGTGACCCGGACGTCACGGCGGCGACATTCGCCCTGTTCGGCGGCTATTCTCCTCCCAGCCCGAACAGACCTCCCGCTGCTCGACGCCGACGGCGCGGACCCACGCGAGAGAGAGGCGACTCCGATGAGCCTCGACCTGTTGCTCCTGACCGCTGACCCGGAACCCGGCTCGGTGCTCCCGTCGCTGATGCTGCTGCCGCACACCGTCCGCACCCAGGCCCCCGAGGTCACCGCGCTGCTCGAGGCGGGCTCGCGCGACGCCGTCGTGGTCGACGCCCGCACCGACCTGGCCGCGGCCAAGAGCCTGTGCCGCCTGCTCACCAGCGGTGGCGACAGCTGCCCGGTGCTCGCGGTGGTGAACGAGGGCGGTCTGATCGCGATCAACAGCGACTGGCGCATCGACGAGATCCTGCTGCCGACCGCCGGTCCGGCCGAGGTCGACGCCCGGCTGCGGCTGCTGACCTCGCGCGGCCCGGCGGGCGGCACCGTCGACGGCGCGCTGCGCCGCGGCGAGCTCGTCATCGACGAGGCCACCTACATGGCCCGGCTGCGCGGCCGCCCGCTCGACCTCACCTACAAGGAGTTCGAGCTGCTCAAGTACCTCGCGCAGCACGCGGGCCGGGTGTTCACCCGCGCGCAGCTGCTGCAGGAGGTCTGGGGCTACGACTTCTTCGGCGGCACCCGCACCGTCGACGTGCACGTCCGGCGCCTGCGGGCCAAGCTCGGCCCCGAGCACGAGCAGATGATCGGCACCGTGCGCAACGTCGGCTACAAGTTCGTCCAGCCGCCCAAGTCCGGTGGCCGCCGCGAGGTCGAGACCATCGAGACCGAGCTGGGCTCCTTCTCCATCGACGCCCACTAGCTCGAGCCCCGGCCCTCCGCACAGGTCCCGGACACCGCCTCTCGGTGACCGGGACCTGCTGCGTCGCCCTGGGTAGGGTCGGACGGGTGACCGAGCAGAACTGGGCGGCCGCCGCCCCAGCCGGAACCCTCGACCTGCTGCGCGCCGCCGCCGAGGTCGACGGCCGCGCGGAGGTCGTCGACCTGCCCAAGGAGTTCCGCCGGGGCGAGCACACCGGGGTCGTCCGGCCCGACGGGCTGCTGGTGGGCCACGCCCACCTCAACACCGACGGCGACTCCTTCGGCCGCCAGGTCGCCGAGGTGACCGTGCACCCCGCCCACCGCCGCCAGGGCCTGGGCACCGAGCTGGTCGAGCGCGTCCTCGCGCACGCGGCGCAGGGCGTGCGGTTCTGGTCGCACGGCGACCACCCCGCCGCTGCCGCGATCGGCGCCAAGCTGGGCCTGCGGCGCGTCCGCGAGCTGCTGGTCATGGCCCGCGACCTGGACGAGGAGCTGCCCGAGCCGGTCTGGCCCGAGGGGGTGCGCGTGCGGACCTTCGTCCCCGGGCAGGACGAGGCCGCGGTCGTCGCCGTCAACAAGCGCGCCTTCGACTGGCACCCGGAGCAGGGCGCGCTGACCGTCGCCGACCTCGAGGAGACCGAGCGCGCGGGCTGGTTCGACCCCGGGGGCTTCTTCCTCGCCGTGGACCCCGACGACGAGCTGCTCGGATTCCACTGGACCAAGGTGCACCCCGACGGCACCGGGGAGGTCTACGTCGTCGGCGTCGACCCGAGCGCCCAGGGCGGCGGCCTCGGCAAGGCGCTGACCCTCGTCGGCATCCGCCACCTGCGGGCGGTCGGGCGGCCCAGGGTGATCCTCTACGTCGAGTCGGACAACCACCCCGCCGTCGCCGTGTACCGCCGTCTCGGCTTCACCCGTTCAGCCGCCGACGTCCAGTGGGGCGCCGCGCCTACTTCAAGCTCATAGCTGGTTACTTCATGCGCATAACGTGGTCACGGGAAGGCCACAATCTTGTTGGCCCGCCCACGTTCTTGGCCTTGTTCACCTCTCGTTCACTTCCTTTCGGCGGCCCGTCCACCCCCACTGCTTAGCGTCGCCGCGACGGCTGACGGAGAGTCACGCCGAACATCGTGGACACTCCTGCGGAGGAAATGTGAAGACCAAGCGGACCGCGTCGTTGCTCGGCATGGTGGCCGCCGGTGCTCTCGTGCTCAGCGCGTGTGGCAGCGACAACAACACCCCGACCGACACGGGCAGCTCCGGTGGTGCCGCTGCGCCGACCAACACGGCGAACGTCGAGTGTGGTGGCAAGACCGCCCTGACCGCAGAGGGCTCCAGCGCGCAGAAGGGTGCCATGGAGGCCTTCGTGGCCGCCTACCGCCAGAAGTGCAACGATCAGCAGCTTTCCTACACCCCCTCCGGCTCCGGCGCGGGCGTCAAGCAGTTCACCGGCGGCATCGTCGACATCGGCGGTTCGGACTCGGCGCTGAGCGCCAGCAAGGGCGAGGTCGAGGCGGCCGCGCAGCGCTGCCAGAGCAACCCGGCCTGGAACCTGCCCCTGGTCTTCGGCCCGATCGCCATTGCCTACAAGATCGACGGCGTCACCGACCTGACCCTGACCCCCGAGGTCACCGCCAAGATCTTCAGCGGCGCGGTCACCAAGTGGAACGACCCGGCCATCGCGGGCATCAACTCCGGCGCCACGCTGCCGGACAAGGCCATCACCGTCATCTACCGCGGTGACGAGTCGGGCACCACCGACAACTTCCAGAAGTACCTCAAGGCGGCCGCCAAGGACGCGTGGACCAAGGACGCGGGCAAGGTCTTCAACGGCGGCGTCGGCCAGGGCGCGAACGGCTCCGCGGGTGTCGCCGACGCCCTCTCCGCGGGTGACGGCACCATCGGCTACGTCGAGTGGTCCTACGCCCAGGACGCGAACCTGTCCACCGCGAAGATCGACTCGGGCTCCGGCGCCGTCGAGCTCAACGCCGAGTCCGCGGGCAAGGCCATCGACGCGGCTGAGGTCAAGGGTGAGGGCAACGACCTGGCCCTCGACCTCGACGCGCTCTACGCCTCCAACACCCCGGGCGCCTACCCGCTGGTGCTGGCGACCTACGAGATCGTCTGCTCCAAGGGCTACGACGCCGACACCGCCAAGGCGGTCAAGGCGTTCCTGACGGTGGCGGCCACCGACGGCCAGGCCTCGCTGGTGGACGCGGGCTACGTCCCGCTGCCCAACGAGTTCCAGTCCAAGCTGCTGACCGCCATCGGCGCCATCTCCTAACACGGCGACACGGCAGACTGCGAGTCCACGAGCGATGAGCGACTTCGCCAAGGTCGAGCGCCCCGCGGCCCGGGAAACCGGGTCGCGGGGCGCGCCGCCGAACACAGCACCGGAGGGCACGATCACCACCCCACCGCAGAAACCGGGCGGCGCCCCCGGACCCGCGAAGGTGCCCACCCGACCGGGTGACCGCATCTTCAAGGCGATGACCGTCGGGTCCGGCGTCACGATCGTCGTCATGATCGTCTTGATCGGCGTCTTCCTGCTGATCCAGGCCATCCCGTCGCTGGCGGACAACGAATCCAACTTCCTGTTCAGCCGGGACTGGAACGCCGACCCGGCCGCCCTGGCCTTCGGCGTGCTCGACCTGCTGCTGGTCACGGTGTTCAGCTCGATCTTCGCGCTGCTCATCGCCATGCCGGTCTCGTTGGGCATCGCCCTGTTCCTCACCCAGTACGCCCCCAAGCGGCTGGCCAAGCCGTTCGGGTACCTGGTCGACCTGCTGGCCGCGGTGCCGTCGATCATCTACGGCCTCTGGGGCCTCTACGAGCTGGCTCCGGCCCTGCGGCCGATCAGCACGTGGCTCAACGACACGCTGGGCTTCATCCCGATCTTCGCCACCGGCTCGTCGAACCTGGCGATCGGCCAGACCATCTTCACCGCGGGCATCGTGCTCGCCGTGATGCTGCTGCCGATCATCACCGCGATCAGCCGCGAGGTCTTCGACCGCACGCCGTCGATGCACATCGAGGGCGCGCTGGCCCTGGGCGCGACCAAGTGGGAGGTCGTGAAGACCACCGTGCTGCCCTTCGGCCGCGCGGGCTACATGAGCGCCTCGATGCTGGGCCTGGGCCGCGCGCTGGGCGAGACCATCGCCCTGCTGATCATCTTGGCCTCGACCACCCAGACCTTCAGCTTCAGCCTGTTCGACGGCGGCGACACGATCGCCTCCAAGATCGCCCGCGCGGCGTCGGAGTTCAACGACCCCAAGGGCGCGGGCGCCTACATCGCCGCCGGTCTGGTGCTGTTCGTGCTGACCTTCGTCGTCAACGCCTTCGCGCGCTGGATCATCGCCGGGCACAAGGAGTACGAGTGAGCACCGCCACCGACCTCGACCGCCCCGCGGCCGCGCCGGCCTTCCAGCAGGTCTCCACCAACCGCAAGACGCGCAACCGCATCGCCACCGGCCTGGTCTGGACCGCCTTCACCGCGGCCCTGCTCCCGCTGGTCTGGCTGCTGATCACCGTCCTGGCCCGCGGCTTCGAGTACGTGCTCACGGCCGACTGGTGGCAGAAGTCGTTCGCGGGCCTGACCTCGCGCCAGTTCGGCGGCGGCGTCTACCACGCGATCGTCGGCACGCTGCTGCAAGGTCTGATCTGCGCGATCATCGCCGTGCCCATCGCGATCCTGGTCGCGATCTACCTCGTCGAGTACGGCAAGAACTCCCGGCTGGCCAGCGCGGTGACCTTCACCGTCGACATCCTCTCCGGTGTCCCGTCGATCGTCGCCGCGCTGTTCATCTACGCCCTGTGGGTGACCACCCTGGGCATGCCGCGCAGCGCGTTCGCGGTGTCGCTGGCGCTGGTGCTGCTGATGATCCCGGTCGTGGTCCGCACCACCGAGGAACTGCTCAAGATCGTCCCCGACGAGCTGCGCGAGGCCGCCTACGCGCTGGGCATCCCCAAGTGGAAGACCATCGTCAAGATCGTCATCCCGACCGCGCTGTCGGGCATCATCACCGGAATCTCGCTGGCCATCGCCCGCGTCATGGGCGAGACCGCCCCGGTGCTGATCCTGGTCGGCTACAACAGCTTCATCAACTACGACCCGTTCGCGGGCAGCATGGCCTCGCTGCCGCTGCTGATGAACTCGGAGCGGCTGACCACCAACGACGTCGGCGAGGCCCGGGTCTGGGGCGCGGCGGTCACGCTGATCCTGATCATCACCTTGTTCAACCTGCTGGGATCGCTGATCTCGCGGGCGACCTCACTGAAGACGAAGTAGGCGAGACATGGCCAAGCGCATCGACGTCAAAGACCTCAACCTCTACTACGGCAAGTTCCACGCCGTCGACCAGGTCTCCCTCGCCGTCCCCCCGCACAGCGTCACCGCCTTCATCGGCCCCTCCGGCTGCGGCAAGTCGACCGTCCTGCGGTCCCTGAACCGCATGCACGAGGTCATCCCCGGCGCCCGCGCCGAGGGCAAGGTCCTCCTCGACGGCGAGGACATCTACGCGAGCACCGTCGACCCGGTGTCGGTCCGCCGCACCATCGGCATGGTCTTCCAGCGCCCCAACCCCTTCCCCACCATGTCGATCCGCGACAACGTGGTGGCGGGCCTGCGCCTGGCTGGCGAGAAGAACAAGGGCAAGCTCGACGAGGTCGCCGAGCAGGCCCTGCGCGGCGCCAACCTCTGGGCCGAGGTCAAGGACCGCCTCGCCAAGCCCGGCGGCGGCCTCTCCGGCGGCCAGCAGCAGCGCCTCTGCATCGCCCGCGCCATCGCCGTGCGCCCCGACGTCCTGCTGATGGACGAGCCCTGCTCCGCCCTGGACCCGATCTCCACCCTGGCGATCGAGGACCTCATCGGCGAGCTCAAGAAGGACTACACGATCGTCATCGTCACCCACAACATGCAGCAGGCCGCCCGGGTCAGCGACCAGTGCGCCTTCTTCAACCTCGCAGGCGTCGGCCAACCCGGCCGCCTCATCGAGCTCGATGACACGGAGAAGATCTTCTCCAACCCCGGCCAGAAGGCCACCGAGGACTACATCTCGGGCCGCTTCGGCTGATCGACCTCGCTGGCGGACGGGCCCCTCGACCTCGCGGTCGGGGGGCCCGTCCGCTTGGGTGAGCCCTCATGGGCGGAACCCGATCGGATCGCGGCCCGCCACGCTCAAGGCACCCAGCGATCGGGAGCCGTCCCAGACCCCCGAAGGCGCCCCGCCGTCCACCAGCGGGGACAGTCCCCTGGCGTCGGTCAACCCGTGTGACCTGATGGCTGACGTGCCCGGCGGTTGTCCATCAATCACTCTCAGTTACCGTTCTGATGCGCGCCTGGCGGGAACCCGGCGGTGGCCGGTGCCGTCATACACGAGACGCCGACCCGCGTCGATTGGTACCGTCACACTGAGTCCGCCGAGCCGCTGAGAGGGGCCCGATGTACATCGACGAAGGCCTTGGTGCTCCCCTTGGCAAGATCGGCAAGGCCATGGACGACTTCGCGGGCTCCGCCGCCGCGGGGCAGTTCGCGGTCAACCAGTCAGGTGGGGACGCGCTGCTGGCGGCGATCGCCGAGCTGGTCGAGTGGATCGACAGCAACGTCACGGCCCTCGGTGTCATCGAGCAGCGGCCCCGGTTGGGCAGCTCCAACGCCGCCCTCGTCATGGCGCCCTACGACCAGGCCGTCGCGACCGATCACCAAGGCTTCCTGACCCAGTTGCAGGCCCTGCGCCAGTCGCTGGCCAAGGCCGAGGAGGGCATCCGCACGGCCATGGCGAACTACCGGGACGTCGACCAGTCAAACGCGAGCACCCTCGCCTGATGAAAGCCTGAGCACCTTGAAGCGCGCGGTTCTGCTCTCCTCGATCGTCGGCAGTCTCCTGCTGGGCGCAGGCGCCTGCTCGAACGACACCGACGGCAGCCCGGTGCCCAGCCCCGGCGGCGCCACGAGCACGTCGGTCGACGAGCCGGACAGCTCGAGCGAGCCGTCCACCGGCCAGACCTCGTCGGGTTCCGGGGATGGCTCACTCGCGTCCTTGCAGCCGTGTGACCTGCTCACCGATGCCGACCAGGCGGAGGTGGGCGTCTCCGGTTCGGGCACGGAGAAGGAGCTGGCGGGCAGCCGGTACTGCGACTGGCGCGTTCGCGAGGAGACCGCGTCCGCCAGCTACACGCTCTCGGTGCAGATCTGGGAAGACCTCGGGCTCGCTGATGTCCAGGGCACGGGGAAGCAGACGACGAAGGTCGGCTCGCACGAAGCCGTGCAGGCGCTGCGAACCGGTGGGAGCGCCTGCTCGATCTCGCTGGGTGTGGGTGCGAAGTCCCGGGTCGATGTCGTTCTGACCGGTGCGGATGGCGCTGCCCTGTGCGCGCCGGCGGCGACCGCCGCCGCGCTGGTCGAGCCGAAACTCCCCTGATGAGGAGGCTGTCATGACTGGCAACGGTCGAGTGCCCACCGCCTACCACCCACCGGCGCCTCCAGAGGGCGATCCGGACGACCAGACCGCCACGCCCGATGATCCCTACTACATCGAGCGAGCGGGCACCTCGGACACCTCCGCCGAGGTGCAGGAGCAGGCTGAACAGCAGGTCGATGAGCGCCGCGAGGACGCCGACTTCATCGATTGGCTGGTCAGGACGTTCAACCGCAACAGCGACATCCGCGAGCAGTACAACCAGGACATGTCCACCCAAGCCCAGCAGTTGGCGGCGGGGGTGGAAACGCGTTCGGCCCCGGTGTTGGCCTCTTCGAACTACGAGCACTTCCACCACGACAACTTGCAGTCGATGGTCACCCAGGACGTGGACCCGGCCCAGGTCGACCAGATCGGGCAGGCGTACACGGTCGCGGGCAACGAGCTCGTCGGGTTCCAGGACTCGGTCGCCTCGGCGATCAACAACAGCCAGGCGGACTGGCAGGGGCAGGCCGGGGACTCCGCGCGGCGGTTCATGGCCGATGTGGGGACCTGGGTCGGCAAGGCCGGGGTGAGTGCTCAGTTGGCGGGGACGCAGACGAGCAACCAGTCCATCGCCTTGGCGACGGCGAAGCACTCGATGCCGGAACCGGTGCCCTTCGACATGAACGCGGCCAACCGGGACCTGCAGACGACCACCGATCCGTTCGAGTACGTCAACAAGGCGACGCAGTACATGGCCGACTACCACCGGAGCCAGGCCGCCCACCAGGAGGCGGCTCGGGTCGTGGGGTCCTACGACGGGGCGCTCAGCAGTTCCGCGACCATGCCCGCGTTCGCGCAGCCGCCGCAGATGTCGGGTGACGGTGGTGAGGTGAAGCCGCCCGGTGGTGATGAGAAGGGCATCAAGCAGCCCGGTGGTGGGCCGGTCGACGTCAACGGCCCCGGTGGGGGTCGTAACGGCGGTGGGTACACCGGTGGTGGGGGCGGCGGGGGCACCCAGTACGGCGGCGTCACGCCTCCCGGCGGCGGTGGCGGTGGCGACATCGGCAGCGGCGGGAACAACGGCGGTGGGGGCAACGGCGGCGGCAAGCCGAACATCCCGGACATCGGCGGTGGCGGGAACAACGGCGGTGGCACCACCACCCCCGGGAACTACAACCCCACCTACCCGTCCGGGCCGGGGCAGGGCCAGTTCCCCGGTTACGGCCCCAACAACCCCAACAACCCCGGCCAGCACAACGGCTTCGGCGGCATGACCCCCTTCGCGGGCGGCCCCATGGGCGGTCTCGGCGACGACGCGCTGCGCGGCGGTCGCGGTGGTGGGGCCGGTGGCTCCTTCGGCGGCGGTGGCGGCGCGGGTGGCGTCGGTGGTGGCGCGGGCGGTGCGGGCGGTCCTGGAGCGGGCGCTGGGGCAGGCGGGTTCGGGGCCAAGGGCGGCGCCGGGGTCGGCGCGGGTGCGCTGGCTGCCGAGCAGGCTTTGGCGGGCAACCGCGGTGGTGCTGGTGCGGCCGGGGCTGGGGCCGGGCGCGGTGGCATGGGGGGGATGGGCGGCATGGGTGGCGCCCGCGGTCAGGGCGGCGGGGACGAGGAGCACGACCGTCCGTCGTACCTGGTCGAGGCAGACCCGGACCAGGTCTTCGGCACCGACGAGATCACGGCGCCGCCGGTCATCGGCGGCTGACCCCGGCTTTCGGACCGGCTGCGACGCCCGCCCCGCGCACACCGGGGCGGGCGTCGCGCTGCCGGGGGTGGAGATGCGCGCGGTTGGCCATCACCGGGGGCCGCGGCGGGCTAGATTGTCCGCATGCCGCCTCGTTCGTTCTCGTTGTCGCTTGCCGCGGTGGACGTGCTGTCGCAGTTGTTGGGCGTCAACTGCAGGCAGTACCCCCTGGAGGTCCCCAGTTTCGGGGAGTTCGAGGAGGACCGGATCCGGCTCGCCCGGCTGGTGTTCACCGACCTGGCGAACCGGGGCCTGATCCACGGCACGAGCCTCGACGCCGACCTGGAGATGGCGCTGCGGGTCACCAGTGACAACGACGTCGCGGTGGCGATGACCGGCACGATGGACTCGAAGACGCTGCGGGTGCGGGCAGCGGCCGCGGGGTCGTCGGCGGTGCTGGCGGTGCAGGAGGGGCAGAGCGTCCGGTTCGAGGTGATCAGCCCGGCCTCGCTGGCGCGGTCGCTGGTGGCGATGCTGCCCCCGCTCAAGGCGGGCCCCGGGCAGTCGGTGCAGGTGGTCCAGGCCGCCCCGGTGCCTGCGCGGGGGCAGGCCGAGGGGTTCACCCAGCCCGTGCGGGCGCCCCGGTCCAGCTCGGCCGCGCAGAACCGGATGGCGATGGCGATGCTCGAGCGGCCGCGCACCGGGTTCGGCTTCTTCATGGTCACCGCGCGGGGCAGGCACGGCCGCGAACTCGACAGCGGCACGGTGGGCTGGATCGACACCACCGCGGGCCGGTACCTGGTGGTGTCGCGGCCCGGTGGCGAGGGCGAGCAGAGCGTGACCTACTCCCCCGCCGACAGCAACCGGCTCATCCAGCAGTTGGACTCGGTGCTGGGCGGGGGCTGAGACGACAAGCGGCGCCGGGCCTGGGCCCGACGCCGCTGAAGTCCTAGTAGGACTGTCCTCAGAGGTCTTCCTCGCCCATGCCCGGCATCCGGCCGGTCACCACGAACACGACCCGCTTGGCCACCGACACCGCGTGGTCGGCGTAGCGCTCGTAGAAGCGGCCGAGCAGCGTGACGTCCACAGCGGACGCGACGCCGTGCGGCCAGTCCTTGTCCATGATCACCGAGAACAGGTGGCGGTGCAGGTCGTCCATCTCGTCGTCGGCGTCCTCCAGCGCGCGCGCCGCGGCGACGTCCTGGCTGCGGATGACCGCCTCGGCCTTGCCCGCCAGGGTGACCGCGATCCGGCCCATCTCGGAGAAGTAGCCGCGCACCGGCTCCGGCAGCACCGCGGACGGGTGCCTGCGGCGGGCGGCCTTGGCCACGTGCAGCGCCAGGTCCCCCATCCGCTCGAGGCTCTCGGCCGCGTGGATGGCGGCGAGCACCGTGCGCAGATCGGTCGCGACCGGGGCCTGCAGCGCCAGCAGCGCGTAGGCGTGCTCCTCGCAGGCCGAGCGCGCGTCGTCGATCCGCTCGTCGCCGCTGATGACCTGTTCGGCCAGCGCCAGGTCGGCCTCGAGCAGGGACTTGGTCGCCAGTTCCATCGCGCCTGCGACCATCGCGCACATTTCAGCAAGGTCGTCGGCCAGTTTGCCGAGTTCGAGCTGGTAAGCCTCACGCATGCGGGTCAGCCTAGTTCCCCGCCCGCCCGCGCACCCCAGCGCCGGATGAACCGAAGATGAACCCGACGCGACACGGGCGCTTACGCGCAGGTCACGTCCCCTGCGTTGACCGTCGACAGGTCCGCGGGCAGCTCCGCCTCGCCGCCGGATTCGCCCGGCGCGCCGACCTTGCCGTCGAACTCCGGTCCGAGCACGAGCACGAGCGCCGAACCCGCGCCCGGGTCGAGTTCCAGGGTGGCCGAGGGCACCGATGACGCCAGCGTCTGGGCCTGGGCCTCGTAGCCCTTGCCGTAGCGGATGGTGGTCTTGTCGACCGCGGGGCCCGAGTTGACCTGCATGATCGAGAAGCCGTGACCGCTGAGCTTGTCCGCGGTCTTGCGGGCGATACGGTCGGTGGTGTTGCCGCCGTTGAGGACCTGGATCTTCAACGTCGTCGGGTCGACCGGCTGCAACTGGTGGGCCTGCACCGGGGCCTGCTGCGGGTTCGCCTCGGTGGCGGCCCGCTCGCCGGGCAGCGGCGCGTCGTCGATGATCGCCCGGAACAGCGCCCGGTTGTCGTCGGGGCGCAGTTCCTCGTTGTTCCGGTCGTTGGACTCGCCCACCGTCGGCACGGTGATGAAGGTGACCCGGCCCGCCTCGATGCCCTGCATGGACTGGCCCAGCGACAGCAGCGACTCCAGGCCGATGTTGTCGCCGAAGGTGGCGCCCGCGAACGCGCTGGTGAAGTCGGTCAGCTTGCCCGCGTCGAGCAGCACCTGGCTGGACATGGCCTTGCGCAGCAACGACGACAGGAACCGCTGCTGGCGCTTGATGCGGCCGTAGTCCGAGGTCGGGTCGCCCCTGACGTGCCGGGCGCGCACGAAGTTGAGCGCCTGGTCGCCGCGCAGCAGCACCTCCGCGCCCGCCTCGCGGACGATCCAGGTGTTGAGGGTGGTGTCGAACATCGGCTTCTCGACGCAGACGTTGACCCCGTCGACGGCGTCGACCATCTCCTTGAAGCCGTCGAAGTTGATCCCGATGAACCGGGTGATGTTCAGCCCGGACAGCTCCTGCACGACCTTGGTCATGCACAGCGGCCCACCGACCTGGTAAGCGGTGTTGATCTTCACCATGCGCTCGGCCGGGACCTGCTCGCCGGTGTAGGAGTTGCCCACCGGGTCGAACCGCTCGCACTGCGGCCGGTTGATCTCCAGGTCGCGCGGGAAGGACACGACCACGACCCGGCTGCGGTCGGCGGGCACGTGCGCGATCATCAGCGTGTCCGAGCGGGCCCCCGGCACCTCGCTGCTGTCGCCGACCCCGTCCTCGGCCCCCGCGCCCTCGCGGCTGTCCGACCCGACGAGCAGGAAGTTCTCGTCACCGCGCTGGCCCTCGGCGTTGGTGATCGACTTCGAGTTCGGGTCGAGCGCGCGCACGTCGCCGATCTGGTTCTCGAGCTGCTCCTTGAAACCCCACGCGAACGCGGTGGTGAGGAACACCAGGCCCGCCACCGACGCGGCGGTGACCTTGCCGATCAGTCGTCGTCGGTCTCGTGGTCCCGGCTCGTCGGGTCGCTCCTCTTGCGCCCGAACAGGTTCCGCTTCCTCGACGACTGGTGCTTGCGCTTCCTCGTCACTTTTGGAGTCGACCTCAAAGTCAACCACCTCCGTAGGTTCGGCTCCGGGCGTCTGCCCGAGCCCCGACAGGTGGTCGTCCATCTCGTCTTCGGTGGCGAAGGGGTTGAGCTTGAGCTTCTTCGCCTTGCGCGCGCGCTCCTCGGCGGCCATCGCGTCGTGCACCGCGGAGAACCGGGCGAGGGTCTGGTCGACCCGCCGCCGCTTCTGCACGGCCTCGCCGATCGGCTCCATCTCGGTGGTGAGGCCCATGATCTCGTCATCGGGCACACCCGGGGGCGGCGTCAGCGTGAACGGGCCCTCCGGCGGCATCGACGACTCCGCCGACGGCTGCTGCCGGGGTATGCGCGGCTGCTGCTCGCCGTTGGGGCCGCGGTGCGGCCGGGGGTGGTTGCCGGTGGGCATGCCGGGTTCGCCGGGCCGGGGGTGGGAGTCCGGGTTGGGGCGCGGGTGGCTGCCCGTGGGCATGCCGGGTTCGCCGGGCCGGGGGTAGGAGTCCGGGTTGGGGCGCGGGTGGCCGCCAGTCGGCATGCCGGGCTCGCCGGGGCGCGGGTAGGAGTCCGGCCGCGGGGGCGGGGTCCGCATTCCGGGCTCGGGGCGCGGGTGGTTGCCCGTGGGCATCCCCGGCTGGCCCTGGCGGGGGTAGGAGTCGGGGGGCGCGCCGTTGGGCCGGGGGCGCGTGGGCATGCCGGACGCGCCCGGGCGCGGGTAGGACTCCGGGTTGCGGGGGTGTGCGCCGCTGGGCGGCAGGTCGCCGGTGGGCATCGCGGGTTCGCCCTGCCGCGGGTACGAGTCCGGGTTGGGCCGCGGGTGCGCGCCGGTCGCGTTCGGCGGCATGTCGCCGGGGTCGCCCTGGCGCGGGTGGGGGCGCTGGTGGCTGCCGGTGGCGTTCGGCGGCAGATCGCCGGTCGGCATCGCGGGGTTGCCGGGCCGCGGGTAGGAGTCCGGGTTGGGCCGGGGGTGGTTGCCCGTGGGCATCCCCGGCTGGCCCGGGCGGGGGTAGGAGTCGGCCGGGGCGCCGTTGGGGCGCGGGATCGGCGGCCGGGGGTGTGCGCCGGTGCCCTGCGGGGGGCGCTGGTGGGCGCCGGTGCGCATGCCCGGGTCGCCGCCCGGCTGCTGGCGGCGCGGGGCCAGGGGCCTGCGGGTGGGCTGTGCGGGGTCCTGGGCGCGCTTGGCCGGGCGATCGATCGGGAACGGCTTGGCGGCCCGGCCTGCCAGGGTGGTCTCGACCAGGCCGGGGTCGGTCGGGAAGGCGTCCGGGTCGGGCGCGGACTGGCCACCGGGGTCGGCGGGGAAGTTCCCGCTCTGCTCGCTGTGGCTGATCGGGAAGGACCCGGTGATCTCCTGGCGGGCCCGTCGCCCACCCGCCATCGCGTCGCCGATGGCCCGACCCGCGCGCCGCGGGTCGCCGGAGAACTCCTCCGGCAGCGCCCGGCGGTCGCCCTGGTCCTCCACCTCGGGGGCCGCGTGCGCCGCCTCCGGCATGGCGTGCCCGTGCGGGTGGCCGCGATCGGGCAGGGCGTGCCCGCCCGGGTGCCCGTGGTCGGGCAGGGCGTGCGCGTGGCCGTTCGCCGCGCCGTTGGCGGGCGGGGTGTCGGTGTCCGGCAGCGCGCGGCGGCCGGTGGGGGCCTGCTCGGCGGCGTGGCGGCGGCCGGTGGGCTCCTCGAACTCGTCCGGCTCGGGCGCGCGGCGGCGGCCGCCCTCGGCGGGGAAGCGCGCGGCGCGGCGGCCGACGGGGGTGTCGGCGAACTCGTCGACCCTGGCGCGGCGGCCGGTGGGGCCGGGCTCGGGGTCGG
>NZ_WHOL01000060.1 GCF_009745975.1 Actinokineospora pegani | reverse complement strand
GTGCGGGTAGAGGCTCGGGATGCCCGCGGCGTCGCCGAGGCGGTGGACCATGCTCTTGACCCCGGCGATCGTCAAGGGCTTGCGGCCGGTCTCGTCCAACCAGAAGTGCGGCAGGGCGGCCCCGGGTTTCTTCGACCGGGCCCGGTCGTACTTGGACAGGGTGCGGCCGGTGCGGTCGCCGAAGGTCACGATGCGCTCCTTGGCCCCCTTGCCGTGGACTTTGATCCGGTCCAGGCGCAGGTCGACGGTTGCGGTGTCTAGAGAGGTCATCTCCGCGCAACGCAGGGCAGTGTCCAGGAACGACTCCACTAAGGCCCGGTTGCGCAGTGACCGGAAATCCTTACCGGTGCACTGGGCCAGCAATGCCTCGATCTGGTCATCGGTCAGGATCGGGGTGAGCTTCTGCCCCTTCTTCGGCAGGGTCAGCTTGGTGAACGGAGAAAACTCGATCTCATCGTCCTCTTCGAGGAAGCGGAAGAACTGCTTGGTGACCTTGAACTTGTTCACCGCGGTCGAGTCCGACCGGGTGGAGATCATCCAGTAGATGTACTCCTGGATGTGTTCCTTGGTCACCGCACACGGGTCCTCAGCGGCTGCGGCGATGTCGATGCCGGTGAACCGCGATTCCCAGTCCTCGGCCCATTCGCGGTGGGCCTCACCGGTGTGTTCGTCGAGCGGTGCGCCCTGGGACAGCCAGTGATAGAAGTTCGCCAGCTGCACGACGCCGAGTTCGTAGTTGTAGCGGGTGGACTTGGGCTTGTTGTTGCTCCGCAGCGACCGGTCCCAGGCGATCACGTACCGTGACCATGTGGGGTTGGTGGGCAGTGGGGGCTCGGGCTCGTAGGACATGTGCTCTACCTCAGGGTCAAGGTGGCACCGAGCGCTGTGCTCGGTGTGGGAGCACGGCCCAAGCACAGAAAAGAGGAGCCTTCACAGGCTCTCACCTGCGAAGACTCCTCTGACCGTCGGGCTGACAGGATTCGAACCTGCGACCCCTTGACCCCCAGTCAAGTGCGCTACCAAACTGCGCCACAGCCCGGCCACACCCGCTCTCGCGGCTGCCCAGTAAGACTAGCGCACGGCACCGACCAGGTTTCGTGGGGGGCTGAGTGTGGCGCGGGCTACAGACCGATGGGCGCGACGGCGGGCTTAGGGTGGCGTTGACCTGGCAGGGAGCGAACGGGGAGGGTGTCGTGGGTGTTGTGGAGGTCGGGGGGCGGGCTCTGAGGTATGTGCGGCGGGGGCGGGGGGAGCCGCTGTTGTTGATTCAGGGGATGGGGGGGCATCACGGGATGTGGACTGAGGGGTTTTTGGCGGGGCTGGAGGGGGACTTTGACGTTGTTGCGTTTAGTCATCGGGGGGTGGCTGGGGGTGGGCGGGTTGATGAGGGGTTTTCGGTGGGGGAGTTGGCTGGGGATGCTGTGGGGGTGTTGGACGCGTTGGGGATTGGTAGTGCGCATGTGATGGGGATCAGTTTGGGTGGGATGGTGGCTCAGGAGGTGGTGGTGCGGTACCCGGGGCGGGTGCGGTCGGTGGTGTTGGGGTGCACTTATGCGGGGCCGGATGGTGGGGCGTTGGATGCGCCTGGGCCGGTGCGGATGATGCAGGCCGCCGCCACGCGTGATGTCTCCGTGTCTATGCGGGCGGCGTTTGAGGCGAACTTGTCCGCTGGGTATCGGGAGCGGCCGGGGGCGTTTGAGGGGTTTGTGGAGCTGGCGTTGTCCGAGCAGGTGCCTGCGGCGGTGATCGCTCTGCAGATGCGGGCGGCGGTGGAGCATGACGCGGTGGCTCGGTTGGGGGGTGTGACGGCTCCGGCGTTGGTGGTGCATGGGTCTGAGGACGAGATGATCTGGCCGAAGAACGGGGAGCACGTGGCTGGGTTGATCCCGGGGGCCCGGTTGGAGGTGTTCGAGGGGGTTGGGCACCTCTTCTGGTGGGAGCGGCCTGAGCGGACCGCGGCGTTGGTGCGGGAGCACGCGCTCGGGCGGTCATCGGCCCTCTAGCTCGTCCTCCCACTCGGCGAAGGGGTCGGTGAACTCGGTGGGGGCCAGCAGGGCCAGTTCCTCGTCGGTGGCCAGGGCGCCGTGGAGGGCTTCGAGGATCTTGGCGGGGGTGCGCGTGGTGGTGATGATGACCAGGTCCTGGTGGCCGTGATCGGTCTCGGGCCACGGGCCGAGGTTGCCGACGGACAGGCCGCCGCCCGCTGACTCCAGCCACAGGGCGGTGGTGGGCTGGCTGGCCAGGTGGAGGCGGCCCCGGGTGCGGATGACGTCCTCGAGCAGGGTGTCGAGGCTGGTGTTGAGCCGGTTGGGGTGGAACGGGCGCTCGGTGGTGAAGCGCAGGACCGAGATGCCGTGGGCCGGGTGCAGCGGGGTGTCGGGGCGCAGTGGCGGGGCCCAGATGTCGTCGAAGCGGCCGCGGCGGGAGTTGGGGGGGATCGAGGTCAGCAGGGCGGGGACGTCCAGGGTGGTGTGCTCGTGCCGGGGGGTGCCGGGGACCAGGCGGTCGAGGGCGGCCTCGACGGCGGGGTTCGGGGGGCCGGTGAGGACCAGGGCGTCGGCGAACTCGGCCTGGCCGACGAGGACCTGGGCGACGGTGCGGTCGTCGGCGTCGGCGGCGGACAGGCCGCGGTCGGCCAGGGCGTCGGGGCTGGTGGTCTCGGTCAGCCAGGTCGCGCGGTCGACGACGGACACGACCGCCTCGACGCGCACGTCGGAGCCGTGGAGGGCGACGCAGACCGGCTCGGGTTCCAGGGCGGGGTCGAGGTGGACGACCACGCGGCCGCCGAGGCCGGTCAGGAGTGGGACGAGGTCGAGCCGCAGGGTGCAGGACGCGCACCCGTGCGCCAGTTCCAGGACGGTCAGCTCGCCGTCCACCCAGCGGCGGACGACGCCCGCGGCCAGGTCGCGCAGGTCGTAGCGGACCAGCGCGGACCCGGGCAGCGCCTGCCACATCCGCACGTCGACGTCGTGGTCTGTCATGCCTGCGACGAGCAGTACCTCGGTAGTCACCGGACGAGCCTAACGGAAACGATTGTCAATAACGACGTTGGCGGTGTGTGATCGATCGGACTTGATAACCGTTGTCATGTTCGGTACATCTATCAGGTCACCCACTCGAGCGAAGGGGTCGCATGATCACGCCAGGACTGGCCTCGGTGACGTTCCGGGGCAGATCGGCCGAGGAGGTCGTCGGGCTGGCCGCGGGCCTCGGCGTCCTCGAGTGGGCGGGCGACGCCCACGTGCCCGCGGGCGACCTCGGCGTGGCCGGGAGGGTCGGCGGGCTGACCCGCGACGCGGGCCTGCGGGTCGGCTCGTACGGGTCGTACTACAAGAGCGGCGACAGCGACCCGGCCGACTTCGCCGCGGTCCTCGACACCGCCGAGGCGCTGGGCGCGCCCCGGGTGCGGGTGTGGGCCGGGGTGCGCGGGTCGGCCGAGGTGTCGGCGGGCGAGCGCGCCGCCGTCACCGACGACCTGCGCCGGTGCGCGGAGCTGGCGGCCGGGCGCGGCCTCGCGGTGACCGTCGAGCACCACGTGTCGTCGCTGACCGACGACCTGGGCTCGGCCCGGCGGCTGGCCGCCGAGGTGCCCGGCCTGGTCGGGCACTGGCAGCCCCGGGAGCTGCCGGACGTCGACGAGTGCCTGGGCGAGGTGCGGGCGCTGCTGCCCGGGATCGCCGCCGTGCACGCCTTCTCGTGGGGCGCGGACGGCTTCACCGAGCGGTTGGCGCTGGCCGAGCGCCCCGACCTGTGGCGGCCGGTGCTGGCGGAGCTGGCGGCCGACGGGGTCGACCGGGACGTGCTGCTGGAGTTCGTGCGGGACGACTCGCCGGAGGCTTTCCGGGAGGACGCGGCGGTGTTGGTGGATTGGATCGGTGAGCTGTGAACAGAGCTGTTGTCCTGCTGGTGGGCGCGTTGCTGGTGGGCGCGTGCGCGGCCCCGGACGCTGAGGAGTCCGCTGTCGCGGCGGCCCCGGTCGAGCGCTCCGCGGCCCCGCTGGAGCCGTCGCTGCGGATCACCGACCCGCACGGCGTCGAGATCGCGCTGGACAAGGCGCCCGAGCGGATCGTGTGCCTCAACGGGCTGTGCGACGACGTCCTCACCGACCTCGGCATCGCCCCGGCGGGCACCACCAACCCGACCCTGCTCGCCCACCCCGCCCTGCTCGGCGACGCCGCGGCGGCGGTCCAGACCGTGCCGGGCACCTTCGGCAGCGAGGACGTCGAGGCGATCGCGGGCCTGCGGCCCGACCTGGTGATCGGCCTGCCCGGCGTGCACGACGGGCTGCGGCCCGCCATCGAGAAGTTCGCCCCGCTCTGGCTGGCCGACCCGGTGACCTGGCAGGAGTCCGTCGGCTACCTGCGGGCGCTCGGCGCGCTGACCGGGCGGACGGACCGCGCGGTCGAGGCGGAGCGGGCCTTCCGGGCCAAGCTCGCCGACGCCGTGGAGGGCACGCGCGTGGACGGGCGCTCGGGGCGCAGGACGCTGCTGATGTACGGCAGCGCCGACTCGATCGGCGTCGACACGGCTTCCTCGCTCAAGGGTGACCTGCTGGGGCAACTGTTCTCCTACCCGTTCGCGGCCAAGGGCGGCGACAGCGACACCGCGTCGAACTACAGCGTCGAGGAGCTGCTGGCCAAACAGCCGGAGGTCATCTTCGTGTACTCGCTGCTGTTCTCCGCCGAGGACAAGACTCTTAGCGCGCAACTCGCGGACAACCCCATCTGGCGCGAGATCCCCGCGGTGCGCGCGAACCAGGTGCACGAGGGGCACGCGAAACTATGGGGCTCCGGCCGCGGGTTGCGCAGCCTGTCCGCCATCATCGACGAGGCGCTGGCCAAGGTCCCGGCTTGAGGCTGGTCGCGCTCCTCGGTGTCTTCGCCGCGGTGGCCGCGCTCGCCCTGGGCACCTCGTTCGTCCTGTTCCCCACGACGCACCTGGAGCAGGTCGTCGTGTGGCAGTTGCGCGCGCCGCGGTTGCTGCTCGGCGCCGCGGCGGGCGCGTGCCTGGGGGCGGCCGGGCTGCTGCTGCGCACGTCACTGCGCAACCCGCTGGCGGTGCCGGAGCTGCTTGGTGTGTCCGGTGGCGCGGCGGCGGCGGTGGGCACGTGCATCGCGTTCGGGCTGTCGGTGCCTGGCGCGCCGCTCACCCCCGCTCTTGTGGGAGCGGCGGTGGGCGGCGCGTTGACGCTGTTGGCGGTGCGGGGCGCGAAGGGGCCTGCCGCCGTGCTGCTCGTCGGGGCGGCGGTGGGGTCCGCGTGCCAAGCGGTGCTCTTGGCGGCGACGGCGATGACCGACTCGCGGGAGCAGGGGGTGCTCGTGCGGTACCTGCTCGGGTCGCTGACGGGGACGACTTGGTCGGCGTTGGTGCCTGTGGGTGTGGGGCTGGTTGTGGCTGTGCCCGCGTTGGTGGCGGTCTTACCGCGAGTGCGGCTGTTGCGGTTGGGGGACGAGGAGGCGATGTCGGCCGGGTTGCGGCCCGGGCGGGCCAGGTTGGCGGCGCTGGCGACGGCGTCGTTGCTGGTCGCGGTGGTGGTGGCGCAGGCGGGGCCGATCGCGTGGGTGGGGTTCTTCGCGCCCGCGCTGGCTGAGCGGCTGGGGCGGTCGGGGGTTGTGGCGGCGGCGTCGGTGGGGGCCGTCGTGGTGGTGGGGGCGGATGTGTTGGCCAGGACCGTGCTCTATCCGATCGAGTTGCCCGTGGGCGGGTTGACGGCGTTCGCGGCTGTGGCGCTGGGGTTGCTGACGGCGCGGAAGAGGGTGCGCGTGTGATGCGGATCGGTGGGCTGGGGGTGCTGCTCGTGGTGGCGTGCTTCGCGCATATCAGCGTGGGGTCCACCGGGGCCGGGCTTTTGGCGTTGTTCGGGGATGACGCGGGGGCGCGGATGGTGGTGTGGGAGTTGCGCGCGCCTCGGTTGCTGGTGGGGTTGTGCGCGGGTGCGTGCCTGGGGTTGGCGGGGGCGATCTTGCAGGCCGCTGTGCGGAACCGGTTGGCCTCTCCGGAGATCACGGGTGTGGGGTCGGGGGCGGTGTTGGGGGCCGTTGCGGCGTCGACGGTCGGGGGGTTGGCTGCGCAGCCCGCGGCGATGGCGGGGGCCGCGCTGGTGGGTGGGCTCGTGGGCGGTGGATTGCTGTGGGTTGTCGCGGGGCGGTCTGGGGATGTGGCGGTGCGCGGTGTCGTGGTCTCGGCGGTGTTGGTGGGTGGGACGTTGTTGTTGTTGACGGCCAAGCCGCAGTTGGCGGGGGCGGTGTCGCGGTGGTTGCTGGGGTCGTTGGCGGGGCGGACGTGGGAGCACCTGGCGCCGTTGTGGCCGGTGCTGGTGGTCGCGCTGGTCGTGGCGTGCGGGCTCGCCGGGGTGATGGACGTGCTCGCGGTCGACGACGACCACGCGCACGCGGTCGGGCTCGCGGTGGTGCCGTGGCGGACCGCGGCGCTGGTGACAGCCGCGTTGGCGACGGCGGGGGCCGTGGCGGCGGTGGGGGCCACGGCGTTCGTGGGGTTGCTGGCGCCGCACGCGGCCCGCGCGCTCGTGGGGCCGCTGCACCGGCGGTTGCTGCCCACCGCGGCGTTGGCGGGGGCGTTGTCCGTGGTGGCGGCGGATGCGTTGGGGCAGGTGGTCGGCGTTCCCGCGGGCGCTGTGACGGCGCTGCTGGGGGCGGGCGTTCTTGTTGTTGTCGCTCGGCGGACGGGAGGTTTCGGGTGATCGCGGAGGTTCCGCTGAGTGCTCGCGGGGTGCGCGTGCGGTTCGGCGAGCGGGAGGTGCTCGCCGGGGTCGACATCGACGTGCGGTCCGGTGAGTGGGTGAGTCTGCTGGGGCGCAACGGCTCCGGCAAGACGACGCTGTTGCGCGTGCTCGCCGGGCTGCTGCGGCCCGACCAGGGCGCGGTGCTGCTCGGCGGTGACCCGATGGCCGGGCTGGGCAGGCGGGAGGTGGCCCGGCGGCTGGCCCTGCTGCCGCAGTCCGCCCCCGTGGTCGCGGGGCTGACCGTGCGGCAGTTCGTGCGGCAGGGGCGGTACGCGGCGCGCGGTCCGCTCGGGATGCTCGCCGACACCGACGACCCGCACGTGCGGGAGGCGTTGCGCGCGACCGGGGTCGACGAGTGGGCCGACTCGCCTCTGGACCGGCTCTCCGGCGGACAGCGGCAGCGGGTGCGGCTGGCGCTCGCCCTGGCGCAGGACGCGCCGGTGCTGCTGCTGGACGAGCCGACGACGTTCCTCGACCTCCGCCACCAGGTCGAGGTTCTGGAACTGGTGCGCGCGTTGCAGCACGAGCGCGGGCTGACCGTCGTCTCCGTGCTGCACGACCTGGCGCAGGCGGCCCGGTACACCGATCGCGTGGTGGCGCTGCGGGACGGCGTCGTGCACGCGGACGGCGAGCCTGGCGACATCGTGGACAGCCAGTTCCTGCGCGCGGTCTACGGCGTCTCGGGCGAAGTCCTCCAGATTACGACGAATGGGTTGTTGAAAACGATTGTCGTTCCTGATTAGCTGGTGAAGCGGTCACCGCGACCGTGAACCGACAGAAAGGGGACTGCCGTGGACAACGTCTTCGTGCACGTCGAGGAAGAGCGCCTGCTGCCGCACAACTCCGCCAGCCACAGCAACGCGCTCGTCGAGAACCCCTTCGACGGCGACGACGAGTGATCGACCCCGGGGCCGCCGCACCGGCGGCCCCGGGCCACCCGACGGGAGGCAGCCAGTGGACACCCTCAAGCCCGGCACGGCCCTGTTCGACGGGCCCACGGGGCCGGTCCTGCGGGACGCGACCGGCGAGCTGTTCGGCGTCGCGCTGCCGCCCGAGTCGCTGGACCGGGTGCGCGCCGCGCTCAGCGGCCCCGGGCCCCGGCCCGACGAGCTGGCCGCCTTCGCCCGCGCGGGCCACCTCGGCGCCCGGCCGCGGCTGGACCGCCCCACCGTCGCCGTGGTCGCAGGCGGTCCGGCCGCCAGTGCCCTGATCACCGCCCTGACCGGCGCCCTCGACCTCGCCGGGGCCGCCCCGGTCCGGCTGCCCGCCGACCTCGACGCGCTCCTGGCCGCCGACCCCGCCGCCGTGTGCGCGTGGCACGACGGTCCCGCGCCCGCGGCCTGGGCGGACCTCGACGCGCTCGCCGACCGGGGCGTGGCCTGGCAGCGGATCAGCCGCGAGGGCAGGCACGTCCTGTTCGAGCCGATCGGCACCGGCCACCGCGACGTGCGGCTGCGCAGGCTCGCGGCCGCGGGCTCCGGGCACGGCCACCTCGCCGCCTACTGGGCGGGCGACGGCCTCCGCGGCGACGACGCCCCCGACGCCGCCGAGCGGGCGCTCATCGCCGCGCTGGCCGTGAAGGACCTCGTCCGCCACCTCACCGGCGCCACCCCCGCGCCCGGCGGCCTGACCCCGGCGGGGGTCCCGCCGCACCGCAGGCTGCGCGTCCTGGACCTGGACAGCGGGGAGATCGCCGACCACCCCGTGCTGCCCGTGCCCGCCAGTGCCCCGTGACCTCGCCCTCGCCGGGCTGGCGCACACCCTGGTCGACTCCGGCGGCGACGGGCCGCTGGTCCTGATCCGCACCCCTTACGGCCGTCACCGCCACCTCGCTGAGGCGCGCGGTTGGGCGCGGAGGGGGTTCCCGTGCGTGGTCGGTGATGTGCGGGGGCGCCACGGCTCCGGTGGCGCCTTCGAGCCCTACCGGCATGAGGCAGGCGATGGCGCGGCGGTGCTCGACGAGCTCGCGCGGCTCGGCCATGACCGGGTGCTCTGCGTGGGGGCCTCCTACGCCGCGCATTGCGCTGTGACATCGGCGATCGCCCGGCCCGGGCAGGTTGTCGGGGTGGTGGCGGCGGTTCCCGCGCTGGGGCTCGGTGAGACGGCGCGCGAGCCGGGGCGGGCCGCGCGGTTGGCCTGTCGGATCGGGTGGTGGAGCGAGAACGCGCGCCCGGCCCGTCATGCCGATCCCGCGCGCCTGCCGGTGGTGGACGCCGTCGAGGGGTGGGAGGAGTTGTGGGACGCGCCGGAGCGCACCGCTGCTGTGTGGGACCACGTCGGCGGGGTGCGCGTGCCGTTGCTCGCGGTGGGCGGGGTGCGTGACCCGTTCGCCGCGGACACCGAGCGTCTGGCTGCCGCGTGGGGTGGACCGACGCGGTTGGTCATGGGGCCTTGGGGGCACGAGCTGGACGCGGGTGAGCCTGGGGCCGCGTTGGCTGGGCGGCGGATCGGCGCGCTCTACACCGCGTGGGCTCGCACATGCGCGGATTTGGCTGGAGACAAGGCCTTTGTGGCTGTGGACGGGTGGCGTCCCCTTGGGTCCGCGCGAAGCGAAATGTCGTTGAGCGTGGATCGGGCGCGGTTCACCGCTGATCCCGAGGAGCCGTGGCGGTCTGTGCCGTTGGGGGCGGCTGCCGACGACGGGCCGTGCGCGGTGCTGAGCGCGGTCTTGCCCGAAGGGGAGCTGCGCGGGTCGATCGAGGTGGTTCTGACTGTGGTCGCTGATTGCCCGGACGCCGATTGGGTGGTCCGGTTGGTGCACGGCGGTGTCCACCACGCCCACGCGGTCCGGCGCGTGCGGCACGAGCCGGGGGTTGCGCGCGAGGTGCGCGTCGAGCTGCCGCCGGTCGGGCTGGCCGTGTCCGGACCCGTGCGGCTCCAGGTCGGCGGCCACCACTGGCCCCGGCACGCCCGCAACCCGCACACCGGCGAGGACCCGGTGCGCGCCACGCGCCTGCTGCCGAGCACGCGCGTCGTGCTGGCCGCGACCGCGTCCTTCCCACTGCACCCGGCGGGCGCGGACGCCGAGCCCGCCGCGGACCTGATCCAGGAGGTCGCCTCGTGACAACCCCGTACCCGCTGCTGGTCGACCCGCTCACGGGCATCGTCCGCAGGCTCGTCGACGTCGCGCCCACCCCGGGGACCCCGCGCCGCTACCGGGCCGTCACCGCCGAGGTCGCCGACGCGCGCAGGCTCGGCGCCTGGCCCGCCGACCGGGTCAGCCTCGGCACCACCTTCGGCGACGTCGACGCGGCCCGGGCCGCCGCCGTCGGCGAGGCCGTGGAGCGCTACTGCGGCAACCGGGTCCCGCCCGGTCTGCGCACCGCCACGGCGGCCGAGCTGCGGGCTGAGGGCGTGCGCCACCTCGGGCCGGACGACTTGCCGTTCTTCACCGCCGAGCAGCACTCCTGGCCGGGGTTCCCGTACCAGCCCTTCACCGAGGACCTCCCGATCGCGTGGGCGGAAGGCGATGAGCGGGGCGAGCGGTGCCTGGCGCCCGCGTCCTGGGTCTACTTGAACTACCACTCGGGCGCGCGCCGCGAGGAGCCGCGGCTGCACCACCTCAACTACGCGGGCATCGCCACGGGCACCAGCGCCGAGGACGCCGCCACGCGGGCCTTGTTGGAGCTGGTGGAGCGGGACGCGTTGGAGCGGTGGTGGCACCTGGGGGCGCCCACCGCGGGCATCCCGGTCTCGTCCGTGCCGGGGTTGGCGGCGGAGTTGGAGGGGTGCCCGCTGGACGTGCACCTGGTCGAGCTGCCGACCGAGCACCCGGTGTCGTGTGTCGCCGCCGTGGCTGTCGATCGGGAGACGGGGATCGTCGCAGGCGGCGGCGCGGCGCGGTTCGACCCGGTGGAGGCGTGCGTGAAGGCGGTCTTGGAGGCCGTGCACACGTGGATCTTCACGCAGGGGTTGCTGGAGGAGGACGGGTGGGTGTTCCAGTCGATTCGCGCGGGCATCCTCGCGGAGGGGCTTTACCTGCCGCACCGGGCCGATCGCGCTTACCGCGACTTGGTAGGGGAGAACCACGGGGCGGTTCGCGATCTGGGTGCCCAGGTCCAGGTGTGGCTCGACCCGCGCGTGCAGGCGGACCTGTTGGGGCGGTTCACCTCGCCTGACCGCACGGTCGGGCTCGAGCGGCGGGGAGATGCCGAGGACCTGCGGGCGAGCCTGGCGGGGGAGCGGGTCGTGACGGTCGACTTGACGACCCCGGACGTCGCCGAGGCGGGGTTGAGCGTGATCCGGGTGTGCGCGACCGGGCTGGTGCCCAACGCGCCCGCCGCGTTCCGCTACCTCGGGCTGCCCCGGTGGGGGGACACGTCGACTTTCGTCGCCGAGCCGCCGCCGTTCCTGTGATCGCGCTGCCTGAGCCGGGGCCGCTGGCGATGCCGCTGGGGGAGGCGCTGCTGTCCCGGCGGTCCCGGTACCGGTACGAGCCGGTGGGGTTGGCCGCGCTGGGGTCGTTGCTGGGGTGGGCCGTGGGGGTGCAGCGGCACGTCGACGGGCATGTGCTGGGGATGAACCCGACCGCGGGCGGGTTGCCTTCTCTCGCGGTGCATGTTGTTCGCGACGGGGAGGTGTTGGAGTACCTGCGCGCGGAGCACGCGTTGCGACCCGTTGGCGCGGGGTCGTTGGAAGGGGTGTTCACACAACCGGAGTTCGAGTCCCGCGCGTCGACAGTGGTTGTGCTGAGCGGGTTGCTGGGGCCTGGGTTGGAGAAGTACGGGGAGGTGCATCAGAGCACGGTGCGGTTGGACGGCGGGATCGCGTTGCAGAACCTGTACTTGGTGGGGACGGCGTTGGGGCTGAGGTGTTGCGCGGTGGCGGGGTTCGACGTGGTGCGGGTGAGGGAGCTGGCGGGAGGTGAGGGGGACCCGTTGGCGCTGTTCGTTGTCGGGTAGGTGATCGATGATCACTCGAACGAGTGGTTTCGCGTGCCGCACCCGCTCGTTGTAGGGATGCAGTTCCTACAACGTGAGGACACCAGGGATGAGAAGGCTCGCAGCCGGCATGGCCGCGGTGCTGGTGCTGACCAGCGGTGCGCAAGCGGTGGCCGTGGACGGCACGCTGCCCGGCGGAGCCGGGATCGCGGTGGACATCGAGACGCCGCTGCTGGACACCGTCATCCCCAAGGGGGCCACCACGGTGGTCGGCACGGCGTCGGTCGGCACGGGCGCGGTGCCGCCCGCGACCTCGGTGACCTACGTGCTGGACGGGTCCGGCAGCCTGGGCGACGACGGGTTCGCGCAGGAGAAGGCGGCCATCGAGCAGTTCCACCGGCGGTACGCGATGGACCCCGGGTACGGCATCGGCAGCGTGGGCCTGGCGACCTTCGCCACCGACGGGCGCAGCCTCGACGTGGACGCGGCCCCGGGCACCCAGCTCGCCGTCGGCCCGGCCGCCGACAACGACGGCGACGGCGACGCGGACTTCCTCGAGGCGCTGCGCGACATGCCCTACCTGGACGGGGCGACGAACTTCACCGCGGGCCTGCGGCACGCGGCGGAGGTGTCGGCGGCGACCACGGGCACGCGCAAGCTGGTGCTGTTCCTGTCCGACGGCAGGCACAACGCCGACGACGGCACCGAGGCGGCGCGCATCCTGGCCGACCTGCCCGAGCAGGTCGACATCCACACCTTCGGCTTCGGCCCCGACGCCTCGTGCCAGGGCAGCAGGGTGAGCCTGGAGCAGATCGCGCGGGCCACCGGCGGCGCCTGCTCGCTGTCGGGCTTCGACGACCTGGGACAGGCGCTGTCGCGGCTGCTGGCCTCCGAGCTGCACCACCTGACGCTGACCGTGGACGGCGGCCCGGAGCTGCCGATCACCGACATCACCCCCGCCCTGCCCCAGCCCGGGCCCAAGCAGGTCCGCTACACCGTGCGGACCCCGCCGTTGGACGTGGGCGACCACCCGCTGTGCGTCACCGCCCACGGCAGCGACTACGCGGGCCAGGGGAAGGTCACCGAATGCACCAACGTGATCATCCTCGAAGCCGGCACCACGCCCCCCGCGCCCAGCACGACCCCGCCCGCCGATGTCCCCACGACCCCGACCAGCCCCGGCAGCCCACCGCCCGCGGCGGCGCTGCCCGGCAACGGCCAGGTCAGCGTCATCCCGGTCGGCGGCGTGGCCACCGGCGGCGGGACGGCGGCCCGGTGAGCCGCCGCCGTGCGCTCGTCGCCGCGATCCTGGCCGGTCTCGCCGGTCTGCTCGTCATGAGCCCGCTCTGGTCCCCGGGCGACACCACGGACGCGCGCCCCGCCGGGCCGACCGGCGCCGCGCCCGCGGCGGTGTCCGCCACCGCGCCCGCGGCGGTGTCCGCCACCGCGCCGCTCGAGGTGCGCATCCCCGCGCTCGGCGCCCGGTCCAGCCTCATCCCCTTGGGGCTCAACGCCGACGGCACCGCCGAGGTCCCCTCGCTCGACCAACCCCTGCAGGCGGGGTGGTACAAGCACGGTCCCGCACCCGGCGACCCCGGCCCCGCCGTCGTCCTCGGCCACGTCGACGGCCGCGGCAGGCCCGGTGTCTTCCACGACCTGGCCACACTCGTCCCGGGCGACCGCGTCGAGGTCACCCGGGGCGACCGGAGCACGGCCGCCTTCACCGTCCGGCAGGTCGACCGCGTCGCCAAGGCCGACTTCCCCACCCAGGCCGTCTACGGCGAGACCACCGGCCCGCAACTGCGCCTGATCACCTGCGGCGGCGCCTTCGACGAGGCCACCGGCGACTACCAGGACAACGTCATCGTCTACGCCGACCTCGCCTGAGCGGCGGCCGTCAGGCCTGGTCCTCGTTGTCGTGGAGCAGGACGCGGAGCAGGCCCGCGAGTTGTTCGCGCTGGCGGGCCGTCATGGCGCGGAGCAGGCGCTCCTCGTTGGCGACGTGGTCGAGCAGGGCCGCATCGATGACCTCGTGCCCGTGCGGCGTGAGGGCGACGCGGATCGTGCGGCGGCTGTGCGGGTCCGTCTCGCGGGTGATGAGGTCTTTGGCGAGCAGCCGGTCGAGCCTGTTCGTGATCGCGCCCGAGGTGACCATGGCGCTGTCCGCGAGCTGCCCCGCCGTCAGGCCGCGCCCGTCGACGTCGGCGCGCCGCAGGGTCGCGAGCAGGTCGAACTCCCCGGGGTGCAGGCCGTGTCGGGTGAAGACCCGCTGCAACTCGCGCTCGAACAGCCGGGTCAGCCGGGAGAGCCTGCCCAGCACGCCCATCGGGCTGACATCGATGTCGGGGCGCACCCGCGCCCACTGGGCGATGACGCGGTCGACGCTGTCCTCCACCCTGAACTCCTCAACGTTGAACTGTTTGACGTGAGTCAGACTAGCACCGTATGGTCTGAGCGTTGAATAGTTCAACGTTGAGGAGTTGTGGTGGGCAGGCTCTCGGTCACGGCGCTCACGGCGATCGCGCCCGCGGTGTGGGGGACGACGTACGTCGTGACGACCGAACTGCTGCCTCCCGGGCATCCGCTGTTCGCCTCGCTGGTGCGGGCGCTGCCCGCGGGGCTGCTGGCGATCGCGGTGACCCGCGCGGCGCCCACGGGCGCCTGGTGGTGGAAGTCCGCCGTGCTGGGCGTGCTGAACGTCGGCGCCTTCTTCGCACTGCTGTTCATCGCCGCCTACCACCTGCCCGGCGGGGTGGCCGCCACCCTCGGGGCCGCGCAGCCCCTCGTCGTCGCGGTCCTCGTCGTGGTCGTCCTGCGCGAGCCGTTCTCCGCGTGGCGCCTGTCGTGGGGCGTCGTCGGCATCGCCGGTGTCGCGTTGGTCGTCTTGCGCTCCACCGCGGCCCTCGACGCGGTGGGTGTGGTCGCCGGGCTGCTGAGCGCGGTCCTCATGGGGGCGGGCGTCACTCTCACCAAGAAGTGGGGACGGCCCGCGGGGGTGCCCGCGATGGGACTGGCCGGGTGGCAGTTGACGGCCGGGGGGCTGTTCCTGCTGCCCATCACGCTGCTCTTCGAGGGTGTGCCCACGGCCGTCGACAGCGCGGCACTCGCGGGCTACGCCTGGCTCGGGGTCGTCGGCGGGCTGCTCGCGTACACGCTGTGGTTCGGCGGCATCGCCCGTCTCCCGGTCGCCTCGGTCGCCGTGCTGGGTCTGCTCTCCCCGCTGGTCGCCGCGACCCTGGGTGCGCTGCTGTTGGGGCAGACGCTCGGCGCGGTGCAGATCGTCGGGTTCGCCCTCGCCCTGACGGCGATCGCCGCGGGCCAGACCACCCCCAGTGGGACAACGACCACCGAGGCCGATCAGCAGGTCGCCGTGCGGACAAGGAGGGCATTGTGAAGATCGCCGTTGTCGGGGTGACGGGGATGGCGGGCTCCCGCGTCGCGGCGGAAGCGGTTCGCCGTGGGCACGTCGTTTCCGGGTTCTCGCGTTCGGGGGGCGGTGGCGGAGGGGTCGCGTCGTTCACCGCCGACGCGACCGACCCGGGGGCCGCGGCCCGCGTGGCGGCGCGGCACGACGTCATCGTGCTCGCCACCAGGCCGACCCCCGGGGCCGAGGACGGGGTCCGCGCGTTGGTGACCACGGTTCTCGACGCGGCCCTGGGCTTCGGACGCCGCGTCCTCGTGATCGGCGGCGCGGGCCCGCTGCGGAGCCCGGACTCGGACCTGCTCGTGGTCGACGACCCGCGTTTCGTCCCCCGGCGGTGGCGAACCACGGCGCGGGCCAGCGTCGACCAGTTCAACGCCTGCCTGTCACACCCCGCGGACTGGACCTACCTGAGCCCGCCCGCGCTGTTCGCGCCCGGCGACCGCACGGGCGCCTACCGGCGGGGCGGGAACCGCATCCTCGTCGACGCCGACGGGGAGTCGCGGATCACCGCCGAGGACCTCGCCGTCGCCGCCCTCGACGAGATCGAGAGCCCACGGCCCGGGCCGCGCCACTTCACCGTCGCGGCCGCGTTCGAGCCGCCGGGCCCCGGCTGTGGCTCCACTTAGGACTTGGCGACCGTGGCAGGCGCGGCTGTGGCCGCCTTGCGGAGGGTGGGTGTCGCCCAGGCGAGGACGACGCCGGTGAACAGGACGGTCACCCCCGCCGCCAGGCCCGCCCGGGGGCCCGCGGCGACGGCGACCGTGCCCGCGAGGGCGGCGCCCGCGGGTTGGCCGACGCCCCAGGAGAGCATGCGGGCGGTGGTGTTGACGCGGGATTGCAGCTCCGCTGGGCAGACCTGCTGGCGGTAGGTGATGGCGTTGATGACGACCGTCGAGTGCGCGGTCCCCCACGCCACCGCGGCCGCGCCCGCGATCAGCCAGTGCGTGGTCAGCAGGGTCGTGGACGCGCAGAGCAGGGAGACGGGCAGGGCGCCGAGTGCCAGGCGCGCGCCGCCCCAGCGGCTGGTGAGCTTGGGGACCAGGCGCGCGGCGACGACGGCGCCGACGCCCCAGCAGCTGAACAGGACCGCCAACCGGGCGTCGCCGGTGGGGGAGACGCCGAGGACCTGGTCGGCCCAGGGGACCAGGACGGCGATCCACGCGCCGGAGGCGGCCGAGTGGGTGGCGCCGACGAGGGTCAGGGTGCGGACGGTGGTGTTCGACCAGAGGAACCGCAGGCCGGTGCCGATGTCGCTGACCAGGGTCGGGCGGGTCTCGCGCCTGCTCGACAGCGTCCCCCGGATCGCGCGCACCAGCAGCGCCGACCCGGCGGCGGCGACCGCGTGCAGGCTGATCAGCGCGCCCGGCGCCAGGACGGTGACCAGCAGCCCCGCGACCGGCATCGCGGTCAACTCGACCAGCGTCGACCGGCCGTAGACCTTCGAGTACGCCTCGGTCAGCCGCTCCTTGCCCACCAGTGACGGCAGCGCCCCGAAGTTGGCCGCGTCGAAGAAGACGAACCCGGTCTGCGCCAGGAACGCCACCCCCACCACGTGCGGCGCGGTCAGCGCGTCCAGCGCCCACGCCACCGGGACGGTCGCCAGCGCCGCCGCCACCGCGAAGTCCAGCGCCACCATCAACCGCCTGCGGTCGACCCGGTCCGCCACCGCCCCCGCGACCAGCCCGAACAGCAGGTACGGCAGCGCCTCCGCCACCGCGACGACGCTCGTCCACCCCGCTGACCCGGTCAACTGGTAGACGAGCACCGGCAGCGCCACCACCGACACGAGGCTGCCCGCGACGGAGAGCAGGCGGGCGGTCAGGTAGCGGCCGAAGTCGCGGGAGGCGGTCGACGTCATGCAGGCATGATAATGGGAATCATGTGCAACAGCGGGGCGGGTGCGGGCGCCGCCCCGTGCGGGTGCGCCCAGCAGGCCTAGGCCGTGTTTCGCCGAGTCCGTTCGATGAGAGTCGTGATCGGGGTGGTTCCTGGCGGTGCGGGGTGGAGGTGCCGGTACCGGTGCCTCCACCCCGTGCCGTCAGGGGCCGCTCCGGCGCGGCCATCGCGGACAGCGGCTTTCGAAACACGAACTAGCGCTTGCGGTCCTTCTTCTCGCGGACGCGGACGGAGATGCGGACGGGGCTGCCGGAGAAGCCGAACTGCTCGCGGAGCTTGCGCTCGATGAAGCGGCGGTAGCCCGCCTCGAGGAAGCCGCTGGTGAACAGCACGAACGTCGGCGGGCGGGTGCCCGCCTGGGTGGCGAAGAGGATCTTGGGCTGCTTGCCGCCGCGCACGGGGGGCGGGGTGGCGGCGACCAGGTCCGAGATCCAGGAGTTGAGGTGGCCGGTGGAGATGCGGGTGTCCCAGGACTCCAGGGAGCGGCGCAGCGCCGGGGCGAGCTTGCGGACCGAGCGGCCGGTCAGCGCCGAGACGTTGACGCGCTCGGCCCAGGGGACGCGGACCAGGCCCCGGTCCAGTTCCTTGTCCAGTTGCAGGCGGCGGTCCTCGTCGACCAGGTCCCACTTGTTGAAGGCCAGGACCAGGGCCCGGCCGGACTCGACGACCATCGTGAGCACGCGCAGGTCCTGCTCGGCGATGGGCTCGCCCGCGTCGATCAGGACGATGGCGACCTCGGCGGACTCGATGGCGGCCTTGGTGCGCAGGGAGGCGTAGTACTCCATGCCGCTGGCGAAGTTGACCCGCTTGCGCAGGCCCGCGGTGTCGACGAAGCGCCAGACCTCGTCGTCGAGGTCGACCAGGGAGTCGACCGGGTCGACGGTGGTGCCCGCGACCGAGTCGACCACCGAGCGGTTCTCGCCGGTGAGGCGGTTGAGCAGGCTGGACTTGCCGACGTTGGGCTTGCCGACCAGCGCCACCCGGCGCGGGCCGCCCGGGGTGGCGCCGTAGGTCTCCCTCGGCGTCTCCGGCAGCGCGGCGAGGATGGCGTCGAGCAGGTCGCCGGAGTTGCGCCCGTGCAGGGCGCTGACCGGGAACGGCTCGCCGAGGCCGAGCGACCACAGCGCCGCCACGTCGGGCATCAGCCGCTGGTCGTCGACCTTGTTGGCCACCAGGATCACCGGCGTCTTGGACCGGCGCAGCACCCTGGCCACGGCCTCGTCGGTCGAGGTCGCGCCGACCGTGGCGTCCACGACGACCAGCACCGCGTCCGCGTGCGTCATCGCGTACTCGGCCTGCGCGGCGATGGCGGCGGGCAGGCCCTCCAGGCCCGGCTCCCAGCCGCCGGTGTCCATCACGGTGAACCGGCGGCCGCTCCACTGCGCGTCGTAGGTGACGCGGTCGCGGGTGACGCCGGGGACGTCCTGCACGACCGCCTCCCGGCGGCCCAGGATGCGGTTGACCAGGGTGGACTTGCCGACGTTGGGCCTGCCGACCACGGCCAGCACCGGGGTCGGCGCGCCCGCCTCGGCGTCGTCGGTGTCGAACGCGCCCTCCAGGGCGGCCCAGTCGGACTCGTCGGACCAGGTGCCGTCGAGTGCGGTCTCGAAGCTGTCAGCGTCGCTCATGGTGCTGCCTTGTTCTGTGGGGACGAGGGCCTGCGCCGCTCGTCGAGGTCGCGCACCAGCTCGGCGAGCCGGGCGCGGATGGTCTCGGTGGCGGTGGCCAGGCCCGCCCTGCCCGGGCCCACCCGCGGGTCGAAGGGCTCGCCGACCACCAGGTCGACGACCGGGCGCAGCCGCCACGCCGCGCCAGGGGGGCGCCGGGTGCCGCGGGTGGCCACCGGCAGCACGCGGGCCCCGGAGGTGCGCACCAGCCAGGCCGCGCCCTGCTCGGCCGCGGCGACGTCGCCCGCGCCGCGGGTGCCCTCGGGGAACACGCCGACCAGCCCGCCGTTGCGCAGCACCTGGACGGCGGCCATCAGCGGGGCCCGGTCCGGGGTGCCGCGGCGCACCGGGATCTGGCCGAGGCCGCGCAGCGCCCAGCCCAGCGGGCCGTGGAACAGCTCGCTCTTGACCAGGAACACCGCGCGCCGGGGCAGGCCGCCGAACAGCAGTTGCGGCTCGACCAGCGAACTGTGGTTGGCCACCAGCACGACCGGGCCGGTGGCGGGGACGCGGTCGCGGTGGTGCCAGCGCACCCGGTGGCCGGGGCGGTGCACGGTGCGCGCGAGCACCCTGCCGACCTCGTGCAGCCAGGGCTTGGCGTCGATGGGCAGGTCGGGGCCGGGCGTCACGGTTCGACCCGCCCGACCCCGGCGCCGCCGACCAGGCCGCGCTCGCGCACGATCGCCAGTAGCTGCTCGAGCACGCCGTCGACGTCGAGGTCGGTGGTGTCGACCTCGACGGCGTCCACGGCCGGGCGCAGCGGGGACACGGTGCGGGTGGAGTCGAAGTGGTCGCGCCGCTCGACGTCCGCCCGCGTGGTGTCCACCGTGGACTCGCGGCCCTCGGCGGCGTCCTGGTTGGCGCGCCGGGCGGCGCGGGCGTCGGCGGAGGCGGTGAGGTAGACCTTGAGCGGGGCGTCCGGCGCCACCACGGTGCCGATGTCGCGGCCCTCGACGACGATGCCGCCCAGGGTGGCCCGGCTCTGGCTGATGATCCGCCGCTGCAGCGCCACCAGCAGCTCGCGCACCCCGGCCACCGCGGAGACGGCCGAGACCGCCCCGGTCACCTCGGGCCCGCGGATCTCGCCGTCGACCGCCGCGCCGTCCAGCCGCACCGCCGACTCCGCCGGGTCGGTGCCGATGCCCAGGTCGACGGCCTCGGCCACGCGCAGCACGGCGGGCCCGTCGGCCGGGTCGACCCCCGCGCGCAGCACGGCCAGGGTCACCATCCGGTACATCGCGCCGGTGTCGAGGTACCCGGCCCCGAGCGCCCTGGCCAGCCCCCTGGCCACGGTGGACTTGCCGGTGCCCGAGGGACCGTCCATCGCGACGACCCCGCGCAGTTCACCCTGTCCCACCGCTGTGCCCTCCTCGTCCCGCCGCCCTGTGCCACGCAGCGTCCCATTCTGCCTGGTGGCCCGGACGGGGGACGCACCCCCCGGTCGGGTGACCGCGGGCCGCCGCCGCGCGGTCGCCTGCTCGGCCGCGACGACGGCGGCCGTCGGCTGTCCGGGGTGGGTGGGGCGAGCGGGCCGGGCCCCGTGGGGAGCATGATGGGGTGGTGCGAGTCGTTGTGCTGTCGGACACCCATGCGCCGCGGCGGTGGAAGGCGTGCCCGCCGAGGGTGGCCGAGCACCTGCGGGACGCCGACGTGATCCTGCACGCGGGTGACGTGTGCGTGCCCGGGGTGCTCGACGAGCTGGCGGCCTACGCGCCGGTGCACGTGGTGCGGGGCAACAACGACGGGCCCGACATCGCCGAGTGGGGCGCGCCGGAGACCCTGGAGTTGGACCTCGCCGGGCTGCGGGTGGCCATGATCCACGACAGCGGGCAGAAGGCCGGGCGGGCGGCTCGGATGCGCGAGCGCTTCCCCGACGCCGACCTGGTGGTGTTCGGCCACTCCCACATCCCGCTCGACCACACCGAGGCGGGCCTGCGCGTGTTCAACCCCGGCTCGCCGACCGACCGCCGTCGCCAGCCGCACGGCACGCTCGGGCTGCTGACCGTCGAAGACGGCCTGCTGGTCGCCGCCGGGATAGTGCCGGTTACCTAGGCGCCTGCAGCGCGGGGCGCTGGAGCCCCGGTCGAGGCCGGGCGAGGAGTCCCGCCGCGGTCCCGGTGCCCGGACGGCGCCGGGAGTTGAGGGGTTCACCGCCGCCGGGTGTCGAGGTCACGTCGCATTATTCCGATTAGCCGAATCCGCGCATTCGCGGTAGGTTCTTTTCGGGAAAATGGCCCGCATTGTGAAGAACAACCGCCTTCGGTCCTGTTCTGGTGCAGTCGGATTCGAGACCTGTGCGACCGCCGGTCCATCGCCGGTGAACAGGCTCATCGTCGACCGACGCGAGGAGGGGTGATGGGCGACGCCGAGGCGGTGTGCGATTCACCGGTCTGCGCGCGTCCCGTGAATGCCGGTTTCCGGTTGTGCGGGCAGTGCAGACAGGTGTTAGGCAGGGAATTGTTGTCGTTGCCGGGCTTGCACCGGGGGTGCGGCACCCGGTTGGGCGGCCAGCGCGACCCCGGGGTGCGCGACAGCGGGGTGCGCCAGGAGGCGGTGCGGGTGCGCGCCGACGTCGTCGACGTCCTCGGTTCGTGGTGCGGGCTGGTGGTCGGCGAGCGCGGCACGGTCGGGCCGGGCTCGCCCGCGGTGGAGGACCTGGTGGTCTTCCTCGACATGAACCTCGCGTGGCTGGCCAGCCACGACGCCGCGGGCGACTTCCACGCCGAGGTCGGCGAGCTGGCCGAGGCCGGTCGGCTGGTGGTCGACCACGCGGCCAGGGAGCGCGACGTGCTCGGCTGCTGCCAGCGGCCCGACTGCGGGCAGGACGTGCGCGCCGCCGACCCCGGCGAGCGGGTGGTCCGCTGCGACGGCGGGCACGAGTGGGGGCCCGAGGCGTGGCTGGCCCTGTCGAGCAAGCCGCGCGGCGGGCACCGCTCGCGCAGGCGGCGGGCCGAGCGCAAGGGCTGATCGTGCCGGGGGAGCGTGCTCCCCGTGTTTTCCTCCCGAATGGCTCCCTGAATCCCTCACCGCTTTCGGCATGTGTTTTCACCGGCCGATCAGCGTTCAAGCGGAATTGCATCAGGAATCGTCATCGGGGTGTCAGTCTTCATCTTTCGGAATCTGTGTCGGAGGGGTGGGTCCGCGAAGTGTCTACCACGTACGAGCTCTCGCACCTGAGCGCGCTGGAAGCCGAGGCGGTGCACATCTTCCGGGAGGTCGCCGCGACCTTCGAGAAGCCGGTGCTGCTGTTCTCCGGCGGCAAGGACTCGGTGGTGATGCTGCACCTGGCGGCCAAGGCGTTCTGGCCCGCGCCGCTGCCGTTCCCGGTGATGCACGTCGACACCGGGCACAACTTCGACGAGGTCATCGCCTTCCGGGACGAGACCGTCGAGCGGCTGGGCGTCCGGTTGGTGGTCAGCAGCGTCCAGGACGACATCGACGCGGGCCGGGTGGTGGAGGAGACCGGGCCGCGCGCCAGCCGCAACCGGCTGCAGACCACGGCCCTGCTGCGCGGCATCACCGAGAACGCCTTCACCGCGGTCTTCGGCGGCGGCAGGCGCGACGAGGAGAAGGCGCGGGCCAAGGAGCGGGTGTTCTCCTTCCGCGACGCCTACGGCCAGTGGGACCCGCGCAACCAGCGGCCCGAGCTGTGGAACCTCTACAACGGCAGGCACCGCAAGGGCGAGCACATCCGGGTGTTCCCGCTGAGCAACTGGACCGAGCTCGACATCTGGCAGTACGTCCGCGACGAGGGCATCCCGCTGCCGCCGATCTACTACGCCCACCGCAGGCCCGTGGTGCACCGCGACGGGATGCTGCTGGCGCACACCCGCTTCATCACGCTGCTCGACGGCGAGGAGCCCGTCGAGGCGCTGGTCCGCTTCCGCACCGTCGGCGACGCCACCGGGACCGGCTGCGTCGAGTCCGACGCCGCGACCCCCGCGCAGGTGGTCGACGAGGTCGCCGCCACCCGCGTCACCGAGCGCGGCGCCACCAGGGCCGACGACCGGATCTCCGAGGCAGGCATGGAAGACCGCAAGAAGGAGGGGTACTTCTGATGGGACCGCTACTCCGGATCGCCACCGCGGGCAGCGTCGACGACGGGAAGTCGACGCTGATCGGGCGCCTGCTCTACGACTCCAAGACGATCTTCACCGACCAGTTGGCCGCGGTGGAGCGGACCAGCCGCGAGCGCGGCGCCGACACCCCGGACCTGTCGCTGCTCACCGACGGCCTGCGCGCCGAGCGGGAGCAGGGCATCACCATCGACGTGGCCTACCGCTACTTCGCCACCCCCAAGCGCAAGTTCGTCATCGCCGACACCCCCGGGCACCTGCAGTACACCCGCAACATGGTGACCGGCGCGTCGACGGCGGACCTGGCGCTGGTCCTGGTCGACGCCCGCAAGGGCGTGCTGGAGCAGTCGCGGCGCCACGCGTTCATCGCCAGCCTGCTGGGCATCCCGCACCTGGTGGTGTGCGTGAACAAGATGGACCTGGTCGGCTGGTCCAGGGAGCGCTTCGAGGAGATCCGCGAGGAGTTCCGCCGGTTCTCGATCAAGCTCGACGTGCCCGACCTGTCGTTCATCCCGGTCTCGGCGCTGCTGGGCGACAACGTGGTCAACCGCAGCGCGGAGATGCCCTGGTACGAGGGCAGCTCGCTGCTGCACCACCTGGAGGAGGTGCACGTCGCCTCCGACCAGAACCTCATCGACGCGCGGTTCCCGGTGCAGTACGTGATCCGCCCGCACCAGGACTTCCGCGGCTACGCGGGCACCGTCGCGGGCGGGGTGTTCCGGCCGGGCGACGAGGTGACCGTGCTGCCCTCGGGCTTCAGCTCCACCGTCGAGCGCATCTGGGGCCCGGGCGGCCGCGAGGTGGCCGAGGCGTTCGCGCCCCAGGCGGTGACCATGGAGCTGGCCGACCACATCGACATCAGCCGGGGCGACCTGATCTGCCGCCCGAACAACCGCCCGCACGTCGGGCAGGACCTCGACGCGATGGTCTGCTGGCTCACCGAGCAGTCCGAGCTGCGCCCCGGGGCGCGCTACACCGTCAAGCACACCTCGCAGGCGGTCACCGGGTCGGTGCGCGAGCTGGACTACCGGCTCGACATCAACACCCTGCACCGCGACGAGTCCGCGGCGGGCCTGGCGCTCAACGAGATCGGCCGCGTCCGGCTGCACACGCGGACCCCGCTGCTGTTCGACCCGTACAAGCGCAACCGCGGCACCGGCAGCTTCATCCTGGTCGACGAGGCGACCAACAACACCGTGGCAGCCGGGATGGTCCTCGGGCCGCGGGTGGCCGCCTCGCACGTGGTCTGGCACGGCTCGGCGGTCACCCGCGACCAGCGGGCCACCCGGGGGCGCACGATCTGGCTGACCGGGCTGTCCGGCTCGGGCAAGTCGACCATCGCGGTCGAGCTGGAGCGGCGGCTGGTCGCCGCGGGCCGCCCGGCCTACCTGCTCGACGGGGACAACCTGCGCCACGGCCTCAACTCCGACCTGGGCTTCGGCGCGGCCGACCGGACCGAGAACGTGCGCCGCACCGGTGCGGTGGCCCGGCTGCTCGCCGACGCGGGCACGGTCGCGATCGTGTCGCTGATCAGCCCGTACGCCGCCGACCGCGCCGCCGTCCGGGCCGCGCACGAGGCCGAGGGGCTGCCGTTCGTCGAGGTGTTCGTCGACACCCCGATCGCCGACTGCCAGGCCCGCGACCCCAAGGGCCTCTACGCCAAGGCGGCGGCGGGCGAGATCCGCGGCTTCACCGGGGTCGACGACCCGTACGAGGCCCCCGAGCGCGCGGAGCTGGTGCTGCGCCCGACCGACGGCGACCCGGCCGCGCTCGCCGCGACCGTGCTCGCCTTCCTCGACCGGTGAACGGCGACGCGAGGCTGGCCGCGCGGCTGGCCGAGGAGGCCGGTCGGCTGCTGCTCAAGCTGCGCGACGGGGGCGGGCCCGACCTCGGCGACCGGGGCGACACCGAGTCCAACGCCATGCTGCTGGCGGAGTTGGCCGCGTGGCGGCCGGGCGACGCGGTGCTGTCGGAGGAGGCCGTCGACGACCCGGCCAGGCTCGGCGCCGACCGGGTCTGGATCATCGACCCGCTCGACGGCACCAGGGAGTACGCGCTGCCCGACCGCGACGACTGGGCCGTGCACGTGGCGCTGTGGCGGCGCGGCCAGGGCGTCACCGCGGCCGCGGTCGCCCAGCCCGCGCTCGACCTGGTGCACTGCTCGGCCGACGAGCCGGTGCCGATGCCGGGCTGGGCGGTGCCCCGGCTGGTGCTGGTCAGCGACAGCAGGCCGCCCGCGTTCGCCGCCGGGGTCGCCGCGGCCGTCGACGCCCGGACCGCGCCGATGGGCTCGGCCGGGGCCAAGGCGATGGCGGTGCTGCGCGGAGAGGCGCTGGCCTACCTGCACGCGGGCGGGCAGTGGGAGTGGGACTCGGCCGCGCCGGTCGGCGTCGCGCTCGCCGCGGGCCTGCACGCCTCCCGGGTCGACGGCTCGCCGCTGGACTACAACCGGCCCCACCCGTACCTGCCCGACCTGCTCATCTGCCGCCAGGAGGTGGCGGGACCGCTGCTGGCGGCCATCCGGGAGCGGTGAGACCCGCCCGGGAGCCCGGGCGGGAGCGGTGCACAGGAGGTGCACGATGTACCACGACCTGCAGATCAACCGATTACGAGCACTGGTCACCGTCGTCGACCTCGGCGGTTTCCGCCGGGCGGCCGAGGCGCTGCACATCACCCAGCCCGCGGTCAGCCAGCAGATCCGCCAGCTCGGCACGCTGGTCAAGGGCCCCATCTTCCTGTCGACCGGTCGCGACCTGCGGCTGAGCACACAGGGCGAGGAGCTGCTCGGCTACGCCAGGCGCATCGTCGCGCTCAACGACGAGGCCGTGGAGCGGTTCGTGCCGCCCCAGGGCAAGATCCGGCTGGCGCTGGGGGTGGGCGACCAGCTCGCCGAGGCGCTGCCGCAGATCCTGGCCCTGCTGGCCAAGGCCATGCCGCACGCCCAGATCAGCGTCCGCACCGGGATGAGCGAGTCGCTGGAGTCGCACGTGGCCGCCGGGCGGCTGGACCTGGTGCTGCTGCTGCAGCCCCGGCCCCAGCACTCCGCGGGCGCGACCTACGAGCTCGGCCGGGTCAAGATGGACTGGTTCGGCCAGCCGGTGCACGGCGAGGGGGCGGCGCTGCCGCTGACCCTGTTCACCGAGCCGTGCACGCTGCGCGGGCGGATCGTGGACACCTTCAACGCCTCGGACGTGCCGTGGCGGGTGGGGTACGAGGGCGCCGAGCTGATCGGGCTGCGCGCGGCGACCAAGGCCGGGCTCGGGGTGGCCTGCCTGGTGTCCAACGGCGACGAGCTGTGGGGCCTCGAGCGCACCAGGCGCGACCTGCCGCCCCCGCCCGGGCCGCTGCCGGTGACCATGGCGGTGTCGGCGGGCGCGGCCTCGCCCGGGTTCGTCCGGATCGCCAAGCGGGCCCTGCAGAACGCGCTGCACGGGTACCCGTTCGCCGAGTGACGCCCGGGCCCGGGCCGGGGGAGGGCCTGCGGCGCCACCACCTCGACAGCCACCTGGGCACGACGCGGGCGTGATCGCTGCTCTCGACCCGGTGGGCCCGCGGGTCCGCGGTTCGTCGCCGACCCGCGGGCGCCCGGCGGTCGCGCTCCGGCAGGGCGGGGCGCGACGGACGCCCGCTGTGGAGAGAACAGCGACCGGGGGCCCGCCCCTCGGGCAAGCGGGGTGACCGCAGTGGAAGGGCCCCGGCGCTGAGTGCGCCGGGGCCCTTCCGCGTGTCGCTCACTGGGCTGTGCCCTCGCCACGGGCCTCGGTGGTCGTGGCGACCCTGCCCGCCTGGTCGAGCCAGTTCCGCACCGCCCGCCCCAGCACCCGGCGCGCGAGGCGGAACTCCTCGGCGGCGATGTGCTCCTCGGGGGTGTGGTCCAGCGCGGCGTCCCCGGGGCCGTAGGCGACCATCGGCACGTCCCGCCAGGTGGTGGCGAGGGTGTTCATGTCGCTGCTGCCCTTCTTCGCCAGGAAGCGCGGGGCGACCCCGTTGTCGCCGAAGGCGCGGGAGAAGGCCTTCACCAGCGCGCTGGTGCGGGCCGTGGCCAGGCCGGGGGTCGCGCGCAGGACCGTCGCCTCGGCCGGGGCCGCCGCCCCGGTGACCAGGGTGGCCAGGTCGTGCACGTCGGTGGCGCGCGGGACCCGGACGTCGAACACGGCCTCGCCGCGCTGGAAGTCGCCCGCGTTCCTGGCGTCGACGCCCAGCACCGCGACCATCGCCTCCGGGGAGAACGCGGCGATCTCGGCGCGCAGCCGGGTGATCACGTCGACGAGCTGGTCGGCCGCCGTGGAGACGCCGTTGCCCGCGGTGTGGCCCACGGGCGTGGCGATCGACAGGCGGACCTTGAGCAGGCCGTTGTAGCTGATGGTCAGCGCGCCGGAACCACTGGGCTCGCCGATGACCACCGCGTCGGCGGGGTAGTGGTCGCGGACGTGGAACGCGCCCGCGGCCGTCATCTCCTCCTCGACCGCGCCGACGACCCGGATCTGCGCCCAGGGCGGGACGCTGGTCTCGGCCAGGGTCTCCAGGAACGCCACCAGCGAGCCCTTGGCGTCCACGCAGCCCCGGCCGTGCAGCACCCCGTCCGCCCACCGGGCGGGCCAGCGGTGCGGCACGGTGTCGATGTGCCCCAGCATGAGCAGCCGCTGCGGGCCGCTGCCGCGCACGGCCACGAGGTTGCCCGCGGCGTCGACGCGCGCGTCGACGCCGTGCTCGGTGCACCAGTCGACGAGGTAGTCGGCCAGCTCGCGCTCGTCGGCCGAGACCGAGGAGATCTCCACGGCCCTGGTCAGCAGCGACAGGTCCGCCGCGGGCGGGGTGGCCCGCCAGAACCGGGTGCCGGAGGCGGGGGTGAGCACGTGCGGACCGGTGATGGCGACGTCCGCCGCGCCGGTCAGCGCGATCTCGGCGGCGCGCACCTTCTGCCGCATCCGGCCCTTGGCGTGGCGCCCGCCCTCGCCCGGCAGCACGTCGGCCACCCGCGAGGTCGGGTCGGCCGGGTCGGCCAGCAGCCCGGGGGTGCCGGTCACCAGCCGCAGGTGGTCGGCGTCGAGCGCGTTGGCCAGCTCCGCGGCCAGCACGTCGGCGTCGACGTTGAGCGGCGAGCCGCCCGCGGCGTCGGCCACCGGCGGCGACAGGCACACCACGTCGAAGGCCTCCAGCAGCGCCAGCAGCCGGTCGGTGTCCACACCGGACACCGTGCCCGCCCGGTGGTCGCGGATGATGGTGACCTTCCCGTCGCGCACGGCCCGGATCGGCGGGTTCGCCGTCCCGGCCACCACGGCGTCGTCGTCGGCGACCGCGGCGTGCACGGTCAGCCCCCTGGTGGCCAGCGCCCGGCGCACCCTCGGGAGGGTGACCCGCTCGTAGGCGCCGACGATGTGCGCCATCTCCTCCGGCGGGCAGTAGCGCACGTCGTCGCCGTTGCGCAGGCGCAGGAAGCGGATGTCCCTGCCCAGGGCGGCGTAGTGCTCGACGATGCCCGCCGCGCCCCCCGCCACCAGCAGCACCCTGGCGCCGCGCTGCCGGATCTGGGCCAGCTCGTCGAAGACGTTCTCGTGGTGCAGCGAGGCGCTGCCGATCTTGACCACGTACAGCGCGGCGCTGCGCGCGCTGGCGACGTGTCCGAGTGCGGACATCGTTCCCTCCTGGTTCGGCGGGGCCTGACGGGTCAGGCGAATCCCCGGGTGTTGCCGCCGTCGGCCACGAGGACCGTTCCGGTGACGTAGTCGGCCTGTTCACTGGCGAGGAAGGCGGCCAGCGCGCCGAAGTGGTCGACGTCGCCGATGCGCCCCAGCGGGATGCGACCGGCCACCTTCGCCAGCTCCGCGTCCACCTCCGCGCCGAACTGCTCGTCGAGGATCGGTGTGCGGTGGAAGCCCGGCGCGAGCACGTTGACCGTGACCCCGCTCGCGCCGAACGCGTGCACCAGCCCCTTCATGTGGCCGAGCACCCCGAGCCGCGCCACCGACGACAGGCCCGACTCGGGGTGCGGCTGCCGGACCGCCTCGGAGGCGATCATCAGCACCCGGCCCCAGCCGCGGGCCCGCAGGATCGGCAGCGCGGCCAGGGTGATGGCCACGTGCGGGAGCAGGTTCTGCTCGACGGCCTCGCGCACGTCGGCGACGCCGAAGCTGTCCACCGGCCCGAACGGGACGCCGCCGGTGTTGGTCACCACGACGTCGAGCCCGCCGAAGGTGTCGGCGGTGTGGCGCACCCACGCCGCGGCCGCGGCCTCGTCGCCGATGTCGACGGGGTGGCTGAGCACCTCGCCGGGGCCCTCGGCGTTGACCTCGGCGTGCGCCCTGGCCAGCCGGGCCGGGTCGCGCCCGCAGAGGGACACGTGCGCGCCCTCCCTGGCCAGCGCCTTGGCCACGGCCAGGCCCAGGCCGCTGCTGGAGGCCGCGACCGCGGCGACGCGGTCCTTGATGCCCAGGTCCATGGTGTTCTCCAGCTCCTTCGCGACGGCCTAACCGGCGGGCAGCAGGGGGTAGCCGTAGCGGGTCAGCAGCGGGGCGGCGGTCGCTGTCGCGGCGGTGATCTCCCGCCGCGACAGCGCCGTCCGCCACCGCTCGTCGGACCGGATGGCGGTCACGCCGGTGCTGAGCCGGTCGGGGTTCCCGGTGACGGTGTGGTTGACGCCGAGCGCGACCCGGCCCCGGTCGTCGACCGGGTTGTCGCCGTCGAGGCCCGCGAAGGCCATGACGGCGGCGATCACCGAGCGCGGGTCCGCGCACAGGTCCTCGTGCCGGACGCGCAGGTAGCGCTCCGGCGCGGCCCGGCCCAGCAGCTCGGAGGCGGCGTTGAACGCCGTCCAGTAGGCGCTGCTGCGGGCCGGTCCCATCGGGTCGATGTAGTCCTTGGCGCGCTTGTAGGACAACGCCGTCGGCCTCGGGTCGCGCACCACGTGCAGCACCCGGACGTCCACATCGGACCGACCGAGCAGCGCCGCCGCCTCGGCCGGGTACTTCGACCCGTCGACGACGAGCCGGTCGGCGCCGCCCGCGGCCAGCAGGTGGTAGACCGCGGCGGTGCGGCCGGTCGCCTCGGCGACGCCGGGCGGGGGCCCGCCGCCGTCCTGCCAGTCGCGCAGGCGGGCGGCGGTGTGCCGGGTGCGCAGGTGCCGCCGCTGCTGGCCCATCATCCGGCGCGCCGCCGCCAGGGCCGACGATCCGTCGTCGTCGAGCACCGCCGACCACAGCGCGCACGCGGTGATGTCGCGACCGCACCCGCAGGTGGTGTTGGTGCCCTGCTTGAGCACCCCGTTGCGCCACAGGTAGTGCAGCTCGCCGACGTGCAGCACGCCGGGAAGCTCGTTGAGGACGTTGCCCAGCAGCGTGCTGCCGCTGCGCATCCAGCCCGTGATGTAGAGGACCCTCGGCCGCGACACCGGACTACTCGCCCGACTGCCAGGTCAGCGCGATCAGGTGCTGCGGCAGGTGCACCGCGAGCCCGATCCGGCTCGACGCCTCGAACACGTCCCCGCCGTCGGCGCCCGCGCCCCGGCGCAGCGCGATGTGCGCGACGTCGGGCAGCAGCAGCGTGAAGGCGGCCCGGAAGTCGCCGAGCAGCAGGGTGTCGCGCGGGATCATCCTGGTGCGCGAGACGGTGACGCCCGCGCCCCGCAGCCGCTCCAGCAGGCCGGTGCGCACCATCTCCCAGTAGGTGAACGGGTGCGCGACGACGCCGTCGCAGGACCCGCCGGTCTCCTCGACCTCGGCCGCGGTCTCGGTCACCGCGGCGGCCAGGCCGTGCGGGGAGGCGATGTCGCGCGTGCCGGGCAGGTTGAGCAGGCCTTTGATCGCGCCGTCGGCGGTGCCGGTCAGCAGCGACTGGTTCTCCACCACCGAGAGCCGGACCAGCACGCGGAAGTCCACGTACTGCGGCAGCAGCTCGGGGTGGTCGAGGATGCCCGCGGGCGCGGGGACGCGCGCGACCAGGTCGGTCAGCGGGGTCCGCTGCAGCACCGGCGCGAACGCGGCCTCCGGGGTGGCGGCGTAGCTGGTGCCCGCGGCGGCGAGCGCGCCCACCGGCGGCTCGTGCACGAACGTGGCCGGGCCGTCCGGTGTCGCCGCGGTCTTGAGCAGGTGGCGGACGGGGTAGCGGGGCCGCGAGGCGAACAGCGGGAACGCCGCGGGCAGGTGCGTGCTGAACGGCACCACCAGGTCGCCGGGGCCCGCGGCGGCCGCGGCGGCGGCGAACGCCTCGCCGGGGGTCTGGGCCACGTCCGCGGGGAGGAGAGTCCCTGTCATCTGCGCTCCTTGCTCGAAACCGGGGAGGTGCTGGGAATGGGAAATCGCTTCGCACCGAGCATAGGGTTCACCGGCCGCTGATTTACCGTCCGTGCGAAAAGCCCTGCTTATGTTGTTCTCGGAACCCGGTTATACGGCCAGCACATAACCCACTCGGTGTGCATTGAGAAGGGGACTTTATTGGATATTTTCACGTTCGGGGCCTAAATTGATCCCATACCGTCACGCACAGCGACAACGAGGGGCGAAGTCATGCAGAAGACCATTTCCGGCGCCGTGTGCCCGGAGTGCGACGCGCAGGTCGGCCTGGACGCCGACGCGCGGGTCAGCGAGATCGTCGAGTGCGTCGAGTGCCGCAGCGAGCTGGAGGTCAAGTCCGTCGAGCCGCCGCTGCTCGAGCTCGCGCCCGAGGTCGAGGAGGACTGGGGCGAGTAACGGGGTCCGCCACAACGACGAGCCACAAAAGGGAAGCATGACGATGAACTCCGACGCCGCCGCACTCGGTATCCTGGCCTCTCGAGTGCGGTTCGAGGAAAAGTCCATCATGGCCGCTCTCGACCGCAGGGGCATCGCTTTCGAGCACCTCGACCCGCGCACGCTGCACATCGCGGGCGGGAATTCCTGGACCGGTCCTGGGCTCGTCATCAACCGCGAGGTCGGCCATTTCCGCGCCCGCTACGCCGCGAGCGCGCTGGAATCGGTCGGGGTGGTCGTGCTCAACTCCGCCGCGGCCACCCACGTCAGCGGCGACAAGTGGCTCACCTCGGCGGCGCTGCTGCGCGCCGGGCTGCCGACACCGGCGACCTCGCTGGCGCTGACCCCGGACGCCGCGCTCAAGGCGCTCGACGAGCTGGGCTACCCCGCCGTGGTCAAGCCGCTCGTCGGGTCCTGGGGCAGGCTCGTCACCCAGGTCACCGACCGGGCGATGGCCGCGGCGGTCCTCGAGCACATCGAGGCGCTGCCCTCCCCGCAGTCGCACGTGGTCTACCTGCAGGCGCTCGTGCCCAAGGCCGACAACGACATCCGGGTCGTCGTGGTCGGCGGGGAGCCGATCGGGGCCACCCGCCGCCGCGGCGACCAGTGGCGCACCAACGTCGCGCGCGGCGCGGTCAGCCAGGTGTGCGCGCTGACCGACGAGATCACCGACCTGGCCGCGCGGGCCGCGGCGGCGGTCGGCGCCGACATCGCCGGGGTCGACCTCATCGAGGACACCGAAGGAGGGCTCACCGTGCTCGAGGTCAACGACAGGGTGGAGTTCAGGGGCTTCCAGGGCGCGCACTCCGGTGTGGACGTCGCGGAGCGGATCGTGGACCTGGCCGCGGCGAGGGGCGTCCGATGATCAGGGTCGCCGTGGTCGGGGCCGCCGGGTACATCGGCGGCGAGCTGCTGCGGGTGCTCACCACGCACCCGGACGTGGAGGTCGCCGCGGCGACCTCGCGCAGCCTGCAGGGCCGCCAGGTCGACGGGGTGCACCCGAACCTGCGCGGGCGCACCAGGCTCGCCTTCTCCGACGAGGACGCGCTCGACCAGTACGACGTGGTGTTCCTGGCGACCCCGCACAAGGAGACCATGACCAGGATGCCCGACTTCCTCGGGCTGGCGAAGACGGTCATCGACCTGTCCGGCGACTTCCGGCTCGGCTGCCCGGAGGCCTACCAGGCCTACTACGGGGTCCGGCACAGCGCGCCGGAGCTGCTCGACAGCTTCACCACGGGGCTGCCGGAGCTGCACCGCGAGGAGCTGCGCACCGCGGACCGGATCAGCGTCCCCGGCTGCATGGCCACCGCGGGCATCCTCGGGCTGACCCCGCTGGCCAAGGCGGGCCTGCTCGCCGGGGACGTCACCGTCGACGCGCGCACCGGCTCCAGCGGGTCGGGGGCCAGGGCCGGGGTGGAGAACACCCACTCCGAGCGCAGCGGCGCGATGCGCGTGTTCGCCCCGGTCCGCCACCGGCACGAGGCGGAGATCGCCCAGGCCACCGGCCTGCCGATCCGGATGTCGGCCACCGGCGTCGAGGCGGTGCGCGGCGTGCAGCTCGTCTGCCGCACCCGGCTGGCCCCCGGGGTGGACGAGCGGGCGGTCCGCAAGACCTACCGCGCCGCCTACGCCGACGAGCCGTTCGTCCGCGTGGTCGCCGAGCGCCGGGGCCTGCACCGCTTCCCCGACGCCAAGATCCTGTCCGGCTCGAACTTCTGCGACGTCGGGTTCGCCCTGGAGGCGGGGTCCGGCCACATCACGGTCATCGCGGCGCTGGACAACCTGGTCAAGGGCGGGGCGGGCAACGCGGTCCAGTGCATGAACGTGCGCCACGGGCTGCCCGAGCGCGCTGGGCTGGAGTTCACCGGCCTGCACCCCAACTGACCCCGGTCGAAAGGACACAAAGGGCATGAGCAGCACGTTCGCGGTGCGCGGCGGCCAGGCGCCGACCGCGCCCGCAGCCGCCCCGGCCACAGGGGCCGAGCACCGGCAGACCGACCGAACCGACCTCACCGAGGTCACCGCACGGATCCGCGAGCACGTCGTCACCATGTGCGCCGGTCGCGAGGGCGGCCACGTCGGCGGCTCGATGTCGCTGGTGGAGATCCTGTCCGTCCTCTACTTCCGGGTGATGCTGGTCGACCCGGGCTTCCCGGCCTGGCCCGACCGCGACGTCCTGCTGCTGAGCAAGGGCCACGGCGGGATCGGGCTCTACGCCACGCTGGCCGAGGCCGGGTACTTCCCGGTCGAGCGGCTGGCCGAGTACGGCGAGCACGGCAGCCCGCTCATGGCGCACCCCAACACGGAGGTGCCCGGGGTGGAGATGCCGACCGGGTCGCTCGGCCACGGCTTGGCGCTGGGCATCGGCTTCGCGCTGGCCAACCGGCTCGACGACACCGACCGCAGGACCTTCGTCGTCATGGGCGACGGGGAGTTGCAGGAGGGCTCGGTGTGGGAGGCGGCCTCGGTCGCCGCGGCGCACCGGCTCGACGGGCTGGTCGCGGTCGTCGACCGCAACGGCCTGCAGATCACCGGCGCCACGGCCGAGGTCAACGACCTGGAGCCGCTGGCCGACCGGTGGCGGGCGTTCGGCTGGCGGGTGTTCGAGGTCGACGGCCACGACGTGGACGCGCTCACCGACGCCCTCTCCGCCGCGCCGGGGCAGGACCGGCGCCCCACCGTCGTCATCGCCAGGACCGTCAAGGGCAAGGGGCTGCCGATGGTGGAGGACCAGGCCCGCAGCCACTACGCCAAGCTCGGCGGGCGGCAGCACCGGCTGGCGCTCGAGGCCCTGCGCAAGGCGCGTCGCCCGTGAGCGCCCCCGCGGTCCCCGCGCCGCCCAAGGCCCCCTCCTCCCGCGAGGTCTACCGGGACATCCTCACCGAGCTGATGCCCCGCGACGAGCGGGTGGTCTGCCTCGACACCGACACCGGCCTGTTCGGTGGGGTCGACTTCGGCCCCGCGGCGGGCCGCTACGTCAACATCGGCATCGCCGAGCACACCCTGATGGGCGCGGCGGCGGGGCTGGCCAAGCAGGGCCGGGTCCCGTTCGCCAACACCATGGCGGCGTTCGCGTCGTCGCGCGCCATCGAGGCAGTCAAGATCAACATTGCCTACAACGACCTGCCCGTGCGGATCGCCGCCACCCACTCCGGGGTGTCGGCGGGCCACCTGGGCGCCACCCACCACTCGCTCGAGGACATCGCGGCGATGCGGGTGCTGCCCAACATGACCGTGGTCGTCGCCGCGGACGCCGCCAGCACGGACTCCCTGGTGCGCCAGGCGCTCGCGCTGCCCGGCCCGGTGTACCTGCGGCTGGGGCGCAACGCCGTGCCGGACCTGCCCGCCGGGCCGCCGGTCGTCCTCGGCCAGGCCCAGGTGCTGCGCCAGGGCACCGACGTCACCATCGCCGCCTGCGGCGCCTACCCGGTGCTCTCGGCGTGGGAGGCGGCCGAGGAGCTGTCCGGACTCGGCATCGACGCCACGGTCCTGCACGTGCACACGGTCAAGCCGCTGGACACCGCGACCCTGGCCGCGGCCGCGGGCATCACCGGGACGGTCATCACCGTCGAGGAGCACTGGCGGGCCGGTGGCTTCGGCGCCGCGGTGGCCGAGGCGCTGACCGAACTGCTGCCGGTGCGCGTGCACCGGCTCGGGATGCCGGACCGGTTCGTCTCGGTCTCCGGCTCCCAGCGCTACCTGCTCGACCGCGCGGGCGTCACCGCCGCGGCCATCGTCGAGCGGGCCACGTCGAGCGTGAAGGGATAGGTCCCCATCATGGGCGACACAGCGATTTCCACGGCAGCGGCGGACCGGTACCGGGCCCAGGGGTGGTGGCGCGAGGAGACGGTCCTCGACGACCTGCGCCGCGCGGTCGCGGCGACCCCGGACAAGACGGCCCTGGTGTGCTACCAGAGCGTGCCCACGGGCGAGTTCGGCCCGGTGTCGCTCACCTACCGCGAGCTCGCCGAGAAGGTCGAGCGGATCGCGGGCAACCTGCACCGGCTCGGGGTCCGCCACGGCGATGTGGTGACGCTGCACCTGCCCAACACCTGGCAGCTGGCCGCGCTGATCCTGGCCTGCGCCAGGATCGGCGCGGTCGCGGGCCCGATAGTGCCGATCATGCGGCGGCGCGAGGTCGAGTTCATGGTCGGGCTCACCGAGAGCCCGGTCTACATCGCCGCGGCCGAGTTCCGCAGGTTCGACTACGCGGCCATGAGCGCCGAGGTCGCCGCGAACGTCCCCACCCTGCGCCACCGGGTCATCCTCGGCGGCGGGGCGGTGGGCGGCTCGCTGGACTTCGACGCCGAGCTGCTCGACACCGAGTCCTCGCTCGACGGCGCGGTCGAGGCGGGCCCGGACGACCTGGCGCAGGTCATGTTCACCTCCGGCACCACCGGCGAGCCCAAGGGCGTCGTGCACAGCCACAACACGCTGCACTCGATGAACAAGGCCCAGGCCGACGTCCTCGGCCTCACCGCCGACGAGGTCACCGCCATGGGGTCGCCGACCGCGCACCAGGCGGGCTACACCTGGAACCTGCTCATGCCGCTGCACCTGGGGGCGACCTCGGTGCACGTCGACCACTGGGACGCCAGGGTCATGCTGCCGATCCTGGCCCAGCGGCGGGTCACCTTCTTCATGGGCGCCCCGCCGTTCCTGTCCGACCTGGTGAACTGGCAGCTGGAGACCCCGTACGACCTCTCGGCGCTGGCGGTGTTCGCCACCGGCAGCGCGCCCGTCCCGCCGGTGCTGGTGGAGGGCTGCGTCGAGGTGCTCGGCTGTCGGTTATACGCCCTGTGGGGCATGACCGAGAACGGCTGCGTGACCATCACCCGCCCCGAGGAGCCGGTGCTGCGGGCCTCCGAGAGCGACGGGACCGCCGTGCCCGGCATGCGGGTCCGCCTGGTCGACGACAACGGCGACCCGGTGCCGCCCGGGGCCGTCGGGGCCTTGCAGGTCCGCGGGTCCGCGCAGTGCCTCGGGTACTACCGCCGCCAGGACGCCTACGCGGAGAACGTGACCGCCGACGGCTGGTTCGACACCGGCGACCTCGCCCGCGACGACGGCCACGGCGGCATCCGCATCACCGGCCGGGTCAAGGACCTCATCATGCGCGGGGCGGAGAACATCCCCGCCGTGGAGGTCGAGGCCGCGCTGCTGCGGCACACCGCGGTCACCGACGTCGCCGTCGTGGGCTACCCCGACGAGCGGCTCGGCGAGCGCGCCTGCGCCGTCGTGGTCGCCGCCGACGGCGCCGCGCTGACGATGGACGACCTCACCTCGCACCTCGACGGGCTGGGCATGGTCAAGCACTACTGGCCCGAGCGGCTGGAGCTCGTGCCCGCCCTGCCCAGGACGCCGTCCGGCAAGATCCAGAAATTCGCCCTGCGCGAGCTGTTGCGCGCCCAGTAGGAGGGTCCACGATGGACTTCGAGTTCACCGCGGAGCAGAAGGCGTTCGCCAAGAGCACCGCCGACTTCGCCGCGTCCCGCATCGCCCCGCACCGCCGGGACAACGACGTGCGCGGCAGCTACCGCGACGGCCTGATCGCCGAGATCGCCGCCGAGGGCCTCTACGGCCTGCGCGTGCCCGCCGAGCACGGCGGCCTGGAGCTGGACGCGGTCAGCGCGGGCATCGCGCTGGAGGAGCTGGCGGCGGCGGACCTGACGGTCTGCTTCCCCGTCCTCAACGCCGCGCTGGTCGCCGGGGTGCTCGCCGCCAACGGCACCCCGGAGCAGCTCCGGCGCTGGCTGCCCCCGATCGCCCGCGGCGAGGCCGTCGTCGCGGTCGCGCTGACCGAGCCCGACCACGGCACCGACGCGGCCAACATCGCCATGACCGCCGAGCCCGACGGCGACGGCTGGGTGCTGACCGGGGTCAAGGCCTCGATCATGGCCACCGCCTACGCCACCCACGGGCTGGTCTTCGCCCGCACCGGCGGCCCCGGCGCGCGCGGGGTCACCGCGTTCTACATCGGACTCGACGACCCGGGCGTCACCCGCGAGCGCACCAACGACCTGGGCTGCCGGGCGGGTGGTCGCGGCGACCTCGTCTTCGACCGGGTGCGCGTGGGCCGCGAGGACGTCGTCGGCGGGCCCGGCGACGGGTTCATCGAGGTGATGCGCGGCTTCGGGTTCTCCCGCGCGCTCATCGCCCTGATGGCGCTGGGGGTCGCCCGCGCCGCGCTGGACGAGGCGATCGCCCACGCCAAGAGCAGGGTCGCCTTCGGCCAGCCGCTGTCCAAGTACCAGTCGGTGGCGTTCTCGCTGGTCGAGCACGCCACGGTCCTGCACGCCGCCCGGCTGGTCGCCCTCGAGGCGCTGACCAGGCAGGACGAGGGCCTGGACCCGGTGCTGCCGTCGAACATGGCCAAGTGGTGGGCCCCCAAGGCCGCCGTCGAGGCCGTGCAGCAGGCGCTGCTCGTGCTCGGGCACCTCGGCTACACCGAGGACGGCCCGATCGCCCAGCGGCTGCGCGACGTCATCGGCATGCAGCTCGCCGACGGCACCGCCGCGGCCACTAAGCTCGTGGTCGCCCGGTCGCTGCTCGGCCGCGAGCACGCGCCCTGACAGGCGTGAGCGGTCACCGCTGACGGCGTGAGAAACGCACGCCGCAGTGGTGACCGCCGCCCTGGTCCGGGGACCGATCCCGCGCACATACTTGATCTCGGTCCACGTGGCTGCGTCATCACCGAGGGGAGCCACACGGTGTCAACCTTGATCACCCTGTTCGCGCTTGCCCTGCCGGTAGACGCGCATCTTCGCCCGCGTGCCGCACACCTGCATCGAGCACCAGCGGCTCGCCCGGTTGCGGGAGCGGTCGTAGAAGGCCCACTCGCACCGGTGTTCCTGGCACGCCTTCAACCGCTGCCACGAACCGTCCGTGGCCGCCTCGGCCACCTTCGCCAGCACCGCGCCCAGCGCGCCGCGCACGTCGTCGTGCGCCGGGCCCAGGGCGATGCCGCCCGCCCCGACCCGCAGCACCAGCGGGCAGTCCCTGGCGACGTGCTCGACCACCCGGTGCGCCGCGGTGTCCTGCTCGGCGCCGTTGTTCTCCCGCAGCAGCGAGCGCAGCGCCTCGCGCAGCGCCACCGCGTCCCGGCGGTCCGGCTCACCGAGGTCCGCGGCGGTGAAGCCGTTGCGGCCCAACCACCGCGCGAGCCCGTCGGTGGTCTCGAACTCGTCCGGTCCGTGCTCGACGTTGACGCTGTTGACGAACGACTGCACGAGGGCGAGCCCGCCCGGGGCCGCCGCTCTGTCTCCTGGTTGTCCCATCACCCAGGTAACGTTACCTGCCAAGCGGATTCGCTGGTAGTGACGTGTTCACGACTTGTCCGGGACGCCGTCCCGTGGCCGGTCGGTTCCAGCCCTGTTCCACCGTTGGGAGCGACAGACCCCGCCATGGGTTCGCCACCGGTGTGCCGCGTGCACCGGTAACGGAGGCCGTGTCCTCGTCATCCAGCAGGAATGCAGGAGAAATCCCGCACGGCCTGGTGTGGTCGGTCCAGCACCGACCTCGTTCGCCGTGCTCTCACACGACAAGACAGGAGAAAGGAATCATGAGCACTCAGGTGGCAACCAAGCGGCCCCCGCTGATGCTGCTGTGCCTGGCGCAGTTCATCCTCACGCTCGATTTCGCGATCGTGAACGTGGCCCTGCCGTGGATCAAGACGGACCTGGCGTTCACCGACGGCGCCATGCCGTGGGTGGTCGGCGCCTACGCGCTGTTCTACGGTGGCTTCCTGCTGCTGGGCGGCCGCGTCGGCGACATCATCGGCCGCAAGCGCATGTTCGTGTGGGGCCTGGCCGTGTTCACCCTGGCCTCGCTGGTCGGCGGGTTCGCCGACTCCCCGCTGCTGCTCATCGTCTCCCGCGCGCTGCAGGGCCTGTCGGCGGCCGCCGTCGCCCCCGCCGTGCTGGCGATGATCGGCGCCGGGTACCCGGAGGGCGCCGAGCGCGCCAAGGCGATGGGCGTGTTCGGCGCCGTGTCCTCGGTCGGCTTCGCGGGCGGCGTGCTCGCGGGCGGCGTCCTCACCGAGGTCTTCGGCTGGCGCGCGGTCATGTTCGTCAACATCCCGGTCGGGATCTACATGGTCGTCGCCGCGGCGATGAAGCTGACCGACGACAGCGCCCAGACCCGCAAGGCCAGGATCGACGTCCCGGGCGCCATCCTGGTGACCGCGAGCATGTGCTCGATCGCCTACGCGCTGACGATCGCCTCGGAGCAGGGTTGGGGCGCCGGCGGCACCCTGGTCCCGCTCGTCGGCGGCGTCGTGCTCCTGGCGGCCTTCATCGGCCTGCAGGCGAAGGTGGCCAACCCGCTGGTGCCGCTGTCCATCTTCGCCAACCGCGGTGTCACCAGCGGCAACCTGGTGGCGTTCCTGTCCGGCGGCGTGATGTCGATCTCGACGTTCTTCATCACGCTGTACCTGCAGCACGTGCTGGGCTTCTCGGCCATCCTGACGGGCCTGGCGTTCTTCCCGCAGGCGCTGGTGGTCGTGTTCGCCTCGCTGCCGGTGGCCAAGTCGACGGCCAAGCTGGGCGCCCGCCCGGTCCTGGTCTTCGGCTCGGTCTTCCTGATCGCGGGCTCGCTGTGGCTCGCGCTCACCCCGGCCGACGGCTCCTTCGCCGCCAACGTGCTCCCGGGCGGGCTCGCCCTCGGCGTCGGCATCACGGTAATGATGATCAGCACCGCCGCCGCCGCCATGACCGGTGTCGCGCCCCAGCAGATGGGTCTCGCCTCCGGCCTGTACAACTCCAACCGCCAGCTCGGCGTCGGTCTCCTGCTCGCGGTCGCGGTCACCATCGCCACGCTCACCGGCGACGCGACGGGCGCGATCACGGTCGCGGGCGTGCAGAGCGCCTTCTGGTTCTCCGCGGGCATCGCGACCCTGGTGCTGCTCATCTCGCTGTTCCTGGTTCCCTCCCTGTCCAAGCAGGCCCCGGCCGCCGCTCCCGTGGAGCGCGCGCCCGAGGCCGAGGCCCCGCTGGCAAGTGCCTGAAGGGGGCTTAGCGCACTCCCCGACTGACCCGGACCGGCCCCGGTGGCGATTGACGCCACCGGGGCCGGTCCGCGCCTGTCCCGGGTGAGCAGAAACCCTTATCGCGGGGGCGTTGTCCGAGGGGTGTTACCGCCATACAGTTTTAGGTGGTAACCATCACCGCATCCCTGGGAGGGCGCATGAGCCACCTTGAGATCCTGCACGAGTTCGGGGAGTTGCAGTTCGCCAGACCGGGGTTGAACGCCTCGCCGGAGGTGGTGGCCGCCTGGTACCGGCGCAAGGCGGGGCTGTTCGCGCGCATCGCCGAGCGCGGGGGGCCGGAGGCGGCCGACGCGGCGCACCAGGCGCGGCTGGCGGCCACGCGGGCGGAGCGGGTCCTGGCCGACGGGGCGCAGCAGCGGCTGCGGGCGGCGTGAGGGGTCGACATGACTGACAGGTCCACCCTTGACGTCGTGGTGGTCGGCGGCGGGATCGGGGGGCTCGCCGCCGCCCTGTCCATCGCGCGGCGCGGGCACCGCGTCGACGTGCTGGAGCGCGCGGAGCGCTTCGCCGAGATCGGCGCGGGAATCCAGTTGGGGCCCAACGCTTTCCGGGCACTCGACCGCCTCGGGGTCGGCGACGGCGCCCGCGCCAGGGCGGTGTTCATCGACGAGTTGCGGTTCATGGACGGCACCACCGGCGAGCGCGTAGCCGGGATGCCGCTGACCGGGGCCTACCGCGAGCGCTTCGGCAACCCGTACGCCGTCGTCCACCGGGGCGATCTCCACCAGACCCTGCTCGAGGCCTGTCGCGCGACGCCCGGGGTCACCCTGCACGCCGGGGAGCGCACCACCCACTACGCCCAGGCCGACGGGACCGCGACCGCCCACACCGCCCGCGGCGGGGCCTTCACCGGTGACGCGGTCATCGGCGCCGACGGCATCCGCAGCGCGATCAGGGCGCAGATGGTCGGCGACGGCGGCCCGCGCGTCTCGGGGCACACCATCTACCGCAGCGTCATCCCGATGGACCGGGTGCCCGAGGACCTGCGGTGGAACCTCGTCACGCTCTGGGCCGGGCCGAAGTGGCACTTCGTGCACTACCCCATCGGCGGCGGCGAGTTCCTGAACCTGGCGGCCACCCGCGACGACGCGGCGACCGAGGAGGTCACCGGGAAACCGGTCGGCCGGGACTTCGTGCTGGAGCAGTTCCCCGACCTCGGGGAGACCGCGAGGCGGTTGCTGGAACTGGGCGCCGACTGGAAGTCCTGGGTGCTGTGCGACCGCGACCCGCTGCGCACCTGGACCGACGGCCGGGTCGCGCTGCTCGGCGACGCCGCGCACCCGATGTTGCAGTACGCCGCCCAGGGCGCGTGCCAGGCACTGGAGGACGCGGTGGCCCTCGGGGAGCTGCTCGACGCGCCGGGGGAGGTGCCGCAGCGGTTGGAGAAGTACAACGCCGACCGCGGGCACCGCGCCGCCCGGACGCAGCTCGTCGCGCGGGAGCTGGGCAGCAGGCTCTACCACCCGGCGGGCGAGGCGGCCCTGGCGCGCAACACGATGCTCGGCGCGCTGACCACAGAGGACCTGCACGACGAGGTCGCCTGGCTGCACGGCGGCGGCTGACGCGCGCAACCCGTTGCGCCCGTTGAAATCGGCCGCGCGGAATGAACAGCAGAACTAATCACGGGCCCGTTGTCGCCCCCGTGCTACCACCGTAACCTTTTTGCTAGTAACCTCAACCAGGAAGGAACCGGCGATGCGCTTCCCCGACATCTGGATCGCGGGCACCGGCGGCACCCTCGGTGACCTCGTCCCCATCGAGCAGGCGATCGCGGACGGGTCCTACTCCGCCGACGTCGCGGCCGCCACCGGCATGGTCTCGGTCGCCCAGGCCGACGCCGCGCCGCCCGAGCTGGCGGTGACCGCGGGCAGGCTGGCGATCAAGGAGGCCGCCGAGCGCGGTGTCGAGGTGGGGCCCTCGACGCTGCACCTGCACAGCCACAGCAACTTCCAGGGCCTGGACATGTGGCCGGTCGCCTGCTGGATCACCAAGGAGTTGATCGGGCTCAACGTCGAGGGGCAGCCGACGGTCGTCTCCGCGGCCTCCAACGGCTCGCTCACCAGCCTGGAGCTGGCGGCGAACACCCTCCTGGCGGGGCAGCGCGACACCGCGCTGATCACCCTCGGCGACCGGTTCGCCCCGCCGGTCGACCGCTGGTACCTGTCCCCGGGCATGGTCTTCGGCGACGGCGGCGCCGCCGCGGTGGTGGCGCGCGAGCGCGGGCTGCTGCGGCTGCACAGCATCGTCACCGAGACCGACGCCGCGCTGGAGGGCCTGAGCCGGGGCGCGGAGCCGTTCACCGCCTCGGCGGACGGCCAACCCGATATGCGCAAGCGCACCCGGGAGTTCCTGGCGCACGGCGGGATCTCGCTCAGCGAGGTGCGCAGGCGCTCCGGCGAGCGCACCGCCAGCGTCGTCGGCCGCGCCCTGGCCGAGGCCGAGGTCGAGCTGGACGACGTCGACTGGTTCATCACCCCGTTCGTGGGACGGGCGCTGTTCAAGGACAGCTTCCTGCGCCCGCTGCGGTTCACCCCCCGCAACACCCTGCTGGAGACCGGGCTGACCATCGGCCACCTCGGCCCCGCCGACCAGCTCTACGCCCTGGCCCACCTCGCCGCCAACGACCTGCTCGCCCCCGGCTCGACGCTGCTGGTGCTGGGCACCGCCATGGGCTTCACCTTCTCCGCCGCCGTTCTCACCGTCCCCGCCTGACCCGCGTCCCAGACCCCGCTCACCGTCCCGGAAGGACCCCACCATGCGCTCGATCCGGACCGTCGACGCCCGCATTTCCCGCGTGGAGCCGCTTGTCTCGCCCGCCGAGCTGCGCGCCGAGATCCCCGCCCCACCCTCGGCCAGGCAGACCGCGCTGTCCGGCTCGGACGCGATCCGCCGGGTGCTCTCCGGCGCCGACGACCGGCTGGTGGTCATCACCGGCCCGTGCTCGGTGCACGACCCGGCCGCCGCGCTGGCCTACGCCGAGCGGCTCGCCGCCCTGGCCCGCGAGGTCGAGGACGAGCTGGTCGTGGTGATGCGCGTCTACGTCGAGAAGCCGCGCACCCGCGTGGGGTGGAAGGGCCTGCTCAGCGACCCGCACCTGGACGGCTCCAACGACCTCAACTCCGGCCTGCGGCTCACCCGCGGCCTGATGGCCCAGATCGCCGCCGGCGGCCTGCCGGTGGCCTGCGAGTTCCTCGACCCCGCCGTGCCCGCCTACCTCGCCGACCTGGTCGCCTGGGGCTGCGTCGGGGCCAGGACCGTGCAGAGCCAGACGCACCGCCAGTTCACCAGCGGCCTGTCAATCCCGATCGGGTACAAGAACGCCACCAACGGCGACGTGCTCGACGCCGTCGACGCGATCGTCTCCGCCGCGCAGCCGCACACCTTCCCGGCCATCACCGACGACGGCCGCACCGCGCTGGTGACCACCACCGGCAACCCCGACGGGCACGTGGTGCTGCGCGGGGGCAGCGCGGGCCCCAACTACGGCCCGATCGAGGTGGCCAAGAGCCTGGAGCTGCTGCGCCAGGCCGAGATCGGCACCGGCGTGGTCGTCGACGCCAGCCACGGGAACTCCGGCAAGGACCACCGGCGCCAGCCGCTGGTGGTGGCCAACCTGGCGCACCGCATCGCCCGCGGCGAGCGCGGCATCGCCGGGATCATGCTGGAGAGCTTCCTCGCCGAGGGCGCCCAGAAGCTGGTGCTGGGCAAAGCCGACGAGCTGACCTACGGCCAGAGCGTCACCGACGCCTGCGTCGACTGGTCGGGCACCGTCCGCCTGGTCGAGAAGCTGGCCGCCGCGATCGGCGCCCGCCGCGCCGCCGCCGACAGCGCCCTCGCGGGCTGACCACCGAACCGCCGACAGTGAGCAGGGAGAACACATGAGCACGTCGAAGAACGCGTCGCTGCCGCTCGCGCGCCCCGCGGCCGAGGACCGCACCGGCCCGGTGCACCGCAGGTCGGTCGCGGGGCCGGTCGAGCCACCCGCCAGCCAGGACACCACCGTCATCGCGGCCGTCGCCGCCCTGGTCCACCGCTACACCGGCGAGTCCGCCGTCGCCATCGGCCGCGGCGGCGCGGGCGCGGTGCACCTGGCCGTCACCGGCGAGACCACGCTGAGCGAACTGCACGCCGCCGTCGAGATCACCCCGGTCGAGGCCGCGGGCACCGCCTTCCACGCCACGGTCGTCGACGACGCCGACGCCGCGCTGGCCGCGCTGACCGTCGTGAGCGCCCCGACCGGCGTCGAGCTGCTGATGGCGGTCTCGGAGTTCGGCGCGGACGCCGCGGACCAGTACGCCACCCACCTCGGCCGGGCCCTGGCCGCCGCGCCCGCGACCAGGGTCGCCGACATCGAGCTGCTCGACGAGGAGGACCTGCACCGCATCCTGGTCGCCTGGAACCAGACCGACGAGGACGTGCCCGGCGGCTTCTTCCACGAGGAGATCGCGGCCATCGCCGCGCGCACCCCGGACCAGGACGCGGTGGTGTGGCCGGGCGGGCGGCTCAGCTTCGGCGAGCTCGACGCGCAGTCGACCCAGCTCGCGCACCGGTTGCAGCGCCTGGGCGTCGGCCGCGGCGACACCGTCGGCACCTGCTTCCCGCGCGGCCCGGAGAGCCTGGTCGCGCAGATCGCCTGCTTCAAGCTCGGCGCCGCGGCGATCCTGCTCGACCCGGACTTCCCCGCCGAGCGCGTGCGGTTCATGGTCGAGCACGCGGCCGCCGCGGTCGTGCTGACCCTCTCCGCGCACGAGCACGTCGTCGCGGGCGGCAGCGCCCCGGTGGTCCCCGTCGACACCACCGACTGGAGGACCGAGCCGACCACGCCGCTGGGCGTCGCCGTGGAGGCCGACGACTTCATCCACATCTGCTACACCTCCGGCTCGACCGGTGTGCCGAAAGCGGTGCTGGTGCGGCACGGGGCCGCGCGGAACCTCATCTACAGCATGCGCACCCTGTGCGGCATCACCGACCGGTCGCGGGGCACCTGGCTGGCCGCGCCCGGCTACGGAATGGTCGAGGTCGAGTGCTTCTCGGTGCTGGCGGCGGGCGCGCCCGTGCGCATCCCCGAGCCGTCCGTGGTGACCTCGCCGGAGTGGCTGCGCGATTGGTTCGTCAGCGAGGAGATCACCCACACGCTGCTGATGAAGGCGGTCTGCGAGCGCATCCTGACCCTCGACTGGCCCGAGGAGACCGCGCTGGAGAACATCCGGATCTGCGGCGAGCGCGTGCAGTCCTGGCCCGCGGCCTCGCTGCCGTTCCACGTGCTCAACCTCTACGGCTCCGCCGAGGCCACGGTCGTGGCGATCTGCGACATCACCGAGCTCGGCCAGGCCCTCGGCGCGGACGGCAGGGCGCGGCGCACCCCGCCCATCGGCCGCCCGACCCAGAACGTGCGCACGTTCGTGCTCGGCGACGACCTCAAGCCGGTCCCGCCGGGGGTGGTCGGCGAGCTGGCCATCGCGGGCGACAGCCTCTCCGCCGGGTACCTCAACCAGCCGGAGGCCACCGCCCAGAAGTGGATCCCGAACCCGATCGACCCCGACCGCCACCCGGTGCTCTACCGCACCGGGGACCTGGCCCGGTACTGGCCGGACGGCGACATCGAGATCGTCGGGCGCACCGACAACCAGGTCAAGGTGCGCGGCAACCGCGTGCACCTCGGCGAGATCGAGGCGGTGCTGGCCACCCAGCCGGGGGTGGGCCAGGCCGCGGTGGTCGCCAAGGCCGACGACAAGGGCGACACCCGCCTGGTGGCCTACCTCGAGGCCGACCCCGGGCGGGAGCCGGTGGTCGCCGAGGTCCGGCGGGCGCTGCGGCAGAAGCTGCCGACGTTCATGGTCCCGGCCGCCTACGTGGTCGGCGTGTTCGCCCTGACCACCAACGGCAAGATCGACCGGGCCAACCTGCCGGAGCCGCCGAGGTCGCGCCCGGACGTCGACACCGACTACCAGGAGCCGCGCACCGACCTCGAGCGCGCGCTGCAGCAGATCTGGGCCGACGCGCTCGACCTGGAGCTGGTCGGCGTGCTGGACAACTTCTTCGACCTCGGCGGCGACTCCATGCGGGCCGCCTCGCTGACCGCCCAGATCGGCAAGAGGTTCGCCGTCGACCGGGAGTTGGAGGACCTGTTCTTCGAGCTGTTCGACAGCCCCAGCATCGCGGGCATGGCCCAGGCCATCACCGCCATGGAGGAGCGGGCCGGGTAAGTCGTCGGCCACAGCGGAGTGCGCCGAGCCGGGTCACGGGGGTTCCCGTGGCCCGGCTTTTCCGTTGTGCCACAACGCTTTTCGTCGATGGCGCGGATGTTTCGCAAACGAGTATGAGGCCTTATCGCGCAGCCGTATCGCCCTCGTTGTTACCGCTGTAGTTTTTTAGGTGGTAACAAGATCGGTTCCCACCCGAGAGGACGCGCAGATGACTTCCACGATCTCGCGGCACTACTTCGAGACCCAGCTCCCGCTCGCCGTCGACGCCCTCACCGCCGCGACCCGCCTGGCCCGCTCCGGCCTGTTCGAGTCCTACGTCGTCTACGAGACCGGTGGCGCCTTCTCCTACGCGGGCGGCGTGCGCGCCGAGCTGACGCTGGACCGCACCGGCGCCGAGCTGAGCCAGGAGGGCGCGGAGAAGGTCTCCCTGCCCTGGGACGGCGCGCCGCTGCGCCAGATCTCGTCGCTGCTGGACACCGTGGCGATCCCCGGGTGGCGCGCCTACGGCTGGGCCACCTTCGAGCTGTCCTACGCCAAGGACGGCGACCTGACCCACGTCAGCGACAACCGCCTGGTGCACCTGGTCGTCCCCGCGGCCGAGGTCCGGATCATCGAGGGCGCCGCGCACCTGCGCGCCGCCGACCAGGCCACCCTGACCGCGCTCATCACCGCCATCACCGCCGCCGTCGACGCCCCCGTGGCCGCTCCGACGCCGCTGGCCGTGCGCGGGCGCGGGGTCGAGCAGTACCAGGGCTCGGTCCAGAACGCGGTCGACTCGATCGCCGCGGGCAACCTGGACAAGGTCATCCTCTCCCGGGTCGTCGACGTCGACTTCGACGTCGACCTGGCGGGCACCTACCAGGTCGGGCGCAAGGGCAACAACCCGGCGCGCTCGTTCCTGCTCAACCTCGGCGGCCTGGAGGCCTTGGGCTTCAGCCCGGAGATCGTGGTCCAGGTCGACGCCGCGGGCCGGGTGGTCAGCCAGCCGCTGGCGGGCACCCGCGCGCTGACCGACGACGAGGCGGTCAACGCCCAACTGCGCAGCGACCTGTTCGGCTCGGCCAAGGAGGTCTACGAGCACGCGATCTCGGTCAAGGTCGGCACCGACGAGCTCACCGACGTCTGCGTCCCCGGCTCCATCGAGGTCCCGGAGTTCATGGTCGTCAAGTCCCGCGGCACCTGCCAGCACCTGGCCTCGAAGGTCGCCGGGCAGCTCGCGCCCGGCTTCGGCCCCTGGGACGCCTTCGGCGCGGTCTTCCCGGCCGTCACCGCCTCCGGGGTGCCCAAGGCCCCGGCCTACGACGCCATCCGCGGCTTCGAGGCGGAGTCGCGCGGCCTCTACAGCGGCGCGGTGCTGACCGTCGACCAGTCCGGCGAGATGGACGCGGCCCTGGTGCTGCGCTCGGCCTACCGCCAGGACGGGCGCACCTGGCTGCGCGCGGGCGCCGGGATCGTCGCGGCCTCCTCGCCGGAGCGCGAGTACGAGGAGACCAGCGAGAAGATGGACAGCGTCGCGCGATACCTGGTGCCCGCCACCGACCCCGCCGACACCCCGGCCCGCGGGGGACGGTGAGCCATGCGCGTCGACGACGTCCACCTCGCCGCGGTGGGGACCTTCCTGCCCCCGGCGGTGACCACCGCGCACGCGGTCGAGCAGGGCTGGTACGCCGAGGCCGACCGGGCCGCGGCGGGCTTCGAGTCCGTCCTGGTCGCCGGTGACCTGCCCGCGCCGGACATGGCGGTCAGCGCGGCCAGGGCCGCCATCGCCCGGTCCGGCCTGGCGGCCGACGACTTCGCCGCGCTGCTGCACGCCACCACCTACCACCAGGGGCCCGACGGGTGGTCCGCGCCGCACTACGTGCTGCGCGAGACCGTCGACCGGCCGATCTCGGCGGTGGAGCTGCGGCAGGGCTGCGTCGGGATGATCGCCGCCCTCGAGCTGGCCGCGCACCGGCTCACCGCCGAGCGCGGGGCGGACGCCGTCCTGCTGACCACCTCGGACAACTTCTCCGCCCCCATCGTCGACCGGTGGAACGCGGCCAAGTTGTTCCTGCTCGCCGACGGGGCCGCCGCCGCGGTGGTCTCCCGCCGCGGCGGGTTCGCGAGGGTCGCCTCGGTGGCGGCCTACAGCAACCCCGGGATGGAGGAGCTGCACCGCGGCGGCGAGCGGCTCTTCCCGCCCGGCATCACCCGGGGCGTCTCGCTCAACTTCGAGCAGCGCAGCGAGCACTGGCGCGAGCAGTGGTCGCGCGGGGTCGCCCCGCCGATCGGCGACCTCGGCGAGTGCGTCGCGGGCGCGGCCGAGACCGCCCTGGCCGACGCCGGGGTGCCGATGGACAAGATCACCCGGGTCTGCCACGTCGGCTTCGCCCGCGGCCCGCTGCACGCGATCTACCTCGACGCCCTCGGCGTCGACGCCGAGCGCGGCACCTGGGAGATCACCCGCACCACCGGCCACGTCGGCGCGGCCGACCCGTTCATCGGCCTGGAGCGGCTGTGGCGCACCGGCGCCGTGGTCCCCGGCGACCACGTCATGTTGATCGCCAACGCCCCCGGCATGGAGGCCGGGTGCGCGGTCGTGGAGATCACCGCCTCCCCCGACGAGAACCAGGAGTGAGCGATGCTGGACGGATGCACCCCGTGGCCCGCCGAGCGCGCGGCCGCCTACGCCCGCGCCGGGCTGTGGCGCGGTGAGCCCCTGGGCGAGCTGCCCCGCCGCTGGGCCGAGCGCGACGGCGCCGCCGTCGCCCTGGTCCACGGCACGACCCGCCTGACCTACGCCGAGCTGGCCGACCGCGTCGACCGCGTCGCCGCCGGGTTCGGCGCCCAGGGCATCGGCCCCGGCGACCGGGTCGTGCTGCAGCTGCCCAACGTCCCCGAGTTCGTCGTGGTCGCCTTCGCGCTGTTCCGGGTGGGCGCGAAGCCGGTCTTCGCGCTGACCTCGCACCGCGCCAACGAGATCCGGCACCTGCTGGCGCTGTCCGGCGCGGTGGGCTACGTGATCCCCGGCGTGCACCGCGGCTACGACCACACCCAGCTCGCCGAGCGGATGCTCGGCGAGGTCCCCACCCTGCGCACGGTGTTCGCCCACGGCAGCGGCTGCTCGACCGACCCGCGCGTCGTCCCGCTGTCCTCAGTGGACGCCGAGCCCGCGCCGCTGCCCGCGGCCGACCCGTCCGACGTCGCGTTCTTCCTGCTCTCCGGCGGCACCACGGCGCTGCCGAAGCTGATCCCCCGCACGCACGACGACTACGCCTACCAGACCAGGGAGGTCGCGCGGTACTGCGGCACCACCGCCGACGACGTCTACCTGGCCGCGCTGCCGGTGGAGTTCAACTTCACCTGGGGCTGCCCCGGTGTGGTCGGCGTGCTCGGGGTGGGCGGCACGGTCGTGCTCGCCGACGACCCGGGCGCCGAGGACTGCTTCCGGCTCATCGCCGAGGAGGCGGTGACGTTCACCAGCCTGGTGCCGACCGTCGCGCACCTGTGGCTGGAGGCGGCCGAGTGGCTGTCCCCGGACCTGTCCACGCTCAGGACGGTCCAGATCGGCGGCGCCCGGTTGCAGCCGGAGTTGGCCGCGCGCGTCGAGCCCGAGCTGGGGGCGCGGTTGCAGCAGGTGTTCGGCATGGCCGAGGGACTGCTGTCGATGACCGACGCGGCCGACGACGACCACACCGTGGTCCACACCCAGGGCACACCGATCTCGCCGTTCGACGAGGTGCGCATCGTCGACGAGAACGGCGCCGCGGTCGGCCCCGGGGGCACCGGTGAGCTGCTGGCCCGCGGCCCGTACACGTTGCAGGGCTACTACCGCGCCGACGAGCACAACGCGAAGGCGTTCACCGAGGACGGCTTCTACCGCTCCGGCGACCTGGCCCGGCTCACCCCCGAGGGCAAGCTCGTCATCGAGGGCCGGATCAAGGACGTGGTCATCCGCGGCGGCGACAAGATCTCCGCGGGCGAGGTCGAGGGCCACCTGGTGACCCACCCGTCGGTCTCCCGCGCGGCCGTGGTCCCGGTGCCCGACGAGTTCCTCGGCGAGCGCATCTACGCCTTCCTGGTGTGCGCGGAGGCGGACGGGCAGCCCGCGCTGCCCGAGCTCAAGCGCGCCCTGCACGAGCGCGGCCTGGCCGAGTACAAGCTCCCGGACCGCGTGGAGTACGTCGCCGCTTTCCCGCTCACGCCGCTGGGCAAGGTCGACAAGAAGGTCCTGGCCGCCGCGGCCTGCGACCCCGCCATCGCCCGCGACTGGGTCACGGCGCAAGCCTGAGAGGAGACACCAGCCATGTCTGCCACCCCCGAACTGTCCACACCGGACCTGACCACAGCGGACTCGCTGCGCGCCCAGGTCGCCGACCTCATCGGCGTCGACCCGGCCGAGATCGACGGCGACGCCAACCTCGTGTTCCTCGGCCTGGGCTCGCTGGAGATGATGCGGCTGAGCACGAAGTGGCGCCGCGCGGGCCTGCGGGTCGTGCTCGCCGAGCTGGCCGCGGTCCCCACCATCGACGCCTGGGCGGCCTACCTCGCCGCGCCGCCGCGGGTGCGGTGATGGCGGCGCTGCTGGTCAAGGGCGGTTGCCTCTACACCGCCGACGCCGCCGCGGGCGTCGTGCCCGGCGGCGCGGTGCTCGCGGTGGACGGCAGGATCACCGCGGTCGGGCCGGACGCCCTCGCGGCGGCGCCCGCCGACGCCCAGGTGCTCGACGCGACCGGGATGATGGTGCTGCCCGGCTTCGTCAACGCCCACTGGCACGACCTGTTCGCGATGCGGCTGCCGTTCCGGGGTGCGCTGCGCACCCCGCACGACCGCGACGACAAGCCCGCGTTCATGGCCCTGGGCGGCGACCTGCCCGCGGTCTCGGTCGCCTTCGACTCGTTCACCGACCGCATCGGCGGGCTCACCCCCGACGAGGCCGCGGCGATCGCCCGCTACTCGATGTGGACGCAGCTGCGCACCGGGGTCACCACCCTCGGCGACGTCGGCTCGTTCAACCGGCCCGACGCGCTCGCCGACGCCGCCCTGCACCTGGGGATGCGCGCCTCGGTCAGCACCTGGGCCAGCGACGCGGTCTGCGCGCCGGGGGAGACCCGGTTCCGCCGCACCCGCGACGCCGACACCCTGCTCGCCGACCTCGACGCGCTGCTGGCGCGCGCCGCGGCGGACACCACCGGCCTGCTCAAGGCCCGACCGACCTCGGTCTACGGGGTCAACATGACCGACGAGCTCGGCCGCGGCTTCGCCGAGCTGGTCGCCCGCCACGGGGTGCCGTTCGCCACCCACGTGGGCGCGCTGCGCAACGAGTACGACGCGAGCCTGGTCTACCACGGGGCCAGCCCCGTGCGCCGGTTCGCCGACCTGGGGCTGCTGGGTCCCGGCTTCACCGCGGTGCACACCGCGTTCGTCGACGACGACGAGCGCAAGCTGCTGGTGGACAGCGGTGTCCACATCAGCGTGTCCCCCGCGAAGTACGGCCACGCAGGCGAGTCGACCCTCACCGAGACCCGCGCGGTGCCCGAGCTGCGCAGGGCGGGGCTGGAGGTGTCGCTGTCCACCGACGGCGCCGCGCTGCCGGTCCCCGGCATGGCCGAGGCGATGAAGGCGGCCTACCAGGTCGTCAACGAGATGTACGCCGACCCGACGGAGGTGCTGCCCACCGACGCGCTGGCCATGGCCACGCGCATCGCCGCCCGCGGCCTGGACTGGGCCGACGAGATCGGCAGCGTGGAGGTCGGCAAGCAGGCCGACCTGGTGCTGATCCGGGCCGACGACTGGCGCTACCTGCTCAACCCCCGGCCGCTGGAGGGCTTCCTGGCCCTCGGCGGGTCCGCCGACGTCGACACCGTCGTCGTCGCGGGCCGGGTGCTGGTGCGGGGCGGTCGCGCCACCGCGGTCGACGAGACCCGGCTTGAACTGGACTACCTCGACGCCGTGGGGTCCTTCTCCGTCCGCTGCCTCGGGATACCCCCGGAGGTGGTGGCGAGGATGACGGCGCGGCGCCGGGAGAACGTCGAGGGGTGATTGCCATGTGGATGAAGACTGCCCTGGTCACCGGGGCGGCAGGCGGCATCGGCGAGGCGGTGGTCCGCGCGCTCGCCGCGGACGGCGCGGCCGTGGCCGCGGTGGACGCCGACACCGAGGCGCTGGAGCTGTTGGTCAAGGCCCTCAACGAGCAGGGGCACGCCGTGCGCGGCTTCACCGTCGACGTGTCCTCCGGCGCGCAGGTCGACGCGGCCGTCGCCAAGGTCGAGAGCGAGATCGGCCCCATCAGCTACCTGGTCAACGCCGCGGGCGTGCTGCGCACCGCGGGGGCCGTCGACCTCACGCAGGAGGACTGGGACATCACGTTCGCGGTCAACACGACCGGGGTGTTCAACGTCAGCAGGGCGGTGGCCAGGCGGATGGTCCCGCGCCGCGGCGGGTCGATCGTGACCGTCGCGTCGAACTCCGCGACGACCCCGCGCTGGAACATGGCCGCCTACGCCGCGTCCAAGGCGGCGTCGGCCAGCTTCACCAAGTGCCTGGGCCTGGAGCTGGCCGGGCACGGGATCCGCTGCAACGTCGTGGCCCCGGGGTCGACGCAGACCCCGATGCTGACCTCGCTGTGGGCGGACTCGGACACCGACGCGCTGCGGGTGTCGGTCGAGGGCTCCCCGCAGACCTACCGGCTCGGCATCCCGCTGGGTCGGCTGGCGCAACCGGAGCACATCGCCGACGCGGTGCTGTTCCTGCTCTCCGACCGGGCCGCCCACATCACGATGCACGACCTGACCGTCGACGGGGGCGCGACCCTCGGCGCCTGAGCCTGCCGCCCCGGCGGTCCGCGCCCGCGCCGCGCGCGGACCGCCGGGGCCACCCCCACCCACCCCGAACAGGAGAGACCATGGCGATCCCAGTGATCGAGTCCTACCCGATGCCCGCTGAGCACGAGCTGCCGGAGAACATCGCGCGCTGGACCATCGACCCGGCGCGCGCGGTGCTGCTGGTGCACGACATGCAGAACTTCTTCCTCAGCCCGTTCCGGCACACCGAGGAGCCGATGACCGACCTGGTCGCCAACGTCTCCCTGCTGCGCGCGGCGTTCACCGAGCACGGCGCCCAGGTGGCCTACACCGCCCAGCCCGGCGGCATGTCCGCCCAGGACCGGGGGCTGCTGATGGACTTCTGGGGCCCCGGCATGAGCGCCGAGCCCGAGCACCGGGAGATCCTGCCCAGCCTGGCCCCCGCCGAGGGCGACCTGGTGCTGACCAAGTGGCGGCCCAGCGCGTTCGCCCGCACCGACCTGCTGGCGCGGATGCGCGCGGAGGGCCGCGACCAGTTGGTCATCTGCGGCGTCTACGCCCACGTCGGCATCCTGATGACCGCGCACGAGGGCTTCAGCAACGACATCCAGACGTTCGTGGTCGCCGACGCGGTCGCCGACTTCACCGCCGAGCACCACCGGATGGCGCTGACCTACGCGTCGTCGCGCTGCTCGGTCACCATCTCGACCCGGGCCGCCCTGGCGGCGCTGACCGGAGGGGAGTAGACCGTGGGCGCCACCTGGTTGGACACGATCCTGGGCGGCGACGCCCCCGCCTTCGCGCTGCTGCACCGCCCCGGCGCGGGCGGCGCCGAGACCGTCGACCTGCTGCTCGGGCAGGTGGGCGAGGTCGACCTGGTCGCCGACATCCCGCTGCCCGCCGCGGGCGGCCGGGACCGGCACGAGGTGCTGGCGCTGCTGCCCTACCGGCAGGTGCGCGAGCGCGGCTTCGCCTGCCGCGACGACGGCGCGCCGCTGATCACCATGACGGTCACCGACCAGGCGGCGCTGCCGCTCGCGCAGGTGGCCGCGGCCCTGCCCGACCTGCCCATCGCGCTGGCGGGCGGGGCGTTCGACCTCGACGACGACGCCTACGCCGAGGTCGTCCGCCAGGTGCTGGTCGAGGAGATCGGGCGGGGGACCGGGGCGAACTTCGTCATCAAGCGGGCCTTCACCGCCGAGATCGGCGACTGGTCGCGCGAGACCGCGCTGGCCTTCTTCGGCAGGCTGCTCGGCCGCGACCCCGGCTCGTACTGGACCTACCTGGTCTGGACCGGGGACCGCGCGTTCATCGGCGCCTCCCCGGAGCGCCACGTCAGCCTGGACGCCGGGACCGTGGTGATGAACCCGATCAGCGGCACCCACCGCTACCCCGAGCACGGCCCCGACCTCGACGGCGTGCTGGCCTTCCTCGCCGACACCAAGGAGGCCAACGAGCTGTACATGGTCCTCGACGAGGAGCTCAAGATGATGGGCAGGGTGTGCGACCTCGGCGCCCGCGCCCACGGCCCGTACCTCAAGCAGATGGCCAGGGTCGCCCACACCGAGTACCTGATCGAGGGCCGCTCGTCGCTGGAGGCGCGGGAGGTGCTGCGCGGCACGCTGTTCGCGCCGACCGTCACCGGCGGGCCGCTGGAGAGCGCCTGCCGGGTGGTGGCCAAGCACGAGCCGCACGGCCGGGGCCACTACGCCGGGGTGGTGGCGCTGTTCGGCCGCGACGCCCGCGGCGGGCAGCGGCTCGACTCGGCCATCATGATCCGCACCGCCGAGGTGTCGGCGGCCGGGCGGATGACCCTCGGCGTCGGCGCCACCCTGGTCCGCGACTCCGACCCGGCGGCCGAGGCGCAGGAGACCAGGGCCAAGGCCGCGGGTCTGCTCGCCGCGCTGGCGGGGGAGTCGCTGCCCGCCGTGGCCGAGATCCCGGACGTCACCGGGCACCCGGCGGTGGCCAGGGCGCTGGCCGAGCGCAACGTGCCGGTGGCCGACTTCTGGTTCGCCGAGCCCGCCGCCCGGGCGCGCCACGACCCGGGGCTGCTGGGCAAGCGCATCCTGGTCATCGACGCCGAGGACACCTTCACCCACATGGCCCGCGGCCTGATCGGCTCGCTGGGCCCGAGCGTCACGGTCACCCGCTTCGACGGCGACTACGACCTCGACGCGGGCTGGGACCTGGTCATCGTCGGCCCCGGCCCCGGCGACCCGCGCGAGGTGGCCCACCCCAAGATCGCCGTGCTGCGCGCGGTGGTGGCCAGGCTGCTGGCCTCGGACACCCCGTTCTTCGCGGTGTGCCTGGGCCACCAGGTGCTCTCCACGATGCTCGGCCTGCCGGTGCGCCGCCGCGCCGAGCCCAACCAGGGCGTGCAGCGCAAGGTCGGCCTGTTCGGGCGCACCGAGCTGGTCGGCTTCTACAACACCTTCTCGGCCCGCTCCGCCGCGGACCGGCTCGACTGCCCGGCACGCGGCGGGGTGGTCGAGGTCTTCGGCGAGAGCACCGGCGGCGCCGAGGACGAGGTGCACGCGCTGCGCGGGCCGGGGTTCGCCTCGGTGCAGTGCCACCTCGCCTCGGTGCTGTCGCGCAACGGGCGCGACGTGCTGGCCGAGGTGCTCGGCGAACTGGTCGCCGGCCGCTGGTGACCCGGGCGGGTGGTCCGCGTTGGCACCGCGCGGACCACCCGTCTACCCTTGTCCGGCGGATGTCGGGGGAATCCGCGGACCGGTGTGCCCACCTGTGCCGATCCCGGACACGGCGGCACGCGCTCTCCACGCCGCGTTCGGCAGGGCATTTCGACCCAGGTCGCGGCGCGTTCGGCGCAATCGCCGCGAACGCGTGGACCGGGGTGAACGCGGAGTGGAAGACTTCTCGCGCACGGTGCCGCCCCGAGGGGGAACCATGATCAAGGTATTGCTCGCCGAGGACCTGCGAATGCTGCGGGGCGCCCTCGTCGCACTGCTCGACCTCGAACCCGACATGCAGGTGGTCGCCTCGGTCGCCAGCGGCGACGACATCATCCCCGCCGTCACCAAGAGCCAGCCCGACGTCGCCGTGCTCGACATCGACCTGCCGGGGATGGACGGCCTGTCCGCGGCGGCGCTGATCCACGAGACCGCGCCCGCCACCCGCACGCTGATGCTCACCAGCCTCGGCCGCCCCGGCACCCTGCGCCGGGCGCTGAGCGCCAAGGTCAACGGGTTCATCCTCAAGGACGCCCCGATCAACGAGCTGTGCGACGCCATCCGCGGCGTCTCGGTCGGCCGCCGGGTCATCGACTCGCAGTTGGCGCTGGCCGCCTGGGACGGCGACGAGTGCCCGCTGACCCCGCGCGAGCTGGAGGTGCTGCGGCTGGCCGCCGACGGCGCCGACGCGGGCGAGATCGCCCGCACCCTGTTCCTGTCGGTCGGCACGGTCCGCAACTACCTGACGACGGTCTCGATGAAGCTCGAGGCGCGCAACCGGGTCGACGCGGTCCGCATCGCCCGCACCTCCGGCTGGCTCTGACCCGCCGGGGCGGACCGGTCAGATCCAGCCCGCGTCGGCGGCGATGCGGATCGCGTCCACGCGGTTGCGGGCGTCGAGCTTGCCCACGATGGTCGTCAGGTAGTTGCGGACGGTGCCCGAGGACAGCATCAGGGCCTTGGCGATGTCCGGGGCGTCCGTGCCGACCGCGGCCAGCCGCAGCACCTCGAGCTCGCGCTCGGTCAGCGGGCACTCGCCGCGGTCCCAGGCGGCCAGCGCCAACTGCGAGTCCACGACGCGCTTGCCCTGGGAGACGTCGCGGATGGCGGCGGCGAGCTTGGCGGGCGGGGCGTCTTTGAGGATGAACCCGTCCACGCCCGCGGCCAGCGCGCGGCGCAGGGTGCCCGGCCGGGCCAGGGACGTGAGCATCAGGGTGCGCACGCCGGGCAGGGTGGTCCGGATCGTGGCGGCGGCGGTGAGGCCGTCGAGGACCGGCAGGTCGATGTCGATCACCGCGACGTCCGGGGTGTGCGCCCTGGCCATCGTCACGATCTGGTCGCCGGACTCGACCTCGGCGACGATCTCGATGTCGGGCTCCAGGTCGAGCAGTGCGACCAGCGCGCCCCGGACCATGTGCATGTCCTCCGCGAGCAAGACCCTGATCATCCCCGACGCCTCCCGCCACCTGGTGCGGCACACCATAGTGCCGCGCGACCGCGCCCGCGCGCTCCCGCCCGGACGGGCGTCGAGAACGCGCTCATGACGCGAGCTGTGGTCGCGCACCCCTGCCCGGCGCGTCCCGGTCGGCCACGTCGAGGACCGAGTCGGCGCTCAGGATCGCCCGCTGCAACCCGCGCAGCCGCTCCGACGGGCCCAGGCCCAGCTCCTCGATCAGCTTGTCGTGCAGCGAGCGGTACTCCTCCAGCGCGCGCCAGCGGCGGCCGGAGCGGTAGAGCGCGAGCATGTGCTGGGCGCGGAAGTTCTCGTGCATCGGGTGCTGGGCGGTCAGCACCGACAGCTCCCCGAGCAGCGCCTGGTGGCGGCCCAGCCGCAGCTCCACGTCGATGCGCGCCTCCTGCACGCCCAGCCTGCCCTCGCGCAGCCTGGCGACCTCCATGCCCAGCCGGGGGCCGACCTTGACGTCGGCCAGCACCGGGCCGCGCCAGACCCGCAGCGCGGAGGTGAACAGCGCCGAGGCCTGCTCGAGGCGCCCGGCCTCGAGCGCCTCCTGGCCCGCCCTGGCGGCCCGGTCGAACGCGGTGGCGTCGACACCGTCGCGGTCGACCGCGAGCAGGTAGCCGCCGTAGCGGGTGACCAGCACGTCCTTGGCCGCCGGGTGCGCCGACGCCGCCTCGACGCGGCGGCGGATCTGTAGCACGTAGGTCTGCAGGGTGGTCAGCGCCGAGCGCGGCGGGGCGCTGCCCCACAGCTCCTCGATCAGCGCCGGGACGGTCACGACGTTGCCCGCCTGCAGGCCGAGCAGGGCCAGCAGCTGTCTGGGCTTGCTCGCCGTCGGCGTGATCGACGCCCCGGCGAGCGTGGCCTCCAGCGGTCCCAGCACCTTGATCTCCATGTGGACTCTCCCCACCTGCGGCAGCGGCGCCCGGGTCGTCGCCGCCCGGTTCCTCGATGCCCCCAGTCCACTGCACCGGCGGCGCCCCGCGCCACGGACGACCACACGGATCACCGGTGAACCCCTACCGCGGCGGACGTGAGGTTTTCACGAATGAACCCGGGAAACCGCGAGAGGTCCACTGAATTCCGAGGCGGTGACGGAATGTCATTCACGTCGGAGAATATTTACCTCGCACGCGGGATCACGGCGGCCCCGCACCCTTGTAAGATCCGGGCAGCACGGCGTGTGGGGGTCAGGCAATGCCAACCGGGACTCGACCGCGACGCCGCCCGGCCTCGGCGGCGACCGTTCTGTGCGCGATGGCCGCCATCGAGATCACGCACGTGCTCACCCTCGATCGCGATTTCCGCCATTCGGCGGTGGTTGTGCTCGACATCGTGTTGTTGTTGTCGGCCCAGGTGTTGTTCGTGCACCGCGGTGAAACGGTTCATCCCGGATTTCGGCATTACGCCGCACTGGTCGGGCAGGTGGCGTTCGTGGCGGTCCCGGTGCTGTTGTTCGGCCACCCGTGGATCGCCGCCGTCGGGCTCGCGGGCGGCAGCGCGCTGCTGCTGCTGCGCGGCCCGGCGCGCTGGGTGGCGTTCGCGGCGCTCTGCGCGCTGTCCGCCGCGGCGCCGCTGCTCACCGGGGCGGGGGTGACCACGGCGGCGCTGAGCGCGGCGACGACGGCCTCGACCGGGCTGGTGGTGTGGGCGCTGCCGCGCGGCCGGGCCAGGTGGTCGGGTCCGGTGGCGCAGGCGGGCGCGGTCTCCGAGGAGCGCCTGCGGGTCTCGCGCGACCTGCACGACCTGCTCGGCTCCGGGATCTTCGCGATCAAGCTCAAGTCCGAGCTGGCGCACCGGCTGCTGCCCGCGAACCCGGGCGCGGCCAAGGAGGCCGTCGGCGAGGTGCTGACGATCGCCGACCGCACGCTCTCGGACGTGCGGTCGGTGGCGATGGGCTACCGGCTGCTGTCGGTGCACGACAGCATCCGCTCCGCCCGGTCCCTGCTGGCCTCGGCGGGTGTCGCGGTGCGGGTCGAGCTGGACGGCGGGTCCGTGCCCGAGCCCGCCGGGACGGTGCTGGCGGTGGTGCTGCGCGAGGGCGTCACCAACGTCCTGCGGCACAGCGCCGCCCGCTTCTGCGAGATCCGCGTCCGCCGCGACGCCGGGGCGGTCACCATGGACATCCTCAACGACGGCGCCCACGACGCCCCCCTCGACGGCGGCAGCGGCGTCCGCAACCTCTGCGAGCGGGTCCACGCCCTCGACGGCGTCCTCACCGCGGGCCGCGTCGGCGCCGACCACTACCACCTCCGCGCCGCCATCCCCCTGGGGGAGGGCGGTTCCGGCGGTCGTGTCCGGTATGGACGCTGACCCGCCCGCCGGGCGGCCCGCTCAGCGCAGGGGGACCTCGGCGCGCAGGCGGTAGCGGTCCTCGACGACGCGGACGTCCAGGGCGCCGTGGAGCTCGGCCACCCGGGCGCTGAGGTTGGGGATGCCGTCGCCGCCCCGGCTGCCGCCGAGCAGGGTGGGACCGCCGTCGGGGCCCAGGCCGTCGTTGGTGATCTGCAGGACGGCCCGGTCGCCCTCGCGGGTCAGGGTGATCTCGCAGTGGGTGGCGTCGCTGTGCCGCAGGAGGTTGGTGACGCCCTCGCGCAGGACGGTGGCGAGGGTGGTGCGGGCGGCGGGCGCCAGCTCGAGGTCCTGCATCCGGACGGTGACGTCGATGTTGGCCGCGGTCATCAGCGCCCGGGCGGCGGCGACCTCCTCCTCGACCGCCAGCTCGCGGTAGGCGGAGGCGACCGAGCGGACGTCGGCGAGCGCCTGGCGGGAGATGTCGACGATGCCCGCCAGCTCCTGCTGGGCGCGCTCCGGGTCGCGCTCGACCAGCCGCAGGGTCAGCTCGGACTTGAGCGTGACCGCCGACAGCGAGAACCCGAGCAGGTCGTGCAGGTCCCTGGCGAAGCGCAGCCGCTCGCGGGTGACGGCCATGTCGGCCAGTTCCGAGCGCGCCGCCTGCAGCTCCTCGGCCAGCGACCGCAGCCAGGTCAGGCCGAAGACCACCAGCCCCTGGTTCACCGTCACCAGCAGCCCATAGGTGATCATGATGGGGTTGCCGGTGAGCAGCACGTGCGCGGTGACGATCCCGGCCACCACGGTCAGGAACAGCGGGACGCCCGCCCGCGCGGGCAGCGCCAGCAGCAGGCTGCCCGCCAGGAACCCGGGCGCGACCGGGAACGCCGACCCCAGCACCAGGATCGGCGCGAGCAGCAGCGCGGCGAGCACGCCGAGCAGCACCCGCCCGCGAGTCGACCGCACCCGCGCCGCGGGCCTGGCGAAGAAGCCGAGCGCGATCCCCAGCGACGCCAGCACGCACAGCACGGCCAGCACCTTCTCCCACACGGGCGCGCCGTCGCTCATGTTGAACACGAACGACGAGGAGGTGAAGGCGTAGCCGACGAACACGGCGGTGCCCACCGCGGCGCCCTTGCCCGGCCGCAGCGCCGAGGAGCGCGGGGCCGGGTCGTCGGGGTTGTCGAGGGCGTCGGTGTCGTCGGGGGCGTCGGCCTCACCGCCGACGAGCGGCTCCCGCGCGGCCGGGACGGTGACGCGCAACCGGAAGGTGTCCTCGTCGGCGGGGGCCGCGTCCAGCGCCCCGCCCAGCGCCCGCACCCGGGTGGTGAGGTTGTCGATCCCGTTGCCGGGCCGGTGGTCGGCGTCCTGCGGCGGGCGCACACCGTCGTTGACCACCTCGAGCACCACGTTGTCGCCCGAACGGGTGAAGCGGATGTGGCAGTTCTCCGCCTTGCTGTGCCGCAGCAGGTTCGTCACGCCCTCGCGCAGCACGGTCGCCAGCACGGTGCGCGCGGGCTGGGAGAGCCCGGCGAGCGCGCCCGCCTGCCCCGGCCCGCCGTGCTCCACCACGACCGCGACCTCGGCCGCGCCCAGCACCGACCGCGCGGACTCCAGCTCGTCCTCCAGCGACAGCGCCCGGTACGACGACGCCACGGCGCGCACGTCCACGAGCGCCTGGCGCGCGATCCCCAGGATCTCCCGCAGTTCCGCCACCGCGCGCCGTGGCGCCGAGACCAGCAGGCGGTGCGCCAGCTCGGACTTGAGCGTGATGGCCGACAGCGAGAACCCGAGCAGGTCGTGCAGGTCCCTGGCGAAGCGCAGCCGCTCGCGGGCCACGGCCAGCGTCGCCAGCTCCTCCCGCGCCCCGTTGAGCTGGCCCACGAGCGAGCGGAGCTGCACCATGGCGTAGACCACGAGCGCGCTGACGACGACGGCCGCGGCGTAGTACGCCGCCTCCACCACCGGGTCGGCGGTGGTGAGGTAGCCGTTCACCCCGTTTGCCACCGCGGTCAGGCCCAGGACCACCCACCCCGCCGGGCCGCGCAGCACCACCAGCGCCGACCCGGCGAACATGGCCGGGATGCCGCCCCAGGCGTCGCCGTAGTAGAGCAGCGGCACGCCCGAGAGCACCGCTTGCAGCGCCAGCGCGGCGTAGCCGGTGGGGGTGTGCAGCGCGCGCTCCCGGCGCGGGTTGCTGAAGAAGCCGACTTGCAGCGCCAGCACCGCCACCAGCGCGGCGGCGGCGGGCAGGACGTGCGTGAGCGAGGGGTCCTGCTGCACGACTCGCTGGAAGGCGTTGACGCTGAAGCCGGTGAACACGACCGTGGTGATGAGCAGAGCCAGGGTCGGGGCGAGCCTGCTCGCCCGAGCGCGGCTGTCCGTGTCCGGTGTCGTCCCGGGGCTTCCCGCCACAGAGTTCTCCCGTGCGCTGGGGTGCGGAGCGGCACTCGCCGCCGGTGGTGCGGGTGCCGATGCTAGTCGGACCCGGTGCTGGTGTCGGCCCGGTGGCGAGATCTGCCGCGCGGCACAGCGGCTTACCCGTGGTCCGCGGCGCGGTCGCGGCCGCGCAGCACCAGGTCCGCGCTCGCCAGGTACGCCACCACGTCGGCGACCACCGCGCGGTCCACGCGCAACCGCTCGGCCAGCCCCACGACCGTGTTCTCGCCCGCCCCCAGCAGTTTCGCTATCCCCGTCGCGGGTGGGCGGTGCAGGTGCACGGCGTAGCGGGCGCCGGGGGCGCCCAGGACGAGACCCCCGCCGGGGTCGGTGATGGCCGCGCCGCGCGCGAGGTGGACCGCCTCGGTGTCGGCGATGTCCGGCCAGTCGAACCACGCGTCGGCGGTGACGGCGACCAGCGACAGGATCGGCCCGGCGCCGTTGTGCAGTCCCAGTGAGGGAATAACACACCCGCCCAGTTGGTCGAGTGTCCTTTTCAGTCGGGACCACTGCGGCCCGCAGGACCCGTCGGCGCGCCACCGGTCCAGCTCGGCGGACAACACCGGGATGTGCTCCAGCGAGACCGGGCCCAGGCTCATCCGGTGCAGCGCCTCGCGCACCAGCGGGCTGTCGTCGGCCACGTGGACCGGGCCCCACCGGCTGCGCACGGTCAGCCGGTCCCGGTCCGCGCGCACGAGCGCGTCCTCCCGCAGCGAGAACAGCGGTCGCCCGGAGGGGAAAGGTGGTGTCACGGCACAACTCTCAGCTTCAGCGCGGATCGCGTCCGGCGGCCCTGTCGGGTCAGAGGAACACCGGGATCGGGTTCATGTCGTCGTACGCGGTGGGCCGGTCGACCCGCCCCAGGGATACCGGGACGTCGTAGAGCCTGCCTGGAGCCAGTCTGGACCAGAACGGGCGCAACCCGGGCACGACCACGCGGACGACGGGCAGCCCGGTGTCCGGCCGCGTCTGGTCGAGCACGAGCACCTCCATGCCCAGCGCCTCCAGGCGGTGCTGGATGGTCTCCACGTCGCTGAGCAGGTCGGCGGCGGTCTGGTCGGCGTAGTCGCCGATCCCCCTGACCGGCGCCGACGGGTCCGGCAGCAGGTGCGGGTTCGCCCGGGTCCCCGGGCCGGTGAGCCACCCGCGCAGGTCCGGGTCCATCGCGGCGAGGACATGCTCGCGCAGGTCGCTGACCGCGGGCATCATCTGGTTCAGCTCGGTCAGCGCCCGGCGCAGCGCGCACCGGGGGTCCAGGTGCGCCCCGAAGCCGAGCAGCACCTCCTCCCGCGGCCCGCGCACCCGCCGGGTCAGCGCGGCGAACACCGGCACGTCCAGGTCCGCGGTCAGGTCCAGCACCCAGACCTCGCGGCCCAGCTCGGCGTAGGCCCGGCGCACCTCGTCGACGAACGGGTCGCCCAGCGAGCCGAGGTCGACGCCGGGCGCGCGGGTGCGGTTGTACCACCACAGCGCCACCGCGTCGCGCTCCACGAGCTCCAGCAGCCCCTGCAGCACGGCGTCCTCCACGCTGCACCCCGCGGCGCACCCGTTGGAGTTCGCGGTCACCGACGCCGGACCCGGCCCGCCGTAGTACAGCGACGCCGTGGGCAGCAGCCGGTGCTCACCCCTGGTCAGCGACCAGACCGGGGTCCAGGGCAGCTCCGCCTCCTCGTCGAAGCGCTCCGGCACCCACTGCAGCACCGAGTGCGCGGCGTTGGCGCGGTCCCGGTCGGCGAACTGGCGCTTGTCGAACAGCTGCACCGCGTCCGGGTGCACGGCGCGCTCACCGAGCTCGGCGTAACTGGCCACCACGACGGCCTCGTCACCGTGGAAGGCGCCGCTGTGCCGCTCGACGGCCTCGCAGAGCGCGCCGACCTCCGCCTCCAGCGCGGTGGCGCCCTTGCCGCCGTTGTCGTCGCGCAGCGTCGAGCGCAGCGCGTCGAACCCGTCGCCCGCGGCGATGTTGGTGCCGGAGCGGAAGGACTGGAACAGCGGGTGCCCCCGGCCGTCGCGGCGGATGTCGGTGACCACCCCGGTGATCGGGCTGACCAGGTGCCGGTGCAGCTCCAGGACCTCCTCCGGGCTGCGGGACCGGTGCCCGCCGCCCGCCCTCGACCGCTTGGGCCGGGGGGCCAGCCGCACCGGCAGCAGCGCCCGGGCGCGCACCAGGTCCTCGTCGCCGCACGACGGGCACTGCGGCAGGGCGCGCACCTGGTGGTGGGTGGCGCGCATGGTCAGGCTGTCGTGCACCCAGACCTCGCGCTGGCCGGGGTGGCGGTGTCCGGCCAGCCACTTGGCCGCCTCCGCCGCGGCGACCTCGACGGCCGCCCCCGACACGGGCGCGAGGCCGATGTCCGGGCGGGCCGCGGGCCCGGTGCGGCCGCTGCGGTTCTGCACGTGCGCCTCGGTGGGCCGGTTGGCCGCCAGCCGGGTGGCCAGGCAGCGCCAGCACGCGCCGTCGCCGGGGGTGAACACGGGCCCGACCCACACCTGGGCGCCGGTCGGCTTGACCAGCAGCCAGGGCCGCCCCGCCGCCCGGTGGGCCAGGTCGACCCCCCGCAGCTCCGGGCGCAGGTAGTCGTCGCAGACCACGACGGACAGCGTCGAGCGGGGGGACAGCGGGTCGGTGGGCCCGGCGGTCGCGGTCGTGGCCAGCCCGGCCCGGCGCAGCGCGCCCGCCAGGCCCTCGGCGTCGGCGGAGCCGACCCGCAGCACGGTCACCTCGGCGGCCAGCGCGGCGGCCGCGGCGGCCGCCGGGTCGAGCCCGGCGGCGTCCCAGTAGGCCAGCGCGGCGGCGTCCTGCCCGGGGTCGGGGTCGGGCCGGGGGCCGATCAGCCCCGCGGCGCCCAACCGGTCCAGCATCCGGTCGACCTGCTCGGCGCTCACCCCGGCGGGCAGGTCCCGCAGCAGCTCGGGCACCCGCCTGGTGCCGTCGAGCCGGGCGGCCAGCAGCTCGATGGCCCGGCCGCGCAGCGCGGTGACCCCGTTCTCGGCGAACAGGTACACCGCCTCGCCCTCGACGATCTCGGGCCGCAGGTGGCGGCGGAACCCGATCCTGTCCTGCCCTCGCATCGCCCGGCCCCCGGCTCAGACGGCCGGGGTGCTCGGCGCGGTGAACGCGCCGTCGATGACGCACAGGCAGGTGAAGGCGAGGTCGAACGCGCCGCGGGCCTGGTCGAGCTCGTAGATGGCGAAGTCGTCGTTGAAGTGGATGTCGAAGTGGATGTCGGAGGTGGTGGCCATGGTGTTCATGTTCGCGCCCCTTTGGCTTCGTGCCGCTCCGGAATTCGTTGAGCTGAATTCTTAATGGGCGGGGAAAAAGCCGGTAGTTACGCGCTAACGTGAATGGACATGAACTTCTCACACCTGGATGCGGGGTGACTTCACGCGCGATTGGTGGTAGTGGCACTGGGGTCGGTCGCCCCTCCTGCGGTGGACTTGCACCCGTCCACCGCAACACCAGCGCAGGGGAGGGTCAGACCATGACCGCGGTCGCGCACACCACCACCGCCACCACCGCCACGACCACCGTCACCACAGGTCAGGACGACGGGGGCCCCGCGCTGCGGGTCCGGGTCCTCGGCCTGCTCGAGGCCACCAGGGCGGGCCGGTCCGTGCTGCCCACCGCGGCCAAGCCCCGGCAGGTGTTCGCCCTGCTCGCGCTGCGCGTCGGCGAGGTGGTGCCGGTCGCCGCGCTGGTGGAGGAGCTGTGGGGGGAGCGTCGGCCACCGAGCGCGCGCACCACCCTGCAGACCTACATCAAGCAGTTGCGCAAGCTCATCGGCCCCGGCGCGGCCGGGGTCCTGGCCACCCGGTACGGCGGCTACCTGCTCGACCTGCCCGCCGAGGCCGTCGACGTGCACGACTACGAGCGGCTGGCCCGCTCCGGGCGCCGGGCGGCGGAGGCGGGCGACGCGGAGTCCGCGGCCAGGCTGCTGCGCTCGGCGCTCGAGGCCTGGCGCGGTCCGGCCCTGGTCGACGTGCCGACGGGGGAGTCGCTGGCCATCGAGCTGACCAGGCTGGAGGAGAGCAGGCTGTCGGTCGTCGAGGCCCGCATCGACGCCGAGATGCGCTGCGGGCGGCACAGCCTGCTGCTCAGCGAGCTGGCGGCGCTGACGGCCCGGTACCCGATGAACGAGAACCTGTGCGCCCAGCACATGCTGGCGCTGTTCCGCTCCGGGCGGCAGTGGCAGGCCCTCGACGCCTACCAGGGGCTGCGCGCCAAGCTGTCCGAGGAGCTCGGCGTCAGCCCGTCGCGCCGCGTCCGCGAGCTGCAGCACGCCATCCTCACCGCCGACGCCCGGCTCGACCAGGCGCAGGCCGGGCACCTGCAGCGGCTACTCGTCTGAGCCGGGGGGTGGCGTCCCGCATATCGGGACGCACCCACCCCCGGGGCTGGGCCGATCGGGTGAACCCCTGGCAGGGGGTGGCCGGTCGGCCCTTTTCCATTGCCGGGCCGCTGTCGGTTGGCACCCGTTCTTTTGGCTATCCGGGAAATGATTAACCGGGCCTTTCGGCCCTTATCGGAAATGCGCTGCCTCAGCTCTTCGGCTTGCGCGCCCCGATCACGGGGTCGCCGCACTCGAGCCGGTCGATGTAGTCGGCGATGCGCCGGGTCTTGGTCTCCGGCTTCACCGCCTTCGCCAGTGTCAGCAGGATCTGGTAGCGGTTGCTGCGGCTGAGCCGGTCGAAGGCCGCCGAGGCCGCGGGCGAGGCGTCCAGGGCGGCCTGCAGCTCCGGGGTCACCACGGCCTCGCTCTGCGGGGCGTAGGCGGCGTCCCAGCGGCCGTCGGCCTTGGCCAGGTCGATCTGCTCCTGCCCGGGCGGGCGCATCCGGCCCTCGGCGATCAGCTCCCGCACCCGGGCGCAGTTGATCTTCGACCACGGGCTGCGCTTGCGCCGGGGCGAGAACCGCTGCGCCCACCAGCCCTCCGGCACGTCGCCGGAGTAGGCCTTGCCGTCGATCCAGCCGTAGCACAGGGCCACGTCCAGCGCCTCGCCCCGGGTCAGCGACCCGACGTCGGTGCCCTTCTTCGGCAGCGCCACCCACACCTCGTCGACCTCGGTGTGGTTGGCCTCCATCCACTGGGCGAAGTCGGCCACCGTCGGGAAGTGGAGGTTGCCCTCGGTAATCGTGTTGACCAGCACGTGCGTCACCGCTCTCTCAACGGACCCCGGACCTGCGGCAGGCCAGGATCGTACTCACGAACGCGGTCCGCCCGCCCCCGGTGCGCGGGGGCCCGCGTCGACCGGGGGTGGGCGGACCGGGGCGCGCGCGGGGCGCCGGGCGGGGACCCGGCGCCCCGGCGTCACGCCGCCTTGGTGGTCTTGCCCCCGCCGGGGGTGTCGGCGCCGAGCCGCGTGCGGTCGACCTCCGGCGCCCTGGCCGGGGTCACCGCCTCCGCGGCCGCCTTGACCCGCTCCAGCGTGGTGCGGATGCCATCGCGCAGCTCCCGCGTGTGCTCGGCGTACCCGCCGAGCGCCATGGTGGCGAACGAGGCGGTGCGGGCGCGCTGGGCCGCGGTCTGGCCCGAGTAGTCCCACGTCTGGGTGACGACGGTGCCGTCGCCGTCGGGCCGCAGCTCGTAGCCCCAGCGCACCCCGTTGGTGTCGGTGCGGAAGGCGAACGACCGACCGCGCTCCGACTTCTCCACCGTGTTCGAGGTGACCCAGACGACCCAGCCCTTGCGGTTGACGCCGATGAACTTGGCGCCCACGCCGCGCTCCCCGCCGCGCCAGAAGCACCTGCGGCACTCCGGGCTCCACTCGCCGGTGCGGGTGACGTCGGAGATGAGGTCCCACACCAGCTCCGGGGCCGCCGCGATCCGCAGCGACACCGACTCCGGCTCGAACGACGACGCCGGGAGCGCGCCCAGGGCCTTGTCCTCGGCCGCGCGCGCCGCCTTGGCCAGCTTGGCGCCCTCGCGCCGCGCCTTGGCCAGCTCGGCGATGTAGGGGTAGTGGTCCACCTGCATGGTGTGCCGCTTGGAGGTCACGTACCGCTTCCGCAGGCGCTCGCGGTAGTCGCTGATCTCCTTGCGCATCGCGCGCACCGACGGCAGCTTCGCGGTGCCGTCGAGCAGGTCGGCCAGCCAGTGCGACTGGGTCTCCGACAGCACGGTGACCGACCCCAGCGGCTGGAACAGCCCGATGAAGTACAGCCCCGGGTGCGCCGGGTCCACCATGCGGTGGAACAGCGACACCTCGTTGTCGGTCGGCGCGACCACGCTCTCGCTCAGGAACGGGAAGGAGGTCTTGTACCCGGAGCAGTAGACGACCGCGTCGATCTCCTCCGCGCTGCCGTCGACGAAGTGCACGGTGCCGCCGTCGAAGTGGCTGATGTTCGGCTTGACCGCGATGTCGCCGTGGCCCAGCTTGGGCAGCAGCGTCTCCGAGACCGTGGGGTGGGCGTTGAACAGCTTGTGGCTCGGCGCGGGCAGGCCGAAGTCCTCCACCTTGCCGATGCTCAGCCGCAGCAGCACCCACATGATCCAGCGCTGCACCTCGCGCGGCAGCATCTTGGTGACCACCGGGTTGATCATGTCGTCGGCGGGCTTGCCGAACATGAACTTGGGGAAGACGTACCCGCCCCGGCGCAGTGTCAGGAACGTGCGCTCGGCGACGTTCGAGGTCTCCACCGCGATGTCGGAGGCGGAGTTGCCGAACCCCAGCACCAGGACCCGCTTGCCCGCGTACTCGTCGGGGGTGCGGTAGTAGTGGGAGTGGGTCCGCACGCCGGTGAAGGTGTCCTCGCCGGGGAACGACGGCTCCGGGTCGCGCGGGTCCCAGTGGTGCCCGTTGGCCACGACCACGGACTCGTACGCGGTGGTGGTGCTCTCCCCGGAGTCGCGGTCGAGCACGGTCACCGCCCAGCCGCCGCCCGTGACGGGCTCGACCGAGGTGACCTCGCTGCGGAAGGCGATCGAGCCGCGGAAGCCGAAGTGGTCCACGTAGGACTCCAGGTACGCCAGCATCTGCACGTGGCTCGGGTACGGCGGGTAGTCCGACGGCATCGGGTACGCGCGGTACTCGGTGATCTTGCGGGAGGTGTTGATGTGCAGCGACCGGTACCCCGACGACATGCCGTTGTCGTTCTGGTAGCGCCAGTTCCCGCCGATCCCGGAACCGGCCTCGTAGCAGTCGAACTCGATGCCCCGGGCGTGCAGCACCTGGCAGGTGGCGATGCCCGCGGACCCGGCGCCGATGACGCAGACGCGCTTCATCCTTGCTTCTCCTCGTGTTCGGAAGGCCGCGGCCGACTACGCCGACAGCCGGACGGGGTCGGGGAGGACCCGGCCGGGCAGGAAGCCCTCCGGCAGGTCGGACAGGTACTGCCCGCCCGCGACGACCCGGACCGGGCCGAGCGCGGAGACGATCTGGTGGGCGCTGCGCACGAGCACCCGGCCGACCGCGGAGTTGATGGCCCCGGCCAGGTGCGGGACGCTGGTGCTGAACACGACCTCGTAGACCACCTCGCACCCGGCGTCGGTGTCGGTGCAGGTCCAGGACCCGCGCAGGGCGGTGAAGTCGCCCGAGACCTGCTCGAAGGCCACGGTGTGCCTGCCGTCCCCGGCCGTGCGGGTCACCCGCTGGGTCCAGCGCGCGGTGCCGCCGCGGAAGGCCAGCACCCACGAGCGCAGGTCCGCGCCCGCGGCCGAGACCGAGATGACGTCTTCGGCCATCCCGGGGAAGCGGATGTCCTCGGCCAGGGCCTCGACGATCCTGGCCGCGGTGCCGGGCAGGGTGAGTCTCAGGATTCGGGATGTCATGGCGGGTCCTCTCCCTCTGTGTCTACAGCGCCCGGGTGGCCGGTCGCTGGATGCTGACGCCCTGGTAGCGGGTCGTGCGCAGCACCGGGTGGCTGGCCTCGCCGAAGGCGCCCCCGGTGAGCCCGGTCCCGCCCTGGTTGGGCAGGAACGGCAGGAAGCCGCCGTGCGAATCGTTGATCTTCAGGCCACCCGCGTTGGTGATCCCGTCGAGGAAGAACGCGATGGTGTCCTCCCCGGTCGTCAGCACCGAGTTGCGCAGGCCGTAGGCGTTGGAGTTGACGAACTCCAGCACCTGCTCGAGCAGTTCGCCGTCCGGCGTGGTCACCTCGGGGACGATGATCGGCAGCAGCGGGAAGAACGTCTCGTCCCGCACCACCGACAGCGAGCGCGCGCCCTCCAGGCCGCTGAGGCGCACGATCGTCGGCTCGGCGAAGAACCCGGTGTCCGACGGGGTGCCGTCGACCTCCAGCCGCCGCCCGCCGCACACCAGCTCGGCGCCCTTGGCCAGCGCCTCGCCCAGGCAGCCGAAGAACCACTCCATGCCCAGCACCGGGGTCAGGACCACGCTCGGGTCGTCCGGGTAGCCGGGGGTGATCCGCCCGCACGCCTCGGCCAGCCTGGCGATGAGCTCCTCGGCGATCGCCGGGTGCGCCACGACCTGGTTGGGCACGAAGCAGACCTGCCCGGAGTTGAGGAAGAACTGGGTGATGGTCTCCACCGCCGCGTCCAGGTCGGCGTCGCGCCAGACCACACAGCAGTCGTTGCCCGCCAGCTCCAGGATCGGCTTCTTGCCCGCCGCGACCGCTTTGCCCTCGAACTCCATGCCGGTCTTGGACCCGCCGAAGTAGAGGATGTCGTCGACGTGCTCGCTGGCCAGCCACGCCTCCAGGCTCGGCGGCCCGCAGAACGCGTTGACCACCCCCGCCGGGGCGCCCGCCTCCGCCAGCACCGGCCCGACGACCTCGCGCACGAGGTACATGCAGCTCAGGCCGACCCCGCGCGGGGCGCGCACCACGACGGTGTTGCCCGCGACGATCGCGGCCAACCCGTTGAGCGCGTTGACCATCGCGGCGTTCTGCGGCGGGTTGACGCACACGACGCCGTCGGGGAGGCGGCGCAGGATCATCTCGCGGGCGCCGTCGGTGCGCCGCTCCTCGAGCTGGTCGGCGCACCACCGCAGCGTCTGCTCGCTCCACCCGGTGAGCGGGACCCCGGCGATCATGCCGATGGCGGCCGAGCGCGGGGTGCCCTCGGCGACCAGGATCTCCACCAGGGCGTCCTGGTGCTCCAGCAGCCGTTCGGTGATCCTGCGGGCGATGTCGAGCCGCTGCTCGACCGGCACCTTGGCCCACAGCGGGGCCGCCTGCGCCGCCGCCGCCAGCGCCTGCTCCGCGACCGCCTCGTCGGCGACCACGCAGGCCCCGATGACCGCGGGCCCGGCCGTGTCCGCGGCCACGACCCCGAGGTCGAGGTCGCGCTTGAGGGCCAGGGCGGGGAAGGTGTCCTCGAGGATGGCGCGCGCGGTGACGGTGTGCACGTACCGCGGGTCGTCTCCGGTGATGTCTCGGCCGCCGATGTAGGCCGGAAGAACGCCGAACTTCACGTCGCCCCCTTCGCTCGTCGTCGTGGAGTGGGCCGTGCGTCGACGACAACCGTATGGCGATTTCGCCCACCCGGACAATGGTGCGGCGATCAGCATTGGTTATCGGAACGATCGGATTCCGGGAATGATCGTCCGGTGCGTCGTCCTCCATTCGGAGATTACCACCAGCTCAGCGGTGGTGCAGCCATTCCGCGGCGGTGGTCCGGCGGTTTCGGGTGTCTGATTTGTCAAGTGGACCGGTGGTCGGGCGACGATTTACAGTCACGCCGTCGGACCAGCGGGTTGCGCTGGACGGCGCAATCCCCGTTGATCTTCCAGGAGAGGAGCGCGAACATCATGCTGCGAGGTCTCACCACGGTGAACTTCTTCGCCGACGACGTCGCCGAGGCCAGGGACTGGTACGCCGAGGCGCTCGGCGTCGAGGCCTACTTCGAGCGCCCGGTCGACGACCGGCCCGCCTACATCGAGTTCCGAATCGGCGACTACCAGCACGAACTCGGCATCCTGGACTCCAGGTTCGCCCCGCACCGCGGCGCGGACGGCCCGGCCGGGGCGATGGTCTACTGGCACGTCGACGAGATCGAGCCGGTCATGGACCGCTTCGTCGCCCTCGGCGCGACGGTGCACCAGCGGCCGATCAAGCACGGCGAGGGCTTCGTGACCGCGTCCGTGCGCGACCCGTTCGGCAACGTCCTCGGTCTGATGTACAACGAGCACTACCTCCAGATCTGGGATTCCCTGCCGACCCCCTGATATTCTCCCGGGTCGAGCCGGTAATTTCCAACACGGACCGGTTCGGGGCACGGCGGGCGATCGGAAGAGGTGTCAACCCTTATCACCGTCCGCCGTGCCGGGGCCTTTCCTGGGTTTACCGTGAAAGGCATGCTGATCCTTGTCGCGGGTTCTTCTGGTCTTATCGGTAGCGCGCTCGTCTACGAACTGCGCGCGGCAGGCCACCGGGTGCGCCGTCTCGTGCGCCGCGCCCCGGTCGCCGTGGACGAGTTCGAGTGGGACCCGGTGGCGGGCACCATCGCCCCGGACGCGCTCGACGACGTCGACGCGGTCGTCAACCTCTGCGGGGCGTCGTTCCAGGGCCGCTGGTCCGAGCAGGGCAAGCTGCGCTCCCGCGGCAGCCGCATCGTCCCGGCCAGGGTCCTGGCCGAGGCCGTCGCGGCCCGCGGCATCCCCACCCTGGTCAACGCCTCCACCCTCAGCTACTACGGCCACACCGGCACCACCGCCGTGGACGAGTCGGCCCCGCGCGGCGGCGGCTTCCTCGCCGACCTCGCCGTCGACTGGGAGGCCGCCCTCACCCCCGCCCGCGAGGCGGGCACCCGCGTCACCTCCCTGCGCATCGGCCTGGTCCTGTCCCGCGACGGCGGCCTCATCCACCAGATGCGCCCCGCCATCCGCCTCGGCATGGGCGGCTGGCTCGGCGACGGCGGCCAGTACATCGCCTGGATCAGCCTCCCCGACACCGTCGCCGCCATCCGCTTCGTCGTCGAGAACGAGTCGGTGCGGGGCCCGGTCAACCTCTGCTCCCCGAACCCGGTGACCAACAAGGACTTCACCAAGACCCTGGGCCGCGCCCTGTCCCGCCCGGTCCTGCTGTCGATGCCGAAGTCGCTGGTGCGCCTGATGCTGGGCGAGGCGGCCGACGAGCTGGCGCTGATCAGCCTGCGGGTGCTCCCGACCAAGCTGACCCAGGCGGGGTTCGCCTTCCGGTACGCCGACTACGAGGACGTGCTGTCGGCGATCCTGGCGGACGAGCCCGCTGACGAGTTCACCACCCCGTACACCAAGTAGGCCCGCCCCCTCGTCCCCCGCCCGGTCTCCCGGGTGGGGGACGAGCCGTTCGCCCCGTTCCCCCGGGCACGCGAGCAGGCCCCCACCGCCGGGCGGTGGGGGCCGGTTGTGCCTGTCCGCTCAGAACTTGAAGCGGGTCTGGGTGTGCGGGTCCTTGGCGAAGGCGAAGACCTTGGTCGGGACGACCCGCAGCACCACGGCTGGGTGGTTGGCCACGCGCGCCTCGCCGATGTCGGTGACCTCCAGGTTCCAGCCGCGGTCGTCGTCGTACTTGGCGTCGAAGACCGAGGTGAGGCGCTGCAGGTGCTCGACGTCGGTGATGACGTGGACGTCGCCCTCGACGACGACGTCGAGGCCCTTGACCCAGGTGGCCACCCCGGTGGTGACCACGACCTCGGGGTTGGCCTCCATGTTGCGCATCTTCTGCTCGATGGGCGCGGTGGTGAAGTAGATGGCGTTGTCGTGCCAGACGGCCACGACGGGGGTGACGTGCGGGCGTCCATCGGCGCGGACCGTGGTGAGCCAGTACAGCTCCGCGGTCTCCAGCAGCGCGACGGTGTCGGCCCACGAGGTGGCGTCCGCACCCGGCTCGCTGAAGCGGTAGTCGAGCGTGGGGGCGGGTTCTGTCGTGGTCGTCATCGGGCTTCCTTCCTGATGCCGCAACGGTTGTCCCGAGGTTAGGTCGGGATCGCGCCGCGGGACAACAGGTCCGGCGATTAGCGGTGCCTATCGCCAGTCGGGCTCCCGTGCGGCTCGAGTGGGTGTCCCGCGACGGCGCCTAGCGTCGCGGGAATGGGAGAGACGCTGAAGGTTCCTGGCGCCACGCTGTACTACGAGACGTCCGGCTCCGGCCCGCTGCTGCTGTTCATCGGCGGCGGGACGAGCGACACCTCGCACTACGACCTCGTGCGCGGCCACTTCGAGGACCGCCACACCGTCGTGCGCTACGACCGCCGGGGCAACTCCCGCAGCCTGCTCGACGGCGAGCCCCACCCCCAGCGGATCGAGGTGCACGGCGACGACGCGGCCGCCCTCGTCGAGCACCTCGGCCGCGGCCCGGCGGACGTGTTCGGCTCCAGCTCCGGCGCCCTGGTGGCGGTGGACCTCGTCGCCCGCCGCCCCGACCTGCTCCGCCGCGCCGTCGCCCACGAGGCCCCCGCCTTCACCCTCACCCCCGAGCGCGCGGAGAACCTGGCCTTCCTCCGCGTCGCCCTCGCCGAGTTCGAGCGCGGCGGCGTCGCCGCGGGCATGGCCGTGTTCGCCAACGGCTCCGGCCCCGCCGAGGACGACCCGGACAGCCCGCCCGAGGCCCGCGCCGCCGCCGCGCGCATCGCCGCCAACGGCGCCTTCTTCTTCCGGCACGAGATGATGTCCTTCGTCGACTACGAACCCGACCTCGCGGCCCTGGCGGCCAACAGCGCCCACCTGTTCCCCGCCGTGGGCGAGGACTCGGTCGACACCCCGCCCACCCGCGCCACCACCATCCTCGCCGAGAAGACCGGCACCGGGGTCTCGGTCTTCCCCGGCGGCCACGTCGGCTACCTCTCCCACGCCCGGCAGTGGGCCCGCCGCCTCGACGAGATGCTCCACGCCTGACACCCGCTCCCGTGCCAGAACCCGGCCCGCGCGCCGGGTGCGGGTGGGCTCACACCGCCGTGGTCGCCCGCGCCCGGTGGGCGTCGACCGCCGCCTGGGTCTCCTCGGTGACGAGGTCCCCGTTGAGGTGGGCGGCGGCCAGGGCCGCGCCTGCGGCCGCGGCGCCCACCTGGGCGGAGAGGTCGGTGACGTTGCCCGCGGCCCAGACCCCCGGGGCGGTGGTCTTCCCGGTCGGCTCGGCGGGCAGGTAGTGGCCCATGCCGGAGGGGTGGGGCGCCAGGGCCAGGTCCAGGCCGGCGATGAAGCCCGCTCGGGCCCGCATGCCGGTGGCGGCGGCCGCGGCGGCGCGGGGGATGGAGCGGCCGTCGGCGAGGGTGATGGCGGTCAGCCTGCCGTCGGTGGTGTCCAGCGAGGCGATCGGGCCGGTGATGACCTGGACGCCCCGGGCGGCGAGCTTCTCGGCGTCCTCTTCGGACGGCAGGGGCTGGTCGTGGGTGAACAGGACCAGGTCGGCGGTCCACTGGCGGAACAAGAGGGCCTGGTGGACGGACATGGGGCCGGTGGCGATGACGCCCAGGGGCTGGTCGCGGACCTCGTAGCCGTGGCAGTAGGGGCAGTGGACCAGGTCCTTGCCCCACCGGGCCGCCGCGCCGGGGATGTCCGGGAGGACGTCCTCGAGGCCGGTGGTGATGAGGAGGCGGCGGGCGGTCGTGGTGCGGCCGTCGGCCAGGGTGACGGTGAAGTCGCCGGTCGGGTTCCGGGTGGTGGTCACGACCTCGCCGGTGATGATGTGGGCGCCGTAGGAGCGGGCCTCGGCGCGCCCCCGGGCGGCCAGTTCCAGGGGCGGGACGCCCTCCCGGCCGAGGAGGCCGTGGACACCGCCCGCGGGGGCGTTGCGGGGGTGGCCCGCGTCGATGACGGCGGTGGCGCGGCGGGCCCTGGCGAGCATGAGGGCGCCGCTCAGGCCCGCGGCGCCGCCGCCGATGACCACGACGTCGTAGCTGGGGCTCAAGGTGTCTTCGTTCATGGGACCACCATGCGCCGGGGGCGGCGGAAGCGCAAACCAAGTTGCCGTTTTGTCAAAACGTGAATCGGGTGCGCCGTGGGCACCGCGGATTCGCGGTCCCGCCCGCGGGTGGTCCCCGGTTCGCTAACGTTCGACGGGTGTCGATTCCCAGCCTGCTCGGCGAGCCGGTCGCCGGAGATCGCTCGGGGTGCTTCGCCGACATCAACCTCGACCAGGTCGCCGCGGCTGTCACGCGGGCGGACCCGGCGTTGGCCGACTACCTGCGGCACCTGCCCGACCCCGCGTCGATCGGCTACCGGCAGCGGTTGTTCCAGGACCTCGAGCGGCCCGGGGTGCTCGCCGCGGCGCGGGGGTTCACCAGATCGATGGCTGAGACCAGGGCGTGGTTGGCGCGGATCGACGGGATGACGCACCCGCCGAGCGCCGGGCGGTGGTTCCTGGCGGCGGTGACCGGGCACCAGCGGGCGGTCGTGGCGTTCGCGGACGGGTTGGCGCCCGCGGTGTCCGAGGCGCTGACCGGGGTGCGGGACGGGTTGTCGGAGCTGGTGCGCTCGTCCGGTTTCACCAGGGCGGCCGATGAGGCGGCGCGGGTGCGCGGGTTGCTCGCCGACGTGCGCTACGACCTGCTGCTGCACGCCGACGTCGTCTCCGCCTGCCCCGCGGCCGACACCCGTGCCGACCACGCGGCCAGGGTGGTGACGCTGTTCGACCGGTTCCGGCACGCGACCGTGCCCGTGCGGCGGCCGGGGCGGCCCATCGGGGTGGGGCTGGACGCGGTCGAGGAGGGGGTGCTGGACCTCGTGGTCCGCCTGCACCCCGGGGTCTTCGCCGAGGTGGACGCGTTCGCCCGCCGCCACCGCGGGTTCGTCGCCGAGGAGGTGGCGCTGCTCGACCGGGAGCTGCGGTTCTGCCTGGGGTACCTGGACTTCCTCGCGCCGATCCGGGCGGCGGGCATGCCGGTCTGCTACCCCGAGGTGACCGACGGGCCGGGTCTGGACGCGCGCGGGGTCTACGACCTCGCGCTGGCGGCCAAGGCGGCGGCGCGGGGCGAACCGGTGGTGGGCAACGACCTGCTGCTGGGTGACGGCGAGCGGGTGCTGGTCGTCTCGGGTCCGAACCAGGGTGGCAAGACCACCTTCGCGCGGGCGTTCGGGCAGGTGCACCACTTGGCCGCGCTGGGGCTGCCGGTGCCCGCCGCGTCGGCGCGGGTGGCCGCGGTCGACCGGGTGCTGACCCACTTCGAGCGCGCGGAGGAGCAGGGCGCGAGCAAGTTGGAGGAAGAGCTGCTGCGCTTGCGCGCGCTGCTGGCCGAGGCGGGCCCGCGCTCGGCCGTGGTGCTCAACGAGATCTTCACCTCCACGACCGCCGACGACGCCGCCGAGCTGAGCCGCCGCGTGCTCGCTGAGCTGGACACGGCGGGCGCGGCGGTGTGCTGGGTCAGCTTCACCGCCGACCTGGCGCGGTGGAGCCCGGCGGCGGTGAGCATGGCCAGCAGCCCCGACCGCTCCTTCGCGGTGACCCGCCGCTCCGCCGACGGCCGCGGGCACGCCCTCGACGTCGTCCGCCGCCACGGCCTGACCCGCGACCAGGTCCTGGGGAGGTTGGCCCGGTGAGGCCGCTGCTGCTGTTCCCCGACGGCGACCTCGTCCGCGACCCCGCCGACGAGCACCCTGCCGACGAGCACCCTGCCGACGAACACCTCGTCGCCGATCTCCGGCTCGACGTGGTGTGGGACGCGATGTCCCGTGGCGACGAGCACGTGCGCGCCATCGCCCGTCGCGTGCTGCTCGACCCGCTGCGGGACACCGCGGTGATCGACCACCGCCAGTCCGTCCTCGCCGACTTCCTGGCGCACCCGGCCGAGCTGCGCGCGCTGCACCAGCTCGCAGACACGGCCGTCCGCGCCGAGCAGGCCCTCCCGCACGGCAGGGGCGAGGGGCTGCTGCGGCGTTCGGTGCGGGTGCTGGAGGTCGCGAGCGACCACCTGCGCGCGCTGCGCGATTCCGGCGGCCGGTTCACCGCGCCGCCGCTGGTCCGGTTGTTCGCGGAGCTGCGGGAGCGGGTGGGGGAGGCCTACCTGGGCGAGGTCGCCGCGGTCTTGCGGGGGCTGCGGTTCGAGGACGGGATCGTGGTCGGCGCGCGGCTCGGGGACGGGCCGGGGCAGGTGCACTACCGCGTCCACGAGCCGGGGGACGCGGCCGTGCTCAAGCGGTTGCGCAAGTCCGTTCTGCGCCACCGGATCACCGGTCACGACGAGCAGGACTGGGGGGCCATGGCCGCCTTCCGCAACGAGGTGCTGGGCGACATCGCCGCGGCGGTGACGGAGTCCGCCGCGCACGTGACCGGGTACTTCCGCGTGCTCCGCGCGGAGCTGTCGTTCTACCTGGGGTGCCTGAACCTCGCCGAGGAGCTGGCCGGGCCGACCTGCTGGCCCGACCCGGACGCGGCGTCGGTGACCGCGCGGGGCCTGTGGGAGCCGTGCCTGGCGCTGTGGTCCCGGGAAGCCGTGGTGGGCAACGACATCGCCACCGACGGGCTGCCGCTGGTGGTGGTCACCGGGGCCAACCGCGGTGGCAAGTCGACCTTCCTGCGGTCGCTGGGGCTGGCGCAGGTGATGGCGCAGGCGGGGATGTTCGTGTGCGCGGAGGCCTTCGCCGCGCCGCCCGCGCCCGCCGTGCTCACCCACTTCACCCGGGCCGAGGACCGGTCGATGGCCAGCGGGCGGCTCGACGAGGAGCTGGGCCGGATGAGCGCGGTCGTCGACCGGGCCCGGCCGGGCGCGCTGCTGCTGTCCAACGAGTCGTTCGCGTCCACGACCGACCACGAGGGCGCCGAGATCGCCGAGGGCGTGTTCGGCGCGCTGGTCGACTCCGGTGTCCGGGTGGTGGCGGTGACCCACCTGCACCTGCTGGCCGAACGCCTGCACCGCACCCGCCCCGGGCTGTTCCTCGTCGCCGGGGGCGGGTTCCGCGTCGTGCCGGGCGTTCCGACCCCGTCCGCCCAGGCGACCGCGCTCTACGACGAGGTCATGGGCCGCTGAGCGCCCCCGCGAGCCGGGGTGTCCCGGTTTTGTCAGGTTATTGACCTGTACTCGGCCGGGGTGCGGGCGGTGGACTGACCCCCGTGAGCGAATTGGCGCGGTTGCTGCCCGCGGACCGGCAGGTCCTCCTCGTCCTGATGCACCTCAAGCGGGAAGTCTCGAACACCGAGATCAAGGAGCGCTTCGGGTTCACCGTCCCCAAGTCGGTGCGGGACCGGCTGCGGGAGCGGGGGCTGATCCAGGTGCGGCGGGAGCGGGAGCGCTCCGGCCCGTACTTCCACGAGCTCACCGACCCCGGGTGGCGCCAGGGCGCTTTCGAGGCCGCGGCGGGCCCGCCGAAGGGCGCGGAGCGCTCCCACCGCATCGAGTCGACCGTGCTGGCCGACTACGCCGGGTTCCTCGAACGCAGCGGGATCAAGGTGGCCGAGGTGTACGCCGCCGCCACGAACAACACCGCTACGGACGACACCGCTGCGGGGACCACCCTCGTCGACAAGCTGCGCGCGGCCTACGCGGAGCTGGCCGAGCCGGGGGAGTACGTCGACCTGGCCGCGCTGCGCGCGGCGGTCGGCGGCGACCACGCCGAGGTGGACCGGGCGCTGCTCGACCTCGACGATCAGGCGGGGGTGTCGTTGATCCCGGAGGCGAACCGCAAGTCGCTGACCGACGCGCAGCGGGCGGCGTCGCTGCGCGTCGGCGGGGAGGACAAGCACCTGCTCGCCATCACCGCGCCGTGACACCGGAGGAGCGCGTCGCGCTGGAGGCGCTGCAGGTGAGCTGGGCGCCCACGCGCGAGGACGTCTGGCAGCCGCTGGAGGCGCACGTCGCCGGGCTGAACAACCAGGTGGCGACGACCGTGCTCACCGCGTTCGACGACGTGCGGCGCGGCACCGGCAGCCCGGTCGGCGTGGCGATGGTCGGGCAGAACGGCGCGGGCAAGACGCACCTGATCCGGTGGGTGCGCGAGCAGGTGCGCAAGGACGGCGGCTACTTCTGCCTGGTGGAGCTGCGTCCCGGCCAGGGCTTCTGGGAGAACATCGTCAACTCCCTGCTCACCGACCTCAACCGGTCGCCGGACCAGGACACCCCGCCGCCGCTGCACGACCTGGTGCGGCTGCTCGCGGCCTGGGCGCGCGTGCCCGGCGGCGTCGCGGACGCCGTCCTGGCGGCCGAGGAGCCCGAGTCGGCGGCGCTGGAGGCGTTCGTGCGGGCGGTCCGGGTGCGCGACCGGCGGCTCGGCGCGGAGTGCAGGCACACCCTGCGCGCGCTGCTGCTGTTCGCGTCCCAGCCGATCGAGGCCATGGACGACGGCGAGGCGTACCTGACCTCGAAGCCCCTGCCGGACGGGGGCGTGCGGCGCTGGGGGACCCTGCCCCCGCCGCCCCCGCCCAAGCGGATCGCCCACGAGTTGGCCGTGCTGCTGGCCGCCACCGGCCCGCTGCTGCTGGCCATCGACCAGATCGACTCGCTCATCGACGTCTCCACCACCGGTTCGGGCGCGGCGGCGGGCGCGGAGGCGCCCAACCCGCTCGCCGAGCAGCTCAGCAGCGGGCTGATGGAGCTGCGCGAGGTCATGCCCCGCACCGTGACCCTGGTGAGCTGCCTGGAGAAGTCCTGGCGGTTGCTGCGCGACAACGCCGTCAACTCCTTCGACGACCGCTTCCGCAAGGCCCCCAGCCTCGAACGCGTCCCGTCGCCGGAGGTGGGCCGCGACCTGGTGGCCGCGCACTTCGTCCCCCGGCTGCTCGCCGTCGCCCGCACCCCGCCCCACCCCACCTGGCCGGTGCTGCCGGAGGCGTTCGCGGCCGCGCGCCGGTTCACCCCGCGCGGCCTGCTCCAGCGCATCGACCGGCACATCAAGGCGTGCCTGGACAGCGACGAGTTCAGCGAGCTGGCGTCCCTGGACGACGACGACGACAACAACGCCGCCGTCGCCGCCCGGGCCCCGATCCCGGCGCCGACCGCGCGCCCGGACGAGATGGCCGCCCTCGACGAGCGGTTCGCCCGCCTGGTCGCAGAGGCCGACACCGCCGCGGCCACCCACCCCGACACCGAGAACACCGCGATGGCCGCCCTGCTCGGCGCCGGGCTGCGCGCGTGGATCGAGGAGCAGGACAACCGCGAGGACTACTCCGCCGACCCACTGCCCGGCGCCAACCCGCCGCTGCACGCCCGGCTGCGCCTGCGGCTCGACGACGAGACCGAGGCCGAGGCGCACTGGTCGTTCCGCTCCATCGCCAACCCGAACGCCCGCGCCCTGCTGGCCCGGCTCAACCGCGCCTGGACCGACGGCGGCCTGTCCCGCTCCGCGCCCGACCGCCGGGTGTTCCTGCTGCGGCCCGCGACGTGGTCGCCGGGGCCCAAGGCCCGCGCCAGGCTCGCGGAGTTCGTCGACGAGGGCGGCGCGTGCCTCGACCTCGAGCCCGACGACCTGCGGGTGTTCGCGGCGCTCGACGTGCTGCGCACCGAGGGCGCGAAGGGGCTCGGCGCGTGGCTGCGCGAGCGCAGGCCCGCCGGAGCCACCGCGCTGTTCCAGGCGACGCTGCCGACAGCGGCGCCCGTGACGCCCGTCCCGGCGGCCGAGGGGGAGCGGCCGCCGGGGTGGCCCAGCGCCGACCCGGACAAGTCCAGCGGTCCCGGGGCGCTGCCGGTCGGGGTCGACACGGCCACGGGCGACGCCGTGGAGCTGCCGCTGGAGTCGCTGCGCAAGCACGTGGTGGTGTTCGCGGGCAGCGGCTCGGGCAAGACCGTGCTGCTGCGCCGCATCATCGAGGAGTGCGCGCTGCGCGGGGTGTCGAGCATCGTGCTCGACCCCAACAACGACCTGGCCCGCCTCGGCGACGCCTGGCCGCAGCCACCCGCCGGGTGGGGCGCGGGCGACCAGGAGCGGGCGCGGGCGTACCTGGCGGGCACCGAGGTCGTGGTGTGGACGCCGCGCCGCGGCGGGGGCCGCCCGCTGTCGCTGCGGCCGCTGCCGGACTTCGCCGCCGTGCTCGAGGACGACGACGAGTTCACCCTGGCCCTGGACTCGGCGGTGTCCGTGCTGGCCCCCCGGGCCAAGGTCGACGGCGACACGCCCAGGGCCAAGCGCAACCGGGCCGTGCTCCGCGAGGCGCTGACGTCCTTCGCCCGCTCCGGCGGGGGCGACCTCGCCGCGTTCCTCGACCTGCTCGCCGACCTGCCCGCGGACCTCAGCCGGATCAACAACGCCACCCGCCTGGCCGCCGACCTGGCCGACACCCTCGCCGCCGAGATGATCAACGACTCCCTCTTCGGCGGCTCCGGCGCCCCGCTCGACCCCGGCGAGCTGCTCACCCCGGGCCCGGGCAAGCGCGCCAGGGTCTCGGTGATCAGCATGATCGGCCTGCCCGCCGCCGAGCAGCGCCAGAGCTTCGTCAACCAGCTCCAGATGGCCCTGTTCGCCTGGGTCAAGCGCAACCCGGCGGGCGACCGCCCCCTCGGCGGCCTGCTGGTGATGGACGAGGCCCAGACCCTGGCCCCCTCCGGCCGGATGACCGCGTGCACCGAGAGCACCACGTCCCTGGCCGCCCAGGCCCGCAAGTACGGCCTGGGCCTGGTCTTCGCCACCCAGTCCCCGCGCGGCATCCACAACCGCATCGTCGGCAACGCGACGACGCAGTTCTACGGCCTCCTCAACAGCCCGACCCAGATCGAGTCCGCCCGCGAGTACGCCAAGGCCAAGGGCAGCACCGTCCTCGACATCTCCCGGCTCACCGCGGGCCAGTTCTACTGCGCGGGCGAGGGAACCGGCTTCGCCAGGATCACCGCGCCGCTGTGCCTGACCCACCACGCGGCCAGCCCGCTGACGGAGGCGGAGGTCATCGAGCGGGCCCTGCGCGACCCGGGGGAGGTGGACTGAAAACGCGGGTGGCAGGGAGGAATCAGGTCCTCCCCGCCCGCCGCGTGAGTCGACCCGCTCAGCCGACCGGCGCCCCGGCGAAGCGGCGGGTCAGCGCGAACACGTCCTCGCGCAGCGTCGACCCCCTCGCCGTCACCATGAAGTGGCCGCCCGGGACCCAGGTCAGGCCGAACTCCGCGGTGGTGTGGGCCTCCCACGACACCAGCTTGGCCGGGGCGACCAGCGGGTCGTCGGTGCCGCCGAAGGCGTGGACGGGGACGGGCAGCGGGGCGGTCGGACCGTGGTGGTGGCTGGCGCAGACGCGCAGGTCGTCCTTGACCACGGCGAGCAGGGGGCCGAGCCATTCGGGGCGTTCGAGGAACTGGGGGTGCAGGCCGTCGATGTCGCAGAGGGTCGTGGCCAGTTCCAGGTCGGTCATGCGCTCGAGGGCGAGGCGGACGGGTTCCTCGTGCGGGGCGACGTAGGCGGCCACGAGCAGTGCCAGGGGTTCGCGGAGGCCCAGGGCGAGCCTGCGGCGGGTGAGGGCGTGGGCGACGAGCGCGCCCATGCTGTGGCCGAAGAGCACGTGCGGGCCCGCGAGCACGTCCTCCAGTTCCCGCAGGAGCGAGTCGACCAGCGCGGGCAGGCTGGTGTGCCGGGGTTCGCCGACCCGGCTCTCCCGGCCGGGTAGCTGCACCGCGTGCACGGGGAAGTCGGCCTCCTGCTTCCAGGTGCGGAAGACGGAGGCGGTGCCGCCCGCGTGGTGGAAGCAGACCAGGGTGGGGCGCTCGGTCATGGTGATCTCCGTTCCTGCCGGGGTCGGCACCTGTCTACCGGGCCGTGTTTCGGAAGTCCGTTCGATGAGAGTCGTGATCGGGGTGGTTTCTGGCGGTGCGGGGTGGAGGTGCCGGTA
>NZ_WHOL01000059.1 GCF_009745975.1 Actinokineospora pegani | reverse complement strand
GCGGGCCGGGGCGCGCTCCGGCGCGGGGCGGCCAGGTCGCGCAGCACGGCCGGGACCGGGGTGTCCTGGTCGCGCAGCGCGGCGGTGTCGAACCGGGTGGCGGCCAGCACCGCGGCGTCGGCGCGGACCCCGGCGTCGAACAGCGCCAGTGCCTCGGCGGTGCCCAGCGGGCGCAGCCCGGCCTTGGCGATCCGCCGCAGGTCCACCGAGGACAGCTCGCCCGCCATGCCCGCGTCGTCGGACCACAGGCCCCAGGCCAGCGAGGTGCCCGGCAGGCCGAGGCCGCGGCGGTGCTCGGCCAAGGCGTCCAGCCAGGTGTTGGCGGCGGCGTAGTTGGCCTGCCCGGCGGTCCCGAGCTGCCCGGCGATCGAGGAGTAGAGGACGAACCCGGCCAGGTCCATGCCCGCGGTCAGCTCGTGCAGGTTCCACGCCCCGTCGACCTTGGGCGCCAGCACGGTGTCGAGCCGCTCGGCGTCGAGGGTGGCGAGCACCCCGTCGGCGAGGACGCCCGCGGTGTGCACGACGCCGGAGAGCGCGGGACCGGTGTGCGCGGCCAGGGTGGCGGCCAGCGCCGCCCGGTCGGTGGTGTCGCAGGCGACGAGGCTGACCTCGGCGCCGAGCCCGGTCAGCTCGGCCACCAGCTCGGCGGCCCCGGGGGCGGCGGCGCCGCGCCTGCTGGTGAGCAGCAGGTGGCCGACGCCGTGCGCGGTCACCAGGTGGCGGGCCAGCACCCGGCCGAGGGTGCCGGTGGCCCCGGTGACGAGGACCGTGCCCCGGCCCCAGTCCGGGGCGTCGTCGGCGAGGCCGTCCGGGCGGGCCAGGCGCGGGGCGAGCGCCCCGCCCTCCCGCAAGGCCAGTTCCGGCTCCTCGGCGGCGAGGGCGCGCAGCAGGTCCTCTTCGGACACCTCGCCGGAGGTGTCGACCACCCTGATCCGGCCGGGGTGCTCGGTGGCCGCCGTGCGCAGCAGGCCCCAGACCCCGGCGGAGGCCAGGTCCGGCGGACCGTCCGCGCCCACCGCGTCCCGGGTGAGCACCACGATCCCGGCTTCGGCGAGCCGGTCGTCGGCGAGGACCTCCCGCAGGTCGGCGAGCACGGTGCGGACGGTGGTGCGGGCGGCCGCGGCGAGGTCGTCCCCGGTCGCGGCGCGCACCGGCAGGACCACCAGGGCGGGTGCGGCGGCGGCCACCCCGTCGAGGTCGGCGTGGGCGGTCAGGCCGGGCAGGTCGCCGCGCAGCACGGCGATCGCGTCGGCGGGCGGCGCCAGCGCCGGGGCGGGCAGCCCGACCGGCCGCCACAGGACCCGGTGCAGGCCGTCGACGGGGTACTCCGGCGCGGTGGCGGTGAACGGGCGCAGCAGCAACGAGTCCACCGAGGCGATGACCTGCCCGTCGGTGTCGAGCAGGGTCACCGCGGCCTCCGGGGCGCCGGTGTCGGCGCCGGTCACGGTGAGCCGGACCCGCGCGGCGGCGGCCCCGGTCCGGTGCACGGCCACCCCGGTCCAGGAGAACGGCAGGACCGCCTCGGCGACGGCGTCGCCGACCCCGGGCAGCAGGGCGTGCAGGCTCGCGTCGAGCAGGGCCGGGTGCAGGCCGAACGCGCCGGCGGCCGGGCGCTGCGCGTCGGGCAGGGCGACCTCGGCGACCAGGTCGCCGCCGTCGCGCCAGAGCGCGCGCAGGCCCTGGAACGCCGGGCCGTAGCCGTAGCCCAGGTCCGCCAGCCGCTCGTACACCCCGGCCAGGTCGACCTCGACGGCGTCGGCGCCCAGCGCGTGGGCGGCGGCGGGCGGCGCGGCGGCGGTCGGGGTGAGCAAGCCGGTGGCGTGCTCGGTCCAGGGCTCGTCGCCCGCGTCGGCGGGGCGGGAGTGCACGCGCACCGGCCGGGCGCCGGACGCCTCCGCCGCCTCGACGGCCACCTGCACCTCGACCGGGGTCCGCGGGGGCAGCACGAGCGGCGCGGTGATGGTCAACTCGGCCAGCCCGGCCGCGCCGGTCTCGGCGCCCGCCCGCAGCGCCAGCTCCACCAGCGCGGCGCCGGGCAGCAGCGCGGTCCCGCCGACGACGTGCTCGCCCAGCCAGCGGTCGCGGGAGGCGGACAGCCTGCCGCTGAGCACGGTCGTGCCCGAGGTCGCGACCGACACCGCCGCGGTGAGCAGCGGGTGCCCGGCGCCCGCGGCGAGCCAGTAGCGGTCGCGCTGGAACGGGTAGGACGGCAGCGCGACGACGGTGCCGCCGGGCACCAGGGTCGACAGGTCCAGGCTCGCGCCCCGCACGTGCCGGGTGGCCAGCGCGGCGGCGGCGCTCAGCGCCTCCGGCTTGCCCTTGCCCAGCACCGGGGTCGCCGAGCCGGGGTCGGTCGGCAGGCCCTGGCGGACCAGGGCGGTCAGCGTCGCGCCGGGGCCCAGCTCGACCCACTCGGTCACGCCGGAGCGGTGCGCGGTGAGCACGCCGTCGAGGAAGCGCACGGGTCGGCGCACGTGCTCGACCCAGTACTCCGGCGAGGTCAGCCGCTCCCCGGCGGGCTCACCGTCGAGGTTGGACAGGACGGGGATCGTCGGGGCGTGGAAGGTGATCGCCTCGAGGGCGGCCCGGAAGCTGGGCAGCGCGTCGTCCATGTGGTGGGAGTGGAAGGCGTGGCTGACCGGCAGCCGGGTGGTGCGGCGGCCCTGGGCGGCGAACCGCTGGGCGACCGCGTCCACGGCGGTCTCGTCGCCGGACACCACGATCGAGCGCGGCCCGTTGACCGCGGCGACCTCGGCGCCGCCGCGGTCGGCGAGCTCGGCGCGCACCTCGTCCTCGGTGGCCTCGACCGCGGCCATGGCCCCGCCGCGGCGGGCGGCCTGCATGGCCCGGCCGCGCGCGGCGACCAGCGCGCAGGCGTCGGGCAGGTCGAGCACCCCGGCGACGTGCGCGGCGGCGACCTCGCCGACCGAGTGGCCGAGCAGCACGTCCGGGCGGACGCCGTGGTGCTCCAGGAACCGGAACACGGCGACCTCGACGGCGAACAGCGCGGCCTGGGTGTAGACCGTCTCGCCGAGCATGGCCGAGTCGGCGCTGCCCTCGGGGGCGAACAGCACCGTGCGCAGCGGGCGTTGCAGGGACCGGTCCAGGTGCTCGCACACCGCGTCGAGGGCGGCGGCGAAGACCGGTGCGGACGCGTGCAGCCCGGAGGCCATGCCCACGCGCTGGCTGCCCTGCCCGGTGAACAGGAACGCGGTCTTGCCGCGGCCCGCGCCGGACCCGGTGACCACCGCGGGGTCGGGCTTCCCGGCGGCCAGCGCGCCCAGGCCGCGCAGCAGCTCCTCGCGGTCGGCGCCGAGGACGACGGCGCGGTCGTCGAGCACGCCGCGCGTGGCGACCAGCGAGTGGCCGATGTCGACCAGGTCGGCGCCGGGGTCGGCGGCCACCTGCTCGCGCAGCAGCCGGGCGAGCTCGCGCAGCGCGGTCTCGTCGCGAGCCGACAGCACCCACGGCAGCAGCGCGGGCCGCTCGGCGGCGGGCGCGGGGGCGGCCGGGGCGGGCTCGGCGGCCTCGATGATGACGTGGGCGTTGGTGCCGCTGATGCCGAAGGAGGACACCCCGGCCCGGCGGGGGCGGTCGGCCTCGGGCCACGGGCGGGCCCGGGTCAGCAGCTCCACCCCGCCGCGGGCCCAGTCGACGTGCGGGCTGGGCTCGTCGACGTGCAGGGTCCTGGGCAGGACCCCGGCCCGCATCGACATGATCATCTTGATCACGCCGCCGACCCCGGCCGCGGCCTGCGAGTGCCCGATGTTGGACTTGAGCGAGCCCAGCCACAGCGGCTCGGCGTCGTCGGCGCGTTCGGCGCCGTAGGTGGCCAGCAGCGCTTCGGCCTCGATCGGGTCGCCCAGCGTGGTCCCGGTGCCGTGCGCCTCGACAGCGTCCACATCG
>NZ_WHOL01000058.1 GCF_009745975.1 Actinokineospora pegani | reverse complement strand
GCGAACCGCACAGTTCCCCGCACGTGCTCGACCCAGTACCCCGGATCAGTCACCCTGCCCGCCACCAACGGGATCGACGGCTCGTGGAACTCCACCGACTCCACAACCGCCCGGAACTCCTCCAACATCGGGTCCATCAACGGCGAATGGAACGCGTGCGACACACTGAGCCGCTTGGTCTTGTCGAACTCGGCGGCGATCGCCAACACCTCGGACTCCACACCCGAGACCACCACCGACTCGGGGCCGTTGACCGCCGCGATGCTCACACCAGGGGTCAACTCGATCTCGGACTCGGCGGCCTTGATCGACACCATCGCCCCACCCTCCGGCAGGGCACCCATCAACCGACCACGAGCCGACACGACCTTGACCGCGTCCGCGAGGGACCACACCCCGGCCACGTGCGCGGCCGCCAGCTCGCCGATCGAATGCCCGATCAGCACATCCGGGCGCACACCCCACGACTCCAACAACCGCACCAACGCGACCTCGAACGCGAACAGCCCGGCCTGGCTGTGCTCGGTCCGCGAGATCGCGTCGGACCCCAGCGCCTCCCGCAGCCCGTCGAACCGCGACACCACATCGTCGAACGCCTCGGCGAACACCGGGAACCGCTCGGCCAACTCCCGGCCCATGCCGATCCGCTGCGAACCCTGCCCGGAGAACGCGAACGCGGTCTTGCCCGGTCGGGCCCTGTCGACGGGCGCGGTGCCGTCGGCCAGCGCGCGCAGCGCGTCGGCGTCGGCGGCCACGGCCCGGTGCTCGAACGCGGCCCGACCCGCCAGCGACCACGCGACGTCGGCGGGCGCGGCGTCCACGGCGAGCAGCCGGGAGGCCAGCGCCCGCACGGCCTGCGGGGTCTTGGCGGACAGGACGAGCGGCGCGGGCCGGTCGTCGCCGCGGCCGGTCTCGACGGCCGGTCCCTGCTCCAGCACGACGTGGGCGTTGGTGCCGCTGATCCCGAACGACGACACCGCCGCGCGACGGGGGCGGTCGACAGGCGGCCAGTCGCGGCCGTCCGCGAGCACCTGGACGGCCCCGGCCGCCCAGTCCACCTTGGACGAGGGCTGGTCGACGTGCAGGGTCCTGGGCAGGACACCGTGCCGCATCGCCTGCACGGCCTTGATCACGCCCGCGACGCCGGAGGCGGCCTGCGCGTGGCCGATGTTGGACTTGACGGAACCGAGGAACAGCGGCGCGGCGCCGTTGCCACGGTCCTGCCCGTAGGTCGCGAGCAGGGCCTGGGCCTCGATCGGGTCGCCCAGGGCGGTCCCGGTGCCGTGCGCCTCCACGTAGTCCACATCGGACGAGGACAGGCCCGCCGCGGCCAGGGCGGCGCGGATGACGCGCTGCTGCGACGGCCCGTTGGGGGCGGTCAGGCCGTTGGACGCGCCATCGGAGTTGAGGGCGGAGCCCCTGACCACGGCGAGGACGGTGTGGCCGTGGCGGATCGCGTCGGACTGGCGTTCCAGCAGCAGCACGCCGACGCCCTCGGCCCAGGCCGTGCCGTCCGCGCCTTCGGCGAAGGCCTTGCAGCGGGCGTCGTCGGCGAGGCCGCCGTGTCCGCCGAAGCCGATGAACATGCCCGGCGTGGCCATGACGGTGGCGCCGCCTGCGATGGCCAGCGCGCACTCCCCCGCGCGCAGTGCCCTGGCCGCCCAGTGCAGGGCGACCAGCGACGACGAGCACGCCGTGTCGACGGTGACCGCCGGGCCCTCCAGGCCCAGGGAGTAGGCGACGCGGCCGGAGAGGATGGAGCCGGAGCCGCCGGTGAGCAGGTGCCCGTCGAGGCCCTGGCCCTGCGCGGCCTGGGTGTAGCCGGTGGCCGCGCCGCCGAGGAACACCCCGGTCGCGCTGCCGCGCAGGCCGGTCGGGTCGATCCCGGCGTCCTCGAACACCTCCCAGGAGGTCTCCAGGACCAGGCGCTGCTGCGGGTCCATCGCCAGCGCCTCGCGCGGGGAGATGCCGAAGAACGCCGGGTCGAAGTCACCCGCGCGGTCGAGGAAGCCGCCCTGGCCGACCGGGATGCCGGTGGTGTCCCAGCCGCGGTCGGCGGGGAAGTCGACGATGCCGTCGACCCCACCCGCGACCAGGTCCCAGAGCTGGTCCGGCGAGGAGACGCCGCCGGGGTAGCGGCAGGCCATGCCGACGATGACGACCGGGTCGTCCTCGGTGACCGTGACGGCGGGCGCGGTGGTGACGGGCTGGTCCGCGCCGACGAGTTCGGCGCGCAGCAGCCGGGCCAGCGCGGCGGGGGTCGGGTGGTCGAAGACGAGGGTGGCGGGCAGCCGCAGACCGGTGGCGGCGGCGAGCGCGTTGCGCAGCTCCACGGAGGTCAGCGAGTCGAACCCGATGTCGCGGAACGCCTGGTCGGCGCGCACGGCGTCGACCCCGGCGTGCCCGAGCACCCCGGCGGCCCGCTCGCGGACCAGCTCGACCAGCAGCGCCTCCTGCTCGGCGGCGTCCGCCCCGGCCAGCCGCCCGGCGAGCCCGGTCGGCGCGACGGCGGCGGTGCGGTGCTCGGGGCGGACCAGTCCGCGCCAGACGGGCGGCACCTCGGCCCCGCGCAGCGCGCCGAGGGTGACGGGAGCGGGCACGACCAGCGCGCGGTCGGCCCGCACGGCGGTGTCGAACAGGGCCATGCCCAGGTCGGGGGTGATCGCGCCGAGCGCGCCGATCCGGCTGTTGCCCGCGGCCATGCCGGTGTCCCAGCCGCCCCACGCCAGCGACACCGCGGGCAGCCCGGCGGCCCGGCGGTCGGCGGCCAGGGCATCCAAGGTCACGTTGGCGGCGGCGTAGTTGCCCTGGCCCGCCGCGCCCCAGATGCCCGACGTGGAGGAGAACAGCACGAACCCGGCCAGGTCCATGTCCTTCGTCAGCTCATGCAGGTTCCGGGCACCGGTCACCTTGGGCGCCAGGACCCGCTCCAGGCGCTCCGGCGTCAGCGACCCGAGCGTGCCGTCGTCGAGCACACCCGCGGCGTGCACGACAGCGGTCAGCTCACGCCCCTCGATCGCCTTCGCCAACGACGCCTTATCCGTGACGTCCACACCCGCCCCGCGACTCACCGGCAGCACGTCGAACCCCTGCGCCGTCAAGTGATCCACCAGCAGCGACCCGATACCACCCGACGCACCAGTGACCA
>NZ_WHOL01000057.1 GCF_009745975.1 Actinokineospora pegani | reverse complement strand
GCGCGGTCAGGCCGTTGGACGCGCCGTCCTGGTTGACCGCCGAGCCCTTGATGACCGCGAGGATGCGCCGGTTGTCGCGCTGGGCGTCGGAAAGCTTCTCGAGCACGAGCACGCCGACGCCCTCGGACCAGCCGGTGCCGTCCGCGGCCGAGGAGAACGACTTGCAGCGGCCGTCGCCGGACAGGCCGCCCTGGCTGCCGAACTCGGCGAAGATCCCCGGGGTCGCCATGACCGCGACCCCGCCCGCGAGCGCCATCGTGCACTCGTCGGCGCGCAGCGCCTGGCAGGCCTGGTGCAGGGCGACCAGCGACGACGAGCACGCGGTGTCGACGGTGACCGCCGGGCCCTCCAGGCCCAGGGTGAACGCGACCCGGCCGGAGACGACGCTGCCGGTGGTGCCGGTGAGCAGGTAGCCGAGCGAGCCCTCGTCGAGGGTGTCGGGGTCCGGCCCGTACTCCGAGGAGCTGGCGCCGACGAACACCCCGGCCCGCGTCCCGCGCAGCGACCTCGGCGCGATCCCGGCGTCCTCGACGGCCTCCCAGGCGGTCGACAGCAGCCACCGCTGCTGCGGGTCCATGGCGACGGCCTCGCGCGGGGAGATGCCGAAGAAGTCCGCGTCGAACCCGCCCGCGTCGGTGATGAACCCACCGGGCGGGAAGTAGCCGCGGCCGCCGCCGTCCCAGCCCCGGTCGGCGGGGAACGGGCCGATGGCGTCGGTCCCGGCGGCGAGCATGTCCCACAGGCGCTCGGGGGTGTCGGCGCCGCCGGGGAACCGGCAGGCCATGCCGACGACGGCGATCGGCTCGCTGCCCGCCGCCTCGACCTCGCGCAGCCGGGTGCGGGCGCGGTGCAGGTCGGCGGTGACCCGCTTGAGGTAGTCGCGGAGCTGGTCCTCAGTCGCCATCGGTGCCTCGTCCGGTCGTCGCGTTCACAGGGTGCCCAGCGTGTTGTCGATGAAGTCGAACAAGTCGTCGTCGGAAGCCCCGCTGATCGCCTGCTCCGTCTCGTCCTGGAAGCCGTCCAGCAGGGCGTGCAGCCGGGTGGACAGCTCGGCGGCGGCGGCGCGGTCCAGGCGCGCGGTGGCCATGGCGGCCTCCAGGCGCTCCAGCTCGGGGAACACGGCGGGGGTCGCCGGGAGGTCCTGTCCGCCGAGTTCGCGGTGCAGGTGCTCGGCCAGGTCGGCGGGGGTGGGGTGGTCGAACACGACCGTGGCGGGCAGCCGCAGGCCGGTGGCGGCGGCGACCGCGTTGCGCAGCTCGACCGAGGTCAGCGAGTCGAACCCGATGTCCTTGAAAGCCTGGTCGGCGCCGACGGCGTGCGCGGACAGGTGGCCGAGGACCCCGGCGGCCTTCTCCCGCACCAGGTCGGTGAGCAGGTCCAGCCGCTCGTCGGCGCCCAGCCCGGCGAGCCGGTCGAGCACCCCGGTCACCGGGGCGGCGGCCGCCGCCTTCTGCCCGGCGGGGCGCACGAGCCCCTGCCACAGCGGCGGCACGGCCGCGCCCAGCTCCCGGCCCAGCGCGGCCAGGCGCACCGGAGCGGGGACGACCAGCGAGCGCTCGCTGTGCGCGGCGGTGTCGAACAGGGCCACGCCGAGATCGGGGGTGATCGTCCCGAGTGGACCGGTGGTGACCCGGGTGTTGCCGGTGGCCATGCCGGTGTCCCAGCCACCCCAGGCCAGCGACACCGCGGGCAGGCCCGCTGCGCGCCGGTCGTGGGCGAGGGCGTCCAAAGCCACGTTGGCGGCGGCGTAGTTGCCCTGCCCGGCGGCCCCCCAGATGCCGGAGGTGGAGGAGAACAGCACGAACCCGGCCAGGTCCATGTCCTTCGTCAGCTCATGCAGGTTCCGGGCACCGGTCACCTTGGGCGCCAGGACCCGCTCCAGGCGCTCCGGCGTCAGCGACCCGAGCGTGCCGTCGTCGAGCACACCCGCGGCGTGCACGACAGCGGTCAGCTCACGCCCCTCGATCGCCTTCGCCAACGACGCCTTATCCGTGACGTCCACACCCGCCCCGCGACTCACCGGCAGCACGTCGAACCCCTGCGCCGTCAAGTGATCCACCAGCAGCGACCCGATACCACCCGACGCACCAGTGACCA
>NZ_WHOL01000056.1:100438-101173 GCF_009745975.1 Actinokineospora pegani | reverse complement strand
TTCGAGCACGGCGGGGTTCGAGCACGGCGGGGTTCGAGCACGGCGGGGTTCGAGCACGGCGGGAGCGGGAGGCGGGTTTGGTCTCGCCCGGGTTGGTGAGCGGCGGTGCTGATTCGACCGGTGCGCGCTTGGAGACCGTCCGGTCGGTCTGCGTTGCCTAGGCCAGGACCGGGAGGGCGGCGGTGGAGAGGTCGGGGGCCTGAGCGGGCAGGGCCACGGTCTGCCGGTCGCCGCATTCGACGACGAGGGCGGTGGCGTTGTCGGTGGAGCCCGCGGCGGTGGCGGCCTCCACGAGCGCGGCGGCGGGGGCCGTGGAGTAGCGCAGCAGGCGGGTCATGACCGACTCGCCGAGCGACTTGTGGACGCCGTCGCTGGTCAGCACGAGCATGGTCGGCTCGGCGACGCGTGCCGTGCCGACCTGCCCGCGGCGGGCGGTGCGGACGCTGGTGGTGACGATGTGCTCCATGCGCGGGGTCGTCGGGGTGCCCCGGTCGCGGAAGTGCTGGGCGACGGTGTGGTCGGTGGTGAGCTGCCGCAGGCCGGTGGCGGTCCACGCCCAGGCGCGGGCGTCGCCGACCCAGGCGATGTCGTAGCCGTCGCCCTCGGGCACGGCGACGACCAGCACGCAGTCGCCCGTGGTCGTGGCCAGCACCTCCGCCTGCGCGGCGAGCACGGCCCCGACCGCGCCGCCGCCCGCGCGGACCGCCGCCGCGGCGGCGACCCGGGCGGCGCGGG
>NZ_WHOL01000056.1:0-100416 GCF_009745975.1 Actinokineospora pegani | reverse complement strand
GCCGTCGGCGAGGGCGTACACACCGGAGGAGGAGGCCACCGCGTCGGCGTTCACGTCGCGCGGGCCCTGGGCGCCCGCGGTCCGGGCGGTCGTGGTGGGCATCGGGACCTCCTCCTCATCGGGTGGTGTTCCACCAGAGTGGTCCCGGAGGCTGTGGATCTCCTGAGTCCTGGGTGCGGCGAACCTGTGAACTCAGTCGGCGACGGTCACGGTGGCGACGGAGTCGTAGAAGCACAGGTGGTCCTTGATCTGGGCGACGCTGTCGATCGGCTCGGGGTAGCCCCAGACCACGTCGTCGCGGCGCTCGCCGGGACCGGTGTAACTCCAGTAGGCGGCGACACCCTTGAACGGGCAGGTCGTCTGCGTGTCGGTGGGGGCGAGCAGGTCGGTGCGCACGTCCTCCGGCGGCAGGTAGTAGCGCACCGGCAACCCCGTCTCGAACACCAGCAACGGCCGGGTCGACTCGGCGACGGTCTCCCCGCCGATGGTGACGGTGACCTTCTGCGTGCCCTGCTTGACCTCGATGGTGTGGCCCTTGGCCATGCGGGAGTCCCTTCCGTGCGGAGTCAGTCCCCCTGGCAACGCCGCGCCGTGGGTCGGGATTCCCAGGCGGAGCACGCCGGTTGCGCGGCGTGGCCGATTTCCACCAGTCGGCGACCATGGATGCGGCGCCGGTGACAACGTGATGCGTCCACTCCTGGCAGCGGCCCAGTGCTATCGGGGGTTCACGGCCGTCCCGGGTCGGTACGTACTGATTCCCCCGCCCTTTCGATGACGGCCAAGCGCTTCTCGATGCGCGCAGCCGTCAGCATCTCGTGCTCGCGAAGCGCGATGGGTTCGTACTGGATTACCGATACATGATCGTCTTGGAAGTTAAGACGCGGTCGGCCAGCTTGCGAAGCGGTGGTCGCGGTGCCAGGCGAAGTAGGGCTCGGTCTCGGGGCGGTGGGCGGTGCAGCGGCGGCCGGCCAGGAGGGTCAGGTGTTCGGCGAAGCGGCCGGGGATGTGGTCGACCGTGTCGGCGATGCGGAGGAGGCCGTCGGGGGTGACGGTGACGAGGCCCAGTTCGTAGAGGGCGTCGCAGCCGAAGGCGCAGGCGAGCATGGCGACGTTGGCCAGGTCGCGGCGTTCGGTGTCGGTGCACTCGGAGCGCTGTTTGATGTGGGCCGCGACCAGGAGGCGCTTGGGGAAGACGTGGCCGCAGAGGGCGCAGTCGGCGTGGGCGCGGCCGTTGAGGAGGTGGGCGCGGAGGTCGCCCTGTTCGAGCCGGTACTTGACCAGCGTCATCTGGTCGAGGGTGGCGAACGTCTTCTCGCGGGGGCTGTCGGGGGTGGTCTTGGCCAGGGTGACGGTGGGTGGGGTGTCGTGGGTGGTGGTGCCGGGCAGGGCGGACAGCAGCGCGCCGAGGAAGGAGCTGTCGTGGCCGAACTGTTCCACCGACACCCGCACCGTGCCGCGGTGCCACAGCAGGTCGAGCGCGTCCTGCACCCAGGCGACCGGGACCCGCTCCCCCGCGGGCGACTTGCCGGTGGCGACGGTGACCGCGCCGTTGGCGAAGCCGACGATGCGGTTGACGGCGCGCCGGGAGATGGTCGGCAGCTCGACGCCGAGCAGCGGGGTCAGCACGTCCATCGCGTCGGGGGCCGTGCGCGGCGGGGCGGCCAGGTCGGCGGCCAGGCGGTCGGCGTCGGCGGGGGTGTAGCCGGGGACGGCGAGGGTCAGGCGCATGCGCTGGCGGTTGTCGCCGGTGGTGCTCTGCTCGCGGGTCAGGCGCATGCGCACCTTCTCCGGTTCGGCGTCGGCGCCCAGGACGAGGTGCTCGACGCCGAGGTCCTTGGTGTCGGTGGCGGCGGCGGTGATGACCGCGCGGCGCACGGCGAGCCTGCGCAGGAGGGTGGTCAGAGCCTCAATGTAGTCCGGATTGTCCGGTTCGGCGGGATCGATGACCAGCGTCAGCGTGTCGTCGCCCGGGGTGATGGTGAACTCGGCGATAAGGTCGCTGCCGTCAGAGCGTTTTGCGCGCACGAGATTTACTGATACACCACTGTTTCACTTGATGTGACGAGTGGCGGTGCGTGATCGAACGCCCGGGCCGCAAACACCGTGAGTGAGATGCGGACCTGCCATCCCACCATCGGGGGATGTCGTGGGAGCATCTGGCGCACGCGGGGAAGGAGGCTCCACCCGATGACCGACCGGACCGAGCAGATGGACGACCTGCAGTTGGTCGCCCTACCCAGTGCCGTGGGGTGCACGGAGATGTTCGTGCGCTTTTCCCTCACGGAGTGGAAGCTGCGATCGATGCGCGACGACGCCGGGGCGGTGGCGGCGGACCTGGCCAGGGCGGTCGTCGCGGCGGCCGACCCCGACCAACCGGGCATCATCACCGCTCGGGTGCGGCTGTCCGGTGGCAACCTGGTCATCGAACTGGAGTCCGCGCGGCCCGTCCAGGCGCCGACCGCGCCCCCCGGCGGGCGCAGCGGCGTGGACGACCTGGGCCCCGGCAGGCACATGCTGTGGACGATGATGCCGCTGCCCGGCGGGATGGACGCGGGCGCGGTCCCGCTGCCGCGCCGCCAGCGCAAGCCCTCCCCCGAGGCCGCCCGCCTGGCCGCCGAGGAAGCCGCGGGCACCCACCCGCCGGACCCCGACGTGCTCGGTCGGATCTTGTACGGCCTCAACAGCAGCAAGCACCAGAAGTAACCACCAGCTCACCGAGAGGGGTCGCGACCACGGTCGCGGCCCCTCTTCGGCGTGCGACCGGTCCCACGCGCCGTCCGATTCATCCCGGGATATGAGAATTCGCGAGTGGGACTCCGTCATCTCTTCGCAATCTCCTATCTATGCAGGCCAAAGCCATAACTTACACTTGATCTCACCCATACGGGCGATAACGAACGGAGTAATGAACGCAGCCAAACGGCGGTGGTTGTCGGATTCGCGCGGTAGGCGAATCGCTGACCGCCAACCAGCCGTAACGTGGTCGGGGTCTCAATCCGATGAAACCGTTAGACGGGGTCGCGCATCTGACCGATGCCCGCCCGACGACGACGACACGAGAGCCGCACCCAGGGGGAGCGATGAGCACCACCGACCCGAACGAACCCACCGACCTGAACCGCAGAGCGCTGGCGATGCTGCGCGCCGTGGCCGAGGGCCGCGCCCAGCTCGCTTGCAGCCGCGAGCCCGACCTCTACATCGACGGCGTGCCGTGCTGCGACCAGTTCACCGCGCACCTGCTCACGCACCAGGGGCTCGTCACCCCCGCCACCGGCCGCTTCGGCCAGCTGGTGCCCGCGACCCTGACGCCTGCGGGAACGGCGGCCGTGTCGGCCGCGCTGATCGCCGCCTGACGAGGTCGCTCGCGAACAAGCCCCCTTCACCGGGGGCTTTTCGCGTTTCCGGGCCCGCGCATCGCTCCAACCCCACCGCGCCTCCAGGGCGATCCTCAGCCCGTTCTACCGGCCCACCCCGATCAGTGCCCCGAAGTCGATCATGACTGTGGACAACTCCCGAGCGGCACTTTCGGTCCAGCGCACCGGGAACCGCGTGCGGTCAGGACTCCGCGCGGGTGGCGTGGAGCGAAACCGGGGCTGCGGAAGCAGTGTTGGGGCAGAGGTGAGACAAAAGGTCGCGGGAGCGGGTGAGCGGGCGCGGCCGTCGGCCCCCCGGTTTCCATGCTACCGACGGAGGACGACAGTTCTGGCTCGCCAGGGATGGGTTGTCCACAAGTCCCTGGTCAAGGAGCGGGGTGGGCGAACACTGGCCCGTGGGCTCGGTCGACGCCGGCGTCGGTCCACCACGTGAGGCGGGGGTGGGTGGTGATGCCGCCCGCGAGGATCGAGGTGCCGGTGGCGCGGACCAGCGGGAGCAGGTCGCGGATGGTGCGGGTGAACAGGGAGTCGGGGGCGGCGGCGTCGACGCGGGCGATGACGGCGGGGTCCAGGGCGACGGCGTGGACGGGGAGGTCCTCCAGGCAGGCCAGGTCGCCGCGGGCTCGGCCGAAGCCGGTGAGGACGGTGTGGACGTCCAGTTCCAGGAGGACGCCCAGGTTGTCCTCGGCGGGGCTGTCGCGTTCGCAGACGGCGGCGACGGGGATGCCCAGTTCCAGGGTGGGGCACAGGTCCAGGGCCGAGCGGACCGCGGCGATGAGGTCGGGGTCGGCGGCCTGTTCGGCGGTCAGCTCGACGTAGGGGCGGGGACCGCCGGGGGTGGCCCGCGCGGCGGCCTGGGTGAGCACCCAGTGGCCCAGGGGGACGCCCTGGCCGGTCTCGGCGATGAGGGCGCGGCAGCGGTCCTCGTCGATCAGGCCCAGGGTGGGGTGGTCCCAGCGCAGCCGGGCGCGGACGGCGGACTGCTCGCCGGAGGGGACGGACAGGACCGGCTCGCCGTCGACGCGCAGTTGGCCCTCCTCCCAGGCGCCGGGCAGGGAGGCGGCCAGGCGCAGGTGGGCGCGGCGGTCGCGGCTGGCGGCGGGGTCGACCAGGCCCCACTGGCGGCGGCCCTGGGTGGTGAGGGAGCGCAGCTCGATGTGGGTGGCGGCGAGCAGGTCCTCGGGCTGGGTGCCCGCCGCGGGCAGCCGGGCGACGGCGACGCTGGCGGAGGCGGCGATGCCGATGCCCTCGACCCAGACGGCCTCGGCGAGCACGGCGTTGATCTTGACGATGACGCCCCCGACGTCGGGGGTGTGCGGGAGCAGGACGGCGAACTCGTCCCCGGCGACGCGGGCGAGGACGGCGCCGCTGCCGTCGAACAGGTCGGTCAGCCGCAGGGCGGTGGCGTGCAGGAGGTGGTCGCCCGCCTCGCGGCCGACGCCGTCGTTGACCGCGGCGAGGTCGTCGAGGGCCAGGTGCAGCACGGTGACCTCGGCGCCGGACTCGAGCGCGTGCTCGAGCCTGCCGCCGAACGCGCCCCGGTTGAGCAGCCGGGTCAGCGGGTCGTGCGAGTCCTGGTAGCTGACCCGGTACTCCAGCAATCGCTGGTGGGTGATGTTGACGACCGTGGTGGCCAGCCGGGACGGCAGGCCGTCGCGGTCGAGCAGCGGGGTGACCGCGATGCGCACCCAGACCGGCTCGCCGTCGGCGGACTGGAAGCGGGTCTCCTCGTCGATCGAGGGGAAGGCGCCCCCGGCCAGCTCGGCGTAGCGGCTGAGCAGGTACCCGCGGTCGTCGGGGTGGAACAGGTCGGCGACGCGGCCGGACACCGCGCCCGGCCGGTGCTCGAGCATCGTCTCGAGGGCCTCGTTGACCCGCAGCACCGTGCCGTCGAGGTCGCTGAGGACCATCCCGGCGGCGGAGGCGGCGAACACCGCGTCGAACCGGGCCTCGCTCGCGGCCAGGTCGCGGGCGTCGTCGGCGCGGGCGCGCAGCATCGCGTCGCGGACGAGCTGCTGCTCGTCGAACACGCGCTCCTTGCACGCCTCGGCGAACCCGCTCGCGAACCAGCCGAGCACCGGCGACCAGGAGTCCGCCCCGGGCGCCAGCACGACCAGCGAGGCGCGCAGGCAGTCGGGGATGGCGAAGCCGGACTCGACGAGCGCGCGGCCGACCGCGGCGGCGGGCGCGGGGTCGTCGGCGCGCGCGTGCCGGTCGAGCTCGCCGAGGTGCGCGGCGAGTTCGGCCTCGACGGTCTCGCGCGGGCGCGGCAGGTAGATGACCTCGGCCAGCGCGGCCGCCCAGCGCACGGCCAGGTCGGCGCGCGGCGGGCTGGGCATGGTCGAACCTCGGTGCGGGGCAGGGGGCAGTGTCGGGATCACTGTGCACCCGATCGGGTGCCGAGTGCCAGACCCTCGCGAGTGTGCGGATCGACCGTCGATAGGCCGAACGGGTGGTTGGACACGGGCCGGGACGCCGTGGCGGGGTGGGCGGAGCACGTCCCGCCCCGGCGCGGGCAGGCTGAGCCGTGTTCCGGTGGTCTCGTTCGGTGAGTGTCGCGATCGAGGTGTCGCGGGAGCGGAGACGCCGGTACCGGTGCCTTTGTCCCGCGCCGCCGAGGGGCGCATCCGTTGCGGCTATTGCGAACACGGGCTTTCACAACACGGTCCGGCACGCCGAAGACGATCTTGCGGCGATCGGGGGGCGACCAACCGGGCTCCCGCCGACCGGTGGCGATCACGGAGCGCGACGCGCTTTGGTGACACATGCCACAGGTCGGCGTGGCGTGCTCACCGGCGGATGAGACCCGCCGCGGCCGCCAGCCGGGTGCTCGCGGCGGCCAGGTCGCGGGCCGCGGCGTCCTCGTCGACGTGGACCGGGCGCCCGTCGGCGAGGACCGCCCGGCCACCGACCAGCAGCAGTCGCAGCGGCGGCAGCGCCCCGAGGACGAGCGCGGCGACCGGGTCGGCGATGCCCGCGTGCGCGACGCCTGCGAGGTCCCACAGCGCGATGTCGGCGAGCTTTCCCGGTTCCAGCGAGCCCAGTTCGTCAGCCCGGCCCAGGCACAGCGCCCCGCCGAGGGTGCCCAGCCACAGCGCCTGCCGCACGTCGAGCGCGTCGGCCCCGCCCTGCATCCGGGCCAGGTAGGTCGCCTGGCGCAGCTCGCCGCCCAGCCCACCGTCCTCATTGGACGCGGCGCCGTCCGCGCCGAGGCCGACCGGGACCCCGGCGGCGAGCAGGTCGGCGATCCGGGCCGCGCCCGCGCCGAGCCGGGCGTTGGAGGTCGGGCAGTGCGCGACCCCGGTGCGGCCCGCCGCCAGCGCGGCGATGCCCGCGTCGGACAGGTGCACCCCGTGCGCGAGCCACACGTCCGGCCCGAGCCAGCCGGTGCGCTCGGCGTACTCGACCGGCGTGCAGCCGTACTCGGCCAGGCACTGGACCTCCTCGTCGAGCGTCTCGGCGAGGTGGGTGTGCAGGCGCACGCCCGCGGCCCGGCCCAGCTCCGCGGCCCCGGACATCAGCTCCGGGCTGACCGAGAACGGCGAACAGGGGCCCACGGCGACCCGGACGGCCGAGTCCGGGGCGGGGTCGTGCCAGCGGTCGATGGCGGCCTGGGTGCCCGCCAGGGCGCCGTCGGTCGTCTCGATGAGCGAGTCCGGGGGCAGGCCGCCGTGCGAGATGCCCCGGTCCATCGAGCCGCGCACGGCGTGCAGCCGGAGCCCGACCCCGGCGGCGGCGTCGACGGTGGCGCCGAGCAGGTCGCCGCCGTCGGCGGGGAAGACGTAGTGGTGGTCGGCGGCGGTGGTGCACCCGGTCTGCGCGAGCCGCAGCAGCCCGGCGGTGGCGGCGGCGCGGGTGATGTCCTCGTCGAGCCCGGCCCACACCGGGTACAGCTCGACGAGCCAGTTGAACAGGCTCGACTGCTGCGCGTACCCGCGGGTGGCCCACTGGTAGAGGTGGTGGTGGGTGTTGACCAGGCCAGGAGTGGCCAGGCACCCGCGCCCGTCGACGACGGTGTCCTGCGGACCGGGTGGGGACGGGCCCGCGCCGACGGCGGTGATCCGGCCGTCCTCGACCACCAGGTGCCCGTCGACGTACTCGGTGCCCGCGCCGTCGACGGTGGCGATCGCCGCGCCCTGGATGACCGTCCGGGTCACCACCAGGCGAGCCCGGCGTCCGGCGCGCCCTCGCGCAGGACGGCGCCCTCGATCAGGCCGTAGGGGCGGTCGGCGGCCAGGTAGACCTCGCCGGGGTTGTCCAGGCCGAACGGCTCCAGGTCGACCAGGAAGTGGTGCTTGTTGGGCAGCTCCAGGCGGATCTCGGCGAGGCCGTCGTCGCCGGAGAGCACGTACTGGCCCATGGCGTAGAGGGTCTGCTGCAGCGACATGCTGTAGGTGGAGGCGAAGGCGGTGAGCAGCCGCTCCTTGGCCCGGTCGAACGAGTCCTGCCAGTCGCGGGTCCCGGGCTCGCTGTGGCGCCAGTGCGCGGTCACGGCGGTCGCCAGGACGCGGTCGGAGGTCTCGGCGAGCGTGGTGTACCTGTCCTTGGGGAAGCCGTGGAACTCCGAGCCCGTGGTGTTCATGACGGTGAGGTCCCGCACCCCGGACACGACCCACGCGGTCTCGCCGTCGTAGGCGGCGGTGGCGGTGCGGGTGCCCGCGGCTTGGACGAAGGAGTGCCCGGTGACCGGGATGCGGTCCCAGGACGCCTGCTCGACCCGGACCCTGGCCCGCTCGATGGCGGGGGCGCTGTCGACGAAGTGCCTGGCCAGCCGCAGCGCGAAGTCCTCGATCTCGCCGACGCCGTCGCGGGCGAAGGCGTACACGGTGTTCTTCTGCGTGTCGGTGGGCAGCACGCCGGTGTTGTCGCCGCTGAGGTGCGTGGCGGCGAGGTCGCCCGCCAGCGTCGTGGTGACGGTGAGGTCGGTGATCGAGTGGGTGTCGCCGCGGTCGACGCGCACCAGCCGTGTCTCCGCCTTGCCGTACTGGTTCTCGCCGAGCTGGAACGTCATCAACTTCCCCGGTAGGTCGAGTAGCCGAACGGGCTGATCAGCAGCGGCACGTGGTGGTGCCCGGCGGCGGCCCGGAAGACCACGGCGACCTCCGGGAAGAACGCGTCCGGCCCCAGGTGCGGGCCGGTCTCGAAGGTCAGCCGGTGCGTGCCCGGCTCGACCTCCCACCCGGGGACCCGGCCGTCGGCGTCGGTGGCGTGCTCGGCGAGGCGCGCCCAGCCGGAGCCGTCGTGGCGGTCGTGGGCGATCCGCAGGCCCGCGACGGGCTTGCCGACGCTGGTGTCGAGCACGTGCGTGGACAGGGTCGTCCTCTCCGGCGTCGGTTTCTCAGACATCGGTGTCGACCAGCTTCCCGAGGCGCAGCTCCACGATCTTGGCCAGCTCGTCGCGGACGACGGCGCGCTCGGTCTCGTCGTCGTTGCTCAGCCGGTGGCGCAGCGCGGCCAGGACCGCCTCGACGGGCAGGCCGGTCGCGTAGACCAGGAACACGTGGCCGAAGCGCTCCTCGTAGCGGCGGTTGCCCTCGACCACGTCCGCGCGCAGCCCCTCGTCCGGGCTCTCCGCCGCCAACTGCTCCTGGCGCGACCAGGCGGACTCGCGGTCCTCGCCGCCCGTGCGCTCGCCCAGGCGTGGGTGGGCCTCGACCGCCTCGAGCACGTCGGGCCAGTCCAGCGCGGCGAGCACCTCGTTCGAGGCGGCGACGAGGTCGCCGAGGTCGGCGAACGGCCGCTGGGCCACGACGGCGTCGGCCCAGCGGCGGGACGCGCAGCAGGCCAGCAGGTCGGCGGTGCTGAGGGTGGAGAGGATGGCGGCCACCGGACCAGTCAACACCGGCTGGTGCGACCCGGCCAGTGCCGGAGGGCGGGAACACACCTCGGGGGGTGCGCCGCGCGCCCGGTTCCGGTTGACTGGTCGGGTGCCGACCGATGACCTGGTGTCGACCCTGCGGGTGACCGCCGTCGTCCGGCTCAGCCCGCACCTGGTCCGGGTGACCTTCGCCGGGGTGGGCCTGACCGGCACGGGGACCTGGCCCGACCAGCAGCTCAAGCTCTGCTTCCCGCGCGCGGGCCAGACCGAGCCGCGCGTCCCCGCCGCCGACCCGTCCGAGGTGATGCGCTGGTACCAGGCGTTCATGGCCATCCCCTCCGACGAGCGCCCGTGGATGCGCAGCTACACCGTCCGCGCCCACCGCGGCTCCGAGATCGACATCGACTTCGTCCTGCACCCCGACGCCGGTCCCGCGACCCGGTGGGCGGCCGGGGCCCAGGTCGGCGACGTGCTGGCGCGCTACGGGCCGTCCCGCGTCTACCACCAGGCGCTGCCCCCGGGCCCGGACCACCTGTTCGCGGGCGACCTGGCCGCCCTCCCGGCCATCGCGACCCTGCTGGACTCGCTGCCCGCGGCCGCCACCGCGCAGGCCTTCGTCGAGGTCCCCGCGCTCGACGACGCCCAGGACCTGTCGCGCCCGGTCACCTGGCTGCCCCGCGACGACGCGCCCGCGGCCGGGAGCACGCTGCTGCTCGACGCCGTCTCGAACGCCGAGGTCACCGCCGAGACGGTGGTCTGGCTGGCGGGCGAGGCCGGGATCGTCCGCTCCCTGCGCCGCCACCTCGTCGAGCGGGGTGTTCCCAAGTCCCGCATCCAGTTCACCGGCTACTGGCGCCACACCCTCACCCAGGACGACGCCCCCACGGCGGAGGACCTGGCCGAGGCCCAGGAGCGCGTCGCCCGCTAGGCGCCGTGACCGGGGGTGGCTGCTGAGCGCAGCCGGGCCTCGAACTCGGCTTCGTCGGCGGCGAACCAGAGCTGGGAGCCCCGGTTGCTCTCGGCGATGAACGCGCGCAGCGAGTCGGAGTCGAAGGCGGAGGTGTCGCCGACCACGGCGAGTTTGAGCCGGTAGTTGGCGAACTTCTGCGCGATCTCGCCCGCCACCCGGGTCTTGAGCGTGAAGAAGTCCGGTCCCAGCCGGGTCGCCGGGATCACGACCCACTCGGCCTCGGTCGCCCAGGCGTCGCCGATCAGGTCGGTCGCACCGGCGACGTCGAGGGTGGGGCCCTCGGCGGGCACGCGCAGGATCATGACTCCTCCAGGAACTCGAGCGCGGTGGCGGTCTGGTCGGGCAGCAGGTGCCCGGCGTCGACGACGTCCACGCGGGCGTGCGGGACCTCCGCGCGCAGCCGGCGGGCGGTCAGCGAGCCGTCGAGCATGGCGTCGTGGTCGCCGACCACCGCGAGCACCGGCATGGTCAGCGCCAGCGGGCCGAGCACCGGCACGTCCGCCCTCGGGCTGAAGTGCCGGAACACCAGCGACAGGTACTCGACCTGCGCGGGCGGCACCTCCCCCAGCGCCGCGCGCAGCGACATCCGCAGCCCGCGCTCGCCGAGGAGCTTGAAGAACACGGCCTTGAGGATGAACCCGGCGCGCATCCGCCCGAGGCCCGCCGGGTTGAGCAGCACCAGGCGCGTCACCCGGTCGGCCCGGCGCTGGGCGTAGTCCAGGACCAGCCACCCGCCGAGTGACATGCCGACGAAAGCCGCCTCCCGCACGCCCAACCCGCCGAGGACGTCGTCGAGCCAGTCGACGTGCTCGCCCATGGGCAGCCGGTTGTCGACGCTGAGCCCCGGCTCGCCGGGGATGTCGAGGGCGTAGACCCGGTGCCTGGCCGCCCACTCCCCGACCTGCCACATCGCCGTGTTGGCCCCGGAACCGTGCACCAGCACGACCACCGGGCCGTCCGCGGGACCGGCGGCGGCGACGAAGGTGTCGCCGAAGCGGGTCGGCACGGTGATCCGCTCGACGTCGCCGAGCATGTCCTCGTAGGCGGCGACGATCCTCTGGTCGATCACAGTTCCCCCCGCACGACGGCGATGAGCCGGAGGACGTCGGCGACTTCCTCCGCTGGTCCGAACAACACGATCCGCAGCCGGGAGCGCTCCGGGTCGTGCACCGTCTGCACGCGGACGGTCTCGACCCCGGACATGAGCAGCACGCCGAGCCGGTCGGCGCCCTTGCGGCTGAGGTGGTCCACCTGCACCACCGAGGTCACCTCGATCGACACCGGCCCCGATGGCTCGCCGGTGAACTCGGCGAGGTCGTCCTCGGCGACCCGGTACTGCTTGCCGATCCGCACGGCCTTGAGCCGACCGTCGCGCACGTACCCGCGCACGGTCCGCACGTGCAGGCCCAACCGCTCGGCCACCTGTTCCAACGACAACATCGACGCTCCCTAAACTTCCCTATATGACTCTATCAGCCATTAAGTAGGGAACAAAACGGAAGGCCCGCCGACCACGAGGGTCGACGGGCCTTCCAGGGGACCGAAGGGAGCTCTACGAGTAGGTCTCCCCGTTCTCCGCCTTCTCCACCAAGGAAGAAGGCGGTAGGAACCGGTCGCCGTAGGCGGCGGCCAGCTCGCGGGAGCGGGCGACGAAGCCCGCGACCCCGCCGGGGTAGTTGTCGATGTACTGGATCACGCCACCGGTCCAGGGCGGGAAGCCGATGCCGAAGATGGAGCCGATGTTGGCGTCCGGCACCGTGCGCAGCACGTCCTCGTCGAAGCACTTGACGGTCTCGAGCGCCTCGGCGAACAGCATCCGCTCCTGCATGTCGGCGAACGGGATCCCCGCGCCCGGCTTGCCGAACGCGTCGCCGAGCCCCGGCCACAGGCCGGCGCGCTTGCCCTCGTCGTCGTACTCGTAGAAGCCCGCGCCGGTCGAGCGGCCCTTGCGCTCGAACTCGTCGAGCATCCGGTCGATGACCCCGTCGGAGGGGTGGCCGGGCCACTCGCCGCCCGCGGCCTCGACGGCGGCCTTGGTCTCGTCGCGGATCTTGCGCGGCAGCGTGAGCGTCAGCTCGTCGAGGAGCTGCAGCGGCGGGGCCGGATACCCGGCCTGGATGCCCGCCTGCTCGATCGACGCCGGGACCAGGCCCTCGCCGACCATGGCGATGGCCTCGTTGATGAAGGTGCCGATCACGCGGCTGGTGAAGAACCCGCGGCTGTCGTTGACGACGATCGGGGTCTTCTTGATCTGCAGCGCGTAGTCGAACGCCTTGGCCAGCGCGGCGTCGGAGGTCTTCTCGCCGACGACGATCTCCAGCAGCGGCATCTTGTCGACCGGGGAGAAGAAGTGCAGGCCGATGAAGTCCTCCTGCCGCTTCACCCCCTCCGAGAGCAGGGTGATCGGCAGGGTCGAGGTGTTGGAGCCCAGCAGCGCGTCCGGCGCCACCAGGTCCTCGACCTCGCCGAAGACCTTCTTCTTCAGCTCGGGGGACTCGAACACGGCCTCGATGACCAGGTCGGCGCCCGCGACGTCGGCCGGGTCGGCGCTCGGGGTGATCCGGGCCAGGACCTCGTCGGCCTTGTCCTGGGTGAGCTTGCCCCGGCCCACGGCCTTGGCGAGGATCTTCTCCGAGTACGCCTTGCCCTTCTGCGCCGCCTCCAGGGTGACGTCCTTGAGCACGACCTCGATGCCCGCGCGGGCGCTGGAGTAGGCGATGCCCGCGCCCATCATCCCGGCGCCGAGCACGGCGACCTTGCGCGCGGTGTACTTCGCCGGGCCGTCCGGGCGCGACTTGCCCTTGGTGATGGCCTGCAGGTCGAAGAAGAAGGCCTTGATCATGTTCTTCGAGACCGGGCCGGTGACCAGGTCGACGAAGTACTGGGTCTCGATCTTGGTAGCGGTGTCGAAGTCGACCTGCGCGCCCTCGATCGCCGCGGCGAGGATGTTGCGCGGGGCGGGCATCGGCGCGCCCTTGAGCTGCTTGCGCAGGTTCGCCGGGAACGCGGGCAGCGTGGCGGCGAACGACGGGCTCGACGGGGTGCCGCCAGGGATCTTGAAGCCCTTGACGTCCCACGGCTGCTGGGCCTCGGGGTTGGCCCGCACCCACGCCTTGGCGCTGGCGATCAGCTCCTCCGGGGTCGAGACCAGCTCGTCGACCAGGCCCAACTCCTTGGCCTTGGCGGGCTTGTGCCGCTGGCCCTGGAGCAGGACGTTGAGCAGCGCGCTCTGGATGCCCAGCAGCCGCACCACGCGGGTGACGCCGCCGCCGCCGGGGAGCAGGCCCAGGCTGACCTCGGGCAGGCCGATCTCGCTGCCCTTGGCATCCAGCGCGACCCGGTGGTGGGCGGCCAGCGCGATCTCCAGGCCGCCGCCGAGCGCGGCGCCGTTGACCGCGGCCACGACCGGGCGGCCGAGCTGCTCGAGGCGGCGCAGCCGCGCCTTCATCTCGTCGACCTGCGCGGTGATCTCCGCGGCGTTCTCCGGGCCCGCCTTGGACAGCAGGTTGAGGTCGCCGCCCGCGAAGAAGGTCTTCTTGGCGGAGGTGACGACGACGCCGGTGATGCCGTCCTTCTCCGCCTCGAGCTTGTCGATGGTGGCGGAGAACGACTCCCGGAAGGTGTCGTTCATCGTGTTGGCCGACTGGTTGGGGTCGTCGAGGGTGAGGGTGACGATGCCGTCGCCGTCGACGTCCCACTTGATCATGTTCTCGGTCATGTCCCGGTGCCTCAGACTCGCTCGATGATGGTCGCCACGCCCATGCCGCCGCCGATGCACAGCGTCACCAGGCCCCGGCGGGCGCCGCGGCGCTCCAGCTCGTCGACGACGGTGCCGGTGATCATCGCGCCGGTGGCGCCCAGCGGATGGCCCATGGCGATGGCGCCGCCGTTGACGTTGATCTTCTCGTGCGGGATGTCCAGGTCCTTCATGAACTTCAGGACCACCGCCGCGAAGGCCTCGTTGAGCTCCCAGACGTCGATGTCGTCCGGGGTCAGGCCCGCCAGCCGCAACGCCTTCTGCGCGGCCGGGGTCGGGCCGGTGAGCATGATGGTCGGCTCGGCGCCGGTCACCGCCGCGGCCACGACGCGGGCGCGCGGGGTCAGCCCGGCGGCCTGCCCGGCCGCCTCGGTGCCGACCAGCACCACCGCGGCGCCGTCGACGATCCCGGAGGAGTTCGCGGCGGTGTGCACGTGGTTGATCTTCTCGACCCAGTGGTACTTCTGCAGCGCCACGGCGTCGAAGCCGCCCATCTCGCCGATGCCCGCGAAGGACGGGCCGAGCTTGCCCAGCCCCTCCACAGTGGACTCCGGGCGCATGTGCTCGTCGTGGTCGAGCAGGGTGATCCCGTTGCGGTCCTTGACCGGCACCACGGACTTGGTGAAGTACCCGGCCGACCACGCCGCCGCCGCGCGCTTCTGCGACTCGACGGCGTAGGAGTCGACGTCGTCGCGGGTGAAGCCCTCGGTGGTGGCGATCAGGTCGGCGGAGATGCCCTGCGGGACGAAGTAGCTCTCGTAGGAGGTCTCGGGATCCATCGCCCACGCGCCGCCGTCGGAGCCCATCGGCACCCGGGACATGGACTCCACGCCACCGGCGATGATCAACTGGTTCCAGCCCGCGCGGATCTTCTCGGCGGCGGTGTTGACCGCCTCCAGGCCCGAGGCGCAGAACCGGTTGAGCTGCACGCCCGCGACGGTGTCGGGCAGGCCCGAGGCGATGGCGGCGGTGCGCGGCAGCACCGAGCCCTGGTCGCCGACCGGGGACACGATGCCGAGCACGATGTCGTCGATCGTCGCCGGGTCGAGGTCGGGGTTGCGGGTCTTGAGCTCGTCGATCAGGCCGGTGACGAGGGTGATGGGCTTGACGCCGTGCAGGCTGCCGCTCTTCTTGCCACGGCCGCGCGGCGTGCGGATCGCCTCGTAGATGAAGGCTTCGTTACTCACGCTCGTCCAGTCCTTCCGACGGTACGTGTGCGCTAATGACGATTCACATTCTGCCCCGAATCCGCAGCTTGTCAATGTCGCAGGCCGACCATAAAGTGCAACGGACAGCTCACACGGGAGGAGATTTGGTGACCGGCGCCAGGCCGCGCAACCGCAAGCAGCTCCTCGCCGTCGCCGCGGCCGGGCTGTTCGCCCGCGACGGGTTCCACAACGTCGGCGTCGGCGACATCGCCGCCGCGGGCGGGGTGACCGCCTCCGCGCTCTACCGGCACTTCCAGAACAAGCAGGACGTCCTGGGCCATGTGCTGCTGACCGGGGTCGACGAACTGGCCGACCGGCTGCGCGCCGCGGTCGGCGGCCTGGCCGACGACCCCGGCCACAGGCTGGGCCCGCTGCTGCTGGCCGCCGCCGAGGTCTCCGTCGAGCACCGCGAGCTGACCGCGCTGTGGCGCTGGCAGGGCAGGCACATGCGCGAGGCCGACCAGAAGGACCTGCGCGGCCGAGCGGGCAGCCTGCTCACCGACTGGCTGGCCGGGCTGCGGGCGCTGCGCCCCGGTCTCGACGCGGGGCAGACCCAGCTCCTGTGCTTCGCGGCGCTGAGCGTGTTCGGCAGCGTCGGCGACCACCACGCCACCCCGCGCGCGGGGTTCGCCGAGCTGCTCGCCCGGCTCGCCCGCGCCGTGGTCCACACCGACCTGCCCACCGCCCGGCCCCGCTCGGACGAGTGGCGCACCCGGGTCGCGCCGCCGCCCTCGCGCCGCGAGGAGCTGCTGACCGCGGCCACCCGGCTGTTCCGCGAGCACGGGTTCCACGCGGTGAGCATGGACGACATCGGCGCGGCGACCGGGATCGCGGGGCCGAGCGTGTACCGGCACTTCGCGGGCAAGTCCGAGCTGCTGCTGGCCGCGTCCCGGCGGATGGCCGACCGGCTCACCCTGGGCCTCGAGGACGCCCTGGCCACCGCCGCCGACCCCGCGGACGCCCTGGGCCGCCTGGCCCGCTCCTACGTCGACACGGTCCTGCGGTCCGACGACCTGATCGCCGTCTACACCACCGAGCTGGCCAACCTGCCCGAGCGCGACAGCCGCGAGCTGCGGGCGATGCAGCGCGGTTACGTCGCCGAATGGGTGCGCCTGTCGCGTTCGGTCTCCCCGGAGCTGGACGAGGCCACGGCGCGCGTGGCGGTGCACGCCGCGCTGACGGTCGTCAACGACATCCCGCGGACCGCCCGGTTCGCCGACCGCCCCGGACTGGCCGCCGAACTGGCCGCGATCGCGGCGGCGGTGCTCGCGGCGGCCGGGGCAGCGGCGGAACGGTCATAGCCCCCTTACTCGAATAGCGACACTACTTCCCCCGCGTCCCCCGGCCGCGGTGGCGGCTTCCCGCACTCCGTTCACCGCGCGGTGGGCCCGCCAGTAGAGTCCGGAGTTCTTCTCGGACTCGGCGGGAGTGGACGTGGGGTTGCTCGACCGGTGGACCCGGGACCGGCAGTGGCCGTCGGCTGAGCTGGCGGCGGCCCCGGCGGGCCTGCTCGCCGTGCCTGGCGACGCGGGCCCGCCGCTGGTGGGCTACGGCCAGCTCCCGTTGCGGGACCCCGGGTTCACCGTCGAGCGGGTCGAGCGGCACGGGCCCGTGTCGTGGGTGGCGGCGGCGGGGTCGCGGGTCGTGCTCGTGGCCGGGGCGGAGGCGGCCGCCGAGCTGCTCGCCGACCGGGGCCGCGCGTTCAGCCAGTCCGGCTGGCCCGCCCCGCACGCCAACACCGGCCTGCTCGCCCGCGACGGCGACGACCACCTGCACCACCGCCGACTGCTGCAGGAGGCCTTCACCGCCGACCGGGTGGCGGCCTACCTGCGCCGCGTGGACGACATCGCCAAGCGCGACGTGCCGCGCTGGTCGTCGGGCCCGCTGGTGCCCCGGCTGCGCGACCTCGCCGACTCCGTCACCACCGGGGTCCTGCTCGACGGCGCCTCCGCCCCGCTGGCCGAGGTCCCGGCCCGCCGCCGCGGCAACGGCGACGACCTGCTCACCGCGCTGTGCCAGGCCCGCACCCCCGAGGGCCACATGCTCACCGACGCCGACGTCGTCGACCACCTCGACCTGCTCACCCGCACCGCCGCCCAGACCCTGGTCACCGCGGTGGCCTCGGCCGTGCTGCACCTGGGCCGCGACCCCGAGTGGCAGGACCGGGCCCGGGTCGAGTGCCTGTCGGTCGACCCGCCCTCGGTCGACCGGCTCGCGGGCCTGACCGCGCTCGACCTGGTCACCAAGGAGGCCCTGCGCCTGGCCGCCCCGGTGCCGCACCTGCTGCGGCGGGCGGTCCGCGAGACCTCGTTGCAGGGCCGCCACATCCCGGCGGGCACGCTGGTCGCGTTCTCGGTCTGGGCCACCCACCACGCACCGGCCACGTGGACCGAACCGTCCACTTTCGACCCGGACCGGTTCGGCGACGGGCGGAGGGAGGAGCGGGCGCACCCGTTCGCGTGGCTGCCCTTCGGCGGCGGCGCGCACAAGTGCCTGGGCACGTACTTCGGGCTGCACGAGGTGAAGGCCGTCCTGCACGCGATCCTGCGCTCGCACCGGTGGGCGCTGCCGCGCGAGTACGCGCCGCAGTGGCGCTGCTCGCCGAACCCGCTGCCCACCGACAACCTCCCCGTGGTCTTCGAGGCCGTCTGAGACGGGCGGCACCCGGTTCTAGGCCAGCCCGCTGATGATCCGGCGCAGGGTGGCGTGGTCCTCGGTGAGGATCGAGCGGACCGCCTCAACGGTGGCGGGGTCGGCCTTCTCCGGGGCGCCCGCGTCGAAGGGCGGGGCGGGGTCGTACTCGAGGACGAGCTGGGCGAAGCGGGCTCGGTCGTCGCCCGCGAGCTCAGCCAGGACGGTCAGGCCGAAGTCGATGCCCGCGGTGACACCGCCGCCGGTGACGCGGTTGCGGTCGACCACGACCCGCTCGGCCACGCACTCGGCGCCCATCGGGGCGAGGTGCTCCCGGAACGCCCAGTGCGTGCCCGCGCGGTAGCCCCGCAGCAGGCCCGCCGCGGCGAGGATGAGGGAGCCGGTGCACACCGAGGTGACGTAGCGGGCCCGGGAGCCCCGGTCGGCCAGGAAGTCGAGGACCTCGGGGTCGGCGATCGCGTCCGACGTGCCCGCCCCACCGGGGACGAACAGGACGTCGACGTCGGCGGGGCAGTTCGCGAGCGTGGTGGTGGGCAGGATCTTCATGCCGCTGTCGGTCTCGACGGGGTCGAGGTCCTTCCAGACCAGGTGCACGTCCATCGCCCACGACCAGACGGCGTGCGGCCCGACCAGGTCGAGGTTGGTGAGGCCGGGGTAGAGCAGCATCGCGACTACAGGGCGGTCGGGCGCCATGGGCGGGCCTCCTCGGTGGTTGTGTCCCAGCCGAGTATCGGCCCGGGTCCGGTGATCGAAGTAGTGGCACGAAGGCCAACTTGTTCTAAGATCGCGCCATGCACCGGGTGGCGGTCCTCGCGCAGGAGGGGGTCGTCGCCCTCGAGCTGGCGACCGCCGTCCAGGTGTTCGAGGCCGCGAACGTGCGGCTGGGCGCTGACGCGTACGAGGTGGGGGTCGCGGGCGACGGCGACTGGGTCGCGAGCGCGTCGCTGTCCGGGCCGTCCTCGTTCGCCGTGCGCCCGGAATACGACTGGCGGTGGGCGGCGCGGGCGGACACCGTCGTGGTCCCCGCGCACACGTCGTTCCTGGACCCCCCACCCGAACACGTCCTCGAGCTGCTCCTCGCCGCGCACGAGCGGGGCGCCCGGATCGCCTCGCTGTGCGCGGGCGCGTTCACCGTCGCGGCCACCGGACTCCTCGACGGCAGGCCCGCGACCACGCACTGGTACTGGTGCGCGGAGTTCGCGCGGCGCCACCCCGCGGTGCTGCTGTCCCCGAAGAGCCTGTTCGTCGGCCAGGACGGGGTCTACAGCGCGGCAGGCGTGACCGCCGCCCTGGACCTCTGCCTGCACCTGGTGGAGCTGGACCGGGGAGCCGCCGTCGCGGCCGGGGTGGCCCGCATGCTGGTCGCCCCCGTCCGACGAGACGGGGGCCAGTCGCAGTACATCGCCTACGACACCCCCGCGCGGCCCGACGAGCTGGCCGCGACGCTGCACTGGGCGGAGGAGCACCTCGCCGAGGACCTCAGCCTCGCCGACCTCGCCCGCCAGGCCGCGATGAGCCAGCGCACCTTCAGCCGCCGCTTCGCCGCGGGCGTCGGGACGACCCCCATGCACTGGCTGCTGCGCACCCGGATCCGCCGCGCGCAGGAACTCCTGGAGAGCACCGACCTCTCGGTCGACCGCATCGCCCACGACGTCGGCTTCCGCTCCACGTCGACGTTCCGCCACCACTTCGGCCGCCTCACCGAGACCACCCCGCAGCGCTACCGGCGCGCGTTCAGCACCGGCCGTTAACTCTCCGGGTCCGTGGCGAGGGCGGCGGAGAGCATGGCCGACCACTGGGCGAGGACGCGGCGGCGGCGGTTGGTGTCGTCGGTGAGGGTGTTGGCCAGACCGAGGCCGCGGGCGAGGTCGAGGGTGGCCTGGACGGCGGCGCGGACGCCGGGGTGGGACTCGTCGGCGGCGAGCGCCTCGAGGGTGAGGCGGTGGGTCTCGCGGCCGACCTTGGCCTCGAGGGGGACGACGCGGGCCTTGAGCAGGGGGTCGGAGGCGGCGGCGACCCAGAGTTGCAGGGCGGCGCGGAAGAGCTTGCCGGTGAACATCTCACCGAGGGTGGTGACGACGGCCTCGGTGCGGTCCTCGCCCGGGGGCAGGTTGGGCAGGTCGGCGCGCAGGTGGGCCAGGCGTTCCTCGGTGACGTAGTCGATGGCGGCGGTGAACAGGTCCTCACGGGTCGGGAAGTGGTGCTGAGCGGCGCCGCGGGAGACACCGGCGCGCTCAGCGACCACCGACACCGTGCTGCCGGACCAGCCGACCTCGGCCAGGCAGTCCACGGCGGCCGCCAGCAACCGCTGCCGGGTCGCCCGGCTGCGGTCCTGGCGCGGCTCGCGGACCACCTCGGCCACCGTCGGCCTCCTCACGGGTCTCGGGTTCACGGCGCACGGACCCGGCCATCCTGCCGGCCAGGGCCGCCCTAGTAGGACTTCGGGAGGCCCAGGGAGAACTGGGAGATGAAGTTGAGGATCATCTCCCGGCTCACCGGGGCGATCCGGCTCAACCGGGACGCCGCGACCAGGGCGCCGAGGCCGTACTCGCTGGCCAGGCCGTTCCCGCCGTGGGTCTGCACGGCCGCGTCGACCGCCTTGACCACGGCCTCGCCCGCGGCGTACTTGGCCATGTTCGCCGCCTCGCCCGCGGCCATGTCGTCGCCGGAGTCGAACAGGGCGGCGGCCTTCTGGGTCATCAGCTTCGCGAGTTCCAGCTCGACCTTGGCGTGCGCGAGCGGGTGGGCCACGGCCTGGTGCGCGCCGATCGGGTCCTTCCACACCGTGCGGGTCTTGGCGTACTCGACGGCCTTGTCCAGGGCGAAGCGGCCCATGCCGATGGCGTAGGAGGCGGCCATGATCCGCTCGGGGTTGAGCCCGGCGAACAGTTGCATCAGCGCCGCGTCCTCCGAGCCGACCAGCGCCTCGGCGGGCAGGTGCACGTCGTCGATGAAGACCTGGAACTGGTCGTCGGGGGCGATGATGTCCATCTCGATGCGGTGGTAGCTGAACCCGGGGGTGTCGGTGGGCACCACGAACAGCACCGGCTTGAGCTTGCCGGTCTTGGCGTCCTCGGTGCGCCCGACCACCAGCACCGAGTGCGACTCGTCGACGCAGGAGATGTAGACCTTGCGCCCGTTGAGGACCCAGCCGTCGCCGTCGCGGCGGGCGGTGGTGGTGAGCCGGTGGGAGTTGGAGCCCGCGTCGGGCTCGGTGATGGCGAAGGCCATGCGCAGCGAGCCGTCGGCGAACCCGGGCAGCCACCGCCCCTTCTGCTCGGCGGTGCCGAAGCGGGCGATGATCGTGGCGCAGATGGCGGGCGAGACGACCATCTGCAGCAGGCCGGTCCCGGTGGCGCCCAACTCCTCGCACACCGCGGCCAGGTCGCCGATGCCGCCGCCCCCGCCGCCGTACTCCTCGGGCACGTTGACCCCGAGGTAGCCCAGCCGCCCGGCCTCGTCCCACAGCTCGGGGGTGTGCCCGCCCGCGCGGGCGGCCTTGAGCGTGTACTCGTGGCCGTACTTGCGCCCCAGCTCGGCGACGGCGCGGCGCAGCGCCTGCCGCTCCTCGGTCTCGGTGAAGCTGGTCATGACCCCTCCTGTTCTGCCGCGCGCACCACGGCGAGCACGCGGCCGACGTCGACCTGGTCCCCCACGGCCACCGGCAACTCGTCGACCACCCCGTCGGCGGGGGCGACGATGCGGTGCTCCATCTTCATGGCCTCCAGCCACAGCAGCGGCTGCCCGGCGGCCACGGTGTCGCCGACCCGGGCGGCGACGCGCACGACCGTTCCCGGCATCGGCGCGAGCAGCGACCCGGCGGCCACCTGGTCGGCCGGGTCCGGGAACCGCTCCACCACCGACAGCGCGACGGGCCCGAGCGCGGACTCCACCCACACCGACCGGCCCGCGACTGCCACCGCGAACCGCCGCAGCACCCCGCCGACCTCCAGCGCGACCTCGTCCGGCGCGGCCGAGACCAGTGTGGCGCCGGGGAAGCCGTCGGCCACCAGGCCGGCGCGACTGACCCGGTAGCGGATCTCGTGCTCGCCGCGGACGCCGGTGTAGGACTTGACCTGGGGCTGGGAGACGACGTTGCGCCACCCGCCGGGCACCCGCCCGAGCACGGGCGCGGCGACCCGGTTGGCCTCGGCGTCGGCCAGTGCGGCGGCGAGCGCGGACAGCGCCTCGGTGTCCTCGTCCGCCAACGGCGCGGCGAGCGCGGCCAGGCCGTGCCGGTCGAAGAACGCGGTGTCGGTGTCCCCGGCGAGGAACGCGGGGTGGCGCAGCACGCGCACGAGCAGGTCGCGGTTGGTCACCACGCCGTGCAGCCGGGCCTTGGCGAGCGCCCCGCCCAGCGCCCGCGCGGCCGCGGTCCGGTCGGGCGCCCAGGCGATGACCTTGGCCAGCATCGGGTCGTAGTGCACGCCGACGACCGAGCCGGACTCGACGCCGGAGTCCAGTCGCAGCCCGCGCGGCCCGGGGCAGGCGAACTCGGCGGTGGCGCCGGGGACCTCGAACCGGTGCAGGGTCCCGCTCTGCGGCCGCCAGTCCAGCGCGGGGTCCTCGGCGTAGAGCCGGACCTCGATGGCGTGCCCCGTGGTGGCGGGCGGCCGCGGGTCCAGCGGCGCGCCTTCGGCGACCGACAGTTGCAGGGCGACCAGGTCGAGGCCGGTGACGCACTCGGTGACCGGGTGCTCGACCTGCAGCCGGGTGTTCATCTCCAGGAAGTAGAAGCGGCCGGAGTCGTCGGCGAGGAACTCCACGGTGCCCGCGCCCTCGTAGCCGATCGCGGCGGCGGCCTTGCGGGCGGCGTCGAACAGCGTGTCCCGCATCCCCGCGATCCGCTCGACCAGCGGGGACGGCGCCTCCTCGACGACCTTCTGGTGCCTGCGCTGGATGGAGCACTCCCGCTCCCCCACCGCCCACACCGTGCCGTGCCGGTCGGCCATGACCTGGACCTCGATGTGGTGGCCCGTCTCGAGGTACGGCTCGACGAACACCGTCGGGTCGCCGAACGCGGACGCCGCCTCGGACCGGGCCGCCTCGACCTCCCCCGCCAGCGCGCCCAGCTCCCGCACGACCCGCATCCCGCGCCCGCCACCGCCCGCGGAGGCCTTGACCAGCAGGGGCAGGTCGTCCTCGGTCGGGTCGGCGAGGTCGGCGAGCACGGGCACGCCCGCGGCCGCCATCAGCCGCTTGGACTCGATCTTCGACCCCATGCTCTCGATCGCCTCGACCGGCGGTCCCACCCAGGTCAGCCCGGCCCCGATCACCGCGCGGGCGAACGCGGCGTTCTCCGACAGGAACCCGTATCCGGGGTGCACGGCGTCGGCGCCCGCGTCGAGCGCGGCCTGGATGAGCAGGTCCGAGCGCAAATAGGTCTCGCTCGGCGACGCGCCGGGGAGCCGCACGGCGGCGTCGGCCTCGCGGACGTGCGGGGAGTCCGCGTCGGCGTCGGAGTAGACGGCGACCGTGGCGATGCCGAGGTCGCGGGCGGTCCGGAAGACGCGGCGGGCGATCTCGCCGCGGTTGGCGACCAGGAGGGAGGTGATGGGGGTGGGCGGGGTCATCGCGGGGTGGCTCCCTTCTGGGTCCGGTGGCGCGGGAAGCGGGTGGGCATCGCCGGTCACATCCGGAAGACGCCGAAGGACTCGGCGCCCCGCACGGGTTGGGTGTGGATGGCCGAGAGGGCGATGCCGAGGACGGTGCGGGTGTCGCGGGGATCGATGATCCCGTCGTCGTAGAGCATCCCGGACAGGAAGGTGGGCAGGGACTCCGCCTCGATCTGGTTCTCGACCATGGCGCGCATGGCGGCGTCGTGCTCCTCGTTGTACGGCTGCCCCTTGGCCTCGGCGCCCGCGCGCATCACGATCGACAGCACGCCCGCGAGCTGCTGCGGTCCCATGACCGCGGACTTGGCACTGGGCCAGGCGAACAGGAAGCGGGGGTCGTAGGCGCGGCCGCACATGCCGTAGTGGCCCGCGCCGTAGGAGGAGCCCATGAGCACGGAGATGTGCGGGACCCTGGAGTTCGACACCGCGTTGATCATCATGGCGCCGTGCTTGATGATGCCGCCCTGCTCGTACTCCTTGCCGACCATGTAGCCGGTGGTGTTGTGCAGGAACAGCAGCGGGGTGTTGGCCTGGTTGGCCAACTGGATGAACTGAGTGGCCTTCTGCGACTCCTCGGAGAAGAGCACGCCGCGGGCGTTGGCGAGGATACCGACCGGGTAGCCGTGCAACCGGGCCCAGCCGGTGACCAGGCTGGCGCCGTAGAGCGGCTTGAACTCGTCGAAGTCGGAGCCGTCGACGACGCGGGCGATGACCTCGCGCGGGTCGAACGGGGTCTTGAGGTCGGTGGGCACGATGCCCAGCAGGTCCTCGGCGTCGTGCTCGGGCTCGGCGTAGTCGGCGCTGGGGGCGGGGCCCTTCTTGCGCCAGTTGAGCCGGGCCATGATCCGCCTGCCGAGGCGGATGGCGTCGCGCTCGTCGGCGGCGAGGTAGTCGGCCAGGCCGGAGACCGAGGCGTGCATCCGCGCCCCGCCCAGCGACTCGTCGTCGGACTCCTCGCCGGTGGCCATCTTGACCAGCGGCGGCCCGCCGAGGAACACCTTGGCCCGGTCCTCGACCATGACGACGTGGTCGGACATGCCGGGCAGGTACGCCCCGCCCGCGGTGGAGTTGCCGAACACCAGCGCCACCGTGGGCACCCCGGCCGCCGAGGAGCGGGTCAGGTCGCGGAAGGTCCGCCCGCCGGGGATGAAGATCTCCTTCTGGGTGGGCAGGTCGGCGCCGCCGGACTCGACGAGGTTGATCGTCGGCAGCCCGTTCTGCGCGGCGATGTCCGCGGCGCGGAAGCCCTTGCGCATGCCCCACGGGTTGATGGCCCCGCCCTTGACCGTCGGGTCGCTGGCGTTGACCACGCACTCCACGCCCTCGACGACCCCGATGCCGGTGACGAGGCTGCCGCCGACCTGGTAGTCGGTGCCCCACGCGGCCAGCGGCGAGAGCTCCAGGAACGGCGAGTCCGGGTCGAGCAGCAGCTCGACCCGCTCGCGCGCCAGCAGCTTGCCGCGCTCGCGGTGGCGGGCGACGTACTTGTCCCCGCCACCCGCGACCGCCTTGGCGTGCTCGGCGTCGATGGCGGCGATCTTGTCCAGCATCGCCTCGCGGTTGTGCAGGAACTCGGGCGCGGCGGAGTCCACAGCGGACCTGAGCACCGTCATCGCGCACCTCCTTCGTTCTCCTTGGCACGGCATACGATCCCGGCCCGGGGCCAGGCCGTCAAACGACTGTCCACATCCCCCGACCGGGTCATGCCGTGAACCCCAGCGTGCGCCCGGCCAGCATGGTCATGATCTCGTCCGTGCCACCGCCGATGCCGAGGATGCGCAGGTCCCGGTAGTGCCGCTCGACCTCGGCGTCGCGCATGTAGCCAAGACCGCCGTGCAGCTGGACCGCCTCACGCACAACCCATTCGCCCGCCTCCACGGCGGTGTTCTTCGCGAAGCACACCTGGGCGATGACGTTCTCCCCCGCGAGGTGGCGCAGGGCGACGTCACGCGTGTAGACGCGGGCGACATCGACTCGCCGCGCCATCTCGGTCAACGTGTTCTGCACCGCCTGCCGCGAGATCAGCGGCCTGCCGAACGTCGAGCGCGCCCGGCACCACTGCAACGACAGGTCCAGCGCCCGCTGGGCGTGCGCGTAGGCCTGCACCGCGAGCGTCAGCCGCTCGGCGACGAAGTTCTGCGCGATCTGGGCGAACCCGGTGTTCTCCGCGCCGACCAGGTTGGCCACGGGCACCCGGCAGTCCACGTAGGACAGCTCTGCGGTGTCCGAGCAGTGCCAGCCCATCTTCTCCAGCTTGCGCCCGACGGTGAAACCGGGCGTGCCCTTCTCGACCACCAGCAGGGAGACGCCGTGGGCACCCTCCCCGCCGGTGCGCACGGCGGTCGTCACGAAGTCGGCGCGGACGCCGGAGGTGATGAAGGTCTTGGAGCCGTTGACGATGTAGTGGTCCCCGTCGCGCACGGCGGTCGTGCGCAGACCAGCCACATCCGAGCCGCCGTCGGGCTCGGTGATCGCCAACGAGCCGATGAGATCACCCGCGAGGGTCGGCCTGACCCACTTCTCCACCTGCCCTCCATCCCCGGCGGCGGCCAGGTGCGGCACGGCGATCCCGCAGGTCAGCAGGGACGCGATCAGACCGCCGGAGCCGCCCGCGTAGTGCATCTCCTCGACGACGACCATCGCGTCGACGAGCGATCCGCCCTCGCCGCCCACCGCCTCGGGGAAGCCGATGCCGAGCAGGCCCAGGGCCGCAGCGGACTTGTGCAACGAGCGCGGCAGCTCACCCGCGCGCTCCCACTCGTCCAGGTACGGGAGGACGTCGGAGGCCATGAAGCGCCGGACTGTCTCGCGGAGGCCGCGGCGTTCCGGTGTGTCGAAGGGGTTCACAGCAGTTCCTCCGGGACGGGGTGCACACGGGACCGCAGCCACTCCCCCAGTGCCTTGGCCTGCGGGTCGAACCGGGTCGACGCGGCGACGCCCTGGCCGAGCAGGCCGCGGATGACGAAGTTGACGGCGTTGAGGTTGGGCAACAGGTGCCGCTCGATGTCCAGGCCCGCGGTCTCCGGCAGCAGTTCGCGGATCCGGTCGGTGTCGAACTCGCCGACGAACCACCGGTAGGCGGCCTCGTCGCGCAACCACACGCCGAGGTTGGCGTCCCCGCCCTTGTCCCCGGACCTGGCGCCGAGGACGCGGCCGAGGGGGACGCGGGTGGTCGGACCGTGGTCACCCGCTGGGAAGACCTCATCAAGGCTGCGCGGCCGCACCGAGGTCGAAGGGCCCCACTCGACTGCTTTGCGATCCGATCCGACCACAGCGACTGTGGTCACCTGGTCGCGGGGAACGTACTCCGCGCGGTAGACGCCCACGGGTGTCCCATCGGCCGGTGGCGCTGTCAGCGTGAAACCGGGATAACTCGCAAGAGCCAGTTCCACCGTCGCTCGCGAGAACACCTTGGCGCGCTTGGGGTCCGGGGTGCGGATGGCGCAGTGCAGGAAAGCGCTTGCGGTCTCTTCGGTGTCCGCGTCGGCGTGGTCGGTGCGGGCGAGGGCCCAGTGCAGGCCCTCGGCGCCGACGGCGGTCTCGAGCTGGCGGCGGGCGAGGTCCGCCTTGGCGTCGACGTCGAGGCCGCAGAGCACGAAGGTGGCGCTGTTGCGGAAGCCGTCGAGGGTGTTGACGCAGACCTTCACCGTCTCCGGCGGGGGGCCACCGCGCACGCCGGAGATCCGGACGCGGTCCGGGCCGTCCTCGGCGAGGGTGATGGTGTCGAACCGCGTGGTGACGTCAGGGCCCAGGTAGTCCGCGCCCTGGATCTCGTAGAGCAGTTGGGCGGTGACGGTGCCGGTGGTGACGGCGCCGCCGGTCCCGGGGTGCTTGGTGATGACCACCGACCCGTCCTCGCCGATCTCCGCGATCGGGAAACCGGGGTGGGCCAGGTCGGGGATCTCGGTGAAGAAGGCGTAGTTGCCGCCGGTGGCCTGGGTCCCGCACTCGATGACGTGCCCGGCCACGGTGGCCCCGGCGAGCCGGTCGTAGTCGTCGACCGACCACCCGTGGTGCGCGGCGGCGGGCCCGACGACCAGCGAGGCATCGGTGACCCGGCCGGTGACCACGACGTCCGCGCCGCCCTTGAGGCATTCCGCGATCCCCCACGCGCCCAGGTAGGCGTTGGCGGTGAGCGCGCCGTCGAGGCCGAGTTCCGCGGCCCTGGGCAGCAGGTCGTCCCCCTCGACGTGGGCGACGGAGACAACGAGGCCGAGGCGGTCCGCGAGTGCGCGCACGGCGTCGGCGAGCCCGGCGGGGTTGAGGCCACCCGCGTTGGACACGATCTTGACGCCCCGCTCGACGGCGGTGCCCAGAGAGTCTTCCAACTGCCGCACGAACGTCTTCGCGTACCCGCCGTTGGGGTCTTTGAGGCGTTGGCGGCCCAGGATGAGCATGGTCAGCTCAGCGAGGTAGTCGCCGGTGAGGACGTCCAGATCGCCCCCGTCGAGCATCTCGCGGACCGCGGAGAGGCGGTCCCCGTAGAAGCCGGAGGCGTTGCCGACGCGGATCACCGCTTACCCCTGCCCTTCCCCGGCGCGCCCGCGAACGCCTGGGCGATCCCCAACCACTCCTCGGCCCCCTCGGTCGCGACGAGCGAGGTGTCGCCCCGGTGCACCCGCTGGGTGACCAGCAGGCAGAAGTCGAGCGCGGTCCCGGTCACCCGGTCCGGGGCGTCCTCTGGGCCCCACGTCCAGAGGTCGCCGCCGGGTCCTATCAACTCGACGCGGAAGGGGTGGCCCGGCGGGGGCTTCTGCCGGACGAGGAAGGCGAAGTCCCGGGTGCGCACCCCGAGGTGGGCCACGTGCCGGATGCGGTCGGTGGCGGGCTTGGCGACCCCCAAGGCGCCGGCGACGTCGTGCGAGTGCGCCCAGGTCTCCATGAGCCGCGCGGTGGCCATCGACTTGGGGCTCATCGGCGGGCCGTACCAAGCCAGCTTGGCGTCAGCGGGTGTTGCGGCAAGCGCGGCGTTGAGAGCGTTGCGCTTGTCACGCCAGTGCTGCAAGAGGTCTTCGCGCTCAGCCCCCTCTTCGGCCCCTTGGTCCACGAAGCGCTGAGGATCGACCCCGGACTTGAGCGCCTCAGCGAACTCGGCTTGGAACGCGTCGGGGTCAGTGGCGGCGAGCAGCGACCGCTCGTCAGTCCACGCCAGGTGCGCTATCTGGTGCGCGATGGTCCACCCCTCGGCGGGCGTGGGCGTGCGCCAGGCGTCGGCGGGCAGGTCCGCGACCCAGGAGTCGAGTTCGTCCGATTCGGCCCGCAGGTCCGCGAGGAGTGCGCTGAGGTCGACCACGGGTTCACCGTGGCACGGGACGACAGCGAAAGCAAGCATTCATGCTTGATTGTTTTTGTCTTGATCTCGTGGACAGGACCATCGCGCGCCCGATCGCCTTCCCGACATCAAGACCTGGTCTCAAAACTCGGCGTGTCGCTAGGTGAACCAACGGCCCGCCCCTGGCTCCGCACCGCCCGCCTGTGGGCCCGGCCCGACGGACCGGAAGTCCGTCAGAGAGACTGGGGGCCAGTGCCCGCCCTCTCGACCTGGAGCCTTTGATGCCGCAAGGGACCGTCCGTTGGTTCGACGCCGAACGGGGTTTCGGCTTCCTCGCGCCCGAGGACGGCTCGCCGGACGTGTTCGTGCACGCCTCCGAGATCGTCGAGGACGGCGGCGCGAAAATGCTCCGCGAGGGTCAGGCCGTCGTGTTCGAGGTCGGCGAGAACGACCGCGGGCCCCAGGCGCTGCGCGTTCGCGTCACCGCCGATGCGGCCACCGGCAGCGCCGTGGGCCTGCTCGGCACCGTCAACTGGTACGAGCCGGGCAAGGGGTACGGCTTCGCGTCGCCGGACGGCGGCGGCGCCGACATCTTCGTGCACAGCTCCGCCATCGTGACCGGCGGCGTGGTCACCGAGGGGCAGCGGGTGGCCTTCCTGATCGTCGAAGGCGAGCGCGGCCCGCAGGCCGGGCACGTGATCCCGCTGGGAGCAGGGGCCGGCTCACCCGCTGCGGCTGGTACCGCGGACGGTGCCGACGGCACGGTGGCCTGGTACGACGAGGACAAGGGCTTCGGCTTCATCAACCCCGACTCCGGCGCCGGGGACATCTTCGTTCACGCCCGGGCCCTGGCCGAGGGGCTGACGTGGCTCGCGGAGGGCGACCGCGTCGCCTACGAGGTGGCTAGTGGAGACAAGGGCCCGCAGGCCCGCGACGTGCACCTGGTCCGGGGCGCCGAGCCCCAGACGGCGCCGCAGCGGTCGGCACCTGCCGCGGCCGCAGGGCCGGCCGCGCGGGACGTGCCCGTACGAGGCGGCGAGGGCGTCGTCGCGCGCTACGACGGCGACCGCGGCTTCGGCTTCATCACCCCGGACGCAGGCGGCGACGATCTCTTCGCCCACGTGTCCGTGATCATGGGGTCGGAGCCGCTGCAGAAGGGTGACCGGGTCCGGTACGCGGTGCGTCAGAGCGACCGGGGCCCGCAGGCCGACCGCATCGAACGCCTCTGAAGAGGCGGTCCCGCCGATGGCTGACCACTTCCCGACGAGAGTGCTCGTTCATCCCCGTCGATGGTGCCGTCAGCAACGCGGCTGCAGCCTCCTCCCGGAGATCGATCTCCCTCGTGGTGACGGGGCCCCGTGCCGACCCGAGGACCTGCTCCGCGCTCAGAAGGGCGGACGTTGACCACGGTGCAGGCCAGCGTGAGTAGCGCCAGTGTGGTGCGTTCGGTCCGGTCGTAACGCAGCCCGAGGCGTTGAACCGCAGCAGCCAGGAGATGGTGCGTTCGACGACCCAGCGGACCCGGCCGAGGCGGGACTTGCCCTCAATCCCGCGCCGGGCGATACGGACCTTGATACCGCGGCGGGTCAGGTAGCGGCGGCAGCGGCGGTAGTCGTAGCCCTTGTCGACGTGCAGCTTGTCCGGTCGGCATCGTGGCCGGCCCGCCCGGCCGTGGTGGCCGCGCACGGTCGGGTTCGTGTCCAGCAGCGGCTCGAACAGCAGGCTGTCGTGGGTGTTTGCCGCCGACAACATGATGTGCAGCGGTAGCCCGTTCGCGTCGCACAGAACGTGGTACTTGGAGCCGGCTTCACCCCGGTCAGTGGGGCTGCGGCCGGTCAGCTCGCCCCCCTTTTCGACCGCACCGACACCGCGTCGATGCAGCCTCTGGTCCAGTCGAGCTCGTCGATGTTGGACAGCTCGTCGAGCACGAGCTGGTGCGGCCGGTCCCACACGCCGGCGTCCTGCCACTCACGTGACCGCCGCCACGCGGTGTGCCCGGAACCGCATCCGAGCTGCTCGGGTAGGTCTCGCCAGCGGCAGCCGGTGTCGAGCACGAACAAGATCCCCTCTAGCGCGGCACGGTCATCGATCCGGGGCCGCCCACCCGGACCGCGCGGCGCTGGTCGGGACGGATCAGGGGTTCGATCAGCTCCCGGAGTCGGTCTTCGACCCGCCGCTGCTGCGTCGTCTTCGCCATGACTGCCCACGATCGACGACCAGGACCGGCAGGTTACGCAGTGACACACCCTTAAGTTTTGAGACCGGGTCTAAGGTGAAGCCCCACCGACGGAAACGGACCACACCATGACGGCGGCATCAGGCCAGCACCCCCTCGCCGCGCGGCTCGCCGATGCCGGGCAGGAGGAGGCGGAGGACCTGCGGGTCCTGTTCGGGCAGTCCATCGCCGTGTTCGCCTCGCTCGCCGGGCCGACGCACCTGGTGGAGACGGCGAACCCGGCGTTCTTCGCCGCGATCGGCGAGCAGCGAGCGCGCACCGGGGTCCCGCTCGTCGAGTTGATGCCGGAACTGGCCAGTCAGGGGTTCATCGCCCTCCTCGACCAGGTCTACCGCACCGGTGAGTCCTACACCGGTCGCGATGTCCGGGTCGTGCTCGGCACCGGACCGCAGGCCCGGGAGGCGTTCTTCGACCTCACCTACGACCCGCGCCGCGACGCCGAGGGCGCCGTCACCGGCATCCGGGTGATCGGCGTCGAGACGACCCAGGTCAAGCACGCCCAGCGGCTGATGGCCGAACACCGCGCCCTGCTGGAGCAGATCGCCCGGCAGGCACCGCTGACCGAGGTCCTGGACGGGATGGCCCGCTGCATCGAGAACCTCGCACCGCAGGAGGTGCTCGTCTCGGTCCTGCTCGCCGAACCCGACGGCCTGCGCCTGCGCCACGGGGCCGCGCCCAGCCTGCCCGACTTCTACAACGAGGCCATCGACGGGATCGCCACCGGCGAGGGCGTCGGCTCGTGCGGCACGGCCGCCCACCGGCGGGAACCGGTGATCGTCACCGACATCGCCACCGACCCGTTCTGGGACGACTTCCGGGGCCTGGCCGACCAGGCGGGCCTGGCCGCCTGCTGGTCCACCCCGATCCTGGCCCGCGACGGGAGCCTGCTGGGCACCTTCGCCATGTACCACCGGGTCCCGCGCGTCCCCCAGGACTCCGACCTCGCCCTCGCCCGGGTCTTCGCGGGCACCGCGGCCCTGGCCATCGAGCGCCACCACGACCAGCAGGCCCGGCGAGACGCCGAAGCCCGCGCCGAGGCGGCGCACGCCGAGTTGGCCAAGGCGATCGGCACCGAGCGCGAACTGCGCGCCGAGGCCGAGCAGCGCGCCGCCGCCGCCGCGGACCTGAACACCCGGATGCGCGCCGCCGCGGCCGCGCAGGCCGCCCTGCCCCACCCCGAGCACTGCCAACTCGGTGGTGGCGACGGGTGCACCGCACCGGCCGAACTCAAGGTCGCCGACTCGTGGGGCGACGCGGCATGGGGCTGCCCCGCCCACGTCGAGGAAGCCATCCTCACCGTGCGGACGGCGTTCATCGCCAGCGAGGAACTCGGCGGCCTGGCCGCCTACGTCAACCGCGGGCCCGCCCGCATACGACAGGCTGAAGAAACTCCCGCACCGTAAGCCAGTACCGGAGAACCCGTAGGGCGGAGACGGAAAGCAATCCGTGTCCCGCCCAGCCGAACCTCAGTGGCCGAATGGCCGTGGCTTGAACCGGTCAAGGTGGCACGTCTACGCCATTCCCAGCCGTACCCTCCGCAGGTCATACCATCGGCAGGGGGCGCAGGCATGGGCACTGGCCAGGCGAGCGCGTTGGCGCGAACGCGAGAGATCGTCCGCATGGCGTCCCGCGATCTGCGGTGGTCGGTTCGCCGAACGCGCGTCCTGCACAAGCTCCGCCGGTGGACCGGTCGGTCGTTCTTCCAATTGACCCAGCACTCCCGGGAACCCACCGAGATCAACACCGGTGGCCTCGGCATCACGCCGCTGTGGCACTCGGATCAGCGCGGGCCTGACGACCTGGACTTGGCGCGCCCGCGGTTGGTCACTCGGCGGTACACCCTCGGCCTGCTCTGGACGGTCACGCACGACTACGACGAGTTCCGCGCTGTTGTCCTCCTAGTGGTCGACAAGCAGGCGCGGGCTTGGCTGATCTCGCCCCGCCACCGCCGGTTCCCGGCCACCCCCAGCGGCTGGCGAGACCTTGTCACCGAGGTGGCGCAGGAGTACTCCAGTTGGCGCGGTGGCCGTTGGCACGGCATCGGCTAGGCGCGCAGGTCGCCGTGGGCTCGGTGCCAGGGGGTCACGGCGTCGATGGCTTGGTTGATCTCCTCGGTGAAGATGGCGAGTTTGTGCTCCACGACGGCCTCGCCCAGCAGGGTGGGGGCCAGTTTCGAGGTGGCCAGGCGGTTTTGGGCGTCCCAGGGGGTTCGGGCCAGGTCGCCTTGGACCCGGCCTTCGGGTGGGGGGTCCAGGCGGTCGGTGACGCCGGAGAGGCCGGAGGCTATGAGAGCGGCCACGACCTGGTGGACCTGGGCGTCGGCGCCCGCGAAGCGGGCTTCCACGCGGAGGGTGGGACCGTGGCCCGCGATGCGCACCGAGGCGGTGCGGTTGTCGATGCCCCAACTGATCACACGGGGGGAGAACGGGGCGTTGCGCAGGCGGACGTAGGAGTTCCAGGTGGGGGCCCAGAAGGGGGTGAGGTCCGGGGCCGCGCGCAGGACCCCGGCCAGGAAGTGGCCGAAGAGGGTGGACAGCTCGGTGGGGCGGGAGCCCGCGCCGAGAGGGGCGCCGTTGGGGTCTGCCAGGGACAGGTGGACGTGGCAGGAGCTGCCGGTGTCCGGGGACTCGGCGGCGAGGTAGCCCGCGCGCAGGCCCGCGGCCGCGGCGGTGGAGCGGATGGCCATCTGCTGGAGCATGGCGTCGTCGCAGGCGGCCAGGGCGTCGCGGTGGCGGAGGACGTACTCGTACTGGGCGGGGTGGACCTCGCCTCGGGCGGATTCCAGGCCCAGGTCCAGTTCGTCGAGGGCTTCGTCCACTCGGGACAGCAGGGGGCGCAGCGGGCTCAGGGCCTGCACGGAGTAGTCCAGGCCGTCGCGGACCAGGGGGGTGCCGTCCGGCTCGGTGAAGGTGACCTCGTGCTCGATGCCGACCGAGGGGACCACTCCGACCTGCTCCAACGCCGTGAGCTGGTCGCGCAGGAAGGTGCGCGGGGCCTCGGGGACCGGGCGCCCGTCGGGCCACTCGACGTCGCAGACCACGGCCCACACCCCGGCGCGGCCCGGCAGCGGGGCGAGGGTGGCCAGGTCGGGGCGCAGGCGCAGGTCGCCGTAGCCGCCGAGGAACTGGTCGACGGCGTGGGCGTTGATGACGCGGCGCTCGGCGTCGGTGCCGAACAGGTAGGCGCACATGCCGTAGCCCGAGGCCAGGACGGTGTCGACGAAGAACGTCGCGCCCAGCTCCACCGCGTCGAAGCGGGCGTGCGGGTCGGGCACGAGGCAGGCGATCCGCCGGACCTCGCCCGCGGACACGGCGTCGCGCAGCACCCCGGACAGGGCGGAGGCCTTGCGGGCGCGGTCGGCCAGGGTGCGCGGGCCGACGGGCCTGCGGTGGTCGAGGATCACCACGCCCCCTCGGGGTCGGGACCGGCCAGCGGGTTGGGGGCGCGGCCGAAGCGGACGTCGAACTCGTCGTCGCGGTCGACCTTGTCGAATCCCTCGCCCGCGAGGTGCTCTCGGTTGAGGCAGACCCGTTCGAGGTCGGGGGCGAACAGCCCGCACGCGTCGAACCGGGCGGCCGAGGACGGGTGCGCGTCGCGGTAGCGGCCGACGATCTGGCGCACCTGCTCCCACAGCCGCGCGCGCGGGTAGTCCAAGTCGTCGTAGAGGACCTCAGCGATGAACCGCAACTGCCCCGCGAAGACAGAGCTGAACAGCGACTGCACCAACAGGTGCGCGGGCCAGCGCAGCATGTCCGCGTTCGCCTCGGCGCCCAGCCACGCGTAGGAGGGCAGCTCCTCGTCCAACAGGTCGACGCCCTGCGCGAAGTCCTTGATGGCGACCCGCAGCGGCACCCCTTCCTCATCGGTGACGAGGATGAGGTTCTGGCCGTGCGGGCAGAAGCCGACACCGTGCTCCAGGAGCCAGTGCAGCAATGGTGTGAGCACCAGGTCGAGCAAATGCCCCATCCACTCGTCAGCCGACAGCCCCGATGACTCGATCAGATAAGAGACGACTGAGACACCATCCGGGCCGCGATAGGGCAATGCGGCGAAGGACAGCGCCCTCTCCCCCGGCTCCAGGGTGGTGCGGACCGGTTCGCGCCACAACGCGCCCAGCGTCTCGTGGAACCGGTAGGGCAGTTCGTCGACCGCGCCGAAGACCGGGTGCCGCACCGACACGCTGGCGACCTCGCCGAGCAGGTCGAACCGGTACTCGTCGCGCAGCAGCGGGTCGGACTCGTGCACCCGCCGCAGCCACGTGGTGACCTCCGGCGCGGCCAGCGTCGCCGCCGCCGCGAGTCCCCGGTAGACGAGCGTGTTGCGCACCGACACGGCCGTCTTGACGTCGCGGCGGACCGCGTCGGTGGCGTTGGCCAGGGTCCGCACGGTCTGGTGCGGGCGGTAGTGGTCGGTGCTCTCCCCCACCAGCACCACCGAGCCCTCCGCGATCTCGGCGGCGTAGAGCACGCCGATGACGTCGTCGAGCTGCCACGGGTGCACGGGCACCAGGACGTAGTCGTCAGGGTTGTCGAGCTTGGCCCGGAACGCGGCCAGCAGCTCGGGGCCGAGCTCCTCGGTCAGCAGCCCGTCGGCGGACAGGCCCTCGACACCGCGGAAGGACGCGTGGTCGCGGTGCACGGCCAGCCACGGCAGGGCGAAGGTCGCGCCGGACTCCGGGGCGTAGCGGGCGCGGTCGGCGGCGGAGAAGCCGACGCGCCCCTTGTTGACGAGGATGCGCGGGTGGCCGGTGAGGTGGCTGTCGGCGCTGTCGTAGTCGATGTCGACCAGTTCCGCGGCGGTGACGGCGCGGTCGAGGCGCGCGGCCTCGTTGGCGACGGTGGAGGTCAGCTCGGAGAGCACGTCCGCCAGCCGCAACCCGGTCAGGCCCAGCTCGGCGCGGGCGTCGAGCAGCAGGGCGCGCGGGTCGTCGACGGGTTCGCCGTCGCGGGTGGCGCTCCCGGCCAGCACCGACCACGACTCGAACGCGCCGCGCCGGGCGGCGAACCGGTAGACCGCGCCGCCCGCCAGCCCCAGCCGCCAGGGCCGGTGCCCGCGCTCGTCCGGCTCGCCGTCGGGCTCCGGCCGCAGCAGGCCCTCGTAGCTCAGCTCGCCCAGCGCCTTGTGGGCCACCAGCGACCCCGCCTCGCGCCACGTCCCGGTCACAGACCGCTCCCCTCGGTTTCGCCGCCCAGTCCGAACGTGGTGAACGCCGTCCGGTCCGGGAGCCGGTGCACCACCCTCCCGCACACCGCGTTCAGGATGGTGGCGGCGCGCCACGCCGCCAGTCCCAGATCCGGGGCTCCCACCCCGTGCGTGTGCCTCTCCGCGTTCTGCGCGTAGAGGCTGCCGGTGATCCCCGTGCGCAGGGCCACCCGGAAATCGGCGTCGATGACCAGCCTGCCGGACGCGTCGGGCGCGGGCAGGTCGCCGAGCAGCTCGCCCAGGTCCCGCTCCGCGTATCCGGTGGCGCAGACGACCTCGGAGGTGCGCAGCGTGAAGTCACCGCCCTGGTCCACGTGGCGCAATGCCAGTTCAAGCCCGTCGTCGACAGCGGTGGCCGCGGTGACCTCGACGCCCGGCGCGAGCACGGCCGAGGGCCATCCGCCGCCGACGGTGCGCCGATAGAGCTCTTCGTGGATCTCAGCGATGGTGTCGGCATCGATTGCTTTGTAGAGCTGCCACTGCGAAGGGACTAGAGCGTCACGGACAGCGGTGGGCAGCCCACGGAAGTAGCGGGTGTAGTCGGGGGTGAACTGCTCGAGCCCCAGCTTCGAGTACTCCATCGGCGCGAACGCGCGGGTGCGCGTCAGCCAGCGCACCCCACCAGCGCGTCTGCGCAACAAGTCCAGGAACACCTCGGCCCCAGACTGCCCAGAGCCGATGACGGTGACGTCGTCAGCGGCGACCAACCGGTCGCGGGATTCCAGGTACCGCGCGGAATGCGTCACACGGTCCATGCCCCGCAGCGGTTCCGGAACGTGTGCCCCTGTTCCCACACCGAGGACGACCGCGCGCGCAAGAACACGCTCACCGTCCACATCGAGCTCAAACAACTCATCCCTGTCTGACCACCGGACAGTGCGAACATTCCTGGAGAAGTTGCACGGCAAGCGGTGCGCCGCCCAGCGGCAGTAGTCGTCGTACTCCGCGCGCGGGATGTGGAACTTCTCGGCGAAGTAGAACGGGAACAACCGGTCGCGGTCGCGCAGGTAGCTCAGGAACGACAGCGGGTGCGCGGGCTCGACCAGGCTGACCAGGTCCGCCAGGAACGGCACCTGCAGCGTGGCGCCCTCGATCATCATGCCCGGGTGCCAGTGGAACTCCGGCTCCCGCTCGAACAACGCCGTGGCCAGCCCGGTCCCCGACGCCAGCGCGGCCAGCGACAGGTTGAACGGACCCGCGCCGACCCCGGCCAGGTCGAGGACCCGCACGGTCATGCCGCCCCCGCGACCAGGTCGAGCAGCGGCCGGTACCCGTCGGCGGTGGCGTGCGGGTGCAGCAGGGTCAGCTTGAGCCACAGCCGCCCGTCGAGCGTGGCCCGGCCCAGCACCGCCCGCCCGGACAGCAGCAGGTCGCGCCGCAACCGGGCGACGGCCTCGTCGGCGGCCTCCGACGGGCGGAACACGACGGTCGACAGCGCGGGCGGCCCCCACAGCAGCAGGTCGGGCCGGTCGGCGATCTCGGCGGCGACGGCGGTGGCGGTGTCGCAGCAGTGGTCGATCATCGCGCCGACCCCGGAGCGGCCGAGCGCGCGCAGCGTCACGGCGATCTTGAACGCGTCCGGGCGCCGGGACGTGCGCAGCGAGCGGCCGAGCAGGTCGGGCAGGCCCGCCTCGGTGTCGTCGTCGGCGGACAGGTAGTCGGCGCGGGCGGTCATGGTGGCGAGCACGCCCGCGTCCGCGCAGGTCAGCAGCCCGGCGGCGATCGGCTGCCAGCCGAACTTGTGCAGGTCCATGGCCACCGAGTCGGCCCCGGCCAGCCCCGCGACCAGGTCGCGGCGGCGGTCGCTGAACAGCAGCGCGCCCGCGTAGGCGGCGTCGACGTGCAGCCAGGAGCCCGCGGCGCGGGCGGCGGCGGTGATCTCCGGCAGCGGGTCCAGCGCGCCGGTGTTGGTGGTGCCCATCGTCGCGACGACCGCGGTCGGCCCGTCGACCCCGGCCAGCGCGGCGGTCAGCGCGGCCGGGTCGACGCGGTCGCCGGAGCAGTCCACCGCGACCGGTTCGCGCAGGCCGAGCAGCCAGGCGGCGCGGGCGACGCTGTGGTGGGCGTTGCGCCCGCACAGCACGGTGACCGGGCCCAGGTTCTCCCGGGCCAGCAGCAGCCCGAGCAGGTTCGACTCGGTCCCACCGGTGGTCACCAGCGCGTCCGGGGCCGCGGCGCCGGGGTGGCAGAGCCGGGCCAGGCCCCTGGTCAGCTCGGCCTCGAGCCTGCTGGCCGCGGGCGCCTGGTCCCAGGAGTCCATCGACGGGTTGAGCACGCTGGCGACCAGGTCGGCCGCGGCGGCCACGGCCAGCGGCGGGCAGTGCAGGTGCGCGGCGCACCACGGGTCGGCCGGGTCGGCGGCGCCCGCGGCCAGCCGCCGGGTCAGCCCGGCCAGCGCGGCCGCGGCGCCGATGCCGGCGGCGGGCAGCGGGTCGTCGACCGAGACCAGCGCGTCCGGGCCGCCCCGGGGCAGCGGGCCGCCGCGGTCGGCCACCCCGGCGGCGAGCGCGTCCAGGGCGACCGACACCAACGCGCGGACCGCGTCCGGCTCGGCCAGCGCGGCGATCTCGTGCGTCATCGGACCCCTTCGAGTCGGGAAGTGAGGCTACCCTTACCGGCGGCCCCACCCGACAATACGAGTGGATCACCAGCGGGCGAGGGTGACCTAGGACATGCCCTGGCCCGCACCACCGACCCGCCGCGGCTACCGGTCGAACCCGCCCTCGGCGGCGGACACGGTGTGCCGCAGCAGCAGCGCGGTGGTGACCGGACCGACCCCGCCGGGGACCGGGGAGAGCGCCCCGGCGACCGGCTCGACCGAGGACGCCTGCACGTCGCCGACCAGCGACCCGTCCTCGGCGGTGTTGGTGCCGACGTCGACGACGACCGCGCCGGGGGCGACGTGGTCGGCGCTGACGAAGTTCGCCCGGCCGATCGCCACGACCAGCACCTCGGCGGTGCGGGCCACGGCGGGCAGGTCGGCCGTGCGGGAGTGGGTGACGGTGACCGTCGCGTCGGCGCGCAGCAGCAGTTGCGCGACCGGCTTGCCGACGACGGCGGAGCGGCCGACGACCACGGCCCGCTTGCCCGTGAGGTAGACGCCGTGGTGGGCCAGCAGCTCCAGGCACGCCTGGGCGGTGGCGGGGGCGAACGCCGGGGTGCCGATGACCAGGTTGCCCGCGCTGACCGGGCTCGCCCCGTCGACGTCCTTGGCCGCGGGGACCAGGTGCGCCAGGTCGGACAGCGACACGCCGTCGGGCAGCGGGGTCTGCAGGATGATCCCGTGCGTGGCGTCGTCGGCCGCGCGCTCGGACAGCTCGGCGGCGATGGCCTCGGCGGTCGGCCCGACGGTGCGGATGACCGCCTCGACGCCGACCTTGGCCGCGGCCTTGACGATCGAGCGCACGTACCAGAGCGTGCCCTCGTCCTCGGTGGCCACGACGATGGCCAGGGTCGGGGTGGTCCCGTCGGCGGCCAGCTTGGCCGCGCGTTCGGTGACGTCCGCGCGGATCTGGGCCGCGAGGGCCTTGCCGGACAGCGACTCAGCCACGGAGGCCCTCCCGCACGCGCTCGACGACCCGGCGGGCCCGCTCGATGGCCCCGGTGAGCTTGTCGACCTCGGCGCGCAGCCCGTCGACGACCTCGGTGTCCTTGATGGACCCAGCGTTGATCTCGATGTTCACGATGGCCGACTCCAGCGCCGCGGCGGCGCTGGACGCGGCGACGGCCACGTCGGAGACCACGTTCGGGTTGCCCCGCTCGACCAGGCCCTCGGCCAGCTCCACCACGCGGGCGGCGACGCCCCCGGTGTCGACCGGCGGCTGCGCGGCTCCCTTGAGCGCGGCCTGGATCGCCTCGCGGCGCGCGGCCTTGTCCTCGTCGGTGCCGCGCGGCAGCCCGTAGGCCGAACCCACGGCGGCGAACGCGTCGGCGTCGGCGTCGGCCAGCGCCAGCGCCTGGTCGCGCAGCAGGTCCGCCTCCGCCTTGACCTTGAGCATGTCCTCCTCGCGGTCGGCCCACTTGCCGCCGGTCGTGTAGGAGCTGACCATGCCGACCAGCGACGCCCCGGTGGCGGCCAGCAGCGCCGCGGCGCCGCCCCCGCCCGGTGTCGGGGTACGATCGCCGAGGTCGGCCAGCCACGACCCGATTGTGGATTCCTTCATGGCCCCGGATAGTACGGGAGCGGGCATGGTGACCTCCCTCGACGAGGCGCAGGCCGAACTGCTCCGGTTCGTCGCCAACACCACGTCCCTCCGCGCGGGGTACGACCTCGACCGGCTCACCGCCTTCCTGCGGGCCGTGGGCTCGCCACAGGACGCGGTGCGGGTGCTGCACGTGGCTGGCACGTCGGGCAAGACCTCCACCGCGTACTTCGCCCGCGCGATGCTCGAGGACGCCGGGCTGCGCACCGGGCTGACCGTCTCCCCGCACCTGACGTCGCTGACCGAGCGGGTGCAGGTGGGCGGGGCCCCGCTGCCGGAGCGCGATTTCCTGGACCTGCTCTCGCGGTTCCTGCCGAGGGTGGCCGCGGCCGCGGTGCCGCTGACCTACTTCGAGGTGCTCATCGCCTTCGCCTTCTGGTCCTTCGCCGAGGTGGGCGTGGACGTGGCGGTGGTGGAGACCGGCCTGGGCGGGCTGCTGGACGGGACGAACACGGTCACCAGGGCCGACAAGGTGTGCGCGATCACCGCGATCGGCCTGGACCACACCGAGGTCCTGGGCGAGACGCTGTCGGAGATCGCCGCGCAGAAGGCCGGGATCGCGCACGCGGGCAACGACGTCGTGCTGGCCCCGCAGGACCCGGCCGCGATGGCCGTCGTGCGCGCGCACGCCGAGCGGGTCGGCGCGCGGCTGGTCGTGGCGGGCGGGGACGGGCCCGAGGAGTTGCCGCTGTTCCAGCGGGCGAACTGGTCGGTGGCCAGGACCGCCGCGTCGCTGGTGGCCGGGCGCGACCTGGACCCGCCCGCGCTGGTCTCGGCGCAGCCGCCCGGGCGCTTGGAGCGGGTGGCGGGGCTGCTGCTCGACGGCGCCCACAACCCGCAGAAGCTCACCGCGCTGCGGGCGAGCCTGGCGGTCGACGGGGTGCGGTCCGCGGCGGTCCTGGCCAACCTGCTCAGCGCCCCGCCCGCCAAGCTCGACGCCGCGCTGCGGGCCCTGCTGCCGGTCACCGCGCACCTGATCGTCCCGGACTTCACCGTCGTGGGGGACCTGGGCAAGGTCTCGGTCCCCGCCGGGGATCTGGCCGAGCGGGCGCGGGGGCTGGGGTTCGCCTCGGTGGAGGCGCGCCCGGGGCTGGTCGACGCGCTGGACGCGCTGCGGGCCAGGCCGGAACCGGTGCGGCTGGTGACGGGGTCGCTCTACCTGGTAGGGCGGGCGCGGGCGCTGCTCGTCGGGTGAATTCCCGCTACTTCCCGGTAGGGTCGGGGGGCAGGCGCTGACGAGGAGGTCGGATGAGTCGTTGGGGTATCACGCTCCCGCTGACGGGGGTGCCCCTGGCCGCCCACCGGGACCTGGTCAGGGAACTGCCCGACCTGGGCTACACCGACGCCTGGTCCGCCGAGACCGCGGGCGCCGACGCGTTCACGCCGCTGGCGCTGGCCGCCGAGTGGGCGCCGGAGCTGCGGCTGGGCACCGCGATCGTGCCGGTCTACACTCGCGGCCCCGGCCTGCTGGCGATGCAGGCGGCGACGATCGCCGAGCTGGCCCCCGGCCGGTTCACCCTGGGCATCGGCACGTCCTCGCCGACCATCGTGCGGGGCTGGAACGCCGCCGAGTTCACCGAGCCGTTCAAGCGCACCCGCGACACGCTGCGGTTCCTGCGCTCGGCGCTGGCGGGGGAGAAGGTGAGCGCGGACTACGACACGTTCTCGGTCTCGAAGTTCCGGCTCGAGCGCCCGCCGAACACCCCGCCGGGGATCATGGTGGCCGCGCTGCGGCCCGGGATGCTGCGGCTGGCCGCCCGCGAGGCCGACGGCGCGATCACCAACTGGCTGGCCCCGTCCGACGTGCCTGCCGTGCGCGCGGAGACCGGGCCGGACACCGAGCTGGTGGCGCGGGTGTTCGTCTGCCCGACCGAGGACGCCGACGCCGCGCGCGGCCTGGGCAGGCTGCTGATCAGCAGCTACCTGACCGTCCCGGCCTACGCCGCGTTCCACGACTGGCTCGGCCGCGGCGAGCTGTTGCGCCCCATGCACGAGCTGTGGGCCGCGGGCGACCGCAAGGGCGCCAACGCCGCCATCCCCGACGAGGTCGTCGACGACCTGATCGTGCACGGCTCGCCCGCGGCCTGCCGGGAGAAGATCCAGTCCTACGTGGACAACGGGCTGACCACGCCGGTCATCGCCGTGCTGCCCACCGGGGCGGACCCGGTGGACCTGGTGCGGGCGTTGTCCCCCAAGCACTAGGACACGCCCTAGCACAACCCACCGACGGATTTCACTCCCCCGAACGCGTCCCCCGCCGGTGCTGGTTGCCCGCCCCGGCCCGGGTGTCCACAGTTGAGCGCATGAGCGATCGACTGCCCGCGCGGATGCGGGCGCTGGCCGGTGAGCTGACCGACCTGCGGGCGCGCTCCGGGATGACCACCCGGGTCGCGGCGCGGGCGCTGGGCATCTCCTCGGCGAGTCTCAACCGCACCGAGAAGGCCAAGCGGGCCGCCTCCACCGAGGAGCTGGGCGGGATGCTCGCCGTCTACGGCGCGACGGACCGGGACCGGCACGCGGTGCTGGAGCTGGCCGGGGAGCTGCCGCTGCCCGGCTGGCTCGGGCTGCCGCCCGAGCCCGCGGTGCTGGCCAGGTTCGAGGCGCAGGCCAGCGCCGTGCTGGACTTCGCGCCCACCGCCGTGCCCGCCCTGCTGCAGACCGGCGCGTACGCCAGGGCGTTGCTGACCCAGGCCGACGCGGTGGCCGACGCGCCGGACCGGCAGGCGCCCGAGCAGCGGGTGTCGGCCAGGGTGGCCAGGCAGGGGGTGCTGTCGCGGCTGAGCGCGCCCCGGTACGCGGCGCTGCTGGACGAGGCGGTGCTGCGCAGGCCGGTGGGCGGCGGCGCGGCGATGGCCGAGCAGATCCGCTGGCTGGTCTCGCGGGCCGCCGAGCCGCACATCTCGGTGCGGGTGGTGCCGTTCCGCCACGGCGGCTACCGCAACCCGGGCCGGTTCTCGGTGCTGCGCTTCCGCGAGGCGACCCCGCTGGTGTACCTGGAGCACGAGGGGTCGTCGGGCTTCCTGGACACCCCGGGCCCGGTCGAGGTGTTCACCGCGATCACCGCGACCATCTCCGCCGCCGCGCTGGATGACTCCGATTCGGTGAACCTGATGAACCGGATCGCCGCAGACCACGACCGGCCTGTTCGGACGGTCCTCACGCGCCAAGGACGTCCTTGAGCCAGCGCAGTTGCAGGGTCATGAAGTTCTCCGCGACGTCGTCCTCCTGCGGCGTCATGTGCGTGACGCCGGGCAGCGGCAGCAGCGTGTGCGGGCGGCCCGCCGCGACCAGCGCCGACGACAGCCGCAGCGAGTGCGCGACCACCACGTTGTCGTCGGCGAGGCCGTGGATCAGCAGCAGCGGCCGGTCGAGGCCGGGGGCGTCGTCGATGAGCGAGTTGCGCGTGTAGACCTCCGGCTGCTCGTCCGGGTGGCCCAGGTACCGCTCGGTGTAGTGCGTGTCGTAGAGGGTCCAGTCGGTCACCGGGGCCCCGGAGATCGCGGCGTGGAAGACCTCGGGCGCGCGCAGCACGGCCAGCGCCGACAGGTACCCGCCGTAGGACCAGCCGCGGATGGCGACCCGGTCCAGGTCCAGGTCGGAGTGCTCGGCGGCGACCGCGCGCAGCGCGTCGACCTGGTCGGCCAGCGTCACGCCCGCGAGGTCGTGGTGGATGGCCCGCTCCCACTCCGGCCCGCGCCCGGGGGTGCCCCGGCCGTCGGCGATGAGCACGGCGAAGCCCTGGTCGGCCAGCCACTGCGGCATCAGGTAGGCGTTGCGGGTGGAGAGCACGCGCTGGGCGTGCGGGCCGCCGTAGGGGTCGAGCAGCACGGGGACCTTGGTGCCGGGCACGTGCCCGGTCGGGTAGAGCAGGGCGGCGCGCAGCCCGCGCTCGCCGACGGTGAGCAGCCGCACCTCCGGGACGAGGTCGGGCCGCACGGCCAGGCTGGTGACCCGGCCGACCTCCACGCCGTCGCGCAGCACCCGGACCTGGGGGCCCGACCAGCCCAGCGACCAGGACACGACGACGGTCGTGCCGCCCGAGCGGGTCGCGGCGTGCACGCCGTCCTCGACCGAGACCCGGGTGGGGGTCTGGCCGGAGGTGTAGACGTGCACCTGCGTGGGGTCCTCGGCCGAGGCGGTGAACAGCACGTCGTCGCCCACGTCCAGCACCGAGCGCACCTGCAGGTCGCCGCTGACGCACGCGTCGCCGACGAACAGCCGGTTGGCGCCGTCGTGCGCGGCGACCCGGACCAGCTCGCCGTCCGGGGACCACGCCGGGACCCCGGTGGTGACCTCCACCCAGGTGTCGTCGGTCTCGGTGTGGACCAGCTCGGTGGCCCCGGTGTCGGGGTCGATCGCGCGGACCTCGACAGTGCGCTGGTCGCGGGACTGCACGGCGATCAGCGGGCGGCCGCGGCCGGACCAGTGCGCGGTGACCAGGTAGGGCCGGGCCTCGGTGTCCCAGTCGACCGGGACGCGGGCGCCGTCGAGGCCGATGACCTCGAGGGTGACCACGACGTTGGGCGTGCCCGCGGCCGGGTAGGCGATGACCGAGGGCGCCGCGGCGGGGTTGGCCGGGTCGGCGATGTGCCAGCGGCGCACCGGGGTCTTGTCGGCGCGCGCGACCAGCAGCCGCTCGCCGTCCGGGGACCACCAGTAGCCCCGGGAGCGGTTCATCTCCTCGGCGGCGATGAACTCGGCGAGGCCGTGGGTCACCTCGTCGCTGTCCGGCGCGGCGAGCACGGTGTCGTCGGCGCCGTCGATGCCGACGACCCGCAGCGCACCCCCGGCGACGTAGGCCACGCGGGTGCCCGCCGGGTTGGGGCGCGGGTCGATGATCGGCGTGTCGGTGGTCAGCTCGCGGGTCTCCCGGGTCAGCGCGTCGGCCACGAACAGGCGACCGGACAGGGAGAACGCGGCGACCCGGGCGGCGGCGTCGGTGGCGACCCCGACGACGCCCGCGCCCTGCTGTCGGGACCGCTCGCGGCGGGCCCGCTCCTCGGCGGAGAGCTCCTCGGCGCCGCCGGAGAGCAGCGCGGCCGGGTCGGCGAGCCGGGTCTCCTGCCCGGTGGCGAGGTCCTGCACCCAGAGGGCGTGCGTGCGGTCCTCGCCGGAGGAGGACCGCAGGAACAGGACGTGGCTGCCGTCCGCGGCGATGTGGAAGTCGCGGGGGGAGCCGAGGGTGAAGCGCTGGGTGCGCGCCTGCAGGCGGAGGAAGGTGTCACTCGTCACCGCCCCAACCTAACCGTTCTTGGGTTCTCCTCCGCTGGCGCACAGGCTGCTCACATCCTCCGGCCCCAGAGTCCATGGCATGACGACCCCCGCACCACGCCAACCCCAGCAGCCGCACTACGGCGCCCCGACCCAGCAGCCCTTCTACCAGCAGCAGGCCGCCAAGCCGCCGACCCGGTTCCGCCGGGGCGCGGTCGCCCTGGTCGCGGCGGGCGTGCTCGGCGCCGGCCTGGTCGGCGGGGCCACCGGCGCACTGATCGGCCACGACGGTGCCGCCGCACCGACGGCCGCGCCCATCGCCGCCCCCGCGTCCTCCACGACGGCCACCGACGTGGCCGCCGTCGTCGACAAGGTGATGCCGACGGTCGTGCAGATCACCGTGCGCACCGGCAACGCCCAGGGCCTCGGCTCCGGAGTCATCCTCACCACCGACGGCCGCATCCTGACCAACAACCACGTCGTCGCAGGCGCCCGAGAGGTCACAGTGACCTTCTCCGACGGCCGCACCGCCCAAGCCACGGTCGTCGGCACCGACCCCAACTCCGACCTGGCCATCCTCCAAGCCGAGGGCGTCTCATCCCTCCCCACCGCCACCCTCGGCGACTCCACCGAGGCCCACATCGGCGACGAGGTCATCGCCATCGGCTCCCCTGGCGGGCTGCAGGGCACTGTCACCACCGGCATCATCAGCGCTCTCGACCGCGATGTGTCGATCAGCTCGGACCGCGGGTCCTCGGTCAGCTACAAGGCCATTCAGACTGACGCCTCGATCAACCAGGGCAACTCGGGGGGTCCGCTGTTTGATACTGCTGGGCGCGTCATCGGGATCAACTCCGCGATCTACTCGCCGGTGACTTCCTCGAACGGGTCGGCGGGCAGTGTGGGGATCGGCTTCAGCATTCCGATCGACACCGCGAAGGAGGTGTTGAGCCGGTTTAGCTGAGCGCTCTTGCGTAGGTCGGGTGGTTATGCGGTTGAGCCGCTTGGGGCATGGGCATTCGATCTACGTTGTCTCGTCGGGGGCGGGCTGGTGTGGTGGGGGCTTGGGGCGTTTGGTGCGGGCCAGCCGGGTTGGAGGACGGCCCGCTCGCGCGGGGGAGGTAGCACGGCCTGCGTGCGGGCATGGCGGGCTTGGAGAACAGCGTCGCTCGGATGGGAAGCCTTCTTGGCGAACCGGCCCAATCCCGCGGTGACGGAAACAGCCCCGCTCGCACGGGGAAGACCACCCGCTCCGGCTTCTCGTGGGCGTGCACCCGGGAACAGCCCCGCTCACGCGGGGAAGACTTGGTGATGTCGAAATTCTTTCCGCTGGCGTGCGGAACAGCCCCGCTCACGCGGGGAAGACAAAACCACGGCCTTGAGCTGACTCGCGGTGGGGGGAACAGCCCCGCTCACGCGGGGAAGACTAGAGCTCGCCCGTGACTACGGGGTGATCGAGGGGAACAGCCCCGCTCACGCGGGGAAGACCAAGGCAAGCAGCTCCTGCAGGGAGGTGGTCAGTGGAACAGCCCCGCTCACGCGGGGAAGACTGGGTCACCTTCTACGGCGGGCTGATCTCGCCGGGAACAGCCCCGCTCACGCGGGGAAGACGAAGTTGAAAGCCATGGTGTCCACCTTCGGGAGGGAACAGCCCCGCTCACGCGGGGAAGACAGGAGTGTCCGGCTCGGAATACCGGTGCCCGGGGGAACAGCCCCGCTCACGCGGGGAAGACAAGACCGTCGGTTGTTTCGGGTTGCACAGCCTGGGAACAGCCCCGCTCACGCGGGGAAGACGAGTCGGCCCACCACCGCGACCTGACCCCCCGAGGAACAGCCCCGCTCACGCGGGGAAGACGTCGCGTCGCATCACGAAACACAACGCGATGAGTGGAACAGCCCCGCTCACGCGGGGAAGACACCGCCCCGGACGGATTCTCGATGCTGCAAGGGGGAACAGCCCCGCTCACGCGGGGAAGACAGCGGCAAGACCACCCCGATCGAGGTCGTACAGGGAACAGCCCCGCTCACGCGGGGAAGACTCCAACTTCTTCGACTGCACGTTCGACAGGTAGGGAACAGCCCCGCTCACGCGGGGAAGACTCGTCCAACGCGGTCTTGGTCGCGGGCGGGATGGGAACAGCCCCGCTCACGCGGGGAAGACGACGTCTCGGAGATCGATGCTTGGACGGCGCTGGGAACAGCCCCGCTCACGCGGGGAAGACTCTAACCCCTCGGACAAGTGCTCTTTGACCGGGGGAACAGCCCCGCTCACGCGGGGAAGACACCAGCGCCGAAGCCAAGACACTCATGGCCATGGGAACAGCCCCGCTCACGCGGGGAAGACTTGACCCGGTCGTCGAACGCCACCACCAACGCGGGAACAGCCCCGCTCACGCGGGGAAGACCCGATGCGACCCAGCACGCGCACGACGCTCAAGGGAACAGCCCCGCTCACGCGGGGAAGACACTTCTTGACCTGCGGTTATCCGCGTGCCATCGCGATTTTAGCATCACTTCTCTACCTCCACGACAATTCAGTGACCGACTGATCACATGGAGTGATGATCTGTTCTCCGACCGTCGCGTCTCGGCAGAGACCCCAAGCTTCCCCGCTGTGGATAGGTCAGTCCAGCAAGTGGTGACGACCTGTTGCGAGTGGAGGAATGCAGGCCGTCAAGGCCGTAGGCATGAGTGTTGCCGAACAAGGAGTTCTCCCAGCCGCCGAAGCTGTAGTCCACGTGGATGGGACATTGATGCCGATCAGGCCCGCCTCCATGTCGCGTCGGAAGCGGCGGCGACGCCAGGAGTCAGTGTCGAACAAGTTCAATGCGTCGGTGCGGACGACGGGCAGGGTGGGGCCAAGAGCTTGTCGTTGTAGAGGGGTGCCGGGCTGGATGTGCTCGAGGAGGGTGGGGTCGGGCGAGAGATTGCAGGGCGCGGCTGGTTGGCTCCGGTGGGGCTGGGGTGTCCAGGTAGGACGAGACCTGGTCCTTGGCGTGCGGCGGTGATCGGCGGGCCCACCCCCGGCCTGGGTGATGCCCGCCTCAAGTTCGGTGATGCGGGCGGCCAGCTCGTCGCCGACCGAGATCGGCGTGCTGCGCTCTCCGTCGAGCTGAAGCCGGTCGACAGGTCGGCATGGAGCAGCCATTCGCCCTGCACGGCACAGCGGACCAGCCGCAGCGGGGTCAACGGTGTGTTGGCGAAGGGCTTCGACGCCGACATCGCAATCCAGACCAAACCCGCGAGATCCCCGTGCCACGATCATCCGATTGTGTGTCGAACCGTTCACGACCTCCCGGTCCGCTGCACCTAGCGCCGCCCGTACTTGCGCCGCTTGCTCGCGTTGCTCCATCCCGCCGCCTTGGCGGGCGCGTCCGGAGCCGCCGGGGCCGGGCGGCGCATGAGGGTGATGCCCTCGAAGTCCTCAGGTATCCACTCGCTGCCGTGGACGCTGAACTCCAACCCCTGTTCGTTGTTGGAGTGATGGACCATGATGGCGCGGCCGGACTTCACCATCTCCACCACGCGCTCCCACATCAGGGAGCGCACCCGTGCGCTGACCTGGCCCACGAAGACCCCCGGCGAGATCTCCAGCAGCCAGCGGGTGAGGTGGCCGCGCAGGCCGACCGGGCACGCCGCCACCACCACGACGGTCACAGGTCGTCCTCGTCGTAGGAGACGCCCGCGGCGACGTTGCGTCCGTTGTAGTCCCACAGCATGACCACGTCGGGGTCCTCGAACGCCTCGGGTCCGTACTCCACGTCCTGCCCACCCGGCTCGGCGAGCAGCGACTTGATGTCCTGGACGCAGGTCTCGAGGAACCTCCCGTCCTTCATGCGGTCGCGCACGGCGCGGCGGGTCTCGGCCGCCACGTCGCCCACCTCCTTGGCGGCGATCTCGAAGGCGACCGGAATGGTGATCTCGGTCTTGTACAGGTCCGCGACGTCGAAGACGAACGACCGCATGTTGCCGGTGTGGACGAACCCCAACCCGGGGGCCAGGCCCAACGCGACGACCACGGCGCGCACCACGCCGTAGAGGCTGGTGTTCGCCGCCGAGAGCGCCTTGTTGATGGCGGTCCCGCTGTCGAAGTCGGTCACGTCGTAGTCGCGGCGCTCCCACTGCACCCCGGTCCGCTTCGCGTGGTCGCGGTAGATCCTCCGCACCCGGGCGCCCTCGCGGCCGCGCAACTGCTGCATCGTCAGCCCCGTGGTGTCCTCGTCGGGGAATCGCATCGCGTACATCGCCCGTGCGACGCGCAACCGCGAGGTCCGGTTCGACACCAGCTCCGCCTGGCGTTCCAGCAGGCGCGAGGAACGCGCGAGGGTGCGGCCGTGCGCGTAGTAGCGCACGCCGCGCTCCCCGACCCACACCGCCGTGGAACCGCTCTCCGCGGGCAGCACCATCGCCTGCTGGCTGACGTTGGTCCCCGGACCGAGCAGCAGCGCGCCCAGCGTCGCCGCCGGGATGTGCACGGTGCCCCTGGCGTCCTTGGCGGTGATCGCGTTGGCGTCGCGGTGGACGACGCAGTGCTCCAGGTAGACGAACGTCATCCGGTCCTGGGCCCGGGTCAGGTGCGAGATCGGCACCGGCCGGGCGCCGGGGATGTCGCTCACCCGGGGACCGCCGCCAGGGTCAGCAGGCCGCACCCGTAGCCCTTGGCCGGGCCGATGCCGCCGACCAACGCCGCGCGCAGCAGGTCGGGGTCGGTCACCTCGAGCCTGCCCTCGAACACGGCGGTGGACAGCGTGACAGTCTTCCCACCACGGGCGAACTGCGACCTCTGCCTGCCCCGCACCGCCACATCGGGTTCCTTCTCGGCGGCCTCGCAGAGGGCGAAGCCGTTGCGGAGGGCGCGGTCGAGCAGCCACTGGGTCTGCTGGGCGACGGTGACGTGCGCGTACCGCTGGGAGCGGTCGTCGTCCTCCCGGCGTTGAGAGCGGGTCGGGTTGGCCGCCAGTCGGAAGGCGAAGCGGTCCCCCGTCGACAGCCGGTCGAGCAGCGGCGAGTAGTCCCGGGTGGCCCAGGTCTGGGTCGTGGGCCAACCCGCCTGCTCGACGAGGTGGGTCAGGTCGGGCTCGTGCGGGCTGACGATGTAGAGGGTGGTGCTGTGGTCGCCGTGGTCGAGGCGCCAGAGCACCCGGCCGCCCTCGACCGTGGCGCGGTGCGAATCCGGGAAGGACGCGAGCACCGCGGCGTGCATGCGGTGCAGCGACCCCATGAGGTCACGGGCCCCGCGCCGGGCCTTGTTGACCTCGAACCGGGTGAGGAACGCCGTCATGACACGCTCTCCAACAATCCGAACGGGTCGTGGATGTCGGTGGGCTGTGGCTGCCGCCACTCGGGGTTCAGGACCTCGATGGACTCCTCGCGCACCGAGCGCCAGCCGTACCGGCGGTGGGCCGGGTCGAAGCTGATGGGCTGGTCCTGGACCTGGACCGCCAGGTCGTCGTCCGCCGCGCAGTCGACGACCAGGGTGAGGTCCACCCGCTCCGACGCGCTGGCCCGCCGCATGACCCGCTTCGAGGCCGCCCACGGCTCGGTCGTCAGCGCCGCCCGGACGTCGCCGTCGCACAGGCCGTGCTCCACCTTGCCGACTGGCGGGCACGAGCGCCTACCCAGCGCGAGCGGGTACGCGGGGCGGCGCAGCGCGTCGCGCAGTCCCTCCAGCAGCGCCCTGTCGCCCTCGACCGCGACGAGGAACACCGCGTCGGACAGGTAGAACCGGTGCGACAGCGGCATCGCGTCCTTGCCGTCGCGGGTGCGGGCCGTCTGGAAGTCCCGCTCGATGCGGCCGGGCTGGTCGACCCGCACACCCATGCGCAGGTTGAACAGCGCCTCGATCTCGTCGACCGCGCGCCCCACGTCCAACTCCGCCCGGTGGTACCCGCTCGCGGCGGCGAGCAGACCGACCACGCCGCTCTTGGACGGCACCCGGTCGGTCTCCCGACGGGAGAACCGGCTGCCGGTCCCCCACGCCTGCAACGGCCCGGCGAAGCGCAGCAACAGCGCCGTCACGCCTGCTCCTGACGCTGCTCGACCAGTTCGGCGACCTCGCGCACGACCTCGTCGAGGGTGGACCGGGTCGCGACCTCGTGCAGCAGGTCGACCCGCTCGCCGACACCGAACGACCAACTCGCGACCGGGGTCTCGCCGAAGGCCTCGTGCAGTTCCCCGGCCTGCTTCGCGAGCTTCAGGATGGACGCCGCGATGCGACCGCCCTTCTCACCCTCGCCGATGGCCGCCTCGAACGCGCCCGCCAGGTTGATCGGCTGGGTCTCGCGGACCACGACGAGCACAGCGTCGGGCAGGGTGCGGTTGGCGAAGGTGTTCTGCTTGCCCGTGGGCATGCTGGTGACGAACGCCCGCAGGAACGCCGCGACCGCGCGCTTGGTGGCCTCGGTGTCGCCGAGGTTGCCGCGCAGGTGGTCGACGTCGACGTTGGCGTACCGGTACAGGGTCGACGAGTTGAACTCGACCGTGCCGATCATGCCCGCGCCCGCGTCCTCCTCGTCGTCGCCGCGCTTGTGGTCGTCGACCGCGGTGTAGTAGTCGAACTCGTTGGCCACGGCGTGCACGCTGATGGCGTGGGCGACCTGCGCCGAGGCCTCGACGTTGAGGGCGGTGTCGTCGGCGACCATCCGGCCGAACAGCGACACGTCGATGGAGTGCTCGCGGTCGGCGACGGCCTTGACCTTCTTGCCGTCGAAGGCGACTTTGCCCTCGCCCGCCTCGGCCGCGGCCTCGACGGCGAGCGCGGCCAAGTTCTGCACCTGCTTGCGGCTGAGGAACAGCAAGTAGCCGACCTCGTCCGGCTGGTCCTTCTTGCGCGCCGGTCCGGTCTTGATCTTCGCCGCGGCCAGCAGGTCCTTGGCCAAGTCCTGACCGCGGCCTGCTAGGGAGCCGTCCTGCTCCTCGATCTCGTCGCCGAGCAGCTCGACGACGCGCTTGGTCCGCACCCCGAGCTCGGAGCTGTCCAGCAGCGAGGCGAAGGCGTCGCGGGTGGCGCGCTTCCACGCCTGGCTGGAGACCCGGGCGCGGCGGGTGCCGCCGTAGACGGCCGACTTGGGGCTGCCCGTGTCGTCCCGGTTGAGGTTGCTCGGCGGGACGGTCTGGATGACGTGGATGTCGATGATCGTGCGCGGCACTGTGCCGCTCCTTCCGCTGGTGCTGACGTGGTGGGCGACCGGTGGCCGGTCAGCCGGTGGTCTTGTCGGCCCCGGTGCCCTTCTCCGGCTCGGCGTCCTTGTCCTTGGGGGCGAAGTGGAAGCCGCGGCCCCAGCGCAGGCGCAGCCAGGTCCTGGACTTGCCGCCGAGCTGCCAGTCGAGCAGGTCGACGGCGAACTGGCCGTAGTCGAGGGGGACCTGGCGCGACCGCAGCAACTGCACGGCGCCGCGCAGGTGGTGGGCCAACTCCGGCAGGGAGTCGGCGGTGCTGATCATCTCGAACCGCCGGACCACCGGCGTGTCCAGACCGGTCTTGGGGGTGTCGCCCTCCTTGGGGGCAGCGACCTTGCGCAACGCCGAGCCGAACCCCACCCCGCGCAGGTGCATCGGCCGCGTCTGCGACTGCTGGTGCAGGGCGAAGAGGGTGATGGCGTGGTGCGCGGCGACCTCCGCGGCCGTCGGCGCGTCCTCGTCGCGGGCATCCCGACCCACCGCCAGCTCCGGGGAGAGGGTGAACTCGAAGACGTCGGCGATCTCCCCGGGGGCCTTGCCCGCGGCACGGCGCAGCCGGGCCAGGGCGGCAACACCGGCGGAGGCGTTGGCGAGGTACTGCCGTTGCAGCCCGGAGATCGTCGACCCGACGAAGGAGTCCACAGTGGACTTGACTGACCTCTGCTCTGTTCCAGTGCTCATGGTGTTCCGTTCGGGTCAGGCGGGTGTCGGGTCGTCGGCCTTGGGCAGGGCGGCCCGCAGCTCGCCGTCGAAGCGCTTGTAGGCGTGGGTGGCGCTCAGGGCGCGGCCGTCCTTCTTGCGCCCGGACCAGGCTGTCGCGGGGGCCGCCTCGACCAGCTCGGCGCCCAGGCGGGCCACGGCGCGCTTGGCTGCGAGGTGGAAGATCCGTTGGACATCGTCCTCGTCGACGCCTTCCCTGATGTCGTCGCGCACCCACCGGCGGAACAACGGGTCGAGCGCGTCGTAGGCGGACTCGACCGCCCGCGACCGGGCGGGCCCGTACTCGCCGCCGCTCGCTTCGGCCAGGGACGCGGCCAAGGAGCCCAGCGCCTTGGCGGCGGACTCGGCGGAGGAGACGCAGGACAGCACGACCCGGGTCAGGTCGACGGCGTCCTCCGCGACGAGCAGGGCGGGCACGGACAGGCGGTCCTCGACGACCTCGTCGATGACGGAGTTGTTGCTGCCGTAGGTCATCCCGATCGTGTGCAGGGCCACCGGGGCGTCGGGGGCGAGGACACCCTCGAGCCGCAGCTCGGCCACCCACCGCAGGACCCCGGGCACGCGCCGGGACGGGACCTCGCCAGTCGTGCGGACGGCCGCGGGGAGCATGGCGGCGAGCCCGCGCCAGATCGCCCGGGACGGGTCGTGCTCCAGCGGCATGTAGACCGGCACGGCCGACTTGAGCTGCTTCTCCTGGTTGGTGCTGCGCCGCCACGAGGTGTGCGGCTCGAAGTCGAACCGGTTCTGCGGCAGGATCTTGTCCCCGTTGCACACCAGCACACCCGTGACCTGGTCGCCGTCGACGGCGAGCCGGATGCGCCTGCTCGGCCAGGTGTAGAGGTCGACAGGCCCGGTCGGCGTGCGCCCACCGACGACCTCCTCCTCACCGGTCAGCGCGGCGCGTTCCCAGACAGGCCTGTCCTCGCTGACGAACTCACCGAAGACGTGGTCCGGGATGAGGTTGAGCAACAAGGTCTCGCGCAGCGTCCTGCCCTCGGCGAGGACGCCGCCGAGCTGCCCCGACCAGGCGAGGCCGATTGGATAGCCCCTGCCGCCTTTGACGCGTTTGTCGTCAGCGGCGCCGGATTTGATACCGGAGAAGTCGAACGCCTGGCAGTGCAGGACCCACCTGGCCGCCTCCGCGAGGCTCAGGCGCAGTGGCGTGCCGATGCGGGTGGTGAAGAACGGCCGGTTGTTGGGCACATCGGCGATGAGCTTGCTCAGGTCCGACATCTCGCCCTTCGCCGTGCGCAGGTCCGCCACCTGCATGAAGGGCGTGCTGGGGTGCAGCAGGTCGAACCTGTCCCTGTGTTCGACCAGGTACTCCTCCACATCGACCAGCGGGAAGGCCGACCACAGCGGCTGCCAGTCCTCGAAGTCGACCAGCGGACGCTCAGCCCGGTGCATGGCCCGGCGCAACACGGCGAGCAGCAAACGGGTGGTGGCGAAGACCTGGGTAGGCACCTCGCCGACCAGCCCGAGGAGATTTCCGGACTCGCGAAAAATTTCCGACAAGGACAGTTCGACGGTCGCGCCGCCCTTGGCCCGCGCCAAGATCCAGGGCTGCTCGAGCAGGTCGAAGATGGTCTCAGAGCTTGTCATGGGTGAGTCCTCGGCGGGTGTCGTAGGTCAGGCGGAACCCGTGCAGCTCGGCGGTCATGTCGGCGTCGAGGACGAGCACGAGCTGACCGCGCAGCAGCGGGGTCACCTCGAAGCTCTCGATCGTGCGGCGTTCGAGCTCGGCGATGACCGCGTCGACGACCCCGGGGTGGCAGAGCGCGAGGGGGAGCCGCAGCGAGCACGCCAAAGCGGCCTTGGCCTGGTCCTCCGGGACCTGGTCGTGCGTCGGGACCTGGCGCCCGACCTCCTCCCAGGCGCCCTCGTCCCATTCCGGCAGCAGCAGCCCACCCGCCTCGTCGCGCTGCAGGACGAGGACTTCCAGGGATTCCTCGCCGTCGCGGACCTGGGCCAGCCCCTTGGCCTCCTCTTTGGCCCCGCCCGCGCTGTCGTCGTTCCACCCCGTCAGCGAGGGCAAGGCGCCCGCGGGTTTGACGAGGTAGGAGCCTGCTGCGTCGAAGCGCTTTCGGGCCGACACCGCGGCGGCCTCCGCAGCGGTGGACATGGCGGTCTGCCAGCTCGCCGGTCCCACCGGGTCCTGACCGTAGGCTTTTTGGACCAGGGGGGCGATGTCCTGGGGGAGCTGGACGTGGCGGCGTCCCGCGACCAGCGCCGCGGAGCGGAGCAGGGTGTGGTCCCCGTAGATCCGGCGGGCGTTGGGGTTGGCGACGACCGGGGCGGCGTCCCAGTCGGCGACGCCGACGATCGCGCACCTCGGGTCGGCGAGCGGGCCCGGCCGCTGCCTGGCGTGCCGGTGGAGCCTGCCGAGCCGCTGCAGGACGAGGTCGACGGGCGCCAGGTCGGTGACCATCAGGTCGAAATCGATGTCCAACGACTGCTCGACGACCTGGGAGGCGACGACGATGTGGAAGTCCGGCCGGTCGCCCCCCTGCCCGAAGCGCCGCACCAGGTCTCGGTCGTTCGCGGAGCGGTGGCAGGCGAGGAACCTCGCGTGCGCGACGGTCACGTTGTCCGCCCCGTACTCCTTGATCAGACGCTCCGCTGTCTCCTGCACGCGCGTGACGGTGTTGCGGATGACCACGGCGCAGCCGCGGCCCGCCATCGTGTCGTCGAGGTGCCGGATCAGCGTGTCGAGGTCGTCCGGGAGGTGGTCGAGCGCGACGGTCTTCGGCTCCGCGGTCGAGTCGATGGCGTGGGCGCCGGAGAGGGTGGTGATGACCGGGTAGCCGGGATTGCCCTGGGGCGGGGTGACGGCCACGCCCTTGCCGTCGGCGTAGGCGCGCAGCAGCTCGGCGCGGCGGGCGTCGGGCAGCGTCGCCGAAAGCAGGACGACCGGCACCCCGTAAGCGCCCAGCCAGTGCAGGACGCGATCCAGATATCGGGACATGTAAACGTCATAGGCGTGCACCTCGTCGACCACGACGACCTTCCCGGCGAGCGAGAGGTGGCGCAGCATCAAGTGCCGCGTGCGCAGCCCCGCGAACAGCACCTGGTCGACCGTGCCGACGACGAACGAGGCCAGCGCGGACTTCTTGCGCCCGCTGAGCCACTCGTGGGCGATGGCGCCACCGCAGTCGTCGACCGCGCCGACCCGACCCCGGCCCACCAGACCGGAGTACTCGTCGTTGAGGTGGGCTTTGCCGTGGGTCAACGCGAACGACACCGCCGCGCCCTTGGGCACCAGGTCGAGCCAGGCGTGGACCCGGGAGAACATGGCGTCGGAGGTGGCCTGGGTGGGCAGCGCGACAACGCAGCCGTCAGCGCCGACCCGCGCGGCCAGCTCCTCCACCGCCAAGAGCGCGGCCTCGGTCTTGCCCGACCCCATGGCGTCCTCGATGACCATGATCCCGGGCTCGTCCGTGCGCGCCAGCTCGGCGGCGGCGCGCTGCACGGGCCGGGCCGAGGGCCGCTGGAACCGTGCGCGCATGAGGGTGTCGGGGCTGTCGCCCGTCGGCTTGGCCCGCCACCCGGCGGGCAGGGCCAGCTTGCGCCAGGCGTGCTCGACCCGGCGAGCCGTCTCCCCGTCGTCGGGCTGACCGGCCGTCGCGGGCGTCGGCCACAACGGGAAGTAGGCGGAGTTGGAGGCGATCCAGTCGGCGAGGATCACCACGCCGCAGAGCACGACCTGGGAGGGGAGGCTGAGCCGCGCATCCCGGAAGTCATCCAGGTCGGGGAAGTGCCGCGCGGCGCGGACGAGCAATGCGGCACGCATGTCCGCCCACCGACCGGTCCCGGCGAGGTCGGGGCGTTCGCGGACGCGTTGGAGACCGATGGTGTCGGGAGCCGTGCCGTGGTGGCTGCCCACGATCGAGGCCCACTGCTTCGCCAGGCGACCCGAGAACCCCCTGGCCTGAAGCCACTCGACCACCGCGACGTGGCCGACCAGGGCGTGGTTGACCAGCGGCCGGTCCTTGTCGTTGGCGATCGAGAGCTTGACCTCCACGCCCGCGCGGTGCAGCAGGTCCGCGAGCACGGGGACTTGGACGACGAAGGCAGGACTGGCCTTGCCGACGTCGTGAACCCGCGCCAGCCACCCGGCCAGCCGGACGACCCCCTCGCTCCCGCCCGGCACCTCCCGCGCGATCCGCTCCACCGCCATGGGCGAGATCCAGTGGCGCACAAGCAGCTCCGCCACGCCCCCGCTGTCGTCGAGGTGCTGCCACAACGGCAACCACTCCTCCGACGACTCGTACCGGTCGAAGCCGGACTTGGCCCAGACGTGGGCCCAGTCCTCAAGCTCCCCCACTCCCCCACCTCCGCGTTGATCACTGGTGACAATCGAATCCGCCCCAGTGCTCTTGTCGTTACAAGCAGCAGACCGTACTGGGCCGAAAGGATCACTGGCTACGGACAGAAAGGCGACAGAATTACCAGCGACACAGCCGGTGGCTGCGACGCCCGGCCTATGGCGTGACGAGTTCGCTGAACTCGTCGGGCTGTTCCCTCGTCACGCCACAGGCTGGCGTCACAGCGTGCGTCATCCCCACGCAAGCGGGGTGGAAACCGTGGCGTGCCGGGCTTGGGCATGACGCAAGGCCCAGCACGCCACCCACCGTTACGGAGAGCACGAAATGACCGGCGCACACGACCCCGACGAACCGCCCAAGTTCGGCGGCATCCCAGTCAGGACTGTCGTGATCTACCTGCTTGCCGTCGGCATCGCGGCGTTCGTGGGCGCAGCAGCTCAGGAGTCACCCACCTGGGGCGTGCTTGAAGTGCTTGCCGAGATCTTGACGCCCAGCTTGGTCGTGCCGATCGTGACCGCTTCCGCAGCCCTCGCCGTCCACACAGTCCTGCAGAGGCGGATTCGCTAGTCGGCGCGAGGACAGTATGGGGGCGAAGCGGCCTCGCGGCGGTGTCACTCCCCCGTGTGGACGCCCTCAGCCCAGGACGTCGGCGAGGGCGTCCACCGCGAGATCGATCTCGGCCTCGGTGACGACCAGAGGCGGGGCCATGCGCAACGTGTTGCCGTGGGTCTCCTTGCACAGCACCCCGCGCTCCATCAATGCCTCCGAGGCCGCGCGGCCCGACAGCGACGTGAGCTGGACACCGGCCCACAGGCCGCGGCCGGTGACAGCGGTGACGCCCCTGCCGACGAGGGCGTTGAGGCGGGTGTGGAGGTGGGCGCCGAGGGTGGTGGAGCGGTGCTGGAACTCCCCGGTGGCCAGCAGGACGATGACGGCGCGGGCGACGGCGCAGGACAGGGGGTTGCCGCCGAAGGTCGAGCCGTGCTCGCCGGGGCGCAGGACGCCGAGGACGTCGCGGCGGCCCACGACGGCGGAGACGGGGAGGATGCCGCCGCCCAGGGCCTTGCCGAGGGTGTAGAGGTCGGCGCGGACGCCCTCGTGGTCGAGGGCGAACAGGGCGCCGGTGCGGGCGAGGCCGGACTGGATCTCGTCGGCGATGAGCAGCACGTTCTCGGCGTCGCAGAGGCGGCGGACCTCGGCGAGGTAGCCCGGTGGCGGGACGTTCACGCCCGCCTCGCCCTGGATGGGCTCCAGCAGGACCGCGGCGGTGCGGTCGGTGATGGCGGCGGCCAGCGCCGCGGCGTCGCCGTGGGGAAGGACCTGGAAGCCCGGGGTGAAGGGGCCGAAGCCGTCGCGGGCGGTGGGGTCGGTGGAGAAGGAGATGATCGTGGTGGTGCGGCCGTGGAAGTTGTCGCCGACCACCAGGATCTCGGCGGTGTCGGCGGGCACGCCCTTGACCTGGTAGGCCCACTTGCGGGCGACCTTGATCGCGGACTCGACGGCCTCGGCGCCGGTGTTCATCGGCAGCACCATCTCGGTGCCGGTCAGCTCGGCCAGCTCCCGGCAGAACGGGCCGAACTGGTCGTGGTGGAACGCCCGGCTGGTCAGCGTGAGCCTGCCGAGCTGCTCGGCCGCCGCCGCGAGCAGCGCCGGGTGGCGGTGCCCGAAGTTGAGCGCCGAGTAGCCTGCCAGGAAGTCGAGGAAGCGCCTGCCGCGCACGTCGGTGACCCAGGCGCCCTCGCCCTCGGCGACCACCACCGGCAGCGGGTGGTAGTTGTGCGTGCTCCACTCGTCGGCCAGCGCGAGGTGGTCGGTCCCGGGGGTGGCGGCGGTCGCGGTCATGCCCCCAGGCTAGGCCCAGACCACCAGGCGAATCAGCCGTCGAGCATTGCTTTTGACGGGCAATCGTTGCGTGGTGGTCGACGTTGGCAGGCGATCATTGCGTCTGTCGGGTTACTCTGCACCGCATGGCGAAGGCAGGAGTGCGGGACACGCTGCGGTTGCGACCGGGCGACGGCGTGCTGCCCGGACCGCGCGACACCCCGGTGGGCCCGACCGGCAAGGCCGAGGCCGCCGAGGCGGTGACCGCGATCAAGACCAGGCTCGGCGAGCTGCAAGAGGCGCTGTGGGCCGAGAAGCGGCGGTCGGTCCTGCTGGTGCTGCAGGGCATGGACACCTCCGGCAAGGGCGGTGTCGTCCGGCACGTCTGCGGCCTGGTCAACCCCCAGGGCCTGCTCGTGACCGGGTTCGGGGCGCCGACGCGGGCCGAACTGCGCCACGACTTCCTGTGGCGCGTCCGCAAGCGGTTGCCCAAGCCGGGCTACATCGGCGTGTTCGACCGCTCGCACTACGAGGACGTCCTCGTCGCCAGGGTCGACGAGATCGTCCCGGAGGAGGTCTGGCGGGCCCGCTACGACGAGATCAACGACTTCGAGGCGTCGCTGACCGAGTCCGGCACCACCCTGGTCAAGGTCTTCCTGCACCTGTCCGCCGGGGAGCAGCGCAAGCGGCTGATCGCCCGGCTCACCAACCCGGCCAAGCAGTGGAAGTACTCCCCGGCCGACGTCGCCGCGCGGGCGCGGTGGTCGGACTACGAGCACGCCTACGAAGAGGCCATGCGCCGGTGCGCGACCGACGCGGCCCCCTGGTACGCCGTCCCGGCCGACCGCAAGTGGTACCGCAACTGGGCGGTGGCGAACCTGCTGCTGGAGACGCTGGAGGACCTCGCGCCGGTCCCGCCCGCGCCGACCTACGACGTGGCCGCGGAGCTGGCGAGGCTCACCGACGCCGACCCCCTGGGCTGACCCGTTCGGGCATAGTGGGCGGCGTGGAGCGACACCGGCTGCTGCCCGAGGGCGCGGGCGCGGCGGCGGCCGCGGTCGTCGCCGCCTGCTACGCGGTCGTGCTCGGCCTGGGCCTGGCGGTCGCGGGCCAGACGAGCGCGGGCCCGGTGGACTTGGCGCTGTCCCGGGCCACCGGGCGGCTGTTCACCCACCTGCCCGGCGCGCTGACGCCGCTGTCGTACGCGACCCGCTCGGTGTCGATCGCGGTGATCGTGCTGGTGCTGGTGGTGGTGGCGCTGCGCGCGGGCAGGCCGAGGGTGGCGGTGCTGGCCGTCGCCGGTCCCGTGGTCACCGCGGCGCTCAACACGTGGGTGCTCAAGCCGCTGTTCGACCGCACGCACAACGACTACCTCGCCTACCCGAGCGGCCACACCGGCACGATGGCGGCGGTCCTGGCGGTTGTCGCGGTGGTCATCGCGGGCAACGCCGCGCCGGGCAGGCGGGCGCTGGCCGCACTGGGCGCCGGGACGGCCGCCGTGGCGCTGACCGCAGTGGCGGCCGGGGCGATCGTCGGCCTGGACTACCACTACCCGAGCGACACCGTGGGCGCGGTGTTCTGGGCGACCGGCACGGTCATCGTCCTCGCGTGGGTGGTCGACCGGGTGCCCTCGTCAGCGGAGAAGGTGTCGAAGAGTAGCCGGCCCCCCGATTTCGTTCACACGAAGTAGCCAGGGGGCCCACCGTGTGGCGCCGTGAAACCGACGGCGTACGGTGCGTAGCCTGGCAGTGCGGCCTTTCGCGACGGAAAGGATGGCGGTGACCGACACACCCATCTACGACCAGATCAGCCAGGAACTCAGCGCCCCGGGGCGCGCTTTCGACACCGGCGACCCCGTGCCCCGAGCCCGCAGGCAAGCGGGCTCGCGCGCGGCGGGGAGCACCACCGGGAAGTCGGTGTGGGCGCTGATCGACGAGCACAAGTCCTCGCCGACCCGCCGGACTTAGTCCGTGTTTCGAACGGACTTCCGGAACACGACCTGGCGGTACCCCAGCCCGGCGCTCAGTCGCGGGGGCCCGGCAACGACGCCGCGTCCCGCGACAGCGCCACCAGCCTGCTGACCGCCCGCAGGTACTTCTTGCGATAGCCGCCGCGCAGCATCTCGTCGGTGAACAGCTCCGACACCGGCCGCCCGGACACGACCACCGGCACCGCCCGGTCGTAGAGGCGGTCGGCGAAGGCCACCAGCCGCAACGCCACGTCCTGCCCGCCCAGCGGGGCCACCCCCCGCAGGTGCACCGCCGCCACGCCGTCGACGAGTTTGCCGTAGCGCGAAGGGTGCAACCGCGCCAAGTGCTCGCACAGGGCACCGAAGTCGTCCAGAGTGGCCCCTTCGACCCGTTCGGCGCTCGCGGCCAGGTCCGCGTCGGACATCGGGGCCGGGGCGTCGGGCAGGCCGCGGTGGCGGTAGTCGGGCCCGTCGACGCGCACGACGGTGAACCGGGCCGACAGCGCCTGGATCTCGCGCAGGAAGTCCTCGGCGGCGAACCGCCCCTCCCCCAGCTTGTCCGGCAGCGTGTTCGAGGTGGCCGCCACGTGCACGCCCGCGTCGGTCAGCTCCGACAGCAGCCGGGTCACCAGCATGGTGTCGCCCGGGTCGTCGAGCTCGAACTCGTCGATGGCCAGCAGCCGGTGCCCGGACAGCCGGGTCACCGCCTCCCGGAACCCCAGCGCGCCGACGAGGTTGGTGACCTCGACGAACGTGCCGAACGCCTTGGGCCCGGGGACCTCGTGCCACAGCGAGGCCAGCAGGTGGGTCTTGCCGACGCCGAACCCGCCGTCGAGGTAGAGCCCCGGCTTGCCCGTGGACGACCCGGCCGACCGGCCGCCGAACACCCTGCGCAGCAACGAGCGCTCCCCGCCGCCGGAGCCGACCTCGGCGGCGAAGGCCCGCCCGGACTCCACCGCGGCCGCCTGGCTGGGCTCGTCGGGGTTGGGCACGTAGGTGTCGAACCGGACCTCGCCGAAGCGCGGCGGCGGGGCCAGCGCGGCGATCAGCTCGTCCGGGCTGATCTGAGGCGTTCGGTCGGTGAGCCTGCCTGCGGACATGCCGGGAGCGTAACGGCGTGCTTGGCTGGGCACGTGCACAGGCTGTGGCCCCCTCTCCCCGACCAGACCCCCGATGTGGTGGACGACACGACCCTGGAAGCGCTCTACGACTACCCGGCGGGCCTCGACGCCCCCTTCGTCCAGGTGAACTTCGTGACCAGCGCGGACGGCGCCGTGGCCGTCGACGGGGTGTCCGGCGGCCTGTCGAGCCCGGCGGACAAGAAGGTCTTCGCCCTCGGCCGCGACCTCGCCGACGTGGTCCTCGTCGGCTGGGGCACCGCGCGCGCGGAGGGCTACCGGGGCCTCAAGCGCACCGAGACCCGCACCGACCGGCGGGCGCGCCTGGGCCTGTCCGAGGTGCCGCCCATCGCGGTGGTGACCCCGCGCTGCTCGGTGCCGCCGGACTCGCCGCTGCTGACCGACACCGTCGTGGCGCCCATCGTCATCACCGCCGGGTCGTCCGACCCGGCGGCCAGGGCCCGGCTCGCCGACGCCGGGGCGGACGTGGTCGTCGCGGGCGAGGACGGCTTCGACCCGGCCGCGGCGCTGGCCGCGCTGGCCGCGCGCGGCCTCAACCGGGTGGACTGCGAGGGCGGGCCCCGGCTGTTCGGGGACCTGATCGCCGCGGACCTGGTCGACCAGGTGAACCTGACCGTCGCCCCGCTGCTCGCCGGTGGCGGCTCCGGGCGGATCGCGACCGGGCCCGGCGCGGCGCCGCTGCGGATGGAGCTGGCCTCGGCGCTGGCCGACGACGGGTTCCTGATGTTGCGCTACCGGAAACGGGGCCGGTGACCGGCCTGGGCGCGGCGGCCTTCGACGGGGTCGTGCGCGCCCACACCGACCGGATGTACCGGGTGGCGCTGCGGCTGTGCGGCGACCCGGCCGAGGCCGAGGACATCGTGCAGGACGCCTGGATCGCCGCCTGGCGCGGCCGGGCGTCCTTCCGCGGCGACTCCGCCGTGTCGACCTGGCTGTACCGGGTCGTCACCAACACCGCCATGGCCCACCTGCGCAGGCGCAGGCCCACGGTGCCGCTGGACGGCGTGCCCGAGCCCGCCGACGACCGGCCGTCGCCGGAGGCATGGGCGCTGCTGGGCGAGCGGGCCGCGGCGGTGCACCGGGCGATCGCGGCGCTGGAGCCCTCGCAGCGGGTGCCGCTGGTGCTGCGCGAACTGGAGGGCATGACCTACGAGGAGGTCGCCGCCGTGCTGGAACTGAGCGTCCCGGTGCTGCACAAGCGCCTGCACCGGGCCCGCGCGGCCCTGCTCGTCAAGCTGAGGGAGCTGCGATGAACGGCACGAGCGGGACGGGAGGCCCAGCGGGGGCCCGCACCGGGGCGCTGCCCTGCGGGCGCGAGTGGGACGACCTGGTCGCCGTGGCGGTGGGCGGCCCAGCGGTCGACCCGGGGCTGTCCGCGCACGCCGAGCACTGCCCGTACTGCGCGCCCGCGCTGTCGGAGGCCGCGGCGGAGTGGTCGCTGGTGCGAGCCGCCGCCGAGATCCCCGTGCCGCCCCCGCCCGGCCTGGCGGGTCGGGCGCTGGCGGCCGTGCGGTCCGCGCGCGGCGCGGTCGGGTCGGTCGAGGTGCCGCAGGAGGGCGGGGTGCTGCGGGTGTCCGAGCAGGTCGTCGCGTTCGTGGCGCGGGAGGCCGCGCGGGAGTTCCTGGCCGCGACCGGCGGCGGCCGGGCGCGGTCCACGACCGTGCGGGACGGCACCGTCTCCTTCGGACTGGCAGTCCGCTTCGGCGTGGCCGCCGTCGAGGTGGCCGAGGGGTTGCGCGCGCACGTCCGCCTGGCGCTGTCCGCCCACCTGGCCGACCGCCTGCCGGAGGTCACGGTGGAGGTCGTCGACGTCGTGGACTGAGCCAGGATCGTGTCGCATCCCCCATTCGGGTGACCTTGCGAGAGTTTCCGGGAGGGCGGGGCATCTGATGTGTGCGGCGCCCGGAGCGACACTCGCGGACGCCGGAACCCATGTGAACGGAAGGGACTGCCGACGATGGCAAACACGAGCACGACCCAAGCCAACACGGCCACGGAGCCCACCACCTCGCGCGTGGGGCAGGCCCCCGCCCGCCTGGCCGACGACCAGAGCCAGGGCAAGACCACCATCGCCTCGAACGTCGTGCAGAAGATCGCGGGCATGGCCACGAAAGAGGTGACCGGCGTCCACGCGATGGGCGGCGGCGTGTCGCGCGCGTTCGGCGCGATCCGCGAGCGCATCCCCGGCGCGGGCACCGTGTCCACCTCCGGGGTGTCGGTCGAGGTCGGCGAGAAGCAGGCCGCCATCGACCTCGACGTCGTCGTCGAGTACGGCGTGGGCATCGTCGAACTCGCGCGCGCCGTGCGCCGCAACGTGATCAACGCCGTGGAGCGGATGACCGGCCTCGAGGTGATCGAGGTCAACATCGCGGTCAACGACATCCACCTGCCCGACGAGGGCGACGAGGAGCCCACGCCGGTCACGTCCCGAGTGGAGTGACCAGCGCCGTGACCCCGCCGGACCCGACGCCGCTGACCGGCGAGGCGGCCGCGGCCATCGGCGCCGCGGTGCTCGCCGACCCCGATGTGGTGGCGCTGGACGGCGGCGCGTTCGACACCGTCGCCACCGCACTGCCCGGACGCCGGGTCGTCGGGGTCCGGGTGGGCGCTGGCGGCGTGGAGGTCTCGGTCGTGCTGGCCTGGGGTACGCAAGTCCCGGCTGTGGCCGGACGGGTGCGCGACCGGGTGCGGGCGCTGCTCGGACCGGTGCCGGTGGACGTGCACGTGGCCGACCTCGCCACCGGACCGCCCGCGGCGGCCGGATGAGCGGCCGGGAGGACAAGGCGGCCATCCGCGAGTTCGTCCGCCGTGCCCACCCCGACGTCGGCGGCGACCCGGACGAGTTCGTCGCCGGGCTCGCCGCGCTGCGCTCGACCGCCGGTGGGTCCACACTCGACAGTGCGGACCCCCGGCTGGACGGGCCAATCGTAGGCGTGCACAGGTCCCGTGGCCTGCGCGCGATGACAGACCGGGTGCGCCGCTGGCACAGCAGGCGCTTCCGCAAGCCCCGGGTCCGCTGACCCGGGTCGGGCACCGTGAGGGAGACATGAACGCAACCCAGACCGGCATCATCGCCGGTCTCATCCTCGGCTTGGCCGCCTCACAGGGCTTCCTGGCCTTCATCATCGCGCTGGCGGTCGGCTTCGTCGGCCTCGTCGTGGGCCGGGTGCTCGACGGCGAGCTGGACGTGTCCGACATGTTCGGCGGCGGCCGCGGGCGGGACAAGTGACCGACCAAGACGACCGGGACGACCGGGGGGCGCTGCGCATCGACCCCGTGGTCGTGCGCAAGATCGCCGAACACGCCGCGGACACCGCGCCGGGCACCACCTCGGTCAGGCGCAAGCTGATCGGCTCGCACGGGTCGTCGGCCACGGTGACCGGGGCGGGCGACACGGTGTCGCTGCGCGTCGACCTGGCGCTGCACTACCCGGCCAAGGTGCGCGAGGTCGTCTCGGACGTGCGCGCCAAGGTGTCCGAGGAGGTCGAGCGGATCACCTCGTACCGGGTGTTGGGCGTGGACGTCACCGTGTCGGCGCTGCTGCCCGCGACCCGCCCCAGGGTGGAGTGACCGTGCGCGTGCTGGTGCGGGTGCTGACCTGCCTGCTCGGCCTGGCGCTGGTCGCCGGGGGCGCGCTGCTGGCCGTCGAGGTCGCCTGGACCTGGGCGCGGCCGGTCGACGGCCCGCTGCTGGTGCCGTGGCCGACCGTGCGCGACCGGGTCGCCGACATGACGTGGCAGAGCACCGACGTGCGCGTCGTCGCGGGGGTCCTCGCGGGCGCGGGCCTGGTCCTGCTGCTGGTCTCGATGACCGCGCGGCGCAAGGACGTCGCGCTGCTGGACCCCGCGCCCGGGATCACCGTGCGGACCTCGCCGCGCTCGCTGGCCCGGATCGTCGGGGTGCGGGTGCGCGCGGAGGACAACGTCACCGGCGCGTCGGTCACCGCCACCGCCCGCAAGGTGCGGGTGCGCGCGACCAGCGGCCTGGAGTCCGAGCAGGAGTTGCGGCCCCGGCTGCTCGAGGTCGTGCGCGACACGCTGGCCGACCTGCCGCTGGGCAACCAACCCAAGATCACCGTCGTCGTCGACTCACCCCGGGACCGCTCATGACACCGCCCTCGGTCGCCGCCCTGGCCCGCTCCTACCGCACCGAACGGGTGGTCATCACGCTCGTCGGCGTCCTCGCGCTGGCGCTGGGCGTCCTCGCGCTGGTCGTCGGGGCGGGGTGGGTGGGCTCGTTCCGGGCGCTGCGCCCGGTGCTGGACCCGATCGCCATGCAGACCCTGGGCGACTGGCCGAACCTGGCGCGCGGTGTGGCGATCGCCGCCGGGGTGCTGCTGGCGGTGCTCGGAGTGCTGCTGGTGCTGCGCACCCTGCGCCCGGAGCGGCACCCGGACCTGGCGCTCGACGAGTCCGTCGGCTCCGGCCTGGTGGTCACCGCGGGCGCCATCGCCGAGGCCATCTCCGCCGACGCCGAGCAGGTCAGCGGGGTGGACCGCGCGCGGGCCACGGTGGTCGGCGACCCGGAGACCCCGGCGCTGCGGCTCAGCGTCTGGCTCGCCGAGGGGGCGCGGGTCAAGGACGTGTGGCGCGAGTTGGACGCCTCCGTGCTCACCCGGGCCCGCGAGTCGCTCGGCGTCGAGTCGCTGCCGACGGCGGTGCGGGTGGAGATGGGCGCGGCGGAGCGCCAGCGGGTGCGCTGAGCAGGGTCGCCGGGGCAGGATGGGACCGTGTCGCTACCGCTGACCCCGCCGGTCCAACCGATGCTGGCCAAGCCCGCCAAGTCCATCCCGGATGACGCGGACCTGGTGTTCGAGCCCAAGTGGGACGGCTTCCGCTGCCTGGTGTTCCGCGACGGGCCGGAGGTGACGCTGCAATCGCGCTCGGGCAAGCCGCTGAACCGGTACTTCCCCGAGGCGGTGACGGCGCTGCTGGCCGCACTGCCGAACCGGGTGGTGCTCGACGGCGAACTCGTCGTCGACCGCGACGGCCGCCTGGACTTCGACGCCCTCTCCGAGCGCATCCACCCCGCCAAGACCCGCGTGGACCTGCTGGCCGAGAAGACCCCGTCCCGCTTCATCGCCTTCGACGTCCTGGCCCTGGACGACGACGTCCTCCTGGACACCCCCGCCGTCGACCGCCGCCGCGTCCTCGAGGGCTTGCTGTCCCTTTCGGACTCGGTGCACCTGACCCCGGCCACCACCGACTCCGACCTGGCCCGCCAGTGGTTCACGATCTTCGAGGGCGCGGGCCTGGACGGCGTGATGGGCAAGCCCAACGGCCCGTACACGCCCAACAAGCGCACGATGCTGAAGTTCAAGCACACCCGCACCGCCGACTGCGTGGTCTCCGGCATCCGCTGGTACAAGGACACCGAACCGGGCGAGGCGGTCGGCTCCCTCATGCTGGGCCTCTACGACAACACCGGCGCCCTCAACCACGTCGGCGTCGCGGGCTCCTTCACCGCCACCCGCCGCCGCGAACTGGCCCAGGAGATGGCCGAACTGATCCCCGGCGGCGCCGAGGACCACCCCTGGCACACCGACGACCACGGCGCCTCCCGCCTCCCCGGCGCCGTGAGCCGCTGGCGCACCACGGACCAACCCTGGGTCCCCCTCCGCCTGGAACGCGTCGTCGAAGTCGCCTACGAGCACACCGAGGGCGCCTACCCGAGCCGCTTCCGCCACACCGCCCAGTTCCGCCGCTGGCGCCCAGACCGCACCCCCGACTCGTGCACCTACGAGCAACTGGAGGAACCCGCCCGCTACGACCTGGACTCGGTCCTCAAGGGCAAGGTCAGGGCCAAAGAGGACCCAGCCTGACACCCCCACCTACACAACGGGCCGAGAGAACCGGGTGGCCCCCACCGAAGCCCCCACCACACAACAAATGGCAACCCACTGATCAACCACCAGAACCTCCCCCAGCACCACCACCCCGGCCACAGCCGCCACCGCGGGCTCCAAACTCATCAAAATACCGAACACCCGAGGCGGGATCTTCCGCAACGCCTCCAACTCCAACGTGTACGGAATCACCGAGGACAACAACGCGACCCCCAACCCCACCACCAACACCACCGGACTCAACAGGTCAGGCCCCGCCCCCACCACCCCCACCGGCAACGCGATCAGCCCAGCCACCCCCATCGCCAACGCCAACCCGCTCCCATCAGCACTCTGCTTCCCCAGGGCGGCCCCCAGCAAGATGTACCCCGCCCAACACACCCCCGCGGCGAAGGCGAAGAACAGCCCCAGCAGCGACAACTCCGCGTCACCACCGCGAGCGAGAAGCAACACCCCCGCCCCCGCCAGAACAGCCCAAACCGCGTCGAGCCACCGACGAGACCCCGCGAGCGCGAGCATCATCGGACCAAGGAACTCGACGGTGACCGCGATCCCCAGCGGAATGCGCTCCAGGGCGAGATAGAACAGAATGTTCATCGCCGCCAGCACCGCGCCGTACCCCGCCACGACACCCACAGTGCGCCGGGTGACGCGCAACGACGGCCGCCAGATCGCGAGCAGGATCAGCGCGGCGAAGACAAGCCGCAGGGCGACAACACCGGTGGCCCCCGCAGCAGCGAACAACTGCTTCGCCAGCGCGGCGCCGACCTGAACGCTGACGATCCCGACGAGGACCTGCGCGGTCGGCGGGATGGACCCGATCAACCGCGAGGTCGCCGCCAACCGCCCCTGCCACCCCGGCGCCACACCCTCGTTCATCCGCACCCCCATCGTCCGAGACATCCTATGTCTGGGTGTTCACCGTGTTCTCACCTACCTGCTGACACGCTCCCGGGCAGTAGGCAGCACTGTGCGGGGAGAGGGACGGGCATCGCGTGAGGGTCGGACGCTGGACCTGGTTGGCCCCGATCGCCCTGCTCGCCGCCTGCACGGCCGGTCCGTCCACCCGCCCCGGGATCGTGGTCAACGACGGGGAGCAGGGCCAGCCGCCGCGGACCAGCGCCGTGAACGAGCCCACCCCCGTCCCCGAGTTGGGGACCCCCGAGAACGCCCGCGTCCGGTGGTCGGACTGCACCCCGGAGATCGCCGGCGCGCTGCCGCCGACCACCCTGCCGACCGCCTGCGCGCGGGTCAACAGCATCCTCGACTCGCCCTACCTGCCCGGTCAGGGCCTGGCCCGGCTGAGCCTGGTCAAGGTCGGCTCCGGCCCGGTGCCCGTCCTGGTGTTCAACGACGTCGACGGCCTGCCCGGCACGGCCTACGCCGCCCAACTCGCCGCCGCCCTCCCGCCGGAGCTGATGAGCCGGTTCTCGCTGGTGGGGGTGGACCGCCGCGGCACCGGGCGCAGCGAGCCCGCGCGCTGCGTGCCGGAGGACACCCGCTACAGCGTCGTCGGGATCGACCCGCGCTCGACCGAGCCCGACGACCTCGAGGCCGTCGTCGACCAGGCGCGCACCGCGGGCCAGCAGTGCCTGATCGGCCTTGAGGCGCGGCTGCCCGCGCTGGACACCTGGCGGGCGGCGGGCGACGCCGAGGTGCTCCGCACAGCGCTGGGGATGCCCAGGCTGCACGCCATCGGGCACGGCGAGGGCGCGCGGGTGCTGTCGGTGTTCGCCGAACGCCACCCGGACAAGGTCGGCCGCATCGTGCTCGACGGCCTGCCCGACCCCAACCCGGACGCCAAGGTCGGCCTGGAGGGCGTCGCCGCGGGCGCGGAGGCGGCCTTCACCGCGTTCGCCGACGACTGCCGGGCCCGCTCGTGCGAGCTGGGCGACGCCAGGACCGCGCTGACCGAGGTGCTGGCCACCGCCGGGTCCACCCCCGTGGTCACCGGGGACGGCGTCGAACTGGGGCCGGGTGTGGTGCTGCGGGCCGTGCTGGCGGGGCTGGCCGACCGGCAGGCGTGGCCCGCGCTGTCCAAGGCGCTGGCCGACCTGCGCGGCGGCGTCGGGGCGGGCGTCAACGCGCTGGTCGACCCCGTCCTCACCGAGGGCGACGTCTGGCCCGCGACCTTCGACGGCACGCTGATCACCACGTGCAACGACACCAAGTCGCGGCTGTCCACCCGGGAGCTGACGGTCGCGGCCGAGGAGTGGAACACCCGCTACCCGTTCTTCGGCGGTCTGCTGGCCCAGCGGCTGGCGCTGTGCAGCCCGTGGCCGATCCCGTCGCAGGAGCTGCCGCAGCCCAGCGCCCGCACCGCCCCGCCGATCGTCGTGATCGCCACGGCGACCGACCCGGTCACCCCGCTGCGCGGCACCGAGCGCGCCGCCCAGCAGCTCGCCACCGCCGCGCTGGTGACCTGGCAGGGCGTCGGCCACGGCGCGCTGGGGCCCTCGGCCTGCGCCACCGAGGCCGCCCGCGCGTTCCTCGTCGACGGCAAGGCCCCCCGCGACGGCACGGTCTGCCCTCCGTGACATCCCGCGTGGCACCCGTTCTGTGACCAACCGCCTCCGGACCGCCGCACCCGCTGCTCCGATCGGTGGATGACCTCTCCCGACCCGGTTCAGCCCCCTGGAATCGGCGGTGCGCGCGCCTACACTGCTGGCAGTCGTCCCGGCACCGGGACGATCCGCGACGGACCCGAGGGAGGCGCTCCATGTCGGACCCCTACCTGGTCCGGTACGTCGGTGGTCCCCTCGACGGGCGCGTGGACACGCTGCCGCAGCTCCCGGCCGAGCCCAAGGCGACCGTGACCCACGTGCACCTGCACGGCGGCCCGAAGATCGTGCACCACTACGACCTGCACTACGCGGTGGAGTACGGGTGCGAGTACCGGTTGCGCGAGGTTGACCAGGACGTGTCCCAGGACTGACGGCCCCGGGCCGCGGTCAGGGCAGGACCAGGTCGGCGACGACCGGCCGGTGGTCGGAGGCCCGGGTGTCCGGAACGGACACCGCGCGCGTCCGCACGCCCCTCGACACCGCGATGTGGTCGATGGCGGCCGTGGGCGCGGTGGCGGGGTAGGTCGGCGCGGACGGGACGGGGCCCAAGGCGGTCCACAGGGGGGCGAGCTCGGGCGCGCCCGCCTCGGCGTTGAGGTCGCCCAGGAGGACCTGGGGCGCACGGGTGCGCGCGAGGACGCGGAGCATGTCGTGGACCTGCGCGGCGCGGACGGCCGGGTCCGGCCGGTAGTCGAGGTGGGTGCTGTAGACGTGGGCCAGGCCCGCGCGGGTGCGCACGACGACCTCGGCGAAGCCGGGCATCGGGGTCGGCGGCAGTGCCGGGTCCTGTGTGGACAAGCGGGTGATCTCGTGGTTGCGGGTCAGCAGCACCGGCAGCGCGCTGAGCACGGCGACCCCGTACCGACGGCGGTGCGGTTCGCCGGGCAGGTCGTAGATCGGCGCGAAGAACACCCGCATCCCGGTCCGGCGGCCCAGCTCGCGGGCCTGGTCGGCGAACCCGCTGCGCTCGGACCAGCGCACGTCGACCTCCTGCAGGCCGACGACGTCCGGGCGGGCGGCGCGGATGGCCGCCGCGGTGCGGTCGAGGGCGAGGGCGCCGTCCGCGCCGACACCGGTGTGGATGTTGAAGGTCATCGCCCGCAGCCGCGCGGGCGGGTGGGCGGCGGCGGGCAGGGCGGTGGTGACCAGGAGCAGCAGGGCTGCCAGCAGGGCGCGCACGTGACTACTGTGCGAGCGACCGCGGCGCGGGCACAACGGCTCCGCTGGAAATGATGAGCGAACACAGCGTGCACCGCGGCCCGCCCTCGTCGACCCCCGCCAGGTCGGGAGGGGCCGCGTGGGTGCAGCTCGCCCGGTAGTGGCGGTGCGCCAGCCGGTCGTTGCGCCCGACCGGGAAGGCGTGCAGGACCCCGTCGTAGCAGCTTCGCCACCACAGGTACCGGACCGTCGTCATCATCTCAGGGACGCTAGGAGCGCGCCGCGGGCCGGGCGAACCGGACCACGCCAATGGGTGACGCCCGGCTGCCGGATTGTCGGTGGGCGCGGGCACACTGGTGATCGACTCACACCCAGGAGGAGCACCACGTGGCGAAGGCGCTGACGGCGGAGGACATCGAGGGGCTGCGCGCGGCCCTGGCGGCGGGCAAGCCGACACCGGTCTGGTTCACCGGGGCCGCGGTCGGCGTCGACCCGGGCGCCGCGGGCAAGGTCGTCGCCTTCGACGACCCACCCGACGGCGACTTCATCCAGGTCCGCCCCGCGGGCTCGCGCGACGTGCTGTCGTTCTCCCCGGGCGAGCTCACCCAGGACAAGCCCGCGACGCCCCCGCGCAAGGCCGCGCCGCGCCCGGCGCCCGCGCCTGCCGCTCCCGCTCCCGCGGTCGTGGTCGGCATCGAGGCCGGGGCCGAACCACCGCCGCCCGCCAAGCGCGCGACGCGCAAGACCGCGCAGCCGGTGGAGATCACGGTGACGCTGCACGCGACGCCGGAGGGCGACTGGTCGGTGGATGTGCTGGTGGGCAAGCGGAGGACGGTGAAGTGGGCGCCGGTGCCCGCGGGCGATGTGGGCAAGCTGTCGAGGTTCCTGCCCGCGGAGGTCGGCGAGGCGGTCAACGTGGCGCTGCTGGCGGCCAAGGAGCGGGCGGAGCAACGGGTGCTGGAACTCAAGGAGCAGCTTGAGACAGCCCAGCGCGCCCTGCGCGACCTGGGCTGAGCAGGCCGCATCGCCGACCGGTCAGCGCCGCCGCCACCAGCGGCGCTCGCGCGCGGCGATGAACGCGGTGAACGCCGCCGCGTCCTCCCGCGCCCGCGATCCCGCCCGGCGCGGGTTCGCCCTGGCGTACTCGGCGAACAGGGCGGCGAACTCAGCCCCGCACGCTTGCGCGGTCTCCGGGGTGATCGTCGCGACGACCCGCCGCCGCTTGGCCAGCAGCGCGTCCGCCTCGACCCGCAGCGCCGCCTCGTCGAACCCCGCGGGCGCGGGCCCGCCTGCGAGCAGGGCGTGCAGCAGGGCCGACTGCTGGGCGGCCAGCCGCTCGCGCGCGCCGGTCACCGGCGCACCACCGCGCGGATGGCCTCCAGCTCCGCCGCCAGCGCCGAGTCCGAGGGGTAGTGGTCGTCGCGTTCCAAGAGGACGCCCGGCGGGGAGACGCGGTCGCACAGCAGGCCCAGCAGGTCCAGCACCTCCTGGGGCACCGGGTGGGCGTGCGTGTCGTGGTAGACGCCGTCGCGCACCACACCGCCCGCCACGTGCACGTAGGCCAAGCGCTCCAGCGGGAGGCCGTCGAGCAGCGCCTCCGGGTCCTCGCCGAGGTTGCGGGCGTTGGCCCACATGTTGGCGACATCGATCAGCAGCCCGCAGCCGGTGCGCTCGGTCAGCTCGGTGAGGAACCGCGCCTCGGTCAGCTCGGCGTCGGGCCAGCTCAGCAGAGCGGCGATGTTCTCCAGCGCCAGCGGCACCTCGAGGACCGACTGGGCGGCCAGCACGTTGGCCACCAGCACGTCCAGCGCCTCGCGGGTGCGCGGCACCGGCATCAGGTGACCGGAGTCGAGCCCGCCCGCGCGGACGAAGCAGACGTGGTCGCTCACCAGGGGCGCGTCGGTCAACCGGGCCACGGCGGCGAGGTGCTCGACGCGGTCCATGTCCACCGGGTCGGCCCCGCCCAACGAGAGCGAGACGGCATGGGGGAGCACCGGGGTCCCGCGCTCGCGCAGGACCGCGATCGAGTCCGGCAGGTGGTCGCGGTGCAGGTTCTCCGCGACCACCTCGACGAAGTCGACCCCCGGCAGCCGCTCCACGGTCAGGTCGATCTCCGACCGCCAGCCGATGCCGATCCCGAGCTCTCCCATGCCGCCCATTGTGCTCCCCGCTCCCCCCGGGCCGGACCCGATCAGCCGATCAGGCCCCGCACCCGCCGCCGCAGCCGTCCCCTCCGCGGCTGCCGCCGGACGCGGGTCCCCCGCAGGAGGCCCCCGTGGGGTTCTCGCCGCCGGAGTACGGCGACCAGCTCGTGCCCGACGCGGCCTGCCACACCGGCTCGAGCGCGGAGCTGACCTCGGCGTCCGGGTGCGCGGCGAGGCCGCCGAGGGCGACGAGCCCGGCCACCCCGCCGAGCAGCGCCGCCCCCGGCCCGAAGTCGCCGACCCTGGCCGCCGTGGCCTCGGCCAGCACCCGGTCCCCCGCGTGGGTCCGCAGCGGCAGCGCCCGCCTGGCGAGCACGACGCCGACCGCGGCGGTGACCCCGAGGAGCAGCACGAGCGGCGCGACCGGGCGGCCCCCCGCCGCACCGGCGGCCACCCGCGCCGTCCCGACCGCGAACAACAGCGCGAACGGCAGGGCGGCGCCCGGCCCGTTCCAGAAACCCCGGTCGACCAGCAACCCCTTGCGGGTCAGGGCGGCGCCGATGTCGCGCACCGGCGCGCTCCGACCGACCTGGTCGACCAGCGAGCCCACTGTCCGGTACCGGTAGCCCCCGGCATCCGACAGCAGGGCGCTGTCCACGTCGTGCACGGTCGAGGCCCCCGCCACGACCCGGACCCGACCGGCGCGGCTGGGCCGCACCAGCCCGGCGTCGAGCACCCGCGCCAGCGACACCTCCACGAGCCTGCGCGGCCCGCCCGCGAGGTAGGCCAGCTCGTCGAGCGTGAGCAGGCTGTGCGGCACGGCGTCGGCGCAGGTCCCGCGCGGGCCGGAACGGGCGATCAGCCGCACCGCCGTCCAGGCCAGCGCCGCGAACGCCAGGGCGACGGCGTAACCGCGCAGGAAGTCAGGTCCGGCGATCCCCCACGTCTCTCCCATTTCTTCCCCTGTCCAGGGAGAAAGCGGAGCCGGTCGCCCACCACCGTCGGTCAACGCCCGAGAATCGCCATCTCCCCTTCGTGGTCACCGGATGTGTTCCGGCGGGTGCACAATGCTCAACCGCGCTGACCACGGGCACAAGGAGGCTTGAGCTAGATTTAAGGGTCCGGTGGGGTGGATTTAGGTTTTCCGGGGACGGCTTTCCCGCCGCCCCCGGAAGGGTCGACCACTGACCGCTCGCGCGATCACCCCGCTTCGATCAACCCGCTTCGATCAACCGCAGCGAGATCGAGTTGATGCAGTAGCGCTGGTCGGTCGGGGTGGGGTAGCCCTCGCCCTCGAACACGTGCCCGAGGTGGCTGTGGCAGCTCGCGCAGAGCACCTCGGTGCGGACCATGCCGAACTCCCGGTCCTCGCGCAGCACGACGCTCTCCCCCGCCAGCGGGGAGAAGAACGACGGCCAGCCGCAGTGCGACTCGAACTTGGTGTCGCTGCGGAACAGCTCGGCCCCGCAGGCGCGGCACGCGTAGACGCCCTCGGTCTTGGTGTCGGTGTACTCGCCGGTGAAGGCGGGCTCGGTGCCCGCCTGGCGCAGCACCGCGTACTCGCGCGGGTCGAGCTGCACACGCCATTCCTGATCCGACTTGACCACCCGCGGGGTGGCGCCGACGACGGGCTTCATGCCGACCACGATCTCTCCTCCAAGCTGGCTCTCCCGAAGACGGTTCGGGGCCGCGTTCAGCCGAACAGGACGCCGAGGATGAACAGCACGGAGTCCCACGCGGCCACTACCACTCCCAACAGGATCAGCGCCGCGAGGATTCCCGCGGTGAGCCTGCGGTGGCCGCCGAGGCGGTTCGCGCTCTCGGCGAAGTCCTGGACCCCGCCGAGGTACCCCTCGACGGTGTACCCGTTGCGCACCCGCTCCATCCGGTCGAGGTGCTCGGCGAACGCCAGCGCGTCGGGGTCGTCCGGGTCCAGGCCGACCAGGTCGTCCTGGAAGCGGTCCCGCCGCCCCGCGCGCCGCTCCGGGCCCCAGTCGTCCTCCGGGAGTCCCTGGGTTCCTGTCGAGACCATGCACCGAGGGTAGCTCTCCGGGACCGAGATGTCGGCTCCCGTGGCGACCGCCTCGCCGCCGCCCCGCTCAGCCCTCGCCCAGGTCGCGCAGTTCCGAATCGCCCTGGTCGTCGGCGCGGACCTGCGTGAACGAGGTGAAACCCCACTCCTTGAGCCTGCCGAGCTGCGCGCCGAATTTCCCCCGCCTGCGCACCGGCGACGCCGACACGCCCTCGGCGCGCAGCGCGCGGGCCCGCGCGGTCACCGCGGTCAGCGGCACGTCGGCCTCGTAGAGCACGGCCACCGCCTCGCCGGTCGGGGTGGCGTCGATGAGGTCGACGATGCGCTCGAAGCCGATGGAGAACCCGCAGGCGGGCACCTCGCGGCCCAGGGAGCGGCCCACGAGCCGGTCGTAGCGCCCGCCACCGGCCACCGACCCGGACGAGGCCGGGTGGGTGACCTCGAAGATCTGCCCGGTGTAGTAGCCCATCCCGCGCACCAGCGTCGGGTCGAACTCCCAGCTCACCGGCCGGGTGGCGGACACGGCGGCGAGCGCGTCGGCGGTCTGGGCCAGGTCGGCGACGACCTCGTCGGGCAGGCCGGGGACGGCGTCGGCCAGGGTGGCGCCGAGCTTGGCCGGGTCGACGCCGGTCAGGCCGGTGATGGTGGCCTGGAGACCGTCGACCTTCCCGGTGTCCAGGCCCCGGGACACCAACTCGGCGCGCACCCCGTCCCAGCCGACCTTGTCGAGCTTGTCGAGGGTGATGAACAGCCCGCCCTGCTCGGCCTCGGGCACCCCGGCGGCGTCGGCCAGCGCGGTGAGGAACCGGCGGTCGGACACGCGCACGGTGGTCCCGGCGAGGCCGGTGGCGGCCAGCGCCTCGGTGGTGGCCTCGATCAGCTCCACCTCGGCGAGCACGCTCTCCTCGCCGATCATGTCGATGTCGCACTGGTGGAACTGGCGGTAGCGGCCCTTCTGCGGGCGCTCGGCGCGCCAGACCGGGCCGACCTGGAACGAGCGGAACGGGGTCGGCAGAGTGGCGTGGTTGTTGCCGTAGAACCGGGTCAGCGGGACGGTCAGGTCGTAGCGCAGGCCGAGGTCGACCAGGTCCTTGAGCTCGGCGCCCGCTGCGACGGTCTCGTCGAGGCCGCGGCGCAGGACCCGGTAGATGAGCTTCTCGTTCTCGCCGCCCTGCCCGCCGGAGAGCCGCTCGATGCTCTCGAGGGCGGGCGTCTCGATCCGGTGGTAGCCGTAGCGGTGGTAGACGGCCGTGATGGTCGCCAGGACGTGGTCGCGCACGGCCACGGTCGCGGGCAGCAGGTCACGGGTGCCCCGGGCGGGGCTGTTGTCCATCTTCACCGGTCAGGTCCTCAAGTCGGGGGTGGGTGTTGCGGTGCTGGCTGTGTTGCTCCTGAGCGTAGCGAGCGCTGACGAGCGGTTTCTCTCGCGGTTGTCGGTGGTCGGCCGTAGATTGCGCGCATGGCGACTCCCGCGGTCGAGATCGACGTCGAGGGCCCCGAGGGGGTCCGCAAGGTCAGGGTGTCCAGCCCCGACAAGCCGTACTTCCCCGGCTTGGGCGTGACCAAGCTCCAGGTCGTGGAGTACTTCCTGGCCGTGGGCCCCGGCATCCTCGCCGCCCTGCGCGACCGCCCCACGACCCTGGAGCGCTGGCCCGGCGGCGTCACCGAGGGCGCCAAGCTCTCCACCCGCCAAGACCACTCCGGCGACGCGTTCTACCAGAAGCGCGCCCCCAAGGGCGCCCCCGACTACGTCGAGACCGCCCGCATCACCTTCCCCAGCGGCCGCCCCGCCGACGAGGTCTGCCCCACCGAACTGGCGGTCGTCGCCTGGGCCGCCAACCTGGGCACCCTGACCTTCCACCCCTGGCCGGTCCGCCGCGACCACCCAGACCACCCCGACCAGCTCCGCATCGACCTCGACCCGCAGCCCGGCACGGACTTCTCCCACGCCGCGCGCGTCGCCGCCGAGGCACGCTCCCTGCTGGGGGAACTCGGGATGCGAGCCTTCCCCAAGACCTCCGGCGGCCGCGGCCTGCACCTCTACGTGCCGATCGAACCACGCTGGACCTTCGTCGAGGCCCGCCGAGCGGTGATCGCCTTCGGCCGCGAACTGGAACGGCGCATGCCCGACCAGGTCACCCTGAGCTGGTGGAAGGAAGACCGCGGCGAACGCGTCTTCATCGATTTCAACCAGATGGCCCGCGACCGCACGATCGCGTCGGCGTACTCCATCCGCCCCACCCCCCACGCCCAGGTCTCGGCCCCGCTGCTGTGGGAGGAGGTGGCCGACGCCCGACCGGAGGACTTCACCATCCACTCGATGCCCACCCGCTTCGCGGAGGTGGGCGACCTGCACGCGGGCATCGCGGAGGCGGCGTTCTCGCTGGACCCCCTGCTGGAGCTGTCGGACGAGCAGGACGCGGGCGACCTGCCCTACCCACCGGAGTACCCGAAGATGGCGGGCGAGCCCAAGCGCGTCCAGCCGTCCAAGGCACGGTCGGAGTAGGCGGTGCTGTGGACGGACTCGGGAGTTGTGGATGCTTTGGCGGCGGAGGGCGGAAACTGTCGGGGGTCGCGGGTAGCCTGAATTCGGAAGGGGCGCGAAGGCAAGTGGGCGGTCCGTGGCATCGGGTCCCGCAGACGGGCGGAGTGCCAGCTCGAGCCCTCTCCCGCTGAGCGAGCACCCCTGGGTCGCCCACCGCCGCGCGGGACCCGCACCCGCGCCGGGTCGCTCTGGGGGCCGGTCGTCGCGCGAGGCGCGCACTCGCGTCGCGTGGGGCCGCGCGTGTGGTGGGTTGAGCCTCCGGGGGCACCACCGGCCGGGATGGGCGAGGCAGAGGGGCACCCGCACGCCGAACCACACCCGCCGCTGGGGCAGCGAGCGGACGAACGCGCAGCCGACACTAGGCCCGCCCGCCACGCGGAAGCCGCGCCCGCGATGGGTCAGCCGCCGGGATGACTTGCGTGCCAGGCCATCCCGCGACGGGGCCAGCCGCCGGGGACACCCCCTGCCGGGCCTAACCTGCGACAGGGCGATCCGCCGGGAACACTCGCGCGCCGAACCCAACCCGCACCGGGGCGAACCGCCGTAGGCACCCACGCGCCGAACCCAACCCGCAACGCAGCCGCGTACGGGCCCCAACCCACGACGGGGCAAGCCGCTGGGAGCACCCCCGCCGAACCCAGCCCACGACAGGGCGAACTACCGAGGGTGCCCCCGCGCCGGCCCAAACCGCAACGGGTGAGCGGCCTGGGTCACCACCACTGCGCGGGATCAGCTCCCGGCTTGCGTGGCCCGTGGTCCCAGTGCGGGGGCGAGCCGGGCAGCTCGCCGGGCATGCGCACGTGGCGGATCAGGCCGAAGTCGCTGGGGGTCTCCGCCATGAGGTGGGCCAGCGACTCCTCGCGTCCGCCGACGCCCCCGGGGCCGTTTTGTGTCGAAGGATCAACCCGATGCACGGAATCGTTGTGCGACAAGGACTTGACATGGGCGTCGAGTTCGGCGTGATTCGCAGAAGTGTTGCACCCCAACGATTCGACAAACCCTTCGGCAGGGGTTGGCGTCGTCGAAACATTGCTACCCAACGAATCCAGCCATTGCGCGGTGCGGGCCAGCGACACCCGCACGTGCCAAGAACCACCTTCCACCGCCCGCCGCCGCAACGCCGTCAACACGCCCTGGGCGGCCAGCCAGCCGGTGGCGTGGTCGAGGGCCTGGGCGGGGAGGGCGGCAGGGGGTCCGTCGGGGCGCCAGGCGAGGCCGGTGGCCAGTTGGATGAGGCTGTCGAAGCCTCTTCTGGTTTGCCAGGGGCCGGTGTGGCCGTAGGCGGAGAGGCTGACGAGGACTTTGTTGTCGGGGAGGTCTGCCTCGCCGAAGCCCTTGGCTGCCAGTGAGCCTGGGCGGTAGGACTGGACCAGGACGTCCGCGTCGGCCAGGAGGGAGCGCAGGGCCAGGCGCCAGGCCCGGTCTCGGAGGTCCATGTGGGTTGAGCGCTTGCCGAAGCCGGTGTCGATGACCAAGGGGGTGATCGTCGGGAGGTGGGCCGCGCCGACGTGGAGGACGTGGGCGCCGTGGGCGGCTAGGACGCGGGAGGCCACTGGGCCTGCGATGACGTGGGTGAGGTCCAGGACGCGGATGCCGGTCAGGGGGCGGTCGGCGGGGGGCCAGGGGCGGGGTGGGCCGCCGCCGACTCGGCGGAGGTCCACCAGGGGCTCGGTGGTGAGGGCGGTGGCCTGGCGGGTGGCCTGCCAGCGTTGGGGGGTGCGCAGGGCGGCGGCGGCTCCCCCGGCGGCCAGGACGTCCCACTCGACCTGTTCGGCGGGCAGGGTGGCCAGCACCGGGGCGAGATCGTCTCCGTACAGCCCGCGGGCGGCCGCCTCGTGGTGCGGGTAGTTGCAGTGCAGGCGGACCCAGCCGTCGGCGGTGCGGTAGTTGCCCGACAGCGGGGCCCACAGCTCGCCGACGGGGGCCCCGTCGGCGAGCAGGTGGCGTTCGCTGCGGAAGGACTCGAGGGCGTGCAGCGGGTCGACGGAGACGGGGCCGGGGGTGGTCCCGCGCTCGGCCAGCACCGCGGCCGCCGCCTCGGTCACGCCGCGAACGCACCGTTCGGCGAGTTCGGCGACGCGGTGGGGGGTCACGGCAGGTTGGCGACCAGTTCGGCCGGGGGCACGCGGGTGCCGGTGTAGAAGGGGGTCTCCTCGCGCACGTGCAGGCGGGCCTCGGTGCCGCGCAGGTGGCGCATCAGGTCGACGATGCGGTGCAGCTCGTCGGCCTCGAAGGCGAGCATCCACTCGTAGTCGCCCAGGGCGAAGGAGGCGACGGTGTTGGCGCGCACGTCCGGGTAGTCGCGGGCCTCCTTGCCGTGGTCGGCGAGGAGCTTGCGGCGCTCGTCGTCGGGCAGGAGGTACCACTCGTAGGAGCGGACGAAGGGGTAGACGCAGATGTACTTGCGCGCCTCCTCGCCCGCGAGGAAGGCGGGGATGTGGCTGCGGTTGAACTCCGCGGGGCGGTGCAGCGCGACCTGCGACCAGACCGGGTCGGAGACCCGGCCCAGCGGGGTGCGGCGGAAGCCGGTGTAGGCGGCTTGCAGCTCCTCGATCGACTCCGCGTGCCACCAGATCATGTAGTCCGCGTCCGCGCGCAGCCCGGCCACGTCGTAGACCCCGCGCACCACCACCCCCTTCCCCTCGAGGGCGTCCAGGTACTCGGTCGTCGCGGCGGCGGCGTCGCCCCGGTCCTCCGGGAGCTTCCCCGCCTCGACGCGGAAGACCGACCACATGGTGTAGCGGATGGTGTCGTTCAACTCGGCATAGTTCAGGCGCGCCATGCCCTCAATAGTCGCACCCCGGTCGGGAGCGGTTCCAGCAGGAGTCAGGCGTTCCCGGTCACGTGCTCGGCGACGCGGCGCGCGGCGGCGTCCCCGGTGGCCACGCAGGCGGGGAGGCCGACGCCGTGCAGGGTCGCCCCGGCCACGGCCAGGCCCGGTTCGGCGGCGACGGCGCGTTCGACGCGCTCGACGAGCGCGGTGTGCCCGACCCCGTACTGGGGCAGGCCGCCGCCCCAGCGGCGGACGGCGGTGTCGATGGGCGGGGCGCCGACGCCGGTCAGCTCGGTGAAGTCGGCGCGGACGAGGCGGACCAGTTCGTCGTCGTCGGCGCGCAGGGCGCCGGGGTCGTGGTGGCGGCCGACCGAGCCGCGGACCAGGACCGGTCCGGCGGCGCGCAGGTGCGGCCACTTGGTGTGGGAGAAGGTGAACGCCTTGGCGGCGAAGGGGGTGCCGTCGAGCTTGCGCTCCCCCGCCGAGAGGAGCACGCCGTTGGTGCCGGGCAGCTCGGTCCCGGGGGGCAGCACGAGGGCGACGACGGCCATGGAGGCGACCTCGACCTGGCCGTAGGCGGCCGAGGCCGCGGGGACCACGCCGTCGAGGAGTTTGCGGGCGGCGGGGGCGGGCACGGCGAGGATGACCGCGTCGGCGTCGAGGGCGGGGTGGTCCGGGGCGTGGGCGGGGGTGTTGGCGCCCAGGTGCAGCCGCCAGCCCGCGGCGGTGCGCTCCAGTCGCCGGACCGTCGTGCCCAGGCGCAGGTCGGCCGCGGCGGTGGCGACGAGGGCGTCGACGAGGGTGCCCAGGCCGGTGTCGACGGTGCCGAAGACGGGGCCGCCGGAGGGGGTGGGGGCGCTCGCGGCGGCGGCCGCGGTGAGCGAGGTGGCGCCGTCGTCGAGGGCGGTGGCCAGGCCGGGCATGGTGGCGCGCAGGCCGAGGCCGTCGACCGCGCCCGCGTAGACGCCGCCGAGCAGGGGGTCGACGAGGCGGTCGGTGAGTTCGTCGCCGAAGCGGGCGCGCAGCAGCGGGCCGAGGGCGGCGTCGCCGGTCCAGTCCAGGCCGGGCAGGTCGGGTTCGGCGGCGACCCGCGCGCGGGCGTCGTCGGTGAGCAGGTCGGCCACGGCGCCGGCGGTGGTGGGCACGCCCATGACGGTGCCGCCGGGGATGAGCCGGGTGACGCCGCCCGCGCGGACGGTGGAGCGGGCCTTGGCCGGGTGCGTGGCCCGGGCGGCCAGGCCCAGCTCGGCCAGCAGGTCGGTGACCTCGGGGCGGCGGTGCAGGTAGGCCTCGGCGCCGACGTCGACGCGCAGGCCGCCCACCTCGGTGGTGTGCAGCTTGCCGCCGGGGCGGTCGGTCTGCTCCACGACGGTGATCGCGGCGGTGGGCCCGAGCAGGTCGCGCAGCCGGTGCGCGGCGGTCAGGCCGGAGATCCCGGCGCCGACGACGGCGACCCGCGGCGGGCGCACCGGCGGGGTCATCGGCCTGGTGTGAGGGTGTGCAGGTGGGCGACCAGGCGGGTCAGCGCGTCCGGGTCGGTGTCGGGGAGCACGCCGTGGCCGAGGTTGAAGATGTGCCCGGCGGCGGCGCGGCCCTCGTCGACGATGCGGGTGGCCTCGCGGCGCACCACGTCGTCGCCCGCGAACAGCGTCGCCGGGTCGAGGTTGCCCTGCACGACGACGCCGCCGCGGTCGGTCTCGTGCTCGACGCGGCGCACGGCCTCGTCGAGGGGGGTGCGCCAGTCGACGCCGACGACGTCGGCGCCCGCCTCGCGCATCGAGCCGAGCAGCGCGCCGGTGCCCACGCCGAAGTGGACGCGCGGCACGCCCGCGTCGGCGAGGCCGCCGAGGACCTTGGCCGAGTGCGGGAGGACGTACTCGCGGTAGTCGCGGGTCGACAGCGCCCCGGCCCAGGAGTCGAAGACCTGCACGGCGTCGACGCCCGCGGCGATCTGGGCGCGCAGGAAGGTCAGGGCGGTGTCGGCGAGCCGGTCGAGCAGGGTGTGCCAGGTGTCGGGGTCGGCGTACATGAGCGCCTTGGTGCGCTCGTGGTTGCGGCTGGGCCCGCCCTCGACCAGGTAGGAGGCGAGGGTGAACGGGGCTCCGGTGAACCCGATGAGCGGGGTGTCGCCGAGGTCGGCGACGAGCAGGCGCACCGCGTCGGCGACCGGGTCGACCTGCTCGGGGTGCAGGACCGGCAGGGCCTGGACGTCGGCGAGGGTGCGCACGGGGTGGTCGACGACGGGGCCGGTGCCGGGGACGATGTCGAGCTCGATGCCCGCGGCGCGCAGCGGCACGACGATGTCGCTGAACAGGATGGCGGCGTCGACGTCGTGCCTGCGGATGGGTTGCAGGGTGATCTCGCGGACCAGTTCCGGCTCGAAGCAGGCTTGCAGCATGCGGGTGCCCGCGCGCAGTTCCCGGTACTCCGGCAGTGAGCGGCCCGCTTGGCGCATGAACCAGACCGGGACCCGGCTGGGCACGCCACCGCGCGCGGCGACGAGGAAGGGCGCGTCCGCGAGGTCCCGGCGGGCGGCGGGCTCGATGGAGCTGGCCGGGGCCGGGTGCGTCAGATCAGTCATGGCCCCGCCATGGTCCCACGGCCCCGGGGCCGCCCGCCGCGCCGGGTTACCGGCCAGTCGCTCCACGGTCGGTGGCGCAATCGGGTCGCTCGCCCTCGGCGCGCCCTCCCACTCACTGACTCGGGTGGTCCTACAGTCACCAGTCGTGACTGGTACGTCGACCGCGCCTGAACTGTTCGTCCAGGCCGTCGCGGCGCTGAAGTCGCTCCGGCCCCGTTCGGAGCTGGCGCTCGCGGAGGTCCGCCCGCCGCAGCGGCTGGCCCCGTTCGCGTACGCGCTGACCGCCGAGGCGACCGGCCCGGCCGACGTCCACGCCACCGGGAGGTTGATCCTGCTGCACGACCCGGAGGGCCAGGAGGCCTGGAACGGGGTGCTGCGGGTGGTGGCGTACGTGCGGGCCGAGCTGGACGTGGAGCTGGCCGACGACCCGCTGCTGCCCAACGTGGGCTGGTCGTGGCTGACCGACGCGCTCGCCGCGGCCGAGGCGGAGTTCAGCGCGCTGGGCGGCACGGTCACCGACACGTCCTCGGCCCGGTTCGGCGACATCGCGGGCCCGGCCCGCACCGACGACCTCGAGCTGCGCGCGTCGTGGACCCCGACCGGCGGCCTCGGCCCGCACGGCGAGGCGTTCTGCGACCTGATGGCCAGTGTCGTGGGCCTGCCCCCGGAGGGGGTGGCGCTGTTCACCCAGCGCGGTGGTCAGGGGCAGAGCGCGGCGAAGTAGTCCCGCGCGGCCTTCACCCCGCCGCCGGAGCCCAGGGCGGCCATCAGGGCCATCCGCGCGTGGCCGGGTCGCAGCCCGCCCGCGCTGAGCACCCCGACCCGCGCGGCCAGGCCGAGCGCCGCCACCGGCAGTGCGCCGCCTGCGGGTGGGACGGCGGGCGGGCCGGTGGTGGCGGCCCGCGAGGCCAGCACGACCGGGATGTCCCAGGAGATGATCTCGCGCAGCGGCAGGAGCAGCTCGACGGGCAGGTTGCCCGCCCCGGTGCCCTCGACGACCAGTCCGCGCGCCCCGGCGTCGACCACGGCGGTGAGCACCGAGACGGGCATCCCCGGGTAGGTCTTGACCAGCGCGACGTCGGTCTCCGGCAGGTCTCGCGCGACCGGGGGCCGGGGTGGGGCCCGGCGTTCGAGGACCGCGCCGCCGCCCTCGACCCGGCCGAGGCGGTCGTGCGGGGCCGAGGACAGGGCGGGCGGTCTGGTCGTGTCGGCGAGGGTGGCCCAGCGGGCGGCGTGCAGCTCGCCGTCGGCGCAGAGCAGTGCGCCGAGGCCGGCGGTCACCGGGTCGAGGGCGGCGGTGAAGGCGGCGCGCAGGTTGGGCGGGCCGTCGGTGGCGGGGTCGTCGAGGGCGCGCAGGGCGCCGGTGAACACGACGGAGCCGAGGTCGGCGGCCTCGGCGAGGACCAGGTCGGTGAGGAACGCGGTCTCCTCGACGGTGTCGAGGCCGTGGGAGACGACCACGGCGTCGTGGGCGTCGTCGAGCAGGGCGGAGCGGACGTGGCGGGCGATGGCGAGCTGGCTGCCCGGGGTGGTGTCCCAGGACGGCTCGACGGTGAGGTCGAGGCCGCGGGCGTCGGTGTCGGCGGGTGCGAGGGCGAGCAGTTCGGCGGCGTCGGCCACGCGTGGCGGGGTGCTGTGGCGGACTTGGGCCAGGCTGTCGCCGGTGGCGATCAGGAGGAGCTTGGGCACGGGGGTCCTCGGGTGGCAGCGGCGGGCTCCCCCGGTTTACCGCAAGGGGGGAGCCCGCCGCCATCACCCGGGTGTCAGCGCCGTTTGGCCGCGCGGGCGGTGCCCGAGCACACCTGGCCGACGTCCACGGTCTGCCCGCGGTCGACGTAGACGTCGGCCAGGCCCACCACGCGGCCGCGCTTGTCGGCGCAGGAGAGCTGGTAGGGCTCCTTGGGCCCGTAGGTGGGCGGGACCGGCGAGGCGAACTCGACGCGCGGGTTGGTGTAGTCGTCTGGCGCGGCGGGGTCGGCCTGGGCGTAGTTGACCACCACGGCGACGTACTCCCCGGCGGGCGGGTCGTGGAGCACCGCGCGCTCGGTGGTCGTGCCGCCGCTGAGCGAGGTGGCGACCACGTTGCCCGCGGCGTCGAGGACGTAGAGGTCCCAGTCGGTGTCGGGGGTGGCCCAGTCGATGGTGACGGCGAAGCGGCCGTTGTCGACCTGGGGCAGGCCCTCGACCCGGAACGGGATGCGCTCGGCGGTGGCGTCGTTGGGGAAGTCGGTGTTCTCCGCGGGCACGCCGGGCGGGTTGGCCAGGGTGGTGGCGGCCTGCGGCGGGCCCTGCGGGTCGCGGCCGTAGCGGCCCGCGACGTAGGGCCGGGTGGAGGGGTTGACCGCCCAGGAGAACCGGCCGCCGGTCGAGTCCAGCTTCGAGGTGAGCGTGTCGGCGACGTAGTGGGGCGGGCTGACCGTGCCGTCGGGGTTGACCACCGGTGAGGTCGGGGTCTGGAAGGCCTTGCGCAGGGTCAGCTGGTGGCCCTTGGGGGCCGAGCCGACGAGGGTGGAGTGCGCGGCCGGGTCGGCGGCGTTGGCCAGCATGTCCAGGAACGCCTGCCGGTTGCCGCCCTTGCCCGCGCCCGCCGCCGGGGCCAGGCCCGCGTACTCGGCGACGACGCCGGTCTCGAACGGCGGGTGGAACTCGGTGGCGCCGATCTCGAAGGTGAAGCCCCAGCCGCCGGTGGCGAAGTACGACCAGTCCTCGGTGGAGCCGGTGGTGTCGTAGAGCGCCCAGGACGGCTGGCTGGTGTAGCCGTTGCGGGAGGCCATCTTGTCGCCGAGGGCCTTGTAGGCGGGTTCGTCGAGCGGCGGGCGCACGTCGGCGACGCCGGGCACGCGCAGCACCAGGTTCGAGTAGGTGTGCAGGGTGAGCAGGTTGGTGACCTGGCGGTTGGAGACCAGCCAGCGCACGTTGCGGGTCTCGGGCTCGGAGAACGGCTCGGAGCCGCGGTAGGTGTCGTTGCTCCAGGTCGTCGACGCGCCCGCGCCGCCCCAGAAGCCCGCGTAGTTGCGGTTGGGGTCGGTGCCGCGCTCGCGGCCCGCCGGGTTGGCCGCGCACGTGCCGGTGCGCAGCTGCGGCGGGGAGTCGTTGACGTTGCAGTTCTTGCGCTTCATCTCGTAGTCGAAGCGGCTGTAGTCGCCCTGGGGCTCGGCCTCGCGGGAGGTGGCGAAGCCGTCCACGTTGACCACCGGGACCACGACGTTGCGCGTCCTGCCGACCAGGGCCTTGGTGGCGCCGCCCGCCTTGTGGCCGTTGACCAGCTCGTGGGCCCACTCCATGGCGTGCTCGCCCGCGGGCCACTCGCGGGCGTGGTGCACGCCCATGACGACGTTGGTCGCCTTGCCGTCGTTGGGGGTGGCCGGTGCTGCGGCGATCTCGAGGGCGACGATGTCGCGGCCCTCCCAACTGGGCTCGGGCAGGGTGAAGGCGCGCACCAGGCCGGGGTTGGCGCGGGCCAGCTCCTTGGCCTCGTACTCGTAGTCGTAGAGGTGCCGGTAGGCGGTGCGGCCCGAGGGCAGGGCGGACCTGGGCGTGTTGTCCCTGTAGGCGCGGTCCTGCTTGGCGTTGGCCACCGAGCGGGCGGACAGGTCCGTCTGGACGACGGTGCTGCGCAGGCCGCTGCCCGCGAGGGTCTCGCGGTCGGTGTCGTCGGCGAGGACGACCTCGACGCCGGTGGCGTCGGCCTTCTCGGTCAGGTCCAGGTCGAGGGCGAGCAGCTTGTCCTTGTCGGCCTTGGTCGGGGTCCGCACCCGTACGACCTGGGCCGGGGTGGTCGGCGCGCCTTGGGGGGTCAGCGCGAGGAAGTCCACGCTGAGGGTCACCGCCTTCGAGCCGCCCGCGTGGCGGCAGCCCTGGACGACGAGCTCCTGGCCCTTGGCGACGAACCCCTCGGCCAGCTCCACCTCGCGCAGCCCGGCTGAGGCGGCGACGACGGCGCCGCTGGCGGCGTCGAACACCGAGAGGTCCCAGTCGCCCTGGTGCGCGCCGCGCGGGGTGAGCCTGGCCTGCAGCAGCCCGTCGACCGAGGAGGTCACCTCGCGGCGGTCGACCCCGGCCGCGCCCCGGGGCAGCGGTTCGGCGAAGCACTGGCGGGCGACCGCCTGGTTCGCGCGCAGGGTGGCGTCCTGGGCCGAGGCGGTCGGGGCGGTGGCGGCGCCGAGCCCGGCGACGACGACCGCGCCGAGGCCTGCGGCGAGCGCGCGTCTTGGCATCACTGGCGGGACTCCTTCCGGAGCCCGGTCCCACGCCGGCTCCGAGGGCACGCTGCCACGTCCGAGGCGGCCTCGGGTCCTTCCCCGTTGCCAGTTCACCGGTAGGTGGTGGTGTTGCGCCGTTCGGCCCAGGTCGGCCGCCCGGTCCGCCTGTGCGATCGTGATGATCTGGCGCGTTAACTTTTGCCAGTTAACAGCGGGGGTCCGCCACCGCTTCGGCCGAGCGGAGCACACGTAGGACGTTACGCCCCGCAACCTTCGCGCAGTCCTCCGCGCTCCACCCGCGAGCCAGCAGCCCGTCGAACAGGGCGGGGTAGGAGCCGACGTCGCGGAGCCCGACGGGGAGTTCGGCGCAGCCGTCGTAGTCGCCGCCGATGCCGAGGTGGTCGACGCCGACGACCTCGCGGGCGTGGTCGAGGTGGGCGAGCACGTCCTCGATCGTGGCTCTGGGCTGCCTGTGCCGACCGCTCCACGAGGCCAGGAACCGCCGTCGGTCGGCGAGGTCGGCGTGCTTGGCGCCCGCGGCGGCCATGGCGGCGGCGAGTTCGGCGTCCCACTCGGCTATCGCGCCGCTGACGAACCGGGGCACGAAGGTCACCATGAGGACGCCACCGTTGCCCGGGATCAGTTCGAGCACGTCATCGGGGACGTTGCGGGGGTGGTCGGTCACCGCCCGGCAGGACGAGTGGCTGAACACCACGGGGGCCGTGGTGACCTCGAGGGCGGCGCGCATGGTCGTGTCGGCGACGTGGGAGAGGTCGACGAGCATGCCGAGCCGGTTCATCTCGGCGACCACCCGCTCGCCGAACTCCGAGAGCCCGCCCGCCCGCGGTTCGTCGGTGGCCGAGTCGGCCCAGGAGAGGCTGTCGTTGTGTGTCAAGGTCAGATATCGCACACCCAGCCGGTGCAGTGCGCGCAGGGCCCCGAGGGACTCCGCGATGCAGTGCCCGCCCTCGGCTCCGAGCAGCGAGGCGGTCCGGCCCGAGGCGAAGACCTGTTCGACCTGGTCAGCGGTGGTGGCCAGGGCGAGCCGGTCGGGGTGGCGGGCGATCAGCTCGTGCACCAGCTCGATCTGCTCGAGCACGGCGGTCACCGCTGAGTGGCCGGTCAGGGAGCAGGGCACGTAGACCGACCAGAACTGGCCGCCGACCTGTCCCCTGGCGAGTTTGGCCAGGTCGGTGTGCAGGTCGGGTTGGTCGAGGGTGAGGTCGCGGCCGGTGGCGGCGGCGGTGGGGTCCGCGCCGAACAGCTCGCGCAGGGCCCAGGGCAAGTCGTTGTGACCGTCGATCAGCGGTGTGGCGGCCAGCAGCGCGCGGGCGGCCGAGTCACCCTCGGAGGTGTGCACTACCGGTGACCCCATTTCATCGAGTGCCGAGTCCGATCCGTTACGTCACCAGTCAGGTGCTCACCCGATCGTGTTACAAGAACGGCCCTCAGTCACGACCCTTTCGGATACTTACCCGATTGATCGTCCCGCTAACCCGCTTGGGCGGCTAGGCTGCCTTCGTCGACACCACTTTCGGTCCAACGGCGGCGCGGCTGTTTGGTCGAAAGTCCCAGTGCCGGTCGGGGGGCAACGACCGACTCGAGGGAGGTAGTGACGTGGCTGCCGTCGGCTTAGGTCAGGCCGTCCGAACCACGCCAGCTGGCTCTTTGCCAGCGAACATGGTCCCGCACCCGCGGGAGGAGCTGTTCTCAGTGCTGGTGGTCGATGACCACCCACTGTTGAGGGAGGCGATAGCAGCCCGCTTGACCCAGATGGGTGCGGGCACAGTGCACGAGGCCGCCACGGTGGCCGAGGCGAGGGCGCGAGCGCAGGCCACCGGGCCGTGCGATCTCGCGATCCTGGACCTCGGGTTGCCGGACGGCAGCGGGATCGAGCTGGTCACGGAGCTGCGCAGCCATGGTTGGCCGCGCATCGTCGTGCTCGCCTCGTCCGACGACCCGTACGCGGTGCGGTCGGCCTTCCAGGCAGGCGCTCAGGCCTACCTGCTGAAGTCCGCCTCACCCGTGGTGGTGACCGACGGGGTCCGCCGGGTGCTCGAGGGTGGCGTCTACGCCGACCCGAGCGTCGCGCCGGTCCTCGCCACGGGAACCCGGGTCCCCGGCACCGACAACACCCCGCGCGAGCTCTCGGCGCGCGAGGTCGAGGTGCTGCAGCTCGTCGCAGACGGGCAGTCGAACAAGGAGATCGGTGAGGCGCTCAACCTCTCGGCTCTGACGGTGAAGTCGCACCTGTCGCGGATAGGCCGCAAGTTGGGCACCGGCGACCGGGCGCAGATGGTGGCACTCGCCATGCGGGCGGGCGTCATCCGCTAGACAACAGCGGTTGTGTGGCGGGGCTGGGCATGGCCCCGCCACACAACCGCTGCTGATCTCAGCGCGCCGCCGTTGATCTGCACGCGAAGAACACGTGCCGTGCCGTAGGGTGATCGGCCGTGACAACCCCCGCCTCGGAACCAACCGGGATTGACCCAACCGCCCCGGTGCCGCTCACCGAGCCCGTGGCAGGCACCCCGGACGTCGTGGCCGACCTCGAGACCCTCGAGCGCGCGTCCCGGCGCATCAGCGCGGGCAGTGGCCCGATCGCCGTGGACACCGAGCGCGCCTCCGGCTACCGCTACTCCCAACGCGCCTACCTGGTGCAGGTCAAGCGCGAGGGGGCGGGCACCTTCCTGATCGACCCCATCGCCGTGGACAACCGCGTCGACCCCCTCGTCGAGGCCCTGGGCAGCGACGAGTGGGTGCTGCACGCCGCGTCGCAGGACCTGCCGTGCCTGTCGGAGCTGGACCTGCGCCCGGCCAAGCTGTTCGACACCGAGCTCGCGGGCAGGCTCGCGGGCTTCGAGCGGGTCGCCCTGGGCACCCTGGTCGAGCTGCTGCTGGGCTACCACCTGGAGAAGGGCCACGGCGCCGCGGACTGGTCGCGCCGCCCGCTGCCGGTGGACTGGCTGAACTACGCCGCGCTGGACGTGGAGCTGCTGGTGCCGCTGCGCGACGCGCTCGAGGCCGAGCTGCGCGCCCAGGGCAAGCTGGAGTGGGCGCTGGAGGAGTTCGAGGCCCTGCGGACCGCCCCGCCCGCCGCCCCGCGCAAGGAGCCGTGGCGGCGCACCTCGGGCATCCACAGCGTGCGCACCCCGCGCGGCCTCGCCGCCATCCGCGCCCTCTGGGAGGCCCGCGACGGCCTGGCCCGCGACCGCGACATCGCCCCCGGCCGGGTCCTGCCCGACAGCGCCATCATCCAGGCGGCGTCGGCCAACCCGCCGGACGAGGGCTCGCTGCTGCAACTGCCGGTCTTCAAGGGCCGCGCCCAGCGCCGCCAGGTCGCCCTGTGGATGCGCGCGCTGCGCACCGCCGCCCAGCTCCCCAAGAGCGACCTGCCCGACCCCTCACCGCCCACCGACGGCCCCCCGCCCCCCAACCGCTGGGCGGACAAGGACCCCGAGGCGGCGGCCCGCCTGGCCGCGGCGCGCGCCGCGCTGGGCAAGATCGCCGAGGAGCACCGGCTGCCGATGGAGAACCTCCTGCAGCCGGACCTGCTCCGCCGGACCTGCTGGACCCCGCCCGCCGACACCGACGTCGACACCGTCACCGCGACCCTGCGCGCGGGCGGGGCCCGGACCTGGCAGACGGCCCTGGTCGCCGAGGCCCTGTCCACCGCCCTGCGCGCGTCAGCGGGCTAGGCCGTGTTTGGGAGTCTCGTTCGATGAGAGTCGTGATCGGGGTGGTTCCTGGCGGTGCGGGGCGGAGGTGTTGTGCTGATGCCTTCGCCCCGTGCCGTCAGGGGCCACATCCGGCGCGGCTATCGCGGACATGGACTTCCAAAGCACGGCCTGTTGGCTATTCCACGAAGGTGATCTTGAAGGCCGGGTGCTTGGGCGCGACGGCGAGCAGCTCGTCTGCCGAGGACTTGTGGCTGACGCCGTCGAAGAACGCGCCGACCTCGAAGGCCCAGCGCTTGAGGTAGGCGCGCAGGAGCGGGGGCTTGACGGCGTCGTCGAGCTCGACGGCGGTGAAGCGCTGGACGCGCTTGCCGACGCGGAGTTCGCCCTCGCCCACCACGCGCAGGTTGCGGACCCACTGGCTGTGGCCGCGCGGGGAGAGCAGGTAGCTCTCGCCCTCGAAGACGAGCAGGTTGACCGGGGTCGAGCGCATCTCGCCGGACTTGCGGCCGCGCACGGACAGGATGCGCGAGCCCCAGACGTTGACCCCGCGCTTGACCAGGAAGCCGACGAGCCCGTTGAACCCGTGGCGGGTGAACGCGCCGGGCTTGAGGTAGCGCTTGGAGTGGTCCTGCTGGGGGGTCTGCTCGGCCATGGTCATCATCGTCTCCCGGGATCAGCGAGAGCGGTGCTCTCGGTGTGCTGGACCAGTGAAGCGGGGCCGGGCGGGCGCTGTCAAGAGCACTGCTCTCATTTGAGATCACCGCTCTCGTTGTGTCACACTCGCCCCATGGGAGCCGGGCAGACCGCGCGCGAGCGCGCCAGGGCAGAGCTGACGTCGGCGATCAAGGACGAGGCCCGCCGCCAGCTCGCCACCGACGGACCCTCGCAGCTATCGCTGCGGGCCGTGGCCAGGGCGCTGGGCATGGCCTCGTCGGCGATCTACCGCTACTTCCCCAGCCGCGACGACCTGCTGACCGCGCTGATCATCGACGCCTACGACGCGCTGGGCGCGGCCGTGGAGGCGGTCGAGCCGGACGAGCCCGCCGCGTGGTGGCACGCGGTCTGCGCGGCGGCGCGGGCCTGGGCGCTGGCCAACCGGCACGAGTACGAGCTGATCTTCGGCTCGCCCATCCCCGGCTACCGCGCCCCCGTCGACACCGTCGCCCCCGCCGCCCGGGTCCCGCTGACCCTGGTGCGCGTGGCCGAGGCCGCCGACCTCGCCGACGAGGACCTGCCCGAGGCGCTGCGCGCCCAGCTCACCCAGGTGCTGGCGGGCATCGGCTCGACGCTGCCGCCGGGGGCGATGGCGCGGCTGATGACCGCGTGGACGCAGTTGTTCGGGATGCTCAGCTTCGAGCTGTTCGGCCAGCTCGTGGGCAGCGCGGACCCGGCCGACCACTTCTTCGCCCACGCCGTCGACGACATGGCCCGCTTCCTCGGGCTGCACCCGGCCGCGAATCGCCCGAATGTGTCTCACGCCATAGGGTCGTAGCCGTAGTTACCGTCGGGTAACAAGCGCTAGAGTGGGGTTACCAACTGGTAGCCAACCCCACAAAGGAGCACCCTCGTGGCCGCACCCGCTGCAGACGCAGCCGCGCGCGCCGTTCGGAACGTGGTCTTCGTCGACGGTGTGCGCACGCCGTTCGGGAAGGCTGGCCCGAAGGGCATCTACGCGGAGACCCGCGCCGACGACCTGGTCGTGAAGGTCATCCGCGAACTCCTGCGCCGCCACCCCGAGCTGCCCCCGGAGCGGGTGGACGAGGTCGCCGTCGCGGCCACGACCCAGATCGGCGACCAGGGCCTGACGATCGGGCGCACCGCCGCGCTGCTCTCGGGCCTGCCCAAGACCGTCCCGGGCTACTCCATCGACCGCATGTGCGCGGGCGCGATGACCTCGGTGACCACGCTCGCCGGCGGCATCGCCTTCGGCGCGTACGACATCGCCATCGCGGGCGGCGTCGAGCACATGGGCCGCCACCCGATGGGCGAGGGCGTCGACCCCAACCCGCGGATCGTGGCCGACAAGCTCGTCGACCCGACCGCGCTGGTCATGGGCCAGACCGCGGAGAACGTGCACGACCGGTTCCCGCAGCTCACCAAGGCGCGCTGCGACGCCTACGCCGCGCGCTCGCAGGAGAAGTACGCCGACGCGGTCAAGGCGGGCAAGATCGGCCCCGAGCTGGTCCCCGTCTCCACCCGCTCCGCGGAGCTGGGCTGGGGCCTGGCCACCGAGGACGAGCCGCCCCGCCCCGGCACCACCGTCGAGCAGCTCGGCGCGCTCAAGACCCCGTTCCGCCCGCACGGCCGGGTGACCGCGGGCAACGCCGCCGGCCTCAACGACGGCGCGACCGGCTGCATCCTGGCCGAGGAGGAGACCGCCAAGGAGCTGGGCCTGCCCGTCGGCATGCGCCTGGTCGGCTACTCCTTCGTCGGCGTCGAGCCCGAGGTCATGGGCATCGGCCCGGTCCCGGCCACGGAGAAGGCCCTCAAGCGCGCCGGTCTGTCCATCTCAGACATCGGCCTGTTCGAGCTGAACGAGGCGTTCGCCGTGCAGGTGCTGGCGTTCCTCGACCACTTCGGCATCGACGACGACGACCCGCGCGTCAACATGTGGGGCGGCGCCATCGCCTGCGGGCACCCGCTGGCCTCCTCGGGCGTGCGGCTGATGACCCAGCTCTCCCGCCAGTTCGCCGAGCACCCCGAGGTCCGCTACGGCCTGACCTCGATGTGCATCGGCATCGGCATGGGCGGCACCGTGATCTGGGAGAACCCGAACTGGAACGGGGGCGACAACTGATGCTGACCCAGGAGCAGGCCGAGAAGGCCTTCCCGGACGAGGTCGTGACCAAGGCCGTCACCCGTGCGGTGAAGGTCCCCGGCCTGGACAAGCCGGTCGCGCTCATCACGATCGACAACGGCTTCGACCACACCCGCCCGTCGACCTTCGGGCCGCAGTCGCTGGTCAGCCTCAACGCCGCGTTCGACGCCGCGCTGGAGCTGGACCCGGCCGCCATCGCCGTCACCGGCAAGCCGTTCATCTTCGCCGTCGGCGCGGACCTGTCCGGTGTGGAGCAGATCAGCGACCGCTCGCTGGCGCTCGACATCGCCCAGACCGGCCACGACGTGTTCCGCCGGTTCACCGAGTCGAAGATCCCGACGTTCGGGTTCATCAACGGCGCGGTCATGGGCGGCGGCCTCGAGCTGGCGCTGTCCTGCCACTACCGCACCCTGTCGGACAACACCGCGGCCATCGCGCTGCCCGAGGTCTTCCTCGGCCTGTTCCCGGGCTGGGGCGGCACGCAGCTGCTGCCGAACCTGATCGGCCCGGACGCGGCCGTGACGGTGATCTTCGAGAACGCGCTCGCGCAGAACCGCATGCTCAAGCCGAAGCAGGCCCTCGAGCTGGGCATCACCGACGTGCTGCTGGGCTCGGCGGACTACCTGGAGCAGTCGCTGCTCTGGGCCGCCGAGGTCGTCAACGGCACGGTGACCGTCCCGCGCCGGGAGATCGACCGCGGCGCGGGCTGGGACGCCGCGGTCGCGCGCGCCAAGGCGATCGTGCACGGCAAGACCAAGGGCGCGTCCCCGGGCGCGGAGAAGGCCCTGGAGCTGCTGGAGCTGGCCCGCGACAACGACCTCGACAAGGGGTACGCGGCCGAGACCAAGGCGCTGGCCGACGTGCTCATGACCGACCCGCTGCGGGCCGGGCTGTACTCGTTCAACCTGGTGCAGAAGCGCGCCAAGAAGCCCGCGGGCGCCCCGGACAAGTCGCTGGCGCGCAAGGTGGGCAAGGTCGGCATCGTCGGCGCCGGTCTGATGGCCTCGCAGATGGCGCTGCTGTTCGCCCGCCAGCTCAAGGTGCCGGTCGTGCTGACCGACATCGACCAGGCGCGGGTCGACAAGGGTGTGTCCTACGTGCACACCGAGATCGACAAGCTGCAGGCCAAGGGCCGCCTGTCCGCCGACGGCGCGAACCGGCTCAAGGCGCTGGTCTCCGGCTCGCTGGACAAGGCGGCGTTCGCCGACGCGGACTTCGTGATCGAGGCCGTGTTCGAGGAGCTGGGCGTCAAGCAGAAGGTGTTCGCCGAGGTCGAGGAGCACGTCGGCCCGGAGTGCGTGCTGGCCACCAACACCTCGTCGCTGTCGATCACCGACATGGCCGCGGGCCTCAAGCACCCCGAGCGCGTCGTGGGCTTCCACTTCTTCAACCCGGTCGCGGTCATGCCGCTGCTGGAGATCGTGCGCGCGGAGAAGACCGACGACGCCACCCTGGCGACGGCGTTCTCCGTGGGCAAGTCGCTGAAGAAGTCCTCGGTGCTGGTCAAGGACGCCCCGGCGTTCGTGGTCAACCGGCTGCTCACCCGCTTCATGGGCGAGGTCGTCAAGGCGATCGACGAGGGCACCCCGTTCGAGGTGGCCGACAAGGCCACCGAGGGCCTGGGCCTGCCGATGAGCCCGCTGGTGCTGCTGCAGCTCGTCGGCGCGCCGGTCGCGCTGCACGTCGCGGAGACCATGCACGGCGCGTTCCCGGACCGCTTCGGCGCCAGCCCGAACATGAAGAAGTTCGTCGACGCGGGCAAGTCGTCGGTCTACGTCTGGGACGACAAGGGCAACCAGTCCGTCGACCCGGAGGTGCAGGCGCTCTGGGAGTTCGGCTCGGTCGAGCTGACCGGCGAGCAGGTGCTGCAGCGCGTGCTGGAGGGCGTGGCCGAGGAAATCCGGATCATGCTCGACGAGGGCGTGGTCGCCGAGGCGCAGGACATCGACCTGTGCATGATCCTCGGTGGCGGCTGGCCGTTCTGGCTGGGCGGCATCACCCCGTTCCTGGACCGCGAGGGCATCTCGGAGAAGGTCAACGGCAAGCCGTTCCTGGCCCCGGGCGTCGCCTCCGTCCCGGTCGCGTAAGTCCGCTCGAAAGCGCTGTGCCCCCGGCCCCGGCCGGGGGCACAGCGCTTTGCGCGGGTGTCTCGCCCTGCGGTGCGTGATCGTTTTTGCCACCATGGGGTGGTGGTCGACAACGTCCGGGTGGGAACGTCGGGGTGGGTGTACCCGAACTGGCGGGGCCAGTTCTACCCGCCCCGGCTGCCGCAGCGGGCGGAACTGGCCTACCTGGCCCAGCGCGTCGGGACGATCGAGGTCAACGGCACGTTCTACGGGCCGCGCAAGCCCGCCGACTACGCGCGGTGGCGCGACGCGGCGCCGGAGGGGTTCGTGTTCGCGGTGAAGGGGCCGCGCGAGGTCACCCACGAGCGCAGGCTGCGCGACGTGCGCGACCCCCTCGCCCGGTTCTTCGACTCCGGGGTCGCCGAGCTGGGCGCGAAGCTGGGGCCCGTGCTGTGGCAGACCCCCGCGTCGCTGCCCTACGACGCCGACCGGGTGGAGGGGTTCCTGGGGCTGCTCGACGAGCTGGGCGGCGACGGGTTCAGCCACGCCCTGGAGGTCCGCCACCGCGGTTTCCACGACGACCGGTTCGGCGAGCAGCTCACCGCGCACGGGGTCGCGCTGGTGCTGGCCGACAGCGCGGGGCCGTGGCCGTGCCTGGACTCCGACACCGCCGCCTTCCGCTACCTGCGCCTGCACGGTGAGAGCGAGCTGTACCGGGGCGCCTACTCCGACGCCGCGCTGGACGAGTGGGGCGAGCGGGTTCGCGCGTGGGCGGCGTCCGGACCGGTGTTCGTCTACTTCGACAACACGATGGACGGGCACGCGCCCACCGACGCCCGGCGGCTCGTCGAGCGGCTGTGAGCAGCCATGGCGCACCATGGAGCCATGCCGGGAACGGTCCGCGTGGGGACGTCCGGGTGGGTCTACCCGCCCTGGCGCGGTGAGTTCTACCCGAAGGGCCTGGTGCAGCGGGAAGAGCTCGCGTACCTGTCGCGCAAGGTGAACACGGTCGAGGTCAACGGCTCGTTCTACTCGCTGCAACGCCCGGAGAGCTTCCAACGCTGGCGCGACAGCACGCCGGAGGACTTCGTGTTCGCGGTGAAGGGGCCGCGGTTCATCACCCACATGAAGCGCCTCAAGGACGCGCGGACGCCGCTGGCCAACTTCTTCGCCTCCGGGGTGCTGGCGCTGGGTCGCAAGCTGGGCCCGGTGCTGTGGCAGACGCCCGCGACGCTGCCCTTCGACGCCGACGTGCTGCACGGGTTCCTGGGGCAGCTACCCCGCTCGACCGGGGAGGCCGCCCGGCTGGCCGAGGAGCACGACCACCGGCTCGACGGGCGCTCGTGGCCGCGGGCGGACGAGGACCGGCCGCTGCGGCACGCCATCGAGGTGCGCCACCCCGGGTTCGCCGTGCCGGGGTTCGCCGAGGTGCTGCGCGCGCACGGGGTCGCGTGCGTCACCGCGGACACGGCGGGCACCTGGCCGCGGTTCGAGGACATCACCGCCGATTTCGCCTACGTCCGCCTGCACGGCGACGTGGAGCTCTACGCCAGCGGCTACACCGACTCGGCGCTGGACGCCTGGGCGGGCAAGATCCGCACCTGGCGCGACGGGCGCGACGTCCGCTCCGAGTTCGCCGTGGCCGCCCGCGCCCCCGTCGCCACCTCGGGCCGCGACGTCTACGTGTACTTCGACAACGACATGAAGGTCAAAGCGCCCCGCGACGCCCAGTCCCTCGCCGCCCGCCTGTGACCGCCCAGCCGGACCGCCGCGCCCGCATGGACCTCATCCTGGCCCGCGACGGCCCCACCTGCGCCTGGTGCGGCCTGGACGTCTCCGGGCGCGTCCCGGCGACCACCGACCACCTGGTCCCCCGCGTCAAGGGCGGCCCGTCGTGGCTGGAGAACGAGGTGGCCGCCTGCCGCCGCTGCAACCGGCTCAGGGGCCACACCAGCCCGTCGGACTGGCTGGCCGAGTGCGCGCGGCTCGGCTGGACCCCCGACACCGCCCGCGTCGTGCGCGTCCTGGACTCCCTCGACGCCGCCATCACCCGCCGCGGCGGCGCCCGCCGCGCCCGCGCCTATCTCGACGCCCAGCGCCGCCGCCTGGCCAAGCGCTAGGCGGGTCGGGGGGATGATCCTGCCGACATTCTCGACACGCTGAGCGAAACTTGGCTACGTTACCCTTTCACCGCCTCCTCTGGCGTTGAGTTGGAGAAAGGCCCCCTCATGGCGCAGTTCCGCACGGGGGCGACCGCCGTCGGCACCGTGGTCCTCGGCCACCGCGAGACCGGCGACCCCACCGCGAACCCCGTGGTGCTGCTGCACGGCCTCGGCAGCAATGCCGCGACGTGGGACAAGGTCGCCGACGCCCTGGCCGACGCGGGCCACGCGGCGATCGCCCTCGACGCCCGCGGCCACGGCGACAGCCTCCCCGCGACGGCCTACACGCTCGACCTGATGGTCGCCGACGTCCTCGCCTTCCTCGACCGCCGCGGGCTGCCCCAGGTCGACCTCGTCGGCCACTCCATGGGCGGAGCCGTCGCCCACCTGCTCGCGGCCAGGCACCCCACCCGAGTCCGCAGGCTGGTCATCGAGGACATGGCCCCACCCCCGCACACCCCACCAGACCCACCCCACGGCGCCCCCCCGGCCACCCCGTCACAACCCGTCGACTTCGACTGGCGCCTGGTGGCCCCCATCCTGCGCCAGGTCGGCACCCCCACCCCCGGGTGGTGGGACCTGCTGCCCGCCATCACCGCCCCCACCCTCGTGATCGCGGGCGGCCCAGCCAGCCACGTCCCCCAAGACCGCCTCCACGAGTCGGCGAACGCCATCCCGGACGCCCGCGTCGTGGAGATCAACGTCGGCCACCACGTGCACCGCGAGGCCCCGGAGGAGTTCACCCAGGCCCTCCTCGCCTTCCTCCGCTGACCCACCTCGCGAAGGGCGCCCGCGACTCGCGCGGCGTAGTCGAATGCCCACAACGCTGGGATCACCCAAGCCGCCCTCTCTCGGCCCTCCCCCACCGCGGCGGCCCCACAACCCAGCCCTGAGACAGTGCGACAGAAGATCCGAGCGCTGCTGTCAGCCCACTACGCGATCTGCCACCTCATGCCGGAGGCAGCCGACGTCGACACCCGAGAAGATCAAGGAAACCCTCGGCCATCTCAACGGTTGACGACGCGTCAGCACCCGTCACCGCACACCACCACTGGCCGTGACCCGCGCACCCTCACCACCACCCCGCGCGACACCAAACCCCGCCACACCACTGGTCAATGCCACTTACTTAGTGTTTTTCCTGGTTGGGCGGGTGTGGTGGAGGGTTCGGGTGAG
>NZ_WHOL01000055.1 GCF_009745975.1 Actinokineospora pegani | reverse complement strand
GGGGCGCGCCCGCATCCCTCGTAGAGAGACGTGAAGACATGGCATGGGCTGAGAAGCACGGCAACGGCTACCGGGTCCGTTACCGACTCGACGACAACCGACTCTCAACCGAGACAGGGTTCACCACCTACGACCAGGCCCGCGACCGGGCCTTGGACATCGAGTCGTTGATGCGCACGGGGAAGTTCGTCGACCCCCGCGCCGGGCAGACACTGGTCCGGAACTGGGTGCTGGCGTGGTCGGAGGCCACCGACGTCAGCGAGAGCAGCTGGGCCAAGTACGACTCACACCTGCGCAACCACATCCTGCCCCGCTTCGGCGACACTCCCCTCAACCAAATCAGCCGCATCGTCGTCAAGGGGTGGGTCAAGAAGCTGCGGCGCGGGTTGGCCGACAACACCGTCGCCGACATCGTCACCCTGTTCTCCATGATCCTCGGCGAGGCCGTCGACGAAGGCCTCATCGGCGCCAACCCCTGCCGCAAACTCCGCGCCCGCACCGGCGACCAACCCGAGCGACCCCACGCCACCACCATCCAGGTCCGCACCATCGCCGCCCAGACCGTGCGGGCGCAGGACGAGATCCTCATCTACACCGCCGCCTACACCGGCATGCGCTGGGGCGAGATCGCCGGACTCCAATGGCCCAACGTCGACCTGGACAACGCCAAACTCAGGATCCACCCCGATCACGGGGCCCTGCACGAGGTCAACGGCAGGGTCTACCTCGGGCCACCCAAGACCGCGGCCAGCGTCCGCATCATCGACTTGGCCCCGTGCACCGTGGCGATGCTCACTTTGCTCCGGGACAGCCAGCCCGACGAGCAGCGCGCGGTGTTCACCGGGGCCGACGGCGGCTGGCACCGGCGGTCCAACTTCCGGCGACGCGTGTGGCTTCCCGCGACACAGGGGCACCGGACACGCGGCTGGGTGCCCGTGATCCCGGCCATGCACTTCCACGACCTACGCCACACCCACAAGACCTGGATGATCGAAGACGACACCCCCGACGTCCTCCAACACCGCCGGTTGGGCCACCGTCAGCACGGAATCAGCGGCGTCTACTCCCACACGACCCAGGTCATGGCCGACAACCTGCTCGCCGCTCTCCAGCGGCGTTGGGAGCAGTCCGGGAGCACGATCCGGGGTGACCTCTACCGCACCACGAAGGGGGTCAAGATCTTTTGCTCCCAATCTGCTCCCACAGACGCAGAACAGCCCGCCGACGAAGATCGTCGACGGGCCGTCTGACCAGCAGAAACTACTGGTGGGCGATACTGGGATTGAACCAGTGACCCCTACCGTGTCAAGGTAGTGCTCTCCCACTGAGCTAATCGCCCGAGGCGGAGGCGGGAATCGAACCCGCGTACAGGGCTTTGCAGGCCCTTGCCTAAGCCACTCGGCCACTCCGCCAGAATCTGAAGCCGGGGCCCCAGAGGGCCGGCGCAGAGGCCGAACCGCTTTCGAGCGGATGACGAGATTCGAACTCGCGACCCTCACCTTGGCAAGGTGATGCGCTACCAGCTGCGCTACATCCGCATATCACCGCAGCCGGTGGATCTGGTGTTCCCGCCCGCCGTGGTGTGAGGAGAACTCTACACGGTCCTGAAACCGGGTTTCCAGGGGGGTCGGTTTAGCGTGTTTGCTCAGGTCAGGTCGGTTGAGATGAGGTGGGTGAGGGCCTCGTCGACGTCGACCCAGAGGTGTTCGTTGCCGGGGACCACGACGTCGTAGGTGCGGTCTAGGAAGTCGGCTAGTTCTTGGGCTGAGGCCTCGAAGACGGCGTGGCCGGAGGGGGAGCTGAGTTCGATCACGACGACCTCGGGGTCGTCGGTGGCTGGGCGGATGCGCACGTCGCCGTCGCCCGCGTCGGCGATGAGGCCGTCGGCGAGGAGGTCGCGGGAGAAGACCCACTCGACCCAGCCCGCGCGGCCGGTGCGGAAGGCCGCGACCACCGCGTACGGGTCGCGCGTGTCGTAGCGCAGCTCGACCTTGACCGGGACCGCCGGGGTCCTCGGGGCCAAGAGGTCGAACACCGCTGTCGACCGCAGCGTGACGTGATCGTTTCGCATCGCCGGTACCCTTCTGCTCCCCTCCCAGTCAAACGACTGAGGTACACCGGTGTGACGCTCCAGCACCGGGTTCGGGACGTGGGATGGGCGCGGATCACCCATCCGGTCCACTACCCGGAACTCTGGGCAGCCATGCCTGCGCTCTCGGTGATCGCCGAGTCGAGGCGCTTCCATATTGGCTGGTTTTCCCGGGCATTGGTAGCGGCGGGGGCACGAATTATCGACAACGGTTATGTAGGAGTTCGCTCAATACCGCCCTGACCTGCGGACGCGCTACCGGTCTGTGCGCAGAACCACCCAGTTGGCGCAGGTCAGACCGTCACGTGCCGTCGTCGGTCGAACACGGCAGAATGTCGACCACAACGGCGGAAGATGGTGGACCAGTGACGAACGATACGTCGGGGAAAGGCCCCATTCGGCCGGACTGGGCCGATCGGAACCCCACCACGCGCGCCGTTTGGCGCACTGGTGTCGGAGTGGTCGGCTCGCTCGTCCTGGTCCTCGGAGTGGTCCTCATCCCCTACCCGGGCCCCGGCTGGCTGGTGGTCTTCGCCGGACTGGCCATCCTCGCGGCCGAGTTCCGCTGGGCCCGGCGGGTGCTCTCCTACGCCCGCTCGAAGTACGACGCCTGGACCGACTGGCTCAAGCGCCAGAGCCTTCCCGTGCGCCTGCTCGTCCTGGCCGCGACCGGTCTGGTCGTCCTGGCCACGCTCTACCTGTTGAACGTGTTCGCGCTGGTGGGCGGCTGGTTCGGCGTTGACTGGACGTGGTTGCGCTCCCCCCTGTTCGGACCCTCCTGAGACCCTGCTAATCTTCTTCCCGTCGACGCGGGGAACCGCGCCGGGCGATTAGCTCAGCGGGAGAGCACTTCGTTCACACCGAAGGGGTCACTGGTTCGATCCCAGTATCGCCCACAGAAGTTCGTGCGGTTCAACGCCCTGCCAGCAGATGTTGCCGGCAGGGCGTTGTTCGTTCCGGGAGCCCATCGGCCCCGCCGCCCCACCGAGACGTGCTTTCGGCGGCACTGGCCGCCTGGTTCGCCAGTAGGCTCGGGTGTGCGGGCGGCACACGGCGGGAGGGGCTGGGATGGGCGGCGGCGTCGGGCGGCGGGGGGCGTCGCGGGGGCGGGTGTATCGGGCTTCGGTGACGCAGAGCAGGCTCGTGCGGATGCGGTACGCGGCTGGTGGGCCCGCGTCGCAGACGGTAGGGGTGCACCTGCTGTTGCGGGGGGCGGTGGATCTGGGGCGGCTGCGGGAGGCGTTCCTCGCCTTGGTGGAGCGGCATTCCATCCTGCGGACCAACTACGGGGTCTCCGACGACGACGAGGTGTTCGCGATCGTCCACGAGGACGGCGGGCCCGACGTGTTCTCGGTCGCCGCGCCGACCGGGCTGGTCGACGAGGGCGATGTGCGTGAGCACGCCAACGGCTTGTTCGAGGGCATCGTCGACAGGTTCAAGGCCCCCGACCGGCACTCCATGCTCCAGGCCGTCGTCGTCCCGCACGTCGAGGGGGTGCACAGCCTGCTGCTCACGATCGACCACATCGCCGTCGACGAGCGGTCGAAGGCCCTGTTGCAGCGGGAGTTAGCCGAGCTGTACGCCGGACGGGCCGCCGGGCTGGCGCGGCCGCGGGCCTACGACCCCGCGGCCGTGCGCAACGAGTTCCCGGGGCTCGACGAGTCGCCGCAGGTGTTGGGGTTGGTCACGCCGTTGCCGCCGCGGCTGTTCTCCGGGCTGGGGCCGCAGAGCCCGCCGGAGGCGTTCGTGCCGGTCGGCGCCGGGGGCGCGCTCGGCTCCGAGGTGTGGGGGCGGGTGGGCGCGGCGACGCGGCGGCTGCGGGCGACGCGGTTCACCGTCCACGTCGCGGCGTTGCTCTGGGCGCTCAAGCAGTTCTCCGGCTCCGACGACGTCAGCCTGGTCACCGCGATGGACACCCGGCGCACCCCCGCGGACTTCGACACCGTCGGGTTCTTCCAGAACCTGGTGCTGCTGCGGTCCCGGTCGCCGCGCGCCGCGGGTCTGGCCGCGACGCTGGCCGAGAGCCGGGCGCTGGTGCGCGACTCGTTGCAGCGCCGGGACTACCCGATCGCCGCGCTGGTCGCCCGCGCTGCCGCGGAGCGCGCGGGTGTGCCGTGCCAGAACCCGCTCTACCAGGTGGTGCTGGCCTATGCGGTCGAGGACGTGGACCTGGGCTGGGCGCTGGACGGGGTGGACGTGCGCCCGGTCGTGCTGGAGCACCCGCAGATGACCTGCGAGCTGCTGGCCCACCTCACCGAGTCCGCCGACGACACCGTGCTGGACCTGCTCGGCGCGGCGGGCGTGCTCGCCGCGGCCGACCTCGAGCGCCTGGTCGCCCTGTGGCGCGACGCCGTGGCGGAGGTGACTCGCGAGGCGGTCGACCCGCCTCAGCGCGCCTGCTCGTCGTCGAGGTAGCCGGCGCGCTGGGCGTTGTACAGCCGGGCGTAGGCGGGCACGTCGAGCAGCCGCTCGTGCGGGCCCACCGCGGCGACCCGGCCCCGCTCCAGGAGGATCACCGTGTCGGCCGCCGGGGCCAGCGACATGCGGTGGGTGACCACCACGGCGATGCCGCGGCACCCCCGGACGGTCTCCAGCAGCCGGTCCAGCAGCTCCTCCTCCGCGACCGGGTCGATGGCCGCGGTGGGCTCGTCGAACAGCAGCAGCGGCGCGTCCGCGCGCAGCAGGCCCCGCGCCAGGGCCACCCGCTGCCACTGCCCGCTCGACAGGCGCCGACCGTGCGGCAGCGTCGCGCCCAGCGGCAGGGCGAGCCCCGCCCGGTCGGCGAGGTCGCCGAGCCCGGCGCCGCCGAGGGCGCGCTCGACGTCGTCGTCGGTGAAGCGGGGGTCGCCGAGCGCCACGGCGTCGCGCAGCTCGAACTCCAGGTCGGCTGAGTCCTGGGCGACGCAGGTCGGCCCGGGGCCCGCCGCCGGGTCCGCGCCGTGCGGGACCAGCTCGCCCGATGACGGGCGGATCAGCCCGCTGAGCAGGGTGACCAGGGTCGTCTTGCCGCTGCCGTTCGCGCCGACGATGGCGTGGACGCGGCCTTGCTCCAGGCGCAGGGACACGTCGTCGAGCGCGGGGGTCTCGGAGCCGGGGTAGCGGTAGGAGACCCCGCGCAGCTCCAGCGCCGAGACCGGGCCCGACACCCGCGGTGTCCCCGGGTCGCGGCGCAGCCGCTCGCGCACGCGGGCGAGCGAGCGGACCACGCGCAGCGAGTCCGCGCACGAGGTCAGGTAGCGGGCCAGGGCGGCGACCAGGGTCGTCGTCGTGGACAGCAGCAGCAGCGAGGCCAGGGTCGCGGTCAGGCCGGTCGACCCCGCCGCCAGCGCGTCGACCAGCCCCGCCGTGCCCGCGGCCAACGCCGCGCTGGTCAGGACGGCCCCGAGCACCGTCCACATCGCACCTCGGCGCAGGCCCGCGGCGCGCGCCGCCTCGGCGGCGTCGGCGGCCTCGCGGTGGGCCGCCAGCAGGTAGTCCCCGCCCCGGGACAGCAGCAGTTCGGCGGTGTGCTTGTCGTCGGTGCCGATGGCGGCGAGTTCGGCGCAGGCCGACGCGTCCTGGGCGGCGGCGCGCTGGCCCGCCCCGACCGCGGCGTCGCGCTTGCGCACGCACAGGTAGGCCCCCGCCGCGGCGATCGGCATGAGCAGCAGCCACGGCGTGGCCAGCGCGGTGAGGGCGACCACCGCGCCCAACCGCAACCCGGTTCCCAGGATCAGGCCCAGGACGTCGGCGCCCTCGGTCAGCCGCGCCTGCTCCGAGCGCACGATCTGCAGGTCGTCGGTGAACTCACGCTCGGAGAAGTGCTCGATGGACCCGGAGCCGTAGAGCGCGCGTTGCAGGTCCTCGTCGACGAGGCGGTTGGTCGCGTCGACGACCGCCGTGGACACGGCGATCGAGTACCGTCCCAAGAGGACTTGGGCGACCAGGGCCGCGCAGGCCAGGCCCAGGAACACCGCGGCTGTCGTCAGGTCGTCCCCGGCCCAGGACGCGACCATGACCGCGATCGAGACCGAGGCGGCGACCACCGCGGCGTGGCAGAGGGAGAAGACCACGACGGTGGTCCACGCCGAGCGCCGGTCGGCCCGCCACGACAGGGCGAGCAGTTCGCGCAGCGCGTCCCAGGCGCTCACCTGGCCGCCCCGTCGCAGGCGGGCGCGAGGTAGCGGCCTGCCTGCGCGCGGAACATCCGGGCGTACGCGCCGTCGTCGGCGAGCAGCTCGGCGTGGGTTCCGCGCTCGGCGATCACGCCGTCGTGCAGCACCAGGATCTCGTCCGCGCGCCGCACGCCCGCGAACCGGTGCGACACCATGACCGTCGTGCGGCCGGGGCCTGCCAGCTCGCCCAGTTCGGTGAAGAACCGGGCCTCGGCCTGGGCGTCGAGCGCGGCCGTCGGCTCGTCGAGGACCAGCACGCGCCGGTCGTCGGCGGCCATGCCGGTCAGCGCCCGGGCGGTCGCGACCCGCTGCCACTGCCCACCGGAGAGCCCGCCCGCCGCGGCGGGCACGCGCGGCGCGCCGGGCGCGAGCAGTGCCGGGTCGAGGTCGTCGAGCAGGGCCCGCACCCGCGGGTCGCCGAGGTCCGCGGCGGAGCCGAGCGCCACGTTGTCGCGCACCGGGGCGGGGTAGCGGATGTGCTGCTGGCCCAGGAAAGCGAACGAGTCGCGCCAGGCCCGGCGCGGCGCGTCGGCGGAGACCTCGACCCCGTCGCAGAGGATTCGCCCCGAGGTCGGGGCCAGCAGCCCGACGAGCAGCTTGAGCAGGGTCGACTTGCCCGCCCCGTTCACCCCGACCAGCGCCAGGCCGCGGCCGAGCACCACCTCGAAGCTCAGGTCGCGGAACACCGGCTCGGCGCAGCCGGGGTAGCCGAAGGCGACGCGGTCGAACCGGATCACGCTGCCCGGGCGCGCCTGGGGCGCCTGGGCGCCGGCGGACCGCTCCGGCGCGGCGGCGGTCGCGGCCCGGACGCGGTCGAAGACCTTCGCGCCCGTGGCGGAGTGGACGGCGTCCATGGTGACCCCGAACAACATCATCAACCCCACCAGGGAGGCCACGGCCGTCACCATCCGCGCGGGGTCGGGCCCGGAGCCGAGCAGGACGGCCAGCGCGAACGCCATCGCCAGCACCGCCGCGGCCACCGCCGCCAGCAGCCGCGGGCCCAGGCGCAGGGCCGGGCGCGCGCCGTGCGCGGCGTCGCGGAAGCGCCCGACGATCCAGTCGGCCGCCCCGAACAGCACCACCTCGCGCGCGGTGCGCCGGGTGAACGCCAGACCGCCGAGGTACACCGCGCGCCCGCTGCCCTCGTCGGCGGAGTAGGCCGCGGACTGCTCGGCGGCGTAGTCCCGCTCCACCGTCGCCGACAGGTGCGCGAACGCCGCCAGGACCGGGATGCCCGCCAGTGGCTCCACGGCCACGAGCACGAGTCCGGGGACCACCGCCCGGGCGCGCATCAGCAGGTACCGCACCGTCGAGACCGCGAGCCCGCGCAGGGGCGGCGCGGCGGCGACGGCGTCCAACGCCTCCCGCAGCGCCGGGGGCGTCGCGTCGGGGGCGGCCAGGCGGGCGCGGACCAGGGCACGCTCCGCCTCGGCCTGCAGCCGCCCGCCGTAGCGGTCGCCCAGGACGTCCACGGCCGTGTTGGCGAGCTGGTCGAGGAGGAACAGGCCGACGAACACCGCCCCGATCGCGGCGATCCCGCGCATACCGTCCGCGGCACTGCCCAGCAGGAGCCCGACCGTGACGATCGAGGCGGCCGGGATCGTCGCCGTCAGCGCCACGAGCAGGCCGATGCCCGCGGTCGGCCAGGGCAGCAGCCCGCGGCCGAGGGCGAACATGCCCAGCCGGAGCCCGCCGGGGCCGGTCATCCCGACCCGCTGGTGATGAGGTCCACCACGGCCCGCACGGAGTCGACGGCGAGCAGGTCGAGCACGTCCACGGCCACGCCCCACCGCTGCTCGACGACCTTCGAGACGGCGAGCAGGTCGACCGAGTCGATGCCGAAGTCGAGCAGCCCGACCTCCAGGAGCTGCTCGTCGTCGAGGTGGCCGAAGTCGCCGCGCTCGCGCAGCACCTCGATCAGGCCCGCGGCCACCTCGTCGCGGCCGTGGGGCCTGTCCGGCGCGGCTGCGGGGGCTGCGGGGGCCGCGGGGGCGGTGACGACGACCGTCTCGCGCGCCCGGGCCGCCGGGGCGGGCGCGAGCTCGTCGAGCGGCGTCGGCGGTCCGGAGACCACCAGGTGCACGCTCGTTCCGCTGGCCCCGAACGCGCTCACGCCCACCTTCGCCGTAGTCGGGTCGAGCGGGACCTTGCCCGCCGAGGGCTGGGCGATCCAGTCGCGGGCGTCGGCGGGCAGCTCGGCGAAGTTCGCCGTCGGCGGCATCCACCCCCGGCGCAGCCCGAGCAGGACGTTGACCAGGGAGGCGATCCCGGCCGCGGTGTCGAGGTGGCCCAGGGCGGGCTTGACCGACCCGACCGGCAGCGCCGCGCGCCGCCCGCCGAACACCTCGTGCAGCGCGCCCAGCTCGACCAGGTCGCCCACGGTGGTGCCGGTGCCGTGCCCCTCGAGGTAGGCGATGTCGTCCGGCCCGGCCCCGGCGTCGGCCAGGGCCCGGCGGATGACGCGCACCTGCCCGTCGAAGGCGGGGGCGGCGTAGCTGGCGCGCTGCGCGCCGTCGCCCGCGGAGTGCGCGCCCTCGATGACGCCGTGCACGGTGTCGCCGTCGGCGAGGGCGTCGTCGAGGCGGCGCAGCACGAGCACGCCCCCGCCGCTGCCGCCGACGGTGCCGTCGGCGCGGGAGTCGAACGCCCGGCACGACCCGGTGGGCGACAGGATGCCGCCGCGCTCCCACTGGTACCCGCGCCGGTCGGGGAAGTACAGCGCCGCCGCCCCGGCCAGCACGGTGTCGGCGCGGCCCGCGCGCAGCAGCAGGACCGCGTGGTCCACCGCCGCGAGCGCGGTGGAGCACGCGGTCTGGACGTTGGCGTTGGGGCCGGTCAGGCCCAGGCGGTAGGACACCCGGCCGGTGCTGTGGTCGCTGCTGTTGCCGATCAGGACCTCGGGGAAGGCCAGCCGCTCGCGCAGCGCGGGGTCGCGCTGCAGCCTGGTGGTGAAGTGCGAGTCCAGCGACTGGCCCGCGTACAGGCCCATGCCGATCCCGCCGACGACGCCGATCTCCCGACCGCGCGCGGTCTCCGGGGTCAGGCCCGCGTCGGCGAGCGCCCCGGCGCAGCAGTCGAGGAACAGCAGGTGCTGCGGGTCGGTGACCGCCAGCTCGTGCGGGGTCAGCCCGGCCAGGTGCCGCCCGGTCTCGGGTGTCCACTCGGTGCGCGCCGACCGCGCGACGTAGCCCGCGCGGGTGTACTCGTGCTCGGCGAGGCCCGCGGCGGCCATCGCCTCCCGGGGCACGTCGGCGACGGCGCTGTCCCCGGAGGCCAGGAACGCGTCGATCTCCGCCCGGCCGGACCCGGCGGGCAGCCGGGCGTCGTAGCCGACGATCGCGATCCGGTCGCTCACGCGCCGCTCCTGTCCCTGGTGTGGTCGATGTGGCCCGCGAGCTCGGCCAGGTTCGGGAAGCGCATCAGCTCCAGCACGCCCACCCGCTGCCCGGTGCGCTCGGCGACGACGCGGGCGAGGTTGGGCAGGTCCACCGACGTCAGCCCCATGTCGAACCAGTTGGCGGCCGGGTGCACGGCGTCGACGGCGACCACGGAGCGCAGCGCGGCCGCGAGGTCGGCGACGGTCGGCGGCCACCCGGTCTCGGCCGGGGCGGCCTGGTCCGGGGCGGCCTCGGCGGGCGCGGGTCGGCCCGCCCACTCCCGGCGCGGCAGGAACGGGGTGTGCTCGCCGACCCCGAGCAGCACGTGCCCGGGGGGCGCGGAGAGCAGGCAGGTGGCCAGGTCGACCACGCTGACCTCGTCGAGACCGAGGGCGGCGGCGACCGCCGCGGTGGCCTCGTCGGTCTGCCGCGCCTCGCCCACCGCGGTCACCGACACGACCCGCGCGGCGCCGACCTGGGTGGCGACGGCCTCGGCCGCGGCGCAGGCGGCGGAGTAGGCCTCGTGCCCGGTGCCCGCGATGTGCGCGTTGACCGAGGAGACGACCGCCAGGTCCGCGCCCAGCGCCCGGGCCAGGCCCGCGGCGGCGCGGACGCCCGCGGTCTTCGGGGCGAGCAGCCGGGCGACCTCGTCCCCGGGTCCGGGCAGCGGCGCGCCCGCCAGGTGCACGACCAGGGTGCGTTCCGCGGCGTTCCAGTCGAGCCGGGCCACCAGGTCGCGCGCCGCGGCAGGCGACCCCAGGTCGGCGGCGAGCCGACCAGCGCCTGTGGACGGACCGCGTCCGACGAGCGTCACGCGCGCGCCGCGCGCGGTGAGCTCGGCGCCGAGCACCTCGCCGAGGCGGCCGGTGCCGCCGAGGACGACGACGTGGTCACCGACGTGATCGCCGCGGACCGCCGTGCTGCCACCGGATACCGGCACCGAGGTCCGGAGCCAGGCCGCGCCGTGCGGGTCGAGGTACAGGTCGGCGGCGCTGTCCTGGGCCAGTTCCTCGTCGAGGACGGCGGCCACCGCGTCCTCGTCGACGCGCGGGTGCACCCACGCCGTGCGCACCGAGCGCGCGCCCGCGCCGTGGGCGACCGCGCGCAGGAACGCCGCGACCGGGTGCGACCGGGGCAGCTCGGCGGCGTCGGCCTCGTACGCGTCGACGACGACCACGACGTCGCGTCCGCGCAGCCCGGCGGGGTCGACCGCGCCGCGCCAGTGCTCGAGCGCGCCGTGCAGGTCCCGCGGGGCGTGCCCGTCGACCGCGGAGTGCGTCAGCCCGGGCCCGCGCAGCAGGACCGGGGTTCCGTCCTGGCGCGTCCCGGGCCGCGGCGCGGGTCGGGGCCGCCAGACCAGCTCGCGGACCGGTGGCGGGTCGGGGTTGAGGAACCGCCGCACCAGCCGCGCCTTGCGGACCTTGCCGATGCTGGTGCGCTCGATCGCGCTCGGCGGGATGTCGACCACGTGCGCGACGCGCCCGCCGATGATCGCCTCCACCCGGCGTGCGACCTGCCCGCGCACCCGCTCGGGCGAGCCGTCCCCGACGGCGCAGAACACCGCGATCTCGTCGCGCTCGGTGCCGCGGGCCCGGTAGGAGGCGAGCACGGCGGTCCCGGGCAGCACGCCGTCGACCCGCTCGACCTCGGCCTCCAGGTCCGCGGAGTTCCAGGTCACCCCGTTGGCGACCACCCTGGTCCCGTCGCGGCCGACGACGCGCACCCCGTCCGCGTCGATCCGCGCGAGGTCGCCGGTGCGGAACCACCCGTCAGCGGTGCCCCGCAGGTCCCCGCCGACGAGGTAGCCCTCCAGGACCGGTGACCCCTGGACCTCCAGGTGCCCCGTGCCCTGGTCGTCGGCGGCGTCGTCGCTGTCGTCCGCCACGACGCGCACCCGCACGCCGGGCAGCGGGGAGCCGACCGACACCGTCGCGGAGGTGTCGGCGGCCGGGTCGTAGCGCGGGGCGTACAGGACGCCCGAGCACGTCTCGGCCATGCCCCAGGCGGGCGCGATCGTGCCGCGCGGCAGCCCCAGGCGGCCCAGGGCGGCCTCGAACCGCGCGCAGTCCTTGGCGGAGACGGCCTCGCCGCCGTTGAGGCAGAACCGGATGCTGGAGACGTCGACGTCGCCGCCGGGGGCGATGCCCTCGGCGACCCCGGCCAGCAGCCGGTAGGCGAAGTTGGGCGACCACACCGCGGTGACCCGGTGCTCGGTGACGACGCGAAACCACTCGCCGGGGTCGGCGAGGACGCGCTCGGTCGCCGCGGACAGGTGCTTGGCGCCGATGACCGCGTCGCGCACGTGCGCCATGAGCATCCCGCCGACGTGCGACAGCGGCATCCAGTTGAACCCCACCGTGGTGGAATCCAGCCCGTTGACGGACGTGGCCCCCAGGGCCATGTCGACGATGCCGCGGTGGCGCTGCGGCACGACCTTCGGCGCGCCGGTGCTGCCCGAGGTCATGAAGTGCACCCGCGACGCCGGGCCGTCGTCCGCCCGGGCGGGCGCGGTCGCCGCGTGCTCGCCCGCGGCCCCCAGCTCCACCGCCGCCACGGCGATCCCGCGCCCGGGGGCGTCGTCGACGATGGCGAACCGCGTGCCGCGCGCGTGCAGCACCCCGCGCACCGGGGCCTGCTCGGCGAGCGCGGCCCACCACTGCCCCGGCCCGCCCGGGGCCGCCAGCAGCTCCGCCGGGACCAGCAGCGGCTCGACCCCGGCCAGGACGCCGCCCCAGAACAGGGCGAGCAACTGCGACGGCTCGGTCGCGGCGACCACGGCGACGTCGCCGGGCTCCAGGCCGCGGCGGCGGATGTCCTCAGCGACGCGCCGGGCCCGTTCCCGCAACGACCGCCAGCTCTCCTCCCGGCTGGTGCCGTCGGAGTCGATCGTGCCGACGGTCGCCCCGCCCGCCGCGGCGACGTCGAGCACGCCCGAGAGGCTGTCGGGCGAGTCGGGGCCGCGCACGGCGGAGAGGGGCGGTCCGTCCAGTTCGGACAGGACGCGGGGCCTGGGGTCCGGGAACCGCGTCATCACCGGCTGACCGTCGGGCGGCCGTCGCGCAGGACCTCGAACTGCGTGTGCGGGTTGTTGGCCGGGCTGACCACCTTCTCGCCCCACGGGTCGATGGCGATCCGGTTCATCCCGTCCGGCGCGTACTCGACGACCAGCGCCTTGCGCGCCCAGTCGCGGTGGTTGCCGCCGGTCATGTGCGGCAGCAGGCCCGCGAACACCACGATCGACCCGGCGCGCACCGGCAGCGGGACCATCCCGGCCGGGTCCTCGTCGAACACCCGGTTGCCCAGGTCGCCCTTCTCGTGCACGAGCGGCCCGGTGCGGTGCCCGCCGGGCAGCACCCACATGCAGCCGGACTCCTCGTCGGCGTCGGTCAGCGCGATCCACGCGGTCACGATCTGACCCGGCTGGTCGACGAAGGTGTAGCCGGTGTCCTGGTGCCAGGGGAAAACCAGGCTCGAGTGCGGGCTCTTGTAGACCGACTGGTCCCAGTACAGCCGCACGTTCGGCCCGATGAGGTCGTGCATCATGTGCTGCAGCAGCGGCAGCTTGATCAGCTCGCGCAGCGGCGCGGAGTGCCGGGCCAACTGCACGTTGAAGGTCACCTTGCCCGCCTGGGTGATGGTGTTCTTGCCGCCCGCGGCCTTCGCCGCCTCCGCCCGCTGCTCCTCGAACCGGTCGAGGTCGGCGACGACGTGGCCGAGGAAGGCGGGGCTGAGCACGTCCTCCACCACCACGTACCCGTCGCGGTCGTAGGTCGCGGCCTCGGCGTCGCTGAGCACCCGCTTGCCGGTGCCGATCGAGCGCCACATGAAGCTGTCGCTGAGCGGGTGCCTGCGGAACGAGGGCCACAGCGGGGACCGCAGCCCGAACCGCTCCTGGCAGAACAGCGCCCAGTCCGCCCGCGCGTCCTCGACCACCGACCCGCGGCCCGCCGCGGCGAACACCGACAGGCTGGAGTCCACCGTCGCGGGCGCGTCGTCGGGGATGAGCCCGCCCGCGAACCCGCGCTCCGCCGCGGCCCGCCGGTCGGGCTCCCGCCACGCCCCGAACTCGCGGAGCTCGCCGAACGTCGTCCTGATCTCCTGGGTCATCGCCCCGCCCCTCTGCGTCGGAAAACCGGTGTCTGGCTCGATCGGCGCCTGGGCGCCGTGGGTGCTCAGGCGCGGGACAGCACCGCGTCGCTGAGCCCGCCCACCGTCGGGTTGTCGAAGATCAGCGCCACCTCGAGCTCGGTGCCCAACTCCTGGTTGAGGATGGCCATGATCCGGATGGCGTCGATGGAGTCGCCGCCGAGGTCGAAGAAGTCGTCCTCGTCGCCGAAGACCGCCGGGTCGTCGAGCACCCGCCGCCAGATCCCGCGCACGAGCTCGGGCACGCGCCCGTCCGGCGCCTCCGCCGCCGCGCCGAACTCCGCGGCCATGGCCCGCAGCGCGGCGACGACGTCGGCGCGCTGCCCGGGCGCCAGCGGGCGCAGCACGTGGGCGAGCGCCGCGTCCAGCTCCCCGGCCGAGGACGGCGACAGCGGCAGCGCCTCATCCGCCCCGACCACGGTCCAGCGGGTCACGGCGAACCCGGTGTCCCCGGCGGCCGGGTCGCGCCCCGGCGGACCGACGACCAGCCGCGGGGACCCGGTCACGCCGACGCGGCCCGCGAGCCCGGTCATGCCCGTGGCCAGCAGCGCGACCACCGCGTTGAAGGCGGTATCGACCTCGACCGCCACGGCCGCGACGGCGAGCAGGCCCGGCTCCTCCACCGCGAGGATTCGCGCGGACGAGCGCGCCTTGGCCACCACCAGCTCCACCGGGCAGTCCCGGCCGTCGAGCCGCACCCGCGCCGCGCCGACGTCCTCGGGCGGGGACACCAGCCCCCGCACCAGCGCGGCCAACTCGGCTCCCGTGACCTCGGGCTCGGGCTCGAACCGCTGCCCCAAGCCGCGCGTCAGCCGCTCCAGCAGCAGCTCGCCCCGCTCGCGCGGCAGGAACCCGCGCGCGGCGTCGAGGGACAGCTCCACCCCGCCGGATGGCCGCTGGGTGAAGGTCACGGTCAGCGGGAAGCGCACGACGTCGGTGGGCGCGGACACCTCGTCGACCCGGTGCCCGTCGACCGTGAAGGCCGCCAGGTCGTCCCAGGCCACCGTCACCGCCGGGGTCTGCACCCGGCGCGTGACGTCGGCGAACACCTGCCGGAAGGTCAGCGACCCGTGCCGCACCCCGGACAGCACCGCCTGCTTGGCGTCCGCGCCGGAGCCGCGCCGGAACGGGACGAGCACCGCGCCGCTGCCGTACTCGGCCACCGGCGGCCGCGCGGGGAAGGCGTACAGGTGCTCGCGCCCCAGCGCGTCGTCGACGATCTCGGCCACCGCGCGCAGCGCCTCGGCGAACGGGGTCGACCGCTCGGCGCGCGCGTACGCCGCCAGCCCCTCGCGCAGGCCCGGGGGCAGCGGGGCCGACAGCCGGTAGCCGGCGCGGTCGAGGGTCCGCGCGTCGAACCCGGCGTCGAACACCTCGTCCGGCAACGCCCGCACCCACCGGTCCCAGTACGCCCGGTCGCGCTCGCGGGCCGCCGCGTCCACTTCGGCCGCCGGGGGCAGCGCCGGCTCCTGGACCGGTTTCCCCGCGTAGCGCGCGGCCACCGACGCCAGCAGCTCGGCGAACCGCATCCCGTCGACGACGATGTGCGACGCGCTCAGGTTGACCAGCACCCCCTCGGCGGCGCGCTGGCAGGTCAACCGCACCGCGAACCGCTCGACGGGGTCCAGCGGCGTGTCGGCGCACCCGGCCCGCACCGCGGCCTCGAACCGCTCCGTGGAGTCCGCCACGCCGTCCAGCACCCGCCAACCCCGCTCGTGCGCCTCGCCGAAGGGCTCCACCCAGCCCGCCGCGCCGTCGGCGTCGATCCGCAGCCGGTACGCGGGCTGGGCCGCGACGGCGTCGAGGAAGGCCTGGCGCAGCCTGCCCAGGTCGAGGCCGGGGGCGACGACGAAGGTGCGGGCGATGTTGTAGGCGTCGCGGGTCTGGGCGCTGATCTGGCACGCCGCCCAGATCTCCCGCGCGGCCCGCGAGATCTGCACCGGGAACGCCCCGGTCTCCCCCGCCGGGCCGGTCAGCCGCTCGGGCGTGGAGGTCTGTTCACGTGCCCCGGCCCGCTGTGGTGCCGCGGGCTGAGCCGGTGTGGGGAGGCTGTCCTGTTCCGGCGCGGCAGGTGGCGTCTGAAGGGCCTCAGCGGTGCGCTCGTGGAGCCTGCCCAGTGCTCGCACCGTGTCCGTCCACGCCGGACCCTGGGGCAGGAAGTCGACCAGGCAGGCGATCTCGGTGACGCCCAGGCGGGCGAGTTCGGCGGTCAGCGCGGGCCAGTCCGCCTCGGACCCGACGAGGGACAACCCAGCGCGCAGCCGGTCCGCCGCTGCGGCCATCCTGGGTTTCCACGTCTCCTCGCGCACCTGCGCGGGGTCGTCGTGGGTGGCGCGGAAGGTGGCGAACATGTACTGCTGCAACGCCTCCCGGTTGCGCCGGTCCGACTCGTCCCCCGTGGACACCGCGGCGTGCAGCAGCACGGCCACCTCGCCGCCGTCGGCGGGCAGGCCGCCGTCGCGGCGGCCCTGCCGGTAGCGCTCCAGGCCCGCGCGAAGCCGCGCCAGGTCCTGCTGGATCAGGTTGGTCAGCACCCCGCGACCGGCGCGGCCCGCCTCGTAGAACGACTCCGGCGTCCCCAGGCACGCCTGCCACAGCCGCAACTCGCTCACCGGGCGCGGGTGCAGCCGGACCTCCGCCTGCTCGCCGGAGTGCCCCCGCACCGCGACGGCCTCGCCGCGCCAGAGCCGTTCCAACTGCGCGACCCGCTCCCGGAACAGCTCCCGGCGCTCGGCGTGCGGCGCCTCGGAGAGCACGAAGTCGCGCCGCATCCACCCCGACGCCACGCCGAGCCCGACGCGGCCGCCGGAGGCGACGTCGACCATGGCCCAGTCCTCGGCCACCGACACCGCTGAGTGCAGTGGCAGCACGCTGCTGCCCGCCCGGATGCCGATTCGGGAGGTGCGCGCGGCGACCATCGCGCCGAGCACGGCCGGGTTCGGGGAGAACCCGGCGAAGTCGTCGAAGTGCCGCTCGGGCAGCCAGACGTTCGCCAGCCCCTCGGCCTCGGCCGACTCGACCAGTCGCAGCAGCCGCGAGTAGACCTCGCTCCCGCCCTCGCCCGTGAAGCCGAACAGCGCCAGGCTCACCGCGGGGGCCGCCGCGGCGGGCTCGGCGGGCGCCTCGTCGCCGCGGGCGAGCCGCTGGACCGCGGCGGCGACCGCGTCGAGCACCGCGCGGCGCACGTCGGGGGTGTGGGCGGGGGAAAGGAAGCAGTTGCCCGTCTCCGGGATGAGCACGCCCTCGGCGATCAGCTCCCGGCGGAACCGGTGGAAGGCCTTGCCGCCGTAGGCGAAGCTGGTCGACTTCTCCGGGGTGAACCGGAAGAACGAGCCCGTGCCCAGCACCCGCACGCCGGAGCCCGCCAGGACGCCCTCGATGTCGTGGCGCAACCGCTCGCCCGCGGCGTTGAGGTCGGCGAGCACGGTGTCGCCGCCGGTGGCCAGTTCGGTCAGGACCGCGTGCGCCGCGGCCACCGACAGCGGGTGCTTGGCGTAGGTGCCGCCGGTGAACGACACCTGGTCCGGGTCGGCGCGGACCTCGTCGGTCCACGGGCCGCCATCGATGAGGTCCATGACGTCCGCGCGCCCGGCCACCGCCGCCATCGGCAGCCCCGCGGCCAGCGTCTTGCCGTAGGTGACCAGGTCCGCGCGCACCCCGTAGACCCCTTGGAAGCCCTGGACGTGGAACCGGAACCCGGTCAGCACCTCGTCGAACACCAGCAGCGCCCCGGCCCGCTCGGTCAGCACCCGCGCCCGGCGCGCGAGGCCGCCGAGGTCGATGTCGGGCGACTGGTTGAGCCGCGGCTCCATGACCACCGCGGCGACCTCGTGCCCGTGCGCGGCCATGAACTCGCTGAGCTGCGCCTCGTCGGCGGGCAGCACGCGCACGTCCTCGGCCGCGCCGGGGGAGACCCCCGGGAACGACGGGGTCGCCAGGCGCTCGCGGCGCCTGCCCGGGCGCGGGCTGAACAAGGTGGTGTCGGAGTGCCCGTGGTAGGCGTTCCGCAGCAGCACCACCAGCGACCGCCCGGTGCGGGCGCGGGCCAGGCGGATCGCGGTGAACACCGCCTCGGTGCCGGTCACGCAGAAGTTGACCCGGTCCATGCCGGTCAGCTCGCACAGCAGCCGGGCCACCTCGGCCGTCTGCTCGACCTCGGCCCCGATGTGCAGGCCGCGCGCCACCTGCTGCTCGACCGCCGCGCGGACGAAGTCGGGGTTGTGCCCGAACAGGTGCGCCCCGTAGCCCATGGTCAGGTCGACCAGCCTGCGCCCGTCGACGTCCCACACGTGCGCGCCCTCGGAGCGGGTGATCCAGATGGGGTACGACGCCGCGCGCTCCTCGTGCTCGCGCTGGGCGATCTTGCGGTTGTTGACCAGGTGGCCCTGGCTGCGTTCGCTCAGCGCCCGCGAGCGCGCGGTGGCCGCGGCGTAGCTCGGGCCCGGCGCCCGGCGCGGCGCGGGCTCGGCCGCCGGGACCGGCTCCGGCCGCGCGGGGGGCTCGTCCGCCCGGGGCAGGGATTCGGTGACCCAGCGGGAGATGGCCCGGACGGTGACGATGTCCTCCAGCAATTGCTGCACAGAGATGTCGACATCGAATCGGGTTTTGACCTCACGCGACAACTCGACCAAGACCAACGAATCAGCACCCAGGTCGAGCAACGGCACACCACGGTCGATCGTGCCCGCGTCCAACTCCAACAAGTGCTCGGCCAGC